>NZ_BSSX01000039.1:0-255 GCF_030269205.1 Herbidospora sp. NBRC 101105 | reverse complement strand
CCGCATACGCAACGCCCGCCGGCTATCACACGCATACGGTTTGGCCTCATCCGCTTTCGCTCACCACTACTCACGGAATCACTCTTGTTTTCTCTTCCTACGGGTACTGAGATGTTTCACTTCCCCGTGTTACCACCAACCGCCCTATACATTCAGGCGGAGGCAACACCACATGACTGGTGCTAGGTTTCCCCATTCGGACATCCCCGGATCAACGTCTGGTTGGCGACTCCCCGAGGCTTAACGCAGCCTCCC
>NZ_BSSX01000038.1:0-256 GCF_030269205.1 Herbidospora sp. NBRC 101105 | reverse complement strand
ACGCCGTGGCCGAGACGATGCTCGACTCGGCCCGGGACGCTGTTCCCGTAGTGGACGAGCACGGCCGGGTGGTCGGCGTCATCACCGCCGTCGATGTGCTGCGCGCGGTCGCCGGCCGGATCACCTCCGAGCCGCGGCATGAGCCCGGTGATGTGCATCCCGCGCTCTTCCGGCTGCAGCCCGTCCTCTAGGTCCCGGCCCAATCGCGGAACATATGGGGCAGTAGAATGACATTAATTCTGCCTCCTCCCTTTGA
>NZ_BSSX01000037.1:0-256 GCF_030269205.1 Herbidospora sp. NBRC 101105 | reverse complement strand
TCAAAGGGAGGAGGCAGAATTAATGTCATTCTACTGCCCCATATGTTCCGCGATTGGGCCGGGACCTAGAGGACGGGCTGCAGCCGGAAGAGCGCGGGATGCACATCACCGGGCTCATGCCGCGGCTTCGAGGTGATCCGGCCGGCGACCGCGCGCAGCACATCGACGGCGGTGATGACGCCGACCACCCGGCCGTGCTCGTCCACTACGGGAACAGCGTCCCGGGCCGAGTCGAGCATCGTCTCGGCCACGGCGT
>NZ_BSSX01000036.1:0-262 GCF_030269205.1 Herbidospora sp. NBRC 101105 | reverse complement strand
GACCCCATGAAGTCGGAGTCGCTAGTAATCGCAGATCAGCAATGCTGCGGTGAATACGTTCCCGGGCCTTGTACACACCGCCCGTCACGTCACGAAAGTCGGCAACACCCGAAGCCCGTGGCCCAACTCGCAAGAGGGGGAGCGGTCGAAGGTGGGGCTGGCGATTGGGACGAAGTCGTAACAAGGTAGCCGTACCGGAAGGTGCGGCTGGATCACCTCCTTTCTAAGGAGCACTGATCTGGCAGGCGCAAGCCTCCAGGTC
>NZ_BSSX01000035.1:0-278 GCF_030269205.1 Herbidospora sp. NBRC 101105 | reverse complement strand
GCTTAACACATGCAAGTCGAGCGGAAAGGCCCTTCGGGGTACTCGAGCGGCGAACGGGTGAGTAACACGTGAGTAACCTGCCCCTGACTCTGGGATAAGCCTGGGAAACTGGGTCTAATACCGGATATGACACACGATGGCATCGTCTGTGTGTGGAAAGTTTTTTCGGTCAGGGATGGGCTCGCGGCCTATCAGCTTGTTGGTGGGGTAGTGGCCTACCAAGGCGACGACGGGTAGCCGGCCTGAGAGGGCGACCGGCCACACTGGGACTGAGACAC
>NZ_BSSX01000034.1:0-280 GCF_030269205.1 Herbidospora sp. NBRC 101105 | reverse complement strand
AGTATTCTCTACCTGACCACCTGAGTCGGTTTAGGGTACGGGCCGCCATGACACTCACTAGAGGCTTTTCTCGGCAGCATAGGATCACCCACTTCGCCACAATCGGCTCGGCATCACACCTCAGACTAATAGAGCGCGGATTTGCCTACGCTCCGTCCTACATGCTTACCCCGGGACTACCATCGCCCGGGCTGGGCTACCTTCCTGCGTCACCCCATCGTTTACCTACTACCAGATCAGGTCCAGCGTTCCCTTGAAAGAAACCCGAAGGAATCAAACA
>NZ_BSSX01000033.1:0-281 GCF_030269205.1 Herbidospora sp. NBRC 101105 | reverse complement strand
AGTATTCTCTACCTGACCACCTGAGTCGGTTTAGGGTACGGGCCGCCATGACACTCACTAGAGGCTTTTCTCGGCAGCATAGGATCACCCACTTCGCCACAATCGGCTCGGCATCACACCTCAGACTTAATAAGGGACGGATTTGCCTATCCCTCGTCCTACATGCTTACCCCGGGACTACCATCGCCCGGGCTGGGCTACCTTCCTGCGTCACCCCATCGTTTACCTACTACCAGATCAGGTCCAGCGTTCCCTTGAAAGAAACCCGAAGGAATCAAACA
>NZ_BSSX01000032.1:0-298 GCF_030269205.1 Herbidospora sp. NBRC 101105 | reverse complement strand
CCCGAGGCTTAACGCAGCCTCCCACGTCCTTCATCGGCTCCTGATGCCAAGGCATCCACCGTGTGCCCTAAAAAACTTGGCCACAAGATGCTCGCGTCCACTATGCAATTCACAAACAACAAACAGCGATCCAACCGGCCCGCCACCAGACCACCCCAACGCTCACGCGATGAGATGCGGTATGGCAGAAGCGGATCCCGCAGTTAGTCCAGAGGCACTCAGGCCCGAACAACAGGGCCACCACACTAGGCGATGACCCCGAAGACGGTCCGTTTCCTCAGGACCCAACAGTGTGCTC
>NZ_BSSX01000031.1:0-312 GCF_030269205.1 Herbidospora sp. NBRC 101105 | reverse complement strand
ACATCGCCGACTACCAGACGCTGTTCAACCGGGCCACCCTGGACCTGGGCCGCACCTCGGCCGCCGACCAGCCCACCGACGTGCGCATCGCCCAGCACAACAGCGTCAACGACCCCCAGTTCGCCGCGTTGTTGTTCCAGTTCGGGCGTTACCTGCTCATCTCCTCCTCCCGGCCCGGCACCCAGCCGGCCAACCTGCAGGGCATCTGGAACGACTCCCTGACCCCGTCGTGGGATTCGAAGTACACGATCAACGCCAACCTGCCGATGAACTACTGGCACGCCGACACCACCAACTTGTCGGAGTGCTTCG
>NZ_BSSX01000030.1:0-312 GCF_030269205.1 Herbidospora sp. NBRC 101105 | reverse complement strand
CGGAGGCCGCCGGCCTGGCCGAGTCTCACCGGTCGCGTTCCTCGGAGAGGACCTCCGCCAACGGGCGCCTGACTCCGCGGGCCGTCTTACTCGGGTAGCCCAGACGGATCACCATCTGCGGAAACTCCTTGGAGCAGATCTCCGTCCGGACGAAATCACGAAGATTCGGATACTCCAGCAGTTGCGTGTGGAAGGCCGCGCTGATCCCGTGGACGGCGGCGTGCAGCAGCACCCTCTGCAGGGCCTGTCCGGTGTGCAGCCAGTCCGTCCGCTCGTCTCCCGGAGTGGTGAGCAAGGCCACCACCCCCACCT
>NZ_BSSX01000029.1:0-312 GCF_030269205.1 Herbidospora sp. NBRC 101105 | reverse complement strand
CGGAGGCCGCCGGCCTGGCCGAGTCTCACCGGTCGCGTTCCTCGGAGAGGACCTCCGCCAACGGGCGCCTGACTCCGCGGGCCGTCTTACTCGGGTAGCCCAGACGGATCACCATCTGCGGAAACTCTTTGGAGCAGATCTCCGTCCGGACGAAATCACGAAGATTCGGATACTCCAGCAGTTGTGTGTGGAAGGCCGCGCTGATCCCGTGGACGGCGGCGTGCAGCAGCACCCTCTGCAGGGCCTGTCCGGTGTGCAGCCAGTCCGTCCGCTCGTCTCCCGGAGTGGTGAGCAAGGCCACCACCCCCACCT
>NZ_BSSX01000028.1:0-337 GCF_030269205.1 Herbidospora sp. NBRC 101105 | reverse complement strand
CGGAAGGTGCGGCTGGATCACCTCCTTTCTAAGGAGCACTGATCTGGCAGGCGCAAGCCTCCAGGTCCACGTCGTGATCATCAGCGAATGTCTGGTGCACGGCAGCTCATTAGTGGAGCACTGGCTAGTCAGTCGGCCGAGGTTGCCGGCCCGCTAGTACCGCCCAGCTTGCTGGGAGTGGGAACACGGAGCTGGAGTTGAGGTCGGGCTGAGCACACTGTTGGGTCCTGAGGAAACGGACCGTCTTCGGGGTCATCGCCTAGTGTGGTGGCCCTGTTGTTCGGGCCTGAGTGCCTCTGGACTAACTGCGGGATCCGCTTCTGCCATACCGCATCTC
>NZ_BSSX01000027.1:0-394 GCF_030269205.1 Herbidospora sp. NBRC 101105 | reverse complement strand
AGTGTGTCCAAGACCCCAACACTCAAGAAAGGCACTGTGATCACCAACCACTATTGCTCAGAAATCAACGCCTGACACCCAGCAAAACGTGTGTCCTCTCATCATTGCACCCCCGGGGGAGAATGTTATCTCTCATAATCAAAGATTATTGGCCTCTAAAGGGAGAAATGCACCGACGTGGAGGAGGAAGAAGGACAAAGGTCGGTTCCTTAGCAGGTGCAATCGCTGAAATCCCAGTAATAGATCAATTATTGGCGGCCTAGAACGGGGCTTGGAATTCAAATATGGTGAAAAACAAATCAAAAAGTAAAAGAACGAAGGTGAATGGTTGGGGTGAGCACTAGTGGGTGGTGACCACAGTGCCTTTCTTGAGTGTTGGGGTCTTGGACACACT
>NZ_BSSX01000026.1:0-413 GCF_030269205.1 Herbidospora sp. NBRC 101105 | reverse complement strand
GCGAGGCGGGCGGTGGTGACCAGCAGGCGGAGCAGGGTGTGGGCGCGGGCGCCTTCTTCCATCCGCGCCCAGTAGTTGATCTTCCAGGCGAGGGACCAGCCGGTGCCGTCGTCGCCGCGTAGTTCCAGGGTGCGCCGGGCGGCGGTGTACAACGCGGGGGTGCCGCGTTTGGTGATCTGGTTGCTGGGGTGCAGCCCGTACAGGTGGGAGATGTGGCGGTGGTTGGTCTCCGGCTCGATCCAGTCATACAGCCATTCCTGGATGTTGCCGCGGGAGCCGGTCTTCATCGGGGCGAGCCGGTCGCGGGCGGCCAGGACCTGGGTGCGGAAGGTGGCGTCCACGCCGAGGGTCTGGCTGGCCTGGGCGCAGCCGTTGAACAGGTCGCGCAGGATCTGGTTGTCCATCGTCGGCCC
>NZ_BSSX01000025.1:0-439 GCF_030269205.1 Herbidospora sp. NBRC 101105 | reverse complement strand
TGGTGCCAGCCGCCCCAGCCGAAGCTGCCGTTGTGGCCGTAGCCGCCGCGGACGCGGAAGTCGTCGACGTGCTTGCCGAAGACGATGTGCTTGGACAGGAAGGTCTTGGTGCTGTACCGCTTGTAGAAGAACCACTTGCCGTGGTCCTTGTAGTAGACGTCGAAGAAGCTGTGGTCGCGGTCGTCGTGGTCGCGGTCCCAGATCTTGAAGTCGAGCCAGTAGCGGCCGCCGCTCTTGCCCCACCGGTAGTCGAACCGGCCGTCGCCGCGTTCGAAGCGGTCCCAGCTGGACCCGGCCTGGGCCTGGGCGGCCGAGGCGGTGGCGGTGGTGGTGGCGGATGCCGTGGCGGCCGGTGCGATAGCAACCCCCGTGGCCACGACGCCGGCCAGAACGGTCCCGGCGAGCAGCTTGCCGATCGTGTGCACTGTTTCCTCCGTGT
>NZ_BSSX01000024.1:0-447 GCF_030269205.1 Herbidospora sp. NBRC 101105 | reverse complement strand
TCGGGGCGAGCCGGTCGCGGGCGGCCAGGACCTGGGTGCGGAAGGTGGCGTCCACGCCGAGGGTCTGGCTGGCCTGGGCGCAGCCGTTGAACAGGTCGCGCAGGATCTGGTTGTCCATCGTCGGCCCGGCACACACGCTGACGCCGTTGTGGTGGCCCAGCTCCGGGGAGTTGGAGGGGTTGGTGACCAGGTAGCCGAGGCTGGGCTCGGTGACCAGGGTGTCGAGGAAGAACTGGGCGGCGCCCTTCATGGCGGGGTAGTAGGTGCGCAGGAAGTCCAGGTCGCCGGTGAAGGTGTAGTGCTCCCAGATCAGGGTGGCCAGCCAGGCGCCGCCGGTCTGCCACATGCCCCAGAAGGCGCCGTCGACGACTGAGGTGGCACGCCAGGCGTCGGTGTTGTGGTGGGTGACCCAGCCGCCGGCGTTGTACTGCGCCTGGGCGGTGCGGG
>NZ_BSSX01000023.1:0-525 GCF_030269205.1 Herbidospora sp. NBRC 101105 | reverse complement strand
GAGATGCGGTATGGCAGAAGCGGATCCCGCAGTTAGTCCAGAGGCACTCAGGCCCGAACAACAGGGCCACCACACTAGGCGATGACCCCGAAGACGGTCCGTTTCCTCAGGACCCAACAGTGTGCTCGAACCAGCTCGCCCGCTCTCTCCCGTTCCCACTCCCAGCAAGCTGGGCGGTACTGAGCAGGAGCATCACGCTCTCGATTCGAATAGCCAGTGCTCCACTAATGAGCTGCCGTGCATCGAACATTCGCCGATGGTCACGACGTGGACACCGTGGTTAAGCGGTGTCGATGCTCCTTAGAAAGGAGGTGATCCAGCCGCACCTTCCGGTACGGCTACCTTGTTACGACTTCGTCCCAATCGCCAGCCCCACCTTCGACCGCTCCCCCCATTGCTGGTTGGGCCACGGGCTTCGGGTGTTGCCGACTTTCGTGACGTGACGGGCGGTGTGTACAAGGCCCGGGAACGTATTCACCGCAGCATTGCTGATCTGCGATTACTAGCGACTCCGACTTCATGGGG
>NZ_BSSX01000022.1:0-651 GCF_030269205.1 Herbidospora sp. NBRC 101105 | reverse complement strand
CCAGGCGGTGAGCGCCTCCCCGAGCTCCTCCTCCGCCAGGGTCAGGTCGGGGACCAGCGCCATCGAGGTGCCGAACGACGGGGCGGTCAGGCCACACCGGACCGCCACCAGCGGGAGCTGCCGGAGTGCGGCCTCGGCGAAGGCGAACTCGACCACCGGCCGGGCTCTGCCGCCGGGGGCTCCATCGACTCCCACGACGACGGGGCCCGGGTGGAGCGGGGCGGGAATCGGGCCAGGTCCGCGTACGACCAGGGCCGGGCAGGCGGCGTAGGCGGCGACGTGGCAGGCGACCGAGCCGATCATCATGGACGGGACCCGGCTCAGCCCCCGGGAACCGACCACGAGCAGGTCGGCCGCCCCGGACAGGGCCACGAGCTGGTCGTTGGCCGACCCCTTCCACAACTCCCCGTTGACCTCCGTCACCGCGCTGGTGGCCCGCGCGCACGAGACGCCGTGCCAGAGCACGTGATCGGCGGCCCGGCGCAGATGATCCTTGGCTTCGTCGGACGCCTCGCCGTATGGCCAGTGCCAGGCGTGGGCGACGGTGAGCGGCAGCTTCCGCATCTCGGCCTCGTCCATGGCCCAGTCCAGGGCCTGCATCGCGAAATCTGAGCCGTCGTAGCCGACGACGACCCCGTTCATCGTGGTCAT
>NZ_BSSX01000021.1:0-656 GCF_030269205.1 Herbidospora sp. NBRC 101105 | reverse complement strand
GCTCCAGCTGGCCGGGCTGTACCTCCCGCCCCTGCGCGACCTTCTGGGCACCCGGCCACTGGCCGCCGGTGACCTGGTGATCGTGCTGGCGGTATCGGTGCTGGGCTACGCCGCGGTGCGACTCGACCGGGTCGTTCATCCCGGGCACCGACGGAGGTCCGCCCCCCTCGGGACCTTCGGCCCAGGCGCCGCTCCCCCACCGCGGGGTGCAATGGAGACGAATCAGAGCCTGTCCCAGGAGGGAAAGCCATGACCAGCCTGAATGCCCTCACCGCACAGGACGTCATGACCCGAGTGGTCGTCACGGTCGCCCCGGACGAGTCACCGCTCATGGCCTGGGAGCTGATGCGCCGGGCCGACGTCCACCACATCCCGGTCATCGGCGCGGGTCAGCGCCTGCACGGCCTGCTCTCGACGCAGAACCTCACCGACAGTTGCACTGGCACCCTGGCGGATGTCTCCCGTCGTCAGGTCGGCGATCTCGTGAAGTCGGAGCGCACACCACGGGTCAGGCTGGACCGTCCGCTCGACGCCGTGGCCGAGACGATGCTCGACTCGGCCCGGGACGCTGTTCCCGTAGTGGACGAGCACGGCCGGGTGGTCGGCGTCATCACCGCCGTCGATGTGCTGCGCGCGGTCGCCGGCCGGATCACCTC
>NZ_BSSX01000020.1:0-735 GCF_030269205.1 Herbidospora sp. NBRC 101105 | reverse complement strand
AGCCGCGGCATGAGCCCGGTGATGTGCATCCCGCGCTCTTCCGGCTGCAGCCCGTCCTCTAGGTCCCGGCCCAATCGCGGAACATATGGGGCAGTAGAATGACATTAATTCTGCCTCCTCCCTTTGATGAATCATTTCACTTCTGAAAAGGAGCACATGATGGCGGGCAAGCAGAATCCCGAGGCCGGCACGCTGGAAACGCTGAACGAGCAGGAGTGCCTGCAACTGATCGGCGCCGCCGGAATCGGCCGAGTGGCCTTCGGAGGCGCGCTGGGCCCAACCATTTTTCCGGTGAATTACCGGTTGCTGAACGGCGAAATCGTCTTCCGGATTCGTGAGGGCGGAACCATGGACGAAAGCCTCCGGTCCGGCATCGAAGACCTGGAGATCAAAATCGCCTTCCAGGTCGACCACATCGACGAGACCAACCATGAGGGCTGGAGCGTCCTGATTCAGGGCCCCGCCCACCACGTCCCGGAAAGCGACATCAAGGCGAACGTGGACTCCTGGGCAGGAGACGACCGCAACCACTACATCCGCATCGCCCCGCAACGTGTGACCGGCCGACGGATCAACCGGCTCTGATCACGCAATCGCCAGGTCGGCGGCGGAGGCCGCCGGCCTGGCCGAGTCTCACCGGTCGCGTTCCTCGGAGAGGACCTCCGCCAACGGGCGCCTGACTCCGCGGGCCGTCTTACTCGGGTAGCCCAGACGGATCACCATCTGCGGAAACTC
>NZ_BSSX01000019.1:0-803 GCF_030269205.1 Herbidospora sp. NBRC 101105 | reverse complement strand
GTGTGGAAGGCCGCGCTGATCCCGTGGACGGCGGCGTGCAGCAGCACCCTCTGCAGGGCCTGTCCGGTGTGCAGCCAGTCCGTCCGCTCGTCTCCCGGAGTGGTGAGCAAGGCCACCACCCCCACCTCCGTCCCTGCCGCCTCGTCGGCATCGCCGCCCCAGCCCTGCCCCCGGCTGTAATCGCGTTGAGGGAATCGGGGCTGTTCCTGGCTTCGTCGCGGGTAGGCGTCGGCGGGCACGCCGTCCCGGCGTTCGCTACCCGGGCGTCGCCCCCAGCGGATCATCTCAAGATCGAAATTCGGATCTCCCGCTTGCGCCTCCTGGGCCACAGAGGTCAGTGCGGCCAGCATCTCCACCGCGGTCTCGGACGTGAGCGCGATCAGCCGGCAACTCTCCTGGGCGGCCTCCGTCACGAGCGATCCCAGCACGCCCTCCGGTATCGGCCGATCGGTGAAGCCTCCTCGGTGCGTCCGGCGACGCGTGATCTCCTGCCGGATGGTCGCGATCTCCTCACCGGCGGGCTCCGAAGGGCCGATGCGTACGGTGGCCACCAGCGACGGACGATCGGGATCGGGCAACATCCGCACGATCGGCGCACGATCCATGGCGCGTATCGCGGTCCTCATGTTGAACAGGGCCGCGCCACAACTGATCAGCAGTTGCCGTCCCTGCGGATCGCTGTAGGGCAGCCGCCGGTCCATGTCTGCGCGGAGGCTGATCTCCTCCCCGGCGATGGCGAACGACCACGGCTGAGTGTTGTGAATCGAGGGCGCCCACGTGGCGGCCTCCACCACGGCTTCGAG
>NZ_BSSX01000018.1:0-928 GCF_030269205.1 Herbidospora sp. NBRC 101105 | reverse complement strand
CCGCATACGCAACGCCCGCCGGCTATCACACGCATACGGTTTGGCCTCATCCGCTTTCGCTCACCACTACTCACGGAATCACTCTTGTTTTCTCTTCCTACGGGTACTGAGATGTTTCACTTCCCCGCGTTACCACCAACCGCCCTATACATTCAGGCGGAGGCAACACCACATGACTGGTGCTAGGTTTCCCCATTCGGACATCCCCGGATCAACGTCTGGTTGGCGACTCCCCGAGGCTTAACGCAGCCTCCCACGTCCTTCATCGGCTCCTGATGCCAAGGCATCCACCGTGTGCCCTAAAAAACTTGGCCACAAGATGCTCGCGTCCACTATGCAATTCACAAACAACAAACAGCAACCAATCCGATCCGCTACCGAACCGCCTGCAACAGACGTGGTATAGCGAGGGATCAGCCCCGCAGTTAGTCCAGAGGAACGTCCAGCGCCCAACAACAAGGCCACCACCGAAGTAGCAGCCCAGTTGGGATGGTCCGTTTCCTCAGGACCCAACAGTGTGCTCGAACCAGCTCGCCCGCTCTCTCCTGTTCCCACTCCCAGCAAGCTGGGCGGTACTGAGCAGGAGCATCACGCTCTCGATTCGAATAGCCAGTGCTCCACTAATGAGCTGCCGTGCACCAGACATTCGCTGATGATCACGACGTGGACCTGGAGGCTTGCGCCTGCCAGATCAGTGCTCCTTAGAAAGGAGGTGATCCAGCCGCACCTTCCGGTACGGCTACCTTGTTACGACTTCGTCCCAATCGCCAGCCCCACCTTCGACCGCTCCCCCCACAAGTGGTTGGGCCACGGGCTTCGGGTGTTGCCGACTTTCGTGACGTGACGGGCGGTGTGTACAAGGCCCGGGAACGTATTCACCGCAGCATTGCTGATCTGCGATTACTAGCGACTCCGACTTCATGGGGTC
>NZ_BSSX01000017.1:0-1209 GCF_030269205.1 Herbidospora sp. NBRC 101105 | reverse complement strand
GTTGGTCGTCCGTGTTTCGGACGACGCTCACGCTAGGACCGGGGCAAGGGGCCGTTCTGCGCACAAAACCACACAAGGCGTCTAGTGCGTACTACTGCACATACGTCGCCTTCCGGGCGCTGACCAGCAGGTGGGCGGCGGGGGTCAGCGCGGCTTCCAGCGGCTTCCGCTCGGACTCCTCCAGGCCCCCCAGATCGTCACTGAGATCGGCCAGCAGGTCGTTGACGAGCTCGGAGGTGAGATCTGCCGCGCTCGCCGCCGGACCAAGCTTGCTCCATGCCGCGTCGACCCTCGGTGGGGTCAGGCGTTCCACGGCGGCGGTCAGCAACCAGCCCGGCAACCCGTCGGAGGGCGGGATGAACGAGCGAGATCCGTCATAGCGGGCGTCTTCGGCGAAGCCGGGCTGCTTCACCTTCAGCGCCGGCCTTGGCCCGCGTACGGCGGTGTCCCACGGTCCCGCCGGCTTCACCACGTATCCCTCGGCGCGGTTGTCGGCGACCTCCGGAAGGCCGAGCATCTGCGGGACCAGAGACGGGAAGTCAGCCGGCAGCTCCAGCAGGTCCTGCCGCCGGCCCCTGCCCAGCACGGGCACGCACAACAGGCCGACCGACTCGATCAGCGAGGCCAGCTCATCCCGGCCGAGCCAGCGCATGCCGGAGCCGCTTCGCACGGCGCCGTCGAAGGCGAGCCAGAGGAGGTCTGGGCCGTACCAGACACCGGTCTGGACGGGGCTCAGCTCCGAGATCGGCGCCACCTCTGGGTGCGGGTAGCCGCCGCCGGCGAGTTCCCCGTACAAGACCAGCTCGGTGCCCACCGTGCGGGCGGCCGCTGCCGCGGCGGTGGCGAGGACGGGCCAGAGCCGGGTCACGCCGAAGAAGGCTTCGAAGCGCTCCTCTTCCAGCACTCCGCGCCGCCCGGCGGGGCGGGTGGTGGTCCCGTCGCTGACAAGGGCGAAGTGTGCTCCGTGCACCTTCTCTTCCGCCACCCAGATGCCGCCGGGGAGCGGGCCGTCGCCGAAGCGCTGGGCGATCTTGGGATACCACATGGCGGCAGCCTCCTCACGAAGGGGAAGCCGATCAACCGCTTTTCGCGCTTGAGGTGTGGGTTTGTGTACTAATGCACGCTCGATGGCTTGTGTGGTTTTGTGCGCAGAACGGCCCCTTGCCCCGGTCCTAGCGTGAGCGTCGTCCGGAACACGGACAACGAAAT
>NZ_BSSX01000016.1:0-1339 GCF_030269205.1 Herbidospora sp. NBRC 101105 | reverse complement strand
GTTTGATGCCCCTATGGATGTCAAGTGCGCTGTGGTGTTGTGATGATCTTGTAGATCTCGCGGGCGACGTAGCGCTTGAGACAGCGGATGGCTTCGCGCCGGGTTTTGCCCTGGGCTTGTCGTCGGGCGATGTAGTCGCGGGTGCGTGTGTTCCAGCGGAGCCGGGCCAGGACGATGGTGTAGAGGGCGGAGTTGGCGCGGCGATCACCGCCGCGGTTGAGGCGGTGGCGTTGCGCCTTTCCTGAGGAGGCTTGGATGGGGCTCACGCCGCAGAGCGCGGCGAAGGACGCCTCATTGTTGAGCCGTCCGGGGTTGTCGCCGGCGACGATGAGCAGAGCCGCTGCCGTGTCGGGACCGACGCCGTAGCAGTCGAGCAGGTGTGGACTGTGGCTGTTGATCGCTGCGGTGATCTGGGCGCGAGGTCGTCGATCTCGTCGGTGAGGTGGATGATCCGCTGGGCCAGTGAGCGCAGGGTGTGAGCCGCGGCGGCCTTGGAGGTGGCGACGGGGCCGGGCGCGAGTTGGGCGCAGGCTCGGATGAGCTTGGGGTTGCTGAGGCCTGTCAGGTTCTCGCGCATGGCGGGATCGGCGCGCATCAGGACGGCTTTGAGCTGGTTGATGGCCTGGGCGCGGGATTAATCGCTGATTCCTTGGCTGTTTTGAACAGTCGGATCATCTCCACGGGACCGTCGCCGGTCTTGGCGGTGGCGCTGGCTCGTCCGGACAGCACCGCGCGTGCTGCGGTTTCGGCGTCGATCGCGTCGGTCTTGCCGCGCCGTCGGCGTTCGGCCTTGTCTGGCTGGTTGACCTCCAGGACTTGGAGGCCGGCGGCGTGCAGGTGCCTGGTCAGGGCGGTGCCGTAGGAGCTGGTGCCCTCCACCCCCGCGCGTCGCAATGTGCCGAAGCCGGCGGCCCAGTCCAGCAGGTCCCGGTAGCCGGTGGCGGTGGCCGGGAAACTGCGGCTGCCGCGTGACCGTCCGGTGGTGCTGACGACGGCCGCCACGTGGGTGTCCTTGTGGGTGTCGACGCCCAGGACCACGGTCTCGGGGTCATGATCTTGGATGAAGTCGCTGTCGCGGGGGATGCTGGGCATGGGCGGCCTGACTCCTGGCGGTCCGGGATGGGGGCTGGCCGACGCCGGATCGAGGTGGGCGGTCAGGACTGTGATGGCGCGCTTGTTCGCAGCAAGGCCCCTATCGGGACACCCCCGCCCGGTCCGGCGGCAGCGAGCGCCGTCCCGGGTGATGGCCGACAGATCAAACACAGGGCACATGGGCCAGTCGTAACGCGGGTCAGACCACCACCCGAGGCGGCACCCTTCGATCCTCACAGTCGTAGCG
>NZ_BSSX01000015.1:2923-4492 GCF_030269205.1 Herbidospora sp. NBRC 101105 | reverse complement strand
AAGATTGTCCGGCGGTGTCCTACTCTCCCACACCGTCCCCGGTGCAGTACCATCGGCGCTGGAGGGCTTAACTTCCGGGTTCGGAATGTAACCGGGTGTTTCCCCTCCGCCATAACCGCCGTAACTCTAGCGAACCTGCTTGTGGTTCGAGAGTTGCATAGTCGACGCGAACATTTATGGTCAAGTCCTCGGCCTATTAGTACCGGTCAGCTCCACACATTACTGTGCTTCCACTCCCGGCCTATCAACCCGGTCGTCTACCGGGGGCCTTACCCCATCACTGGGTGGGAGACCTCATCTCAAGACGAGCTTCCCGCTTAGATGCTTTCAGCGGTTATCCCTTCCGAACGTAGCCAACCAGCCGTGCCCTTGGCAGAACAACTGGCACACCAGAGGTTCGTCCGTCCCGGTCCTCTCGTACTAGGGACAGCCTCTCTCAAGTCTCCTGCGCGCGCAGCGGATAGGGACCGAACTGTCTCGCGACGTTCTAAACCCAGCTCGCGTACCGCTTTAATGGGCGAACAGCCCAACCCTTGGGACCTACTCCAGCCCCAGGATGCGACGAGCCGACATCGAGGTGCCAAACCATCCCGTCGATATGGACTCTTGGGGAAGATCAGCCTGTTATCCCCGGGGTACCTTTTAGCCGTTGAGCGACACCACTTCCACACGTCGGTGCCGGATCACTAGTCCCAGCTTTCGCTCCTGCTCGACCCGTCGGTCTCACAGTCAAGCTCCCTTGTGCACTTACACTCGACACCTGATTGCCAACCAGGCTGAGGGAACCTTTGGGCGCCTCCGTTACTCTTTAGGAGGCAACCGCCCCAGTTAAACTACCCACCAGACACTGTCCCCCACCCGGATCCACGGGCGCGGGTTAGACATCCAAAACGATCAGAGTGGTATTTCACCAATGACTCCACCTGAACTAGCGTCCAAGCTTCCCAGTCTCCCACCTATCCTACACAAACCGTTCCAAACACCAATGTCAAGCTGTAGTGAAGGTCCCGGGGTCTTTCCGTCCTGCTGCGCGAAACGAGCATCTTTACTCGTAGTGCAATTTCACCGGGTCTGTGGTTGAGACAGCGGGGAAGTCGTTACGCCATTCGTGCAGGTCGGAACTTACCCGACAAGGAATTTCGCTACCTTAGGATGGTTATAGTTACCACCGCCGTTTACCGGCGCTTAAGTTCTCACCTTCGCCCATTACTGGGCTAAGCGGTCCCCTTAACGTTCCGGCACCGGGCAGGCGTCAGTCCGTATACATCGTCTTACGACTTAGCACGGACCTGTGTTTTTAGTAAACAGTCGCTTCCCCCTGGCCACTGCGACCCCCACCAGCTCACGGAGCAAGTCCGATCACCAGCAGAGGCCCCCCTTCTCCCGAAGTTACGGGGGCAATTTGCCGAGTTCCTTAACCACAGTTCACCCGAACGCCTTAGTATTCTCTACCTGACCACCTGAGTCGGTTTAGGGTACGGGCCGCCATGACACTCACTAGAGGCTTTTCTCGGCAGCATAGGATCACCCACTTCGCCACAATCGGCTCGGCATCACACCTCAGACTTA
>NZ_BSSX01000015.1:1325-2826 GCF_030269205.1 Herbidospora sp. NBRC 101105 | reverse complement strand
CCGTCCTACATGCTTACCCCGGGACTACCATCGCCCGGGCTGGGCTACCTTCCTGCGTCACCCCATCGTTTACCTACTACCAGATCAGGTCCAGCGTTCCCTTGAAAGAAACCCGAAGGAATCAAACAAGGTAAGGACTGTTAGTATCACTGGCCTCGATATGGGCGCATCACAGCGGGTACGGGAATATCAACCCGTTATCCATCGACTACGCCTGTCGGCCTCGCCTTAGGCCCCGACTTACCCTGGGCGGATTAGCCTGCCCCAGGAACCCTTGGTCATCCGGCGCAGAAGTTTCTCACTTCTGATTCGCTACTCATGCCTGCATTCTCACTCGCGTCGCCTCCACAACTCGATCACTCGGCTGCTTCGCCGGCGACACGACGCTCCCCTACCCATCCACGAACCTTCGTTCGCGAATGCCACGACTTCGGCGGTGTACTTGAGCCCCGCTACATTGTCGGCGCGGAATCACTTGACCAGTGAGCTATTACGCACTCTTTCAAGGGTGGCTGCTTCTAAGCCAACCTCCTGGTTGTCTCTGCGACTCCACATCCTTTCCCACTTAGCACACGCTTAGGGGCCTTAGTCGGTGATCTGGGCTGTTTCCCTCTCGACTACGAACCTTATCGCCCGCAGTCTCACTGCCACGCTCTCACTTACCGGCATTCGGAGTTTGGCTGACGTCAGTAACCTTGTCGGGCCCATCGGCCATCCAGTGCTCTACCTCCGGCAAGAAACACGCGACGCTGCACCTAAATGCATTTCGGGGAGAACCAGCTATCACGGAGTTTGATTGGCCTTTCACCCCTACACACAGATCATCCCCCAGGTTTTCAACCCTGGTGGGTTCGGTCCTCCACGCGGTCTTACCCGCGCTTCAACCTGCCCATGCGTAGATCACCCCGCTTCGGGTCTACAGCATGCGACTCAACGCCCTATTCAGACTCGCTTTCGCTACGGCTCCCCCACACGGGTTAACCTCGCCACACACCATAACTCGCAGGCTCATTCTTCAAAAGGCACGCAGTCACATCACAACAGAGCAAGCCCTGTTACGCTCCTACGGCTTGTAAGCACACGGTTTCAGGTACTATTTCACGACCCCTCACCGGGGCGCTTTTCACCTTTCCCTCACGGTACTAGTTCACTATCGGTCATCAGGGAGTATTTAGGCTTACCAGGTGGTCCTGGCAGATTCACACAGGATTTCTCGGGCCCCGTGCTACTTGGGATCCCCTCAAACAGTCAGCGAAGTTTCGCCTACCCGGCTCTCACGGTCTACGGCGCAATTTCCCAAAAGCTTCGACTACCACGCTGATTTCTTACTGCCTGGGAGACCGGCAGATCTCCCCAGAGGGTCCCACAACCCCGCATACGCAACGCCCGCCGGCTATCACACGCATACGGTTTGGCCTCATCCGCTTTCGCTCACCACTACTCACGGAATCACTCTTGTTTTCTCTTCCTACGGGTACTGAGATGTTTCACTTCCCCGACT
>NZ_BSSX01000014.1:0-6750 GCF_030269205.1 Herbidospora sp. NBRC 101105 | reverse complement strand
GTCGAGTCGCACCGCGGCGTAGCCCAGCACCGATACCGCCAGCACGATCACCAGGTCACCGGCGGCCAGTGGCCGGGTGCCCAGAAGGTCGCGCAGGGGCGGGAGGTACAGCCCGGCCAGCTGGAGCACGAGCGCGCCCGCGACGGCGATCGGCAGCAGCGGATTGGCCCGGGTGCCGGGCCGGGTGCGTGAGCCGAGGGCGACGCCGAGCTGTGCCGCGCCCAGGGCCAGGAAGGCCATGCTCTGCCAGGGGCGGCCGGTATGGGCGGCCCACACCGCGACGCCGAGTGTCACGGCGGTCAGCACCGCGGCGACGCGGACCACGCGCTGCCACAGGCCCGCCCCGAGGATGCTCTCCCTCGGAGGACGCGGCGGGGCGTCCATGGAACCGGGCGTGGCGGGCTCGCCGCCCAGGGCCACGCCGGGCAGGCCGTGGGTGAGCAGGTTGATCCACAGGATCTGGGCCGGCAGCAGCGGCAGCGGAAGACCGAGGAAGGGGCCCAGCAGCATCACGGCGATCTCTGCGGCCCCGCCGGACAGGCCGTAGACGAGGAAGCGGCGGATGTTGGCGTAGACGCGCCGGCCCTCCTGGACGGCGGCGACCACCGTGGTCAGGTTGTCGTCGGCGAGCACCAGGTCGGCGGCCTGCCGGGCGACCTCGGTGCCCCGGCGGCCCATGGCCACCCCGATGTCGGCCTGCCGCAAGGCGGGACCGTCGTTGACCCCGTCGCCGGTCATGGCCAGCACCTCGCCGTTGTCCCGCAGCCGCCGGATGATGTCCAGTTTCTGCGCGGGGGTGGCGCGAGCGTACACGGTGGCGTCCTGCCTGTGGGCGTCTTTCTCGCGGCAGTCGGCGACCACGCCGTCGTGTTCGACGATGCCCAGCTCCACGGCGATGGCGCGGGCGGTCCCCGGGTGGTCGCCGGTGATCAGCAGCGGCCGGATACCGGCCCTGCGGCAGGAGGCCACGGCGTCGGCGGCCTCCCGCCTCGGCGGGTCGAGCATCGCCACCAGGCCGATCAGGCGCAGGCCGCGCTCCTCGACGCGCGCAGGCGTTCCGTCGAGGTCGGCCCCCGCGACCGCCAGTACCCGGTAGCCGGCGTGGGCGAGCCGGCAGGCCGCCGCGGCCGCGCGTTCCAGCGACTCCGGCGCGTCGCCGAGCAGCAGGGGTTGGAGCAGTACCTCGGGGGCGCCTTTGCAGATCACCCGGGTCTGGCCGGTGGGCAGCCGGTGCGCGGTGGTCATGCGTTTGCGGTCGCTGTCGAAGGGCAGTTCGCCGACCCTCGCGAACCGGCGCCGGAGCTCGGTGTGGTCCAGGCCCAGTTTGGCGGCGGCGGCCAGCAGGGCGGCCTCGGTCGGGTCGCCCAGTGCCTCCCACCTGCCCTCGGCGTCGCGGACGAGCGTGGCGTCGTTGCACAGGGCGGCCGCGGTCGCCAGGTCGGTGAAGTCGCCGGCGGTCGTGCCGGGGGAGGGGCGGATCTCGCCTTCCGGGGCGTAGCCGGAGCCGGTGAGCAGCGCTCCTCCGGCAGGGGTCCACATCTCGCGGACGACCATCCGGCCCTCGGTGAGGGTGCCGGTCTTGTCGGTGGCCAGCACGGTCACCGAGCCCAGGGTCTCCACCGCGTGCAGGCGGCGTATCAGGGCGGATCGTGTGGTCATCCGCCGGGCGCCCAGCGCGAGGCTCAGTGTGACCACGGCCGGCAGGGATTCGGGTACGGCGGCGACGACGAGGCTGATCGCGGTCACCACCATCAGCTCCACGGGCTGCCCCCGCAGCAGGCCCAGAGCCAGCACCAGGGCGCACAGCGTCACCGCGACCGCGGCGAGCACGCGTCCGACGCCTGCCAGCCGGCGCTGGAGCGGCGTCAGCGCCGCCTTCTGGCCCATCATCGAGGCGATGCGGCCGACGGCGCTCGCGGCACCGATCGCCGTCACCTCGGCCTGGCCCCGGCCCCGCACCACCATGGTCCCCGCCGACAGGGGGTCGCCGTCGCCCTTGTCGATCGACACGGACTCCCCGGTCAGCGCCGACTCGTCCACCAGCAGCCCGGCCGACTCCACCACCACGGCGTCGGCGGGGACCACATCCCCCTCGGCCAGCACCAGCAGATCGCCCCGCACCACCTCGGCCGCCGGGACCGGAGTCTGGGCGCCGTCTCTGACCACCCGGGCGGATGGGGCGGTGAGCCGTGAGAGGGCGGTGATGGCCCGGTCGGCGCGTACCTCCTGGACGACTCCGGCGGTGGTGTTGACCACGACCACCAGCAGGATCACGCTCATGTCGGCCCAGTCCCGGGTGGCGGCGGTCAGCGCGGCGGCCACCAGCAGGACGAGGATCAGCGGGTCCTTCATCTGCCCGCCGATCCGCCGCCACAAGGGTGTCGGGGGCTGCTGCGGCGGCAGGTTGGGGCCGTCCCGCTTCAGCAGGACCGCCGCCTCCTCGCTGGAGAGCCCGTGGTGTTCGGTACTTCGTGTGGTCATCATCGGACTCCCGGCTCGGTTCCGACGTCGCTCGCTCAGCCCCCACGTCATCGCCGCGCGCGGACAACGGTTACGGGGGTAGGGGCGACGTGCAGCAGTGCCTGGCTGACGGACCCCAGGACTTCCATCGACACCCGGACGTCCCGGAAGAGCTCCTGCCGACCGGCCAGGGCTCGCCTGCTGTCGTCCAGGCGAGAACGGCGCACGGGCCAGCGTGGCGGCACGCCCGCCTTCCTCAACGCGAAGTCGAGCACGGGACGTGAACCGCCGCCAGATCGACGCCGACGACCACCTCAGCCCGCGGTGCGCCGAGAAGTATGGCGTTGATCGCGATATGGCGACACGGTTGCGCGTGACAGTGCGCCAACGCCTGATCCGGAATGTTGTGACGGCCCTGTGCTCGGCACCACGTGGCTGAGGCCACCTGGTTCACCGGGGGCGTCGCACGGAGATGCGCTCCGGCTCCAAACCTAGATCCGGTTTATTCTGCGGCCGGTCACGCGTTGAGGTGCGATACGGATGTAGTGGTCACGGCTGTCCCCAGCCCAGGAGTCGACGTCGTCAGCGCCTGTTGCTGACAGCTCACTCTCTGAAACGTGACTGGCAGGACCCTGGATCAGGACACTCCATCCGTCGCGGTTCCGCTCGTCGATATGGTCGATCTGAAAGGCGATCTTCACTTCCACATCGTCGATTCCCGATGAAATACTCTCATCCATGGTTCCGCCTTTGCGAATGCGGAACACAACCTGACCATCGATCAACCGGTAATTCACCGGGAATACCGTCGGGCCTACCACTGCCCCGCCAAAGGCCACGCGGCCGATTCCGCCTTGCTCGGCGAGCTGAAGGCACTCCTTTTCGCTCAGTTCTTCCAGAGTGCTCGGACCGGAATCACGCATCGCACTCAATGGGTCTCCTCTCCTGCCCGGATTTCATCCGGCCGACTGTGGTCTGCTAGGAAGGAAGAAAGAAACTACTCCTTATTCTACCTTCCGCCCATCCGGGAAATGGGGCGGCGGTGCTGAAGGGTGGTCCCATGCCGATCAAGGTCGGACAGGTGATGGGCCAGACCGCAGTCGCGGTACGGCGGGGGACGCGTCGTGCGGAGATCGCGTCGGCGATGGACAAGTACGGGATCAAGCAGGTCACGGTCGTCGATGGCGACAACCGCCCGTTGGGTGTCGTATCGGAGGCCGACCTGCGTTCCGGCAAAGGGCGGAGTCCCAGGGTGACCGCTGGCGATCTGATGACCACACCGGCTGTCACGGTGACACCCGACGTCACCGTCAGGGAAGCGGCGCGGCTCATGTACATCCACGATGTGGAGCAGTTGCCCGTCGTGCATCCCGACGACGGGAAGATCGTGGGCGTCGTGGCGCAGGCGGACGTGGTGCCCATCCTCACCCAGCTGGCTGATGAGGTGCGCGAAGAGGTCGTCACGGTGATCCGGGACGTCACCGATCTCGATCCTGACACTCTCTCGATCACCGTCGGCGAGGGCGCCGTCGGTGTGGCCGGGCCCGTCCCCGCCGGAACGCCGGTCCCCCGTCTCATCGAAGCCCTCCGGGGTATCGATGGTGTCGTGGAGGTCAACTGCGATCTCGCCCTGCCCTCGACCGTGCCCTCGGTTCCGTCCGGCGAACCGGAGGCCGGTTTGGAGACGGTGGTGGAAGCGGCGACGTGGGCGCCGTCGATCCACAACTCCCAGCCGTGGTCCTTCGCCATCGCCGGGAAGGAGATCAGTCTCCGCGCCGACGCCGATCGCCGGCTTCCCGTCAGCGATCCGCAGGGACGGCAGTTGACGATCAGTTGCGGCGCGGCGCTGTTCAACATGCGGACGGTCGTCCGGGCGATGGGCCATCAGCCGCAGGTCAGGACACTGCCCGATCCCGACCGCCCGGGCCTGGTCGCCACAGTGCGCGTCGGCCCGGCGGAGCCACCCTGTGAGGAGGTAAGGATCGTTCGGGAGGAGATCCCGCGGCGGCGCACCCACCGAGGTGGCTTCGCCGAGCGGCCCGTCCCCGATGACCTGATCGACTCGCTGACGGCGCTGGCCGCCATGCAGAACGTCCGGCTGATCCCGTTCAGGTCGCCGGGCGACGTGCGGATCCTCGGGGCATTGACCACGGTGGCGCAGGAGTTGCAGGAGCGGGATCCGGAGTTCGAGCTGGAGATGATCCGGTGGGGGCTGCGTCCCGGGAGTCCGCGCCGCGACGGCGTGCCCGCCGACGCCTACCCTCGGCGGACCCCAGAGAGCCATCCGGAGTTTCCGCAGCGGGACTACAGCCGGGGCCAGGGCTGGGGCACCGAAGACGAGCCGGCCGGGGTGACCGGAGTGGTGGCGGCGATCACCACGACCGGTGACGAGCGGATCGACTGGGTCCAGGCAGGGCAGGCGCTGGAGTCGGTTCTCCTGTATGCCTCCTCCCGAGGCGTCCAGGCCGCCTTCCACACCCAGCTCCTGGAGTATCCGCAGCTGCGCGACTTCCTCCGTCAGAAGTTGTGCTCCGGCGAGTACCCGCAGGTCGTGCTGCGGCTGGGTTACCCGCTCGGCACGACCCTCTCCTACCGCCGCCCCCTGGTGGAGGTCCTTTCCTAGGTCAGGTCACCGGTTCCACCCGGAACAACGCCGGGTGGACGTCACTCGCCGTGCCGGGTTCCGGCGTGATCCGGCCGGCGACGGCGCGGAGGATGTCGACCGTGGTGATCACGCCGACCGCCCGGCACTGCTCGTCGACCACCGGGACGGCGTCGTGGCCGGAGTCGAGCATCACGGCGGCCACGCCGGAGAGCGGCCGGTCGAGCGGGACGCGCGGCGTGAGATTCGATTTGATGAGGTCGCCCACCCTGCGGCGGGACAGGTCGGCCAGCGTGCCCGAGCAACTCGTAGCGATGTCCTGCATCGAGAGGATCCCGTGTGGCCAGCGGCTGGGGCCGACGACCGGGATGTGGTGGATGCCGCCTTTGCGCATGAGTTCCCAGGCCATGATCGGAGACTCGTCCGGGGTGACCGTGACGACCACCCGTGTCATGACGTCCCTGGCGGCGAGCGTCGTCGGGTCGATCATTTCCTGTCCTCCTTGTCGGTGACGATGGCGACCGGGCAGTGGGCCCGGTGCAGCAGGCCGTATCCGACCGATCCCAGAGCGGTCGAGCGGATGACTCCCCGTCGGCGGGAACCGACGATCACGAGATCGGCCGTGCGGGACTCCTCCGACAGGACGTAGACCGGATGACCACAGACACCCGTGTGCTCGATCGGGACCTGGGGGAACTTCTCGGCCCAGGGCGCGAGCTGCTGCCAGACGAAGGTCATCTGTTCGTCGAACATTCGCTGGACCAGCGCGGCGTAGCCGGCGGCCGAGCCAGCAAGGGGTGGCGGTTGCCAGGCGTACACGAGCTTGAGCCGGGCTTCGCGCCGTTCGGCCTCGGCGAAGGCGAAGTCGAGTGCCGTCTCCGCCTCCTCGCTTCCGTCGTAACCGGCGATCAGCTCGCCGTAGGTGTGCCGGGGAGAGGTGCGGACGACCACGAGGGGGGCCGCCGTGTGACCGGCGAGGGCCAGGCCGACCGATCCGAGGATCAGGCCGGCGAAGCCGCCTCGGCCGCGGCTGCCGATCACGACCTCGTCGGCGCCCACAGCCTCGCGGCCGAGCCGGTCGGTGACGTCACCCCTGATCAGTCGGGTGCTGATCTCGATGTCCGGGGCGCAGTCCCAGGCCCGTCGCTGAGCCTCGGCGACGATGTCTTCGTGGTGGTGGTGCTCGGTCTGGTGTATCTCCCGGTCGCCCATGGTGAGGGGCGGCCAGACATGGATGATCCGCAGCGCGGCGTTCCTGCGGGCCGCGTCGCGCGCCGCGTACTCCACGGCGGCGAGTGAGGGCGCCGATCCGTCGACGCCCACGACGATGGTCGAACTCACGGTCGTTCTCCTTTACACGGCGTGGTCAGTCGGCCATCGCGACGACGGCGACGGCGCAGGCGGCGTGCCGAAGCACCGGGTCGGCGGTCGAACCCAGGTGGCCGAAGCGGCGGCGCCCCACCACGATGAGCTCGGCCTGCTTCGACAGGCTGGTCAGGGCCTCACGTGGGGCGTCGAGGGTGACCCTGGCGCTGACCCGGACCTCCGGATAGCGCTCCTCCCAGGCGGTGAGCGCCTCCCCGAGCTCCTCCTCCGCCAGGGTCAGGTCGGGGACCAGCGCCATCGAGGTGCCGAACGACGGGGCGGTCAGGCCACACCGGACCGCCACCAGCGGGAGCTGCCGGAGT
>NZ_BSSX01000013.1:0-7575 GCF_030269205.1 Herbidospora sp. NBRC 101105 | reverse complement strand
CGCTGTAGGGCAGCCGCCGGTCCATGTCTGCGCGGAGGCTGATCTCCTCCCCGGCGATGGCGAACGACCACGGCTGAGTGTTGTGAATCGAGGGCGCCCACGTGGCGGCCTCCACCACGGCTTCGAGTCCTTCGCGCCCGTCGTTTCGTTCGATGAGGGACACCACGTCTGGCTGCCAGACCATCCCGGCGATCTTCCCGCTCGTCGGATCGACCACCGGAACCTGCCGGATCGCGTGGCGATCCATGAGCCGCGTGACCTCCCCGATGGTGGCGTCAGACGTCACGCTGATGGCCGGAGAGCTCATCAGGTCCTCGGCTGTGAGTGAGCCGCCTCTCACCCCTCGGCCTCCGGAGGCGTCTGCCTCTCGCCGCAGATCACCTTCGGACACGAGACCGATCGGTCGGTCCTCCCGGTCGACGACGGCGACCGCCCTGACCGAATAGTCATCCATCGCGGCCACGATCTCTGCGAGACGGGCACCAGGCCGTACGGCGACTGCGGTCCGACCCATGACTTCCGCGACTTTGATCGGCATGGATCACCCCTAATCCCCCTCATTCCAGAGAGGCAACAGGCCATGTTCCCTAATAGGAAACCGTTCCCGTATGTGAGCGCACAGGGCCGAAAGACCTTTAAAAGGAAACTCTGAAATCCTTGACCGCCGGATGGGGACCAAGCCTGGCGGAGACGGCCCGCCTGTGCTGCCGTCATGGCCGATCGAATGATTAGCGGAGTCGGTTACGGCGTCGGTCGCATTCGGAGTCGCGGGCGACGCCAGCGCCCTTTCGGGTGTTCAGGATGTCGATGATGTCGCCGACGCGGTAGTGCCGGCGGGCTCCGTGGTCCTCGTGGGCCGCCTCGTTGGGGCCATCGCTCGGCTGATCGGTGTGGCTGTGGGTCCGTCGTGCGTTCGGGTCGCCCGGGATTGTGATCGCTGCGGGCGCGGGTCGTTCCCGCGTGGCTTCCCATTCGCCGCGCCAGGCCTCAAGTTCAGCAAGGAGGAAGAGCGGTTCTCTGGGGCCGGGCAACCCGGCCGACGACGGCGGCGGCCGACAGGATCTGCTGGATGCCCCGCAGGTTCCGCGTGAGCCCCTTTGGGGTCAGGCGATGGAGTGACCACGCCCCTGGACGAAACCACCTACAGCCTGAACGACCACAGAGGGAGCTTCGACAACAGCAAGGAGCCATGTCCCGAACTCGCGTGTGCGATCCCTTGCGAACCTCGAGTGCTGAGGATGTGGCTATGTGCCAGCATGTCGGTCCCGCGCTGGTGGGACCAAGTCGCCCACCTGACCACGGAGCATGGCCCGCGATCCTGGGCCTTTTTACCAAACAGCGCCCCTCCGCAGGACTTCCATCCCCATCTGGAGGAAATGGCCCACATTGTGAAGAGTGCCGGGTTGCGGACGAAAGGATCCGCCGGAGCGGCAAGGGAGTGACGACAGGGGATGAACTGCTCAGAACGCCCGATGCCCCGCCGAACCGAGCTGATGTTCCTGGCACTCGGGACCCGTGCACGGCCCCTGGTAGACGGCGCCACCTCGCTCGAGATCCACGGTGATCGGGTTCCGGTCGGGGCGGAGGTCGTTAACCTGCCGGGGTTCTCGGTGCACTCCGACGCGGGCGAGACCATCGCCTGGCTGAGAGGCGTCCGCCGACCACTGCGGATGACCTATGTCGTCCACGGCGAGCCCGACGCGGCCGCCACCTTGCGAGACCGGATCCACCGCGGACTCGGCTGGTCTGCGACGACACCCGCTCCGGAAGAGACCACCCTTGTGCAGCCATGACGGCAGTCCCGGCCGACGCGATCATCCGGATCGACGCGGTGACCATCTGCGGCACCGACCTGCACATTCTGAGAGGCGACGTGCCGGAGGTGGCCCCGGGGCGGATCCTGGGCCACGAGGCCGTCGGCACCGTCGTGGCGACCGGCCCCGCCGTCGCCGCCTGGCGGCCCGGTGACCGGGTCCTGGTCTCCTGCATCTCGGCCTGTGGCTGCTGCCGCTACTGCCGCAGCGGGGTCTTCGGGCAGTGTCTGGGCGGCGGCGGATGGATTCTGGGACATCTGATCGACGGAACCCAGGCCGAGTACGTACGGGTGCCGTTCGCCGACACCTCCCTGTACCCCGTGCCGGAGAACGTCCCGGACCGAGCCGCCCTCATGCTGGCCGACATCTTGCCCACTGCCTACGAGGTAGGGGTGCGCAACGGCGCGGTGCGGCCCGGGGACACGGTTGTCATCGTCGGTGCCGGGCCCATCGGCTTGGCCAGCGTCACGACGGCCAGGCTGTTCACACCGAACCACATCGTGGCCGTCGACCCTGCCGCGCTCCGGAGGGATGCCGCCAAGATGATGGGCGCGGATGTCACGGCGGACACAGCCGAGGAGGCCGGGACGGCGGTGGCCGAACTGACCGGCGGGCTGGGCGCTGATGTGGCCATCGAGGCCGTAGGTGTTTCCGCGACCTTCGAGTTGTGCGCCCGGCTGGTCCGGCCAGGCGGTCGCGTGGCCAACGTGGGAGTGCACGGCGGCCCGGCGACGCTGCGACTGGAACGGCTGTGGAGCAGGAATGTGACCATCACCACCGGGCTGGTCGACACCTCCTCGACACCCGACCTGATGAGGATGGTCGCCGCCGGACGGATGGACACCTCGGCGTTCGTCACGCACGACTTCCCGCTGTCGGAGATGGAGGCGGCCTACCGGACGTTCACCGACGCCGCGACCACCGGAGCTCTCAAGATCGCCGCGTTCCGTGATGCCCTCGCCGCCTGAACTCTGCCCGGAGCCCGACCCAGGTGACCCTCTGCCGCGGCTGTTCACCGATCTGGGCACCGGCTCCGGCGGGTTGCCCGGGCGGGAGGCCACCCGGTGCCTTGTCGCCTACAGGCCCAACGAGGTGCGCCATCGGGAACACGTGTTCTTGGCACACGAGGTCCTCGTCCAGCTCGTGCATCGGCTGGCACTGCTGCTGTTGGGCCTCACTGCGCCAGGTGGGCTTGTTCACCAATCTGATGCTGCTGGGCGGCATCGCCTTCGAGCCGGCCTTCGCCGCCGCGCTGATCTATCTGCCGCCTGTCCAGCAACTGTTCGGAACGGCCGCACTCCCGCTTGACGTCCTGCTGCTCATCATGTGCTTCCCCGCCCTCATCTGGGGGTCGGACGAACTGCGGCGGGATGGAAACAGAAAGATACCGAGGAGAGGAAAGACCATGAGTCCGATCATCGTCGCCGGAGCAGACGGATCCGCATCTGCGCTCGCCGCCGTCGAATACGCGGCCCAGGATGCGGCCCGACGGGGTGGAGTGCTGCGCATCGTGCACGTCCATGAGCCGTGGGCGGGTGTCCGGTTGAGAGATCTGGAAACAATCGTGAACACCTACGGCGAACAGATCCTCGTCACCGCCGAACGGCGTGCCCGCGCCAGCGTGCCTGATCTCGCGATCACCACCCGCCTGGCCACAGGCGACATCGTCAACCGGCTGAAGGACGAGGCCGAAAGGGCCGACACGATCGTGATCGGCTCCAGGGGCACGGGCGGCTTCGCCGGCATGATCCTCGGATCCGTTGGTCTGGGCCTGGCGGGGCACACGCCCGGCCCGGTCGTCGTCGTACGCCAGACCCCCTCCGACACGTACGGGAAGGTCCTGGTCGGCTACGACGGGACCGAGGACGCCGACGTGGCCCTGGAGTTCGCCTTCGCCGAAGCCGGACGACGAAGGGCCCGGCTGGAAGCGGTGTACGCCTGGCAACCGCCCTCGTTCACCTCCCTGGGCACCGGTTACGACAACCTGATCCACTGCGTGTACGAGGAGCGCAGCAATTTCGTGCATCAGAAGTTCATGGCCTGGCAGGGCAAACATCCCGACGTGACGGCCGGGCGAATCGGCGTGCGGGGCCATCCGGTGGAGGTCCTGTCGGACATGTCCCACGCGGCCGATCTGGTCATCGCGGGCTGCCGTGGGCTGGGTTCGTTCGCGGGGGCGATGCTGGGTTCGGTCGGCCACGGTCTGCTGCACCACGCCCACTGCCCGGTCGCCATCGTGTCGGCCGGCGCGAAGCCCGCGATGTAGGGAGGGGACATCGATGGCCGTCACGGTCGAGGAGGTCATGACCCGGCAGGTGATCTCGGTCCGGGAGGACACCTGCTTCAAGGACGTCGCGGCCCAGCTCTTCGAGCACCGGGTGACGACGGTCCCCGTGCTCGACGCGGGTGGCGGCGTGGCCGGCGTCGTCTCGGAGGCGGATCTGCTGCGCACCGAGGAGTTCCGAGGAGGCCGGCCGCCCGCCGCCTCCCACGTCACCTGGCAGGCGGCCGGCACCAGGGCCGCTGACCTGATGTCGGCTCCGGCGATCACCGTCACGCCGGAGACGTCGGTGACAGTGGCGGCCCGCATCATGAACGGGTGCGGGATCAAGAGCCTCCCGGTGGTGACCGCCGACGGGCGCCTGTCGGGCATCGTCAGCCGCCATGACGTGCTCAAGGTGTTCGTCCGCCCTGACGACGAGCTGGAACGCCAGATCAGGGTCGAGGTGCTGAACCGGGCCCTGTGGATGGACGCGACGCGGGTCCACGTCGCCGTCGTCGACGGTGTGGTCACGCTCACGGGGCGGATGTGCCTGCGGCGGGACGCCGTGATCGCCGCCTGGATGACCCGTCAGGTGAACGGGGTCGTCGATGTGATCGACGAGATCGATTGGGACCGTGACCTCGGATGAGGACCCGCTCGTGATGCCACGCCGTCACGAGCGGGTCCCGACCCGTACGACGGCGATCGGGCAGGGAGAAAGGTGCAGCAACGCCTGGCTGACCGACCCGAGCACCATCCCCGCGAGCACACCGTGTCCGTGAGATCCGACCACCAGCAGGTCGGCCGAACCGGCTGCCTGACGCAGGATGTCGACGGGATGCCCCTCGACGACTTCCATCGACACCTGGAGGTCGGGGTACCTTTCCCGGCAGCCCGCCAGCGCCTCCGCCAGTCCCCGCGTGCTGATCTCCGGTTCCCCGCCCACGGTCGCGTTCGCCGCGAGCTGCCGCCAGTTCCAAGCGAGCACGGCACGCAGGTGGGCCCTGTGCGCTGCCGCTTCTTTGAACGCGAAGTCCAGAACCTTCTCCTGAGCCTCCGACGCGTCCACGCCGACGACCATCACCCCGTGGCGGCCGGGGTCCGCACCGTGGATGACGACCACGTCACAGTGAGCGTGGCCGGCCACCCCCTGGGTCACCGACCCGACGAGCAGGCCGCGCAGCGTGCCAAGACCCGAGCCTCCCATCACGAGCAGATCGGCACCGCGCGAGACCTCGATGAGTCTCCGCCGCGGGTCGCCGCCGAGCAGCGAGGTTCCGGTGACGACATCCTGCGCCGCGTGCCGGGCGGCGTGCACGGCCTCCGTGAGCGCGGTCTCGCCGCCCTGGCGCATCCACGCGCCGATACTCGCGATGGCCCCCGACAGGCCCTCTTGCAGGCACCATTCGGGAACGACGTTCACGATCTGCAAGGGGACCCTACGAAGGAGTGCTTCCCTGGCCGCCCATTCGGCCGCCGCGACACCAGGCGGCAAGCCGTCGACTCCGACAACGATCACGTCACCCTCGAATCACTAAAAGTAGTTAATTAATCTCATATTGTGACATTATCCAGGTCTCAGGGGTGGCGTGAGCACCAGTCCTCGTAGGCGGAGACCGTCGTCGGAAGGGTCGGGAACATGAACTCCTCCCCGATCGACCGGCTCAGCCCATAGGAGTCCAGATACTCACGAAGGTCCTGCTTGACCCGCGCCAAGCCGAAGACGATCCCGCGCTTGGCGAGTTCCGCTCGCAGGGCTTCGACGGCGTCCAGAGCGGTGATGTCGACCTCCACATTGGCCTCGACATTGAGCACGAACCACCGGACCGGACCGTCGTGGTCGTCCACCGAGGCCAGCGCGCGATGGCGGAAGTCCTCGGCGTTGGCGAAGAACAGCGGCGAGTCGTAGCGGTAGATGACCAGGCCGGGAATCGTGTGAGCCTGCGGGTAGTCGTCGACGTCGTGCATGCCGGCGAGGCCGGGGACGATTCCCAGGACGGCGTCGTGGGGGCGGGCGATCCTGGCCAGCATCTCGGCGACCGACAGGGCGACGGCGAGGAGCACCCCGTACAGGATGTCGAGGAGCAGCACGCTCAGGCAGGTGGCCGCCGCGAGGATGAACTCGCTGCGGCGAAAAGCCAGTAGCCGGCGGAACTGCCCAACGTCGATGAGGCGGGTCGCGGCGAAGATGACGATGGCGCCGAGCGCGGCCACGGGAAACCCGGCCAGCAGCGGCCCGGCCGCGACCAGCACGACGACCACCGCGACCAAGGTCACCCAGGAGTGGACCTGGGTCCGTGCGCCGGCCGCCACTCCGAGGGCGGTCCGGCTGCCGCTGCTGCTGATCGGGAAGCCGCGCAGCAGTCCGGCGCCGACGTTGGCCACCCCCAGTGCGAGCAGTTCCCTGTTGGCGTCGATCCGCTGGTTGCAGCGGGCCGCGAACGACCGGCCGGTGAGCATGTTGTCGCTGTAGCCGACGAGCAGCACCCCGACCGCCGGCAGGATCAGGTCACTCCATCCGGAAGGAGTCGGCAGCCGGGGTGCCGGTAGCCCGGCGGGGATCAGTCCGATCACCGCGATACCGGCTCTTTGCAGCCCGAACATCGCCACGGCCACCGTGGCCAGCAGAACGGCCAGCAGAGGGCCGGGGAATGCGGGCAAGAGCCGGTCCAGGAGGAAGAGGAAGCACAGCACGACCCCGGCGAACAGCAGCGTCCACAGGTCCACGTGATCCATGCCGGCGGCGAAGGACGCCAGTTCCTCGAAGAAGGTGTCCCCCGATACGCGGACCCCCGTGATCCGCTCCAACTGACTCATGATCATGGTGAGGCCCAGCCCCGTCAGGTAGCCGATCAGGACCGGGCGGGACAGCAGATCGGCGACGAAGCCCATTCGCAGCAGCCAGCAGATCAGCGCGAGCACGCCCACCACGACGGCCAGCGCGGCGGCCAGCTGGGCGTACCGGACGGGATCACCGGCGGCCAGCGGCCCGATCGTGACGGCGGTCATCAGCGCGGTCGACGACTCGGGGCCGATGGACAGTTGCCGGGACGAACCGAGCAGCGGATAAAGCGCCAGCGCCGGAAGCGCCCCCCACAACCCGGCCACAGGAGGCAAGCCGGCCACGGTCGCGTACGCCATCACCTGCGGAACGAGGTATCCGGCCACGGTGAGCCCGGCGAGCAGGTCGCCTCGCAGCCAGGCTCGCCGGTAGTTCCGCAGATCGAATGTGACTGTCGGCGTATGGATCATGACCGTCAGTTTCGCACTCGGCGGGACCGAGGTCCTTCCTTGAAAGGACCCCCGCCTCTGCGGCCCGCTCGGCCGTGGAGAGACAGTGGAACAGAACCGAGAAACAGCGGGTGAGGCGTATGACCACGATGAACGGGGTCGTCGTCGGCTACGACGGCTCAGATTTCGCGATGCAGGCCCTGGACTGGGCCATGGACGAGGCCGAGATGCGGAAGCTGCCGCTCACCGTCGCCCACGCCTGGCACT
>NZ_BSSX01000012.1:0-97868 GCF_030269205.1 Herbidospora sp. NBRC 101105 | reverse complement strand
CCCGACGACAAGCCCAGGGCAAAACCCGGCGCGAAGCCATCCGCTGTCTCAAGCGCTACGTCGCCCGCGAGATCTACAAGATCATCACAACACCACAGCGCACTTGACATCCATAGGGGCATCAAACGCGGCTACATTTTCCTCGGCACGGTAACCGTCGCAACCCTGATCATCTGGCTCCGCACCTGATCCAAGAAACAGGGGCTGGGGCGAGGTCAAGCTCAACATGGGCGCCTGTCATCCACGAAACCCGGGATTGCAGCCTTCGCAGAAACGGTCATCTCTGCGAAGTACGGACGCCTCTCCAACCACGCAGAGCGGGTCTTCCCAAGGTGGTGTCCGCACGAAATGGGGAGCCTTGAGTGGTGAGCCCCATCGCAGGCCCTCGAGGATGCCCCTGACGGGCGAGCCCGGTGACCAGCGGGCGCGGCAGCTCCACCGACGAGGCCGTCAACGGCTTCGCCGCGCTGGGGCTAGTGAGAAAACAAGCCAGGTTGTCAGAGGCGTCTGTGACTGTGGGCAGCATGCGTGAGCTGATCGAGCGGGTGGATGAACACGACCGTGTACTTGAAGTCGTGGAGCGCGCAGAGGCGGTGCGTCTGCGGTGGATGCATCGGATCGCGACGACGATCTGCCGCGTTCCGACGGGGCGGATACTCGTACTGCGCCGAGCCGACGGGCATGTTCCCTTCCCCGGCCACTATGACGTGATGGTCGGCGGTGGTGTGGGCGTGGGTGAATCGTATGAAGACGCGGCGGCCCGCGAACTGCTCGAAGAACTGGGCATCGGGGTCTCGGTCGGCTTCCTGTTCAAGTTCCTGTGTCAGGAGGGGATCGGCCCTGTCTGGTTCGGGGTGCACGAGGCCTTGATCACCGAGCCATTGGCTCCAGATCCGTCCGAGATCGCTTGGCATGCCTGGCTCACGGAACTCGAACTGCGGAGGGTTGTCGATCGAGGGCCTTTCGTTCCGGCTGGGCGAGAAGCCCTGCGCCGCTATCTTGGCCGCTCAGCTCCGTGACGAACAGCCGCTCGCCGGCTGATGTCTCCTCAGGGCGGGTCCAGCACATTCGTGACCAGTTCCGCCACGGGACGCCTTCACCCCGCTCGCCAGCTGGAAGTGTGCCGTTGGCGTCCTCGGCCTACACACAGGCCAGGACGTGCAGGCGCGCATAGGGAACAGCTCGGCCATCAGGACGAAGCCGCTCCCGGCGCCGCGGCTGGGGATCGTTACCGGAAACTCGTGATGCCGGAGGGCTGGCGTGCTCCGCATAGGGGCAGCTCGGCCATCAGGATGAAGCCGGTCATGGTGCCGCAGCTCGGAGCGTTACCGGAGGTCCGTGATGCCGGATAGCCGGCATGCCCAGGGATGTTCGCAGAACGGGGACCTCAGCCGTCGACGGTGGGGGTGGATCTGAGTTCGGCCGCGACCGCCCGCTCCCGCAGCACAGCCGCTTCCGTACGAGCCGACTCCAGCTCCGACCGCAGGTCACCCAGCCGCGCTCGCTCCAGCGCGAGCTCGGCGCGCAACGTGGCGACGCTCTCCTGCGCGGCCGCGTGTTCGGCGCGAAGACGGGTCAGCTCCGCGTGCGCGGCCTCTCCGGAAGCTCTGAGGGCGGCCACCTCGGCCTGGCTGGTGTTCAGATCGGCGGCCAACACGTCCCGATCCTTTCGGGCCTGGGCCATCGCCTTCTCGGAGGCGGCCAGCAGCCCGGTGACCCGGGACACCTCCGCCTTCGCCTCGGCCGCGCTCGCGGCGGCTTCGGCTCGCGCCTGGTCGGCGGCCTCCGCCCGTGTGATGGCTCGATCACGTTCGGACTCGGCCGCATCGGCTCGCGCCGTCGCGGCGGCAGCCGCCTTTTCGGCGGTGGCCACGTCTTTGCGCGCTTCCACGACGTCTCGCTGCGCCGCGGCCGCCTTGGCCTCCGCCCGGCGGGCCTTCTTCTCGGCCTCGGTGGCGGCCGCGCGGGCCTCCTGGGTCTCGGCCTCCGCGTGATCCCGCCGTGCCTCGGCCTGCTCGGCTCGCCTCCGCGCTTCGTCGGCGGCCTGCTTGGCGACGCGTTCGGTCGCCGCCGCCTCGCGAAGCGCGGCCAGCGCCTGCTCCCGCGCGTTCTCGGCGTCGGTGAACGCGTTGTCACGCTCGGCGGCGGCCTCCTCGGCGCGTTGCTCGGCCTGCTGGGCGGTTCTGCGGGCGTCTTCGGTGGCGGCGCGGGCTAGTCGTACCTGCTCGAAGGCCTGCTCCCGCTCCGCCCGGGCGACGGCGACCCGGGTGTGTGCCTCGGCCTGGACCGCGCTGAGCCTTGCCTCGACTCCGGCCGGCGAGAGTTCGTCGGCGAGGACCTGGGCCAGGGGGGCTATCGCGGCGGCCAGGCCTTTTTCCATGCGTTCGTAGAGTTCCTCGGCGCGGGCCAGGGATCCGTCGAGGCCAGGGGTGGCGCGGCGTAGTTCGCGGGATTTCTTGGCGGCGGCCTGGCAGTCGGTCTCGGGACAGTACTCCTTGGGGCGGCCTCGTCCTTGCCGTAGTTCCAGGGGCCTGCCGCAGTGCTTGCACGTCACGAAGATCACCCTAGCATTTTCTGATTTTCTGGAAACAGAAAATCAGAAAAGGAGATCCGTTGTGTCGGAGGTGTAGATGATCTTCCAACATAATCCTCGTTATGTTGAGGTCACTATGAGTTGCTGTGACTCTGCAGATTTCTGACCTGCGGATTCGTCACTAGGCTTCAGTGGGTTTCGTCACCGGACTTCAGTAAGATCATCATCTTCCCTTCGGTGCTGTTTCCCCTGTTCAGAAGCGGTTCGGCTTGCCCGTCGGCCGTCCGTCTGCGGCTATGAGACCGGGAGATGAGCCCGTGCAGCCTCATTCAGGGCGCTCAAGCGAGGTCTGGTCCTAACTCCCGCTGGCGCAGTGATCGAGGTATTGCTGAGGCCGCACGGCTATCGAGACCGTCATATCGGTCATATCGGGCTGCACGCCTCCTGCGCGGCCTCGTTAGAGCCGCTGAAAGTAGCTGACGAATCGCCTCTGAAAGAAATCTGCAGAGCGGCGTCTGACCTGTGGATTCGTCGGCATCCATCAGTGAAAATCGTCATCGAACCTTCAGCCAGATCGGTGTTGAGCGCCGATCGATGTCGCCACAAAATCGAGCCGGAGCCCGGTTCTCCGCTTCGCTTTGGGTTCCTGTTTCCCAGGTCAGAGGCCGACGTTGCGCATCGCGTTGTCGCGCCAGCGGTCCACCGCGCGGATGTAGCCCAGCACCACCGGGGAGTTGGGTGCCCAGCGGCCGTGTGCGGCGATGACCGAGACCGGGACGCCGGCGGCGTAGGCGACGGTCGCTCCGCCGGCGCGCAGGCTGTGCGCGGTGACCGTCTCGGCGTTGGGAACCCCGGCCCGGACGGCCAGATCGCCGACGATGGTGTTCACCGACTCGCCGGTCAGCGAGGGGCCGATGGTGCCGTGCCGGTCGATCCGGCGCAGCAGCCGCCCGCCTCCCGGCGCGGCGTCCGAGGCGCCGTCGTGGCCGTGCTGTTCGGCCTGGTCCAGGGCCTGTAGCCAGTCCTGCCAGGCGGCGACCGGGTCGGTGAGCGGGTGGCTGCCGCGCGGGATGGCGACGATCTGCCCGGCGGAGTCCTTGTCGGTCTTGGAGGTGGCGATTCGCACCTCCAGCCCGTCGGGAACCTCGCGGACGTCGGCACGGTGCAGGGCGACGAGCTCGCTGCGGCGGCCCATCAGGGCCAGGCCGAGCACCAGCAGCAGCCGGTCGCGCAGCCCGATCACGGTGGTCAGGTCGCAGGCGTCGATCATGGCGCGAAGGTCCGGGATGGTCAGTGGCGGGGCCTGGCGGCGGCCGTTTCCGCTGGTCGAGATAGTCGGCCAGCCGGTAGATCGGCCCCGCCCCCATGTGCCGTTCGGGAGCCGCGGAACGGGTGCCGCGCCGATTGCGGCCGGAGTCGGCCATGACCACGGTCAGGATGCCGGGGACGCCGTTGCAGGGTCTAGTCACGTAGTCCAGGGCGTCTTCCAGCCAATCCTGGTCGGCCCGCTCCCACTCAGCGTCAGTGAGATAGCCGGGAGCGGCTGCCGATAGGAGCGCCAGCGGTAGGTTGGGGCCGCAGCCCAAGCGGCGGGCGTCCACGGCGGCGTTGATGAGGGCTCTGGTGACAGGTGGTGCCTGGTGGTAGCGGTCCATCAGGGCCGGCACTCCGGCCAGGTACTGGGTGATCTGGCCGTCGCTGGCGTGCTTGACTGCCTCTTCCAAGCGAGGGTCGGCGGGATCCAGGTTCGCCACGGCGGATAAGTCCGCGCCGGTGAAGGCGTCGGGAACGATGATCGCATTCCTGCTCAGTAGTTCACGTGCCTGAGCGTGGGAGTCCCGGGCCGTTCGAGCGGTGAGGGTGGCCCAGTAGACGGGCCACAGGGTGGCCAGCACCAAGACCGGCGCCCGGCCCGGGTCACGCAGCAGTTCCCGCACGCCTGCGGCAACGCGCTCGCCCAAGTCCGGGTCTGCCAGGTAGAACTGGGCCTCGTTGAGCCACACCACCGTGTGCGGCCCTACCCTGGCCAGATCGGCCAGCGCCGCATCAGGCCGGGCCGGGTCAATGGGATGCCACAGCCGCCACGCCTCAGGGCGGCCCCGCAGCAGGTGGAGGGCTTCCCAGCAAGCACGCGACTTGCCGGCGGACGACCCGCCTACCAGGACCGCGATCCGGCTCACCCCATCGGCCGCCTGCGCGACCACCTCGCGCAATGCGAGGTCATGAGCGCGCGTGACATACGCCGGCAACGCCGGTAACTCCACCAGATGCGCCCGGCCGGTCGCCTCGGAGTCGATGGCGCGGTGGATCTCCGGTTGGTGCTCGAAGGGGTCGGCCACCTCGGTAAGCAACCGGCCGGGAGGCGGCCGATCGAGTGCGTCCGACGTCCGCCCGATCCGTACCGCGCTCTGCCACAGGCGGGTCCAAGCGCCCTCATCTAGCACCCCGGGCTCAAATGATCAACGGGAAGTTCTCTCTGCCGGGCGTGTCTGAGGAGGGTGCGCACCACGATGCGCAAGGTCTCGAAATCCCGCGGAAGAGAAGAACCATGCCGCCAATCACTCAGCCGCTGAGAAGTGAGTACGCCTGGCTGCACCCTTCGGCGCACTGTGCGCCGTTAACGTGCTCACGGCATCGAGGCTGAGGCCGCAGACCACCAGCAATTCTATTGAAACGCGCGGCAAAGAGCTCTCGCTGGTTCCCGGCCTCCAGAACTGCGGGGGGTGAAGCAAGCTGGCGTTCGGCGGCGAGCGTCTCCAGCCAGCGTCGCTACCAGACCTCCATCTCCTGTGCCGATACGCCACAGGAGTGAAGGTAGGACGCGGTCACCTCCTACGTGGGGAAGCTCTTGCCGTTCGCGGCAGCCGACAGGACCGCGATCGAGTAGTTCGTCGCCTGCGCCATCTGGCGGTAGGTGAGACCCGCCTCGGCGCGCACCGCACGAAGATCCCGTGCCAGCTTGGCACGGGGTCCGGTGCCTTCAATCGGCTGTTCAGGACGAGGCATGATCGGGCTCGTCTGGCCGGTTCAGCGCATCACTCCACCGGCGTTCCCACTCCGTCCGCCGTGTTGCTGGCACCTCGCATGCGCGCAAGTATGCCCAGGCGAGGTCCCATGTCGGAAAGTCTTTGCCGTTCGCAGCCGACGACAAAGGCGCGATCGAGTAGTTCGATTTCTGTGCCATCTGGCGGTAGGTGAGACCGCCTCGGCGCGCACCGCACGAAGACCCCGCGCCAACTCGGCACGGGGTCCGTGGCCCTCGATGGGGCGTTCAGGTCGAGACATTGACTGGGCCGCAGAACGCCGGCGCTCAGTACGCGATCGAGATCGTGGGCAACTTGTAGCGTGTGCCCGTCAGCCGCCTGGCCACCCACGTCAAGCTGAGCGCGGTAAGAAGCACACCGGGAACAGCCGAGAGCGGAGAATATCCGACTCCGAGTAGATAGGTCACCACCATCACGATGATGACCAGGACCATAATCCTGACCTGATATGCGCCGTGAGGGGCCGTGAGCCGGCAGGCGATCTCGGTGCCCCCCCGCCATCGCGGCCAGCGCCAGGCCGCGCCCTCAGGGAAACTGAAACCAAGAGCCAGAAGAGCGCAGGTCATGGCCACTCCTGCGCTCAACACCGCGAGACGGTATCGAGGAAGCGCAGGACAATGCGTCACGGACGCGGACATATCTATGCTACTTTCTGTCGAAGTCGAGCCGGACATGAAGGCAACCGTTACGAGCAAGGTCATCGACAGTTGGCGCCGTCGACGTCGTATACGGGGACTACCGGTCCAAGCTTCACCATCGGATCGGAGAATGTCTCCCAGTCGATGGAATCCCGAACAATCTGTTGTTCGCCTCCTCCGTCCTTCTCCGAACCGGAGAAGGCTGAACAACTCGCGACAGCGCAGATCACCGTGTTTAGAGGCGATTGACTGAACGCTTTCATGCCCGCTTCTTGGTTTAGTAGCCGAACAACTCTCACCTGGGTGATTCTGCTTACGAACCCGATGGCGTTCATACGCGGGGTTCCCGACACCTGTCTGTTGAGCCGGACGCGTCGGCAGCGAAGGTCTCCTGTTGGCGCAGGGGACCTTCTGCTATAGCGCCACCATGCCTTCCCGCAACGACCTCGCCGACGGTCCTGGTCCACCCGCGTAAGGGCGAGACGTTCGCCAGCTCGGAGCTGGAGGCTTCGGCGAGCATCGTCTCCTTACTCAGCCGACCCCAACGCACCGTTCTGATCGGCCACACCGGGCGTCTCATCGGCGGTGTTCTTCTCGGACGGCAGCCGCCTCGCCAGCGGCGGCTACGACCAGACAGACGACTGTCGGACGCCCGTACCGGCATCCCGATCGGCAAACCCTCACCGACCACACCGGCGGCTTCTCGTCGGTGGTGTTCTCCCTGGGCGGAGCCGGCCGGGCGTCGACGACGACCGACGCCGACCCGGCCTTGGTGAGCAGGTCCTCGGCGGTGTCCTCGGCGACGACCGCGTCCTGGTCCAGCACGACGACCCGTTTGCAGATCTGCTGGACTTCGCTGAGCAGTCGGGAGGAGATGAGCCCGGTGGTGGGGTCGTCGAGGATCAGCAGATCGGGATCGCCCCCCAGCAGCGCCCCGGCCACCCCGAGCCGCTGTCGCATCCCGAGCGAGTAGCCGGTGACCTTCCGGTCCTTGCCCCGTCGAGATCCACGACGTGGAGCACGCGGTCGACCGCGGCGTCCGTGAGCCCTCGCGCCCTGGCCAGGACCTGGAGGTTCACCCGCCCCGACAGGTGGGGGACGAAATGGGACGACTCGAGGATGGCGCCGATCCGGCCAAGAGCCTCACCGGGCCCGCACCCGAGGACCCGGACGCTCCCGGAGTCATGCCGGACGAGCCCGAGCATGATGCGCATCAGCGTCGTCTTGCCCGCCCCGTTCAGCCCGAGCAGCCCGCAGATCTGCCCCGGCTCGCTCGCAGCGACACGTCCCGAACGGCCTATACGGCCCCTAACGCCTTGCCTACACCGTCCTGTTCATCGACCGGCTGTCCTGCCGTCATACGAGCACCACTTCCTCAGCACCGCACCCGACTGGGCTGAGGGCATGATTCTCCGCCGTGCTCCTTCCCACTCCTCACTAACTCCCGCTTCACTCCCGCTCGAATGTGGGCGTTTCATCTCGGGCATTCAGCCACGAGCGCGTGAGCGCGTTGGCATCATCAAGTGACCTCGTCGCGTTCCGTAGGGGTGCGTCATGGCCGCTAAAGGCACCTGAGTGAGGGTTCTGTCAAAGAGAGCGAGGCCCGGCACACAGGGGGGAAAGCCGAAGGAGGCGAACGGTCAATGGAAGGACGAGCCGCCCAGGGTGCCGTAGCGGCGCACCATCGTGCGAGGAGAAAGGGGAGATCGATGGCAGCGCAGCTCACCATGACCCGCGGGGCCTGAACGACGAATGGCCGGCTCCTGGAGTTTCCTCCAGCACGCTGGCCTCTCGAGCATGCTTCTTCTGCTTGCGATTCTCGCGTTGGCTCTCTTTGGATTCTGGACGGTAATCCGCCGACTCCCCGACGTGGCTGGAAAGCAGGAACTGGAAGTCCGCATTCTCAAGAATCTCGTCCACATCCGCTGGAGTATTTCTGATCCCGACAGTGGCTCTGACCCGAGCCACCCTGATGAGCAGCCGGAACTGCCGATCGCCGGCGCTCAGCCGCCTCAACGCTCCCCTGAAAGAACGGCCAGAAGAGGTCGCGCCAGGGGGGTGAGGACCCGGAACTGAGAAGGCCCCTGACCTTACGAGGTCAGGGGCCTCGGTCTGTCTAAGTGCGAAGCGAGGTCCGGTAGCCGGGAAGGACTCGTTTGAGTTCGGCGATCTCGGCTGGGCGTTTCTCCTCGGGGAGGCGGCACAAGCGCAATCACGGCATTTGAGCCCTGGCCCATCTCCGCTCCCGCCAGACGATGGCGGCGAGCCTGCGGATCGGCGAAGCCCTCGGAAAGATCGTCCAGGCGACGCCCCAGCGGCACCAGTCCTGAAATTGTTCTGCCGGTGCTTGGGATGAGCGGGATGTCTGGAGTGGAAAAGTTGGCCCAAGTGTCGTGGTGACCAGGTGGCCGATCGTCTTTCAAGTGAGGCTTGGCTCAGCCGACCTGTGCGAACAGCGACCGAGACCTCGCCTGAAGGAGCACGGAAAGATCCACTCAGTGGAGGAAGAGGGCACATCATGAATCCGATGTTGAACACGATCGACATCGTGGTCTCCGACATGGCGGCGTCCGTGGAGTTCTACGCCCGCCTTGGGCTCGACTTCAAGCTCGACCCGCACTCCCCCGAGCACGCTGGCTGCGACCTGCCCAACGGTCTGCACCTCATGCTCGACACCGAGTCCTTTCGCACCCCGTTCCTGCCCGGCTGGAAGGCTCCGGTCGGCGGCCCGCGCACCCTGCTGTGCTTCCAGTTCGAAACCCCGGCTGAGGTCGACGCCGCCTACGCGGAACTGACCGGAGCCGGATACAAGGGGTTGGCCGAGCCGTTCGACGCCTTCTGGGGTCATCGGTACGCCACCATCGCCGACCCCGACGGCAACGGCGTCGACCTCTACGCGACGCTGCCGGCCTGACGAGACGACCGAGGTAAGGGGGAACCGAAGGTGAAGTACGTCCTGATGTTCGTGGAGACCGAAGAGTTCGCTAAGGAACTGGAGGCGATGGGCGCCCTGGAGCGCGAGGACGCCTACGCGGCGGTCGGCCGCTGGTTCGCCGAACACGCCACCAAGATCACCCACCACACCCATCTGGCTCCCGTGCACACCGCGACCACCATGCGGCTGCGGCGAGGGGACGATCCGGTGGTCACCGACGGGCCGTTCGTGGAGGGCAAAGAGGTGGTCACCGGGTTCGCCGAGGTCGAGGTGGCCGATCTCGACGAGGCGCTGAAGATGGCCAGGTCCTGGCCCGCGTGCCCGATCGTGGAGATCCGCCCCGCCTCATGACCGGTGCCGACCCCGAGCAGGTGAGCCAGGAGGCGCTGGCCCGTGTGGTGCGTGACCACGCGGGCCGGCTCGCCGCCTCTCTGGTCTCGCTGCTCGGCGACTTCGCGGCGGCCGAGGATCTCGTCCAGGACGCGGTTGAGGCCGCGCTGCGGCGCTGGCCTGTGGAGGGGGTGCCTGAGCGTCCCGACGCGTGGTTGTACACCGTCGCCCGCCGACGCGGCCTGGACGTGCTGCGGCGGGAGACGAACTATCGCGCCAAGCTCGAGCAGCTCAGATGGGTCGAGCCGGCCCCGAAAGACGATCGGCTGCAGCTGATCTTCACCTGCTGCCACCCCGCGCTGTCACTTGCGGCCCGGATCGCTCTGACGCTCCGGGTGGTGTGCGGCCTGAACACCGCGCAGATCGCGGCGGCGTTCGTCGTGCCGGAGACGACGGTGGCGCAGCGGCTGACCCGGGCCAAACGGAAGATCACCGAAGCGGGCATCCCTTACCGGATCCCGGGCGGCGATGACCTGTCCGAGCGGCTCGACGGCGTGCTCGCCGTCATCTACCTGCTGTTCAACGAGGGCTACCTGTCCAGCGGCGGGACCCGCGCCCAGGCCCGCGACCTCGTCGACGACGCCGAATGGCTGGCGAGCCTGCTGGCCGGGCTCATGCCGGACGAACCGGAGGTGGCGGGGCTACTGGCGCTGATCCGGCTGCATCGAGCGCGTGGCGCCGCCCGGTTCGACGACCGGGAACAGCTCGTGCTGCTCGCTGACCAGGATCGCGGCTTGTGGGACCACGAGGCGATCAGTGCGGCCACCGCGTTGCTGGTGCGTGCCGCGCGGGCCCACCGTCGGCCAGGTCCCTACCAGCTCCAGGCGGCGATTGCGGCCTGCCATGCCGAGGCCGAGAGCTTCGAGAGCACCGACTGGCCGCAGATCGTGGTCCTGTACGACATGCTGCTGCACCTGGCGCCCTCGCCGATCACCCGCCTGCACCGGGCGATCGCCCTGCGATATGCCGTCAGCCCAGAGGCGGCGCTGGACGAACTGAAGGACCTCGATCGGGCGTTGGAGAATTATCCGCTGCTCCACGCCACCCGCGCCGAACTCCTGCGCGCACTGGGCCGGAACCAGGAGGCCAGGGAGTGCGATGAGCGGGCGCTGGCGCTGACCGCCAACCCCGCTCAGCAGGCACTGCTGGCAGAACGGCTGAGCTGGAACTGACGCCTCAGGCGGCGGGACGTATCTCCACGATCGGGCAGGCGGGCCATGTCCGCGCCAGCCGCAGGGCCTCGTCGATGTCGGCGACCTCGATCTCGGCGTACCCGCTGAAGGTTTCCGGGCCGTCGCCGACCGTCCCGTCGATGATTGCCTCAAGCCGCACGGTGGTGGCGGTGTACGGGTGCTTGAGGTGGGTCCAGTGGGTGATCTTGTCAGCGTTCTCGGCTAACCACCGTCCGACGGCCTCATAGGCGACGTCCTGCTCGGTGGCGCCCTTTGCCCGCATCTCGCTGGCGTAGGACTCGGTTTCGAAGAACATCAGGACGTACTTCATGGCGGTCCTCCCTGTCGATGGCGTTCATCAGGAAGACGATCGGAAACCGGGCTTATACGACATGAGCGAAGATTTCCGAGACTCGGTCGATCTCCGCCTCGGTCGTCCAGCGGCCGATGGAGAACCGGATCGCGGACAGAGCACGGGCGCGGTCAACGCCCATGGCGGTGAGAACCGCGGACGGTTCCGGGTCTCCGGTGTGACAGGCCGATCCGGTCGAGGCGGCCAGCCCCGGCAGCCCGGCGAGCAGGTTACGGGCGATGATCCCGAAAAGGCTGACGTTCAACGTGCCGGGCAGGCGATGGTCGGGATGGCCGTTCAGCCGGACCCCGCCGGGCCAACCGGCGTCGAGCCGGTCGAAGAGGCGGTCGCGCAGTCTGCCGGTCCGGACGGCTTCGACGGCCCGCCCCTCTGCCGCCAGGCGGGCGGCCTCGCCGAGGGCGACGGCGAAGGCGACGTTCTCGGTTCCGGACCGGCGGCCCTCCTCCTGTCCCCCGCCGGGGATCAGCGGTTCGAGGGTGACGCCGTGGCGGACGTACAGGGCGCCGATGCCCTTGGGCGCGTAGAACTTGTGCCCGGCGACGCTGAGCAGGTCGACGCCCAGGTCGGAGACCGAGACGGGGATCTTGCCGACCGCCTGGGCGGCGTCGGTGTGGAACAGGGCGCCGTGCTCGTGGGCGATCGAGGCGAGTTCCGCGACGGGCTGGATGGTGCCGGTCTCGCCGTTGGCGAGCATCACCGACACCAGCCGGGTCGCGGGGGTGAGCACCCGGTGCAGCTCGGCCGGGTCGACGCGGCCGAATCGGTCGACGGACAGCAGGGTGACCCGGACGCCCGTCCGTTCGAGGGCGGCGCAGGTGCGGAGCACCGCAGGGTGTTCGGTCACCTGGGTGACCAGATGATCGCCGGGAGCCAGGGCGGGGCCGCGCAGGGCGAGGACGTCGGACTCCGAGCCGCCGCCGGTGAAGACGATCTCGCCGGGTTCCGCGTCGATCAGCGCCGCCACCTGGGCCCGCGCCGCGCCGAGGGCCTTGCGGGGCTCCTCGGCGTAGACGCCCGTGGTCGACGGGTTGCCGAAGTGGAGGTCGAGGAATGGCCGGGCCGCCTCCGCCACCCGAGGGTCGACCGGGGTGGTGGCGTTGTGGTCGAGGTAGACGACGTCGTCGCGGAGACCCGGTGGTCTCATGAGGCGACCGGCAGTCCCTCGGCGTGCCACTGCGGCCATCCGTCGGCGAGCAGGCGCGCGTCGAACCCGTTGGCGCGCAGCAGCCGGACGGCCTCCGGGGCCATCACGCAGAACCGGCCGCGGCAGTAGGCCACGATCAGGCTCGCCTTCGGAAGTTCGGCCAGGCGGGCGGCCAGCTGGTCGTGCGGGATGGACAACGCTCCGGCGATGTGGCCGGCGGCGTACTCCTCGGCCGGGCGCACGTCGACCACGACGACCTCACCCCGGGCGATCAGGTCGGCCAGATCTCCCCGTCCGACCGGCTGCAGTGCTGAGACGTCGCCCAGGTAGTCGCGGGCCGCCTTCTCCGCGTCCGGAAGGGTCTCGGTCGCCATCGCCTTGAGCGACTCGACGAACTCCAGGACCGAGGTGTCGGCCACCCGGTAGAAGATCTTCACTCCCTCACGCCGCGTCCGCAGCAGGCCGGCGTGCTGAAGCACCTTGAGCTGGGCAGAGGTGTTGCTGAGCTTCCAGCCGCAGGAGGTGGCCAGGTCGTCGACGCTGCGTTCGCCCTGGGCCAGGACGTCGATCAGTTCCAGCCGCAGGGGGTTGGCCAGGGCCTTGCCCATGCGCGCGAACTGTTCGTAGAGAAGAAGCTTGCGCTCGCGGTCACTCATCTATAATCCTCCAAATACTTATGGAATATCGTATCAGCCGTCCGGGAGGTAGCACAGTGGACACGAACGTCATCCCGCTTGTGGACGAGGGTCTCGGCAACACGGCTTACCTCACCGACCTGGGCGACGGGCGCGCGTTAGCCGTGGACGCCTCTCGTGACCTGCGGCAACTCAGGGCCGCCGCCGAACGCCGGGGGCTGAAGATCGCCTACGCCGCCGAGACCCATCTCCACGCCGACTTCCTGTCCGGGGCCCGCCAGCTGGCCGCCGACGACGGGGCGACGATCCTCGCCTCGGCCACGGGCGACCGCGAGTTCCCCCACGTCGGCCTGCGCGACGAGGAGGAGGTCGACCTCGGCGGGCTCACGCTGCGCATCCTGACCACCCCCGGACACACCCTGGAGCACATCGTGTACGTGCTCCTCGACGGCGACCGGCCGCTCGGTGTCTTCACCGGAGGTTCCCTGATCGTCGGCTCGGCCGCCCGGACCGACCTCGTCGACCCCGACCGGACGGTCGAACTCGCCCACCTGCAGTACGCCTCGTTGCAGCGCCTGGTCGCGCTGCCGGACGCCACCCACGTCTGGCCCACCCATGGAGCGGGTTCGTTCTGCTCGGCGCCCCCCGGGGCGGAGCGCACGTCCACCATCGGAACCGAGAAACGCACCAACGCCCTGTTGCGCTCGGACGGCCCGGACGCCTTCGCCGCGAACCTGGTCGCCGGGCTCGGCTCGCATCCCTCCTACTTCGCCGACCTGCCCGACGTGAACCGCAGGGGGCCGGCCGTGGTCGGCGAACGGCCCTCTTTGGCGCCGGTCGACCTCGCGTCCGTCGCCCGCGCGGGCGGCGTCGTGGTCGACGTCCGGCCGGTGCTCGACTTCGCGCGCGGGCACGCGCCGGGGGCGGTGTCGATCCCGCTGCGCGGGCAGTTCGCCACGTGGCTGGGCTGGACCGTGCCCGCCGGGACGCCGGTGGCGTTCGTGCGCAATCCGGCGCAGGACCCCGACGAGATCGTGTGGCAGGCGCTCAAAGTCGGCTACGACGCCGTCCTCGGCGAGCTGACTGACGAGTGGAAGGCGGTCGCTGAGAGCGTCGAGGTGATCGGCCCCGCCGAAGTGGGCGCCGACCAGGTGATCGACGTCCGCCAGGAGTCGGAGTTCGCGACCGGTCACCTGCCGGGCGCGCGGAACGTGGAACTCGGCGGGATCGAGGCCCTCACGCCGGGCGAGGGGCCTCTCGTGGTGATGTGCGGCCACGGTGAGCGTGCCGCGACGGGGGCTTCCCTGCTCCTCCGGCGTGGTCACCGGAAGGTGCGCATCCTGTCGGGCGGGCCCGGCGACTGGTCGCGCCTCACCGGCCTGGCGCTGGAGCACGGCCGATGACAGATGCGCCTCGCCTCGGCCTGCGCGCGAACCTCCCTCAGTTCACTCTGCTCGTCGTCGTCAACGCAATGGTCGGCGGCATGCTCGGCCAAGAACGCACCGTCGTGCCGCTGCTGGCCGAGCAGGTGTTCGCCCTCAGCGCCCACACGGCGCTTCTGACGTACATCCTCGCCTTCGGCCTTTCGAAGGCGGTCACCAACCTGTTCTCGGGTTCGTTGTGCGACCGTTTCGGCCGCAGGCCGGTTCTGGTCGCGGGCTGGCTGGTCGGGCTGCCGGTGCCGCTGCTGATCATCTGGGCGCCCGGGTGGGAGTGGGTGATCGCGGCGAACGTGCTGCTCGGGATCAACCAGGGGCTCACCTGGTCGGCCACGGTCATCATGAAGATCGACCTCGTCGGTCCCGAACGCCGGGGCCTGGCCATGGGGTTCAACGAGTCGGCGGGTTATCTGGCCGTCGCGGTGACCGCCCTGGTCACCGGCTACCTGGCAGAGCTGTACGGACTGCGGCCCGCGCCCTTCCTCCTCGGCCTGGCCTACGCGGTGATCGGCCTCGGGCTGTCCGCCGTCTGGGTCCGGGAGACCCGGGGATTCGTGTCACTGGAGGCACGCGGAACCGACCGGCGCTCGCTCCGGGAGATCTTCGTGACGACCAGCTTCCGCGATCCCTCACTGTCCTCGGTCAGCCAGGCCGGCCTGGTGAACAACCTGAACGACGGCGTGGCATGGGGGCTGTTCCCCGTCCTGTTCATGGTCGAAGGGCTGACCATCGCCGAGATCGGCGTGCTGACGGCCACACTCCCCGCGGTGTGGGGGCTGGGCCAGATCGCCGCCGGCGCGTTGTCCGACCGCTGGGGGCGCAAACGCTTGATCGCCGGCGGGATGCTGCTCCAGGGGGCGGCGCTGGCGTGGATCGCCGCCGCGGACGACTTCGCGCCGTGGGCGGTCGCCGCCGCCCTGGTCGGAGCGGGCACCGCCATGGTCTACCCCACGTTGCTGGCGGCCGTGGCCGACGTCGCGCACCCGTCGTGGCGGGCTCGTGCCGTAGGGGTCTATCGGTGGTGGCGCGACTTCGGATTCGCGGTGGGCGCGGTCGCCGCCGGGCTGCTCGCCGACTCCTTCGGCGTGCGCGTCGCGGTGGTCGTCACCGCGGCGGTGACCGTAATGTCCGGCCTGGTGGTGGCCGTACGGATGCGGGAGACGCGGCCGGGTCCAGGTGCGGTCAAAGCTTCGCTTTAGATTCATATAGCCGAGTGTTAGGCTTGAAAAATCTATAGCTGGCTCTGCGCCGTGCAGGAGGCGTCATGACCGACCCCGTAGAGACCATTCCCCGCCGTTCGCTTCTCCTGGGCGCCGCTCTGGCGGGCGGCGGGCTGCTGACCGGCGCGTGCTCGAACGCGAACGCCGGTGCGGGCGCTTCCGGAGGCGCTCCGGCACCCGCGTCCGCGACGTTCGACCCGCGTGACTGGACGTCGGTGCGGGCGCAGTTCCCGCTGACCCCGAATCTGGCGCACTTCTCGGCGTTCATGTTGTCCTCCCATCCGGCCCCGGTGACCGCCGCGATCACCAAGTTCCGGCAGGGGCTGGACGTCAACCCGATCGAGTTCGGCATGGGCATGGCCGACTTCGAGTTCAGCTCCCAGGCCCGCCAGGCGCTGGCCAAGTACATCGGCACGCAGCCCAACGAGATCGCCCTCACCGACAGCGCGACCATGGGAATCGGCCTGCTCTACGGAGGGCTGGCGCTCAAGGAGGGTGACGAGATCCTCACCACCTCACACGAGTTCTACTCCACCTACGAGGCGGTACGGCTGCGGGCGACGGCCACCGGCGCGAAGGTGCGCACCATCCGGCTCTACGACGACCCCGCTCAGGCGAAGGCCGACCAGATGGTCGCGCGGGTGAAGGCCGCGATCACCTCGAAGACGCGGGTGCTGGCGATGACCTGGGTGCACTCGATCACCGGCGTGAAGATCCCGGTCAAGCAGATCGCCGCCCTGCTCGCGACCGTCAACGCCAATCGGAGGGAGCCCGACCGGGTGCTGCTGTGCGTCGACGGCGTGCACGGCTTCGCCGCCGAGGCCGCCACCATGAAGGACCTCGGCGCCGACTTCTTCGTCACCTCGACGCACAAGTGGCTGTTCGGGCCGCGCGGCACAGGTTTCGTCTGGGGCACCCCGGCGGCGTGGCGGCGGCACCGGCAGATCATCCCGAGCTTCTCGATGCCGGCCTTCCAGGGCTGGTTCACCGGCCAGCCTCCGGGGGGCGCCCCCGGAGACCTGGCCACGCCGGGCGGCTACCACACCTTCGAGCACCGGTGGGCGCTGCCCGCCGCAGTGGAGTTCCACACGGCGATCGGTCCCGCGCGGGTGGCCGAGCAGATCAGGACCCAGAGCGAGCAGCTCAAGGCCGGGCTCGCGGGCCTGCGGCACGTGCGCCTGGTCACGCCACGGTCGGCCGAGGTGTCGGCGGGCGTCATCTGCTGCGCGGTCGAGGGCATGCACCCGGAGGCCGTGGTGGAGCGGCTGGTCAAGGAACACCAGGTCGCAGCGGCGGCGACGCCGTACCGGGAGACCTATGTGCGGTTCGGGCCGAGCATGGTGACCACGTCGCAGGAGGTCGACAAGGCCGTGCGCGCGATGGCGGCGCTGGCCTGAGACGCGAAAAGAACCGGCCGGGCCCCATGGGCGCCCGGCCGGTTCGGTCTTCCCGGGGTCAGACGTTGATGGTCCGGTCGGCCCACATCGTCCAGGTGGCCAGTTCCTTCATGGACGAGCGGTGGGTGCCGTGGGCGACGTTCGCCTCGTTGATGCCGCGGGCGTCCAGGCAGGTGCCGCAGGAGCCGATCTCGGCGTTCTTGGAGACCAGGCCGCGGATCATGTTGCCCACGTTGTAGTAGCCGTCTGGGGTCTTCTGCCCGGCCATCACCGCGGAGACGGCGTCGCCGAACATGAAGACCTTGACCTCGTTGCCGTCGTCCTCCAGCATCTGCCGGGCCCAGCGGATGCCGTTGTAGGTGCGCTCGCTGCCGTAGGGGGCGTCGTGCAGGACGAAAAGAATCCTCATCGCTTGCTCCTCCAGAAGGATCGAATCGCGGACGGCACCACGCCGCCCGAACGCTCGGAGGCCGCCCCGAGGCGCCCCCGGAAAATCTTCGAGATCCGGTCCACGGCGATGACGAGGATCACCACCGAGGCCATGAGCGTGGCCAGTTCCTGGTAGCGGAACAGGTGCAGCGCGATGCCGAGAGCCTGGCCGATGCCGCCCGCCCCGACGAAGCCGATGACCACGGAGCTACGGATGTTGCACTCCCACTGGTAGAGGATCTGGGAGGCGATCACCGCCCGGGCCTGTGGCACGATGCCGAGCAGGGCTGTCGTGAGCCGGGAGCCGCCGGTCAGCCGCATCGCCTCGACCGGGCCGGGGTCCACGGCCTCCAGCTGCTCGGAGCAGAGTTTGGCCAGCACCCCCGCCGAGTGCAGGGCGATCGCGTAGACGCCCGCCGCGGGGCCGAGGCCGACCGTCGCGACGAACAGCAACGCCCAGAGAAGTTCGTGGACGCTGCGCAGGGTCGTCGCGACGGTCCGCGCGCCGGCCGACAGCCAGCGCGGCGCCTGCACGTTCCCGGCCATCAGCACCGCGAGTGGAAGGCCGATCAGGACGCCGATCAGCAGGGCGGCCACCGAGATCTGGATGGTCTCCACGGCCGCCGTCGCGACCCGGCCGAGCAGGTCGGCGTCCAGGTCCGGCGGGAACAGGCCGCCGACGATCTGGATGGCGCCCTCCCGGCCCTCGATCAGGGAGCCGAGGCCGATGCCGGTTCCGGCGACGGACCAGCCGATGACGACCAGTGCGACGAGCGTGAGCACGACGCGGGGAGCACGCCGGGGCGCGGGTGGCAGGGCCGTCGTCACGCGTTCTTGCTGCAGTGTCATGACGTCAGCTCCGCCGGTCCGCCGTAGATCTGCTCCAGCCGCCGAGCGTCGGGCGGGTCTCCGTCGTGGACGACCAGGCCGTCGCGCAATGCCACGACGCGGTCGAACCGGCGGGCGACATCGAGGTCGTGGGTGGTGGCGATGAGCGTGGCGCCGCTGCTGTCCAGATGGTCGAGGGCGACCGCCGCGCGTACCGGGTCGAGACCGGAGGTGCACTCGTCGGCGAGCAGCAGGCCGGGCGCGGTGAACAGGGCGCGAGCCAGTGCGACGCGCTGCCTCTCCCCGCCGGACAGGCGCTCGACGCGGGTGCGCAGGAGTGGGGTGATGTCGTGGATGGCGGCCAGTTCGGCCAGCCGGGCGGCGAACCGCGCCGGCACTCCTCCGGCGAGCACCACGGCCCAGTCGGCCGGTCGCCAGGCGTGCGCGACCCCGGCCAGGATGTTGGTACGCGCGGTGAGCCCGACGATCAGGTCGTCGCGCTGGCGTACACACCCGATGCGGCGGCGCAGCCGGGTGACCTCGGCGCGGCGTCCGAACGGGTCGGCGCCGTCGATCGCGACCTCCCCCTCCGAGGGGCGCACGGCGCCGATGACGACGCGGAGCAGGGTCGTCTTGCCCGCTCCCGATGGACCGAGCAGCGCGACCCGCTCCCCCGGCCCGACCTTGAGATGCACACCGGACAGGACGGTGCGACCGGCGAAGGCCACCGTGACCCCGCCGACGTGCACCTCCATCGCCTGTACGGTCATGGCTGTCCTTGCTTGGGGGTCAGCAGCCCGAGGCCGGCGGCCTGTTCGCGTACCTCGTCGTAGTCCGCGGCGGTGACGGGGGCGTACTTCTTGGCCCTCATCAGGTCGAGCAGTTCCGGCTGGTCGATCGCGAGGAAGGCGTCGGTAACGGCCGTGCGCGCGGCCTCGGGCAGATCGGGGTGGGCGACCCATGGGTAGCCCATGACCTCGCGGGTCTCGATCACCTGCAGCGCACCCTTCTCGACGCTGCCCTGTTTCTCCAGGCGGTGCAGGATGCGTAACTCGATGCCACCGGCGTCGACGTCGCCCTTCGCGACGGCCTGCGCGGTGGCGTCGTGGCCGCCGGTGAAGGTGACCGCCTTGAGCGGCGGGCAGGCCATCATGTCGCCGGTGTCGCAGCGGGCCCCCGCCTGGGTGATCATGATCCGTGGGTAGAGGCTGCCAGAGGTGGAGCTGATATCGCCGAAGGCGAAGGTGCCGCCAGCCGCGACGACGTCCTTGGTGGTCTTGTACGGCGACCCGGCCTTCACCACCACGGCCGAGAGGTATTCGGGCGTCCCGGTCTCCTGGTCGACCTCGGTGACCAGCGGAACGACCTTCGTCTGCGCCTCGGCCTGGACGTAGGTCAGCCCGCCCAGGTAGGCGACGTCGAGCTTCCCGGCGGACAGGGCGGCCACCACGCCGGCGTAGTTGGTGGCCACGAACAGCTCCACCTCGGTGCCGAGCTTGCCGGCGAGGTAGGCGCGGAAGGGTTCGTATTGGGCGCGCTGCTTCTCCGGAGAGATGTTGGGCACCACGCCCACCCGCAGCTTCGCCGGGATCCCGGCGGCCAGGTGGGCGGCGTGCCCGCCGGAGCCGCAGCCGACGGCGGCCAGCAGCAGTACGACGACGACGGCGAGCAGTCTCCTGGTCATCGTCCCTCCCCGCCGGGCATCACGAACGGCGCGACCGGGGCGAGCTCGACGCCGAGCGTGCTGGCGCCGATCAGCTCCTTGCCGGTGCGGTTGTTGATGGGCATGAACAGGCCCGCCTGCACGTCGCGCCAGATGCGCTCGTAGGCCGAGCCGCGCCGGTAGGCGGCCCCGCCGACGACGTCGATCAACCGGTTGACCACGGCCGCGGCGTTGTTGGTGCAGACGTTCTTGACCAGCGCGCAGCGGGCCAGTCCTTCCTGTACGGGTAACTGGGCGACCAGCGCACCGCTCATGACGTCGGCGGCGTGCCGCTGGAGCATGGCCCTGCTGGTCTCGATGGCGATCTCGGCGTCGGCGATCGCGTCCTGGATCCGGGCGTCACGTTCCAGGCCGTTGCGCCGGGCCAGATCGACGGCCCAGTCGAGGGCGGCCACGGCCAGGCCGGTGTAGACCGCGCCGAAGCTGGGCGTGGTCCACGACAGGATCATGTCGAGCACTTGTACGTCGAAGTGGCCGACCGGGATCGACTGGAGCACGGCCATGTCGGGGACGAACAGGCCGTCGAAGACGATGTCATCACTGCGGGTGGCGCGCATGCCGAGGGTGTCCCAGGTCTGCTCGATCGTGACGCCCGGGGTGCTCGGGTCGACCATCACGATCAGCACCTGGGGCCCATTGGGGCCCTCGTCCCAGCGGGCGGTGGCGGCCCACATCGTGGCGATGGCGCTGTTGGTGCCGAAAATCTTGCGTCCGTGCAGCTGGAAACCGCCGGGCACCTTGGTGGCCTTGGTCTTGGCGTCCATGAACAGGGCGGGGATGCCGGGCTCGCTGGCGATGGCGGCCAGCACGAGGCCGTCCATCCCGGCGATGCGCAGGACCTGCTCCAGCGGGGGCGCTCCGGTACGCCGCCAGGTGTGCGCCCAGGATCCGAGGGGGGCGGCGTGCATGGCGTAGGACAGGGCGGTGGCGCCGTCGGCGGTGGCGAGGCGTTCGAGCACCCGCAGCAGTTCGCCCTGGCCGGCGCCGAGCCCGCCCAGTTCCTCCGGCACGGTGAGGCGGAGCAGTCCGCCCGCGCGCAGGTCGTCGTAGTTGTCGGAGGGGAAGGTGTTGTCCCGGTCGTGCCGGGCCGCGCGCTCGCTCAGGGCCGGCAGGACCTTGTCGGCCAGAGCGAGGAACGACTGTTCGCGTTCCGTCAGGAGCTGACGCATGAGTGATATCTCCTCGAGACTCGATGAGATGGCCGGACGCGACGGCGGGGGTGCCGTCGCCCGGGGTCATGGACGGTTCGTGAGCGCGTCGTCTCTGACGTGCCGCGGCAGGAGCAACAGACCGGCGAGGCCGGAGAGCAGGGCGAGTGCGGTGAGCGTGCCGGCGGCGGTCGTGAAAGCGCCGGGACCGGCTTGGGCGATGCCGCCGATCACGGCGACGCCGAGTAGGGAGGCCGCCTGGCGGGCGGTGTTGAGCACGCCCGAGGCTGCGGGCACCAGGTCGGGGGCCAGCCGTCTGATGGCTTCGGTGCTGGCCGGCGCCATGACGAGGCCGACGCCCAGCCCGGCCACCGCGAGCGCGGCGACGGCGAGACCGGAGGTGGACAGGGCGAACCCCGACGCGCCCGCGCCGAGGGCGAGCATGCCGGCGGCCATGATCGGCCCACCGCCGATCCGGTCGCTGAGCCATCCGGCGACGGGTGAGATCAGCCCGGCCGCCACCGCCATGGGCAGGAGGGCGAGCCCGGTGTCGATCGCGTCGCCGCCGAGTTCGCTCTGGACCCGTACCGAGACCAGGAGCATCAGGCCCGCCAGGACGCCGAACTGGGCGGCGCCGACCCATCCGGCGACCAGGAACGCGCGGTCGCGGAACACCCGGGGCGGCATCAGAGGATCGGGCTGGCGGCGTTGCCGCGCGGCGAACATGGCGATCAGCACGGCGGCGGGCGCCAGCCACGGCAGCCGGCCCGGCCCGAGCAGCGCGTAGGACGCGGTGGCCAGCCCCACGCCGATCAGCACGACGCCACCCCAGTCGAGCCGCCCCCGGGAGGCCGTGACACCCGGCGGCACCCAGCGCCGGGCCAGCACCACGGCGGCCAGGCACACCGGCACGTTCACCAGGAAGACCCAGCGCCAGCCCCAGGTCGTGACGACCAGGCCGCCGCCGACGGGACCGAGCACGGCGGCCAGCGCCATCGTCGCGCTCACCAGGCCGAGCGCGGCGCCACGCCGTTCGGCGGGGAAGACGGCGGCGATCAGGGTGAGCGCCTGCGGCACGATCATCGCTCCGCCGACCCCCTGCGCCACCCGCGCCGCGACGAGCTGCGGCAACGAGGTGGCCAGACCTCCGGCCAGCGACGCCAGGGCGAACACGACGAGGCCCGCGATCAGCAGGCGTCGCGGGCCGTGCACGCCACCGAGCCGCCCGGCGGTGATGAGCAGGGCGGCGTAGGCGATGACGAATCCGTTGAAGACCCACAGGACGTCGTCGAGCCCGGCGTCGAAGGAGGCGGTCAGGGCGGGGACCATCACCTGGACGACGGTCGAGTCGATCATGACGACGAACGCGGACAGGCAGAGGACGGCGACCGAACCGGCGAGTCCGGCCGACTGGACGGATTCCTCTCGGGTGGACATGCGCACTCCAGGGGCACAGGATCGGTCGAATTACTTTAGAATTATATAGTCATATTCTCCGGCACCTCCGGCGCTGTCAAGGCCCCCGTAAGGAGGCCTTGCATCACGTACGGAGCCGCCTCTATCTGGAAATCCATCAGCGGATGAAGCCGCCGCACCGTGCCCTCCAAAGCGAGCAGGCAGAGCAGCGGAAACACGAATTCCGGCTCCGCGAAAACGGCGTGGCTCCGCTGCAGGTCGAACAGCCTGACCGCGAAGGGGCCCAGCTCGAAGTCCTGCGCCACCGCGCCTGAGCTGCGGTTCACCAGATCGGCGACCTCGCGTTGAAATCCCGCCACATCGGCACCATCGGCAACTCCGCGCGCACTGGCCAGCAGAATGCGCGCGCAAGATTCACCGTCGCCTTTGATCATTCCGCCGAAGAATCGGGTGAAGCTGGTCCGCGCCATTTCACTGAGCGGGAACATGAATCCGGCGTCGAGCACGACGACCTCGCCGTCGGCGCGGATATAGGCGTTTCCCTGATGCAGGTCGACGTGGATGAATCCCCGCACGAAAAGCATGTGGTAAACGGCGCGGACGAGAGTGGTCACGCCGCGCTCCACCGACGCGCGGTCACTCGGCTCCTGGGTCAGTCCTTCGACGAAGGTCATCGTGATGACGCCGCCGGCGGTCAGCTCGTCCACCGCCTCTGGGACGATCACGCCCTCCACGTCCGCGAGATCGGCGCGCAGCCGGTGGAGATACCGGGTCTCCCGGTCGAAGTCGAGCTGGCCGCGCAACGCCTCGCCCAGCTGGCCGACGATGTCGGTCAGCGGAAGCCGGGCCAGACGGGGAATCCGGGCGGCGAAGCGGGCCAGTCCGCCGACGACGGCGGTGTCGGCGGCGAACACGCGGGCCACACCGGGCCGCCTGACCTTGACCGCGAGGTCGCGGCCCTGCCAGGTCATCCGGTAGACGCACGCGATCGAACCGCTCGCGATCGGTGGACGCGCCAGCGCCGCGAGCATTTCGTCAGGGGGCCGCGAGAAAGACCGCCGGGCGGTCAGCATCGCGTCCTTCGCGGACATGGGCCTCACGTGGTCGTGCAGCCGGCCCAGTTCAGCGGCCAGGGTCTCCCCCACGACGTCGACTCGGGTCGCCAGCAGTTGGCCGGCCTTGAGGAAGGCGCCGCCGAGCCGTTCGAGCAGGCGGGCCACCTCCGCGGCCAGGGCCGCCCGCCGCCGGGTGACCACGGCCACCACCGCCATCCGGCCCAGCGCGGCCACCAGATGGACGGCCACCTGGACGACGCGGAGGGCCACGGTCATCGCCGTGCCCCCGCCCCGGCGGCTAGGGCGATCTCGACCGCCTCGCGCAGCGACTCGGGGGTGCCGTCGAAGTCGTCGCAGGCCAGCGGGACGGCAGGCCCACTCCGGGTGAAGTCGGTCCGGTGACCGCTGTCGAGCCGGGACACCCGGACACGGCGGGGCAGCCAGTCCTCGGCACGATCGCCGAGCTCCAGCGCCTCCCAGCGGCGGACCGCCTCCCCCCGCTGCTCGACCACGCGGTCGACGACCACGCCGGTGCCGGGCACGAAGCACTCCCGTACCGCCAAGCCGTTCAGGCGAGCCGGTCCCCGGTACACGCGGGTGCCCGCGCCCGGCTCGCCTTCGCGGGAGAGCTGGAGCACGGGATGGGGCCAGGCCATCAGGTCGACGTAGCCGATGTCGGTGAGCGGAAGGCAGTCGAAGGCCAGCCGGTCGACGACCTGGATCGGCTGGCGCATGGTCGGCAGGAAGGTACTGATCCGGCAGTCGCCGGCCTCGCGGTCCTCCTCCATCCACACGTAGGTGCCGAACAACACGTCGGGTTTGATCACGAAGATCGCGGTCACCGCCGACTCCGGCGCGGCGGAGAAGCGGCGCGCGAACAGGTACCGCATCGGGTTGGCCCCGATGGCGGCCTCGACACCGAAGGCATAGGACGCGAGCCGGCCCGCGCGGAAATTCGCCCGAGCCGGCCCGGCAACACGCACGTCATCCATCGCTATGGGTGCTTACGCCAGCAGTCGTGCCAGCTCGGCGGGGATCACCGCACTGGCGATCGGGACATGGTGCAGGAGGTTCCCGATCTCGATGTCGGCGGCCAGGAGCTCACCGACCTGACGACCTTCGCTGTCGTACAGCGCGTAGTGCTTGTTCGTTCGCGACACGTCCCCGATCGGGGGGACCATCGCGACCCGCGACTCCAGACGGACCACCTGGTCGCCCGTGTCGACGGTCGTGCCGAGCTGCTCTACCTCGAACCGAGGATAGATCATGGTGATACAGTCCTTGATGGGCATCGGTGTCCCATCATCCGGGGTCGGACTCGGCTTGACCCGCGCCCCTTCCGACTTGCCAGGCGTGTTCGACACCTTGACCTGACCGAAGAGCTCGCTGTGCCCCGTCACCTGAAGCGACAGGAACTGGGCCGTGATCGTGGCGCTGGCCCAGTTCAGCTCGCCGGCGGCGTGCGGGTCGTGGCGACGGTAGATCGCCATGCCGTGGAGGTCGACGATGTCCTCACCGAGACCGTCGATGCGCACGTGGATGCGCTCGCGGACGATGAACGTCTCCAGAGCCGACGGCGTCAGCGTGTAAGGGCGGATGGGGTAGAGGTTCCCCGGCCCTCCCCACGCGGAGTCGTGGCCCCGGACGACCTCCGCCGGAGAGAGGGACGCGGGGTCGATGTCCGCCGCGACCCCCCTCTCCAGGAGTTGTCTGAGGATTCCCTGTGGTTCGCTCACAGTTCAACCTTTCGAGTGAGAGCGATGGTGGTGGCCCTGTGCCGCCCTCGTCAGTTGTCGAGGGAGGCCATCAGGGCGTCGAGCGAATCGATGACATGCGCGAAGTCCACGGTCCGCTCGCGGAGGCGGGTCTTGTCGACCGTCTGGTCGCCGAGCTCCACCGCGAGCACCTCGATCAGCCGGTCGAGGTTGTTGTAGGCGACGCTCACCGGGAAGTGGGCCAGCGGCGTCTCGTGCCGGGGGTCGGCGGGCGGGCCGCCGGACTCCAGCAGTCCCGTCGATCCGCTCTGCTCCCGCCAGGCGCGTTCCACGGTCACGTCGTACTGGTGGAAGGTCCCGTAGTAGTGCGGCTTCCAGCGTTCGCGGAGTTCGTTGGCGCTGATGCGCCGTTCGAGGTAGTCCACCGCGGCGGGGACGAACACCTCGCGGTACTCCTTCAGCAGAGGACCGACGTCCGGCGATGTCGTCGGCAGCGGACTGTCAGCGATGGTCATGTCGTCTCCCAACCAGGGCTCGGCAGGTCTGAACGTCGATCCTCAGTTGAGTACTTTAAATTCATATAGTCAAGCTGATCGGGAGCTGAAGAGTTCCAATGAACAAAGCAGCCTTTGAATACCCTGATCAGGGCCTCCACCTGGAGAAACCTTCTCGTGCCCCGTTGACGGCAGGCCTTCCAATATCGTTAGTTACTTCATGGAGGCGTTGGGTGCCTGGTGGCCCTCCCGGTCTACAAAACCGATGGGGCGGCGGTCGACGTCGCCGGCGGGTTCGATTCCCGTTCGCCTCCGCTATCGCTCCATCGCGGGATTCTCAGTGTGAGGAGTGGCGCGCATGCACGTCGTCGCGACCGCCGGTCATGTCGACCACGGGAAGTCGACCCTCGTCCGCGCCCTCACCGGGATGGAGCCCGACCGCTGGGCCGAGGAACGGCGGCGCGGGCTGACGATCGACCTGGGGTTCGCATGGCGCACCATGCCCTCGGGTCGCGCGCTGGCCTTCGTCGACGTTCCCGGCCACGAGCGGTTCGTGACGAACATGATGGCCGGGATCGGGCCGGTGCCCGCCGTGCTGATCGTGGTCGCGGCCGACGAAGGGTGGATGCCCCAGTCGGCCGAGCACCTCGCCGTCATCGACGCGCTGGGCGTGCACCACGGGCTGCTCGTCGTCACCCGGTCGGACCGGGGGGACGCCGAGCTGGCCATCGAGGAGGCCCGGCTGGAACTGGCCGATTCGTCGCTGGCCGACGTGCCCGCCGTGGCGGTCAGCAGCATCACCGGTGCGGGCATCGACGACCTGGTGACCGCCCTCGACGAGCTCGTCGCCTCCCTTCCCGCTCCCGACGACGCGGCGCCGGTCCGGTTGTGGATCGACCGCGCGTTCACCATCAAGGGCATGGGCACCGTCGTGACCGGGACCCTACCGGCAGGGACGGTGAACGTCGGCGACGAACTCCAGCTCAGCCCGTCGGGCCGGATCGTGAAGATCCGCGGTATGGAGTCGCTCAAGCGGAAGGTCGAGACGGTGACGGGCGTGGCCCGCGTCGCCCTCAACCTCAAGGGCGTCGACCTCGACGAGTGCCAGCGAGGGATGGCCCTGGTCACCCCCGGCCGGTGGAGCGACACCGACACCGTCGACGTGCGCCTGCGCGCCGGCACCTCCGACCTGCTGCCTCGCGAGTCGCTGTTGCACATCGGATCGGCGTCGGTGAGCGTGCGGATCCGGCGGCTGGGTGAGACCACGGCGCGGCTGACTCTCGAACACCCGCTGCCGCTGCACGTCGGCGACCGTGTGATCCTCCGCGATCCTGGCTCGCGACGGGTGACCGGCTTGACGGTGCTGGACGTGCGTCCGCCGCCGTTCCGGCGCCGGGGCGCGGCGGTCCGCGCGGCCGACGAGCTGGCCGAGTGGCCCGACCCGCCGACCGCCCACCAGCTGCTGGCCCGTCACCACTACCTCAAGGACAACGACTTCAGTCTGATGGGCCTGCGCGCGGTCGGCCGGGGGGTCGACGGCGACTGGCGGGTGGACCCGGGGTGGTGGGTCAGCCAGTGTCAGCGGCTCAGCGCTCTCGCCAAGGACTATGCCCTGGGCAACCCTCTCGCTCCGACGCTTCCCGTCGAGGTGGCCCGGCAGCTGCTGGACCTGCCTGACCGGCGGCTCGTCGAAGCGCTGGTGCGGCCTCCGCTGCGAATCGAGGCCGGGCGGATCCACCGGCCCGCCGACCGGCCCAAGCTCCCCGAGGCGATCGCCGCCGCCGTGCGTCGCCTGGAGCGGGAGCTGGAGGAGACGCCGTTCCAGGCGCCGGAGGCGGGCCGGCTCGCCCAGCTCGGGCTGGACTCCAGGGCGGCCATCGCCGCGGCCAAGGTGGGCGCGGTGTTACGACTGGCCGAGGGGGTCGTGCTGCCCCTGACGGCCGAGCCTCGGGCGGTGGAGATCCTCGGCGACCTGCCTCAACCGTTCACCGCGAGCGAGGCCCGCAGCGCGCTGGGCACCAGCCGCCGGGTGGTGATCCCCTTGCTGGAGTATCTGGACGAGCGGGGACACACCGTACGAGTCGACAACTCGAGCCGGCGGATGCGCACCACGTAGGCTCTTGCCTGACCTATCGAGACTCGATAGATTCCCATCGCGATTCGATCGAAGGATGGGGACATGGGAGAACTGACAGTCCGTGCGCTGCGCGCCGTCCTCGCGGTGGTGCTGGCCGGCACCGTGGCGATACAGGCATCGATGGTGTGGGCCATGGCCACCGATCCGGAGGACGGATCGCTCCCGCTGACCCCGCTGCGCCTGCTCGCGATCCTGGGCATGGTGTCGGTCCAGGTCGCATTGGTCTGCGTATGGCGGCTGGTGACCATGGTGCGGCGCGGAACGGTGTTCTCCCACGCCGCCTTCCGGTACGTCGACGTCGTGATCGGCGCGATAGTGGCGGCGGCGCTCGTCTGGTTCGCGGTCACGGCCGTCAACGCGCCGGGCCAGCGCGACGACCCGGGTGTCACCGTCATCATGGGCGGGGTCGGCCTGGCCATCCTGGGGGTCGCGCTCATCGTGCTCGTCCTGCGGGCGCTGCTCGCCCAGGCGGTCGCCCGCGATGTCGAGGCGACGCGGCTGCGGGCCGAGCTCGACGAGGTGATCTGATGCCGATCGTCGTCGACATCGACGTGATGCTGGCCAGGCGGAAGATGTCCGTGGGCGACCTGGCCGACCGCGTGGGGATCACGCCCGCCAATCTGGCGGTGCTCAAGAACGGCCGCGCCAAGGCGGTGCGCTTCGCGACTCTCGCCGCCCTCTGCGAGGTGCTCGAATGCCAGCCGGGCGACCTGCTCCGCTGGGAGGCCGAGTCTTCTGCTTTGGGCTAGGGAAGCGCCGCCAGCAGCGCCTTCTCCAGAACGTCGTCCTCCTCGGGGGCGACCGTGCGCAGGTCGACCAGCACCCGCCCCCGTTCGGCCCGCACGATCACCGGCGTCTCCCCCGCCCGCAGCGCCGCCATGACGGCCGCCTCGCCCGACGGCCCGCAGCTCAGCTCGACCAGCACCGACGGAAGCCGTTCCGCGGGCAGGCTGCCCCCGCCGACCATGCCCGTGCCCTCCCGGACGCGGGCCCGCCACCCGATCGAGCCGGCCAGCCGGTCGGCCCGGCGCGTGAGCTCGTGGAGGGGCGCGTCCAGCATGCGCCACACGGGCAGTTCGCCCCGGCGTCCGCCCAGATGAGACAGCAAAGTGGCCTCCAGGGCGGCCAGGGTCAGCTTGTCGATGCGCACCGCTCGGGCGATCGGATGCCGGGACAGGCGCTGCACCAGCGCGCCATCCCCGACGACGATCCCCGCCTGAGGGCCGCCGAACAGCTTGTCCCCGGAGAAGACCGTCAGGTCGGCCCCGGCCGACAGGCTCTCCGCCAGGGTCGGCTCGTCGCCCAGGTGGCCGGTGAGCAGGCCCGATCCCAGGTCGTGCAGGAGTGGAAGGCCCGCCTCGTGAGCGGCGGCGACCAGGGCGGGCAGCGGCGGCGCGGCCGTGAAGCCTTCGATGCGGTAGTTCGACGGGTGCACCACGAGCACCATCGCGGTGCGGTCGGTGATGGCGTTGACGTAGTCGGCCAGGTGGGTGCGGTTGGTCGAGCCGACCTCGACGAGCCGGGCTCCGGCCGCCTCCATGATGGACGGGATGCGGAACTCGCCGCCGATCTCGACCAGTTCGCCACGCGAGACGATCACCTCGCGGTCGCGGGCGAACGCGCCGAGCGCGAGGAACAGCGCGGCGGCGGCGTTGTTGACCGCAAGGGCGCCGGGCGCGCCGCTCAGTTCGCGGAGCAGGGTGTTCACGGTGGCGCCGCGTTTGCCCCGGCCGCCGGTGGCGAGGTCGAACTCGACCGTGGAGTAGCCGGCGGCGGCGTTCACTGCGGCTCGGGCCGCCTCCGACAGGGGCGCGCGGCCGAGGTTGGTGTGGAGCACGACTCCGGTGGCGTTGATCACCGGTCTGACCCGGGCCGCGTCGAGCGTGGCCAGCGAGGCGGCCACCGTTTTGGCGACCTCGTCGGGAGACGGCACGGTCCCGCCTGGGCCGATGGCACAACGGGCGTCGTCGAGCACCCGGCGGACCTTATCGGTCACCAGGGGGCGGCCCCATGTGGCGGCCATCTCTCCCATGAGCGGTAACGCGAGGACGGCATCGGTCTTCGGCAGCGCGCGGCGGGGGTCGGTGGTCATCTGGATTCCCTTCACGCGCCGGCGTGGACGGAGATATGGCCGGGGCGTCCGACGACGGCCTCGCCGATGACGGCCGTGGACACGTCGTGTTCCCGCAGTTTCTCGACCAGGTCGGCCGCCGTCGGCGGCACTGCCAGCAGCAGGCCTCCCGAGGTCTGCGCGTCGTGCAGCAGGATCGCGACCTCCTCGTCGACCGACACCGCGACGTCGACCCAGTCGGTCAGGAAGCTCATGTTCGCCTTGGTGCCGCCGGGCACGAACCCCTTGGCGGCCAGTTCGCGCGCGTCGGGCAGCAAGGGCACGTGGTCGGCGTCGACCTTGGCGGCCAAACCGCTGGCGCTGAGCATGCGACGCAGATGGCCGAGCAGTCCGAAGCCGGTGACGTCGGTCGCGGCGCGCACCCCGGCATCGGTGGCAGCGCGAGCGGCGTGCGCGTTCAGGGTGGTCATCGACGTGACGGCCTCGGCGAGCGTGGCGGGGTCGGCGGCGTCCTGCTTGAGAGCGGTGACAATGACGCCGGTCCCGAGAGGTTTGGTCAGCACGAGCAGGTCGCCGGGGCGCACCTTGTCGATGGTCATCAGGTGGGCGGGATCGGCCAGGCCGATGACGGCCATGCCGTATTTCGGGACGGGGTCGGCGATGGTGTGGCCGCCGACCACGGCGCAGCCGCCTTCGGCGGCCTTGGTGGACGCGCCGCGCATGACGTCGGCGAGCATCTCCAGCGGCAGGCCGTCGCCCGGCCAGGCCGCCAGGTTGAGCGCGGCGACGGGACGGCCGCCCATGGCGTACACGTCGGACATGGCGTTGGCCGCGGCGACGCGGCCCCAGTCGTAGGGGTCGTCGAGTACGGGGGTGAAGAAGTCGGTCGTCAAGATGAGCGCCTGGCCGTCGCCCAGGCGGAGCACGGCGGCGTCGTCGCCCTCGGGCAGGCCGACCAGCAGGTCGTCGGCGGCACTGGCCCCGAACCCGTTGAGGCTGGTCATGAGCGTTTCGAGTGACGCCTGCGGCAGTTTGCAGGCGCATCCCGCGCCGGGCGACAACGTGGTCAGTCGGACGGTCGTGTTTTCCCTCATGGGGCCCTTCCCGGACGTGCGTCGGCGGAACGGGGCGAGCGCCCCGGCGGCACAGCCGCCGGGGCAGCCGCCGGGGATCAGTGGCCGGTGGCGCACATCCGGTAACCGTCGTTGATGATCATTTGGGCCATGCCCGCATACGCCCTCGGGTCGTCGGGCACGATCGCCGCCAGCCCGTCGCAGTAGCGGTTGAACATGCAGAACGCGGCCGAGATGAGCACCGAGTCGTGGATCTCGGTGTCGGTGGCGCCGGCCTGCCGGGCCGCGTCGACCAGTTCGGCGGTCACGGCGTGGCCGCCTTCGACGGTCGCTCCGGCGATCTTGATCAGGGCGCGGAGCTTGGGCGAGATCGGCGCGCTGTCGACGTCGTCGAGGACCTTGTCGACCAGGGCCCGCCCGCCCTCGATCTGGGCGGCGCTGACCTCGGAGTGGGTGGAGCTGCAGAACTTGCAGTGGTTGAGCACCGACACGTAGGTCGCGATGAGCTCGCGGTCACCCCGCCCCAGCGAGTGGGGGCTGCGCAGCAGCGTCTCGGCGAGTTCGCCGAGGGGGCGCCCGGTCTCGGGGCGGTACTGGAACAGACCGGGCGTGCCGGGAGCAAGCTCGGGGGACATGGCGATGTGCGGCATTGGTCTCTCCTCTGGAAATGGCGAGTACGCCCGCGGAGCCGCCGGACGAGCGTCAGGTTTCGACCCGACTCTTCCCAGTAGAGGACTTTAAGTTTATATAGTCAATAAGAGCCGCATGATCCTTGAGATCGGATTCCGTCGATGGTCTCTACATCTAAGTCAAGCTCACTCGGCCGGTGCCATCAGGCCGAGCAGCACGCTGGAGCGCACGATGGCGTCGGTGTCGCCGGTGAGCTGCAGCCGCCCCGAGGCCAGGGCCTCGAACGGCGTCAGCCGCTTGGCGCCGATCTCGACGAAGGTGCGCGCGTCGGTGCTGGCCACCACGGCGGGTTCGCCGTCGGCCGGCCCCTCGAGGGCCACCGGCTTGCCGTGGGTGACGCTGATGTGGAAGACCACGTCGTCGACGCGGAACTCATAGGACTCGTCGATCTCCGTGGCGCGCTCGGGGTCGATCATCGCCTGCACGGCGAGGAAGCCCCAGTGGGCGCGGGTCTCGACGTCGGGTGTGGGGGCGTCGAGGAAGTGGAGCCCCCAGCGGGCCATGGAGAGCACCGGCTCGCGCAGCTCCCGGCCGAGCTCGGTCAGCGCGTAGCCCTGATCGCGGGACTGCGGGCGGGTGATGACGCCCAGCTCGTGGAGGACCTTGAGGCGTTCGGCGAGCAGGTTGGTGCCGATGCCGGGCAGCGCCTCCAGGAGTTCGCCGTAACGGCGGGGCCCGAGCAGGAGTTCGCGGATGATGAGCAGGGTCCAGCGCTCTCCGATGACGTCGAGGGCTGCCGCCAGCCCGCAGTACTGGCCGTAGTTGCGGCGCACGTGACCCATGGCAGCCTCCTTGCTTCGCCTGGTTACTTTAATTATACATAGAATATGTAAGTTGTCTCGGCAACCCCGAGGAGGGCACATGACCCAAGGCGTCCACGTCCAGGTCGTCACCGAAGGCACCGCCACCGGCGACATCGCAGAGCTCTACGACGAGATACGCGACCACTTCGGGATCGGGCTGGTGCCCGACGTCTTCAAACTCGTCAGCACGCGCACACCATTTCTCAAGGTGTTCTGGGACGGCTACCGCTCGGTCTTCGACGACGGCGAGCTGCCGCGCGACGTGAAGGAGCTCATCGCGGCGTACGTGGCCCGGGAGGTCTCCTGCCAGTACTGCGTCGACGCGCACGTGCTCTTCCTCGATCTGCTGAACGCCGACGCCGCGCTGAAGGCGAGCCTCGCGGTGAAAGAGGTCGAGCGGATGGACCTGCCGGAGCCGGTGCGCGAGCTGCTGCGCCTGTCCGGGCGCATCACGAACGAGTCCCACCGCATCACCGGGGCCGACTTCGCCAAGGCGCGCGCCAGCGGCTGGAGCGACGCGCAGATCCTGGAGGCGCTCTGGACCGCCTGCCAGTTCAACTGGGTGACCCGGATGGTGAGCGCGGCCGGGCTGGTCTCCCTGGGTCAGCTCGCTGAGGTCGAGGCGCTCACACCACGGTGAAGGTGAGCGACGGGTGCTCCCCGTCGCTCACCCCGAACAGCACCGTCTGCCCGGCGGTCAGCCGGCCGCTGAGCAGTTGGGCCGACAGCGTGTCGTCGAGCTCGCGCCTGACCGCGCCGCGCAGCGGGCGGGCGCCCATGGCCGGATCGTCCCCCAGCCGAGCGAGGAACTCCCGGGCGGGCGTGGTCACCTGAAGCCGGATGCCCGCGCTCTCGAACAGGCGCCGGGCCAGGTCGGTCACGGCCATGTCGACGATGCTCAGCAACTCGGCGTGGCCGAGCCGGGCGAACACCACGATGTCGTCGAGCCGGTTCAGGAACTCGGGCCGCAGGTACCGGCGAAGCTCGGTCAGGACGAGGCTGCCGGCCACCCGCTCACCCACGAACCCAGTGCTGAGGTGGGAGGCCTCACGGGCCCCGAGGTTGGTGGTCAGGATGACCACGGCGCTGGTGAAGGTGACGGTGCGGCCGTCGCCTGAGGTCAGGCGGCCTTCCTCGACGAGCTGGAGCAGTACGTCGAGCACGTCGGGGTGGGCCTTCTCGATGTCGTCGAAAAGCACCACGCTGAAGGGCTTGCGCCGGACCCGGTCGGTTAGCTGCCCGCCGTCCTCGAACCCGACGTAGCCGGGTGGGGCGCCGATCAGCCGGGAGACGGAGTGGCGTTCGGCGTACTCACTCATGTCGAGCTGGATCAGGGCGTCGTCGGCCCCGAACAGCACGCCGGCCAGAGCGCGGGCCAGTTCGGTCTTGCCGACTCCCGACGGGCCGGCGAACAGGAACGAGCCGACAGGGCGGTCGGGGTCGGCGACCCCCGCCCGGGACCGCCTGATGGCCGCGCCGAGGGAAGCGATGGCGGCGTCCTGGCCGACGACGCGAGCCCGCAGTTCGTCTTCCAACCCCCGCAGGCGGATCAGGTCCTCGGAGGTCAGCCGTTCGAGCGGGATGCCCGTCATCGCGGTCAGCACCTCGGCGACCAGTTCCTCGTCGACCTTGTCACGGGTCTGGCCGCCGGTCAGGGAGCGGACCCGGGCCAGCGCCCCGGCCTCGTCGATGACGTCGATGGCCTTGTCGGGCAGGGCGCGGCCGGTGACGTGGCGGTCGGTCAGGCGCGCGGCGGCGACCAGCGCCTCGTCGGTGATGACGACCTGGTGATGGGCCTCGTAGTGGGATCGCAGGCCCTTGAGGATGCCGATGGTGGCCGCGACGCTGGGAGCCTCCAGGGTGATCGGCTGGAAGCGGCGGTCCATCGTGACGTCACCGGCGAAGTACCGGCGGTACTCCTCCGGGGTTGTGGCCCCGATCACGCGCAGTTCACCCCTGGCCAGCAGCGGTTTGACGATCGCCGCGGCGTCGAGCGCCCCGGCCCGGTCGCCGGCGCCGATCAGGGCGTGGATCTCATCGATGAACAGCACGACGTCGCCGTCGGTGCGGGCCTCGTTGAGGATGGTGCGCAGGCGTTCCTCGAAGACGCCGCGTTCCCGGGCGCCCGCGATCAGCGAGCCGAGGTCCAGCGCGTACAGGCGTTTACCGCGCAGTTCCTCCGGCACCGCCCCGGCGACCACCCGCTGCCCGAGCGCCTCGACCAGGACGGTCTTCCCCACGCCCGGCTCGCCGATCAGCAACGGGCTGTTCTTGGTCCGCCGCAGCAGCACCTGCACCAGCCGGTCGAGTTCATGGTCCCGTCCTATGACGGGGTCGAGTTCGCCGGAGCGGGCGGCGTCGGTGAGGCTGCGGCCGAACCGCGACAGCAGCAGGTCGACCGAGCGCACCGGCCCGGTGGCGGCGCGGATCGGCTCGGGAACCTGGTCCAGCAGTTCGTAGACGCGTTCGCGGACGCGGACCGGGTCGACGGACAGGCCGTGCAGCACGGCGACGGCGGGGTCGTCCTCGTCGGCGAGCAGGCCGAGCAGCATGTGCTCGGTGTCGACGGTGTCCTCGCCGAGGCGGCGGGCCTCCTCGGCGGCGCGGGCCATCAGCCGGGTCGCGGGTTCCCCGAGCGGGATCGGTCCCGGCGTGAACACGGGCCCGGGGCCGACCACGATCTCGATCTGCTCGTGGACGAGGTCGAGCTCGACCCGCATCTCGTGGAACACCGCACCGGCGATCCCTCCGGCCTGGACCAGGCCGAGCAGGAGATGTTCGGTGCCGATGGTGTTGCGGTTGAACATCCTGGCCTCTTCTTGGGCCAGGACGACCGCCTTGCGCGCACGTGCGCTGAGCCGGTCCACCATCGTCGCTCCTCGCGTGGCCACCCCGTCATGGAGTCATTTTTTTTTGGGTCTCGGTCTTCCGCCTCGACCCGGGCCCGCGCGAACCCCGCCCACCAGATGTCCTCGAGGAAGGCGCGCAGTTTGGACAGGGTGCTTTGGCTGGCCCGGTAGAGGCGGCGGGTGCCCTGCCGGCGCTCGACCACGAGGCCGGCCTCCCGCAGGACCTTCAGATGCTGGGAAACCGCCGACCGGGTGACCGCGAAGTGCTCCGCGATCCGCCCGGCCGGAAGTTCCGTGGACGCGATGAGATGCAGGATCGCCCGGCGGGTCGGGTCGGCGATGGCCCGCAGGACCACGTCGAGTTCCTCGTCCGGGGGCTGTCCGCCCATCTCATCGGCGCTCATGCGGGGCTCAGCGCTGCCAGAGCCCGACGGTGATGCCGTCGGGGTCCTTGAACGTGGCCATGGTGCCGATGCCCGGGATCTCGTACGGCGGCACGTCGCGCTGGCCGCCGTTGGCCTCGACCTGCTTGAGGGTCTCCTCGGCGTTGTCGACGACGAGGTAGACGACCAGGGCGGGGGCCGCGTCGGCGTTCTCGCCGATGCCGCCGGGGATGCCCTCGGAGGAGCCGGTGTCGACCATGCCGTAGCCCATCTGGGGGTCGACGTCGATCTTCCAGCCGAAGACCTCGGAGTAGAAGCTGCGGGAGACGCCCGCGTTCTTGGAGGTGAGGTCGAACCAGGCGATGGGGTTGCCCATGATGTGTCCCTTCTCGTTAGTTTTCGCGGATGGGGGAAGGCTCGGGGGACGGCGCCATGTCGAACTCGGGCCGTTTGATGATGAAGGCGGCCAGCACGCCGACCAGGGTGATGACGGTGAGCACGATCGTGGCCGGGGTGAACCCGTCGACGAAGCTCTCCGGGTTGCCGTAGCCGCCGGTCGCGGTGAAGGTGGCGGCCGCGGCGGCGACACCGAAGACCGCGCCGACCTGCCGGACGGTGTTGCTGACACCCGCCGCGATGCCCGCCTCCATCGGGTTCACCGAGCGCATGACGGCGGAGGCCACGGTCGGGAAGGCGATGGAGACACCCACACCGGCGAGCAGCAGCGGGAAGATCATCGGGCCGTAGCCGGTGCCGGCGTCGGCCATGAAGGCGATGGCGCCGAAGCCGATGGCGTGCAGCAGCAGGCCGATGATGACCAGCGGGCGCTCGCCCATCTTGTCGGCCAGCTTCCCGGCGATCGGGGAGATGAAGATGGCCAGGCCGACCCACGGCAGCATGCGCAGACCCACACCGAGCGGCGAGTTGCCCTCGGCGAGCTGCAGGTACTGGGCGAACACGAAGCCGTTGCCGTAGAGGGCGGCGGCGAGCACGAAGCCCGCGATGCACCCGCCGGTGAAGCTGAGGTTGGCGAACATGCCGATCGGCATCATCGGGCTGGGGGCCTTGGTCTGCCAGTACACGAACAGGACCAGCGCGATCAGGCCGCCGATGAAGCCGATGAGGATGGTCGGTTCGGTCCAGCCGACGTCACCGCCCCGGATCAGCGACTGCGCGATGCCGAACACGCCCAGCGTCGACAGGATCAGCCCGACGACGTCGATGCCGCGCACTGCTCCGCGGGTGTCGGCGATGCGCATCATGCTCAGCACGATCAGCGCGATGCCGACGGGGACGTTCAGCCAGAAGATCCACTGCCAGGCGAAGCCCTGGATGACCAGGCCGCCGACCAGCGGCCCGGCGGCCACGGCGACACCGGAGATGGCGCCCCAGATGCCGAAGGCGGCGCCGCGCTCCTGCGGCGGGGTGGCGTCGGTGATGACCGCCAGTGCCAGCGCGATGGCGATGCCGCCGCCGATGCCCTGCGCCGCGCGGGCCGCGATCAGGGTCTCGATGGTGGTGCTGAGCGCGCACACGGCCGAGGCCAGCGTGAATATCGCGATGCCCGCGACGAACAGGTTCCGCCGCCCGAACCGGTCACCGAGCGCGGCGCCGGTCAGGATGAACGCCGCGAAGCCCAGCTCGTAGGCGTTGACGGTCCAGCCGAGCCCGGCGACGCCGGCGCCGAGCTCCTCGTGCAGGGTCGGCAGCGCGGTGGTCACGACGAGGACGTCGAGGCCGACCATGAAGGACGCGAACGAGGCCAGGATGAGCGTCCAGCGTTGGCGGTCCTTGGGGAACTGCGAGGAGACGTCGGTCATGGTCACTCCAACCAGACAGGGGGGAAGGGTCGGGCAGCGCCTCGCGCGCTCCAGGCCCGGCCGAAAGATCACTGTATGGTTTTAAACGTTAGTGGCTGCTTCCGAAAGCGTCAACTGTCACTTGGCGGTGGGCGTATATCCGCGATGCGGCGGACCCCGCCTCCATGGAATCTCTCGGCGAACGATATTGACTATATATTTATAAAGTACTCCACTGGAAGTCATGAACCGGAGAACCCCCTTACGCGTGGGCGGCGCGCTGGCCGTCCTCGCCCTGGCCTTCGGCAGCGCGCCCAGCGCCGCCGCGCCCTCCCCGGCGCCGGACCCGGTGCTCAACAGTCCGAATGTCAAGCAGGTGGCGAACATCCCCAAGCCCGGCCCGTTCGCCGCACCGATGGCGCCGATGACGGATCTGGCCTTCACCGGCGATCACGCGATCGCCGGGAACTTCGAGGGCTTCGTCGTGTACGACATCCGCACCCCCACCGCCCCGAAGCTGGTCAGCCAGGTCCTGTGCCCGGGAGCCCAGAACGATCTGTCCGTCCACGGTGACCTGCTGTTCCTGTCGACCGACGACCCGCGCAGCGATGACACCTGCAAGAGCACGCCCGCCTCGCCGGCCGACCCGCAGGCGTGGGAGGGCATCAAGATCTTCAATATCAAGGACAAGTCGAACCCGCGCTACGTGGGGGCCGTGCGCACACCGTGCGGATCGCACACCAACACGCTGGTGCCCGGCGAGGGCCGGGACAAGGACTCGGTCCTGCTGTACGTCTCCTCCTACGGCCCCGCCCCGACCAACCCCACCTGCCAGCCGCCGCACCACGGCATCGCGATCGTGAAGGTCCCGGTCAAGTCGCCGGAGAAGGCGAGGATCGCCGCCCAGCCCGTGCTCTTCCCCGGCGGCGGCAACCCGGGCGACGAGGGCGCCACCTGGTTCCCGACCAGCGGCTGCCACGACCTGGCCGCCTACCCGGACAAGGACCTGATGGCCGGGGCGTGCATGGGCGACGGCATCCTGATCGACATCTCCGACCGGCTCAAGCCCCGCGTGATCGACACCGAACGCGACGTGGAGAACTTCGCCTTCTGGCACTCCGCGCTGTTCAACGACAAGGGCGACAAGGTCGTCTTCACCGACGAACTCGGCGGCGGCATGGCCCCCACCTGCAACAAAATGGTCGGCGCGGAGAAGGGCGCCAACGCCGTCTACACGATCGAGAAGCGCAGACTGGTCAAGCAGAGCTACTACAAGATCCCCCGCGAGCAGGGACCGACCGAGAACTGCGTGGCCCACTACGGCTCCCTGGTGCCCGTCGCCGGGCGCGACGTCATGGTGCAGGCCTGGTATCAGGGCGGTGTGTCGATCTGGGAGTTCACCGACCCGCGCCGGCCCAGGGAGATCGGCTACTTCGACCGGCCGCCGCTGTCGGACAAGCAACTCATGCTCGGCGGCGCGTGGTCGGCGTACTACTACAACGGCCACGTCTACGTGACCGACACCCAGAAGGGCCTGGACGTGCTGGATCTGAGCGACCCAGGCCTGCGGTCGGCCAAGGACGTGAAGCTCAAGGAGTTCAACGCGCAGACCCAGTACGCCAGGAAGGCATGAGCCGGTCAGCGGGCCGGGACGAGCGAACGGGTGGCGCATTTGCAGTCCATCGCCGCCCGTTCCTCCGGCCGGGGCCGCATGTGCAGCACCATCGCCACCACCATCGGGATGAAGACGATGCTGTTGTAGAACAGGTGCAGTTCAACCCTCGGGATGAGGAGCTGGATCAGGCTGGTCGGCACCGCCTTGCCGGCGATGTACGAGCCGGTCAGCGCCTGGATGAGGAGCAGCAGGTGCTCCAGGTGGTGCCAGGCCTGGATGCCGAGGGAGATCGTCCACCAGGTCCTGGCCCGGCCGGTGAAGCCCGGCCGCAGCAGGATCAGCCCGATGAGCATGAGCAGCGCGTACCCGTAGTGCATCCACTCCGAATGCACCAGCCACGGGAAGGGCACCCCGAGGACGCCGCGGGCCTCGTGCAGCGGCCAGCCCAGCGCGTAGATCTGGATCGCCTGGGAGATGTGCTCGGCCCAGTGGGCCACGACGATCACAAGGTAGACCCAGAGGGCGAGGTGGTGGTAGCGGTTGTTGATGGCCCATGAGCGCATGGCGAGCCTCCGTCAGTACCAGGTGATGGTGGGGAACCAGATGACGCCGGTCCGGGCCAGCAACCGGACGTCCCAGTAGAGGAAGGTGAAGACACCCGCAATGAGCAGCGCCGACCCGGCCACCACGGCGACCCGGCCCGGCTTGGAGGTGAGCCAGCGCTGGACCTGCCCGCCGGTGGCGACCGCCAACAGCAGGAACAGCACCGCGAGCACGACGATGTTGCCCAGCGACTGGGTGAGGAACGACAGCGCGCCGTAGAGGGGGTTGCCGCTGTCGGCGACGTCGCGGAAGAGCTGCCGGTACAGGCCGAAGGGGCGGCCGATGAGGAACAGGCCGATGAGCACGCCCATGACCAGCGACCGGGCGTGCGGGAAGCGGGCCGAGATCTTCGCCAGCGGGTCGGGCACCAGGTGCAGCGCCGCGAGCCCGAGATAGATCATGACGAGGCCAAGGACGCCGAACACGACCAGCGACTGGATCAGACGTGGGGCCAGCCCCGAGGTGACGGTGGCGGTGGAGTACTGCGGCATGTTCGTGCCGAAGAAGGCGACGATGACGCCGTACAGGGCCGAGACGACGGCCATCGCGGCGACGAGCCATCCAAGGGGCACAAGCGCCTGAGTGATGCGGCCCTTGATGGACCGGCGTTCGCCGAGCATGGGCGCGACCGCGCCGAGAGCGGCGATGTTACAGGCCGTGAACGTGCCGCCGAGGCCGCTGGCGAAGGCGAACAGCACGCCGGAAAGCACGCCGGCGATGGGCGCGCCGGTGGCCTCATGGCCGATGATCGCGCTGGTGACGTTCTCGCCGATGACCTTGTCGACGAAGGGCGCCGACCACAACACGGTCAGGGCGAAGCCGCCGAGGAAGCTGAACAGCACGATCCGTCCCCGATGGTCGGGGATGTCCGTGCGCGGGGGCGCGGTGGACTGGGGCTGGGTGGCCGTCACGTTGGCCGTCCTTTCTCGTGGGGGGTGATGAGCCGGAATCCGACGGAGTCGCCGAACCCCTGCTCGGTGCCGAGGTGACGCAGGAAGGCGGCCAGCGACTCGATCCACGTGCTGGCCGAGAGGGGCCCGGCGTCGACGACGTTCAGCCCGGTTCCGCCGAGCAGGCGGGTCACCGCGTCCTTGGCGCCGGGGTCGTCGCCCGCGATGGGCACGGTGAGACCGTCGCCGGGCCGGACGGCGCGCAGCCGCCGGGCCGAGACGCAGTTCAGCGCCTTGACGACCGCGCTCTTGTGGAAGGCGTCGGCGACGAGTTCGGCCGAGGTTCGAGGCCCGCCGGGCGGCAGGTCGCCGGGATCGGGGTTGGAGACGTCCACGACGACCCGCCCGGCCAGGCCGCGCGCCGCCAGCGGGCCGATGACCTGGCAGGTCACCCGCAGCCGGGTGGCCAGGAACACGATCGGCGCCCGTGCGACGACCGTCGACAGATCGGCGGCCATCGCCCCGGGCAAGGTGGAGGCCACCATCTCGGCGGTCCGGCGGGTCCCGCCTGCCAGGATCAGCCGATGGCCACTGCGGTGCAGCAGTTCGGCGATGGCGGCGCCCATCGAGCCGCATCCGACGACCCCGACGGGTTCGCCGGTCACCGCCGGCTTCCCGGCACGGCGAACGCGTCCAGCGCCTGGTAGAGCTCCTGAGGGACGTCGATGGCGATGAGGTCGCCCTCGACGCGTTGCATGCAGGCCACCGTCTGGGCGCCTCGGGCGACGAGCTGGCCGGGGCCGTTGCCGATGCGGAAGTAGTCGAAGCCCATGACGATGCGGTTGAGGTCGATGCTGCGCAGCGTCATGCGGATCGACACCTGGTCGAAGGCCTGCAACTCGGCGAAGTACTCGCACGAGCACGACACGGTGACCAGCGCCAGGTCGGCGTAGAGGCCGCGCAGCACTCCGGGGGCGTGGTCGGCCAGGAACCGTTCCCGGCAGGCGCCCTGCCAGGCGACGTAGTTGGCGAAGTACACGTTGCCGACGAGGTTGGTGTCGGCGAAGGTCACCAGATGTTCGTAGGCGAAGTGGGGGTTCACGGTGTTCCCTTCACAAGGACGGCCACGGCCACCGGCCGGGGTTCACCGCCGATGCGCACGATCGCCGAGACGATCCGGTGCGGCCCGCCGCGCAACAGCACCCATCCCTGCTCGTAGACCCCGGACACGGTGAGCGGCACCCCGCCGGTGTCGCCCGCCGCGGCCAGACAGGAACGTGCCGTGCGCAACCGCGCGTGCGTGGAGGCGGCAGGCTCGCCGGTGAGCCGTGTGATCGGATGGGGCTCCCCTGGCGGCTCCTCTGCGTCGAGGGCCACGTGGTCGATCGCGCAGCCCAGCGAGGCCGCGCCGGTGACCTCCAGGTCGAGGCCGGGGCCTGTCTCGACCTTGACGCTGACGTCGGGCAGCAGGCTCTCCAGCCCGCGTTCGAGAAGGGGGCCGAGCAGCACGGCCGGCCAGCCGCCTGCGGGTTCGAGCGGGCCGATGTCACGCAGCCGCAACCGGCTCCAACTGAGCACCGGTCTGCCGTCGGCGTGGTGCACGGACACGTCGTAGACGTGCTCAGGTCCGTCGCGATGGCGCTCCACGGCCGACAGCCGCAGCTCCTGCGGGTAGGGACCGGCCTCATGCACCGTGATCGCCTGGCAGCCGACCGGCAGCAGCCGACGGCCGGGCACGCAGACCTGGAGCGCGTGGATGGTCGCGTCGGTGAAGGTGGGGTCGCCCAGCTGGGTCCCGTCCAGTGACCAGCGGGTCGCGGCGTCCACGACGGCGACGCAGGCGGTCGCCTCCAGGTGGTCGTAGCGGCGGACCCGCTGGAAGGCGGGGCCGTGGAAGAAGGTCGGCCCGTACAGATCGGCCCCGTCGTGCGGTGGCAGCGCCGAGACCCGGCGCAGCGGCTCGATGGTGTCGGGTGGGACGCCCGCGACGGCGGTGAAGTGGTCGGCAGCGTAGCCGCTCTCGTCGCTGCGCAGCACCACCCGCACGCCGTCCGGGCCGGTCAGCGCGCAGACGCGAACCGTTCTCGCTCCGTCGGCGGGCACGATGACCGGCCGGTCGAAGCTCGCCTCGCCCAGAGAGGTGACGCGCCGCCCGGTGAGCGTCGCGGCGGCCTCGGCCATGATCTCCAGCGCGACCACGGCGGGCAGCACGGCGATCCCGTCGATGAGGTGGTCGCGGAGCTGGGGCTGGGTGTCGAGCCCGAGGTCGGCCTCGGCGACCAGTTCGACACCCGGGACGTGCAGCCGGGTCCGGGTGAGCAGCGGCCCCGCCGCGTCACCGGGACGGTCGAGCTGGGGCAGCCGGCCGGTCGCCAGGAGGGTCGCGCCGTCGGAGGTCAGCACCTCGTGGAGGAGTTCCACGCCGCGCTCGGCAGGGAGGGGGTCGACGCCGGACCGGCGCAGGCCGTCGAGCACGTCCAGGCGCTCCCCCATGCCCGCGCCCGACCAGGCCGTCCAGTCGACGTTGCGGACCCGGCAGCCCGGCGCCTGGAGTGCGAGGACGCGGGCGAGTTCGCGCATGCGGCCGTTGGCCAGGGCGTAGTGGGCCTCACCCGCGAGGCCGAAGCGGCCGATGACCGACCCGAAGGTGACCAGATGGCGCAGTCTCGTGACGTCGACCGCCGCCAGGACGTTCTTCAGCCCGTGGTACTTGGCGGCGGCGTGCCGGGCGAGGTCGTCGTCGGTCAGTTCGGCGAAGCGTTTGGGCTCGTTTACACCGCCGCTGTGAATGATCGCGGTGACCGGCTCGTCGATCGCCCGCCGCACGGCGGCCGGGTCGGCGAGGTCGGCCCGGAGGTAGGCGTACCGGATGCCGTTCTCGGCTAGCGCGGCCAGGTTCGCGCGCAGTTCCTCGTCGGAGGACGGGTCGGCGCGGCCGAGCAGCAGCAACCGGCATCCGTAGGCGGTACCGAGGGCCAGAGCCGACCGGAAGCCGATGCCCTTCCCGCCGCCTGTCACCAGCACGACGTCCTCCGAGGTCAGCGGGGGTCCGCCAGTGCCGGCCGGTGCGGGGCGGAAGACCGGGACACTCACACCGTTCTCGGCGTGCACCTCGACGGGGCCCTCGAACGGGGCGGCGAGCACGGTCGCGACCGATTCCGCGTCGCGGGCGCGGATCCACCGCAACCACCGGCCGGGATCTTCGGCGCGCACCGAGGCCAGGAACCCCGACGCGCTGTCGCCATGGTCGACGACGGTCACCGGCGATCCGGTGCGGACGGCCGCGACCAGCGTGGCGACGTCGTCATCGGAGGGGTCCTCCGGGAGGAAGACGAGTTCGGCTCCAGAGCCCGAACGGAGCGAGAGTGCCTCTCGTAACGGCCCCCGGCCGCTGATCCGCCACGCATGCGGGCGGTCTGCGGGGGCCAGTTCGACGGGCTCGGTGTCCTCGACGAGCAGCCGATGCCAGCTCGCCACCCCCTCCAGCGGCGGTTCGCTCTCGTCGGCCGCCGGAAGCGCGGCGATCAGCGCGGCGAGTTCGGCGACGGAGACGTCGGCCGACATCAGGGGTTCGGCCGGGATGGCCCGGCCGAGCACCGTGGCCGCCTCCCCGGCGAGCTGCACCACCCGCAACGAGTTCAGGTGCAGGTCGCTGAGCAGCCGGTCGTCCTGCCCGACGGCCTCGACGGGAAGTTCCAGCAATCCCGCGACCAGTTCACGAACGGTCCCGGGAATGTCGTCGGAGGCCGTCCGGACCTCCGGAACGGCCTCGGTGACGAGCGGCTCGTATCCCGCCTCCACCTGGGGCGCCTGTTCGCAGGGGTTCTCCAGGAATCGCGGCTCCCGCCACAGGTCGAAAGGGCGGTGCGATCGATGGGCGAAGAGTGGCCGTGGGTCAGTCACCAGGCCGAGCGCGAACAGCGCGGCGACGGCCTGGAGAGGCGCCGCCGCGGACGGGTTTCCGACGTCCATCGCCACGACCGGGAGTGAGGTCAGCGCGGTGGTCAGTGTGGTGAGCGACTGCCCCGGGCCGATCTCCACCAGCAGGTCGCAGTCTTCCGCCAGGGCGGTCACGGCGTCGGCGAACCTCACGGGCGCGGTGAGCTGCTCGGTCAGCAGGTCCCGCAGGTCGGTCTCCGGTGTCGGGCGGGTGCCCAGCACGGTGGAGTACACCGGACGGCGGACCGCGCCGAAGTCCAGGTCGCGCAGGTGTTCGGCGAGCACCGGACGCGCCTCGGCGAAGGCGGGTGAGTGGAACGCGTGGCTGACCCGCAGCGCCCGCGCGGTCACCCCGCGATCCCGGCACCGGGTCATCAGCGCGGCCAGGTCCTCCTCAGGCCCGGCCACCACGTGGGAGGTGCCGTGTTCGGCGGCGACCACCAGGCGGGTGCCCGCGATCAGCGTGTCGGCCAGGCTCCGGTCGGCCATGACGGAGACCATGCCGGTCCCCGGAGTGCCGTGGGCTTTCATGATCTTGCCTCGGACGGCGGCGAGCTCGACGGCCTGTGCTTCGGTGAGCGCGCCGGCCCAGTGCAGCGCGGTGATCTCTCCCAGGCTGTGCCCGGTGGCGGCGTGCGCGGTGACGCCGAGGGAGCTCAGCCAGCGCAGCCCCGCGATCGAGGCCCGCACCACCCCCGGCTGGACCACCGCCGTGTCGACGGTGTCCGAGACGCCGCCGTCGAAGTACGCCGCCAGTTCGGGATCGAACCCGCCGAGTGCCCCCGGCCCTGCGGGCACCCCCGCGCCCTGACCGGTGAACAGGTATCCGGCGCGGCCGGCCGGCCCTTCCCCCACCGCGCCGCCGGGGAAGACCGTGAAGCCGTCGTCGAGTGCGGCGACGGCCTTGCGGGCGCGTTCGCCGAGCTGCGCGGGATCGGCGGCCACCAGTGCCGCCCGGAAGGCGGGCCGCTCGCCGGGGAGGTTGCTGGCCGCAAGATCGGCCAGCTCGCCGAACGCCATCGTCGACGACGCCGCGACGATCCGCTCCAGAGTTCGCCGCAGTTCGTCGCGGGTGTCGGCCCCGAGGAGGACCAGTTCATGGCTCGGCGGCCGGTGCGCGAGCAGGCGTTCGCGTGGAGTGAGCGCGGCCCGCCGGATCGTTGCCGCCGATTCCAGCACGACATGGGTGTTGATGCCGCCGAAGCCCATCGCACTTACCCCGGCCCGCAGGGGTTGGTCCTGCGGCCAGGGTTCGGCGTCCGCCAGCACCCGCAAGGGAGCGTCTTCCGCGCGCAGACCCGCATGGGCTGTGTCGCAGCCGGTCGTCGGCGGGAGCACCTGCCGGTGCAGCGCCATCGCGGCCTTGAGCAGCCCGGCCAGCCCGGCGGCGGCTTTGGTGTGGCCGATGTTGGCCTTGATCGAGCCGAGCGCGGCGGGAGTCGTGGTCCGTCTGCCCCGCTGCGCCTCGATCAGGGTGGCGATCTCCACGGCGTCGCCGACGGCGGTGCCGGTGCCGTGGCCCTCGAACAGCGCGACGTCCTCGGGGCCGTAGTCGAGGTGTTCGTAGGCCCGGCCGACCGCGAGCAGCTGGCCCGCCTGTTCCGGGCGGGTGATGCCGCCCCGTCCGTCGGACGACACGCCCCAGTCGCGGATCAGCGCGAGCGGGGCCCGTCCTTCGGCCAGCGCGTCTTCGGCCCGCATGAGCACGACCATGCCGCAGCCCTCGCCGGGCCAGAAGCCGGTCGGGTGCTCGTCGTAGATCCGCATGGCGTCGGTCGCGATCGCGCCGGTCCGGGCGAATCCGACCAGCTCGAACGGGTCGAGGCTGAGGTCGACGCCTCCGGCGATCACGACGTCGGCCGCCCCGGCGCGCAGCGTGTTGCCCGCCGTGACGACCGACAGCAGCGACGAGGCGCAGGCGCCGTCGACGGTGTAGCCGCCGCCGCGGAAGTCGAAGTGGTTGCAGATGCGCCCGGCGATGGTGTTGGCCAGTCCGCCCGCCAGGCTCTCGTCGTTCGGCTCGGGAAAGGGCTGTTTGAAGCGGTGCTCGACGCCTGCCAGGAACCTGGCGAGCTCGGGCGCCTCCCAGCCCTCCTCGGTCAACGCCTGCTGCATCACCCGGCGGACGTACGGCCAGCGCAGTCGCAGCCCGTTGGCGCGGCTGAACTCGCCGTTCATGGTGTTCCCCACGACCACGCCGACCCGGTCCCCGTCGAGCCCGGCGCCGTCGGCGTACCCGGCGGAGGCCAGGGCGTCGGCGGCCACCTCCAGGGCGAGCCAGTGGGCGGTGTCGGTGACCCGGTGGACCGGCCCGGGGATGCGGAAGCGGGCCCGGTCGAAGGTCCAGCCCTCCAGCACGGCCGCGAACCTGGCGTAGGTGCCGTCGCGGTCGCCGGTGTAGTCGGCCAGGTTCAGCCGGGACGGCGGGATGGGCCGGAAGGAGCGACGCCGGGACAGGACCGACTCCCAGAGCTGGTCCGGGTCGTCGGCGCCCGGATAGCGGCAGGCGGCGCCGACGATGGCGATGGTGGCGCGGTCGTACACGGGATCACGTCCTGTTTGCGGTGGCGACGAGCTGTGGCACGGGTTCCTCGGCAGGCCTCTCGGCACGGGCGCGCAGCGAGATCACCCCGAGGGCCGCGCCGCGCAGCGCGCAGACGATGACCAAGGCGAAGAACAGGCCGAACGCGATGTGCACGTGCACCAGCAGGCCGTAGACCGCCGCCGTGGCCACACCGAAGGCGACCTGGTTGGCGGGCTTCACGGGCGTCGTGCCCGGGTCGGTGATCATGTAGTTGGTGAACAGGATGAACGCCGTGCCGGTCATGACGGTCAGCGCGGTCACCGTGGCCGTGCCGTCGATGCCGGTCCTGATCACCGCCTGTGCGGCGAAGCCGATGACCCAGCCGAGGATGAGCGGGATCTTCTTGGTGAGCATGGCGTTGATCACCGTGCCGGAGACCAGGATGAACGCCGGCAGCACCCAGTCGAGCGGCCCGCTGATCCACTCGGTGAAGTGGTACGGGGGCGCGATGCTCACCCACGGGAAGACGATCAGCACCACGACGATGCCGAAGTTCGACGGGTTGAGCACGTGCCGGAACTTGCCGTGGAGCCGAATGCGGATCAGGTACTTGGAGGCGATGGCCACGATCACCGCGAAGATCACCGGGGCGAGGCGGTCGTTGGCGTACAGGAGCATCGCGCAGGCCAGCGCGGTGATGTGGGCCGGTAGCAGGAACGTGACCAGCCCCTTGAAGCCGCCGCCCCGGAACTTGGGCGTGCGCCCGGTCGCCGTGGCGTCCAGCCACTCCAGCCCGATCTCCAGGATGTACGCGGCGGCCAGCGCCGCCAGCGGGGTGACGTAGGCCTGCTCGAAGCCGAGCACGGCGTGGCCGAGGATGTTGAACGCCGTGATCGAGATCGCGAACCGGCGCAGCGCGATGACGCGGGGGTCTTTCATCGGGTCTCCTTGACGGTTCCGTCGTTGCCGAGCAGGACCGTGTGCCATCCGGAGGTCAGCCGCGTGTCGGCGCTGTGCCGGACTCCGCAGGCATCCCGCCAGGTGAGGGTGGCGTCGGCGGCCGGTCCGGACAGGGCGAACAGAAGCTCGGGCGATGAGACCCCGGCGTGCCCGGCGGCCGGGTACACCTGGCCGGTGGTGACCCCGGCCGCGCCCGAACGCAGCCGCACCGCGGCGCCGATGGCCGGTGTCGGCGTGGCGGTGCCCTGGCAGGTGGCCGGGCGGGTCAGCGTCAGTCCGAGGTGGGGCAGGTCGGTGGTCCTGGTGTTGCGGTAGAAGTGCGACTGCCGCCACTGGTTGCCGATGGCGTAGTCGAGGCGGCCGTCGTGGTCGACGTCGGCCAGGGCGATGCCGCGAGTCGGGCCGCCGTCGTCGAGGCCGAGCCGTCCGCCCAGGTCGTGGAAGCGGCCGTTCTCATCGCGGACGAAGAAGCGGTCGGGGTCGCTTCCCGACAGGTCGTCGGTGATCTGGAAGCGCGGCCACATGTCCGGGTTCACCAGCAGGGCGTCGTTGGTCATGGCTAGTTCCTGCAGCTCCGGCCAGCGGTTGGTCTCGCCCCTGATGAAGCCCGTGGCCTGGACGATCTGCAGGTCGCCCGTTCCGGCGAAGTCGCCCATCTTCACGTCCCAGCCCCAGCCGGAGCGGGAGATGCCGACCTGTTCGCTGTGGTCGTCGTAGGAGGCGGTGCCCTCGGCCTTGAAGGCGACGCCGTCGGCGCTGAGCCAGGCGAAGTTGCTCTCGTGCAGGCCGTAGTTCTGGGTGATGTTGCTGACCACCATGTCGGGCACCTCGTCGGCGTTGAGGTCGCCGAAGGCGACGCCCATGCCCTTGAAGGAGTCCCAGCCCAGCGCCTTGGACTTCGGCGTGGTGAAGTGCCGGATCCCTTCCATCAGTTCGAAGCGCGGCGCGCCCGGGGTGGAGATGTTGCGCAGCAGGCGGTCGGGGCCGAAGTCGTTGGCGACGTACAGGTCCGGGCGGCCGTCATGGTCGAGGTCCTGGGCGCCCATCGCGAGGGTCCAGCCGTCGCCCATCTCGGCGTCGAAGGCTCCGGCGGCCTCGGCGAAGCGGCCTTGGCCCTGGGCGAGCAGGATGCGGTTGCGTCCGGCGTTGTAGGCCCCCGACATCGAGTCCTGCATCTGGATCTGGAACTGGACGGCCGTCGGGTCGAGGATTCGCGCGTTGTCGGGGAAGTAGTTGCCGATCGCCACGTCGGTCCGGCCGTCGCCGTCGAAGTCGGCCAGCGAGACCGCGTTGGTGTTCCAGATCTCGTACGGCGTGACCATCTCCGTCGGCGTGAAGCCGGCGCCCGAGTTCAGATGGAGGATCGGGCTGCGGCCCCAGAAGTAGACGAGCAGGTCGGTGCGGCCGTCGTCGTTGTAGTCGCCGGGCACACAGCCCATGGGCGCCATCGCCGTGGTGTAGGGCAGCGCCCCCGCCGTCAGCTGGCGGGCGGCGTATCGGGCGCCGGTGCCGGGAGCGGGCAGCAGCCGGACCGAGTCGTCGCGGGGGTCGACCAGGCAGACGTCGTCGGGCAGGCCGTTGGCGTCCACGTCGGCCAGCGCGACCGCGCCGCCGAGCGAGGAGATCCAGTGGTCGATCTTCTTGTACGCCGGTGCGACGACCCGGATGGAGCGTTCCGTGGCCTCGCCGTTCAACGGGAGCCGCTGGAAGGAGAAACCCTTCGCCAGCGCGTCGGCCGTCGCGGGCGCGGCGGCGGGCGGGCGGGCCACCTGCCAGCCGGCCAGCACTAGGACGACCGCAACGATCTGTACCAGGCGTCTTCTGATCGGGGACGTCACCGTGTCACCTCTCCCAGGGTGGAGGCCCAGGCGTGCCGCACACCGGCCCGCCAGGCTTCGTAGGTTTCGGGGGTGTCCGGGCGGCCGTCGAGCGCGGCCAGCGCGTCGTCGGTCCACCGCGCGGCGGCCGGCACGTCGACACCGGTGAGGATCTGCACGGCCGAGGCGGTCTCGTCGGTGACGATCCCCGACAGCAGATGCGCCTTGGCCGCGAACGCCGCTCCTTGCGCCAGCGCGGCGGCGTAGCTTTCGCCAGCTGTGACCAGGCGGTTCAGCGCCTCCGGCGACTGGGCCCCCGTGTAGGCCGCCGCCAGCCCGATGCCCGCCCACAGGTCGGCGCGGCGGCCTGCGGGGAGACCGTCGATCACCTCGGCGACACGGGTGGGTTCGGCGCCCGCGTAGAACCACAACGCCCGCCCCGCGCCCTGGTCACGGATCGCGCGGCACGCTTCCGGTACCCGAGCCTCGATCCAGCCGTTGCCGAACACCTTGACCGGGTGGAAGAACGCCTGGTGGAAGCCCCAGCCGTCCCAGGCCAGCCAGCGCAGCACCGGCGGCCCGAACCGCACCCCGCGCCAGGGCCGCAGCCGTAGGCGCGCGAAAGCCCAGCCGGCGCCGACCAGCAGCAGGTGAACGTAGCGCCCGCCGGTCACCCGGTCGAGTTCGCGCAGACGCCGGCCGCCGCCGAAGGCTACTAGGTCGAGGATGACGGCGCTCATCGCGGCGCCTTCGTAGGCGAAGCCGCGGACCCGCGCGCTCAGCCTCTCTACGCCGAGCTCGGCCGGATCGCGGGAGAGCATCCCGTTGTACCCGGAGGCGAAGGCGGCGACCACCGAATCGAGCACCGGCGCGACCGCCGGGTCGGCGAGCCGGAAACCGCGCGCGCCGAGATCAAGATCTTCGGGTTGGAGGGTGAGCGGGCGGCGGAGTGCCGATCTCACAAGGGAATGCGACGTTGCCACAGAAGGCAACAAATAACATCGCGAAAAGGGGTGTCAACCGAGGATTCGACAGAAAGTCTGCGACGTGCGCAAACAAATTCTAAAAGGATCTATTGAATAGGTTGACGGCGAATCAGCCGTTGACCTGCGCCTCGAACCGGCTCAGAATGAATGCCCAGCCAGACTGGTGTGCCAGGTAGGACTCCATGAGCAGCGGGGTGAGGTTCTCCCAGCCCTTGTGGGTCATTTCCACCCGCGTCAAAGCCGGCCCCAGAGGTTTGAATAGCAACTCGACCTCGGTGAGCGTGGGCGTTTGGATTACCTCCCACGTGAACGACACCAGATTCGGCGGATCCCACCGGAGAATGTGCCCCCAGTCGCGTTCTTGGCCGTCGTCGAGAATTTCGTAAATGCGCCCGCCCACGTGCTCCTCGAGGCAGACGTCACGCACGCGGCCGGGTTCGATGGCGATCGCCTCGACGGGCCACCAGGTCGCCAGCTTCCGCGTGAAGGTACTGAACGTGCGGGACTGGTCGGCCTCGACGTTGACCGCGTGGCGGATGGGTTCGACGTTGGTCTCGGCCGGGCTGGTCATCGGCGCTACCCCTGCGTGCGGCGGACGGACAGGGGCAAGTCTGCCAGACGGATCAGCCCGCCACCTGTTCATCGCGCAACCCGTCGTGACCTTCGACGGAGTCGCGGGCCCGCGCCATGCTCTCGCGCCACAACGACTCGACGACCTCACGGAGCTGGGCCAGCGCGTCTTCACTGGCCCGGTAGATCCGCTTGGTCCCGTCACGCCGCTCCAGGACCAGGCCCGCGTCCTTGAGGATCTGCAGGTGCTGGGAGACGGCTGAGCGGGTCACCTCGAAATGCTCGGCGATGCGGCCGGCAGGAAGTTCTTCGGTGGCGACCAGACGCAGGATCGCCCGCCTGCGGGGCTCGGCGATCGCCCGCAGCACCTCGTCCACGTCACCATTCATGAAGTCAGATCCTAGCCAGGGGGCGAGACCCCTGAATGACTACGAGAGTAGGCAGCACCTTTCGTTAGCGTCAACTTTCACAACGAGGTCAGGACGGTGTCAGGCGCCGCGCACGGCGGAGTGCTCCCGCTCACGTACCGGGGTCACCGGCAGCTGGCGGCGGGGTTTCGGGCGGCCGGAGGCCAGCGGGAAGCGTTGCAGGCGCCATTCGAGCATGCCCTCCTCAAGGCGGCGCGCGCACCGGCCGTGTGACTTGAGCAGCCACAACGCCTCCCGGGCGAGCAGGCAGTGGGAGCTGCGGCAGTAGACGACGACTTCGGCGCCGACCGGCAACTCCTCCACCCGGGTGCGCAGTTCCTCGACGGGCATGGAGATCGCGCCCGGGATGTGGGCGGCGAGATATTCGACGGCCGGACGGACGTCGATCAGCAGGGTCCGGCCGTCCCCTCGGCGGCGCAGCAGTTCCTCACGGGTGATCGTGGCATCCGATGCGGCCACCCTCAGGGGCACCACCCGGGGAGCCTCCGCCTCCGGCGCCCGCCTGCGCGTCACCTGGCGGAGGCTGGCGTACAGGGCGGCGACGTCGTCTCCGGCGAGCCGGTAGTAGATGCGGGTGCCGTCCCGGCGGCTGCACACCAGTCCCGCGTCCCGCAGCACCTTCAGCTGGGCCGAGGTGTTGCCGATCGGCACCCCCGCCGCGGTCGCCAGGTCCTCGACGTTGCGCTCGGCCTGGGAGAGCAGGTCGAGCAGGTGGAGCCGGACGGGATTCGCCAGCGCCTTGGCGACTCGGGCGAACTCGGCGAGCACCGTGGTCACGTTGTCGGTGGTCATGTCTACCTTGCCTTTCCCGTCTTGTGCTGGAGGGGTGTCGTGCTAGGCGTTCCAGCGCTTGAGCCAGTTGCCTTCCTGATCGGCCTTCTCTTCGTGGAACAGGGGCGAGGGGTCGAAGAGGGTCACCTCGGGCGCGGGTTCGCGCAGGAAGTCCCCCTCGCCCTTCGCCGAGATCCGGTCGCCGAGTTCGATGTAGCAGGCGCCCCGCCCGTCGAACCACGGGTCGGGCGCCTCGTATCCCAGATGCCGCGCGACGCCGTTCGCCACGACGTCGGCGGCCCCTTCGGCGAAGACCGCGGCCTTGGGCAGCGGCTTGCCGTTCGGCAGCATCAGCGCGCTGGCGTCGCCGATCGCCCAGACCCCGGCGGACGCGGTCGCGAACGTGCGCGGGGCGACGGGGAGCCACCCGCCCAGCGCCGCCGGCGGCCGGTGCGGCGGCACCACGGCCAGCAGGTCGTAACGTTCCCGGACGCCGCCGGCGAAGACGAGTTCGCCGTCGGCGACCGACTGGATCGTGTGCTGCCCGTGGAAGCCGATGCCCGACTGGGTGAGCATGCCGACCAGGGCCTGGCCGACGGCCGGACCGGCGACCGGCATCGGCAGCGGGTCGGGGGTGAACACGTCGATGGTCACCTGGTCGCGTACCCCGGTCTCGGTCAGCAGGTCGGCCGCGAGCAGCGCGCCTTCGAAGGGCGCGGCCGGGCACTTGAACGGCACCCCCGCGACCAGCACGGCCAGCCGGCCCCGCCGTAACGAGGTCAGCTTCTCGCGCATCGCGGCGGCGCCGCCGAGGGTGTAGAACTCGCCGGCCCGGCCGCTGTCCAGGGCCTCGGTCAGTCCCGGTACGGCTCCCTCGTCGAGTTCGGCGCCCAGGGCGACCACCAGCGCGTCGCAGTCGAGCACGCCGGAGTCGGTGTGCACCCGGCGGGTGTCCGGGTCGACGCGCTCGACCGTGGCGCGGATCATCTCGACGCCGGGCAGGGATTCGGGGGTGGGCCTGACCCGGACCTTCTCGGGGGTGCGCCAGCCGCGCATGACCCAGAGCAGTGACAGGCCCAGGACTCCGTCGAAGGAACGGTCGACCAGCAGGACACGGTCGGTGCCGGGCAGCCGTTCGCGGAGGGCTTCGGCGACGGTGAGGCCGCCCGCTCCGGCTCCCAGGACGACAACGGTGTTGGTCATGGTGTGCTCCCGTCGAATCGAATCGATCTTTTCGGTGCGGCTCTGACCAGTCGAATTACGGGACAGACGCCCCGCCGAAAGCTATACTCCTCCATGCATCCATTAATCCATTGCTCATTGGAGGATTATATGGTCGGAGACAGCGAGAGAAAAGCCTCCCTTTTCGACCAGATCGCACGGGTCGGTAAAGCTCTTGGTCATGGCAAGCGCCTGGAGCTGCTTGACCTGCTCGCACAGCGCGAGCAGAGCGTGGAGGCCCTCGCGCACACGGCCGGAATGGGGGTCACCAGCACCTCGGCGCACCTCCAGACCCTCCGCCACGGCGGCCTGGTCGCCACCCGGCGCGACGGCCAGCGGGTGCTCTATCGCCTGGCGGGCGACGACGTCGTCGAGCTCTATGCCCGGTTGCGGGATGTGGCCGCGACCCGGCTGGCCGACGTCCAGGTCGCCGTGGTCGCCTACCTGGGAGAGCAGACCGAGGAGGTGACCCGCGACGAACTGCTGCGACGCGCCGAGACCGGCCGTGTCACGATCCTCGACGTCCGCCCCCAGGGCGAGTACGACGCGGGCCACATCCCCGGGGCGGTGTGCATCCCCATCGACGACCTGCCGGAACGGCTGAACGAGTTGCCGCCCGACGCGGAGGTGGTGGCCTACTGCCGGGGCGCCTACTGCGTCTTCGCCCCGGAGGCGGTGCGCGTCCTGAGGGCGCACGGCATTCCGGCGGCCCGGCTGAACGAGGGAATGCTCGAGTGGCAGGTCGCCGGGCTCCCCATAGAAAAGGAGCAGTCAAACATTCAAAAGGATTCGTGAATTTCCCGAGCTGGGTTGATGACGAACGCGGTTGACTGGGCGAAAAATCCCGATTTACCCTCCGGAACGCCGCCGTCCGAATACCGCGAGGGATTTCCATGGCCCGTCTCGGCATGCTCATCGACCTGCGCACGTGTATCGGTTGTCACGCCTGTTCCGTCGCCTGCAAGGCGGAGTTCGACGTCCCGCTGGGGAACTTCCGCGACACCGTGAAATACGTCGAGGAGGGCGCATATCCGAAGGTCACCCGGCATTTCATCCCGGTGTTGTGCAACCACTGCGAGGACGCGCCCTGCCTCAACGCGTGCCCGACGGGCGCGGTCGTCCGGCTCGACGACGGCCAGGTCACGATCGAGGACGGCGACTGCAACCTCAACCGGGCCTGCATGGCCGCCTGCCCCTATGACGCCATCTACGTCGACGAGGACCGGGGCGCCGCCGCCAAGTGCACGTTCTGCGACCACCGCACCGCCGAGGGACGGCAACCGGCGTGCGTGGACGCCTGCCCGACGAACTGCCGCGTCTTCGGCGACCTCGACGACCCGGAGAGCGAGATCGCCGTCCGGGCCGCCGCCAACGACATCACCGTGTGGAAGGAGTCGGCGGGCACCCGGCCGAAGGTCCTCTACGTCGACCCCAAGAACGCGCTTCCGCTGATCGAAGCCCAAGGCGTGCAGGTCGACACGACGGCCGACCTGTCCGGCGAGCCGGCGTGACGGTCGCGTGGGGCCCGCTGCTGGCGGCCTATGTCGTGCTGGTGGGGCTGCCGACGGGGCTCACTCTGATGACCTGGTGGGTCGGCCGGTCGGGCGCGTCGGCCCGGCTGGAGCGGGTCGGCGCATGGGGTGCGCTGGTGGCGCTGGTCGCGATCAGCGTCCTGCTGGTGGTCGACCTGGGGCGGCCCGAGCGGTTCCATCTGATGCTGGTCCGCTTCGACAATCTCGCCTCGCCCATCTCGTGGGGCGCCAAGCTGATCGCGCTGAAGATCCTGCTGCTCCTCCTCGTCGTCCACGCCGTCGAGCGTCGCCGGCCACCCGACCGGCCACTCACCCGCCTCACCAGGGTCGTCGCCGTCCTGCTCCTGGCCGTGAGCTTCGCGCTCGCCCTCTATCCGGCGGCGCTGCTCGCCCGCTCGTGGGCGTCCCCGCTGGCCGGGGGCGCGGGGGTGCTGTTCGTGCTCACCGCCCTGCTGATGGGCGCGGCCGTGGTCGTGCTGCTGGGAGGCGAGGGGCGGACCGCTCTGCTGGGACTGCTGGCGGCCTCGGCGGTGGCGCTGGCCGTGGAGGCGCTCGCGCTGGCCGGTCGGCCCGACGACCGGCTGCTGCTGGCTGAACTCACGACCGGCGGTTCCGCGCCGCTGTTCTGGGGTGTGGCGGTGGGCGCCGGCCTGGTGCTGCCCGCCGCCGGGTTGCTCGCGCTGCCGCGCAACCGCGTGGTGACGGCTCTGTGCGCCGTCGCCGTGCTCGCCGGCGCGGCGGCCACCCGATACCTGCTGTTCGCGGTCGGCTCGTAGGAGGAGCACGCATGTCAACGTGGACCTTGACCCGGCGTGACCTGCTGCGGGCCGCCGCCGTCGCCGGAGTCGGCGCGGCCGGGCTGGGCGGCATCGAGGTCGTGCACCGGATCGCCACCGAGCCCCGCGCCGCAGGGAAGACCGTCGGCGCGGTGCGCCGCGTCGCCTCGATGTGCCAGATGTGCACGACCGCCTGCGGCATCATCGCCAACGTCCGCGACGGCCGGCTGCTCACGATCGAAGGCAACCCGGCCGACCCCAACAGCCGGGGCGCGGTCTGCGCCAAAGGGGTGGCCGGCCCGTCGATCCTGTACGACCCCAGCCGCCTGCTCTACCCGCTCAAACGGGTCGGCCGCCGGGGCGAGGGCCGGTGGCGGCGCATCACCTGGGAGGAGGCGTACACGGAGATCGCCGACCGGCTGCGGGCGATCCGGGAGAGCGGACGCCCGGAGGAGTTCGCCTTCCAGCAGGGCCGCAACCGCTCGGCCGACATCGTGACCCGCTTCCTGGACGCCTTCGGCACCCCCTCGGCCTTCAACCACCGCGCGTTGTGCTCGCTCAACCGGCGGGCCGCGATCCTGACCACGATCGGCGACTCCGACTGGGACCTCGGCGACTACGAGAACAGCCGCTACATCCTCAACTTCGGCAGCAACTGGGCCGAGGCCCACCAGGGCCACATCCCGGTCGCGACCCGGATGATGCTGGCCCGTGAACGCGGCGCCAAGATCGTCACCTTCGACGCCCGGCTGTCGAACACCGCCGCCCTCTCCGACGAGTGGTACGCCGTCCGCCCCGGCACCGACGGCCTGATCGCCCTGGCCATCTCGAACGTCATCTGCGAGGAAGGGCTGTGGGACCGGGAGTGGTTCGACCGGTGGACGAACTACCCGGCCGAGAAGTACGCCGAGCACGTCAGGGCGTACACCCCTGAAATGGCGGAGGCCGAGAGCGGCGTGCCCGCCGAGGCGATCCGGCGCATCGCCCGCGAGTTCGCCGCAGCCGCGCCGCGCTGCACCACGATCTGCAACCGGGGCTCGGCCGCCCACCGCAACGGTTTCCACAACGACCGCGCCATCACCGTGCTCAACGCCCTGGTCGGCAACATGGGCAAGGAGGGCGGCTGGTGCTGGCACCCGATGAGCGCCTGGGACAAGAAGGCGCTGCCCGAGCCGGGACCGATCGCGCCCAAGCCGACCGCGCGCAGCCTGATCGCCGAGGCGAAGGACTGGCCGCTGGCCAACGCCTGGCAGGGCAACAAGATGCGGGTCGGCGAGATCGTCTACCTGTGGATCAGGGAACGCCGACAGAAGATCTCAGCGCTGATGACCTACAACTGCGACCAGGCGTGGGCGTGGCCGGAGGCGAACCTGGTGCGCGAGGTGCTGGCCGACGAGGAACTCGTGCCGTTCCACGTCTGCCTCGACGTGATGGCGTCGGAGACCTCGAACCTGGCCGACATCATCCTGCCGTGGACGACCTATCTGGAACGGTGGGACATCGACTCCCGCCCGCCCCAGGGCCTGGTCGACTACGTCGGCCTGCGGCAGCCCGTCGTCGCGCCGCTGGGCGAGTCGAAGGACCTGCGGGAGATCTTCCCCGAGCTGGCCCGGCGCATCGGCGGCGGCATGGAGGACTACTTCCCGTGGGCCACTCAGGAGGAGTACTTCGAGCAGTACTTCGCCCCCGTTCCGGGCGGCTTCGGCCGCATGCGGGAGGCGGGCGTCCACGTCGACCCGGCGAAGAAGCCCAACTATCTCCCGTACGAGAAGGAGCTCACCGCCGAGGAGCTGAAGGGCACCCTTACGGAAGACGGGGTGATCCACGGCCCGGAGGGCGCGATCGGGGTCATGGTCGACGGGGTGGCCAGGCGCGGTTTCGGCACCCCGTCGCGCAAGGTCGAGGTGCACAGCCAGTTCGTCAACGACCGGGGGCGGGAGGCCGACCGCACGATCTCCCCGCTGCCGGTCTACGAACCTATCCCCGGCCACCGCGAACAGCTCGCCCAGGGTCGGCTCATCATGATCAGCTTCAAGTGGAACGTGCACAACGCCCACCGCACTCTGCAGTCGAAGTGGCTCCAGGAGATCTCGCACACCAACCCGGCCTGGCTGAACCCGGCCACCGCGGCCGGGCTCGGGCTGGCCCACGGCGACTGGATCGAGGTCACCAGCTACCGACCCATCGATCCGGAGGTGCCGCGCGGCGACGGCTCCCAGCTCGGCTCGCTGCGCACCCGCGTCCACCTGACCGAGGGCATCCACCCGCAGGTCATCGCCATCGCCCACAACGCCGGCCGGACCACCGGCGGTCCGGTCGCCTCCAACGGCCGCGACCGCACGACGCTGGCCGGCCACGAGCCGCCCGACCACGGGCGGGTCTGGTGGGCGGGCTCGCTGAGCGTCGCGCAGAACGACATCCTGCCCATCTATCCCGACCCGGTGTCGGGCCAGCAGGCCTACCACGACACGATGGTCACGGTCCGAAGGATCGAGGGCGGCGCGTGAACGGCGACGTGATCCTGCTGATGTCACGGCTGGTCAGCACCGAGATCGACGCCCCGCTGCGGGAGGCGCTCGGTTGCCCCGAGCCGCTGGAGGACCTGTCGGCCGAGTTCTGCCGTCTGTTCGTCGGGCCACGCCCGGTCTGCCCGCCGTACGCGTCGGTGCGGCGGGGCGAGCCGATGATCGGCGGCCGTGCCGAGCAACGGCTGAAGGAGTTCGCCGCCCGGCACGGTCTCGACGTGGTGGTGCCGCCGGGCTTCGCCGTGCTCGCCCTCGACCACCTCGGGGTGGAACTGGCCCTGCTCCACCATCTCGGTTCTGGGCCGGTCGCCGAGGAACTGCTCGACGACCACGTGCGGCCATGGGCCCTCGGCTACCTGCGGTCGCTGGAAGAGTCGGCCCGGCTGGAACCGTATATGTCGGTCGCCCGGTGGTGCCGGGAGGAGATCACATGAAGTTCCTGGTGTGCAGGGCCGACAACTCGGCCGCCTCGTCGTGGGGGAATCCGAGGCGCACCAGTCGGTGCTGGCGGCCCTCGTCCATCTCCGCCTGGAGTTGTTGCACCGCGGCGTAACCTCGTCTGATCCCGGCCGGGCTCCACTCTCCGGCGGCCAGCACGACCAGGGAGTCGAAGACGTCCTGGTTTAGCCCTGCGCTGGAGATCAGGGTCTCGTGCCGCTGTTCGATCGCGCCGCGCAACCGACCCAGAAGGGTGCGGTCGAGGGTGCCCTGGTGCTGGAGGTGGGCGACGCCGAAGGCGACGTGGCGGGCCTCGTCCTGCCGCGCCATGCGGGCTACCTGGCGGGTCACCGGGTCGGGGGCGTTGCGGTCGATGAAGGTCAGCAGGTTGAGGAAGCTACCCTCGCCGAGGACCGACAGCAGGAACGAGGCCATCGAGAAGTCGGGCTCCCGCAACAGGGTGGCCAGGGACTCCCGGCCGCTGACCGACGAGGTGCCCATTTCGCCGCCGGTCAGCAGTGCCCGCCGGGTGAAGACCTCGACGTGGCGGGCCTCGTCGGCGGCCTGCACCGCCAGCAGTTGCAGCACCTCGCGGAAGTGCGGGTGGATGCGGGCCAGCAGCCGGGCCGGGACCACCAGCGCGGCCTGCTCGTTCTCCACCAGGAACGTCATGACCTGCACGACGGCGCGTTCGATCTCCGGCACCAGGTCGACCGGGGCGTCCCAGGCGATGGCGGTGGCCGGATCCCACTGGGAGGCCGCCGCGTTGGCGTACAGGCTGGGGGCCAGGTCGGCCCAGACGAGTTCCCTGGAGGCGAGGTCGGCGGCGATCGGCGGCCCGCCCGGCTCGACGAGCGCCCCCCGGGCGGCGAGCCCCCAGTGGGCCGGCGGCTCGTTGACGATGCCGTGCGGCGAGGGCCCGCCGGCGCGTTCGGCGTGCACCCACCGATCGAGGTCGGCGCGACCCCGGGTGACCCAGACCCTGATCCCGTCGTCGTTGTCGTCCGCACGCCGGGTGAGGTGCCCCTTCGCCCGGCACCACACCTCGACGTGCATGACCAGCGCCGGATCGAGCCCCGCGACACCGAGCCGCTCCCCCGGCCGCAGCGGGCCGAGCGCCCGCTGCAGCAGGATGTGGGCGCCCTGTTCAAAACCCAGGTCGCCCAGGTCGAGCATCATGGCCGGTAATCGGCGGCGGTGACGGCTCCGGCCGCGTCGTAGAAACCGGTCTCGTCGACGGCCCTCTCCAGTGGCGGGTAGCCGCTGACGCGGCCCGGCTCCCAGCGGGTCAGCCCCTCCAGGTCGAACAGCGGCCGCACCTTCGGGTCGGTGTACGACATCGACAGCAGCAGTTCGGCGAAGTCGGCCCTCGTCTGGTCGGACACGGTCTCGCCCACGGTCATGTTGCAGTGGTCGAAGGGCTCGGTCTGGCCGATGACCCGGGTCGAACCGGCGGGAAGGGTGCCCTCCTTGCCGAACAGCAGGTGGTTGGAGTCGATCATGCACGCGGCGGCGACGGTGCCCGACACCAACGCGCGGGCGGCGTCCCGCTCACCGCCGATGTGGTCGCCGTGCAGCCCGACGCCCACGTCGAAACGGCGGACGTCGACCTGCACGTTCTGGGAGGCCAGGTAGGACAGCGGCAGCAGGGTGGCCTGCGGGGAGTCGACCGCGCCGACCGCGACGGTCTCGCCCTTGAGGTCGGCCACGTCCTTGAAGGGAGAATCGGCCCGTACGACGATCAGCGACCTGAGATCACGATCGGTGTCCCGCATGACGAGCGGAGTGAGTGTGCGGCCCCTGGCCTGCGCCAGGCGGCGGCTGCGGATCCACGACAGCGGCGAGTTCCACGCCGCGTCGATCCGGCCGGCGGCCAGGTCTTCGGCCTGGCGCTCGTACTGGGAGTACAGGACGAAGTCGAAGGGCAGCCCGTTGTCGTTCAGCCACGACCGGAACCCACCCCAGATGGTGACGACCTTGGGGTCGTAGGCCACCGCACCCATGAGAAGAGTCATCGTCCGCGCCTTCCTAGAACAGCGGCAGGCCGAGCGTGGCCCGTCCGACGAAGTCGTGCAGGGCCTCGGTGGTCGGGGCCATCACCCGGGCGGCGAGCGAGTCGCGGAAGAGCCGCTCGACCCCGGTGGACTTGCGGAAGGCCGAGCCGCCACAGACGCGCATCACCCCGTCGGCGACCTCCGCTGCGGCCTCACCGGCGACGGCCTTGACCTGAAGCACCCGCAAGGTCGCGTCCGCGCGTCCGGCGCCGAGCGCGGCGAGGGTGTCGTCGCGGAAGGTGCGCACGGTGTCGGTGCGGGTGCGCAACTGCGCGAACGCGGCACGCAGCTGCGGCTGCTCGGCGAGTGATTGCCCGAGATGGTCGAGGCGGGCCCCGACGAGGTGGTCGTGGGCCTTGGCGACCAGGGCCTCCATAAGGCCGAGAGAGAAGGATGCGTTCAGCACCAGGAAGAACGGCAGCGCCGAAGCCAGCGCCTGGTTGAGCCCCTCGCCGTCGACGCCCAGCATGGACGAGCGGGGAATCGTGACGCCGTGGCCCTTGATGGGATTGGAGGCGTTGCCGCGTAACCCGAACCCGTCGAAGGGCCCGCCGACCTGAAGCCCACCCTCGTCACTGGCCACCAGCCAGATGGTCATCGGCCCCTCGGCGGCCAGCGGCCGGCTCGACCACACGTAGCTGTCGGCCTCCCCGGCGGCGGTCACCCAGCTCTTGTCGGAGTGGAGCCGCACATTCTCGCCGTCGGCCTCGGCGGTGCCCAGCGGCGCCCAGAAGTGGCTGCGCGAACCTGTCTCGGAGAAGGCCAGCGTGGTCAGGTGGCTGTTCCCGGCGATCGCCTCCCGGGTGGCGCGCTCGCCGTGCGCCTCGATGAGAGCCGTGGCGGAGTAGTGCATCAGCAGCACCATCGCGGTCGACCCGCACACCCCCGCCACCCGCTCGATCACTTCGGCGGCGGCCTGCATGCTCTCACCCTGGCCGCCGACCTCTTCGGCGCTGATCAGGCCGAGCAGCCCCGCCTTCCCCAGAGCGTCGATGCTCGCCCTGGGGAAGGCGCCGGAACGGTCGGTTTCCGCGGCCTGCGGGGCGATGGTGTCCTGTATGACGGCATCCAGGGCGGCGTGATCGATGGGCATGACCATTCACCACTTTCGATATGCGCGAAAGAAGTCAATAATCTCGCGCGAAATTGCGAGTCGACATGGCGAGCCTACGCACGGCAAGTGTTAGCGTCAACTGTCGGAAGCGTCATCGCAGGTCAATCGGCTGGGATGAATATCTTTCACCTTCACTCGGGGGCCATGGAGGAATTCTGGGAATTCTAAAAGAATTTAGATTTAGCAGGTCGCGAACGTGCAGCAAATGATCAACACGGCGAATGGGAGCGGTGATCTGAGAGCCGACGACCCACCTGCGGGGCCACTTATGCGTTTGCGGGGTTGCCCACGGCTCGCGGGCGGGTGATGGTGGGCGATGTGCCCGCTTCCCTTGGCTGTCCGGCCTGCCAGGCCCCGGCGGGACACCAATGCCGCCGCCGCGATGGACGCACCCGCCTGCCGCACACGCACCGCGTCGCCCTGGCCGCGGCGGCCCTGATCCTCACCTGGATCAGCGAACGTTTCCTCACCGCGGACCTCACCGGCAACCTGCTGGTCCTGATCGAAACAGAGCACACCCTCGGCCCGCACCGCGCCGCCCGCAGACACCGCTCGCCCAGCGCCCTGTTCACCGACGACGACCGCAGGAGGGCACCGCAGTGGGAGCGCGAGATGCTCCTGCTGGCCGCCCACCAGCAGGCGAACGTCGCGGAGATCCTCGCCGCCCTCGACGGCCGCAGCCTCACCCTGAAGCACGAACGCACCCAGGCCGATGATCTGCACAGCACCGTGACGCATCTGCGCCGTGCCATCGAGGCGATGCCCGAAACTGAAGGAGATCCATGGGAGCCGCCCACCCTGCGCCGCCTGCAGCAGGTGCGGGATCGCGATCTCAACGCCGAATTGGCCACGCGCGCCCAACGGCGCGACGACCATGCCCAGCGCGAGAGCGACCCGCTCCTGCCACCGGCGCGCTGGCAGGTCACCCGCCACGACCCCAACGGCGTGTTCGAGGCCCATCCGCTGCAAGCCGACGAGTTCCTCGGTCCCCGCTTCGGCGGCTGGGCTCCGCTACCGGAGGCCGTTCCCTCGCTCCTGCGCGCATGGAGCGTCCCCGCTGCACGGCGTATAGAAGTGGCCTGGCCAGGCGGCAGGCCGATGACCCCGCAGTGGCTGCTGCCCTACGGCGGCCGGGAATCCGGCCACCGCGGTGACGACCCCAGTCACCAGCGCACCATGAAGGAGGCGCTCGACGGACTCTGGCCTGACCATCGTGACCGCCATCGAGCCCGCTTCGCCGGCGGACGTCGTCGTCCACTGCGTTTCCTCCTGCCGCCACAGGTGAAGCCGAAAGGCCATTCCGACATGAACCGTTCTACGCGGATTCCTCAAGGTGCGCGACGATCGTCCCCGCCAGGTTCCCCATCGAGCGCCCCTGGAAGAACGCCGGGTGACCCACCGCTGACTAGATCCCACGCTCGTGACCGGCGACGCCGCGATCGATGGGACGGTGTTGCCCGGCCGATCTCACGGTTGAACCATCTGAGGTGGCCCACCCGTCGAACATGTGCTGGGACGAACCTGCCGCGTCGACCCCGGTCCCGCGAGGACTAAACTGTCGCTATTGCGAAAAATCGTAATTACTCAACTGCGGAACTGAGATCGTGCGGTTGGGGCGACGGAAGGAGACGCGTGGTGAGCACAGCCGTTGCCGCCGCCATCCGGGCACGGGCCGGTGTGGCCCCGCAGGCGCTGCGGGCCGCCTACCGGAACGGTGACGCCCATGCCGTGCTGCTGGCCGAGGAAGAGTGGGACGACGTGCGACGCCTGGCACGCGCGCATTCCGTGCTCCTGCCCGGAGGCGACGACCCCCGGGAGGCCGTCGAGGGTGACGAGGTGGAGGCGTGATGTCGGTTCCCCTCTACCAGGCCAAGGCGGAACTTTTCCGGCTGATGGGGCACCCGGTGCGGATCCGCGTCCTGGAACTGCTCCAGGACGGGCCGATGCCTGTCCGGGAGCTGCTTTCGGCGATCGACGTGGAGCCGACAGGGCTGTCGCAGCACCTGGCGGTGCTGCGCCGCTCCGGGCTGGTGACCGCTCAGCGGGACGGGGCCACCGTGGTGTACGCGCTGGCGGGCGGACAGGTGGCGGGGCTCCTGCGGGCCGCCCGCGAACTGCTGACCGAGAAGCTGTCAGGGCAGAGCGAGCTGCTGAGTGAGCTGCGGGCGGAGTCGCGCGAGGAGAAGGCCGAGACGAGCGCGTGAACAGCCGGATCCTGGCGGGCTGGTCGCGCCTGCGATCGGTGCTGCCCGAACGCGCCGAACTGGCCGCCATGGGCCGTCATCCCCGCAGGGACTTGCTGGCGGGGCTGACCGTGGCGATCGTCGCACTCCCACTGGCCCTCGGATTCGGCATCTCCTCGGGGATGGGCGCGGAGGCGGGGCTGGCCACCGCGGTGGTCGCCGGCGCGGTGGCCGCCTTCTTCGGCGGTTCGGCGCTGCAGGTGTCGGGCCCGACGGGGGCCATGACGGTGGTGCTGGTGCCGATCATGCACGCGCACGGCGCGTCCGGGGTGCTGGCCGTCGGAGTGCTGGCCGGGCTCCTGCTGCTGGCGTTGGCGCTGGCTCGCGCCGGTAGGTACATGGCGCTCGTGCCGGCTCCCGTGGTCGAGGGCTTCACCGTCGGCATCGCCTGCGTGATCGGCCTGCAGCAGATCCCCGCCGCGCTCGGCGTGAGCCCGGGTGAGGGAGAGAAGGTCGTCGTGGTGGCCTGGCAGGCCGCCCGTGACTTCCTGACGGCGCCCGACTGGCAGGCGCCGGTCATCGCGGCGGGGGTGGCGGTGCTCATGCTGGCCGGCGTCCGGTGGCGGCCGGGCGTGCCCTTCTCCCTGATCGCGGTGGCCGCCGCCACGGCCGCCGCCGAACTGACCGGCCTGGACGTGGCCCGGATCGGAGCGCTGCCCGCCGGGCTGCCCGCCCCGTCGCTGGACTTCCTCGACCTCGACACGCTGGGCTCCCTCGTCGCCCCCGCCGTCGCGGTCGCCGCGTTGGCAGGCTTGGAGTCCCTGCTGTCGGCCGCGGTCGCCGACGGCATGAGCGTCCAGCACCGGCACGACCCCGACCGCGAACTGTTCGGCCAAGGACTGGCCAATCTGGCCGCACCGCTGTTCGGCGGGGTCCCGGCGACCGGCGCGATCGCGCGCACCGCCGTCAACGTGCGCTCCGGCGCCTCCTCCCGGCTTGCCGCGCTGGCGCACGCCGCCATCCTCGGAGTGATCGTCTTCAGCGCGGCGGGCCTGGTCGCCCGCATTCCCCTGGCCGCGCTGGCCGGGGTGCTGCTGGCCACCGCCATCCGGATGGTCGAGGCCGGATCCGTCGCTGCGATGATCCGCTCCACCCGAGGTGACGCGCTGGTACTGGTGCTCACCGCGGTCGCGACGCTGGCCCTGGACCTGGTGCTGGCCGTCGTCCTCGGCCTGGTCGTGGCCGGCGCGCTGGCCCTGCGTGCGGTGGCCCGCGACGTGCGGCTGGACGCCGTGCCGCTGAAGCCGGACCTGCCGGAGGACCACACCGAGGAGGAACACGCCCTGCTCGCCGAGCACATCGTCGCCTACCGGCTGGACGGGCCGCTGTTCTTCGCCGCCGCTCACCGCTTCCTGCTGCAACTGTCGCAGGTCGCCGACGTCTCGGTTGTCATCCTGCGCATGTCCCGGGTCACCACGGTCGACGCCAGCGGTGCGCTGGTACTCGCCGACGCGATCGAACGACTCCAGCGGCGTGGCATCACCGTCTACGTCTCCGGCATCCGTGACGGCCATCACCAGCCGCTGCACGCCCTGGGCGTGATCGCCCGCCTGGACGCCGCCGGCCAGGTCCTGGACACCACGCCTGAGGCCATCGCCGCCGCCCGCGATCACCTGCACCACACGGGAGTCCTCAGCGCCTCTCGTTGACACCGGGGACCTCGTGGCCCCCCGGCGGGGGCCATCACCAGCGCTCCTGGCCGCGCCGTCACGAAGTTCCCTTCGGTCTTGTCCTCCCGGGAACCTCGGGACGCAGCCGGGGCGGGCGTCGGGATTGGCTCAGGTGCATCGGTCGCGTCGGTCGCAGCGATCGACGCCTCATGGCTGGACGGGCCGCCACTGCGATCACGCGGCCTACGCGATGGTCCAAAGTCCTGGTTCCTGGGGGTCTTCGGCACTGACGCGTCCCTCGGCCCGCCTCCGAGACTGAGAGCGCCAAGTCGAGGTCTTTCCCACGAGGGGAGATGGGCGCCATGCGTGCGCTTGTCGTCTGCGAGTCCATGTTCGGCAACACCATGAAGATCGCCGAGGAAGTGGCGCGGGGCCTGGGCGACTCCATGCCGGCCGAGGTCGTCGAGGTCGGGACGGCGCCCACTGTCATCCCCGACGAAGTCGGGCTTCTCGTGGTCGGCGGCCCCACGCACGCGTTCGGCATGTCGCGGGCGAGCACCCGCAAGTCGGCACTCGAACAGGCCCCGGAGGGCCTCGTCTCCAAGGGCGGCGGAGTGCGCGAGTGGCTGACCGCCCTGCAGGTGAACAAGCCGATCGCGGCGGCGGCCTTCGACACCCGGCTCAGGGCGGCCTATCTGCCGGGCTCGGCGGCGAAAGGCGTCCACAAGGCGTTGCGGCGCCATCGGATGATCCTCATCGCGGCGCCGGCGAGCTTCTACGTCACCGGCACCAAGGGGCCGCTCGAGGAGATCGAGGCGGCCCGCGCGTTCGAGTGGGGGCGTGCTCTGGCCGAGACGACCTCGGCTCTCTGACCGGCCGGGGAGGGCATGGCCATGAGATCGGCCGATCTGATCATGAGGGTGGTCCGGTTGTACCGGCCCGACCGGAATCCGTTACGCCGGTCCTCGGACCGGTGGGAGGCGGCCGTCGTCGCCGTGCTCGTTTCGCTGGCGCTGCTGTCCTTGTGGCCGGCCGTGTGGATCGCCTCCGCCATGTACGAGAGCGGGGTCCGCGCGGAAGCGGCCGCTCCCCCGGGGCGGGCGCTGGTGGTCATCCGGTACACCACCGGCCGGTGGCGGTCGCCCGACGGCGCGGTCGTCGTGGGGAAGGGCCTGGCTCCTCCGGCGAGCCAGGCGGACACCATCCGCCAGGTGTGGCTCGACGGGCGTCACGAGATCGCCCCGCGCCCGAGAGACCCGCAGGAACTCGCCCTGGCGGCGGGCATCACCGGGTTGGGTACCGCGTTGACGGCCGCCGGGTTGCTGGCGGTGGTGTACATGTGGGTGCGCTTCTTTCTCGACCGTCGCCGCCTCACCCGGTGGGGCGACGACTGGCTGGTCGCCGACCGACGGTGGCGTCGGCCCCGCCAGGCGTGATGACCCCACAATGCGATCAGGCCCCGGTCGGCGGACCGGGGCCTGATGCGTGAGCGGCTACGCCGTCCGGGCATGGCGGGTGCGCAGGTCGTCCTGCTGCCATTCCAGTTCGTTGACGACGTCGACCACGCCGTCCACCCGGTGGGTGAGCCGGACGGCGATCTCGGCGTCGCTGTGCCTGCCGATGGCGCCGCTGAGGGTGACGACGCCCCGGTCGGCGCTGACCCTGACGTCGGAGGTGTCGACCCACAGATAACGGCCGAGCACGTCATGCCGCACCTCCCGCACCAGATCGGCGTCGGGGCGGACGAAGACCTTGAGGAGGTCGGCCCGGCTGAGAAGGCCGCGCACGACCCCGTCGTCCAGGGTGACCACGAGCCGTTTGACGCCGAATTCGTCCATCTGGCGGGCCGCGGCGGCCACCGAGGACTCCGGACGCACGGTCCGCGCGGGAGCGGTCATCAGATCCGCGGCCGTGAGCGCGTCGGCCTTGTCCGCCGGGTGGGCGCCCTCCGGGGACAGCCGGTGGCGAAGCCGTACCTTCCACGGCTGTCTGTACTCGTCCTGGAACTCCGTCTTGCGCATCAGATCGGCCTCGGAGACGACCCCCAAGACACGGTTGTCCACGTCGACCACCGGGACGGCGCTGACGCGGTTGCTCAGCAGGGTATGAGCCACGTCCTTGAACGTCATGTCCGCGCCGACGGTCACGACCTCGACGGTCATGATGTCCTGCACCTTGGTACGCATGATCCTGGTCCTCCATGGCCCGCCCGGTGAAGGGCGGGCCGCGTTACGGGGTGACTACTTGGGGACGGTGACCGGGATGCGGGTTTCCGCTTCCTTGGTGTCGGACAACTTGAGGGTGATCTCCAAGATGCCCTTGTCGTAGACGGCGGTCGCGTCGGTCTCCTGCGCTCCCTGCGGGAGGGTTACCGACCGGGTCAGGCTGCCGTACCTGAACTCGGTGTGGACGGCGTCGGTGTCCTCGCGGTGCCGCTCGGCGTGGATCGTCAGAACGCCGCTCGTGAGGGTGACCTCGACGTCCTCCGGGTCGATGCCGGGGAGTTCGGCGCGCAGGACGTAACGCCCGTCACGGACGACCCCCTCCAGCCGCAGAGGGCGGACCCCCAGGAACGGGGTCTCCAGCAGCTCGAAGATCTCGGGGATGATCCCCTTGTCCCGGCGCGTGAGTGTGCTCATCGCTCCACCTCCTGGTGTGCTGTGCTCGATTCCATTCGATCCCGGCCCGGCGCAGGCGGGCAGAGCCGCAGGTCCCCGGGACGGGTGTCCTTGGTCATCGCCGTCCCCGCCACGCGGGCAGGTCGTCCTCGTCCCAGCCGAGCTCGTCGACGACCGCGACGACGCCGTTGACGCGGCGCGTCATGCTCACGGCCAGTTCGGCCTCACTGCGGGTGGGGGTCCGGCCGGAGACGGTGACGACGCCGTCGGAGGCGGTGACGGTGAGCCGGTCCATCGTGATCCACTTGGCCGGGCCCAGGACCTCCTCGGTGATCTCGGACACGAGGTCGGCGTCGTCCCGGACGAAGACGCGCAGCAGGTCGCCCCGGCTGACCACGCCGACCACCCGGCCCTGGTCGGCGACCAGCAGCCGCCTGACGCCCTCCTGATCCATCACCCGTGCGGCACGCACGGCGGGGGTGTCGGGCGGGACGGTGACCACCGGGGTGGTCATGACGTCGGCGGCCGTCAGGGCCTCGGACTTGCGCCTGGCCTCGAAGCCCGGCGTGCGGTCGTGGCGGCTCCGGCCGGCGGGCTCGTAGCCCTCGCGGTAGTAGAGATGACGGAACTCCTCCTTACGGAGCAGATCGGCCTCGGAGACGACGCCGATGGCGACGCCTTCGGCGTCCAGGACGGGCACCGCGCTGATGCCGCGGCCGACCAGTGTCCGGGCGACCTCCTTGAAGGGGGTGGTGGCGGACACGGAGACCACGTCGGCCGTCATGACGTCCCGCACGTTGACACGCATGATGTTCCTCTTCTCATTCGGGGGACAGCAGGGCGGCGCGGCGCGCGGCACCTCGACCATCGTGCCGATCGGGATGCCGGGGAAGATCTCGTCCAGCACCTTCACGGCTTCCGCATTCACAGCGGCCAGTTCCCTGACGTCGCCCACGAGGGGCACCATGATCTCGGGCTTCGGCCGGCCTCCGGCGGCCACGCGCTCGGCAGCCGCCTCCGCTATCGCCCTGACCTGCATGGCGAACAGGCCGGGGACGAGCAGGCCGAGCCGGACCCCGCGCAGGCCCAGCATGGGGTTGGTCTCCCGCAGGCGGCGCACGGCGGCCAGCAGTTCACGGGAGTGGTCGTCGGTGGCGCCGAGGAGGTCCTCGTACGACGGCAGGAACTCGTGCAGCGGCGGGTCGATCAGGCGGATCGTCACCGGCAGGCCGTCCATGGCGGCCAGGATGCGGGTGAAGTCGGCCCGCTGGAGCGGCAGCAACGCATCGAGCGCGGCCCGGATCTCGGTCTCGTCCTCGGCGATGATCAGCCTTTCGACGAGCCGGCGTCGTTCTCCGAGGAACATGTGCTCGGTACGGCACAGCCCGATCCCGGCCGCGCCGAACCGGCGGGCACGAGCGGCGTCCTCCGGGGTGTCGGCGTTGGCGTACACGCCCAGACGACGCACCGCGTCGGCGCGGCCGACCAACCGGGCGACCGCCGAGACGAGCGGCCCGGCATCCGCGGGGACGGCGCCGTCGAAGTGGCGGACCACGGGTGACGGCGTGACGGGCAGCTCGCCCGGGTAGACGTGGCCGGTCGCGCCGTCGACCGAGATCAGGTCGCCTTCCCTGATCACCGCGTCTCCGGCGCGGAACTCCCGCCGTTCCTCGTCGACCTCGATCGGTGCGCCGCAGACGCAGGTGCGGCCCATGCCGCGGGCGACGACGGCGGCGTGCGAGGTCTTGCCTCCGTGGCTGGTCAGGATGCCGGTCGCGGCCAGCATGCCGGGCAGGTCGTCGGGGTTGGTCTCGCGGCGGACCAGGATGACGGGGCCGCGCGCCTCGGTGGCCGTCCGGGAGTCGAAGACGGCCCGGCCACAGGCGGCTCCGGGCGAGGCGGGCACTCCGGTGGCCACCGGAAGAGGCGAGTCGGTCAGGTCGAAGCGGGGGAACATCAGCTGGGCGAGCCGTGCGCCGTCGACGCGGAGCAGGGCCTCGTCGAGGGTGATGACCCCCTCGTCGACGAGCTGGGCCGCGATGACGAAGGCCGCGGCGGCGGTGCGCTTGCCCACCCGGGTCTGGAGCAGCCACAGCCGACCCTCCTCGATGGTGAACTCCACGTCGCAGAGGTCGCGGTAGCGGGCCTCCAGCGTCGCGAGGGCGGCCGTGAGTTCCTCGTAGCTCCGGCGGTCGAGCTCGGCCAGCCGGTTCAGCGGCAGGGTGTCGCGGATGCCGGCGACGACGTCCTCGCCCTGGGCGTTCTGCAGGTAGTCGCCGTAGACGCCGCGGGCGCCGGTCGCGGGGTCGCGGGTGAAGGCGACGCCGGTGCCGGAGGCGGGGCCGCGGTTGCCGTACACCATGGCCATGATGTTCACGGCGGTGCCGAGGTCGTCGGGGATGTGCTCGGCCCGGCGGTAGACGCGGGCGCGTTCGGTGTTCCATGACCGGAAGACGGCCAGCACCGCCCCTTCGAGCTGGGCCTGAGGGTCCTGTGGGAACTCCTCACCGGAGTGATCGGCGAAGATCCTCTTGTACGCGGCGACCAGGCGGCGTGGATCGGGCTCAGTGGCGTGGGCCTGCTCGAACAGGTCATGCGGCACGTGAGCGACAGTGGATCCGTACATCGAGATGAGCCGCCGGTAGCAGTCCCAGGCGAACTCCTCGTCGCCGGAGACGGCGGCCAGGCCCTCGACGGTGACGTCGTTGAGGCCGATGTCGAGGATCGTCTCCATCATCCCCGGCATGGAGGACCTGCCGCCCGACCGGACCGACAGCAGCAGCGGGTCGGCCGGGTCGCCGAGGCGGCGGCCCATGACCCGCTCGACGTCGTCGAGGTGACGACCGATCTCGGCGAACAGCCCGTCGGGGGTCTCCCCCAGCTTGAGGTAGGTCCGGCAGGCCTCGGTCGTGACGGTGAAGCCGGGCGGCACGGGCAGGCCCATGCGGGTCATCTCGGCGAGGTTGGCGCCCTTGCCGCCGAGCAGGTCCTTGAGCTCCATGCCGCCGTCGGCGAAGTCGCGTACGTAGGACATCTCTCACTCCTCACCACGGGGTGCGCCGTAGTAGGCGGCGCGCATGAGTGCGCGCATGTCGGCGAGCATCGGCATACGCGGGTTCGCGGGGGCGCACTGGTCCTCGTAGGCGTTGCGGGCCTGCGCGGGCAGGGCATCCAGGAAGTCCCGCTCGTCGACGCCGAGTTTCTGGAAGGTGGGCTCGATGCCGACGGCGTCGCGCAGCCGTTCGACGGCCTGGGCCAGTTCCTCGGCGCCGCCGTCGATTCCGAGGGAGCGGGCGATCTCGGTGAAGCGTTCGGGGGCGCGGTAGTGCTCGTACTTGGGCCAGCCGGTGGGCTTGGCGGGGACGGTGCCGTTGTAACGGATGACGTGCGGGAGGAGCACCGCGTTGGTCCGGCCGTGGGCGATGTGGAAGGTGGCGCCCAGCGTGTGCGACATGGCGTGCACGATGCCGAGGAAGGCGTTGCCGAACGCCATGCCGGCGATGGTGCCGGCGTTGTGCATGCGTTCCCGCGCCTCGGGATCGGCCGCGCCGTTCCGGACGGCCCGTTCCAGGTTGGCGAAGATCAGCTTGATCGCGTGCAGGGCCAGGCCGTCGGTGAAGTCGCTCGCGTACACCGACACGTAGGCCTCGATGGCGTGGGTGAGCGCGTCGAAGCCGCTGTCGGCGGTGACCACCGGCGGCAGGTCGGCGGCGAGCACCGGGTCGATGATCGCCACGGTCGGGGTCAGCGCGTAGTCGGCCAGCGGGTACTTCTTCCCGGTCGCGGTGTCGGTGATGACGGCGAAGGGCGTCACCTCCGCGCCCGTCCCGGACGTGGTGGGCACGCAGACCAGCCGGGCCAGCGCGCCGAGCGGCGGGAACCGGAAGGCGCGCTTGCGGATGTCGAAGAACTTCTGCCGTATGTCGGCGAAGACGACCTCCGGGTGTTCGTAGCGCAGCCACATGACCTTGGCGGCGTCCATCGCCGACCCGCCACCCAGCGCGACGATCGTGTCGGGCCTGAAGGAGCGCATGAGTTCGGCGCCCCGGTCCACCGTGGCGACGCTGGGTTCCGGCTCGACGTCGTCGATGATCTGCAGCGCGACCCGTTCGGGCCGCCGGTTCAGGACGGTGATGATCCGGTCCACGTACCCGAGGCGGGTCATCGTCGGGTCGGTCACGACGGTCACCCGGTGGACGTCCGGCATGTCGGCCAGGTAGCGGATGGCGTGCGGCTCGAAGTAGACCTTGGCGGGGACCTTGAACCACTGGAGGTTGTTGGTCCGCCGCCCGATGCGCTTGATGTTGAGCAGGTCGACGGCCGAGATGTTGTGCGACACCGAGTTGCGGCCGTAGCTGCCGCACCCCAGTGTGAGCGAGGGCAGGAAGGCGTTGTAGATGTCGCCGATGCCGCCCTGCGAGGCGGGCGAGTTCCAGATGATCCGCACAGCCTTCACCCGCTCCCCGAACTCCTCGGCCAGCGCCGCGTCGCGGGTGTGCACGGCCGCGCTGTGCCCGAGCCCGCCGAACTCGACCATGCGCTCGGCCAGCGTGATGCCCTCCTGGCGGTCGCCCGCCTTGAGCACCGCGAGGACGGGGCAGAGCTTCTCCCTGGTCAGCGGCTCGGCCGGGCCGACGCCCGCCACCTCCGCCAGGATGATCGAAGTCCCCTCCGGAACGGTGAACCCGGCCTGCTCGGCGATCCACTCGACGGGGCGGCCCACCACGTCGGGGTTGATGGCCCCGGCGGTGAACAGCAGGTCCTCCAGCTTTCGCTTCTCGTCGGGGGTGGCCAGGTGGGCGTGCAGCCGGGCGAACTCCGCGAGCGCGGTGTCGTGGACCGCGGCGTCGAGGATGACCGCCTGCTCGCTGGCGCACACCATGCCGTTGTCGAAGGCCTTGCTCAGCACGATGTCGTTCACCGCGCGCCGCACGTCGGCCGTGGCTTCCACATAGGCGGGCACGTTGCCCGCCCCGACGCCGAGCGCCGGCTTGCCCGCCGAGTAGGCGGCGCGCACCATGCCGTTGCCGCCGGTCGCCAGGATCGTCGCGACGCCGTCGTGCCGCATCAGCGCGGTCGTGGCCTGGAGCGACGGTTCGGTGATCCACTGCACGCAGTGCTCCGGCGCGCCCGCCGCCACCGCCGCGTCGCGCACCACCCGGGCCGCCGCGGCGCTGCACTGCTGGGCCGCCGGGTGGAAGGCGAAGACGATCGGGTTGCGCGTCTTCAGCGCGATGAGGGCCTTGAAGATGGTGGTCGAGGTCGGGTTGGTGACCGGGGTGATGCCGGCGATCACCCCCACGGGCTCGGCGATCTCGACCAGGCCGGTGATGTCGTCGCGGGAGATCACCCCGACGGTCTTCAGCGCCGCCATGCTGTGGGTCACGTGCTCGCAGGCGAAGAGGTTCTTGACGGCCTTGTCCTCGAACACGCCGCGTCCGGTCTCCCGGACCGCCAGGTCGGCGAGTTCGGCATGCTCGTCCAGCGCCGCGACGGACGCCTTCTTGACGATGTGGTCGATCTGCTCCTGGGTGTAGGCCGCGTACTCGTCCAGAGCCTTGAGGGCGTTTCCCACAAGTAGGTCGATCATGTCCGACCACCTCCGCCCCCAGCATCCCCACCGGCGCGAGGCGGTTCCTGAGCACAAAGGCACCAGGCGGGGGGACCTTCGGCCCGTGCCCGGACGACCGCCGTCCTGGACGGTGGAAGGGCCGATGAAGGAGGTCCCATGCGCGTCGTCAACGCGGTGGTGCGATGGATACTGATGTCCCCGCTGCACGACCTGTTGTCTCGTTTCGTCGTCCTGCTGGTGATCACTGGGCGGCGCTCCGGCCGCGTCTTCGCGATCCCGGTCCGGTACGCCGAGGACGGCGACGTCCTCACGGTCGTCAGCCGACGTGGCCGCACCTGGTGGCGCAATCTCGAAGGCGGAGCGGCGCTGACCGTGGTCCTGCGCGGCCGGGCGCATCCTGCCTACGGGTCGGCCACCACCGGCCCAGCCGCCGTCCGCGCGGCGCTGACCGAGCTCGGGCAGCCGGTGGTGCGGTCGTTGGACGACGGGGTGGCGATCTCCATGGTCGTCGGCCCTGCCGACCCTCAAGCCGCGCCGACCAGCGCATGGTGGCGGTGGTTCCGTGCGGTGACCGCAGGCGAACTGGCCGGCTTCGCCGTCCCCGCCGTGGTGGCCGCGCTCGTGGCCGGGTCGGAGTCGCCGCTGCTCCAGGCGCTGGCGCTCATCACGGCGGGGGCGGTGGAGGGGCTGGTTCTCGGCTTCGTCCAGGCCTGCGCCCTGCGGAGCGTGCTGAGCTGGGTGCCGACCCTGGCGTGGGCCGGCGCGACCTCGTGCGGAGCGGCGACGGCCTGGGCCGCGGGGGTGGTGCCCGTCGTGGTCGGTGATCAGGTCAGTGGTGTGCTCGCGGTCGCGCTCGGCGTCGTGGGGTTGTGCGCTATGGGTGTGCTCCAGTGGCGGGTGCTCGCCGTCCGGCTGCCGGGATCGGCGTGGTGGATCGCGGCCACCGCCGGGGCGTGGGCGGTGGCGCTCGGCGTGTTCGCCGCCGTGGCGACTCCGCTCTGGCAGGAGGGCCAGCCGGTCTGGCTCATCGCCCTGATCGGGCTGCTCGGAGGCGCCGCCATGGCCGCGACCGTGGCGGCGCTCACCGGGCTGGCGTTCGTCAGGCTGGTCGCGCGCTCAGAACGTGAACACCAGGCGCGCGCCCACGCGGCCTGACAGCACGTCCTCCACGGCCTCGTTGATCTCGTCGAGCGGGCGGGTCTCGCACACGACCTCGGTGCGTCCGGCCGCGTGCAGCGCGAACACCTCCGCGAGGTCGGCGCGGGCCCCGGCTCCGGGACCGGCGCCTCCGTGACCACGATCGGCTTGTCGAAGGCGATGACGCTCGCTGCCTGCATGGCTCCTCCTCTGTGATCTCTCCGTTTCACCCTGCACGTGTCCCACCAGCGGATGGAGAGGCTTAGGTCCCGCCCGGCGGTGACCTTGAGCCCTCCGCGGAGAGCCCGGACGAGCGGACAGTGGAGGTGATCGACCAAGGAGGCGGCATGCGCAAGAAAACGATCATCCTCGGCATCGCGGGGACGGCCCTGGTCCTCCAGCCCGTTCTGAACCGCTGGTGCCGGAACTGGGGAGCCGAGGAGAACGAGATCGAGGGCCCCATGCCGGGCGACGGACTGATCCCCGAACCCGGTGTGACGACGACCCGGGCCGTCTCGATCGACGCGCCCGCGAGTGCGGTCTGGCCATGGCTCGTCCAGATGGGCAGCGGCCGCGGTGGGGCCTACACCTACGACTGGATCGAGAACCTCTTCGGGCTCGACATGCACAGCGCAGACGAGATACTCCCGGCCTTCCAGAACCTCAAGGTGGACGACGTCCTGCCCTTCGGCGCGTCCGGACCGCGCATGCGGGTGGCCGTCCTGGAGCCGGAGAGCACGCTGGTGTTCCGGTCCGAGGACGGCAGGTGGGTCTGGTCGTTCCTGCTGCGGGAGAAGGACGGCGTCACCCGGCTGATCAGCCGCAACCGCATTGACGTGTGCGGGGCGGCGAAGGTCTTCTACGACGTCGTGATGACCCCGGCGAGCCTGTTCATGGAGAGCAGGATGCTGCACGGAATCCGCGACCGCGCGGAACTCAAGAACAGGTGAGGCCCATGTTCCGGAACTGCTGCCGGACCCGGTCGAGCAGTTCCGGACCTGGAGGGCTCACGTCGGCGAGCGGGAACTCAAGGCCCAGCTCGCGGTACTTCCCCATGGCCATGCGGTGGAACGGCAGGACGTCGACCCGCTCCACGTTCCGCAGTGTCGACACGAAGGCCGCCAGGGTGTCCACGTCACGGACCCTGTCGGTCAGGCCGGGGACGAGGACGAAGCGGATCCACGTCGGCCGGCCCAGATTCGAGAGGCGGCGGGCGAAGCGCAACGTCGGGGCGAGGTCCACCCCCGTGAGGGCGCGGTAGCCCACCGGGTCGGCCGACTTGATGTCGAGCAGGACCAGGTCGGTGTCGGCCAGCAGTTCGTCGGTGGCCCGGTCGCCGAGATACCCCGAGGTGTCCAGGGCGGTGTGCAGGCCGAGAGCACGGCTCCGGCGCAGAAGTTCGCCCGTGAACCGCGGCTGGAGCAGCGGTTCCCCGCCGCTGATCGTGACGCCGCCGCCCGCGACGTCGATGAAGCGGCGGTACTTCGCCGCCTCGGCCATCACCTCGTCCACGGTGACGCGGCGGCCGTCGCGCAGACGCCATGTCTCGGGGTTCTGGCAGTAGAGGCAGCGCAGCGGGCAGCCGCAGGTGAAGACGACGAACCGGGTGCCGGGGCCGTCGACGCCGACCGACAGGTCCCAGGAGCTGATGACCCCGGCCCCCTCCATCACAGCGTCCCGTGGAAGGTGCGGTCGACCACGTCCTGCTGCTGCTCCCTGGTGAGCCGGACGAAGTTCACCGCGTAGCCGCTCACGCGGATGGTGAGCTGCGGGTACTTCTCGGGGTGTTCCATCGCGTCGAGCAGCGTGGCGCGGGTGAGCACGTTGACGTTCATGTGGAAGCCGCCGGCGTCCATGTACCCGTCGAGCACACCGGCCAGGTTAGTGACGCGTTCCTCCTCGGCACGGCCCAGACCTTCGGGCGTCACCGTGTTGGTCAGCGAGATGCCGTCCTGGGCGTCGGCGTAGGGCAGTTTGGCCACCGACAGGGCCGAGGCGATCATGCCGTGCCGGTCGCGGCCGTTCATCGGGTTGGCGCCGGGTGCGAACGGCAGGCCCGCCCGGCGGCCGTCGGGGGTGTTGCCGGTGTGCTTCCCGTACACGACGTTGGAGGTGATGGTGAGCACCGACTGGGTGTGTTCCGCTCCCCGGTACGCCGGGTGCCTGCGGACCTTCTCCATGAACGAGTGCACCAGGTCGACGGCGATGGCGTCGACCCGGTCGTCGTTGTTGCCGAAGGCCGGGTAATCGCCCTCGACCTCGTAGTCGACGGCCAGGCCGGATGCGTCGCGGATCACCCGCACGCGCGCGTACTTGACGGCCGAGAGGCTGTCGGCGGCGACCGACAAGCCGGCGATGCCGCACGCCAAAGTGCGCTTGATCGGGTGGTCGTGCAGGGCCATCTCGACGCGCTCGTAGGCGTACTTGTCGTGCATGTAGTGGATGACGTTGAGCGCGTTCACGTACGTGCGGGCCAGCCAGTCCATCATGTGGTCGAAGGCCGGGGCGAGTTCGTCGTAGGACAGGTGATCCCCGGTCAGCGGGGGCGTCGGTGGAGCGATCTGGTCGCCGGTCATCTCGTCGCGACCCCCGTTGACGGCGTACAGGAGGGTCTTGGCGAGGTTGACCCGGGCGCCGAAGAACTGCATCTGGTGTCCCACGGGGGCCGCGGAGACGCAGCAGGCGATGGCCGTGTCGTCGCCGAAGATTGGGCGCATGAGCTCGTCGCTCTCGTACTGGATCGAGCTCGTCTCGATCGAGAGGGCCGCGCAGAAGCGCTTGAACGGCTCCGGGAGGCGAGGCGACCAGAACACCGTCAGGTTGGGCTCCGGCGCGGGGCCGAGGTTGCGCAGCGTCTGCAGGTAACGGAAGCTCGTGCGGGTCACCAGGGGGCGGCCGTCGTCGCCGATGCCGCCGATCGACTCCGTCACCCAGGTCGGGTCGCCGGAGAAGAGCTGGTCGTATTCGGGGGTGCGGAGGAACCGGACGGTCCGCAGTTTGATCACGAAGTCGTCGACCAGCTCCTGCGCGCGTTCCTCGGTGATCCGGCCTTCGGCCAGGTCGCGTTCGAGGTAGACGTCCAGGAACGTCGAGGTGCGGCCGAGCGACATGGCGGCGCCGTTCTGCTCCTTGACCGCCGCCAGGTAGGCGAAGTAGAGCCACTGCACCGCCTCACTGGCGGTCGTGGCCGGACCGGAGATGTCGTGGCCGTAGGAGGCGGCCATCGCGCGCAGCTCATGCAAAGCGCGGATCTGTTCGTTCAGCTCCTCCCGGTCGCGGATCACATCACCGGTGGAGAACACGTCGTCCAGCGCGCCGAGTTCGGCCTTCTTCGCCTCGATGAGCCGGTCGACCCCGTACAGGGCGACGCGGCGGTAGTCGCCGATGATGCGGCCTCTGCCGTAGGCGTCGGGCAGGCCGGTGATCAGGCCGGCCCGGCGGGCGGCCCGGATCTCGGGGGTGTAGGCGTCGAAGACGCCGTCGTTGTGGGTCTTCCGGTATTTGGTGAAGATCTCCCTCACCTTCGGGTCGAGTTCGTAGCCGTAGGCGGCCAGGCCGTTCTCGACCATGCGCAGCCCGCCCTGGGGCATGATCGCCCGCTTGAGCGGCGCGTCGGTCTGCAGTCCCACGATCAGCTCGTTGTCCCGGTCGATGTAGCCGGGAGCGTGTGCGGTGATCGACGAGGGCGTGGCGACGTCGACGTCGTAGATCCCTCGCCGCCGCTCCTCGGGGAGCATCCCGGCGACCGTGCCCCACACGGTCTTCGTCCGGGGGGTGGGCCCGGCGAGGAATCCCTCGTCTCCGGTGTACGGCGTGTAGTTGGCCTGGATGAACGCGCGGACATCGACGACCGTGCGCCACGTCGTGCCTCGGAACCCTCTCCAGGCCTCGGTGAGCGTCATCACGTACCCCCTCAGATCGATCGGCACCTCTCACTCTCGCGCGTGGCCGGCCACCGATCACGACCCGGAGGTCACGCCTGACCAGGACCAAAGTCACCTCGATCCCACGGTCTTCGCCTCTACGTCGGCCGGGACCACAGCCGGACGATCGGCTCGACTCGACGAAACGAAGGAGAAGACCATGACGAGGATCGGCATCAACGGATTCGGGCGGATCGGCCGGGCCGTGCTAAGAGCGGGTGTGGACCGGGGCCTGGACATCGTGGCGATCAACGACCTCGCCGACCCCGAGGCGCTGGCCCACCTGCTCAAGCACGACTCCACCCACGGCACCTACGACCGACCGGTGACCTCCACCCCCGGCGGCCTCGTGGTCGGCGGCGTGCGCATACCGGTGACCGGCCACCACCACCCCTCCGGCATCGACTGGCGCGACTACGGCGTGGACCTGGTCATCGAGGCGACCGGCCGGTTCCGCGCCCGCGCCGACGTGGAGACGCACCTGAAGAACGGCGCGCGGAAGGTCCTGGTGAGCGCACCCGGCAAGGGCATGGACGTCACGATCGTGCCCGGTGTCAACGACGCCGCCTACGACCCGGCCACACACCGGATCATCTCCATGGCGTCCTGCACCACCAACTGCGTGGCGCCGATGGTGAAGGTGCTCGACGACACGTTCGGGCTCGTCAAGGGCTTCATGACCACCGTCCACGCTTACACCGGCGACCAGCGCCTGCTCGACGCGCCCCACAAGGACCCGCGCCGCGCCCGTTCGGCCGCCGTCAACATCATCCCCACCACGACCGGCGCCGCCCGCATGGTCGGCGAGGTCCTGCCCGCGCTGTCCGGACGCCTGGACGGCGTCGCCCTCCGGGTCCCCGTCACCGACGGTTCCCTCACGGACCTGTCGGCCGTCGTGTCCCGCCGGACGACCGTCGAGGAGGTCAACCACGCCTTCGCCCAGGCCGGAGAGGGCCCTCTCGCGGGTGTGCTCCGCTACAGCACCGCTCCGCTGGTCTCCAGCGACGTGATCGGCGACCCGGCGTCCTGCGTGTTCGACGCTCCGCTCACCCAGGTCGACGGCGACCTGGTGAAGGTGTTCGGCTGGTACGACAACGAGTGGGGCTACGCCAGCCGCCTGGCCGAGACGGCCGGCCGCATCGCCGCCGAATGACGGCGATGACCAGGTCCGGTGCTTTCGCCTCCCTCGGCAGGGACCTTCGTCCCTGGGGAGGCGAGTCCGGGCGGAGTGTCATGGAGGTGACCCCAGGAGGAGCCATGAAAGAAGCCATCGTCGTCGGTGTGGACGGTTCCCCGGCCACCGTCGCCGCCATCGAGTGGGCCGCGGACGACGCGGCCCGGACCGGCCTGCCGTTGCGCGTCGTCTTCGCCGTCGAGCGGTCCCCGCACGAGATCCCCAAATTCCCCAACCCCCACCTGGAGGACGCGCTGTCCCGGGGCGCGGTCCGCGTCCTCCAAGAGGCCGAGAGGGCCGCCAAGGCCAGACAGCCCGGGATCACCGTCGTCACCGAGCAGATCGAGGGCCGGCCGGCGGACGTCCTGCGCCGGGCCGCCGCCCAGGCGGCTGAGCTGGTCGTCGGCACCCGGGGCATGGGCGGCTTCGCGGGCGCGGTCGTCGGGTCGGTGAGCTCGCACGTCGCCGGGCACGTGCCCGGTCCCGTGGTGGTGGTCCGCCACCTTCCGGGACTGCCCACCGGCGAGATCGTCGTCGGCGTGGACGACTCCCCCGCCGCGCAGCCCGCGCTGGCCTACGCGTTCGAGCAGGCCCGGTCGCGTTACAGCACCCTGCGGGCGGTGCGCGCCTGGATGGAGCCGGTGCACGCGTACGCGCCCGGCATCATCTACGACCTGGAGGAGATCGGCACCGCGCAGCACGCCGTGGTCGCGGGGATCCTCGATCCCTGGCGGGAGCGGTACCCGGAGATCAAGGTCATCGAGGACGTGCGCCTGAGCCATCCCGTCGCGGCCCTGGTGGACGCCTCCGCGGGCGCCGACCTGCTCGTCGTGGGCTCGCACGGCCGGAGCGCGGTCGCCTCGGCGCTGATGGGCTCGGTCAGCCGGGCCGTCCTGCACCACGCCGAGTGCCCGGTCGCCGTCGTCCGGCCCGACGCACCTGTGGAGGGGGCAGAGAATCATGTCCGTTGAGGTCAAAGACGTCATGGGCCGCGTGGCGATCGCCGTGGAGATGGAGGCGGACTTCGCCGAGATCCTGTCCGCCATGCAGCGGTTCAAGGTCGGCGCCGTCGCCGTCGTCGACGCCGACCGCCGCCCCGTCGGAGTCGTGTCGGAGGACGACCTGCTGCTGCGGGAGATCGTCCCCCGGCGCACGTTCGCCTCGTTCGGCCCGGGCAACCGGGCGCGGCAGCGCAAGGAGCGGGCGGTGCGGGCGGCCGAGCTGATGACCTCGCCCGCGATCGTCGTGACGCCGGGGACGTCGGTGAAGTCCGCCGCGCGGCTGATGCACGAGCACCGTGTGAAGCAGCTTCCGGTGATCGACCCGGTCACCGGGCGGGTCTGCGGCACCGTCCACCAGTTCGACCTGCTGCGGGTGTTCCTCCGTCCAGCGGCCGAGCTGGAGGCCGACGTCACGGCCGCCGTCCACGCGGCCGCCGCGAATCCCGAGACGATCACCTGCGATGTCGACAAAGGGATGGTCACCGTCGCCGGAGAGATCGGGGACCTGGAGCTCCGCAGGCTTCTCAGGGAGATCCGGGAGATCGACGGCGTGATCGACGTCGCGGTGGGCGAGATCACGGTGCGCGGCTCCGCTCCGGAAGCCGTCTTCCCCCCTCTGCTCTGAACACGGAACGAAAGGCCGGCCCGGCGATCCACTCGCCGGGCCGGCCTTTCGCGCTTGTTCAGAGGCCGGACCAGGTGACCCCGTCGTCCTGTGTCCACGTCATCTCGTTGACGACGTCGACGACGCCGTTGACGCGTTCGATGACACGCGCGACGAGGGCGCCCTCGCTCCTGCGGCGCGTCGATCCGCCGAGGCGGACGATTCCTTCTTCCACGATGACGCGCACGCCGGAGGTGTCGATGCCGAGGCGTCCTCCGAGGACGTCGCCGGCGATCTCCTCCGCCAGTTCGGCGTCCGGGCGGAGGAACGGCTTGATCAGGTCACGCCTGCTGACCACGCCGATCAGCCGACCGGCGTCGTCGACCACGGGCAGCCGCTTGACGTCCTCGCGCTCCATGAGCCGGGCCACGTACCCGCACGAGAAGTCCGGGCCGATGGTCACCGCCGGAGAGGTCATCAACTCGGCCGCCGTGTCACCGTGGGCCGTGCGTCCGGGGTCGCGCCGGTGATTCAGCCGATGACGCAGACGGGCGCGCAGCGGGGGCTGGTAGCCCTCGCGGTAGTACTGCTCGCGGAACTGCTCCTTGCGCAGCAGGTCCTCTTCGGAGATGACGCCGAGCACCCGGCCGTCGTCTCCGACGACCGGGACTCCACTGATCTCGTTCCCGATGATGGTCTCGGCGACCTCCTTGAAGGTCGCGTCCGGATGAACCGTCACAACCTCCTGAGTCATCAGGGTTCGTACGGTGGGTCGCATGTCTCCTCCTGTCAGCGGAGTCTGCGGATGAACGGCGAGGGCGGGCGTCCGGCCGGGGCCAGTCTGATTCGGGCGTCGACGGCGACCGCGCCGCCGGGGGTGACGATCACCGGGTTGAGGTCGAGTTCGGCGACCTCCGGGAGGGCGTCCATGAGCAGGCCCACTCTTCTGACGACCTCTGCCAGCGCCTGGGCGTCGGCCGGGGGCCTGCCGCGGTAGCCGTACAGGACGGGGTGCGAGCGGAGCTCGCGGATCATCCCCTCGGCGGTGGCCGCCGAGAACGGCGGCACCCGGAAGGCGCGGTCGGCGAGCAGGTCGGCGGTGACGCCGCCCATGCCGACCATGACCAGCGGGCCGAAGGCGGGATAGTTGACACCGCCGACGATGATCTCGGTACCCTGCTCGACCATCGGCTGGACGACAGCGCCGGTCATCTCAGCGCCGATCGACTCCCGCATCGCGACGAAGGCGGCCCTGGTCTCCTCCGGAGTGGTCAGGCCGACCCGTACACCGCCGACGTCGCTCTTGTGGACGGGGCCGACCGCCTTCAGCACCACCGGACCGCCCAGGGCGGCGGACGCCTCGGCCGCCGCCTCGGCATCGGACACGCTGATCGTCTGGACGAGCGGGATGCCGAAGTGCCGGAGCAGTCCGTCGAGCGCGTGGGGGTCGAGCCATCCTTCGGGGGCCTGCCCCGTCAGCAGTGCCCGCGCGGTGAGGTCGTCGAAGCCGCCCGTCTCCACCTCCTCCGCGGGAGAGTTCCGCCACTCGGTGTAATGGACGACCCGGGCCAGTGCCTGGACGGCCTGTTCAGGGTAGGCGTAGCTCGGCACCCGGCCGTCGATGAGGCCGTCCTCGCCCAGGATGCAGGCGATGACCGGCTTGCGCGCTTCGCGGGCGGCCTTGGCGATGGCCTCCTTGGTGGCGGGCGCGCCGGAGCCGAAGGGCGGGGTGTAGACGGCCAAGACGACATCCACCCCGGGGTCGGCCAGAGCGCTTTCGATCCCCAGCCCGATGTCCTCGGCGGACGCCTCCGCGCCCAGGTCGACCGGGTTGCCGAGGGCCGCCGAGGGGAACCTGCGCCGCAGTTCGGCGCCAGGGTCGAGGGCGGGAACGGTCAGGCCGGCGCGTTCGCAGACGTCGGCCGTCATGGCCTCCGGGCCGCCCGAGTTGCCGACGATGGCGACCCGCCGCCCGGCGGGCAGGGGTTGGGTCTCCAGGAGCCGGGCGGTGTCGTACATGTCGCGGATGCTGTCGAGGCGGATCACCCCGGCCGCGCGGACCAGCGCGTCGACGGCGATGTCCGGCGTCGCGGCGGCGGCGGTGTGGGAGCGCACGGCCCGGTCACCCGCCTCCGAACGGCCGCTCTTGACCAGCAGGACCGGCTTGCGCCGCCCCACCCGGGCGGCGATCCGGGCGAACCTGCGGGGGTTGCCGAACGACTCCAGGTAGAGCGCGATGACGCGGGTGGTCTCGTCGTCCTCCCAGTACTCCAGCAGGTCGTTTCCGCTGACGTCGGCCTTGTTGCCGACCGACACGAACGAGGAGATCGGCAGCCGGTCGAGCAGCACCGCGCCGACCGCCCCCGACTGGGACAGCACCGCGACACCGCCCGGTTCCGGCGTGCCGCGCAGGAAGCTGGCGTTCAGGTGGGCGGCGGTGTTGACGATGCCCAGGCAGTTGGGGCCGATCAGGCGCATCCCCGCCGTGCGGCAGATCGTCAGGAGTTCGCGTTCGGCGTCCTTGCCGCCATGCTCGGCGAACCCGGCCGACAGGACCACCAGGCCGCGCACCCCCGTCGCCGCGCAGTCGCGGGCCACGTCCGGGACCGCCTTCGCGGGGACCGCCACCACGACGACGTCGACCCGCTCGGGCAGCATGGCCAGGGAGGGGTAGGCCGGCCAGCCGGCGATCTCGTCGGCGTGCGGGTTGACGGGGTAGATCGTGCCGGGGAATCCGCCGTCTATCAGGTTGCGCAGCACCTTGTGCCCGACCGAGCCGGGATCGCGGCCGGCGCCGACGACGGCGACGGCGCGTGGTTCCAGCACCCGTCGCAGCGAGGCGCGTTCGGCCTCGTGATCGCGGGCCGCGATGGTCCCGGCCAGGCGACTTCCCGCGGTGAGCGCCGCGATCACGCGGGTGTCCGGGCCACTGCGGGTGATCTCGACCGGCAGGCCCACGTGGGAGAGCACGTCGAGCATGACCTTGTTCTCGGTCAGGACGTCGGCGACGAAGCGGGTCACCCCCTCGGCCGCGGCGGCGAGGGCCAGGTGCTCGATGAGCAGCGTGCCCAGGCCGGTGCCGTGCAGGGCGTCGTCCACGAGGACGCCGAGGTCGGCGGCGCCGTCCGCGTCCGGGATGTACTCGGCGACAGCGGCGAGCCGTCCCGCCACCAAGGCGACCAGCACACGGCCGTGATGGCCGGGCCGGGCGATCGCGTCCATGTACGCGTGCGCCGTCGCCCGGCCTCCGGTGAAGAACCGCAGGTACGCGGATTTCTCGGAGACGCGTTCCACCAGTTCGTGCAGTTCCGGCACGTCGCCGGGGCCAAGCGGGCGTATGTGGGCGATGCCGCCGTCGCGCAGCAGGACGTCGCATTCATCGGACATGGTGGATCTCCAGTTCAGTCACGGGACGGCGGGGCGCGCGCGGCACGGGCGGGCCGAAGCCGAACCTGATGATCATTTGTGGATGCCCGCGACGGTGGCGGGGGTCGGTGTGGCCGCGCATGTCGCGCAGGTCGAGCGGCTGGTTCAGGAAGGACGTGGACAGCCCGGCGGCGGTGGCGACGAGGAGCACCCGTTCGAGGGCCTGCCCGGCGCGCAGCCAGTCGACCGGCCCGTCACCGGGCGTGGTGAGGACGGCGATCCGCGGACGCGCCTCGAATGTGGCCGACCGGTACCGCCGGCCGAGGTTCCGGGTCACGGGCGGGTCGCCGTCCGGGCCGGGGCCGCGAACGTAGTCGGGCACCGCCCACCGGGTGAGCTCCGCCTGATAGTCGCCGTCGCGGCCCAGTTCGTCCTCCGCGATGGCCGCGTATTCGAGCAGCTCATGAACCCCGGTGCGGTCGAGGACGACCAGGCAGGCGCCCTCCCGGCTGGCGGCGATCTTCATATCGCCGATGATCCCGGCGGGCACGGCCCGATCGTCGTAGGGCTCGCGGTTGGTCCTGCGGGCGGGGATGGCGGCGTACAGACGGCGCTCGGCGGGGAGGGGCGCCTCGGTCTCCTTGAGGCGCACGGCGGCCAGCAGGCCGGGTTCGGGCATCAGCCACACCAGCGGGTGGTGACCCGTCTGCCGGACGGCCAGCCGGAGGTTGAGCAGGGCGGCACCGCAGCTCACGTGCAGCGACCTGGCGCGGGGGTCCCCCACCGTCAGCCGGCGATCCGGGTCGGCGGACAGCTCGACGTACTCGCGGCGCACGACCCGGAACCGCCACGGCTGGGTGTTCTGCACCGACGGCGCCTCTCCGGCTGCGATCAGGAGCCGGCGTGTCCCAAGATCGGTGGCGAGCGGAGTGATCATGGCAAAGCCTCCTTAACGGGCTCTGCCTCCAGGTTCTCGCCCGCCGTCCCGCCTGCCGCAGGGCCGGAGGGCTCTGCGGTCAGGGACTTTGGTCCACCGATGCACTTGGTGCCACAATTCGGAAATGACCACGGAGGGAACGCATCCTCTGATTCCGAGCATGCGCCTGGACGAGCTGCTCGCCGAGCTCCAATCACGCCTGGAGGCGGTGCTCGCCACCCGCGACCGGGTCCACACACTCCTGGAAGCCGTCGTCCTGGTCGGCAGCGACCTCCAGCTCGAGACGGTGCTCCGGCGCATCGTCGAGACCGCGACCCAACTGGTGGACGCCAGCTACGGCGCCCTCGGCGTGATCGGCGAGGAGAACACCCTGCTGGAGTTCATCCCGGTCGGCCTCAGCGAGGAGGAGATCGCCCGGATCGAACACTGGCCCCACGGTCTCGGCCTGCTCGGACTGCTGATCAAAGAGCCCCGGCCACTGCGGATGTCCCGAATCTCCGACCATCCCGAGTCGTACGGGTTTCCCCCCGGCCACCCGCCGATGGGCTCCTTTCTCGGCGTCCCCCTGAGACTCCGTGAGGAGGTCTTCGGCAACCTCTACCTCACCGAGAAACGCGGCGGAGCCGACTTCGACGAAGAGGACGAGGCCGTCGTCATCGCCCTGGCCACGGCCGCCGGCGTGGCCATCGAGAACGCCCGCCTCTACGGGGAGACCCACCGCCGGGAGATCTGGTTGCAGGCCAGCTCCGAGGTCACGACGAGCCTGCTGTCCGGCGCGGACGTCGGCGACGTGCTCAGCCAGGTGGCCCGGAACGTCCGGGACATGGCGGACGCCGACGTCGCCTCGATCCTCTTCCCCATCGACGACGGCCGGGCGCTGCGCGTGCTGATCTCCGAAGGCGCCGAGGGCCTGCTGGGCACCGAGATCGGCATCGACGGGTCGCTGTCCGGCCAGGCCTTCCGGACCGGTGAGCCGGTCACGGTCCGCGATCTGGCCGCGACCGACTACGAGACCCTCGACAGCCTGCCGATCGGTCCCGCCACCGCCGTCCCGCTGGGCGCGGCCGGATCGATCAGGGGCGTGCTGGCCTTCGGCAAACGGCCGGGGCGCGTTCCGTTCGCCCCCTCGACGGTGCGCATGCTGCACTCCTTCGCCGGCCAGGCCGCCATCGCGCTTGAGCTGGCCGAAGCGAGGAGAGACGCCGAGCGTCTGGGCCTGCTGGAAGACCGCGACCGTATCGCCAAAGACCTGCACGATGTGGTCATCCAGCGGCTGTTCGCGGTGGCGATGACCCTGATGAGCACCATCCGGCTGGTCGACCGGCCCGAGGGGGCCTCCCGCGTCCAGCACGCCATCGACGAGCTCGACGCCACGATCCGCCAGATCCGGGCCACGATCTTCGCGCTTCAGGGACCGCTTGGGCCGGGCGGCTCGGGTCTGCGCGCGCAGATCGTGGATCTCGTCGAGGGAACCCGCGGGCACCTGGGGTTTCTCCCGGGACTGCGGCTGGAGGGACCGCTCGACAACGCCGTCCCGGAACCCGTCGCCGAACACCTGCTCGCCGTCCTCAGAGAGGCGCTGTCGAACCTCGTCCGACACGCGAAGGCGACCCGGGCCCAGGTCACGGCGGAGGTCGGCGGCGGGAACCTCACGCTGACGGTGGAGGACAACGGTGTCGGCCTGTCCCCGGACGGCCGCAGGAGCGGGCTGCGCAACCTGGACGACCGGGCCGACCAGCTGGGCGGCACGTTCGAGGCGGGTCCGGGCGCACTCGGTGGGACGCTGCTGCGCTGGAGCGTCCCGACCGGCTGACAGCCGTCAGTCGTGCCGGTCGGCCTGGAGGCGCGCGGCCAGGGCGGCCACCTGGGTGCGGCGCTGCATGCTGAGCTTGGTGAGCAGGGTGGACACGTAGTTCTTCACCGTCTTCTCGGCCAGGAACATGTGCTCGCCGATCTGGCGGTTGGTCAGCCCTTCACCGATGTACTCCAGAATGCGGCGCTCCTGGTCGGTCAGCGCGGCCAGGGGATCCTTGCGCGTGGCGTCGTCACGCAGGCGGTGCAGCATCGCGGCTGTGGTCTGCGGGTCCATCAGCGACTGCCCGGCCGCCACCGTGCGCACGGCGCCCACCAGGTCGGACCCGTGGATCTGCTTGAGGACATAACCCGACGCGCCCGCCATCACCGCCTGGAACAGCGCCTCGTCATCGGCGTACGAAGTCAGCATGAGGCACGCCAGACCGGGCACCCGATTGCGCACCTCGCGGCAGATCTCCACGCCGTTGCCGTCGGGCAGCCGCATGTCGAGCACCGCGACATCGGGGCGCAGCGCGGGGATGCGCGCGATCGCCGACTCCGCGGTGCCGGCCTCGCCGATCACCTCGATGTCGTCCTCGCTGTCCAGGAGCGCGGCGACACCGCGCCGGACGACCTCGTGATCATCGACAAGAAAAACCCGAATCATGCCGCCAATTTACTTTTACCGGACATAACGCAACAGGGACCAAGGTCCTGTCGTGCGAGGACCGAGTCCCCTGGGGACGGCCACATCCGGCCCCCCACGCTCCCACCATGGATGTCCTCGACCTCTCACGCTGGCAGTTCGGCATCACAACCGTCTACCACTTCCTGTTCATCCCGCTCACCATCGGTCTGTCAGTGCTGGTCGCGAGTCTGCAGACCGCCTGGTACCGCACCGGGAAACCCGGATATCTGCGGCTGACCCACTTCTGGGGCAAGCTCTTTCTGATCAACTTCGCGATGGGCGTGGTCACCGGCATCGTGCAGGAGTTCCAGTTCGGGATGAACTGGAGCGCCTATTCGCGGTTCGTCGGTGACGTGTTCGGCGCGCCGCTGGCCATGGAGGGGCTGATCGCCTTCTTCATGGAGTCGACGTTCCTCGGCCTGTGGATCTTCGGCTGGGACCGCCTGCCGCGCCGGGTGCACCTGGCGACGATCTGGCTCGCCTCGATCGGCACGGTCATCTCGGCGTACTTCATCCTCGCCGCCAACTCCTGGATGCAGCATCCCGTGGGATACCGGCTCAACCCGGTCAGCGGCCGGGCCGAGCTCACCGACATCGGCGCCGTGCTCACCAACTCCACGACCCTGGTCACCTTCCCCCATGTGATCTTCGGGGCGTTCGCCACGGCCGGCGCGTTCATGGCCGGGATCAGCGTCTGGCAGATCGCCCGTGACCGGGACACGGCGATCTTCCGCACCTCCGCCAGGCTGGCCATGTCGGTGAGTCTGGTCGCCGCGCTCGGGGTGGCGGTGTCGGGCCACGTGCAGGCCCAGATCATGACCGAGCAGCAGCCGATGAAGATGGCGGCGGCCGAAGCCCTCTGGGAGGACGAGACCTCGGCCGGGTTCTCGTTGTTCGCGATCGGTGACGTCGAGAACGGCCGCAACTCCGTCAACGTCCAGGTGCCCAACGGACTCAGCCTGCTGGCCACCAACAGCCTTGACGGCGCCGTCGAAGGCATCAACGACGTGCAGAAACGCTACGAGGCCACCTACGGCCCCGGCGACTACAAGCCGGTCGTCGGAATCGCCTACTGGTCGTTCCGCCTGATGATCGGCTTCGGCGCGCTGGCCGCGCTGCTCGCCCTGGCCGGACTCTGGCTGATGCGTCGCGGGCGCTTCCCCGGCGGTCCTTGGTTCACCCGGATCGCCCTGCTCGGCATCGGGCTGCCGTTCCTGGCCAACTCCCTCGGCTGGATCTTCACCGAGATGGGCCGCCAGCCGTGGACCGTCTTCGGCGTGATGCGCACCGCCGCCGCGGTCTCCCCGGGCGCCGACGTGCCGTCGGTCGCCCTGACTCTCGTGGGGTTCACCCTCGTGTACGCCGTCCTCGCCGCCGTCGAGATCCGGCTGCTGATCAAGTTCACCCGACTCGGGCCCGACCCCGAAGCCGGCACCGAAACCGTCCCGGCCGCGCCGGCTCTCTCCTACTAGAAGGCCCCCATGGAACTCACCACCATCTGGTTCATCCTGATCGCGGTCCTGTGGACCGGTTACTTCGTCCTGGAGGGTTTCGACTTCGGGGTCGGCGTGCTGCTGCCGTACGTGTCCCGCGACGAGGCCGATCGCAGGCTGGTCGTCGCCTCGATCGGGCCTGTCTGGGACGGCAACGAGGTGTGGCTGCTGGTCGCGGGCGGCGCGACGTTCGCCGCGTTCCCCGAGTGGTACGCCACCCTGTTCAGCGGCTTCTACCTGCCGCTGTTCCTCATCCTGCTGGCCCTGATCGCCCGCGGGATCGCCCTGGAGTATCGCAACAAGAGCGATTCCACCCGGGGCTGGGACCGCACCTTCTTCTGGGGCTCCCTCGCCCCCGCGTTCCTGTGGGGCGTCGCCTTCGCCAACATCGTGCGAGGCGTCCCCCTGGACGCCCGGCACGAGTTCACCGGGAATCTGCTCACCCTGCTCAGCCCCTACGCCCTGCTCGGCGGGGTGACCACGCTCGCGCTGTTCACCTTCCACGGGGCTCTGTTCCTCACCCTGCGCACGAACGGCGAACTGCGCCAGACCTCCGCTCGCGTCGGGCGGCAGGCCGGGCTGGCCGCCTTCCTGGCAGGAGGGCTGTTCCTGCTGCTCACGCAGCTCAACGACCCGAAACCAGCCACCTGGGTCACCACCGTCCTGGCGGCGGCCGGCATCGCCGCCGCACTGGCGCTCATCGGGCGGCGTGACGGCTGGGCGTTCACGGCGAACACCGTCGCCATCGTCGCGATCACCGCCACGCTGTTCGGCGGCCTGTGGCCCGACGTCATGCCCGCGCTCGACCCGGCCAACAGCCTGACCGTGACGAACGCGAGCTCCACCCCGTACACCCTGAGCGTGATGACCTGGGTGGCGGCGATCTTCACCCCGGTCGTGCTGGCCTACCAGGCGTGGACCTACTGGGTGTTCCGCCGGCGACTGACCGCGCCCAGGGACGAAAGTCCCGTCAGGCAGGGGTCTTGAGGACCACGGCGGGGAGTCTTCCAGCCCTGAGCACGGCCCCCGGAAAACGGTGTCATTGAAGTATCACAAGGCGACAGAAAATCCCCTGAAAGGGGCCGACGATGGCCACCACGCACGGACGCCGCATCTTCCACACGACCCCCCTCACCCCCCAGGCGGCCACCCCCGCTCCGCGCATCGCGGACCAGGTCTGGGCCGTCGCCCGCATCGCCCTCGGCTGGATCTTCCTGTGGGCCTTCCTCGACAAGCTGTTCGGATTCGGCTTCGCCACCCCCGCCGCCAAGGCGTGGATCAACGGCGGCACCCCGACCACCGGCTTCCTGAAGGGCGCCGCCGAAGGCCCCCTCGGCGGGTTCTACAACGCGCTCGCCGGCCACGCCCTGGTCGACTGGCTGTTCATGCTCGGTCTCCTCGGCATCGGCGTCGCCCTGATCGCCGGCATCGGCCTGCGGGTCGCCGCCGGTGCGGGCACCCTGATGATGGTCATGATGTGGGGCGCGGAACTGCCTCTCCAGACCAACCCCTTCATGGACGACCACATCGTCTACGCCGTCGTCCTCATCGGCCTGGCCGCCGCGGCGGCCGGCGACACCTGGGGCCTGGGCCGCTGGTGGGCCCGCCTCCCCATCGTCCAGAAGTACCCGATCCTCAAGTAGCAGCCCACGCATCGCGACGACGCCCCCCGGTTCTCCGGAGGGGCGTCGTCGCGTTTCCAACGGCCCTTCCCTACGGGACCTTGGTCCCTGGGATGGCCACGGCGCAGAAAGGACGATCGAAGCATGGACACGCTGGAGAAAGTCGACGCCTACTGGCGGGCCGCCAACTACCTCTCGGTCGGCCAGATCTACCTGCTGGACAACCCCCTGCTGACCGAGCCCCTCACGGCTGCGCACATCAAGCCCCGCCTGCTCGGTCACTGGGGCACCACCCCCGGGCTCAACTTCATCTTCGCCCACCTGAACCGTGTCATCACCGAACGCGGCCAGGACATGATCTACATCGCCGGGCCCGGCCACGGCGGACCCGCCGCCGTCGCGCACGCCTGGCTGGAGGGCTCCTACAGCGAGACCTACCCGGACGTCTCCCAGGACGCCGCCGGGATGCGCCGCCTGTTCCGCCAGTTCAGCTTTCCGGGCGGCATCCCCAGCCACGTGGCGCCGGAGACCCCCGGCTCCATCCACGAGGGCGGCGAACTCGGCTACTCGCTCGCGCACGCCTACGGCGCGGCCTTCGACAACCCCGGCCTCGTGGTCGCCTGTGTCATCGGCGACGGCGAGGCGGAGACCGGGCCGCTGGCGGCGAGCTGGCACTCGAACAAGTTCACCGACCCCGAGCGCGACGGCGCCGTCCTGCCGATCCTCCACCTGAACGGCTACAAGATCGCCAACCCGACCGTACTGTCCCGGATTCCCGCCGAAGAGCTGACCAAGCTCATGGAGGGCTACGGCTACCGTCCATACACCGTCGAGGGCGAGGACCCGGCGGCCATGCACAAGCTGATGGCCGACACCCTGGACGCCGTCTTCGACGACATCGCGGCGGGACTCCAGCCGATGATCATCCTGCGTACCCCCAAGGGGTGGACCGGCCCCAAGGAGGTCGACGGCGTACCAGTCGAAGGAACATGGCGCTCCCACCAGGTGCCGCTGGCCTCGGTCCGGGAGAACCCCGCCCACCTCGCGATGCTGGAGCAGTGGATGCGGTCGTACCGCCCGGAGGAACTGTTCGGCGCCGACGGCCGTCCCGTCCCGGAGATCCTCGGCACGGTGCCGTCCGGCGACCTGCGCATGAGCGCGAGCCCCCACGCCAACGGCGGAAAACTGCTCCGCCCGCTTGTCCTGCCCGACTTCCGCGACTACGCGGTGGACGTGCCCTCACCCGGCACGGCCACCACCGAGCCGACCCGCGTCCTGGGCAGATTCCTGCGGGACGTGATGGCCGCCAACGAGGCCAACTTCCGGATCATGGGCCCCGACGAGACCGACTCCAACCGCCTGTCGGCCGTCTTCGACACCACCGACCGGGCGTGGAACGCCCAGATCCTCCCCACCGACCAGCACCTCGCACGCGGCGGCCGCGTCATGGAGGTGCTGTCGGAGCACCTGTGCCAGGGCTGGCTGGAGGGCTACCTCCTCACCGGCAGGCACGGCCTGTTCAACTGCTACGAGGCCTTCATCCACATCATCGACGCCATGTTCAACCAGCACGCCAAGTGGTTGTCCACCACCCGGAAGATCCCCTGGCGCCGCCCCGTCGCCTCGCTCAACTACCTGCTGTCCTCCCACGTCTGGCGGCAGGACCACAACGGCTTCAGCCACCAGGACCCCGGATTCCTCGACGTCGTCGTGAACAAGAAGGCGGAAGTCGTACGCGTGTACCTGCCACCGGACGCCAACACCCTGCTGTCGGTCGCCGACCACTGCCTCCGCTCACGCGACTACGTCAACGTGATCGTCGCCGGGAAACAGCCCGTCTTGGACCTGTTCGGCCCCGGCGAGGCGATCACCCACTGCAGCCGCGGCCTCGGCATCATCGACTGGGCCTCCACCGACGCCGGCGAGGAGCCCGACGTGGTGCTGGCCTGCGCGGGCGACGTCCCGACACTGGAGACCCTCGCCGCCGCCGCGCTGCTGCGCGAACACCTGCCGAGCCTGCGGGTCCGCGTCGTCAACGTGGTCGACCTGATGCGCCTCCAGCCGTCGACCGAACACCCGCACGGACTGCCCGACGCCGAGTTCGACGCCCTGTTCACCACCGACAAGCCGGTCATCTTCAACTTCCACGGCTACCCCTGGCTGATCCACCGCCTCACCTACCGCCGGACCGGCCACCCCAACATCCACGTGCGCGGCTACAAGGAGGAGGGCACCACGACCACCCCCTTCGACATGGCCATGCTCAACGACATCGACCGCTACCACCTGGTCATGGACGTCATCGACCGCGTCCCCGGCCTGGGCGCCACACAGGCGCACCTGCGCCAGCGGATGAACGACGCCCGGCTGCGCGCCCGCGCGTACACGCGCGAACACGGCGAGGACCTCCCGGAAGTCCGCGACTGGACCTGGTCCCGTTGAGAGGCCGCTACGGCGGCAGAAGGAGAACACCATGATCGTCGTCGGAGTGGACGGAATGCGTCCCGGAGTGCTCGCGGCCGAGTGGGCCGCCGGGGAGGCGGTGCTTCGCGGCCTTCCGCTGAATGTCGTGAACGTCGTCCCCGCGTGGTGCCTGCTGAGTGACCTGACCGGCACGATCGCCGAGGTCGGCGCATGGATGCGCAACGGCGGCGAGGCCGCCCTGGCCGAGGCGGCGGCCGCCGCCCGGCGCGCGGCGGAGAAGGCGGCCGTCGAGACCTCCCTGCTGAGTGGTGATCCCCGGCACGAGCTCATCGAGATCTCGAGGGAGGCCGACCTCCTCGTCGTCGGCGATTCCGGCATGGGTTCCCTGCGGGGCCTCCTGATCGGATCCGTCGCCCTGGGCGTGGCCGGTCACGCCCACTGCGACGTGGTGGTGGTGCGGCCCCCGGCGACCGCGCCACAGGCGGAGGTCGTCGTCGGCGTCGACGGGTCGGCCGCTCAGGGTGACGTGCTCGACTTCGCCTTCCGGGAAGCCGCCGCGCGCGACGCCGCCCTGCGTGCCGTCCTGGCCTGGAACTGGCGGGACGTCCTCGGTGCCGGCACCCTCGGCGACGAACCGGAAGACGGCAGGCGGGCCCTGGCGGAGGCCATGGCCGGTCGTCGCGAACTCTTTCCGGACGTCCGAGTGTCGATGGAGGTCGTCGAAGGGCACCCGGTCGACGTCCTGCGCCAGGCCGCCGCCCAGGCCGAACTCCTGGTGGTCGGATCACGCGGGCACGCCGCCCTGGCCGGGATGGTCCTGGGGTCGGTCAGCCAGGCCCTGCTGCACGTCGCCCCCTGCCCCGTCGCCGTCGTACGCACGCGACGATGAAGACACGAGGTTTCGAATACCACGGGCTCTCCACCCGTGAGGCGGCGGTCCTGCTGAAGCGGGACGGCCCCAACCTGCCGCCGCAGCGGCCCCCGACACCCTTGTGGCGGCGGATCGCCGGGCAGATGAAGGACCCGCTGATCCTCGTCCTGCTTGTGGCCGCCGCCTTGACCGCCGCCACCCGGGACTGGGCCGACATGAGCGTGATCCTGCTGGTGATCGCGGTCAACACCACCGTCGGGGTGGTGCAGGAAGTACGCGCCGACCGGGCCATCACCGCCCTCTCGCGGCTCACCGCCCCATCCGCCCGGGTGGTCAGAGACGGCGCCCAGACGCCGGTCCCGGCGGCCGAGGTGGTGCGGGGCGATCTGCTGGTGCTGGCCGAGGGAGATGTGATCCCCGCCGACGCCGTGGTGGTGGAGTCGGCCGGGCTGCTGGTGGACGAGTCGGCGCTGACCGGGGAGTCCGTGTCGATCGACAAGGGGGACGGTGAGCGTCTGTCCGCCGGGACCATGGTGGTGCGGGGGCGGGGCCAGGCCGAGGTCACGGCGATCGGTGCCGCGAGCGCCGTCGGCCGCATCGCCTCGATGATGGGCGAGAAGGCGGCGCTGACGCCGCTCCAACGCCGGCTGGCAGGCGTCGGACGCGTGCTGGCCGGGGTCGCGGTGGCGCTGTGCGCGCTGGTGCTGGCCCTGGGCCTGCTGCGCGGGCAGCCGGTGGAGCTGATGGTGGTGACCGCGATCAGCCTCGTCGTCGCCGCCGTACCCGAATCCCTGCCGGCCGTGGTCACACTGAGCCTCGCGCTGGGCGCCCGGCGGATGACCACGCGGTCGGCGCTGGTGCGCCGCCTGCACGCGGTGGAGACCCTGGGCTCGGTGACCGTACTGGCCACGGACAAGACCGGCACCCTCACCGAGGGCCGGATGGTCGTCCGCGAGATGTGGACCCCCGTCGGAGAAGCGCTGCTCACCGGCTCCGGCTACGCGCCGGAAGGCGAGGTCCGCTTCTCCCCCGGCACGGCCGCCGGCGACTTCACCGACCTGGCGACCGCGGCGGCCCTGTGCAACGACGCCACGCTCGTCCGCGACTCCGAGGGCAGATGGGAGGCGCTGGGCGACCCGACCGAGGCCGCCCTGCTGGCCGCCGCCGCCAAACTGGGCCTGGACCATGCCGGACTCCAGCGCCTGTTCCCGAGGGTCGGCGAACTCCCCTTCGACAGCGACCGCAAGCGCATGACCACCGCACACCGACTGCCCGACGGCCGGACTCTGGTGATCTGCAAAGGCGCCCCCGAAGTGCTGCTCCATCCCCCGCTGCTCGGCGACGCGCCGGAGTTGCTCGAACGCGCGGCCGCGGAGGCCGACCGGCTCGCCCGCGCGGGTTACCGGGTGCTGGCGGTCGCGCGGGCCGACCTCGACGGAACGCCTGCGGGCACCGAGGAGCGCGGCCTGCGCCTGATCGGCCTGGTGGCGATGCTCGACCCGCCGAGGCAGGAGGCCGCCACCGCCGTGACCGCCTGCCGCAGGGCCGGGATCCGGCCCCTGCTGATCACCGGCGACCATCCGGGAACCGCCCGCGCCATCGCCGTGGAACTGGGCATCGTCGAACACGACGGCCTGGTCGCCGACTGCCGCGAGACAGACGCCCACCGGCAGGACGCCACCGTATACGCCCGCGCCACTCCCGCCCAGAAACTGGACATCATCCGGCGCCTGCGGGACCGCGGCGAGGTGCTGGCCATGACAGGCGACGGGGTCAACGACGGTCCCGCCCTGCGGCACGCCGATATCGGGGTGGCCATGGGCCTCCGGGGCACCGAAGTCGCCCGTCAGGCCGCCGACCTGGTACTCGCCGACGACAACCTGACCACCGTGGTCGCCGCCGTCCAGGAGGGCAGGCGCGTCTACGCCAACATCCGCCGCTTCCTCGTGTACGGCCTGTCCGGCGGGGCCGCGGAGATCGCCGTGATGCTGCTGGGCCCCTTCCTCGGTCTTCCGCTGCCGCTGCTGCCCGCCCAGATCCTGTGGATCAACCTGCTCACCCATGGCCTGCCCGGCGTGGCCCTGGGCGGCGAGCCCGCCACGCCCGGATCCATGGACGTCCCACCGCGCCCTCCGAGGGAGAGCATCCTCGGGGCGGGCCTGTGGCAGCGGGTGGTCCGCATCGCCGCGGTGCTGACCGCCGTGACACTCGGCGTCGCGGTGTGGGCCGCTCACACCGGCCGCCCCTGGCAGAGCATGGCCTTCCTGGCCCTGGGCGCGGCACAGCTCGGCGTCGCCCTCGGCTCACGCACCCGGCCCGGCACCCGGGCCAATCCACTGCTGCCGATCGCCGTCGCGGGCGCGTTCGCGCTCCAGCTGGCCGGGCTGTACCTCCCGCCCCTGCGCGACCTTCTGGGCACCCGGCCACTGGCCGCCGGTGACCTGGTGATCGTGCTGGCGGTATCGGTGCTGGGCTACGCCGCGGTGCGACTCGAC
>NZ_BSSX01000011.1:0-186589 GCF_030269205.1 Herbidospora sp. NBRC 101105 | reverse complement strand
CGCTGTAGGGCAGCCGCCGGTCCATGTCTGCGCGGAGGCTGATCTCCTCCCCGGCGATGGCGAACGACCACGGCTGAGTGTTGTGAATCGAGGGCGCCCACGTGGCGGCCTCCACCACGGCTTCGAGCCCTTCGCGCCCGTCGTTTCGTTCGATGAGGGACACCACGTCTGGCTGCCAGACCATGCGATCCTCCACTCTCCCTTCGGTACATCGATCCGTCGTGGGCGCCCGAACTCCTCACCACCATGGAGCAACTGCTCACCGACCTGTCCATCTGGCTAAGGATCTTGCCGGGAACCGCGAACGATCTGAGGCTCGCGCAACTGCCCGATGGGACGGATTCGGCCACCACCGTGCTGAGCACCTGGAACAGGCTTCTCCATGCCTTGCTGACGACCGAAAGCAGAATCCCCCATGTCATCATCGCGGCCGCGCTCGGGAACGATGCTGCTGGGGACGCCGCTTCCCGTGCTGCCGTCTTAGCGGCCGAAGCATTATTAATCGTCGATGCGGAGACACATTGGTCTCGCGTATGGACCTACATCAAGACGGGGCACAATGTCGGACGGCGCTTCGCTGAAATGTCCGTTCGAACCGAAGCCGAGCATGCCATCCAGCAGGCGCTCACCGAGTCGCAATTGATGGACCTATACCTCTGACTCAGCGAGCTCTACCCGCCGGAAAACGACAGGCTCCGCCGAGAAGCCCATTGGGTAGACACAAACGAACAGGCCTGGAGGTGGCGTGACAGCCTGCTGCAGGAACTAAGTCGCCGCGCGTCCACCGAAGCCGTGAGCCGTCTCCGGCAGTTGGCCGACGCCAACCCCGACAGGCTGGCGATTGCCGCAGCGCTCATCTCCGCAGTGACGCAATACGCCGCCGCTCGCTGGACTCAGGTCGCCGTGGACGACGTGATCAACATCCTGCATGATCCGACCCGCCGCGTCGTGCACACAAGCACAGATCTGTTGAAAGTCGTGCTGGAGACATTGGAAGAGATCGGGGACGCGCTACCGCCACAAGGAGAGCTGCTCTGGGACCGCATTCCGGGCCAGCGCAAGCGAGGGAACCAACCCGAGATACCCGACCTGTGGCAACCCAAGCCCGAAGCGGCGCTATGCGCTTACGTCGCTCACGAATTGCGACTACGGATGGCCCGCCACGGTGTTGTGGTTAATCGGGAGGTGCTGATTCAGTCGACCGATGCCTTCGGGGGCTGGAGACCGTACCGACATCCTCGTCGAAGCTCTTCCCGAAACACACCGCGAGTTCCCTGAGGCTGGAGAACCGCTGAAACTGGTCATCGAGGTCAAGTGTGCCGGCAACAAGAATTTGAAGACAGCGCAGGAGAAGCAATTGGTCGACAGATACCTGAAGGAAGCAAGGACGGATGTCGGCATCTACCTTGTGGGCTGGCACCCGGTCAAGCTGTGGACGACTCGAGACAACGCGTACAGGATACGAGCGAAGAAGCTGAGGCCTGATACGTTGCAGGCTGACCTTGATCAGCAGGCGGCGCAGCTGTCTCGGTCACGCGGCGTCCACGTACGTTCGCTCGTGATCACGGTACCCCGACCGCACAAGCACACCTGAAACCCATCGCGCACAATACGGGCCTGAGATGTTTCTCGCATACAGGCAAATTGGCCCGGGTCCGCGAAGACGGTCAGGCGCCAATATCTGCTACGCCATCCATTGGTGCTGGCACCTACGCAGTCCGTGATTACGGATGCCCGAAATGTGATTCTCGAACGGCGACAAGATCGCCTCGCATCAGGCTGATAACAAAACGCCGAGAACCTGAAGTTTCCGTACTCCTTGACGGCTGAGTGGTCAAAGATGGCTGCGATGTTGGCGAGGAAGGGTATTACGGTGCGGTTGAAGTGTTCGTTGTTGGTGACTGCGCTGGCATTGTCGGCTGGTCTGGTGGCGGTGCCGGCAGAAGCATCGGCGGCACGGGCGTCGGTTGCGAGAGTGACAGCGTCACCCGTCCGGCAGACGAGCGATTGTCCGGCCAGCGTGGGATTCTCGGCTGTCATCAACGTCGGCGGGAAGGGAGTGGTGCGTTATCGCTGGATCCGTTCCGACGGAACCATGAGCGCGGTCAAAACCATCATGGCGCGGGGGTCCAAACGCGTCACCGTGCGGGATCGGCAGGTGTTTGACGGCGACGCCAAGGGCTGGCAGGCGGTGCAGATTCTCGGTGCCCGGCCCGTAGTTTCGCAGAAGGCACGGTTCACGGTGGCGTGCTCGGGCCGCGAACCCGTCTACACCCCCGTTCATCCCCTGCCGGGTGGAGCGGCGGAGCGGGTGCGAGCTGCGGCCTTCGTGACGGCCGCACCTGCCAGCTACGCGGGCACGTGCCCCGCGGAGGTGAAATTCACCGCGCACCTTCAGGTCTCGCGAGTCCCGGCGCGCGTCGCCTACCAGTGGATCGACAGCGCGGGTGGTGAAGGGCCGATCCAGTACGTGAACTTCACGACCTCACAGAGTCGCACCTTGTCCACGACGGCCACCGTCACCGAGAGTGCGACCGGTTGGAAGGCCGTCCGCGTCCTGCGTCCTGACGTCACGGTGTCGAGTCGGGCCGTGTACGGCGTCACCTGCGACACCGGACCCGTCGTCGCGACGCCGAGCATCGACACCGGCGCCCCTTTCTGGAACTCCGGGAAGTGCCCGATGACGATTCGGTTCACTGGGAAGGTGACCGTCAACAAGGTCCCCGCCACCGTGACCTACGAATGGGTGAACGACCAAGGCGTCAAGGGCCCATCGGGGACGCTGAAATTCACCGGTCAGCCAGGTGCCCTCGCTGTCATCCCGTACGACTATCAGACACAGGTCAAGGGCTCGGTCACGCTCAAGATCCTCAGCCCGGCGGCCGAACCGGTCACGGCCTGGTTCGGGGTGTACTGCCAGGATGGGAACCCGACGGGAGCCCACGGCCAGGTGAACGAGGTCGAATTCGCGGGGAACTGGGCCACTATGTGCGGACCGCAGAGATCGCTGCGCGCTAGGGGGACGATCAGGGCCGCCAGCGGACCTGCCAACATCACCTACGAGTGGATGATCAGCGGCAGTCCCGCCGGCATCACCGACTCCGCGATCTCCACGGGCACCGATCCTTGGTACCAGGACAGCAGCACCCTCATGCTGCAAGGCCATCAGGCGGTCTCCGGCTCACTGGCACTCAAGATACACAATGATGGCACGGTGTCCCCGACGGTGAACTACGGCACGGCGTGCGCCGACGCCGACCACGACATCTTCGTGGTCCACACGGTGCCGGACGCGAATCCCTTCTGCGGCAGCAACGCGTGGGTTAAGAACCGCGCCTACTTCATCGCCAACGAGTTCACCGGCACGGCCGACTACCAGCTGATCAGGAAGACCACCGGCGGTCAGTGGCAGCCGGTCGGCACCCCGGCCAAGGTCACGTTCACCGGGAAACCCGGCGAACGGATCTTCGCCAATCTCCCGTGGCCCGCGACACAGACCGAGGCCGGCCAGTTCAAGCTGGCACTGACCCACGGCGGCCAGACCTACGACACGACCCCGGCCTCGTACTCGGTCACCTGCCCGGCCTGACACTCTCGTCGAGTTCGGCAGCATCTCATCAGGACCGCTGCCGAACTCAACATCAGCGCCAAGGTCGCAGACCGAACGGGTAATCGCTGACCGAGGCACAGATTTGCGAACGCCTCGACGCTTTGCGCCGAAACTTGCCGCGCGGCCTCGCATGGCTGCGTCCACTAGGACCTGGTGCGCCGCATGGCGTGGCCGGGTTGGTCCCGTTAGCGCAGTACCTTTACCATCACATGCTCCCTGGTCACGCCGTCGGGCAGCAGGTTCCCGAGGTGTCCCGTTGCGACAAAACCATTGCGCCGGTAAAGGGCGATGGCGGGGTCGTTGCCCGGGATCACCGCGAGTTTCAGCGCCGCGGCGCCCGACTTCAGCGCCGGCCCCAGCTCATCAGCTGCTTCCTAGCCAAGACCCGCCTCGACTTCAAACCGCCATAACCCCAGCCTTTGAAGGTCTCTAGCGTGGCTCACGTTGACGGCGGCACGCCACCGGCGTCGCTGGGCTTGAGCGTCCAGTTGGCCGTATATCCGCTGTCCCCTTGTGTGCGCAATGTGGCATATATAGAAGCCGAGTGAGTCGGCGATGGGCGCCCGTACCAGAATGTCGGTACCCTGCACACCGCCGCTTTCTTTCTCGCATTTTTGGATCCGTTAAAAAGTGTGGCCGACAGAATCCTGTCGGCCACACTTTACTACCCCTCGGATGTCCAGTATCGCGAGCCTGCCTCAGGGGCGGGCCGTAAAGCCCAGTCGGATCGGTCTGCGTCCGGACTCCAGGATTTCACCTCTGTGTAGAGAATTGCCATGGCCCAGTAATGGGGTAGCTCGTGATAGACGAGACCGTTACCGAGATCATCGTCATTTGACATGTCCTGACCGGCCCAGAAATGGTTGATCCGGGCGATGGCTTCGCTAATGGATATTCCTGCCAGCTCGGTCATCTCGGCCGCTATATCGTCGATGTAGGCTTCCATCGTTGATGACGTGGCCATCAGATACCTGCTCATCGCTACCTTACTGAAGGGCTCTGTCGAGCATCGGTCCAGTGTTCCTGAAGAAGGTCACCTGATTGCCGATCCATATGGGTGCGGCGCCGCCCATGAAGGCTTTGGGGTTCGCAAGCATGGGGCCTTCGACCATATCGTAAGGCAAATTGGTGCCACCTCCACGATAGTGCCTGACGAATTCCGAGAGAAGGGGACTCGGGCCGGAGAAGGTGAGTGTGGTCAAACCTTCGAGCTCAGAGGTCGGTACACGGAAGTGGAGCACTTCTCCGCCGGGATACCTTTTGTCCACCCAGTCCTGTGCCTGGCTGCGGAGACGGGTGGTGTAGAAGCCGTCTCCGAAGTCCCTCGGGCGGGGTGCGTAGGCCGGGTCTACGCCATTTGCGCGAATGGCGGCTGCGCCCTCTCTGCTGGTTCCGTGGTAGAGGTCGATCGCGTCCCCGCAGTTGTGCACGAGAACTGGCGACGAGCCGGCGAGCACGAAATACGTGTGGAGGTCGGCGACCGTCAGATTGTGGACCCGCTGAACGGCCGCCCGTTCAGCCACCTTGGCGACCTGAAGATGTGTGCCCGCGGCCGTGAGGAGCAACGTGCCCGCGGTCAGGTTCTCCGCGGGCACCCACTTCTTGAGAGCGGGTGCCCAGAAGGGGTGACCGGCTGTCGCGGTGATGGTCTGTCCGCCGTCGACGGTGATGTCGACCAAGTCCTTGCTGCCGGCGCCCGTGACCAGCGCTGTGACCGGCTTGCCCTCCACCTTTCCAGTCGCCGTGTCACCTGCCAGGACCTCGTCGCCAAGTTGGATGTCGCTGATCGACTTGGTGGCGCCACCAGTCAGCAGCACCAGGGTGGCGGGGGTGAAGCTGTTGGTGGTGCAGGAGGTCGCCGCCCGGGGTGTCGGTGCGGCCGGCGCGGCCCGGACCGGTGATTGGCGGAAGGCCGCTCCGATCTTGCCCGCACCAGCGCCGATCAACTTGCCGATTCCCAGGCCGAGCAGGCCTTCGCCCGCTCCCCACGCGGCCGAGGTGAGCGCGTCACCCAGGCTGTCGATCTGCCCGCTCATGCCGTCGGAGACCAGGCGTCCGGCCATGCCGCCCAGCACTGCGCAGCCCACCGCGCCCGCACCTGCGGTGATCGTGGTGCAGAGCGCGCCGACGCCGATCGACACCGCCGTGGAGATGATCACGGTTTTGTGTTCGGCGATCCACTGGCCGGCGCTGCTGATGACCGAACGGGCCTTGCAGCCGAAGTCCCATGTGCCGCAGCCCGCCTTCGCCGCCGGGCGGGCGGTGTAGTTTCCGATCGGTTTGTAGTCGGGGCGCGAGGTGACCGGGCGGCCGGCCTTGCGATCCGCCGTGTCCTGCTGCCAGCCTCGGTAGCCGCCGTTCCTGCCGTTGGCGTAGTCGTCGGGGATCAGGCCGGTGGGGTCGGAGAAGGTGACCGGCGAGTTGGCGGCGTAGCTGTAGCCGTTCATCTGCTGCGGGTCGCTGGTGTTCAGCAGCGGGTCGACCGACAGGAAGCGGCCGGCGCGTGGGTCGTATTCGCGTGCGCCCAGGTGGGTTAGGGAGGTGGAGGGGTCGGCGGTGCCGCCGACGAAGCCCTTCTCGTTGGCCCACACCACCGTGGTGGCGTCGCGGCTGGTGCCGAACGGGGTCTGGCGGCGGACCGCCGTGGTCTGGGCGTCGGTGGCGGTGACCGATGCGGTGGCGGTGCCCTGCATGTCGCCGGCCAGCCAGGTCACCGTGCCCAGCACCCGCTGGGCGACCGTTTGGCCCCCGTGGGTGTAGAAGCGGGTGCAGGTGGTGCTGTTGGTCGCCGTCGTGAGGCGGATTTCCTGGTCGGGCAGGTAGAGGGTGGTGCCGGTCGGGTCGCGGCGGATGAGCCGGTTGCCGTCGGCGTCGTACAGGTAGCTGGTGACTCCGGCCGTTGTGGTGACCTTGGACAGGTGGCCTTCGGCGTCCCAGTCCAGGGTCTGCTGCGGGTCGGCCCCGACCTTGCGGGTGACGGTGTTTCCGGCGGCGTCGTAGGTGTAAGCGTCGCCGCCGCTGATCGCGGTCACGCCGTGCGGGCGGGGCGAGCCGGCCGACGGATAGGAGTAGGTGCGGGTGGTGTCACCCGAGGCGGCGTGCTTGACCTCAGTGGTGCGGTTGCCGGTGACGTCGTAGCCGAAGCTCGTCCAGTACGGGGCCGGGCCGCCGACCACCGACTGCGCCGGGGTCGCCGCGCAGCCTTCGCTTCCCTGGGCCCATGCCTCGGTGAGGCGGCGCAGGTAGTCGTACTGGAAGCACTGGGCGTCGGTCGTGCTCGCCTTGTCGGTGATGGCGGTGATGTTGCCGGCGGCGTCGTAGCTGTAGTTGAGGTCGCTGACCATGGCGGGGCTGACTTCCCGCTGGGTGGTCAGGCGTTGGAGGCGGTTGGTGCCCTCCTCGTAGAACCACTGGCGGACGGTCTGCTTGGCGGTCGTGCTGGTCCGCATCCGGATGAACTGCGGCTGGCTGAGCTTGTCGTAGCGGGTCTCGGTGACGTAGCTGGTCATGCCGCTGGTGGTGAGCGGGTTGCCGAGTTCGTCGTAGCCCCTCAGCAGCAGTTCACGGGGCAGACCACCGGCGGCGGGGATCGTGTACTGGGCCGTGGTCCCGTCGACGTTGTAGCCGAAGGCGTACTGGTAGGTACCGGCCAGCTTGGTGCCCTCGGCCGACGGGATCACCACAGACTGAGTGATCGGGCGGTAGGCGTCGTCGTAGGAGTCGACCTTCGTCACATACGGCTGGCCGCCGACGTAACGGGTGGCGGCCGTCTGGGCGCCCTTGAGGAGGGTGTCATAGGTCCAGTCGGCCAATTTGGTCGATCCGTTGAACAGGCCGGTCTTGCGGCCAAGCGCGTCATAGGTGTAGGTGAGCGTGGTGCCGCGGGCGTCGGTCGTGGAGGTGAGCTGGTCGAGGTCGTTGTACGTCGAGGTCGTGGTCCCCTTGTCGGGGTCCTCGTCCTTGGTCTTCCGGCCGCGCAGATCGTAGGTGTACTTCCATTCGTTGCCGGCGGCGTCGGTCACGGCGGCGAGCTGGCCCGCCGGGGTGTAGCCGTAACGGGTGCGGTCGTAGCCGACGCTCTTGTGCTGGTGCAGTTCCGTGGTCAGGCCCCGCGCGTCGGTGTAGGTGGTGGTCGGCGTGCCGCCCGCCGGTGGGGTCACGGTGACGTGGTCGCCGCCGTAGGTCGTGGTGGTCTTCCACTTCTCCACGTTGCGCACGTGGAACGCCGACTTGGTGACCCGTCCGAGGCCGTCGTAGGTGGTGCGGGTCTGGGAGGGGATGTCGGTGTCGTTGGCGACGTTCCACAGCGTGGTAGCGGGCGCCTGGTCGTTGAAGTAGGAGGCGTTGGCCTTCACCGCCAGGCCGCGCGAGTTGTAGAAGGTGTCGGTGATGACGCGTCCGCCGCCGGGTGCGGGGGCCTGGGTCTGGCGCGGGCGCAGCAGGCCGTCGTACAGAGCGTGGCTGGTGGTGTAGGTGGCGTCGTTGCGGATGGTCTGGGTGGTCACCGCGACGGGGCCGTCGGCGCGGACCAGGTAGGTGTACTTGACGCTGGGCGAGTTCGGATTCGTCGACTTGGGCCGGATGGGCGGCCAGACTTGCGTGGTGCGGCCGAGGGCGTCGTAGGCGACGTCGGTGCGCTTGTTGTTGGCGTCCACCGTCGCCGTGACGGTTCCCCACGCGGGGTTCAGGTCGGTGGTGGTCACATGACCTGCGGGGTTGGTCACGGTCGTGCGGCTCACCAGGCCACCCGTGGCGTGCGTGTAGGCGGTGGTCGTCTTGTTCGAGGCCGAGTCGGCGACCTCGGTGGCGCGGCCGTAGGCGTCGTACACCGTAGTGGCGACCGTGGTGTACTGCGGTCCGCCACTCCAGCCGGACAGCCGCTCGGTCTTGGTGACGTTCCCCCGGGTGTCGTACGTCGTCTTCGCGTCGGAGATGAGCTGGCCGGGGCGTGAGGGGGTGGTGGCGCACGCGACGGAGACCGTCTCGACGCGCGACGGCGTGTCGATGATCCACTTGGTGTCGTCGCGGACGTAGGTCGTGCGGGTGCAGCGGTCGTCGGCGGCCGTGGACGTGTCGCCCAGGTCACTGACCTCGCTCGGCAGGCCCTCGTCGGTGAACGCCGTCCGCGACTCGGTGCGCCGCCAGCCGCCCGCGCTCAGGGCCGTGCGGGTGCGGGTCTTGGCCGTGCCCGTGACGTAGGCGTGGACGGTTCCGAACGATCGCGCGCGGGTCGCGGTCGGGCCTCTGGACCACGGGTCGGTGATGACGCCTTCCACGACGTCGCCGCCGGGGCCGCTGTAGGTGATCGACTCGCGGACCGTGCCCTGCAGCCAGGGCTTGTCCTCGACGGCGACGCCCTCGGAGTCGGTGACCGACACGTTCCGGGTGCCGGAGGAGGTCTTGTCGCCGTCCATGCCACGGAAGTAGAGGGTCTCGCTCATCGAGCGGGTCTCGGTCGACTCGCCCCCGTACACGCGGACCTTCTCATAGCCGCGCCACTGCGACCACGTCTTGTACTTGTCCTTGGTCAGGCCGTCGTCATCGTCGTAGTGCCAGGCCGCGCCGCCGACGTACTCGTACTTCGTGGTGACGAAGGGAGCGCCGCCGGTGTTATCGACCTCGCTCACCCCGGTGACGACGTACTTGTGGAACCAGTCGCGGATCGGGTCGGTCTCGCCCTCGGGGGTCCAGTACTGGGGGAAGCACCGTCGGGTGTTGCTGTCGGGCGCGGGCAGGGATCCCGGGGTGCAGTCCTCGCCGGAATAGGTGACGGACGTCTGGCCGCCGGTCTCGTTGACGATGGAGGCGAGACGCCGCTTGGTGAACGGGCGCACGCCGCCCTGGTCGTCGACGCGGTTGTGCATCTGCGCGCCGCCGAAGGTGATGGCCGCCAGGGTGACCGCGGTGGCGCCGGGGGCCTTGCCGGTCTGCTGGACGGAGTCCAGCCACAACGACGGGGTGGTGCCGTCACCGGCGGCGGGGAACAGGTGGGTGAGTTTCCAGGTGTCGACGTCGACGTAGTCGGTGCCCGAACCTGAGTACATCTGGGTCGTCACGCTGGTGAGCCGCTTGCGCGTCCAGAAGCTCGGCGACGTCTTGCCCGTACAGGTGGAGGGGCAGTTGAGGTCGGCCGGGGTGTCGGGCCACTTGGTGGCGTTGGCGGTGGTGAACTTCGACTCGGCGCAGTCGAAGTTGCCGTCGGGCAGGCAGCGTTCTGCCATGCCGAAGACGACCCGGGCGGGGGCCTGGGCGGTGAACAGGGTACCGGAGCGCTGCGCATAGTCGACGCGGTCGAGCCAGCCGCCGCGGTCGTAGGCCGTCACCGTCGACAGGTTGCGGTTGTAGTTGTTGGTTTCCTTGGAATACCAGTACGTGGCGGCGTTGCCGTTGGGGTCCACGACGTAGTCGAGGTTCCACCGCCACGCCTGCCGGCACCAGTCCTGGGCGTTGCACGGCTCACCGGAGTCGTCGCCGTAGACGGGCACCGTCCACGCCGAGGCCGTTTCGGGCTTGCCGCTGGTCCAGCCGGGCAGCCGGTTCAGACCGAAGAAGTACTGGGTGCCGTCGATGGTGGTGAGCTTCCAGTGCTCGCCGTCGTTGTCGCCGTTGGTGGTGCCGGTGAGCTTCTCGACCTTGGTGCCGTCGTCGCTCTTCATCCGCCACTCGCCCGAGGCGTCGTCACGGATCAGCTCGCTCGCCTTGCCGGCCAGCGTGACGGTCGCGTTGTCGTAGGCCCAGCACAGGTCGCCGGTCTTGGGGGTGACGCCGTCGTCGGCGCAGGAGCGGTAGCGGCGCTCGATGAACCCGCCCGACTGCAGGTCCCACCCCTCACCGACCACGCTGGGCTGGTTGTTCGTGGACGCCGTCAGCCCGTCGACCTTGGAGGAGCTGTAGGTGAGCGCGACCTGGGGCATCGGGCCGCCCAGCCCTGGCGGGGTGCGCATCGGGTACGTCCAGGTGAAGTCGCCGGTCGACCCACCCGCCGTCCACGTCGCCGACGGCGACAACGAGGTGGCCGAGTAGTCGCCGGAGGCGCCGCTGGGTCCCGCGGTCAGCGCGTAGACGCCCGCGGTCAGATTCTCCGCGCTCACCGTCTTGGCCTCGGTGTCGTTCTCGGCGGGGACGGGCGTCTCGACCTGGCATTGCGCGGCTTGCGGGGTGGTGGCCGCGCAGTCGGGCAGCTTCACCAGGCGCAACCGTGAGGCCCAGTCGGCCCCATAGGCGTCTTCGACCGCTTCGTAGCCCAGGCTGACCTCACCTCTGCCGGACGCCCTGACCAGGGCACGGGCCGTGTCGGCCAAGCTGATCGGCTGGGCCGCGCCCTCCACCTTCACCGTGCCGGTGATCGGCTTGGGCTGCCACGCGGCGCCCTTCTCCGGGTCGGGCGCGGCGGGGCGCACCTTGAACTCGGCGCCGTCGACCGACGGGGTGTCCTTCGTCTTGATCGGTTCCGGTGCCGCCGACGTGGCGGTGGCCGGAGGTGCCTGTAACAGCCCGGCCACCAGGACGGCGGCCAGCGGGGCGGCCACGCGGGCCGTCCAACGAAGGTTCACTGCTCGTTTCTCCATGTCAGAAGCCGAAAAAGAGGTTGATGACGTCCTCGTCGGAGAGGGCGCCGGTGTAGAGGTGCGCGTCGTCCAGTTCGCCCAGCCACGGGGAGGCGGACGCGCCGGTCAGTTTGGCCCGGCCGATCTGGGTGACGCCGGTGGCGTTCCACGTGCTGGTTCCGGAAACCTCGGCCACCTTCTGGGTGTTCAAGTAGAGGCGGAGTTGGGCGCGCGGGTGGTCGTAGACGCCGACGAGCAGCGTCCACTCGTCGGGATCGGTGGGCCACTGGGCTGGATCGATCGCGGCGCTGACGAAGGAGGCGCTGTCGGTGTCGGAGGCCGGGATGTCGAAGGACCACTTGCCGCCCCGGAAGCCGAGGGTGAACCCGCTGCGGCGGGAGCCGTCCTGGCTGAGCGCGGTGTGGGTGGTGCCGAAAGCCGACCGGCGCACCCACACGGCGGCCGAGAAGCTGCCGTCGGTACGGGTCATGAAGCTCGAAGGAGCGGCGTACTGGCCGGAGGAGGGGACCAAGAGGGCGTTGCCCTCATGGCCGTCGGTTGTCCAGCCGGCGCCGCCGTACAGGGTGGCGGTGCGGCCGCTGTGGCTGGTGGAGGTGGCCGCGCTGGTACCCGCCCCCTCGTTGAAACGCCAGAACACCTGATGTTGCACGGGACGGTTGACCAGGTCGGCTACCTCATGCGGGTAGACGATCCGATCCCAGACCCGCACGTCGTCGATCAGGCCGGTGAAGTAGTTGCCGAGCACGCCGTCGATCTTCATCCGGCCGACCTGGAAGTCGCCGGTGGCGTTCCAGGGAGTGGTGAAGGCCGGCTGGGAGGCCTGGAGGCGGCCGTTGACGTACAGGCGCAGCTGCTTGGCGTCCGGGTCGTAGACGCCGACGACGTGCTCCCAGGCGTTTTGCCGGGCCGGTGCGTCCGAGACCGCCTTGACCGGCTGGACGCCGTCGGCGTCGGAGGGGCGGCGGCCGAAGGTCCACCTCTGGTCGCCATGGTTGTAGTAGAGCTGGAAGCCCGAGGCCCGGTTGCCGTTCTGGGAGGCGATCGTGTTGACGTGCGTGTCGTTGGTGACCTGTGCCCAGGCGGCGACCGTGAAGGCTTTGCCGGTGTCCAGCACCGTCCCGCTGCTGGAGAGGTAGCTGGAGGTGCCGTTGAGCTGCGCGGCTTTGATCGAACGACCGCCGGTGAAGGTGACCCCGCTGGCGGTGAGCGTGCGCCCGCCGATCGAATCGGCGGCGGTCGGTGACGTGTTCGCCTCGTCCATCGACCACGACGAGATCGGCCCGTCGACGACGAAGGACACATCGAAGGTGTAGGTCGCGTACGGTCCGGCGTTCCCGGCGCCGTCGATCGGCCACACGTACACCACGTTGATGAAGTCACGCGGCGGGGCGATCAACACGTTCGCCGTTCCCGACGGGGCCTGCACCCGGCGGCGGACCGACAGGTCGTTGACGGCGTAGTCGAAGGCGACCACGTCGGTGTCGGCGGGCGCGCGGGTGAAGGTGAAGGTGCCCGGGCGGCCCACCCCGCTCACTTGCGGCTGGTCGGACGGGTAAGCCGCCGAGCTCACCGTGGGTGTGTTGGCGGGAACGACGGTGTCGACTCGGAACTCACACCACGGGCTCCACTCACCTCCGTCCAGGCCGTCGTAGGCGCGGATACGCCAGGCGTAAATGCCGCCCTGCGCCAGACCGGTCAGGCCGACCTGGTGCGCGACCGGGTTCGCCGAGGCCACATAGCTGGTGTTCTTGACGTACAGGTCACCCCAGGCGCCACCGGAATAGACGTTGACGTCGAACTCGGCGCGCACCCCGTCACCGGTCTTGTCCGGATCGTAGATCTTGGCCCGCAAGGTTGGGGTCAGGGTGCTGACCGCCGGACGCGAGGCGCCGGTGACACAGGGCGTGCCCGGAACGGTCGCCATGGCCGCCGGGCGGCTCGGCACACTGTTGTAGTCGATCTCCAGTGAGGCGGAGGTCTGGTCGAAGCCCTTCCATCCGAAGGTGTCGCTTTCATCCCCGGCGATCAGCCCGAAGGTGGTGTCCTGCTGCCCCTTGGCGGCCGAGTCGACCACCGCCGCCGTCGCCTCGAAGGCCAGCGGCCCCGACGGGCAGGAGGAGCTGAACCCCTTGGCGACGTTGAGTTCATCCAGCTTCCGCTTCAGCGCCGGCTGCTTGGACCAGGTGGTCGACTGCGAGATCGCGCCGGTGTGCCAGAACTCGATCGGCCGGGCCGAGCACGACCACGACCACGTCTCGTTGATGCGGAACGTCGCCTTGATGACATGCTTGCCGACCACCCGGTCGGTGTTCATCCGGTAGAACGAGCGTCGCTTGACCGACCCGTCGTAGGTTCCCGCCTCCGATCGGTGCGACAGGTTCCACCCGGTGTAGGACCCGTCGGAGGACACCATCGCCCACGCCAGCCGTGAGCCATTCCACTCGGGGTCGATGTAGATCGGATACCGCACGCCGGGATCGTCCATGAGCGCCTTGTCCGGCGTCAGCGCGATCGACGCGGTGCTCACCGAGGTGGCCATCGTGGCCTGCTTGCGCCCGCTGGCATCCCACATGCGCGGCGCCGGGGAACTGAACAGCACCGCCCCGTCGGCGACCGCCTCGGTGACGCCGTCGGCGGCCTTACGCAGGCTCACCCCTTCGGTATTGAGATCGAATCGCAGCTGAGTCAGCGCCGTATTGGCCGCGGCCTCGGCGTTTTTGACGACCAGCAGTTCGGAGAATCCGGTGACGGTGGCTGTGATCTGAAGGTCGACTCCGGGCAGCACCTCGGCGTAGGTCGCCACTGGCCCGTCCAAGCTCGGCTTCGGGAGCGTTCCAGGCCACGACATGCTCAACGACCGTCCATCGGCGGCAGCGATCGTGGCCAGCGGGCCCGTGCCTCCCCCGGAGAAGGCAAGCTCCACCGCAGTGGCGATGGGGGCGACGCTGTTGTCCGCACGCCGCTCCAGCGTGGTGTCCACAGCAACCCAGTCGCCATCTCTGTGGATTCGGACGGGCAAGGCGCTGACCTGCATGGTGAAGGTGCCATCGGTGTTGGCGTAAAGAGTCTGGGTCTCAGACCTGGCGTCGATCACCTCGACGCGCTCGCCGGTACGCTGCGCGAGCGCCGATGCGACGCCGACATCGCCAGACGGGTCGGCGTGCGCAGCCTGCGGCGCTATGAAGGCAGCGAGAAGTAGCCCGATTGCGGGCATGGCAAGGCGAAGCCTCAAAGAAGGACTCCAGAGGGAGGGGAATGAACCAGGTCCCAGAACAGGGCCGGCGGCAAGATGGCCGCGCACAGCTAACAAAACCACCGCACCCGATGTCAAACATCACCTAAAGCAGACATAAGTGCCATATCTGCCATGAGCTGCGCGATCATTATTTCTTGGTGAGAGGCGAGGTAAGGTAAGCGTCACTTGAGCGATAGGGGTTTCGACGGACTCCGGCGGCGCTCGCAGGGCCTTGGTTTCGTAACGCGATGCGGGTCAATTCACCGCAGCTAGGTAAGTCAACCTTCGGAAGTCTGCCTGATTCCACCAGGCTGCAGCAGTGATTATGATGCGCCCACAATAACGGAGTGAAGCTTACCTGATACCTGCACCGCAGAGTAAACTAGGAAATGAACAAGTAGCGCTACCCAAGAATCGACGAACATGCCCCGCCCTCATGCCTCCTCCGATCAGCGAAAAGTCATCCGACGCCAAAGTGCGCAACAGAGCAGCAGAAGATCTGATCTGGGATGACGAACACGTTGTCCACCCCTTCCTGGACCGGCATATTTCTCACCAGTCCGTTTCACCTGGTCTCACCATCCGCGAGAGCTCTGGACAGCCGTGCCTGCCCGGCGCTGTTCCGCCGAACTTTCGCGGACCTGCCCACTACTGAGCGGAGTCCGGTTCGGGCGTGCCGGCTGCATTGGGGACTCTGTCCTTGACGCGACTGGGTGGTGGCGAGATGGCGACGACCATGGTCTGTGTACCGGACGGCTACATGCGCGGCGGGGACGACTCCGTGAACTTCCCTTGGATCAAATGGCGCGGACGATCCGGCTGAACATTCCACGCTGGCTCTGCCCGGCCTCGCTCACCGATCTGGTCGACATCGTGCGGGAGGCCTCCGCGGCCGGAGTCGAGCTGCACGCGCTCGGCAGCAGCTCGGGACATGTCCAGCGCGTCGACAGCCCGTAGCCGGTCGAGCAGGACCTCGTGCAGCCGCTGCCAACTCCGACGTGGTGGAGCATTTCATCCCCGGCTCCTGCGGACCGCGACCGTCGAACGCATCATGGGGGCACCATGGCCGAGCTGATGTGGGCGATCACCGTACGAGACCGAGACGCGGGTGTCGGCGGGCTCGCCCTGACCGACGTGCCCTATCCTCACGCCGCGGAGAACGACGTCGTCGTGCGGGTACACGCGGCCGGTTTCACCACCGGAGAGCTCGACTGGCCCACGACCTAGACCCACCGGTCGGGCCGTGACCGGACGCCCAGTGTCCCGGGTCACGAGCTGTCCGGGGTCGTCGTGGAGCTCGGTTACGGTACGACCGGCCTGACCGACTGGGCGCGACGGGTCCCTGGCCGAGTACACCGCGGTGGAGGCCGGAACCTGGCGCCGCTCCCGGCCGACGTCGACCACATCGTGGTCGCCGCGCTGCCCATCTCCGGGCTGACGGCGTGGCAGGGGCTGTTCGACCACGCCCGCCTCGCGGCCGGGCACACCGTGCTCGTCCACGGCGCGGCGGGCGCGGTGGGCTCGATCGCGGTCCAACTCGCGCGGGAGGCGGGCGCCTACGTGATCGGGACCGGCAGGGCCTCAGATCGTGATGTCGTGCTCGGTCTCGGCGCTCGTGCCTTCGTGGATACAGGCGATCTCGGGCAGGTCGGCGAGGTCGACGTGGTGTTCGACGTCATCGGCGGCCAGGTCCTCGAACGGTCGGCCGAACTGGTCCGCCCAGGCGGAACCCAGGTCACCGTCGCCCAGCCGCTGGACGGGCAGGCCGTATTCTTCGTCGTCGAACCGAACCGTGCCCAACTGGCCGAACTCGCCGAACGGGTCAGAACCGGCCGGCTCACCCTCAGACGGCCGCCGCGTTCGCCCCAGCCAGGCGGACCCCCGGCAAGACGGTCATCCAGGTGGTCCCGTCTCAGCCGAAGTAGTGCCCAGCCGCCAGGTCGTCGAGGAGCGTGGGACCGGTGGGCTCCCACGAGAGCAGCTCCCGGGTGACGTCACTGGACGCGGCCGCGTCCATCGCCAGCATCGGCCCCAGCCAGGCGTAGGACGCGGCGGCCTCCTCCGGTGTCATCCGCTCGACCGGAACCCCCAGGCCCTTCCCGACGGCTTCGGCGACTTCGCGGAGCGGCACCCCCTCGTCCTGGGCGGCATGCAGCACGGTCCCCGCGGGCGCGTTCTCCAGCGCCAGCAAGAACAGCCGCGCCGCGTCATCCCGATGCACCGCGGGCCACCGCCCGCCCTCGACGAACCCAGCGATCCCCGCCGCCCGCGACGCGGCGACGTACGCGGCGATGAACCCGGGATCCCCGGCGCCGTGCACGGTGGGCGCCAGTCGCACGACCGATCCGCGCACCCCATCGGCGGCGAGCACCCGCCGGGCCGTCTTCGCCCGTCCGGCGTCCTGCTCGGGGAAGTCCCGCTCGGTGGCGACCCGCCCGGGAGCGAGCCCCAGCAACCCCGACGCCAGGACGAAGGGCCGCCCCGTCCCCTCGAGGGCGCCGAGCATCGCCTCGACGGCGACCAGGTCGGCCTCGGCGGCCTCGGCGAACCCGCCGGCGAAGGCGATGTCATGCTTGAAGGCCAGGTGTACGACCCCATCGGCCCCCGCCGCCGCCCCCTTGAGCGTGTCGAGATCGTCGAGTGTCCCCCGGACCACCCGAACCCCCGCGGTGACCAGCGCCTCGGCGGAGGCCTCAGACCGGGCGAGCCCGGCGACCTCATGGCCCGCGGCCTGTAGTTGCGGCACCAGGGCCGACCCGATCCATCCCGGCGCTCCCGTGACGAACACGCGCATGATCCGCACCTCTTTCGATGTCATGAACTGACATCAGACTAAGCGATGTCAGACACTGACATCAACTAGACTGCAACCATGGCGAGATGGGAGCCGAACGCCCGCGGCAGACTCGAAGACGCGGCCCTCGACCTCTTCACCGAACGCGGCTACGACAAGACCACCATCGCCGAGATCGCCCAACGCGCCGGCCTCACCGAACGCACCTTCTTCCGCCACTTCGCCGACAAACGCGAAGTCCTCTTCGGCGCCTCCAACCCCCTGCTCGGCGTCCTCACCGACGCCGTCGCCGCAGCCCCCACCGACACCCCACCGCTCGACGCCGTGGCCGCCGCCCTCGACAGCGCCGCCGCCATCCTCCAGGAACGCCGTTCCTACGCCCGCCGCCGCCAGGCCGTCATCACCGCCAACGAGGAACTCCTCGAACGCGAACTCGTCAAACTCGCCGTCCTGGCCGAAGGCCTGGCCACCGCCCTACGCTCCCGCGGCGCCGGCGCCGCCGAGGCCGCGGTGGCCGCCGAGACGGGGATCGCCCTGTTCCGGGCGGCGTACGCGTCATGGCTGGCCGCGGACGACACCGCCGACCTGTCGGAATGCCTCCACTCGGCCTTCGCCACCCTCCGCACCCTCGCCAGGTAGGTTTTCCGATCATGGCTGACGCCGACTTCACCGCCCTTCGGGTCACCTACCGCACGCACAGCCGCGAAACCTTCTCCCACATGCGCACCTGAGCGAAGTCGGCGGGCTACCCCGTCAGTGACCGAGGCCGGGTCGCCCGGGAGATCATCGACGCCTTCTTCGCCGCCCATCCCGAGGTCTACGAGCGGGCCGGCACGTTCGAGCTGGTCCACGCCACCGCACGGACCCCCGGCGCGTCCCCCGACGACTACGAATGGCAGCACAAGGACGACTGCCGGCTCGGCGAACACGAGGTGCTGCACCTGCTCGGCGTCGCCGACGAGCACATCCGGCTGATCGAAGATGAAGACTGGACCTACCAGGAAGGGCCCCAGATCATCACCGTACGGCGCCTCGGAGACTGGCGCGGCGGGAGGTGCTGGAGGCCTTGTCACGCGACGGCGGAGAAGCCGTGGCGGTGCTGCGACACGACTACGCCCAGGACCACCTCGCCCATGCCGTCGACGGCCACGTCACCACCGACATCAACCCGGCTTATCCCATCGACAGGCAGGGCACAGACCCCGACGGACTCAACGGTCACCTTCGTGACCTGGGCATCGACCCGGCCGCCGACGACTCCATCGACAACCCCATCCCGATGGCCCTGGCCCTCGCCACCCGCATCACCGGCGTGCTGATCACTCCGGACGACCTTCGCCGCCCCGGTCCTTGGCGCCGCCGTACCCGGCGCTCTTCATTGACCTCGGCGATGCCGTCTGGCCGGACCCCCATGGCGCTGGAGGGCCTGCCAGTGCCCGGCGCGTCCGGCCAAGGGCCTGCGGGATGGCCGAGCACCGCCCGTAGTGGTACACGCGATCGCCCGCTTGCGTCAGCTCTCGACCTTCTCCCCCTGACCTGGGCGTACGCAGACGGAGCCGCCATCATCCCAACGCCGGCCCTCTATCGCGGTCTGCTCGGCAAACTGCTGCGCGCCTTCTTTCCCGTCACCGCCGTCGTCGGCGAGCTGCGCACCGCGCTGGCCCGTGGCCGCCGGCGTGGGTTGCGAGGCCGAGGTGATCGTCGTCGGTGGCCAGGATCGCGTGTACGGGGATGGTGAGCGCCGCCAGGTCGCCGGTGGGAGACGAGGGTGACCTCGTTGCGTAGCGGGGGACGCCGGCGGGCACCCGCTCCATCCATTCCCAGGCGCCGCTGCGCCGGGCCACCTGAGGCCCCGCCCCCTACGATCATCGGCCATGCACATCGACCTGGTCACGATCGTCGTCGACGACTACGACACGGCCATCACGTTCTTCGTCGACGCCCTTGGCTTCGACCTCGTCGAAGATTCGCCCTCGCTCACCAACGACGGCCGCCCCAAGCGGTGGGTCGTCGTGCGCCCGCCCGGCGGCCGGACGGGCATCCTGCTGGCCCGAGCCGACGGCGACCGCCAGAGGGCGGTCGTCGGCGGCCAGGCCGCCGGACGGGTCGGGTTCTTCCTGCGGGTCGACGACTTCGCGGGCGCGTACCGGAGGATGGCCGCCGCGGGTGTCGAGTTCGTGACCGTGCCCCGCACCGAGCCCTACGGCCGGGTGGCGGTCTTCCTGGATGTCGCGGGCAACCGCTGGGACCTGCTCGGCTGAGCTACCGGGTGGCCGAGCGGGTGAGGAGGACCACCGGGCAGAGGGCGGCCCGGAGGATCTTCGGGGACATGTCGCCGGCGAAGACGCGGCGCGGAGAGCCGGTCGAACTCGATCCGCAGACGAGGAGTTCCCCGGGAGCCACGTCGTCTCGGCCGGCGCCCTGGTCGCGTCGGGCCCGGCCACGACCTCGGTGCTGACGCCCTGGCGCATGGCCGCGATCCGGCGAGGGCCGTGACGGCGGCGCGCAGGTCGCGGTTCACACTGTGCGCGCACCTCTTCGAGGATGCCCTCCTCGACCTGCGGTGTGCCCTGCTCCTTCAGCAGCACGGCGATGCGATGGAAGGGGGAGTTGCAGCTTGCCCGCCACCCGGATGGTCAGCAGGAGCCCGTCGTCGCAGGTGGGCGACTTGCGATAGGCGAAGGTGAGGCGGGTCGGCGTCGTCGGCGGGTCGACCGCGTAGCCGCGCGGGCGATGCCCACGGAAGGTGCGGGAGCTGTGCAGCAGTTCGGCGGACTCCCCGCGTTGCGCCCTGCAGGCTTCCTCGAAAGGCCGCCTTCTCGTCACTCGAGGAAGAGGCGGCCATCCGCGCCGTGGCACTCGACCTGATTGCCCGCCACCCGCGGGTTACCGGCGTTCAGACCCTTTCCGCCGCCGTCGGCGTGGCGGGCAGCCGGGGCTGAATGTTAACCACCGCAGGACCCCTCGTGCCGCAGTGTGTCGTTGCTGGGCATGGGGGGCAGGCTGACGAGGCCCCTGGGCGGCGCCATCCCGGGCACACTGGCGAAAGGCGGTCGCGGTGGCCGCCGCGCCCCGCCTGGACGGGCCGGCCCAGAGGAAGATCGTGGATGCTCTCGACTACTCAGCACCGTGACCAGTTGGGCCGTGCGCTGACGCGTGCGGCCCAACTGGCGTCGGTCATCCCCCAAGGGCCCCCGGTCTGGGGCCGCCGCGACCGGACGGTCGGTGTGCCCGTACGCCCGGCCGACCCGTCGGCTGATCTGGCGTGGCTGCGGGTGGCGCCGTTCCGTGCCCGCGACGTCGGCGGCAAGGGCTGGACCGGCATGACGGACGCCGAGGCCCTGATCCCGCCCAGCGTCCCCAGGCCGCGCGCGCTCGGCCACTATTCGTGGAGCCAGAGGGGCGATGACGAACCCGTCTACCTGGCCACCCTGATGACCCACGTCACGAGCCCGGCGTGCGCCTCCACCGACATGCTCCGCGACGACCTCGACGTCGACCTCGATCGCGTCCTGGGCCTGCCGGACGGCTGGTGGACATCGCTGCGGCCCAGCTTGTCGACGCTGGCGACCGTGCGCACCGATCGGGCCGTCATCAGCCAGAACTACCTTGATCGGGCGCTCCTGTCTTACCTGCAGGCCCCTGGTCTGGACACGACACCGTGCGGCCGGCGCAAGGCGGTCGGCTCTGCACGAACGCCGCCGCCGACGACACCGGCCCGGAGGGAGTGACAAGCCCCCGCGATACGGCGAACAGCATCCGTCGATCCGGCAACACGCTCCACCCTGAGCTCGGGCAATTTCGATTGACACCCTGTCGTCCTAAATCCCAGAATGAATTGACCATACAGGCCGTTCACTGAAAATAGGACCTCATCATGACTCCTGCCTCATCCCTCGGCGAGGGCGAGCACGGGCAAGCCGTCGTCAGCGACTCCCAGCCGGTCGGCCGGACATCCCTGCCTGCGCCGCCCACGGACCCGGCGTTCGACCGATATGACACCGGCCTGCGACGGTTCGGACTCGCTGCGGCAGCATTCCTCGCTCCGTGGTTCATCGTCGCCTGCAACACCGGATGGGCGCTGGCGCAGGCGGCCGGCGCCGGCGACCAGACCGGTGCCGACGCGCTGGCCGCCGCCGCGGCGCACCCCGCCCTGCTGCACAACGTGGTCTTGTTCGGCATGCTCGGCGCGCTGCTGATGATCCCCGCCACGCTGGGCGCCGCGCGGCTAGCCGGCCGGGGTGCGGCGAAGCTGTCGTTCATCGCCGGCACGCTGACGGCCGCCGGATACGCCTGCTACCTGGCCATCCTGCTCACCGATCTCACCACCATCGCGATGGTGCGGGTCGGCGGGCCGATGGCCGACTTCGCCGGCGTGATCGACGCCCGCCAGGAGGATGCGGCCGGGACCTGGGTTTTCCTGCTGTTCGTTCTCGGCAACCTCGTCGGCACGTTCCTGCTCGGCCTCGCGCTATGGCGGTCCCGGTCGATCGCCCGCTGGGCCGCCGCCGCAATCATGATCTGGCCGCCGACGCACATCGTCGGCCTCGCCGCCGGTGTCGAGTGGTTCGAGGTCGCCGGCGCCGCTGTACAGGGCCTCGGCTTCGCCGCGGTCGGGGTCCATCTGCTCCGCAAGTGACGGCGGACGCGGCGTTTCAAGAATCCCCCAGCGTAAGGAATCGTCATGACCGACATTCGCAGCGCCCTGACCAAAACGTCGATCGAGGGCGCCGAGATCGCATACACCGACACCGGCGGAGACGGTGAGCCGCTCCTGCTGATGCACGGCGCCCTCCTCGCGGACTGGATGACACCGCTGGCCTCCGAGCTGCGCGGCCACCGCGTAGTGCGGTTGGTCCGCGCGGGCTACACCGGCGGCCCCGTCCCGGACGACCTCACCATCGCCGATCACGCCCGGCACGCGGCCACACTGCTGCACCGGCTGGGCGGTGTGCCCGCGCACGTGGTGGCGCACTCATCCGCCGCAGCGATCGCGCTCCAGCTCGCGGTTGACCACCCTTCGTGCGTGCGTACCCTCTGCCTGCTGGAACCGCCGCTGGTGGACGCGCTGGCAGATCCGTCTGATGTGGACGATCTCCGCGCGGCCCTCGGTCCCGCGATCGGTGCGGCGATGGCCGCGACCGCACGCGGGGAGCACGCGGCAGCGTTCGACGCCTTCATGCCTCTGGTGTGCGGGCCCCGCTACCGCGAAATCATGGACGACGTCCTGGGCGCGGCCGTCGTCGACGACGCGGCGAGCCGCAGCGGACCGGTCTTCACCAGCGAGGTCGCCGCGCTCGCCGCGTGGACGTTCGACCCTGCGGTCGCCCAGCCGGTCGTGCTGGTCCAGGGCGCGGACAGTCCGCCTCCGGTGCACCGGCTGGTCGCGCACCTCGCCGGGCTGTTGCCACAGGCGACTGTCCAGACCGTCGAGAACGCCGACCACCTGATGCCGCTCACCGCGCCGGCCACGCTCGCCGCCTTGATCCTGCGCGTAACGGGCTCTGGGACAGCCGGCAGTGATGGTGACGATGGGCGTCAGGGCGTGTTTCAAAAGTGAGCTGAGCGGGCCCGTTACCGGTGGCGGGGCGGGCTGTTCTGGAGCCGCTGCTACTGGTCGTCCGGAAGCCGGGGCGCCCGCCGATCCGGACGAAACGGCAGCTGATTGGCGGGATCCGGGTGCGGGTGGATGCGCCGTGGCGGGACGTCCAGGAGCGGTACGGATGCCGGCAGACGATCTACGGGTTGTTCCGGCGCTGACCGCTCTGCAGGCTCGGGCGGACGCGGCCGGACTGATCGACCGGGACGTGAGTGTCGAATCCACCGTCTGCCGGGCCCATCAGCACGCCTCCGGAGCGCGGAAAAGGGGGAACCGCCGCCTGATCACGGGCCGGGGCGCTCCTGCGGCGCAAGCTGCGCCTGGCCACCGAGCAGGGCCGCAGAGCACTGTCGATCGTGCGGACGGCGGGGCAGGGGGGTGACAGCCCGCAGTTCACTGCGGTTCTGGAAGGCATCCAGGTGCCACGCCTGAGCGGGGACCGCCCCTGTACCCGGCCTGACCGGGTGCTGGTCGGCAACCGCCGCTACCTGCGCAGGCGCGGCCATAACCCGAAGCGTGCTGCGGATAGGCGTGGACAGCGTCGTCCCATAACCGGTGAGGAGCCGGGAAGCGGGCAAGACTGACCCGAGTCGACTGTTCCACTCGTTGTTCGACAAGTCTGTCGCAGGGACGTGTTGGAACGGGCGCGGGAGGATGTGCGCCGCGATCGCGGCGCGGCCAGCATCGACCGCGTCGCCCTTGCGGATGTCGAGGAGTACGGCGTGACCCGGCTCCCTGACGAACTGGCTGCCGAACCGGCGACCCCGAGGCCGGGCTCTGGTGAGCGGAGGCCGCTGCCGATTCCTTCGGTCCGTGACCGGATCGTTCAGGCGGCCGTGAAGCCCGTGCTCGAGCCGATCTCCGAGGCCGACACGCTGGACTGCTCGTTCGGGTTGGGCCCGGACGGGTGATGCTGGTGCCTTCCTCGAACGGCTACAGCCCGGCCGAGTCCGCCGGCGTGGTGGCCTAGGGCCTGTTTCTCGGATCTGCTGACAGTGGGTGCTGGTCTTGTGACGCTTGGCGTATGGGTCGTGGTGATCTGACGAACGCCGAGTGGGAATGCCTGGCACCCCTGCTGCCGCCCGGTGGCGTGCGGGGCGGGCAGTGGGTTGACCACCGGATGGTGATCAACGGCGTGCTGTACCGGGCCCGGACCGGGCTGCCCTGGCGGGACCTGCCCGAGCGGTTCGGCTCCTGGGTCACGGTGTACAAACGCCATCGCCGGTGGGCGGCCGACGGGACCTGGCAGCGGCTGCTCACCGTGATCCAGGCGATGTACGACGGACGCGGCTGGATCGAGTGGGACATCAGTGTGGACTCCACGATCATCCGCGCCCATCAGCACGCCGCCGGAGCACCCCACAGCCTGTCACCGGCGCAAAAGGGGGACGGGTGGAGGACAAAGCGGGGCGATCCGATGCTGGCCGACCTGTCCGCCCGCCTGGGGGAGGTGGTGCGGCTGGAGAAGGATTAGGCCGTTCCCGCGGCGGGTTCACCACCAAGATCCACCTGGCGGCCGACGGACGCTGCCGCCCCTTGTCCTTCCTGCTCACGCCCGGTCAGGCAGGCGACAGCCCACAACTGGCCGCAGTGCTGCAACGCATCCGCGTCCCCCGCATCGGCGGCGGACGGCCACGCACCCGGCCGGCCAGCCTGGCCGCCGACAAGGCCTACAGCTCCCGCGCCAACCGCGCCTACCTTCGATCCCGCAAGATCCGGCACACCATCCCCGAACCAGCCGATCAGAAGGCCAACCGCCGCCGGCGCGGCCCTCTGGGCGGCCGCCCGACCGGCTACGACCCCACACGATACGCGCGCCGCAACGTGGTCGAGCGGGCGATCAACCGGCTCAAACACTTCCGGGCCGTGACCACCCGCTACGACAAACGCGGCTACATCTTCCTCGGCACGGTAACCGTCGCAACCCTGATCATCTGGCTCCGCACCTGATCCAAGAAACAGGGCCTAACCGCGTCGACGGTGAACCAGAACCATCCCTCCTCACCATGCCGACGGGTGTCAGGAGGCATCGACCGCCCGGACCGCCACGCTCACGAACGCCGTCGACACGGGTCCGCTTCGTTAGGCCAGACGTAGGTTGAGTAGACTGCTTGTCGGATGAATATGACATGATGGGGGCATGGCACCCCGCAAGTACGAGCAGGTCCTCCGCGCCGAGGCCGCGGAGGAGACGAGGCGCCGGATCCTGGACGCGGTCGGCCAGTGTCTGCGCGAGGCGCCGACGGAGCAGCTCAGCCTGGGGCGGGTGGCCGAGCTGGCCAAGGTGTCGAGGTCGACGATCTATACCGACTTCGGCTCGCGGTCGGGCCTGTTCGACGCGTTCGTGGTCGATCTCTGGGAGCGCACCGGTCTGGGCGAGCTCAGCGGGGCGGTGAACGCCGCCGACGCGCGCGACCACCTGCGCGAGGGAATCCGGGCGGCCAGCCGGATGAAGGGCCAGGAGCTGGTGGTCTACCGCGTGCTCCACGCCATGGACCGGCTGGACCCCGAGTCCGCCGGCGGCGCCGTACGCCACATGGAGACCGACCGGCGGGCCGGCATGCAGAGCCTCGCCGAGCATCTCGAACGGGAGGGTGAGCTGCGCGAAGGGCTCACCGTCGACAAGGCGGTCGACGCACTGTGGGTGCTGACGAGCTTCGAGAGCCTCGACCTGCTGGTGACCGGCCGCAGTCACACAGTCGACGAGGCGATCGACATCCTGGTGGACATGGCCGAGCGAGCCGTGTGCCGGACGCCGGACATCCAGTCGGCCGGGGTTCGCAGAGCACCACAAGGCTGAACGGCAGCGGGGTCAGGTGTGCTGTCGCCGTCCGTGGTCCCCGCCCGATGAACCAGGCGGAGCCGTTCGTGGCGTCTGTGGCCCTCAGTCGAGCGGATGCGCATCGAAGGTCCGGTGCGCCACGGCATCGCGCCGAACTCGGCGGTTGAGGGGAACACGCTGGGCAGTAGCGCCGCTGCCGAGCATTGCCCGGATCAGGGTCGACATGAACGGGATGGTCAGAGCGGCGGCCACTGATGGCGCCGGTCGGGCCGAAGCCCGGCGGGGTGTAGCCGAGGACTGCCACGGCCACGACTGCGGTGGCCATGTCGGCGCCGAGCCCGGTCAGGGCCCAGGCGGGCCGCTCGGCGCCCCAACCGCAGGCCGTGACGCCACCGCCAGGAGGGCGCCAGGCCTGTCAATGACGAACGACATCTGCAGCGGGTCGAGCGATACCAGCAGCAGCGGGAGCGGGCTCGGCTCACCGTCCGGCCCTTGCAGATAGGCGTGCGCCTGCCGGCACCGGTCTTCGACTGCGGCCTGCGTGGCTTCGTCCGTGGCTTTCGCACCCGTTCGCGTCCCACCAGCCGACGGCCGGTTCTCGTGTTCGTTAGTTCGGATCCCCGCGAGGCCGGCACGGACCAGATAGGCGAGGCAACGCGGTGCGGGTTGCCCGCGCGTGCGAGGCGTGGCGCTCAAGGGGCGATTCGCAGCACTCGACCGGCACACCGCCCAGGTGAACGGCCTCACCGCGCGGCCTCATGGTTTCATGGAGGACGCCCACTGAGATCGACGAGTCGCTCCCCCGGAATGCGACCCGACAACCGGGAGGGAGCCCACCGCAGCCCTTGTCAATCACTCTGCGTTCTGCAAGAGGTACCAGCTCGGTGCGCGCACGCGGAGATCCTGATTTCGCTCGCACAAGCACACGCAGGCACCGTGATCACCAAATCGTGCCACTTCGTGGCTTGTACCCGTACGCCTTGTTGAGGCGCCGCCGCGCGCATGCGTCTCGGCCGTACCGATGACAGTGGGAGGACGGCGTCTGCGCACGGGTGACTCCTGCTTACAGCGTCGAGAGAGAGGGGACTGCTGGCACGCGGCCGCGCGGGTCCTGGCTGCACCGGGCCCGCGGGCGTGCTGTGGTCGACGATCGGGATGTCGGCGTCGTATTCCATCAGCCGGGTCAGCCGTTCCCGCTCGGCGGCGTCCACGTCGTACACGTCGCCGGCGCTGCGGGCGGCGCGGACCATGTCGATGACGCCGTACGCCTCGGAGGCCCCGTGCAGGTATGGGTGCGGGCCGGGCGTGCCGAGGCCCTCGTACTCGGTGGCGACCACGGCCTACCCGGCGCGTAGCCACGCGGACAGGTAGGCGACGTCCCGAACCGAGCGGCCGCCGACTGTGCCGTGCGCTCAGTTGATGACCGGCCACCCGTGCCGCGGCGCGGTGCCTTCGGGGATGAACACCGCGCCGGCCACCGCTAGGGAGGGTCGGACAGGCCGGTTAGGCGTACCGCACACGGTGCGCGGCGGCGGTGCCGGGCAGCCACAGCGACGCCGGCAGCGGCTCCGCGGACAGCACCCGGCCGGGCCTGTGCCGGTACGGCGGGCGCAAGGGCGAGTATGGCGGCGCCAGCGAGGCCGCCATCCATTTGACGATCACAGCGGGATCTTCCGGATTCTGTTGCGGCGGCTGGTCCAGCCGGCCGCTATGCGGGTGGTCACGGTGCGAACGGGTCGGTGTCGTCGCGGCAGGTAGCGACCACTGGTGGCAGTGTCGTGCCGTCGGTCAGGTAGGTCAGGGCGGGGATGACCAGGCACGGGTTGCCGGACGTGAGGCTCGCGTGGCCGTCGGCCTGGTAGGTGAGCAGCCGGGCGTTGCCGAGGTCGGCGACGAGCTGCCGCGCGCCGGCGTACGGCGTCGCCGGGTCGTGGGTGTTGCTGATGACGAGGATCGGCGCGGCCTGGTCGGGATGGTGGAAACGGCCGCGGAACGCGTCATCGTCCTCGACCGGCCATAGCGCGAGGTTGAGGTTGACCAGCCCGTTCACCCACCAGAAGTGCGGGAACATCCGGTATGCGTGGACGCTGTCGTGGACGTAGCCGGCCACGGGTCCGCGGGCGAATCGCTGGTCGGCCGCGAGCACCGCGAACCGCTGGTCGTCGGAGCCGAAGTCATCCCGGCCGGCCAGCAGGTCGAGCATGGTCGCCGGCTGTCCGGCCGTGATGGCGGTGAGCGCGGCGGCGAAGTCGCGCCACCGCCGCGGGCTGTACATGGCGGCCAGCGCCGCCTCGCGGACGTCGTCCCCCGTGATCCGCGGGTGTGACGGGTCGCCGGTGGGCAGCGGCTGGCGGTCCAACCGGGCCAGCAGATCGTCGAAGGCGTCCTCCGGATCGGTGCCGCCGAAGCCGCAGCGGGTTCCGGCTGCGGCGCAGCGGGTGAAGAAGCGGTCGAGCTCGTCCTCGAACGCCGCCGACTGCTCCTCGCCGCCGTCAACCGGATGGTCGCGATCGGTTCGCACGTCGACGGCGCTGGCGAGCACCATCGCCCGGACGCGGCCGGGAAACATGCTGGCGTAGGTGGCGCCGATGGCGGTGCCGTACGAGGCGCCGATGGCGGTGAGCTTGCGGTCGCCGACAGCCTGCCGCAGCAGATCGACGTCACGGGCGACGTTCGCGGTGCTCATGTGCGGCAGAATCTCCCGGTTGTGGCGCAGGCAGGACAGCCCGTAGGCGCGCGCCGCGGCGGCATACGCGTCGGCGTCGACCGCGTCAGGACGGGTGAAGAACGACGGCGGTGTCGCACGGCAGTCGACGGCGGGCCGGCTCGCGCCGGTGCCCCGCTGGTCGAAGCCGATCACGTCGAAGCGCGACAACAACGCCAGCAGTTGCGGCGGCGAGCCGCGCAGCACCCGTACACCGGACTGTGCGGGACCACCGGGCAGTTGGAACAGCGAGCCGACGCGCTGCGCGGGATCGGCGGCCGGCTTGCGGATCAGGGCGATGGTGATCGTCGGTCCACGCGGATCGTCGTAGTCCAGCGGCACGCGAGCGTCCGCGCATTGAAATCCGTCGCCGCAGTCGATCCAGCGCAGCACCGGAACCGGCGGCTCCGGACCCGCCGCCACGGCGGGCGCGCCCCCAGCGAGCATGGCGAGCAGGACCGCGCAGCCGGCAGCCGCGCGACGTAACAGTGATTTCACCGCAGTTCCTTTCTCAGTGGTTGTCGGCTCAGCCCTACCTCGGGCTGGGCGAAAAGCAGGCCGCCGACGGCCTCGGCGCGGAGGGCCCCGCCCAGCCGGGCTGCACTGTCGGCGAACGAGCGGTCCACGCTGCCGGCAGGCGCGCGCGTCGGCGTGGATCGGGAAGACGCCGTCCTCGACGCCGGCGTCCCGGATCCGCTGGGAGCGGTCGTCGACGCTGAACCGACCACACCTGGACGCCGAACTCGCGGTGGAGGAAGACCGAAGACGCGCCGCGTCCGCAGCCGAGGTCGAGCACCCGCAGGCCCGGCCGCAGTTTTCGACGACCTTGGACAGCCACTCGGTGAGCCAGAGCGAGTGGGCTCCGCCGGGTGGCACGAGGAGCGCGGGAACCGCGGCGAGTCGAGCGAGCCGGGACGGGTCGTCATGCCGCACCCGCCACCGTCGCGGCCCGCTGGTCGAGGACGTCGTCGATCGCGCGCTCGAGCTCGGCCACGGCCCGGGGCACGTCGGTCACGCGATACCACCTGGCGACCGGGACGGCGTCCGGTCGCACCAGCAGAGCGCCGCCGGCGTGGAGGCCGAGCGCGTGAGCGGTGGCCGGGGGCAGCGTCGCCACGTCGACCGGCACGCCGCGCTCGATGCGGGCGGCGGCTGCCGGCCAGGCGGAATCGCCGTCGCCGGTGAAGAGGGTCAGCCCGTCGCCGACCAGGTCCAGCGTCGAGACCGATGACCGGCCGGGCGCACCCGGCGCGACCCAGGCATGCTGGAGGCGCCCGCCGAGGTCGTGGAGGAGCTCGGTGATGACGGCGTGGCAGCGTCCCTGCGGGTCGGCGGCGCGGGCGACGTCGGCGGCCGCCAGCGGCCGCATCTCCGCCTCGTAGGTGTTGAGGAAGTGGGCCGGCGCCCAGCCTCGGAGGACCCACGCCAGGCGCCATCCGATTGCGATCCCGTCGCGCACCGCCATGGCCAGGCCGTTGCCGCCCCGCGGTGTGACCCGGTGTGCGGCGTCGCCGGCCAGGAACACGCGGCCGGAGGAGAAGGCCGTCGACAGCTTGGCGTCGGCCGTGAAGGCGCTTTGACGCACGATGTCGACGGCCAGGTCGGGCACACCCGAAGCGAGCCGGATCCGACCCGCGAGGGCCTCGGGCTGCGCGAGCGCCTCCACGTCGTCGTCCGGCCCGAGGACCACGCCGAACTGCCACCGGGTACCGCCGCCGGAAGGGATGAGCACGCCGGCGCCCTCCGGAAGGCTGATCGAGTAGAGCGCGAAGCGGTGCGGGCCGAGGACGGGCCACAGCGGGGCACGGAACTCGGCGCTGATCCCGCGCATCAGCCCATCCGCCCCCTCGGACTCGATACCCAGACGCTCGCGGGTCGGGCTGTGGGCGCCGTCCGCCGCGACGACGTACGCCGCGCTGAGCTCTTCGACCGCCTCGCCGCCGTGGCTGCCGACGCCCCGGACCAAGAGCCGCACGCCCTCCTCGTCCTGGCTGATCCCGACGACCTCCGCGCGCCGGCGGACCGGGCGGCCGCTCACCCGGGCCAAGTAGTCGGCGAGCACCTGCTCCAGGTGGTCCTGCGGCACCCGGGCAGAGGCCGTCGGGCTGACCACGGAGCTCTGCGCCAGGTCGGGCACGTTGATCGGCACCCGGGTGCCGTCCCCGGCCTCGGCGACGGTGCGGGTCTGCAGCAGGGCGAAGTCGACCTCGTCGGTCCCGGCCCGCAACTCCTCCTCCAACCCCCAGCCGCGGAAGATCTCCATCTGCCGGACGGTCACCCCCACAGCCCGGGGCAGCGCGGACACCCCGGCCCGCTTGTCCAGCACGAGCACGTCCAAGCCGTAGCGGGCCAGTTGCGCGGCGGCCACCAGGCCGGCCGGTCCGGCGCCAATGACTACGACGTCGTGGTGGTGCGACCGGGTGGTGCGGTGAGCCATGTCGGTGACCTCTTTTTCGGAAGACACTTTGTTCTGTGAAAAGAGTATCAATTTTGACCGGACAGACTGTCAAGCAAATTGGGGTGGTGTGGAGCTGAAACTCCTGCCGCGTCAGGCCGTGTTTGCGCTGGTGGCGATCTTTCGTAGGCGGGGTTACCGGTGTTGCGGTTGCACCAGGCGATGTAGCGGCGGATCATGCCGCCCTACCTGGCGGTGGTCGGCGTGATCAGTACCGTTGAGGGTGAACTCGCGCAACGCGGTGGACTGCGCCCCGATGCGGTTCGACCGCGAGGAGTCGGGAGGCGTTGTTCGCCTCGGCCCGCTGTCCGACTCGCGCGTCCTTCTTGGTGGTCAGGTGCGAGCTGAGTTGTCGCAGGTGATCGCGATGAGGGCCTCGGGCGGGTAGAACTCTAGGAACTCGCCGCGTCGCTCGCGCCTCTTGATGTGCCCGTACATCTCGTCCTCGCCCAAGTCCAGGGCGATGAACAAGTCCCGCACCCTCTGTGTGCGGGTGTAAGTGGCGCGCATCCGTGGCCGGGGTTCACGATCGGGGTCTTTGCCCTTGCCTCCGACGTCGGTCCACTGCCTGCCGGGTCGGGATTGCAGGTTGAGTGGCCCGACCATGGCCTGGCCGCCCGCTTCGACAAGACCGCCGCGTCCTGCACCGCCGTGGTCGCCCTCGCATCCCTACCACTCTGGCTCTGACCTTTGAAGACACGGTCTGGGGCCGTGCAGGGTGCCCCGTGGTCCAGCACGGTCGGCGGGGCGGCCTGCTTCATATTGACTTGACAGCATGTCCGGCCAACCTTCATGCTCCTTTCACCGTACAGAGTGTTCTATGAAAGGTTTCACCGAAATGACTGGCTTGTCAGTAGTACAACGTCTTCTCGCCGCGCTGGCGATCATCGTCGCCGGGCTCGCGACCGCGGTTCCGGCGAACGCCGCCTCGACCACGTCCGTCCATGTCAGCGGCAGAACGCTGTTCATCGTCGGGACGTCCGCCGGCGAGACCGTCAAGATCGAGTCCCAGTTCGGGCTGCTCACGGTCGACTCCACCTCGGGGATCACCCCGGGAGCCGGGTGCTCCGCCCAGGGGGCGACCGTGGTCTCGTGCTCGACGAACGTGCAGTTCATCGACGCGGCCGTGATCGGAGGCAATGACACGGTCACCAACAACACCTCGTTGCAGGCGTCCATTCTGGGCGGCAGCGGCCTCGACACCCTGATCGGGGGCTCCGGACGGGACGGGCTCAACGGCGGCGCCGAGGACGACACCCTGATCGGCAACGGCGGGGTGGACGTCGCCAACGGGGTGGGCGGGTTCGACACCTGCAGCGCCGAGACAGAAAGCGGCTGCGAAGCCTGAGAAGGTGCCGGCTGGGGCGGATCGTCTGCTCCAGCCGGTTTCCCAGGCCCGGACAGGCGGCTTGCAGTGACCTCGGGCGGGTCTGCCTGGAGTCCCGTGATTGGCACCGCCGTCTTCAAGCTCCACTCGGGTCGACGTCGCCCTGGCCGTCGAGCTCGTCGGCCCTTGCCAAGACGCCTCATTCTGCGGCTCTTGGATGACCACACCACCGTCGCGGCACGGTCGGGAGTCGTCTTCGGGCTGCTGTCCACACCCGGCTTCATCGCCTCGCAAGCGACCAGGCCCTGGGCGGTCCTGGCTCGTCAGGCACACGACGGTGACGCGGCCGCGATCTCGGCCGCCTTAGAGGGCATCCAAGCGATGAGCGAAGAGGACCTGGACGACCTTCTCCGGGACGCCCTCGACCATTGGGCCGCCGGCGGCGCCGACGTTCGGGTCACCCTCGACACCCTCCTGAGATGGAGAGGACCGCCTACATGCTGGGGGTCTTCACAATCGACACCCCGAACGGTCCGCTGCCGGGCTTGAGTCCATGTCCTTCTCCCTTGTCTAACAGGGAGGACGGAGCCGTTCACTCATTCTCGACATGCCCCGGGGAGGATTTTCTAGGCGACCTTGGACGCGCTCGCCGTCCAGGTGTTGCAGGCGCCCGGTTTGCCCGACCGGTAGCCCTTCTTCATCCAGAAGACCCGGTTGGCGGGCTTGCCGTTGTGCTTGAGGCGGGCCAGCTCCTTGGGCTCCATGACGGCGATGACCTTGGAGAAGTCGGTGATCTTCCGGCCCAGGCTACGGGCCGAGATCCCGGCGAGGCAGTCTCCCTGCAGGAAGTAGCGGTGGGTCTGCTGGGCGACGTCCTCACCGGTGCGGTCGTTGGGCAGCGCCCAGTAGGCCTCGGCGATGCCGGTCATGCCCTGGACCACGCCGTTCCAGGTGCGGATGAGGGCCGCGAACACCTTCTCGTCGCCCCTGGCGTTGATCCAGTCGTCGGCCAGTCTGACCTGGATGGAGGTGTAGCAGATCTCGGCGTACGAGCCCTTGACGCCGCTGCTGCCGCTGCAGGAGCCGGCGTCCTTCTTGAAGATCACCTTGACCGGCTGGAAGTCGTCGATCGCGCCCTTCCACGCGGTGTTCAGGCAGGAGACGACCTTCTGGATGTACTTCTCGGTCGACGACTTGGTGGTGCCCTTGACGGCCTTGCAGGAGACCTTGGGAAGGGCGGCCTTCTTGTAGATGGGGTTGGCGGTCAGGGTGGGCTCGCCCTTGATGGGCGCGGCGTGGGCAGCGCCGGTCGTCAGCACGAGGCCCGCCACGACTAAGTTCATGATCATGTACGGGAGGGTAGCGGGCCCTTCGGCGATGATGCGGAAAACCGCATTTCCTTCACACCACCTACGCAATCACCATCTTCTTCGGCGGCGCCTTGATCTCGACGCGGTCGCCCCAGCGTTTGTGGAAGGTGGTGATGCTGCCGATGGCTGGCTGGGACACCGAGGCATTCCTCCGTCTCCGTCAGTGGGTGGCGAACCGGCTTGCTCAGGACTACTCAGCGCTGAGCGCCCCCGACCTGCCTCCGGGGATGTCCGAGAAACTGGCCGTGCGAGGGCACATCCTGCCAGTCCTGGACGGGCTCTCTCCTGTCCTGCACCAGGCCGCATCGTGGCGCTCGACACGTCCCAGGCCAACACCGACCAGCTGATCGTGACCAGCCGGACCACTGAGTTCGGCCGCGCCGTCGACGGCGCGGGAGATGTGCTCACCTTGGCCCGGTCATCGAATCCCAGCCTGTCACCCAGAAGACGGCCGCGGCCTACCTGAAGCGCTGCCTGCCGGCACAACGGCCGGCGGGATGGGCACAGATCCTGTCCGCCCTACGCACGACACCCGCCACCACGACCGGACACGATCCCGGTGCGACGCTGGGCCGCGGTCGCCGGCGAGGTTCCACAGGGAGGCGAGGGTGACCTCGTTGCGGTAGCGGGGACGCCGGCCGAACGCGGGCAGCCGGGCCTCGCGCCGCTGTTTCCCCTGCGAGTTGTCGTGATCAGGAACGGCGCAAGCCGGTGAGGAGCAGAGTGAGGTAGCGCAGGCCGTTGGCGGCTCGTTCGGAGGGGCCGTAGGTGTTGTGGACGTTCGCGGCGTAGGCGATGCCGCACATCAGAGGTGTCATGTCCGCCTCGGTGACACTGGGGTCGATGACCCCCGCCGCGTGCGCGCGCGCCAGGAGCTCGGCGAAGGTGGTGACGAGCCCGCGTTTGAGGTCGCCGGTGTGCTCCAGGCTGTTGGTGGCCGCGGCGAACACCGGGGGAACCGCCGGATCGGTGAGCATGGCTTCGATCGCGGCGGCGAGGAAGTCGCGCAACGCCGTCCACGGGTCGGGCTCGGTCAGCGCCTGTTCCGCTCGCTGGACCAGCTTCTCGACGGCGGGCAGCGCGACGGTCTCCAGCAGTGCCTCCGGCGTCGGGAAGTGCCGGTAGACGGTGGCCACGCCGATGGACGCGGTCCGTGCCACGTCGTTGAGCTGCAGAGGCTTGCCGTCGTCGACGTAGCGCCGGGCGACCTCGACGATGCGGTGCCTGTTCTGGGCGGCGTCCTTGCGCAACGGCGGAGTGCTCATGTCACCACAATAACCAGATGAACTATCCGGTTGTGTTACGCTGAAACGGATGAATCATCCACTTACGGGCGTGTCCAGCACGAGGAGACACCGATGCCATTCACCACGGCCGTCTACGTCGACGCCCTGCGCGACCCCGCCGCCCTGCACGCGAGCTTCGAGTTCCACCGCGCGGGAGAGTCCGGGGACCAGGTGGTCGCGCACGCCGCCACGGGACCGCTGAACATCCCGGTGCTGGTCATCGGGGGTGAATACGGCATGCGCGACGGCGTCGAACACGACAGGCGCCATCGCACCGGGTGCGGCGCACTTCCTGCCCGAGGAAGCCCCCGATTGGATGACGCGCACGTTGATCGACTTCTTCGCCTGAACCAGGGGACCACCATGCCCAGCACCCTCACCGCCACCCGCGGCAGCGTCACCGTCGCCGGAGCCACCCGCACCTTCACCCTCGTCGGCACCGCGACACCGGGCGAGGCCAAGCCGCTGGTTCTCGTGTTCCACGGTTCCCGCCAGACCGGTGACAAGCACCGCGCCTTCACCGGCGGCGTCTACGACGCCCTCGCCGCCCGCGGTGCGCTGGTCGCCTACCTCGACGGCTATCGCGGCAACTGGAACGACGCCCGCCGCCAAAGCCGCTTCCCGGCCCGCCGAGCCGGCATCGACGACGTCGGCTTCGCCCGTGCGGTCATCACCATGTTCGCCGCGGACCGGCGCATCGACCCCAGCCGCGTCTACGCGGTCGGGTACTCCAATGGCGGCCAGATGGTCATCCGCCTCGCCCACGAATCCCCCGGCCTGCTGGCGGGCGCGACGGTGATCGCCGCGACCATGCCCGCACCGGAGAACTTCCTCGCCGGCGACGCCCCTTGGGCGCCGTTGCCGGTCCTGTTGATCCACGGCACGAACGACCCGATCGTCTCCTACCAGGGCGGCGCCATGAACTGGGCCCTGCGCACCCTGTTCAAGGTGGGTGGTTCCAGCTGGTCGGCCACCCGCACTGCCCGCTACTTCGCCGAACGCAACGGGATCACCACCGAACCCACGACCACGCGCCTGCCGAAGACGACCACGGCCGACCCCACCGAGGTCGAACGCACGACCTACCAGGCAGAAGGGCTCCCCCCGGTGGTTCTCTACACCATCCACCGCGGCGGCCACACCGTTCCCGGTCCCTCCTCCGCCCCGGCAATCGTGGGCAAGACCAGCCACCAGGTCGACACAGCAGACGTCATCACCCAGTTCTTCGACCTCTGAAACGTCTGCCGGGCGCGATCGTCACCTACTACCTACGGGTCGGGCATGACGTGCCGGCGGCGCCTGGACGTATGGAACCGGGCCGGGATGTGGCAGCGGCTGCATGAAGTCCTGCTCGATCGGCTCCGCAGTTTTCTGTCAGGAGCTCTTAGCCTTTCTTCAGGCCGACCGCGTAGAAATCGACTATGGACGCCCAAGTGCTGGTGGTCGACGACGAGCCCAGCATCCGTGACCTGCTCGCCGAGGCGCTGGGACTCAACGGGTTCAGCGTCAGGACCGTCTCCTGCGGTCGGGCCGCCCTCCAGGAGGTGGCGGCCGAGCGGCCCGACATCGTGATCCTCGACGTCATGCTCCCGGACATCGACGGCTTCACTGTGGCGCGGCGGCTCGGCGGCAACGGCCCGCCGGTGCTGTTCCTGACCGCGAAGGACGAGGTCGACGACCGCATCAGAGGCCTCACGGCGGGCGGCGATGACTATGTCACCAAGCCGTTCAGCCTCGAAGAAGTGGTGCTGCGGCTGCGGGCGATCCTGCGGCGCATGCAGCCGCCGGAGTTCGACGGCGTCATTCGCTACGCCGACCTCGAACTCGACGAGGAGGCTTACGTGGTACGCCGGTCGGGCCGTCCGATCCATTTGTCGCCGACGGAGTTCGCCCTGCTCCGCTACTTGATGATCAATGCCGAGCGGGTGGTCGGCAAGTCGCAGATCCTCGACCGCGTCTGGGATCACGGGTTCGACACCGACAGCCGGATCGTGGAGTCGTACATCAGCTATCTGCGCAGGAAGATCGACACGGGCGGGCCGCCACTGATCCACACCCTCCGGGGTGTCGGTTATCGGCTGTCGAGCACGCCATGACCCGTCCGTGGCCGCTGCGGCTGCGGCTGCTGGCTGCGCTGCTCACCGTGTCGGCGATCGGGCTGGCGGTGTTCGCGGTGGCGGGAGTGCTGGTGCTGGAGCGGTCGCTGCTGGCGCGCTCCGACAGCCAGTTGAGCGACTTCGCCCTGAGCGTCGCCCGCCGCCCGCCGCCCTCGGACGTCCCGCCTCCGCCGCCGCGCGGGAGCCTGGAGCTGCCGAGCCAGTTCCGGGTCTCCTTCTACACCCCCTCCGGGCAGCTCGAACGGCATCTGCCCGCCACCTCCGACGACGGACCGGCACTGACCCCCGGCCTCGTCACCGGGGCGACCCGCCGGCCGTTCACCGTGGGCGGCTGGCGAATGATCGTCGAGCGGTTGCCCGACGGGCGGCGGGTTGCCGTGGCGATGTCGCTGGAATCGAACCAGGCGACCGTGCGGAGACTGCTGATCATCGAGATCGTCGCCGGTGTGGTCGTGCTGGTCCTTCTCGGGGCGCTCGCCTGGGTGCTGGTACGGCTGGGGCTGCGTCCCCTGACCAGGATGGAGACCACCGCCGAGGCCATCACGGCCGGAGACCTCGACCGCCGGGTGGCCGACACCGACCCGCGCACCGAACCCGGCAGGCTCGGCACCGCTCTCAACACGATGCTGGAGCGCCTGGCCTCCGCGCTGAAGGCCCGTGAGCAGTCGGAGCAGCGGCTGCGCCACTTCGTCGCGGACGCCTCCCACGAGCTGCGCACCCCGCTGACCTCGATCCGCGGCTTCGCCGAGCTCTACAAGCACGGGCGGCAGACCCGCGATCCGGTGGCCGTGCGGCTGCTGGGCCGCATCGAGAACGAGGCCAGGCGCATGGGCGTGCTGGTGGAGGACATGCTGCTGCTGGCCCGGCTCGACCGCGAGCCGATGCTCGACCTCAGCACGGTCGACCTGCGGGTGCTGGCCGGCGACGTCGTGCACGCCGCCCGTGCCAGGGAACCCGGGCGGCCGATCACCTTGGAGGTGCCGGGCGACCCCGTCTGCGTACACGGGGACGAACACCGGCTCCATCAGGTGATCGCGAACCTGGTCGGGAACGCGGTCACCCACACCGGCGACCGCGTCTTCGTCACCGTCGCGCGCCGTGACGAGAAGACCGCTCTGGTCTCGGTACGCGATCAGGGTCCCGGCATCGACGCCGAGCATCTGCCGCATGTCTTCGACCGCTTCTACCGGGCCGATCCGTCGAGATCACGGGCTCATGGCGGGACAGGTCTGGGCCTGGCGATCGCGGCGGCGCTGGTCGAGGCGCACCACGGCCGGATCGAGGTGGAGAGCGTCGCGGGCGGGGGCGCCACCTTCCGGGTGACGCTGCCGTTCATGTCTGGTTCGGCTTAGGTTCACACATTGTTCCCAGGTTCGTCGGGTCGTATATGCGCTGACCCGAACGGAGGAACATGCACGGTGACCGATTGCGCGCGCCGAGCAGGCTGCACGCCTTCAACCGCTACGAGATCAAGTACCTGATCGACGTCGACCAGGTCGACCGGCTGCGGGAAGAGATCGAACGGCGCCTCGACCGCGACCGGCACTGCCCTGAGGAGGGCTACAGCATCTGGAGCACCTACTACGACACCCGGCGGCTCCGCTTCTACTGGGAGAAGATCGAGGGCCTGAAGTTCCGCCGCAAGCTGCGCATCCGCCACTACGGCGACCGCTTCGCGGCCACCGCGGAGACCCCCGTGTACGTCGAGATCAAGCAGCGGGTGAACAAGGTCACCCAGAAGCGCCGGGTCCGGCTCCCCTACGCCGAAGCGCTCGCCCTGTGCGACCGGCGGCAGATGGTCGAGAGCGACTCGCAGCCCTTGGTCGAGGAAGTCCTCGACCTGGTGTCCCGCCTCGACCTGGGCGCCACCGCGATGACCGGCTACACCCGGCACGCCTACGTGGGCCGCGACGCCGACCTGGGCCTGCGCGTCACCTTCGACCGCCGCATCCGGGGCCGCGACCGCGACTTCAACCTCGCCGCCCAGGCGGAGAACCGGCTGATCGTGCCGGCCCGCAAGGCGATCGTCGAGGTCAAGGCCAACGAGCGGGTGCCCTACTGGTTCACCGACCTGGCCGCCGCGCAGAACCTCCAGGTGGTCCGGGTCTCCAAGTACTGCCAGAGCGTGGAGGCCTACGGGCTGGTGCCGCGCTCGATCTTCCACATCTCCGACGACCACCACGCCGACGCGCACCGTCCGGCCTACCTGAAGGTCTGATCCCCCATGGACTTCACTTTCCAGGACCTGTCCGGCACGTTCAGCGTGACCGACATCGCCGTCGCGATGGCCCTGTCGTTCGTGCTGAGCGCGATGATCGGCTGGGTCTACCGGGCGACGCACCGCAACGTGTCCTACAGCCAGTCGTACGTGCAGACGCTCGTGGTCCTCGGCATGCTCATCTCGTTGATCATGCTGGTCGTCGGGTCGAACATCGCCCGCGCGTTCGCCCTGGTCGGAGCCCTGTCGGTGGTCCGGTTCCGCAACGCCATCAAGGAGACGCGCGATGTCGGTTTCATCTTCCTGGTCATGGCCGTGGGCATGGCGGTCGGCACCCGCTTCTATGTGCTGGCCATCGTCGCGGCCGTGGCGATCTGTTCGATCGTCGTGATCATGAACCGGTTCAACTGGTTCGCGCTCAACACGCAGCGCCAGGTCGTGAAGGTGCAGGTGCCCTCCGACGAGGACTACACGCACGCCATCCAGGACATCCTGATCCAGCACACCGACGAGTTCGAGCTGGTCAGCATGGAGTCGATCCGGGCCGGGGCGCTCATGGAGCTGATGTACACCGTGAAGATCAAGAAGGGCCACGAACCCGCCGACCTGATCAGCGCCCTGCGCGAGCGCAACCACGGCCAGTCGGTCACCGTCCTGACCGGCTACGACCAGACCGACCTCTGATGGCCCTCAAACACCGGATCCCCGTCTCCCTGCGGATGAACTGGAAACCGGTCGCCGCCTCGGGGATCTTCCTGGTGGTGTGCGCCGGGGTCTTCGGAACGGGAACCATCCGCCCGTACGTGACCAGCACGGCCTCCGCTTCCGGGGCGACGGTGATCACCGACCTGAAGGGTTCGGTGGAGCTCTTCGACCTCTCGAAGCCCCACCAGGTGAAACTGACCTTCACCGACGCGGCCTACGAGGACATGCTGACCGAGTACTTCAAGAGCGGCGAGAAGAACTGCGTCGAAGCCGACCTGGTCATCGATGGGACGACGATCCCCAGCGTGGGCGTCCGGCTGAAGGGCAACTCGACCCTGGGCAGCCTGACCTGGAACGGCAAGGCCCGAGAAGGCGGCCGGGGGCCGGGCGGCGGCGGATTCCAGCCACCGGAGGGCTTCGAACCGCCGGCTGGCGGTGAGATGCCGGGTGGTGGCGAGATGCCGCGCGGCGGCGGGTTCGCTGGAATGGGCGGGATGTCCCTCAAGGCGGAGGAGCCGGAGAACCTGCCCTGGCTGATCAGCTTCGACGAGTTCGTCGAGGGCCGCCGCTACCAGGGCCACAGCCAGATCGCCGTACGCCCGACCTCGATGGGGTCCTCAACCCTGCTCAAGGAGTCGCTGGCGATCTCGATGGTCGACGCGTCGGGTGAACCGTCACAGGGTTACGCCTACAGCGCCTTCTCCGTGAACGGCCGCTCTTCGGGCCCTCGACTTTTGGTCGAGTACCTGGATGAGGGCTACGCGGAGAAACTGGGCGACGGCGTGCTCTACAAGTCGCTGGCGACGTCGACTTTCACGTACAAGGGCGAAGACCAGACCTCCTACGTGGACGACTACAAACAGATCAACGCCAAGGGCGAGCAGGACCTCCAGCCGGTAATCGACCTGGTCAAATGGGTCGAGCAGTCCTCTGACGAGGAGTTCGCCGCGGGCTTGGCCGCGAAGCTCGACGTGGAGTCGTTCGCCCGCTACCTGGCCCTGCAGAACATGCTGCTCAACTTCGACGACATGGCAGGGCCCGGCCGCAACTACTACCTGTGGTACGACCTCATGACGAAGAAGTTCAAGGTCATCACCTGGGACCTGAACCTCGCCTTCAGCGGCGACGCGACCGCCGGCCCTGACGATGCGATGAGCATGGGCGGTTTCGGCCGCATGCGCCAAGGTGACCAGCGACAGGCGGACCAGCCCGGTGAACAGGATGCGACCGCGGGCCGGGCCGGCCCATCTGGTGGCCAAAGCCAAGCACCCGACCAGGCAGAGCAGGCTCAGCGACGGCCAGGCGGTGGCGGAATGCGCATGGGACACACGCTGAAGGACCGCTTCCTTGAAACGCCCGCGTTCAAGAAGGTCTACGAGGAGCAGTACCGGAAGCTCTACCAGGACCTCCTCTCCACCGGAAAGGCGGACACCCTCCTCGACCGTGCGGTCGCGTCGTACCAGGCCAACGAGGGCGCCGACGCCACCGAGGCCCAGAAGGAACTCGCCTCCCTCCGCGAGACCCTCACCACCCGCACGAAGTCTCTGAGTGAGGCCTTCGCCAAGCAGTGACCCGGACCGCGCGATGACTGCGGCGCGAAACACAGCTGCGCTGCCGCTCGGAGACGGCCCGGCCGCAATCCGAGCGGCCGGGCCGCCGCTCCACTCTTGGCGCTCGCAGCGCAGAGACCAGGACGATGCAGGACGTCACGCCCACGAACGCCAACGCCGGCCCATTCGACACCGCGTTCGGCTCACTGCGCGCCTTCCTCCCCGTCATCGCCGCACTGCCGAGCTGCTCGGCGACGGCTCCCGTAACGTTCGGTACGGGCAGGGCGGCGCGGCGAACAACGCTTCACACCACTCCCGACCTCGTCAACGAGGTCGTATCAGGCACTGAGCACCCCAAGTCAGGGAAGAATCCGCTGTTCGAGTGGTGTCCCAAATCGTTGGAAGAGGGCTTGTGCTTCTTCGAAAAGTGCGTCCGGCCGGGCTGTCGACGGCCCTTTGCGGCCCCGGACGCCTAAAGCTCCGCCCAGCCGCGAAGTAGTGCTGTCGTCCCAGCTCAGCGGCACCTGTTCTATAGGGACCTCACGATCCGGCCCTCGTCATGACAGGCTCGCCCCGCGGGCGCCGGCGTGTTCCCAGAGTTGCCGCGCGGCGTCGCCGAAGAACGGGCCCACGACGTACTGGCCCTGGGCTCCCTGACTGGTCACCGACGTGACGTAACCCCAGCCTCTGGACTGCTGGTAGTCGTACATCCACGGACCGCCGCTCGACCCCGGCGCGGCGAGAGTGGCGCAGTCGCCGCCCGCCTGCAGCCTCCTGAAGACGCTGACGATCACGGTGGTGGCGCAGTTGTACTGCCATTCGCCCTCGGACGGCGGGATCGACGGGTAGCCCCACAACGCGGCGGTGTAGATGCCGGTGCGGTTGAACGACATGCCGTTCCATCCCGTGACGTCACCGAGGACCCGGCCGTCGCGCGGCAGCACGCTCGCGAAGGCGTAGTCGTAGGTGTGGTCGCGCGACTCGATCCACGGGCTGTAGACATAGGTCCCGACGACGGTCCAGGTGCCGTAGTAGCCGTCGGGGCCGTAGTTGTAATAGGGCATGTAAACGAGGTTCCTCGCCCAGGTGCCGCCTGGGCCCTCGTGTACGCAGTGGGCCGCGGTCGCGATGACGTTGCGGCCGGGTCCGCCCACCGCGCTCGCCGAGCAGGCGAACGGTCCCTGCGCGTCCTCCCCCAGGATCAGGCCCACCATGGGGCTGGCGAGGAATCCCTTCTGCGCGCCGCCGGCGGGAGCCGAGCCTGGGACGGTCAGTTCACGCCCCGCCGGTCCGGACGGCCGGGCCGTGGCGGCGCCTTCCGCGGCGGCGGGCAGCTCCCGTGACCGGGCTCGCGCGATGCGCTCCGGAGTCCAGAACGTCTGGAGTGACTCGGTGACGGTCGCCTCGGCGCCGACTATGACGGGCCCGGAGTCGGCGGCCGCCGGGGCGGCGAGTGTTCCGGCGGCGACCAGGACACCGATCAGGAGGTGAAGTGATCTCATGGAGCCGGACGTTAGGGACCCGGCCTTGGATCCGCCTTGCCGTCCACTGCAACAGATCCGTTGGCCTGCCGCCCAGGCCCTATCCCGAGACGTGGGTCCATCGGCCTGGGAAGCTGGTCCATCCCGGCGGAGAGCCCCTGGTCTACTGGTCCGACCGTCGCCCACGACCACCAGGTGCTGTCCCACCTGGGAACGCAGCACCACGTGAGCGGAGCGGGCCTCCCCTTTCCCGGGCGGCGCCGCTGGGATCGGATGGCCTACTCTGGCCGGTGTGCAGTCCCCGCCCCATTCTGGTGACCGGAGCGCTCACGGGCTGCTGCTCGGCGAGGGGCTGGAGCTTCTCGTGCCGGTCGCCGACCCGGCCTGGACGTGGGCGGAGTACAAGTCCGCGGTCGAGCACGCCGCACCTGTCATCAGCCGGATCTCCGAGGTGACGTACCGGGATTATCTTGAGCAGGTCGCCTCTTGTGACCGCGTCCAGGAGTTGCGCGGAGAGGTGACCAGGATGCTTCTGTCGGCGGGGCGGACCGTGGAGCGGCAGAGCGTGGCCGCCCAGTATGTGGAGGCCGTGCGGGCCAAGGGAGGCGTGCCCGACCCTGGGGAGCTCCTCGGCCGGGTCAACGACCTGGCCCTGTCGGTCTTCGTCTGGACCATGTACCGGGGATGCGACCCCGGGCGGCTGGCCGTCATGAGCGCCGCGGTGACCTCGGAGACCTGGTATGACGAGGCCGGGCGCGACGAGGAGAGCTTCCCCTTCGAGGCGGAGTGTGAGCGCCTGTTCGGCGAGTGGATCTCCGTGCTGCCCGCCCACATCACGCGCGGCCTCGTCCTGACCAACGCGTTCATCCGGGACGGCCGCCCCGCTTCGGGCGCGCGGGTGACGGTCGGCTCCTACCGGCCGTGGAGGTGGATGGACAGCGGGATCTACAACATGTGGGAGGGCTGGCTGTACGCCGTTCACGGCACCGTCGCGGAGGGAGACCTGCGCCGGTTCTTCGAGGGCGCCTGTGAGGCGTGCCGGATCGGTTCTCAGATCGCCTACTTCAGTCACGACCTGTTGACCGTCCCGAGCGACCTGGTCTTCACCGAGCCGAACGTGTGGCTGGTGCGTCTGGCCGAACACGGCGACCACCGCGTCTCGACGGCCTGGACACGGATGCTGGCCGACTCCCAATGCGTCTCCGGATGCGCGTCGGCGCCGGTCGTCGCCCGCCACTTGGCGGGGTCGATCGTGTGGTCGTACTTCAACGGCCGCTACCGCAAGGGGGCGGCGTTCATCCGGAGCTCCGAGGGCGCCCACGACCTCGATCTGTCGCTCATCTGCGGAACGCTGCTGCGTGCCATCGGCGGCCCGGAGTTCGCGACGGCGATCGAGCGGTCGAGGTACGCGGACGCGCTCCTCCACCTGCAACGACAGCAGGGTCGCCCGCTCGCTCCGGCGCACGTCGCATGGATCCTCGGCCTCACCGAACACGAGGAAGCCGACTGGTTCGCCTCCGCCACCGCGAGCCTGGTGACCCTGCGCGGCGAGTCCATCCCGGCGGCCGACCTCGCGACCGACCTCCTGATCTCCGTCCTGACCCACGAGCTCCTCAACAGCGGGCACCTTCGCTCGTATCTCGGTCTTCTGGACCGCCTCTTCCAATCCGGCTGAGCCGTTCAGCCAGGCCAATGGTCTACCGAGAGGCGGCCGACCACTTGCCGACGATCAGTGAGGAGGTGGCCTGCCCGTATTTCAGCGACCCGGCCATCCGCAGCAGGGGCGGTCCTTGGCTTGGTGGCGGCGGTCACCGGGCCTGTTCGGCGACGAGCGCGGCGGCCAGGTCACGGGCGACGGTCAGCCCGCTTCCCGAGCCGGGACGCAATCCTTCGGGTTCGCCCGTGACCACGATGGTCAGCGCTTCCTCGGGCACGACCAGCACATACTGCCCGGCCCAGCCTGCAGCCATATAGGCGAAACGGCCAGCGGTCCGGCACACCCAGAACAACCATCCGTACGGCACGTTCTCCGGCGGTCCGCCCGCCGACTGAGCGGTCGTGGCCTGCGCGAGCAACGGCCCCAGGCCGAGTGCGTTCGTGCGCCAGGCCTCGCCCAGCCGCGCCAAGTCCAGCGGCGACAGGCACAGGCCGCCGAATCCCCACGGTACGCCCTCCGGATCGCGCGGCCACCGCCATGCCGCCACGCCCAGCGGATCGAACACGGTGGCGGCCGCCAGCTCGGCGATGTCACCTGTCGCCGCCTGCAGGGCTGCGGCGAGCAGATGCGCGGCGCCGTTGTCGTAGCAGAAGACCTCACCGGGCGGGTATCGGCCAGGCACCGCTAGCAGCGCGTCGACCCAGCTTCCCGGCTGCTCCATCACCCGATCGATGTCCTCCAGCCCGCCGCAGTGCGCTCCGCCGGTCATGGACAGCAGGTGCCGTACCGTGGCGTCGCGCCGCGCGAGCGGCACCCGTTTTCCGAGTAGCTCGCCCAAGGTGGCGTCCAGCGACACCCGGCCGTCCCGGACGGCCAGCAGGGTCACGGTCGCCAGGACCGACTTCGTCACAGAGAACACGTCCGCCGGCTCGTCCAGCCCGCGGACGCCGAACGCGCGCGCCGCGACCGTATCGCCGTCGCGTACGACCACAAGGTGTCCGACATGCGCGAACCCGGGCTCTCGCAGCCGCCGCAGGGCCGCGCTGATGGGGTCTGCCGGCCGAACCTGTGTCATCCGTCGTACTCCAGGAAGTGAGGTAGGCCGGACAATCGTAGGCGATCAGGTCGCACCTACCGCTCCAGCTCGCTCGCTTGCGGTGGCATCCAGCGGCTCGGCTTCGGTCCTGGACGTCCCATGCCAGAACACCAGATCCATCTCTGACTCAACACACCAGTGTCGGCTCCCACGCTACGGCACTGTCATCTGCACCGGTCCGGGGCCGGGACGATCGAGCCGGCGATCCCGAAGCTGCGCCAAGGCTCCTACTTCCCCGACTGGCTGCTGGAACGACGACGACGCGCGGAGCAGGCGCGGATCGGCGTGGTCGCCACCAGCTATCTGCTGGGAGTCTCGACCGCCGGGTGGACAAGCTGGTTCCCGCCTCAACCGGAACCGTTCCCGGTGACCACTTAAGTCGAGGAACTCATGGATCTACCGTGATGCCTACTAAGTTTAGGAATAAGCCTAATGGTATTAGGTATATGGTGATGGCATGAAGGCAACCCCATTGACGGTGGCTTCGATCGTCGAGGCGGCCGCCGACCTCGCGGACGCGACGGGATTCGACTCGGTCACGCTGTCGGCAGTCGCCCGCCGACTCGGAGTGCGGAGCCCCAGCCTGTACTCACACGTGAAGGACCGCGACGCGTTGCTGGAGGGTGTGACGGTCCTCGCCCTCACCGAACTGGCGAGCCGGGTGTCGGTCGCCGTGGCGGGACGGGCCGAACGGTCAGCTCTTGAGGCGCTGGCCGACGCGCATCGCGACTACGCACGCGAATCGCCGGGCCGTTGGGACGCTTTGCAGCGCCCCGTGGGTGAGGAAGCTGCCCGGTCGGCGGGCGCGCGCGACATCGTCGCCCTCACCGCCGCGGTCCTCCGCGGCTATCCGCTGCCGGAGAGCGAGCACGTCCACGCCGTGCGGTTCATCGGCAGCACCATCAACGGCTATCTCCGCATCGAGCGCAACGGCGGCTTCGCTCACAGCCGGCCGTCCGCCGCCGTCTCCTGGCATCGGATCATCGACGCGCTCGACGCCGCTCTGCGGGCCTGGCCCGCGCCCTCCGAAGGAGAACGACCATGATCACCACCGCCTTCGACGACCGGCTCGTCCGGGGGGTCGCCGAGCTTGAACGCACCTCGCGAGGCGTCCGGCTCCACCGGCTGCCCGGACGGGTGCGCGAACAGTTCCCGGATCCGCAGTTGTCGATGATGGAGGCGCAGCCCTCTGGCGCCCGTCTCGCGTTCACGACCGTGGCGCGGACGATCGAACTGGTCGTGCATCCCACCCGGGTCGCCTATCGGGGCGCGGATCGCCCGCGCGGAGGGATCGATCTTGTCGTCGACGGAGAACGGGTCGAGGAGGTACGACTGGCCGATGGCGATCTCGTGGAGGTCGACCTCGAAACGGGGGCGACGCGGTTCCGGCCGGGCCCCTCACATACGGTGTCGTTCCAGCGTCTGAGCCCCGGTGACAAGGACATCGAGATCTGGCTGCCGCACAATGAGGGGCTTGAGCTCGTCGAGTTGCGGACGGACGAGCCCGTCCGTCCCGTCGACGCGAAGGGCCCGTTGTGGGTCCACCACGGCAGCTCGATCAGCCACGGCTCGAACGCGAGCGGACCCACTCAGATCTGGCCCGTCGTCGCGGCCCGTCGCGCCGGCGTCGAACTGCACAACCTCGGCCTGGGGGGAAGCGCGCTGGTCGACCCGTTCACCGCCCGCGTCATACGTGACTCCGCGGCAGACCTGATCAGCGTCAAGCTCGGAATCAACGTCGTGAACCTCGACGCCATGCGGCTGCGGGCCTTCGTCCCCGCCGTCCACGGCTTCCTCGACACCATCCGCGACGGACACCCCGACACACCGCTTCTGGTGATCTCCCCCATCCTGTGTCCCATCCACGAGGACACCCCGGGACCGGGAGCCGTGGACCCGGCGACGCTGGGCACCGACCAGGTCCGCTTCACCGCGACCGGCCGGCCCGGAGACCGTGAGCTCGGGCGCCTCACCCTCCGGGTGATCCGCGACGCGCTCGCCTCCCTGGTCGAGCGGCGCGGTGACGACCCGAACCTCCACTACCTCGACGGGACCGCGCTCTACGGAGAGACGGACGCCGCCGAGCACCCCCTCCCCGACGCGCTCCACCCCGACACCGCCACACACCAGCTCATCGGCTGCCGGTTCGCCGACTACGCCTTCGCCCCGAAGGGTCCCTTCGCCTCACAACGGTGAGGACCTACTCGGCGGTGTAGTCGCGGGCCCAGCAGACCTCCGGCTGTACGAGGAAGGCCACCAGACCCTCGCGGATGTCATACGGCTCGCCGGTGTATCGCCCGGCGATCCGGTCGACGACCGGCAGGGCCGCGTCCCCATCGAGGCGCCGCACGACGCGGCCGCGCACGGTGGCCATGTCGAGGGGGTTGCCCGCGCCGGTCACCGAGAGGGCGATGCGGGGGTCGGCTTCGAGGTTCTTCACCTTCTGCGAGCCTGCGAGCGAGAAGAAGGCGATCAGGTCGCCCTCCACACCCACCCACACGGGAACGCTGTGGGGCGCACCGTCGGGTAGGAGGGTCGCGACATGGGCGACCGTGTCGCGCAGGAAGTATCGGCGGACGTCGGCCCAGTTCTTCGTCATCACCTCAGGTTAAGAGCCCATTGCAGATGAGGCTGGGATCGGCTCAGTCTCGGGATATGAGCGTGGGCATGGCGCCCCCGGCCCCGCCGCGGCGGTGGCGGGTAGCCCTCGACGGGATTGTGTACGTGCTGACCAGGGACGTCCCGCGGGCAGGCCTGCGCCTCGTGTTCGGTGAGGAACTCGATGATCGCGGCCAGTCGCGCCCCGTCACCGCCGGACCCTCAGCTGGGAACCCGCTCAGCCCCGCCGGCTGACGGCAAGGACCCTACGCGAGGACTGCGCGCTCGAGTACGAACCGCCGGCCGGTGACGACGAGCCCACGCTCGTCGAGGCGGCAGAAGGTCGTCAAATCGCGGTGGGCGGACGCACCTGAGCGCTCGTCGGTGGCGTCGGGCCCGTGGAGGTCTTTCAGGATGAGCGTGCAGGAGCCTTTCCGTCTTGACACCTCGACAGGCCGCTCTTGTCGTGACCACACCCCAGTCTCTGGCGCGATCACGGCCGATGGCGGAAGCTGATGCGCATCAGCCGGCTGTCGGCCCAGTCTTCGAGCCGAGTCGGCCGGATGGTGCCGGGGTCGTGGGGCTGGTTGAGATCCGCGACGATCTCCGCCAGCACGGCCTGACGTTCAGCCGGGGTGGTGACCGGCGTGGCCAGCGCAGGTAGATCCGCACGGATCCCGTTCTTGAGGTGGAAGGTGAAGGTGGGATTGGCGAGAAGGTTCGCATACCAGTCGGTAGCTCCCCCGCCGGCGCCGCTACACAGGTAGGTGGAGCCCGCAGCTCGGTAGAAGAAGATCTCGATGCGGTGTGGCCGGCCGGTGCGGCGCCCCCGCGTCGTGATGTCGATGATCCGTTCACGGGCGCCCGCGGCGGGTGTGATCTCGATGGCTCGCCGGATGTGATCGGGCAGGTGCGACAGTGACACGTCCCGTACGGCCTCGTTCCATCCGGTCGGGTCTGGACTGCTCATGCGGTCTCCATCTGAAGGGCGGGCCCGAGGAGGAGTCCACCGTCGATGACGTACTCCGACCCCGTGATGAACGACGCCTCTGACGACGCGAGGAACAGCAGAAGCAGGGTGACGTCGGTCGGCTCTCCAAGTCGGGGGATGGCAAACGGCTCGGGTGAGTAGAAGTCGGCGATTGCCGCGGTGGCCCCGGCCGCTGGTTCTTGGATGAAGGAGGTCGCGATCACGCCGGGGTGGATGGTGTTCACGCGGATGTGGTCCCGGCCGAGCTCGAGCGCCGCCGTTCGGGTGAGACCGCGCACGGCCCACTTGCCGGCGACGTACGGCGCGTAGTGCGCCGTGCCGCCCAGGCCCATCGTCGAGGCGATGTTGACGATGGCTCCCCCTGTCGCGCGGCGCAGAGCGGGGGCGGCGACCTTGATGCCGAGGAAGGTCCCTGTGAGGTTGACGTCGAGGATGCGCGACCACGTGGCCTGGTCCGTCTTCTCGATCGGCGCCGGCGGGTTCTGGACGCCCGCGTTGTTGACGAGCACGTTCAGGGCGCCGAAGGCGCTCTCGGCGGCCAGCACAGCGGCGGACCACGAGCTCTCATCGGTGACGTCGAGGCGGGTGAAGCGAGCGCGGGTCCCGAGCTCGGCGGCGAGAGCGGCGCCGCGTTCGGCGTCGATGTCGGCGATCACCACGTTCGCTCCCTCCGCATGGAAGGCACGTACGTGGCTCGATCCCTGGCCACCGGTCCCACCGGTCACGAGCACGGTCTGGTTGTCGAAGCGGCGCATCAGATGTTCCTTCGGTAGGCGATGGTGAGCCGAGCGACTCACCACTCCCCCGACGGTAGGCGGGTGGCAATGGTGAGTCAAGCCACTCACCTCGTATACTCGGCCCATGAGTGGGGTCGTGACGACGTATCACCAGCGCATCGCCCAGGAGAAGCGCGCGCTGATCGTGAGGGCCGCGACCGCCTTGTTCCTCGAGTTGGGCTACGACCGGACGTCGCTGGCGCGGATCGCCGAGCGCTCGGGCGTTTCCCGGGCCACCTTGTTCAAGCAGTTTCCGAGCAAGGCCGCCCTGTTCGACGCCATGGTCACCGAGTCCTGGTCAACCGGTGACGAAGAGGATCCTCCGCCGGCGGGCAACGTCGTCGCCGGGCTCAGCACCATCGGTCGCCGCTACGCCGAGCTGTTGAGCCGCGCCCAGATGACCGACCTGTTCCGCATCGTCATCGCCGAGCTGCCGCGATTCCCCGAACTCGCCAACGCGCAGTTCGCGCATGGGAAGATGCCCTACTTCGAGTCCGTACGCGGCTACCTCCTGGCCGAGCACGAGGCGGGAACGGTACGAGTCGAAGACGTGGACCTCGCAGCCACCCAGTTCCTGGGCATGATCTCCAACTACGTCTTCTGGCCGACACTCCTGGTGCCGGGCTGGCAGGTGAGCGCCGAACGCGTCACCCAGGTGGTCGACGAGGCCGTCCGCACCATCGTCGCCCGGTACGCCGCTCCTACCCGGTCTGATATTTGACCTCGCCATCGTCGTAAAGGGCGAGAAGCGGGTCAACGTCATCAGGGGTGAAGTCACGGAGTTGCACGCCGCCCGGTGTACGAGTCTGATCGGATACACCAGGCAGTCATCGGCCTCGGGGAAGAGCGAGTGCCGCGGCGGTGGTCTGGCCGAAGTCCTCCGCCTGAAGGCAGAGGTCGCGTGCTGCAGCTCCGCGGAACAGCAGGGGGACGCGGTTTGGCGCTGGCCACTCCCCCTTCGATCCGTTGGTCGACGGGAAGCTTGAACACCGGTTGCATGGTCTCGGCGGCTCCCACCATGGCCGGCATGCGCGGACGCACGCCTCGCCGAACCAAACGGCGCGCCTGGAGTCGTTCGACGCTTCGAGGAAGGCCACGCGCCTCCTCCCCGTAGAGAATGCCGGAACATTCCGCCGGTGAACTCCGTCTACGGTCCCACTATGGTCCCGGAATTCGATTGGCAATGTCGCCGAGAGCCACAACTTTGTGATCTTTCAATGGCATCGGCGGGCCATTAGCGTGGGGCAGGCCGCGCGAAGGGAGCCGCGAATGTCCGGAAACCTCCACCTCAATGCCGATGTGATGACCGCATACTCCAACGTGGCGGAATACCTGGAGTCCAGCTATGTGATCTACCGGATCGACGAGGCCGAATCGGTCATCATCCCGGAAAATGACGGGTTGGAGGACGACGAGGATTCGGAAGACGGCGAGCCCGATCCCCGGACCTTCGACGATTTTCTCGCCGCGCTGCCCGCCGACGAATGCCGGTGGGGTCTCTGCGCCATGGACCTCGGTTCGTACGGCAGCCTGTGCAGTTTCGAGCCCGTCTTGTTCACCTGGCTGCCCGAGGCCGCCCCTTCGGCCCAGAGGAGACTCTACGAGGAGTCCACGGCGATTCTCGCGCGGGCATTCGACCGGGTGCTGGTGTTACACACGGCCACCGACCACATCGCCCTGTCGAAGGGGGCGGTGCTCGACCGGCTGGTGGCCGCCGGGCCGCCACGCGAACTGCCCGTGCCCGACCGGGAGGTCTCCGTCGGGCGGCTCGCCCCGAAGACGGGAGAGCTGCTCATGCAGATCCGCGAGGAGGCCGAGTCGGAGACCGCGACGGCGACGTACGGACACGCCATCTTCAAGATCAATCGGTTCTTCCTGCTGGACGTGGCTCAGACCGGCGGCCCGGCCGCACCCTACGAGGAGTTTCTCGCGGGCCTGCCCGCCGACGACTGCCGTTGGGGCCTCTACACCCTGGACATCCGAGACCTGGGCTCGGATTCCCATCCCACCCTCACCTTTTTCTTCACCTGGATTCCCGGCGCCGCTCCGGAGAAGACGAGAGACCTTTATTACAGCGGCAGTGACGGAACCGCCATGGGAGCTTACGAGGCGGGCTTCACTCCTACGGGAATCATGAGCGAAAAGGTCGGGGAGGTCGCCGGATACTATCTGGGCGAGGTCTCCGAGCATTCCGCGGTGTCTCGTGACGCGTTGTGGGAAAAGGCCCGTCGTGTGTTCAAGCCGACCGAGGCCGAGCAGGAGTCGGACAAGTGGGAGGAGAAGAAACTGGAGCAGGAGGAGAGGGACGCGGAGCAGGATGATCGCATCAGGCAGGGCGAGGTGCAGGACGGCGGTATCTACAACTGACTCTCGCCCCGAGTCGACCGGCTGATGTTTTCGCGTCGGGTGGGCGGGGTTTCGCGAGCCCGGGCGTGTTCTCTTTCGTGGCCGCCGGACGGATGGTGTTGATCAGGACGCGGGCGGTGTTTTGCAGCCGGGTGATCGCGGCGGCGCTCAGGTTCAACGCCGACCTGCTAGACCCGTACGTCGGAGGGCCGAACCCTTTCCGAATGCCTGGTGTGGACGTGTCAGTCCAGTACGCAAAGAGCGGAGCGTTCATCGACAGTGCCTCAGGCCAATGCTGATCAGGATCGGTCGCAGCATGGAGTGAATCCAGCACTCGACCCAACCAGAAAATGGGAAGAAACCGACGAGGTTCTGGCCACGGTGACGCATCTTGTGAAACCTCTTGCTCCTCAGCATCGTCGGGTCCTTGAAGTACTCAGCAACAAGCCCGACGAGGCCATGAGCGCGGGTGAAATTTCAGACGTCATCGCTTGTGCACCAGACGAGGTACGGCACGCCGTGGAGCGCGTGAATCAATTCTCAGAGGCGATGGGATACCTGCCATTGATCTCTGCTGGAGATGGCGAATTCAGTGTCTCTGCGCAAACGGCTAAAGTAGCACTTTACGGCCTGAAGTACGGGGTCAAGGGCGCCAATCCACCCCATCTGGCCCCTGGCTAGTCAGGCAGTTAGTCGGGAAACCCTCACCTCGTGGAGGCTTCTTCCTTCCCTTCTCTACGAGGGTCACGATTCCCCGCCCACCTCATGTGAGGGCGGTTAGGGGCCGGTCACCGTGTGCCCCCGCCCGCGAGAGCGTGACAAGCACTGTCGGCGCTTGTCGGCGAGGGAGTCGACTTCTGGGAGGGGGACAAAATGGTTGCGTCGGAACCAGCCGATCTGCCCCTCGACGCCGCCCTTCTCGTGCGCACCTTGGATTCCGGGCTGGCAATAGAAGGCTTCGATGCCGTAGTGGGAACGGACGGCGGTCCACCTGTCGGCCTCGACCTGCTGGCGGGAGAACCCGATCACGCTCGCGACGGCGGCCTTGAGGTTGTCGTAGCGGATCTTCCCGGTCGGCACCCCGCCGAGCACGTTGAAGGCGTGGACGTGACCCTCGAAGAAGGCTTCCTGCCCAGCCGAGGCACTGACCCTGTGCACGGCCTTGCCCGAGTAGGAGAGCCGAAGGCTGGACAGCGCGCAGGTTACGAGCTCGCCGCGCAGGCGGATGGCGACGTCGCCGAAGTCAACCTCGGCCTCGCGGCCCGGGAGGTGCTCTTGCGGGATGAACGCGTTGGCAGGTTCCCGTCCGACCTCGACGCGAATCTCACGGCGTCGGGTGGCGACGTACTCGCGGACCATCCAGTACGACACCATCCCGGCCCCGTCATGTTCGTCAAGCAGTCGATCGAAGATCCGCTTCGCCGTGTGTCGCTGCTTCCGCGGCGCGTCGAGGTCCGAGCGCAGCCAGTCGTCGATCACCACTCGGTACGCGTCAAGCCGTGAGCCGCGTTTGGGCGGTTGCTTTCTCTCCTTCGGCCATGCAGATTCCAGCGCCGCTGTCACGGTTCGGAAGCCGACGCCGTGCTTGCGCTGCAGCGCGCGGTTGGACATCCCAGATCGGGCATCCCGTCGGATCGCCGCGTACAGGTCGACCCGGGAACGCGGCTGCGTCATCGGTGGCACTCCTGACGTGAGCACGCCGTGGGCACGACTTCCGGCACCGGGCCACCGCCCGGGAACGGTGACCGCATGCGACCACAGCCCGGAATCACTGGCCCTACCGAGGTGCCTGGTCATGTGCTGCGCAGGGCTTCGGTGGGCGGTGCTGAGTCGGCCCGGAGTGGAGGATTCGACCGACGACGGAGCCGATGAGCAGCGAGTAGGCCAGGTCGAGTCCCACTGAAGCCCAGGTCAGTACGACGGCCCGGCCTTGCGTGGTGACGAAGACGTTGGTGACGAGCACGCCCAGGATCAGGCCTGTGATGCCGCCGACGACATCAACCTCGACACCACCTGTCCGCCCCGTGTCCCTGGCGCGACGAAGATCTGCTTGCGTGGTGCCTAATCGGTCTTCCCGCAAGACCTCGCAGGCCCCTCAGTGTTCGCTGCTGAAGAACCGTAGCAACAGCGGGCCGACGGTCTGTGGGTCGACGACGTGATCCGGCCCCTCGAGGGTCTCCCGTTGAGCGTGGGGTAGTAGGTCTGCGAGCTCGTCGGCTGCGCGGTCGAAGAAGTCCGAGGTCAGGCCTGCCATATAGGGGACCGTGATCGGTCCTCCGGTGGTGACCAGGACCGGTTGGGTGACCGTTGCCAGTCGATCGGCCGGCAATTGGTAGCGGTTGAGGAAGACGCTGTCGTGGACCAGCGTGGGCGCGAGGGCGACCGAATGCGCCCAATGCGCCGTCTGCTTGCCTGCCGCTTTCCTGGCCGCGATGTTGTCGTCGGAGGCGCCGCTCAAGCGCATGAACAGTTCGAGAACCTCCTCGTCTCGCCCGGCGTCGAAGGCGCGTCGGGTGTCCGCGACGTACTCCTCGAATCGCTGGCGGATGTCGTCCCCGACCGCGTAGGGCACCTCCCACACGGCGATCGTGTCGATGGCTGACCCGGCCGCGGCCGCTTCCAGCGCCAGCGCGCCACCAGAGGACGCCCCGAACAGGTGTGCCGAGCCGCCCGCCTCCGCGATCAACGCATCCAGGTCCTCGATCTCCCTCTCCACGGCGTACGGCTCGGTGAAGCCGCTCGCGCCGCGTCCCCGACGGGCATAGTTGTAGACCGTGAAGTGCTCGGCGAGAGCCGGCGCCAAGGGAGCGTTCTCCACCCCCTCGTCGAGTGCTCCGCCCACCAGAATGACGGCCGGACCGTTTCCCTTCCGGTCGTAGGCGATGGTGGTGCCATCGTTTGATGTCACGCGAAAGGCCATCTCGTTCATCTCACATCTCCGTTCGAGAGGTTTGTCTCAGCGCCTGAGCAGCGTGCCGACGACGGCCTCGGTGCGCGACCACCGCGTCCTTGCGATCACGGCCGCCACGATGAGTAAGGCGAGCGGCAGCCAAGGGCTCTGCTCGAGCACGAAATGATCGGTGGTGACAGCACCGGTCAGCAATGCCGCCAACCCGAGACTGGCCAGGCCCGCCAGAGCCGGGATCAGAAGTCCAATCCCTCCCGCGACCTCCAGCGCTCCCACCAGGTACCGGAGCCACTGGCCGGCCCCGATGTCGGCGAACATGTCCACCATGACCGGGTCGCCGGCGAGCTTCGAGATTCCGCCGCCGGCGATTATCGCCGCCAGCACGACTTGCAGAATCCAGACCCCGATGCTGCTCGCCCGCCTGGGCTTGTGCGCAACGGTTTCCGAGTTGTTCTTGGGGATGGTGCCCATTCGGCTCTCCTTGTCGTGTCCGGGCCTTGTACCGGTGATGGCGTTGGCCGAGTGGGCCGCGTTGTCGGAGTTGATTTCGACCAAGTGCTCGCGGTAGCGGCATCTACTTCTTGTTGCGGTAGAGGACCATGGTGATGGGACCGAAGACCGCGACGAGAAGTACGGACGAGACGAGCACCCAGCCGATTTCCCCGGCGGGCACCGAGCCGTCCATCAGGCCGCGTACCACGGTCGCCAGGTGGGTGATCGGGTTGACCTCGACGACCGCCTGCATCCACCCGGGCATCGTCTTCGGGTCCACGAAGATGTTGCTCACGAACGTCAGCGGGAACATCACCATCAGGCTGACCCCCGCCACCGAGTTCGGCGTGCGCAGGATCAGGCTGAGCATCGTCCACAGCCACGACAGGCAGAACGAGAACACCAGCAGCAGCACCACCGAGAGCACCACGCCGACGGCGCCACCCTCCGGCCGGAACCCTAGGACCAGTCCGAGCGTGATCACGATCGCCGACCCGATCGAGTAGCGCATCACATCGCCGAGCAGGGCGCCGACCAGCGGCGAGGGTCGCCACACCGGAAGTGACCTGAACCTGTCGAACACCCCCTTCTGGATGTCGGTGTTCAGCGTTATGCCGGTGTTCATGGTGATCATGACGTTCGCCTGCACCAGGATCCCGGGCAGCAGGAACTGCAGGTACTCCTGAGTCGACCCGGCGAGCGCGCCACCGAACAGGTAGGTGAACATCAGTGTGAACATGATCGGGAACATGGTCACGTCGACGAGCTGCTCCGGGACGTGTTTGATCTTCAGCAGAGCGCGCCAGCCGAATGTCAACGAGGTGCGCACCGGGCCGGGGCGAGACGGCCGCTCACCGGCCAACAGCACGCTGCGCAGCGCGTCCTCAGTGACCGGCGCCGACGCCTGCTCCGCGGACGTGGCGGTCATGCGGCATCCTCCTCGGGTGTCTCCTCGGCGGCGTGTCCGGTCAGGGTGAGGAACACCTCGTCCAGGCTCGGCTGACCGAGCGCGAACTCGGTGACGTCGATGCCGCTGCGGGACAGCTCGGCCAGGGAACGGGCGACCCGCTCGGGGTCGGAGATCCGCGCGGACAGCGCGGCCGGGTCAGCGGACGGCTCAGCCGGCACCTCGAGGACGCCGGCGAGGACCCGCTCTGCCTCGGCCCGCTGCTCGGGCGCACGTAGCCGTACGTGCAGCGAGCCCGCGCCGACCGATGCCTTGAGCTCGCCGCTCGAGCCCTCGGCGATCACCTTCCCGTGGTCGATCACCGCTATCCGGTCGGCCAACTGGTCGGCCTCGTCGAGGTACTGCGTGGTCAGCACCACGGTGGCGCCCTCGGCGACCATGCCCCTGACGATCTCCCAGACCTGGTTCCTGCTGCGCGGGTCGAGCCCGGTCGTGGGCTCGTCGAGGAAGATCAGTTCGGGGGTGACGACCAGGCTCGCCGCGATGTCGATGCGCCTGCGCATCCCGCCGGAGTACTTCTTCACCTGCCGGTCGGCCGCCTCGGCAAGACCGAACGCGTCGAGCAGGTCGGCCGCCCGCTCCCTGCCTCGGCGGCGTGAGTAGCCGAGCAGCCTGGCGAGCAGCAACAGGTTCTCCACCCCGGTGAGGTCTTCGTCGACCGACGCGAACTGCCCGGTAAGGCCCACCCTGCTCCGCACCGCCCGGGCGTCACGCACGACGTCGTAGCCGAGCACTTGCGCCTCTCCGGCGTCGGGGCGCAGGAGCGTGGCCAGCATGCGGATCGTGGTGGTCTTGCCCGCCCCGTTCGGACCGAGCACGCCGTACACGCCCCCGGCGCTCACGGCCAGGTCCACACCGGCGACCGCGTGGGTCGTGCCGAAGCTCTTCTTCAAACCTCTCGTCTCGATCGCGAGCTTTCCCATGGGTTCGATTCCTTCTCTCGGCGTTGCGAACGGATTGGTGAGCTAGTCAAGTTTGACTACTTGGCCAGAGCAGACGAGGACGAAACGTCTAGTCAAGTTGATTAGGCGCGCATCTTGAGGTGATCGGGGACCGTTCGCCACGAACCCGGATCATCGGCCATGGTGTAGGCGCCCTCAGACAGTCGTTTGCTCAGGCTCTTCGCCCACTCCAGTTCGGTGCGTGCCTGTCCCGCCCACAGTTCGGCCTGATCGCGGACGTGCTCGGGGGCGTCCCTATTGGGGTGCTCCCGCCACTCGGCCTGCACTACGAGCTCCGCTTCCAGGCGCGCGACCCGCTCGTTAACCTGCGCGATGGCATCTGCCCTGGTCAGCATGGGCAACATGGCGATGGACGCGTTGAGCATGTCCGGGTCGTGGGTGCGCCGCAGACCGTCGCGGACCAGTTCGACCATCTCGTCACGTCCCCGAGCTGTCGCGCGGTACAGAACGCGCTCCGGCCCGGAGTTGCCCGGCTCGGCGTGTTCGGTGAGGAGGCCATCAGCCGCCGCCTTCTTCAGCGCGTGATAAATCGAGCCGGGCTTGATCTTGGCCCAACTCTCCGCACCCCAGCTCTGCAGTTCGGACCGCACCTGGTAGCCATGCGCGCCGCCGGAGAGGTGCACGATACCGAGTACCAGGAGCTTGGTCGCCGACATGCGCCCACCTCCGCTCAACCCTCTCGTCTCGATCGCGAGCTTTCCCATGGGTTCGATTCCTTCTCCCGTGTTGCGAACGGATTGGTGAGCTAGTCCAGTTTGACTACTTGGCCAAAGTACACGAGGAAGAAACTTCTAGTCAAGGTTGATTAGGCGCGCATCTTGAGGTGATCGGGGACCGTTCGCCACGAACCCGGATCACCGGCCATGGTGTAGGCGCCCTCAGACAGTCACTTGCTCAGGCTCTTCGCCTACTCCAGTTCGGCCTGATCGCGGACGTGCTCGGGGGTGTCCCGATTGGGGTGCTCCCGCCACTTGGCCTGCTCTACGAGCTCCGCTTGCGCGCCCGCCAGGGTGGTGTCAGCACCGACCTACAAACGGTGCTGGTGGAGACCTCCAAAGCCATCAGGACAGACCGCGGTGGCCGCGGTGGCCGAACGAATCTGAGAATCCTAACGCTCAGGAGCGCGGCCCGTTTCCGCCGTATTCCGGTGGCACCCCCATCGAGCGCGGTGGTGCCGGCACAAGACCGCACCCTCGACCTACTACGCCGCAAGGACCCGCCCGGCCGGCGCCCGATCGAGGCGTGGCAGCGAGCTGATCAGGATGCGCGGGCGTCGTGTTCCTCGCGGTTGGCGAGGACCTGGTCCATGTGGCTGTGCGCCCAGCGTGTGAGGTCGCGGGTCAGGCGGTGGAGTGAGAGGCCGAGGTCGGTCAGCTCGTAGGTGACCGTGACGGGAACGGTCGGCTTCACGGTACGGATGACCAGGCCGTCGCGTTCGAGTGCACGCAGGGTCTGGGTCAGCATCTTCTGGCTGACCCCCGCCAGCAGCCGGGAGAGTTCGGAGTAACGCATCACCTGTGCGGTGGCCGGCGCGTCCGGCTGGCCGGATGCGCCTGCTGTACGGCCTTTGTCCGCCGCGTCGCCTCCGAGGGCGCAGAGGATCAGCACGACCCACTTGTCGGAGATCCGGTCGAGGAGCTGGCGGCTGGGGCACGCCGCCAGGAACACGTCGTACTCCATCTTGGCCTGCGCCCTCTGGGCGGCCTTCGTCGGCTTCACCGGTCTCGCCTTTCGCCTGCGGGAGAGTTACGCACTTTAGAGTGCCTACTTCCCCTTGGGAAGTAACTCTCCAATACTCGTCCAGGCAGGCCGAAACCACCAGACAGGATGAAAGGCACTCTGATGAACGCGCCGACCACCTCACTTCCCGGCGGCACCTGGACCCTAGGCGACGCGACCGTCACCCGGTTCGGTTACGGCGCGATGCAACTCGCCGGCCCATGGGTCATGGGACCACCCGCCGACCACGACGGCGCCCTGGCGGTACTGCACGAAGCCGTCGCGTCCGGAATCACCCACATCGACACCAGCGACGCGTACGGACCGCGCGTCACCAACGAGCTGATCCGCGAAGCCCTGCACCCCTACCCGGAGTCGTTGTTCATCGCCACCAAGGTGGGGGCCATCCGGGACGCGCAAGGCGGCTGGCCCACCGCCCGGCGACCTCAGGATCTGCGCGAGCAGGTCCACGCCAACCTCCGGTCCCTTGGAATCGAGACCCTCGACCTGGTCAACATGCGCATGGGCGACGCCGAAGGCCCCAAGCCCGGTTCGCTCGCCGAGGCGTTCGAGACCCTCGCCGACCTCCAGCGCGAGGGCCTGATCCGTCACCTCGGGGTCAGCAACGCCACCACCGAGCAGATCGCCGAGGCCCGCGGCATCGCCCCGATCGTCTGCGTGCAGAACATGTACAACCTCGCCCACCGCCACGACGACGACCTCATCGACACGCTCGCCGCCGACGGCATCGCCTACGTGCCGTTCTTCCCGCTGGGAGGCTTCACGCCGCTGCAATCCGACGTGCTCTCCAAGGTCGCGGCACGGCTGGGGGCGACGCCGATGTCGGTGGCGCTGGCCTGGTTGTTGCGGCGCTCACCGAACATCCTGCTCATCCCCGGCACGTCGTCGACGGCACACCTGAGGGAGAACATCGCGGGCGCGGGGCTCCCCCTCTCCGATGAGGACATGGCCGACCTGGAGACCATCGGCCGCTGAACACTCTCGGATGCGACCTCCTCCGCGGTTGTCTGGTCGCTTGTGCCCATCATGGGGTGGGGCACTGATGTTCCCCTGCTCCGTGGCGTCGCTTTCTGCACTTATGTGCTCTAAAGAAGAGGTCGGCACGCCACACAAGGGCTATCCACCGGAGTTTCGCCGCAAGGTGCCGGACTTGGTCGAGGCCGGACGGCCCGTCCGGAATGTCGCCCGAGATCAGCGAGCAGACGATCTACGCGGTGCGCAAACAGGACCTGATTGGCCCCGGGCGGTTACTCGGAGCGTCTCGCGACCGAGCAGGAGGCCCCGAACAGCTGAGCTCTTCTGCCGCCGTCCCACCAACAACGGCGCATTACATCAATTCATCTTCTCAAATGAAATATGACGACGGCGGCGGGTTGCACGTGCGACCCGCCGCCGTTGGCTGTTTAGGCGAAGGGCAGCCGTCTCCGGTTGCCGATTCCCAGGTTGGTCATGGTGGCGCCGATCGCGCTCCGGACCTCGACCTGCACCGAGCCGTTGGCCCCATCTTGCGGCTACGACGCCGAGCGGTCGGTCCGTTCAGGCGAACCGGCCCAAACGGTCCCGGCCCCTCCCGTATTCGATACGGCACGGACCGCGCCGGCGATCCTGCCTCGCTGTGGATCTCCGAGATCGACGTCCCGGTGTCCCGACTGGAGCGTGTGCGGGGCCGGAAGGAACTCCTCGCTCTCGTCGGGCCGATCGCCGTGGCAGGGGTGACCTCGGAACAACTGGGCGCTGCACTCCTTGTGGTGGTGCTCACCGCCGGCTCATCGCACGCTTGCGGCTCGTACAACCGTAACTTACAGTGTGAAGCACCACTATCTATAGTGTCACTGGAGGTTACACATGAAGGCCCGAGAGATCGCGACGCGGACGGCGTTAATCGGAATGGGGGTGTTCACAGCGGTGCCGGTGCTGGCGGTGTTCCAGCCTGAGCAGCTCGGCTCCTACGGCATATCCGATCCCGAGCCGATGGTTCTCACGCTTCTTCAGCACCGCGGCGTGTTTCAGTTCCTCGCGGGCATCGCGCTCGTGTGGTCGGCGTTTCGTCAGGATGTGCGCGTGCCGGTCGCCGTCGGCGTGATCGTCTCCAAGAGCTCGGCAGTGGCGCTCACGATTACGCGGCCGGACGCTCAAGCGCTGCTCAACCCCTTCATCCAGGCATTCGACATCGCCTGCGTCCTCGTGCTGGCGGCGATCGTCGCGCAGACCGCGGTGGCCCGGCGTGGCAGCACGAGGGGACGGACCCGAGTCACGGAGGCGGCCGCATGAGCCCTCCCCCCACGAGCCGTCGAAGGCGGGTACTGCGGGGCATACTGATCGGCGCGGCCGCTGTCCTCGTCGTGCCTGTCTTTGCCGTCCCCGTCTTCCTCCTGGCGGTCCCGCCCCCGATCGCCGATTTCCATCCCGAGGCGTGGACGCCAGGAGCGGCGATCACGATCGATTCGTCGTCGCAGACCGAGGTCAAGGCGACTCCGATCATGGCGGAGGCGCCGTATGGGCCGGAGGACATCGCGATCGACGACGCGGGCGCGGTCTACACCGGTGACCGTGACGGAAACATCATCCGAGTGGCGCCTGACGGATCCTCTGAGAGGTTCGCGCGAGTCGGGGGACGCCCTCTGGGCCTCGCCTTCGACGCGGATCAGAATCTGATCATCGCCAACCACGGGGCGGGGCTCCAGTCCGTCTCCCCGGACGGAACGGTGACCCTGCTCGCCGGCGAGGCGGGAGGGCGGCCGATCCTCTTCGCGAACGATCTGGTCATCGGCTCCGACGGGGTGATCTGGTTCACCGATTCGAGCTCGCGATACAACACGACCACCCTCGGCGACCTGCCGTCCTATCTCGTACCCGACTTCGTCGACGGCCGGCCGACGGGCCGCCTGCTCCGCTACGACCCTGCGACGGCCTCGATCTCTGAAGTACTCGACGAGTTGTACTTCCCGAACGGAATCGCCTTCGACGCCGAAGAGGAGGCGTTGAGGATCGCGGAATCGACGCGCTATCGCATCCTCGAATACTCACTCGAGACCCGCGAACGTGAGGTGCTTGTCGATGACCTCCCCGGTGTACCGGACGGAATGAACATCGACGCTGACGGCTCAGTGCTCGTCGCCCTCTACGACCGCTCCGAGGCACTCGACTCCCTGATCTTCCCCACTGCGCTGGCTCGCGAGATCATGATTCGCCTTCCCGGCTCCCTCTTCGTCAACGAAGAGAACCCGCTGACCGGCGGCGTGCTCGTGCTCGAACCGGGCGGCACGGTGCGGCATTGGTACAGGGGCCTCGATCCGGCAGCGACGAACGTCGTCCCGCACGATGGTCGGTGGTACGTCGGTGCACTGCTCGGCCAACCGGTGCGGGTCCTGCCGGCGCCCTGATCTGATCGCGGTCTCCTTCGAGCGCGACTCCGCGTTATCTATAGTGGCGGTCGTCGAGAAATGTCGTGAGGAGTCCAGCACGTGCGGATGGCGGAACTGAGCGAACGATCCGGGGTGCCGATCCCGACGATCCGCTACTACCTCCGGGAAGGCCTGCTGCCCCAGGGGCGTTTCACGAGACCCAATCAGGCGAGCTACGACGAAGCCCATGTCCACCGCCTCGGCCTGATCCGTGCCATGGTCGAAATCGGCGAGATGCCGATCGCCACCGTCGGAAAGCTCTTCCGCCACCTGGAGAACCCCTCTCCAGGCGGCGGAAACGACGATGAGTCCAGGACGCTCGGGCTCGTCCAGTACGCCCTCGTACGCCAGAAGTCATCGTCCGCAGAAGAAGCCCCGGCTGACGGATCCGACGTGGTCAGCGCCCTCCTCGACCGTCTTTCCTGGAATGTCCGCGAGCAGCACCCCGCACGATCCGTCCTCGCCGCCGCCGTCGGGAATCTCCGCCGGCTCGGACAGGACGACATCCTTGCCCTGCTCGACCGCTACGCGGCCGCGGCACACGAACTCGCCGAGGCCGAGGTTGCGCTGACGCTCGCCCGGACCGGGATCGATCAGCGCGCCGAGGCCGTCGTCCTGGTCGGCGTGCTCGGCGACGCCATGCTCGGCGCACTTCGACGTCTCGCGCAGGAGGACGTCGTCACGCGCGAAATCGGCGTACCTACCGATGCGCCGGCCCCGGCCACGTCTGATCGGCCGGCGTGACAGCCCTGAGCAGCCCGTCGTCCAAGGTGGTCGCAGGAGGACGACCACCGATGCTTTTGTCGCTTGAGCACCGCCCGGCCCCCTTGAGGCTTCCCAGCCCCAAACCACTGGCCGTATAGCTGCGGCGAGAGGCCAAGAGCTTGTCGCGCGGGAGGATCTGCAGGTTAGAGCTGCAACCGGGCCAGGGCTTCAGCCATCACCTGTGCGAGGCGCTTCGAGCCGTTGACATTGGGATGGGTGTGGTCGGGGGCGGCGTATTCGTCTTCGAGGAGGGACGGGTCGGCCTCGGAGCGGATCGCTGCGTCGAAGTCGACGAATTCGTGCCCAGACGTGCGGATCCACTCGTTGACCGCAAGGCGGAGGTCTTCTCGGCCGGGGTCGCCCGCGAGATCCGGGGCAAGCGGTGTGACGGTGGTGAGAAGCACGGTGAGCCCTGCCGTCCGGGCCCGATCGATGAGTTCTCGGTAACCATCGATCAATTCGGCGAGGGTCGGCATCTCGTCCAGCCGCGTCACTCTGCCGGGAAGGCTCCAGTCGTTGCTGTTGTAAGCGATCACCAGGTGCGTCACGCCGTGGGTTCCGAGCACGTCCTCATCGAACCGGGACAACCCGGCCCGGCCCCATGACGGAGTCGCCGATGGTGCGTCGAGTCGGATCCGGTTTCCTGCGATTCCCCGGTTGACGACGGCGATCCTGGCATCAGCGGGAAGCAGGGCTGCGGTGTACTGCGGCCACCCCATTGCCGTGCTGGATGCCCCGAGGCATACGACCACCGCCTTCGCCTCGGCTCCGGCCACCTCGACGGTACGCAGCCGTTCCCATCGGGTTCGGTGTTGGTGGCAGGGATGTCACCCTCCACCGGCGTCGATCCTTCGAACGGGAACGCGCGTGATCCCACGAAGTCGCCCGGCCGCGACCGGTCGAAGGTGAATCCGTTCGCTGACGTGTACGGCGTGGACTCGGGCAGATACAGATCGACGACGATCCCGTCGCCGTGGCCGACGGTGAGGTCGACCGGGTCGGTCCACCGTGATGTGCCGGCCGGGATCTCGATCGACGACTGCCCGTCGATGGAGAGCTCGACGAACCGTCCGCAGACTCCGATGGCGCTTCGTGCGATCCGAACGGCGCCGTCCCCGAAGAGATTGCACAGCTCTACCCGGACGCGGTTGCCGCCGACGCTCGCGGGCACGGTCATGCGGACGGTGACATCGTCGAAGGGCGGCTCGTCATCCTCGCCGCGGAAGTCGGTCATGGCCTGGGTCCACGTCGGCGCCCAGCCCATGCCGTCATCGGTCTCGTATGTGCTCATGCCGGCCTCTTCTTCGTCTGCTGTCACTCGGCCTGGTCGGCGGCGGTGAAGAGGTCGAGGAATCCGGACGGTGCGTTGTCGCCGATCATGAGGTTCAGCATGTCGTGCGCCTCGGCGTAGAAGGGTTCGGTTCGCGGGAACAGCGCCTCTTCGTAGGCGGTGAGAGCCGCCTCGACGTCGTCGGGGTGGGCGGCGATCGCCTTGCCGAGTTCGGCGCCGTCGAACATCGCCAGGTTCGCGCCGTCACCGGACGGCGGCATCAGGTGAGCGGCATCGCCGAGGAGCGTCACTCCGGGCACACGTTCCCATCGGTGTCCGTCCGGGAGTGTGTGGATCGGGCGGGCGACCGGAGCGGTCTCGCCGTCGGTGATCAGCGCGGTGAGCTCCGGGGCCCAGCCGTCGAACTCGGCCGCGATCCGGGCGGTCGCGGCGGCGGCGTCGGTGAAGTCGATGGCGGCGATCCACTCGGCGGAGCGGTTCAGCTCGACGTACGTGTGCAGGATGTTCCCCGCCTCGCGGTGCGCGATGATCCCCTTGCCCGGAGCCAGTGCGTACATCGCGCCGACGCCGACCGCCTCGGCCGCCGCGGGGTGCCGCTCGTCGGCGTCGTACAGGTAGATGTCGATGAATGTCGTGCCGGTGTACCGGGGTTCGGCATCGGAGAGCAGGGGGCGGACCTTCGACCAGGCGCCGTCGGCGCCGACGAGGAGACCGGTGGTCACGGTCGTGCCGTCGGTGAAGGTCAACTCGTATCGGCCGTCGCCGAGGGGCCGGACACCGGTGGCCTTGTGTCCCCACCGGACCGTCTGATCGGGCAGGGAGTCGAGCAGGATCCGGCGCAGGTCTCCGCGGAGCACTTCGGGACGACGCTCCGTGCCGTCGTCGGGAGCGTCGAACAGCAGCTTGCCGTCCCGGTCGAGCACGCGCGACGCCTCGGCGCCCTCGTGGATGATCGCGCGAAACTCCTCGGTGAGGCCGGCGTCGGCGAGCGCGCGCTGCCCGTCGGCCTCATGGATGTCGAGCTGGCCACCCTGCGTGCGGGACCTCGGGGAGGGGTCGGCCTCGTAGACCGTCGCCGGGATGCCGTGGACGTGCAGGACCCGGGCAAGAGTCAGGCCGCCGAGGCCGGCGCCGACGATGGCGATCGGATGGTGGTTGGTGTTCATGGGCTTCCTCGTTTCCGCACGGAGCGGCGTCGGGCACGTACCCGACATCCATATGGACCGGCGTTCCATAAGCAAAATGGAACACCGGTCCAGAGTGTGTCAAAATGAGGTCATGCAGCGGACGCGAGGAAGAGTACCCACCGGGGGGCGGGCCGGTGCCCTCTCACAAGAGCTGATCGTCAGCGCGGCCGTCTCGCTGCTGGACGAGCTGGGCGAGCGGGGGCTCACCTTCCGGCTGCTGGCCAAAGAGCTGAACACCGGGCCCGGCGCGCTGTACTGGCACGTGTCGAACAAGGACGAGTTGGTCGCCCTGGCCGCCGATCAGGTGCTCGGCCAGGCCTTCGCCGCACACCCGAGCCTTGAGGAAGAGGCTGTCTCCGCGCTGCGCGCGCTTGCCGTCGCCGTCTTCGACGCCCTTGACCGGCACCCGTGGGCGGCGTCCCACGTCTCCGCACCGCCCACGCTGGCGAACGCGCTGCGCCTGCTCGACCGCATCGGCACCCTGGTCGCACGAACCGGGCTGTCGGCCGAACGGCGTTTCGCGGTCTCCACCGCGATCTCCTACTACATAACCGGCGTCAGCGCCCAGATCATCGCCCCGCGCATCACCCACGACGCGACCGTCAGTCGCGACGACTTCCTCGCCCAGACGGCCCAACGCTGGGAAGAACTCGACCCGGCCGACTACCCCTTCCTGACACGCACCACCCAGCACCTGCGCGACCATGCCGATCGTGACCAGTTCATCGCCGGCCTCGACATGCTCCTGGACGGCCTCAACACGACCGCGCACCCGTGAACGCCCGCATGACGCCGCAGCCCCGGTAGCGCTGGTGCCACCCCGTCACCAGGTCCGAGGACCAGGCCCCGACCTTGCGGTTGTTGGAGGCGCACGCAGTGTCCGGGACTGTCACGTCGCGCCTGGGGATACCAGCCCGGTCTCGTACGCGAGCACGACGGCCTGGACCCGGTCCCGGAGCCCGAGTTTGGCCAGGATACGGGCCACGTGGGTCTTCACCGTCGCCGGGCTGAGAGTCAGCCGTTCGGCGAGTTCGACGTTGCTCAGCCCGGTGGCCAGCAGCCGCAGCACCTCCAGCTCCCGGGCGGTCAGCTCCGCCAGGTCACGGTGCGGGGCCGGATGACCGGCGTCGTCCCGGCGGGCGAACCGCTCGACCAGGCGCCGGGTGATGGCCGGGGCGAGCAGGGCGTCGCCGGTGCGCACCAGGGTCACCGCGGCCACCAGGTGCTCGGGGGTGACGTCCTTGAGCAGGAAGCCGCTGGCCCCGGCGGCGAGCGCGGTGTAGACGTAGTGGTCGAGGTCGTAGGTGGTCAGGATGAGCACGCGGGCGCCGCCGGCCGCGTCGTCGGCGAGGATGCGCCGGGTGGCCTCGATGCCGTCCATATGCGGCATCCTGACGTCCATGAGGACGACGTCCGGCCTGGTACGCCGGGCCGCCTCCACCGCCTCGGCGCCATCTGCCGCCTCGGCCGTCACCTCGATGCCATCAGCGGCCAGGATCATCCGGAACCCGGTGCGCACCAGGGCCTGATCGTCGGCGATGAGCACGCGGGGAGGGTGGCTCATGAGGCTCGCCACGGTACCCGGGCCAAGATCCGGTAACCTCCCGCGGGGGTGTGTCCCGCGTTCAGGGTGCCGCCGTAGACGGCCAGCCGTTCGCGCAGCCCGATCAGCCCGCGCCCGCCCGTGTACGACGGGCCGCGCCCTGCACCGCCGGTGTCGGCGACCTCTATCTCCAGCCGATCGCCCTCGTGGCGGATCGAGACGGACGCCGCCGCACCCGCCGCGTGCTTGATCGTGTTCGTCAGGGCCTCCTGGACCACGCGGTAGGCGGCCAGATCGACCCCGGCGGGCAGCGGGCCGGGCGGCAACGACAACTCGACGCCGACCGGGATCCCGGCGGCCCGGACCCGGGTGACCAGCGCGTCGAGCTGATCGAGCCCGGGTTGCGGACCGGGCGGCCCGCTCTGCGTGACCTCGTTCTCGGTGGCCAGCAGGCCCATGACGTGACGGAGTTCTGACATGGCCGCCCGGCCGCCCGCCTCGATCGCGAGCAGCGCCCGCTTCGACTCCTCGGGCTCGGCGTCCATGACCTTGCGCGCCGCCCCGGCCTGGATCACCATCACGCTCACGTTGTGGGTCACGATGTCGTGCAGTTCGGCGGCGATCCTGGCTCGCTCCTCGTCGACGGCCGCGCGCATGGCCTGCGCCTGGGCCCGCTGGAGCGCGTCCAGGCGATCCCGGCCGGCCCGCAACCGCCCCTGCCAGAAGCGGACGGCCACCGCCGGCACCCCCGCCCCCGCCAGCACGACGATGGGGCCCAGCCACGACGGCAGCGCGGGGACGACGTCCTGGAAGACCACGCCGGTCAGCACGGCCGCCGCCGCCAGCCCGCCCGCCGCCAACAGCCGGTGACGGCTGTAGGCGAGCGCGCCGTAGGCGGCCACGGCGCAGGCGAGCACGGTGATCCACGTCGCCGCCTCATAGGTGGCCAGCGCGGCGAGCACGACCGTCCAGAAGACGGCCAGCGGGTACCGGCGCCGCACCGCCAGCGGCAACGCGGTCAGGACCACCAGCAGCGGGTGCGGCCCCTGCTCTGAGCCGGACCGCAGGCTCGGCGGGGCCGGGCTCACCGGCCGGGCGGGTGGATCGGGACGCAGCCGCAGGGACACCGCCGCCGGCCCCTGCCGTCCCTCGGTGGAGGCGTCGCGCAGATCGGCCACCGCGGCCACCGCGAGCACGGTGAGCAGCAGCGCGAGCACGAGATCGGCCACCAGCGCTCCGCGTGACGGCCGGGCGCGCGGCTCCTCGGGACGCAACACCTCCCGCATGTACTGCCGCCACATCCGCGACCTTCGTTCCACCGTCATCGGGACATTCTCACGGCTGCGCGACCGGCCACACATCCGTCCCGATGACGGGAGCGCCGTCCGCCCGGGCTACATCGCAGTGATGACACCGGGCTCGGATCGTTCCTCGGAGCTACCCGGATTCGGCACGACGGCCGACGCGCCCGCCGCATGACCGCGCCTAGCGTCGTCCCGTCCGCGGACGACCGCGGCCTCCGGAGAAAAGGCGACCATTGATGCATCTTGCGAGAACTACGGCCCTCACCCTGGCCGGGCTGCTCACCCTCACGGTCCCCACTCCCCCCGCCGCTGCTGCGGCGCCGCGGCTGCCCGCGCCGACGGGCTCCCACGCGGTCGGCGTCACCTCCCTCCATCTGAAGGACGCCTCCCGGAGCGACCCATGGGTCCCGGCGACGAAGTCGAGGGAGCTGATGATCTCCCTGTGGTACCCGGCAGCCGGGACGCGAGGCAGGCACCGGGCCCCGTACGTGACGCCGAAGGAGTCTGAGCTGCTGATCAGGGACGCCGAGTTGCCCGTCGCGCCGGACACGTTGAGCAAGGTGCGGACCAACGCCTTCACCGACGCCGTGCCCACAGGCCGCAAGCACGGCCTGCCCCTGGTGGTGCTCTCCCCCGGCCTCGGCTCCCCGCGCAGCTCACTCACCAGCCTGGCCGAGGACCTGGCCAGCAGGGGCAACGTGGTGGTCGGGATCGACCACACCTACGAGAGCGTCGCCACCGCCTTCACCGACGGGCGGGTCACCACGTGCGTCGCCTGCGGGAACAAGGACCGGGACTTCGGTGAGCAGGTGGTCCGCAGCCGCGCGGCGGATGTCTCCTTCGTCCTCGACCAGCTCACTGGCGCGAAGCCGAAATGGCGGGGAGCCGCGCTGATCGACCGGTCGCGCATCGGAATGGCCGGCCAGTCCGTCGGCGGCGCGAGCAGCATCGCGGCCATGGTGCGCGACGAGCGCATCCGCGCCGGGGTCAACCTGGACGGCACCACCTTCGCCCCGATCCCCGAGCGCGGCCTGGCCCGGCCGTTCCTGTTCCTGGGATCGCCGACGATGCACAGCCCAGGAGGCAGGGACGGGAGCTGGGGACGCGACTGGAAGCAGCTGACCGGCTGGAAGCGGTGGCTGGTGGTGACCGGAGCGGAGCACGCGTCCTTCACCGACGTTCCGCTGCTGGCCGAACAGCTCGGCATCGATCTCGGATTCGCCCTGACCGGAGCCCGCTCCGTGGAGATCACCCGCACCTACGTCGCCGCCTTCTTCACCCGCCACCTCGCCGGGAAGCCGCAACCGCTGCTGGACAAGCCGTCCGCCCGCTATCCCGAGGTGACCTTCGGCGGCTAGACCCGATTTGTCCAAGCGGGGCTGGTGCGCCATGCGTCATCGGGATCGAGGTCGAGTGGCCAGTGGTGACAGCGAGGGTAGACCGCTGGCGGAATGGTCCGCCCCGGGCCAGTCCCAAAACGTAGAGTCGACGAATGGCCCGAACGGTCATCGACTCCATCGGGGTGGCGACCCCCTCCCGAACCGTCACCACCCGTGACGTCGTCGGCGGCTGCCTTCGGCCGCTCGACCTGCCGTTGGAGCTGATGACCGGCATCGTCTCTCGGCGAGTGGCCGGCGAGGGCGAATACTCGGTCGATCTGGCGGCCAGGGCGGGGCTCGACTGCCTGTCGCGGTCGTCGATCCCGGCCGAGGACATTGACCTGCTGATCAACACGAGCATCTCGCGGATCGACGGGCCGTCATGGGCGACCTACGAACCGGCCCTCGCGACGCGGCTGCGTCTTCTGCTCGGCTGCCGGAACGCCTGGACGTTCGACCTGGCGAACGCGTGCGCCGGCACGTTCACCGGCATCTGGCTCGCCGACGCGCTGATCCGCGCGGGGCGGGTGCGCACCGCGCTGGTCGTCAGCGGCGAGTTCGTCTCCCATCTGATCTCCACGGCTCAGCTCGAGATCGACGGCAGGCACGACCCGCGCATCGCCTGCCTGACCCTCGGCGACGCGGGCGCGGCGGTGCTGCTGACCCGCTCCGGCGACGACCGCACCGGACTGGAGCACATCGGGCTGCGCACGCTCGGGGAGCACCACGCGCTGTGCGTGGCCGGGCCCTCCGATCGGCCACACGGCGGCGCGGTGATGAAGACCCAGATGGCCGCGCTGGCGGCGGTCGGCATCCGCGAGTCGATCGCGCACGCCGCCGAGTCGCTCGCCGCGCTCGACCTGACCATCGGCGACGTCGACCGGTTCATCCCGCACCAGACCTCGTCCGTCGCCATCAGGGCTGGGATCCGCCACGCCAATCGCGTGTTCGGCGTCGACGCCCTGCACGAGGGCAACGTCATCGACAACCTGGCGACGTGGGGCAACACGTCCACGACCGCCCACCTTGTCGCCCTCTACGACGCCGCGAGAGACGGCCGCGTCGAGTCGGGTCAGCGGGTGCTCTTCGAGATCGCCGCCTCGGGCGTGACCGTCGGCACCGCCGTCTACACCCTTGACGACCTGCCCGACCGCCTCGTCGGGGGCCTCGGGTCGACCCGGCCCACGCCCTCCGCGACACCGGCTCCGCTGCGCGGGGTCCGCATCGGCGCCGTCGGGCTGGCCACCGAGGGCGCCACCACGATCGACCTGCTCCGCGAGGCGATCACCGGCTGCCTGGCCGGCCGTGACCAGCCCGACCTGCTCATCCACACCGGGGTGTACGTCACCGGTCTGATCGCCGAACCCGCCGTCGCCGCGATCGCGGCGGGCGAACTCGGCCTCGGGGGCGACTTCCTCGGCTTCGACCTCACCAACGGCGGCCTGGGCACCCTCGACGCCTGCCGGGTGGCCGCCGAGCTCATCAGCGCCGGGGCGGTGCGTACGGTGCTGGTCGCCGCGTCCGAAGACGGCGGCGGCGTGCGGCGCCGGGGGTCGGCGCTGCTCCTCGAAGCGGGAGACGGCGGTTTCGCCGGTTTCCACTCCCGCCACTTCGACGAGCACCTCGCCGACTTCCACGCGACCGCGGTGCAGGAAGACGGCCGCAGCTTCGTGCGGGCGGGCGACCGCCGGCTGCTCGCCGACCGCACCGCCGCGCTCGTTCCCCAGGTCGTGGCCGAGTTGCTGGCCGCTCACGGCGTGCCGGAAGAGGAGGTCACCACCGTTCTGCTGCCGGATCCCGAGCTGTTCACCTCGGCGCTGCCGTTCGCGTTCGCGACGCTGGAGGCCGCCCCCGGAGATCTCGTGGTCATCGTCGGGGCGGCGAGCGGAATTGAGATCGGCGCAGCGTTGTATCGGATGTGATCACGCACTTAGCATGCGTCCGGGAGAGCAGATGAGCGAACCACGCACGCAGTTCGATCCATTCGACTTCATACCGATATTCCCTGGCCGATTACGTGACAAGGGAATCGGCTGGATCCTCCTCACCGGGTTGGCCGTCTTCCTGGTCACCGTGGCGTGCACCCTCGTCGAGGGCACCTTCGGGCGACCGGACGATTTCCGATTTCCGGCCGACGTCGCTTATGCGCTGACCGGTTCCGGCAAGGCATCCGAACCGAATTTCCCGCTGCTCCGCGACTTCACCAGCCTGCTGTGCGGGTTCCTGGTGGTGACCGGTTTCGTGTTGCTGCACCGTAACTGGCACCATGTCTCGACCGCCCTCACGCAGTTGCGGGAATCCCGCACGATTGTGCCCCGCCTGGTGCCCAGGTCGAACGTGTTCTCCCGGGTGCTCGGCATCGACCGGCTGCTCGCGGGCGACGAGGGCACCGCGCTCGACCGGCTCGACCACAAGTTCGGCGGCGTCACCACCCGGACCAAGCTGGTGCTCTCCGGCTCGGTCGTCCTCGGCAGCTTCGTCTTCGCGACGCTGCTCGCCAACGGCCTGAGCCAGAACGCCTTCCGGGTCTTCGCTCCCCGCGGAGTCTCGGCCGCCGAGCAGGCCGCATGGATCGACATGGCCAAGCAGAACTGGTGGGCCGGGCCGGAACACCCGCTGGGCGTGGTCATCTACTCCGTGCTGGCGTTCCTGGCGATGGTGCTGATCTTCACGTTCAACGTGGTCGGCGTGCTGACCGTCTATTTCAGCGTCGCCCTCTACTTCGCCGCCGACCTGCGCGCCGACTGGTACAACCGCGACGGCCGCTTCGGCTGGACCCCGGTGGCCCGCGTCTACCGCACGGCCTACTGGGCGCTGGTCGTGCTCGGCACCGCCATCGCCGTCCTGATCGCGGCGCTGGGCAGCAGTGTGCCCATCTCCGTCCTCGGGCTCATTCTCCTGTACGTCCTGCTCGCCCCCGTCTACACCCTGGTGCCGTGGTTGTGCTTCCGGACCGTCGAGCGGGCGGCCAAGGAGGCCCGCGTCGCCGAGCTGTCGGAACTCCTCGCGGACGTCGACGAGCGCGACCTCGGCCAGGTGCAGCCGCTCGTGGCCGAGTTCGCCCGGACCAACGCCGCCCGGATCAGGCCGATGCGGCTGCGCACGGTGCCGTTCGGGGCGTTCGCGACGGTCGTCCTGCTGCCGATCGTGCTGACGGGCCTGCAGATCTTCGCCGAGATCGGGCCTGGCAGCCGCTGACGCCCAATGGAAATCGGAGGCCGAATCAGATGACCATGGGCGGCTGATCGGCGGAGACCCCGCAGGTCAGCATGGTCTCCGGGGCCACCGCGCGCAGGTCGGCGAGCAGAAGCTGCGATGGCAGCACGTACGGCTCGCCGGCGGCCATGTCGACCTGGTAACCCATGTCGGCCAGGGCGGCGGCCGTGAGGCGGCTCATCGGGTTGCCGACGCCGGGGGCGACCCTGCTGGTCATGAGTTCCGCGCCGAACACCGACTCACGCCAGTGGGAGCCGACGCTGCCGGGGCCGCCGACGTTCTCCACCGGGACGACGTGCGGGTCGGTGCTGAACAGCAGCGCGGCGAACTCCTGACCGGCCCGGACCCCGGTGAACGCCGGGTCGGTGGTGCCGAGGCCCTGGACGAGGTCGAGTTCCTGCCAGATGCCGCCACCCAGGCCGAGCGTGTGGCCCATCTCGTGGCAGATGACGTCGTGGAGCAGGCCGTTCTCCTCCATCCGGTCCAGGTCGAAGCTGTCGAAGGTCATCTCCCCGACGGCCGGGAGCCGGGTGCCGGAGCGGACCAGGAGCGGCCGGGCCTGGCCCAGGATGTTGCCCTGCTGGGTGCCGGGCCCGTCGATCTCGGCGCCCCGTGCCAGGATGAGGATGTCGTCGACGATCTCCCCGGGAGTGAGGCCGTCCGGGAGTTGTGGCAGGTCGGGGATGGCGACCTCGGGGAGGTCCCCCACGATCAGCCGGACCCAGCGGTCGGCCGCGGCGGCGAACGCCGCCTTCTGGGTGTCGCTGAGGCCGCCCAGGAAGCGGACCTCGATGATGAACGGCGACCGGGTTTCCGCCACCGCCAGTGCACGCTGCTCGCTGGCGCGGGCCACGTGGAAGTCGAACTCGCCCATTGCTCACCTCTTCATGTGTCTCGTGCCCCGATCTTCCGCCGGTGGCGGGGCGGCGGCTTGAGTAGCCCGCTACTCAACCCAGCAGGCCGACGCCTGCGGCGACGTGCCCGGGTGTGAACGGATGGGTGAAGCCGCCGACCTGTCGCCGGCACGGCCTCCCGGCCCGGATCACCGGGCCGAACGGGCGTACACGACACCAAAGGGGATCAGCCGATGTCGAGGTTCTTCCACGCGGTGAGCAGCTGGTCGTGAAGTTCGGCAGGGGCGTCTTCGGCGATGTGGTGATCGCTGTCGATGCCTCTGGCCATGAGGTCTGCGTCGATCCACGCGCGCCAGACCGCTGGGATGTCCGGATAGATCTGAGGGAGGTCACCGCGTGTCCCCCACAGGACAAGCGTCGGGCACCGGACTCGGCGACCGGCTTCCCGGTCGGTGTCGTCGTGTCGGCGGTCGATGCCGAGTCCGGCGCGGTAGTCCTCGCACATGGCGTGGATGGTGCGCGGGTCGCCGAGCGCCCGCTGCAGGTCCTCCCATGAGTCCTGTCCCATCTGGTCAGGGCCGTCCTGGTACCAGAGGCTGAGGTTGTTGCCGATGACCGTCTCAGGACCGGGAGCCGGCTGCGCCCGGAAGAACCAGTGCCACCAGCGGGTGGCGAAGTTGGCGTCGCAGCGGGCCAGCGCCTCACCGATCGGAACGACGTCGAGCGCGGTGAGGTGGGCGACGGCGTCGGGATGGTCCAGGGCCAGCCGGAACGCGACGTATCCGCCCCGGTCGTGGCCGACGACGCGGAAGGTTTCGTGGCCCAGCGCGCGCATGAGCTCCAGACAGTCGGCGGCCATCGCCCGTTTCGAGTACGGCCCATGGTCAGGCGTGGTCTCGGGTTTCGAGGATTGGCTGTATCCTCGCAGGTCAGGACAGACGACGGTGTGATTCTCCGCGAGGAGCGGTGCGAGCCGGTGCCAGGTCGTGTGGGTGCGGGGGTGCCCGTGGATCAGTAGGACGGCCGGGCCGGAGCCGCCGTACCGGACACGCAAGGCGACCTCGGAGAGCTGGACCCGGTCGAGAGTGAAGCCCTCGAACATCAGGCGAGCTGGTTCTTGATCATCGAGCTGTGGCCCTCGATGTTCTTCTCCAGCGCCCGCTCGACCAGTTCCTCTTTCGTCCGGCCCTTCGGCTTCGGTGGCTTGGCCTGGCTGAACACGCGGCCCATCTTCATGAGCTTGTCGGGCTCTCCTCCTCATCGACATGGTGCTTCACCGCCTTCTCGAACCGCTCAGCACGGTGGTGAAGTCGCCCGTGTCGGGGTCGGCGGCCATGAGGGTGGCCGGCAGCTCTTCGGCCTCATGGTGTTCCTCGATGCCGTGGCGGACCTCGCCGCGTTCGCTGGGTGCGGCCTTGGCCGGTTCGGCCACGAGGGCGGGGCGGTTCTCCGGCTGCGTCTTCAGTCTCTCGAAGAGCATCCCGACGTCGCGGTGGTCGGCCATGATCAGGTCGATGACGTTCTGGGTCATCGACGGCCAATACCCCGACCCGCCCTGCCAAACATCATGGTCAGCCGGTGGTGAGGGCGGCCATCAGGTCGCCGACCTTGGCGTCGGGCCGTGCCCGTCGATCACGGGCAGCCGGCGGACCCTGTGGGAGTCCAATCGTCCGCAGGAGCTCGCAGGCGTCGATGGTCACGGGCTCGTCCCCGCTCAGCCCGCCTTCGGGTCCGTGTCCTACGCGATGACCTTCACGACGATGTCGCGGTCGGTCATGTCCTCGAGCCTGTCGTCCTCGCCGCGGATCGGCACCGAGCCAACGTCCACGCTCAGCGGGAAGCCTGCCGTCTCCTGTCGATGGGTGTCGTATCGATTCGATGCGGTGCGGGGATCTCGGCGTAGGAGCTGCTCTTCTGCGAGACAGAAGAAGTCGCTGACACCCTGCTTTCGGCGGCAATGACAAGAGGGAGCGGCACCACAAGAAGGTGTCCCGCTCCTTACGCGTGTTGTTGACAGCTCCGGAGGTGAGATCTAATCTGCGGTCGAATCGATTCGAGCCAGCTGGTCCGGGTGTCGTGCGTCCCCGTAAGTCCGTCCTCGCCGTCCCCGGCTGATCATCTGGGACCGCGACGGCGCGACCAGACGGTAGTCCTGCACCGATACGAGCAGCCACAAAGGAACCAGGAGCTGATTCGATGAACGCGAACAAGAGGCTGAGCCGCCTCATGGCGGCAGCCGGGATCTCGTTACTCGTCGCCGCGAGCGGTTACGTGGCCGTGCCGTCCGCGCAGGCCGCCACCACCGGCCCGTGCGACATCTACGCTTCGGGCGGCACGCCCTGCGTGGCGGCGCACAGCACGACCCGTGCTCTGTACGGCGCCTACAACGGCCCGCTCTACCAGGTCAGGCGCTCCTCCGACAACACCACGCGCGACATCGGCGTGCAGAGTGCGGGCGGGGTGGTCAACGCCGCCACGCAGGACTCCTTCTGCGCCAGCACCAACTGCGTGATCACGATCCTGTACGACCAGTCGGGCCGCGACAACCGCCTCACCCAGGCCCCGCCCGGCTACTGGCCCGGTCCCCTCCCCGGCGGCTGGGACAACCTGGCCGACGCGAAGGCGGCCCCGATCACCGTCGGCGGTCAGAAGGCCTACGGGGTCCGCATCGAACCCGGCACCGGCTACCGCAACAACAACACCAACGGCGTCGCCACCGGCGACCAGCCCGAGGGCATCTACGCCGTCCTGGACGGCACCCACTACAACCAGTGGTGCTGCTTCGACTACGGCAACGCGCAGACCGACGGCCAGGCCGACGCCCCCGCCATCATGGAGACCGTCTACTTCGGCGCCAACAAGCAGTGGGGCTACGGCGCCGGATCCGGCCCCTGGATCATGGCCGACCTCGAGTGGGGCCTGTTCTCCGGAGTGAACGCGGGCTACAACAACCTCGCCCCGATCAACCACCGATTCGTCACCGCCATCGTCAAGGGCGAACCCAACCACTGGGCCATCCGCGGCGGCAACGCCCAGTCCGGCGGCCTGACCACCTACTTCGACGGGCGGCGGCCCAACGGCTACCACCCGATGAAGAAGGAAGGCGCCATCCTGCTCGGCATCGGCGGCGACAACAGCGTCTCCGGCCGAGGCACCTTCTTCGAGGGCGTGCTGACCTCCGGTTATCCCACGGAGGCCACCGAGAACGCCGTCCAGGCCAACATCACCGCCGCCGGTTACGCTCCTGCCGGCGGCACCCCGCAACAGGGCGTCCAGATCGTCGGCGCCCAGTCGAACCGGTGCGTCGACGTGATCAACAACAGCAGCGCCAACGGCTCGGTCGTCCACCTGTGGGACTGCTCCGCCACCACGGCCACCCAGAGATGGACCCGCACCTCTTCCGGACAGTTCCAGGTGTCCGGCACCAAGTGCCTGGACGTGTCCGGCGCGGGCACCGCCGACGGCACCGCCGTCATCATCTGGGACTGCAACGGCCAGGCCAACCAGCGATGGAACGTCAATTCCGACGGCACCATCACCGCCGTCGGCGCGAACAAGTGCCTGGACGCGTCCGGATACGGCACCGCCAACGGCACCAGGCTGCACATCTGGACCTGTCACGGCGGCGCCAACCAGAAGTGGACCCTGCGATGAACGTGAAGAAGTAGTCAAGACGCCTCATGGCCGTCGCAGTATCGGCGGTCACACATCAGGGTCCGGAGCCCGGAGCGGCCTCATCCTGGTGCGACGGCTCCGGAGTCCCGGCTCGGCGGCGCGGTGCTGGCGCGGACCGTCAACGTGGTGGCGAGTTCGATGCCGACCCGGGCGGGCGCCTCGCCCCGGCCCAGGGCGAGTGCCAGTTCGGTGGCCGCGACGGCCATCTCGGCGAGCGGCTGGTGGACCGTCGTCAGAGGGGGATCCACGAGGGCGGCGACGGGTAGATCGTCGAACCCGACCACGCTCAGGTCCTGCGGGATGCGCGCTCCCACCTCGCGTGCGGCCTGGTAGACGCCAAGTGCCTGTAGGTCGTTGCACGCGAAGATCGCCGTCGGGGGGTGCTCCCCCGTCAGCAGGGTGAGGGCTGCCGCGCGTCCGTGCTCCCTGGTCAGCTCCGTGCGTATGACCAGGTCGGGGTGTGGGGTCAGACCGGCCCCCTCCAGGGCGGCGCGGTAGCCGTCCAGGCGGGCCCGGCAGCACAGCACGTGGTCAGGACCGGCGACCATGCCGATCCGGCGGTGGCCCAGCTCGATCAGATGCCGCGCGGCCGAGCGGCCGCCCGCCCAGTTGGTGGCGCCCACGAACGGCACGCCGTCGGGCAGTTCGACCGTGGGGTCGAAGACCACGAACGGAATCTCCTTGGCGCGCAACTGGTCACGCTGTTCCTGCGAGAGCTGCGCGACCGTCACCACGCAGGCCGGCCGGCGCGCGACCGTGGCGTCGATCGGTGAGGCCACGGCATCTGGGCGCGGGCCGAACTCGGTCAAGACGACCCCGACCCGCTGTTCGCGGGCCACCTGCTCCACCCCGCGGATGATCTCCATGCCCCACAGGTCCTCGAGCCGGCTGAAGACGAGCTCCACGAGATTGCGGCGATTGGCCCGGCGATAGCCGAACTCGCTGAGAAGCGCCTCGACACGGGCACGAGTGCCTGCCGAGACCCCGGATCGTCCGTTGATCACTTTGGAGACGGTGGGGACCGACACCCCGGCCGTCTCGGCGATGTAGGAGATCGTCACGGGACGGGAGGGGTCACCCGCGTCGTCGACGCCTTCGCCCGGCTCGGTGTACGACACTCCGTCCCCTTCCGTCGAAACCGAACCGGTCGGCGCTCCCGGCGTCAGAATATCCCGCCGCATGCGATGTCACCGCGCCCGCCTGAAACATTCAGAACGGCGGCCGGGATACTTTCGCGACGGATGCGGTTCGCGCAGGTAGTCACGCCTCAACTGGTGCGCCGCTTTGATGCCGATACCTACGTTTTTGAGGGCAAGTAGACGGATTCCGTAGCTCTCCTTACGTTATGTTTCTCGCCAAATATGGAGAAACTTTCTTGGCGAGGCGGCTTGGTGGTCAGGCCCAGGCCGCGGTTCTTCGGCGTGCGCGCGCCCAGGCGCCACGCCACATCCAGGAGATCCGCTCCCATCGGCACGCCCCGTGCCGATGGGAACGCGGCCGAGCCTGACGCCCCCAAGGAGTAGCCCATGCACAGTTCACCAAGAGCGCGCCGGTGGGTCAGCGCACTCGTCGGCGCGGCCATCGCGTTGACCACGGTCACGGCCGTAACCACGACGGCCGCTCCCGCCCAGGCGGCGACCGGCTGCAGCGTCGCCTACACCGTCTCCACGCAGTGGCCGGGCGGCTTCACCGCGAATGTGAACGTCACCAACCTCGGCGATCCGGTCAACGGCTGGAAACTCGCCTGGACCTTCCCGTCCGGCCAGGGAATCAGCCAGGCCTGGAGCGCCGCCGTCACCACCTCCGGAGCGCAGGTCTCCGCGGCGAACCTGAACTGGAACGCCGCCATCGCGACCGGGGCGACGGTCTCCTTCGGCTTCAACGGCACCTGGACGAACACCAACACCGCACCGACGTCCTTCACCCTGAACGGCGTCACCTGCAACGGCCCGACGGCCAGCCCGTCCCCATCCCCCAGCCCGTCCCCATCCCCCAGCCCGTCCCCATCGCCCAGCCCGTCGCCATCGCCCAGCCCGTCGCCGACACCCGGCAACGCGATGGCCGTCGTGGCCGCGATGCAGCCGGGCTGGAACCTGGGCAACACGCTCGACGCGATCCCCGATGAGACCGCGTGGGGCAACCCGCTGACCACACAGGCGATGCTGCGCCAAGTACGGGCGCAGGGATACAAGAGCATCCGCATCCCGATCACCTGGAGCAACCACCACGGACCGGCCCCCGACTACACCATCGACACCGCGTGGCTGAACCGCGTGCGCCAGATCGTCGACTGGTCCCTGGCCGAAGACCTGCACGTGCTGATCAACCTGCATCACGACTCCTGGCAGTGGATCAACACCTACCCCTCCGACCCCACGACGGTGATGAACCGCTACACCGCCCTGTGGCGTCAGCTCGCCGGCGCCTTCCGCGACTACTCGTCCCGGCTGCTGTTCGAGAGCATCAACGAACCGCAGTTCGCCGGCACCTCCAGTGACGAGCAGGGTGACCAGCTCGTGCACACCCTCAACACCGAGTTCGTCCGCCTGGTCCGCCAGACCGGCGGCGGCAACGCCACCCGCGTTCTCGTGCTGCCCACCCTGCACACCAGCGGGGAGCAGGTCCGGCTGGACGCCCTGAGCTCCACCATCGCCGCCCTGCGCGATCCGAACATCGCCGCCACCGTCCATTTCTACGGCTACTGGCCGTTCAGCGTGAACATCGCCGGCGGCACGAGGTACGACAGCGCCGTCGAGCAGGACCTGGTCAGCTCCTTCGAGCGGGCGCACACCACGTTCGTCTCGCGCGGCATCCCGGTGATCATCGGTGAATGGGCGCTGCTCAGCTACGACTACACCCGGCCGGGCATCATCGAGCGAGGCGAGCTTCTGAAGTACCTGGAAGCCGTGGGATACCACGCCCGCATCCGCAACCTGACCACCATGTTGTGGGACGCCGGCTCGTTCCTGAACCGCAACACGCTCACCTGGCGCGACCAGGGCGTGCTCGACATGCAGAAGGCCAGCTGGACCACCCGCTCGGGCACCGCCTCCTCCGATCAGGTCTACGTCCCCCGCACCGGCACGATCCCCAGCAAGACGCTCACCCTCAACCTGAACGGCACCACCTTCCAGGGACTGTCGCAGGGCGGCACCACGCTGAGCCAGGGCGCCGACTACACGGTGTCCGGGACCACGCTGACGCTCACCTCGTCCGCCCTGACGCGTCTGGCCGGTAACCGGGCCTACGGAGTGAACGCCACCGTCAACGCCCGCTTCTCCCAGGGGACGCCCTGGCAGATCAGCATCATCACCTCCGACCCGCCGACCCAGAGCGCCGCCACCGGGACGACGAGCTCCTTCGTGATCCCCACCCAGTTCCGCGGTGACCAACTGGCCACCATGGAGGCCAAGTACGCCAACGGAAGCCCCGCCGGCCCCGCCAACTGGACCACCTACAAGGAGTTCTGGAGCAACTTCCAGCCCGACTACACCGCCGGCACGATCATCATGAAGCCCGAGTTCTTCGCCGAGACCAACGACGGACGCATCACACTCACCTTCCACTTCTGGAGTGGAAGACAGCTCACGTACTACGTCACCAAGACCGGCACGACGGTGAGCGGCTCCACCAGCTGACGATCACTCCCCGACCATGGCAGGGTGCCGCATCCCACGGCCATGCGGCACCCTGTTACACCGCGCCCGCGAGGAAGTCGGTCGTGCCCGCCGCCTCGTCCGGTGGGATCTCGTATGGGGAGTCCCGCCATTAGAGAGAGCCGGGGTGAACGACGGGCTCAATGCCGGACCTCGACATGGTCGCATCCGTGGAAGGTGAGCCCGGCGGCCCGGCCGACCACGCACGCCGTCGTGTCGCCGACCGACAGGACGTCGTAGCGGTGATGGGTGACGGCGTCCCGGTCGGCGTCCACGGTGCGTTCGTCGGGTTCGACCGACTGCTCGACGTGGATCCTGCCGTGCGCCTCCGGCGCTCCGGCGGCGGCCAGGAGGGTGGCGGGCGGGCCGAAACGCAGGGTGGCCGCCTCGATGCGGGTGGCGTCGAAGGCGACCGGGTTGCCGTACTCGCCGGCCCGGGTCGTCAGGACGGCGACCGGCACGACGCCGTTGCCGTTCAGGTTGACCTTGTTTTCGGCGCTGCCGGGCTTGACGTTGATCGTCACCGGGATCGCGCAGTCGACGGTCAGCCGGGTGGTCCTGGTGTCGGCGCTCGGGTCGTGGTCGACGACGGTCGCGCGCTTGGGCGTGATCGACGTGGTGAAGTCGATCGTCTTGGCCCCCGCCTGGTCGCAGGTGACGGTGTAGTCGCGGGTCAGGGTCCGGGTGGCTCCGGCCGCGAGATCGGTCTCGACGGTGGCCCCGCCGGTGGCGGTGAGGCCCGCGCCGACGGCCAGGTCCTGCCGGACCACGGCGGTGACCGGCCCGTCCGGGCCCGCGTTGGCGACCACGGAGGCGACCGTCACCGTCACCGGCTTGCCCAGGACGGCGAACAGCGGCGCGGCCGGGGTCACCGAGGTGACCGACAGGTCGGCCTCCAGGCAGTCGGGGTCATCGGGGGTGGCGAGGCAGAACTCCCTGAGTGGCGGCTTGAGGTCGACCGTCAGGACGTCCCGGCCGAGCGCGACGTCGGTGACGGTCATCGTCGAGAGCGCCGGCGAGAACGGCACGATGAAACTGCCCGAGCCGCTCGGCCGCAGGCCGACGTGGTCGCCGCCCTCCTGGTAGGTCCACAGCGGGCTCCAGGTGTTGATCCGGTCGACGACCTGGCCGTCGACGTCGGTCAGGCCGAGCCTGAGTATGGGCGGGTCGCCGATGTGGGTGTGCGCCCGGGACTTCGACACCTTGACCCGCTCCAGGGTCGCGGAGGTCCGGGAGGTGAACTTCACCCGGGCGACCACGGACTTGGCGGGGTCGCCGAAGTCGAGTTGCGGGATCGGGATCGTGGACGGGTCGTTCGGCTCGCCCTGCGCGCGCAGCGGGACCAGGATGATCAGCGCGGCCGCGGCGGCGATGACCCAGTGGGCTCGTTTCAGCATTTCGCGGCCTCGCAACCTTCGAAGACGTACTTGAAGCGGCGGATGTCGGCCTCGCGGGCCCGGCCGTTGTCGAACATCAGGTCATCGGGCATGGGTTCGGACGTCCACCAGTCCTGGTCGCCGTACCAGTGCTCCTTCTCCCAGCTTCGGCAGGCGGCGGCGGTGCGCTGGAGCAGCGGGGCGTCGTCCTCGCACGCTTCGTAGTCCTCGTAGACGTTGGGGTAGACGTCCTGCGGAAAGGCCCCGCCCTCGGGGTACTCGTCGGACAGGCCGAAGGGCTGGTGGGCCGTCTCGTGGGCGGCGATCCGCGGCTTGCCCGGATCGACGAGCACGGAGAAGATCCGGTCGGCGCGCTGCGCGCAGTCCTGCTGGGGGGCTCGACGGTGCAGGATCGCGGCCGCCTCGGCCCAGCCGAAGGCGTCGTCCCACAGGACCGGCAGCCCGTGGTCGCAGTCCTTGTCGCCGGTGGCGTCGCTGGCGTAGCCGGTGTTGTCGGGCAGCAGCCAGAAGTTGAACATGTCCTGCCGGGTCAGATACTCCTTCAGGCCCCAGTACGACCGCTCGATCGTGGCCGCCACGTCGGCGACGAACCGAGGGTCGGAAGGGCCGGTGTACTCGTCTCTGTCGGCCACGAAGACGATGTCGATGCGGCTGGACCGAGGGCCGGTGTAGCTGATCGGCACGGCGGGCTTGGGGAAGCTGAAGTTCGGGAACGGGTCGCCGACGGCCACCGTGTGCCACGACGAGAAGAGCGTCACACCGTTTTCGGCCAGGCGGCAGCCGTAGGCGAAGGGGGCCATCTCGGCTCTGGGCGTGAAGGTCTCGGTGAGCGTGCCGACGCCGTGTCTCGACTGGAGCGGCTCTCCGGCGAGGCTCGCGGCGTTCGCCTGGAGGTTGACCCAGATCTCCAGCTCGTCGGCGACGATCGTCGGCTGGAGTTCGCCGTCGAGGGCGGTGGCGACGATCGTGACGGGCTCGCCCGGCTTCGGCCAGACAGGGGTGTGGGTGCAGCGGATGTTCAGGCCGGGCGCGCTCGCCGGTTCTCTGGCGTCCAGTTCGAAGGTCAGCCTGACCCGCTCGTCGGCGGTGCCCGCCTGAACGATCGGGGTGCGGCAGCCCCCGAGATAGGGCTGGCCGGTCTGCCGGGGATCGTGCACGGAGCACCCGGCGAGGTCGATGTAGCCGTCGAAGAAGCGGTCGGCGGTGGGAGAGGAGTCGTAGTGCTCGCCGCCGAAGCAGAGGCCGCCGTCCTCGTCGTGCACCTCGATCTTGATCGGGATCCGGCCCGGGGTGGCGAGCGTCGCCACGTCGACGGGCTTGGAGAACTCCCAGTCCGGCGCGATGTCGGGGTTGCCCTCCAGCTCGTCCTGGGAGTCGCTGTCCTCGTTGTCGTGGTAGACGCCGTTGATCCAGACGCGGTTGTAGAAGTCGGGGTCGCCGCAGTCGCCGCCCGCCAGGAGAGTGATGCGTTTGATCGTGACGGTCACGGTCACGATCGGGTCGGCCGCGGCGGGCGACTGGAGCAGTGTGAGCAGCCCCGCCCCGAACACCGCGACCAGGAACACTCGTAAAAGGGTGCGCATGTGGCGAAAGGTAGGCACGCCCGCACGGCCCGCGCATGAGCATCCCCCTGCTCAAATCGCTCAGGTTCCTCGCGCTACGCGTACTGGAGGTCGGCCTTCAGGATGCGGTAGTCGCCGACGGTGAAGTCGTAGTGCGCCCGCCAGCCGTCCGAATCCGCCGGGGCCCAATGGACCAGCAGTCTCTGCCCGTCCGGCCGGTTCTCGACGATCGACACGACCCTTAGGGCCCCGCCGATCACCTCGGCGTCGGCCCATGCGCGGATGGCGTCATGGCCGCGGATGCTCCGGGAGACGTCCACGATCTCGGCCTCAGGGGCGAAAGAGGTGACGAGCGCGTCGAGGTCGCCGGCGTTGACGGCGTCCACGTAGGCCTGGGCCGGCTTCACCACGCTCGCGGAAGCGGCGGCGGGCGGCTTCTCGGCCGTGCCTGCGGAGGGCGGCACAGGGGCAGAACAGGCGCTCAACAGGAGGACGAATGACGCCACCGACATGCGCGGATACATGGGCCAATCGTGTCGGGCCACCGGAGGGGGCGTCCAAGACCCGCTGCCATAACCAATGGTTGTCGGAGCCGTTCACAGCACCGCTGCGCCCTTTCCGGGATGTCGGTCCAGGTTCCGGGCAAGTGGTTCGCTCCGGGTGAGACCCGGCGCGCGAGTGACAAGATTTCAGCGGTCGATTTGTCATTGATTCGGCGTTCCACACGTCGATCGAGTCGGCTGTCGAATGTTCACCATCACGAGGCTGCATGTTTGCCGCAGGCGCGGTGTGGGCCTGATGACACTTCCGTGAGCCCGCCGTCAGCATGGTCGCGGGCCCGTCCCGCACCTCGACCCGGAAGGTCTCTCGCCGATGACACTCAGGTTCCGCGCGCTCACGGCAGGCCTGGCCGCCGCCATGGCGCTGGCCACGCTCACCACCACCCCCGCGGCGAACGCCGCCACGGTTCCGTCGCAGGGTTCGGCGACGCAGCTCGACGTCGGCAACTGGAACATCGAATGGTTCGGTGCGACCGGCAACGGCCCGACGAACGAGGCGCTTCAGCAGCAGAACGTCCGTGACGTCATGGCGGGCGCCGGCATGGACGTGTGGGGCCTGTCCGAAATCGTCAGCACCTCGGCGTTCAACACGCTGGTGGCCGGCCTGCCCGGGTACACCGGGGTCGTCGCCAACGACCCGATCGTGACGAACGGCGCGCAGTACTACTCGGACTTCAGCAACGCCGAGCAGAAGGTCGCCCTCGTCTGGCGTTCAAGCATGGCCACTCTGGTGAGCGCGAAGGTCATCCTGACCGGTCAGAACAGCAACTTCGCCGGCCGCCCGCCGGTGGAGTTCACCTTGCGCGGCACGTTCGACGGTGTCACCCGTGACCTCGTCTTCATCGTCGTGCACGCCAAGGCCGGATCTGACCAGGCCGCGTGGAACCTGCGCAACCCCGCGTCGCAGGCGCTCAAGTCGTACCTCGACTCGACCTATCCCACCCAGAACGTCTTCGTCATCGGCGACTGGAACGACGACGTCGACACCTCCATCACCTCCGGGAAGGCCTCGCCCTACGCCAACTTCGTGAACGACGCGGCGCGCTACACGTTCCCGACGCGGGCCCTGTCGCTGGCGGGCGTGTCGTCGACGGCGGGCTACCCGGACTTCATCGACCACCAGCTCACCACCAACGAGGTGCAGGCGAAGTACGTCGCCGGCTCGGCGAAGGCCTTCCAGCCCCAGGCCTACATCCCGAACTACGCGTCGACGACCAGCGACCACTACCCGGTGTTCTCCCGCTACGACTTCGTCATCGGCGGTGGCGGCGGGAACCAGCCGCCCACGGCGTCGTTCACGCACTCGTGCACCGCTCTCAGCTGCGCATTCACCGATGCCAGCACCGACTCCGACGGCACCGTCGTGAGCCGCGGCTGGAACTTCGGCAACGGCCAGACCTCGACCGCCGCGAACCCCACCGTGACCTACGCGTCGGCCGGAACCTACGCGGTATCGCTGACCGTGACGGACAACGGCGGCGCCACGAACACCACGACCAAGAACGTCACCGTCATCACCGGTGGCGGCGGACCCGCCAACGTCATCATCAACGAGGTGCTGGCGAACGAACCGGGCAGCAACACCGCCGGCGAGGCCGTCGAGATCGTGAACACCGGTGGCACGGCGATCAGCATCGCCGGCTGGACCGTCCGCGACGGTTCGGCGGTGCGGCACACGTTCGCGGCCGGCACGTCGCTGCAGCCCGGCAAGGCGATCACCGTGTTCGGCGCGGGCTCCGCGATCCCCGGCGGCATCGTGGGGGTGGCCGCGAGCACGGGTGACCTCAACCTGTCCAACAGCGGCGACCAGGTGATCCTGCGGGATTCGGCGGGGGCGACGGTCCAGTCGGTGACCTACTCCTCAAGCCAGGCGAACTCCGACGGGGTGTCGATCAACCGGAGCCCTGACGGATCGGCGACCGGCGGCTGGGTCAAGCACGACACCATCAGCTCGTTGTCCAGCTCGCCCGGCAGGCGCGCCAACGGGACGGCGTACTGACCGGCTTCGACGTGATCGGCCGGCCGGGGCCGGCGGGTCGCTGTCGGCTCAGTGAAAGTGGCACGCGACCAGCCCTCATGGCCGTGCCACTTTCACCGAGCCCGTGACCTGCATGATCACGACCTCAGGTCTGCGAGAACACGGTCGTCGCGGTGACGGTTCGCGTGACCGCTTCGGCGGCCGCCCCGGCTCCCCAGTCGCCGCCTTCGAGTTCATCGGTACGGGTGATCACCGGAGAGGTCCAGGGAATCTCGCGGTGCGGCAGCGTTCCGCATCCCGAGATCAGTGCCGCGAGCCCGGCCCGCCGCCCGGTTCCGCCGTCGTGGAGGACCGCCGCGTCGAACAGGCCGAGCACCCTGCGGACGCGCTGCGGATGTCGCGGCGGGCGATGAGCCTGTCCAGCATCAAGGTGCGCAGGTTCGGCCTGATCGCCGCGAGGAACGTCTGGACGTTGCTCGGCTTCTCGGCGCGGTGGTTCCAGGCCGACCGAGCGTTGCAACCGGATCGCGGGGCCTCGACCAGACCCGCCGACCTGTCATGACGCCCCTTCAAGCCGCAGTCCTGATCCCGGTCCGCAGGCCGCGACGAGTCCGGCCCTCTCACCGGGTTCAGGGTTTGCGGCCCACGCCTCCGTACTGACAGACCTGCTGGCCGATGTAGTCGGTCGCCGCGTCGGGACGCCACTCCGGCAGCGTCACCACGCCGGGATCGAGCAGTTCCAGTCCCTGGAAGAAGCGGGCCAGCCGCTCCGGGGAGCGCAGCACGATCGGCGCCCCGCCGCCCGCGTGCCAGACGTCGGCCGCCTTGTTCATCGCCTCGCTCGGCGTGCTGCTCGCGATCGCCAGGTAGCTGCCCGGCGCGAGACCGGCGACCAGGGCGTTCACCGCGTCGATGGCGAGGGTGTCGTCGACGACGAAATCGAGCACTCCGACCAGCATTAACCCGATCGGCCGGGCGAAGTCGAGCGTGTCGGAGGCGGCCTGGAGGATCGGGTCGGGGTTGCGGAGGTCGGCGTCGATGTAGTCGGTGGCGCCCTGGGGTGTGCTGTCGAGCAGGGCGCGGGCGTGCACCAGCACGAGGGGGTCGTTGTCGACGTACACGACCCTGGCGGCCGGATTGACCTTCTGGGCCACCAGATGGGTGTTGCCTTCGGTGGGGATGCCGGTGCCGATGTCGAGGAACTGGTCGACGCCGAGTTCGCCGGCCAGGAGGGTGACCGTGCGGCCGATGAACTGCCGCTCGGCGCGGGCGATGATCGGGAGCTCGGGGCAGACGGCGGTGATCTGGTCGCCGACCTCGCGGTCGGGGGCGAAGTTCTCGGTGCCGCCGAGCCAGTAGTCCCAGACCCGGGCGGGGTGGGGCACGGAGGTGTCGAGGCGCTGCCGCGGTGTGTGGGCCATGTCTCTCCTTCGTCCGAACATCCGGTGACGCCCAACGTAACCTCGGCGTCCTTCGGGAATGGCGAAGCGGAGCCTGGTTTTGTCAGTGAGATCTGGAGCCATCTCGGCCGGCGCCTGTCCCGGGCGCTGGAAGCACGGGACCCCGATGATTCGATCGTCTCGCGCACCGGCAGTTCGGGCGCCTGGGCTTCAGGAGGCCGCTTACCGGAACGGCGTCGGGAGGCACGTCCAGGCGCAGCTGTAGTACTAGCCCAGTCGGTCGCGGCGGCGGGTCAGGGAGGCGGACTCGGCGGTGTTGCCGGCCAGCTCGATGGCTCTGTCGTAGGCCGCGCGCGACTCTTCCGCGCGCCCCAGCCGGCGCAGCAGGTCGGCGCGGGCCGCGTGGTAGGCGTGATAGCCGGTCAGATCGTCCTCAAGGCGTTCGATGTCGGCCAGTGCCGCTTGCGGGCCGTCGAGCTCGGCCACGGCGACGGCCCGGTTGAGGGCGATGACCGGCGAGGGGTCGAGGGCGACGAGCTGGTCGTAGAGGGCGCGGACCTGCGACCAGTCGGTGTCGCGGATGTCGCGGGCGGAGGTGTGCACCGCGTTGATGGCGGCGAGGATCTGGTAGCGGCCCGGAGCCGCTCCGGCAGCGGCGGCGGCCAGGCGTTCGCGGACCAGCCGGTGGCCCTCGGCGATCAGTTCCGGGTCCCAGGCCGCGCGGTCCTGCTCGTCGAGGGAGACCAGTTCGCCGTCGGCCGAGATCCGGGCGGGGCGGCGGGCCTCGATGAGAAGCATCAGCGCCAGCAGGCCGGCCACCTCTCCGTCGTGCGGCAGCAGCGCGCGGATCAGGCGGGTGAGCCGGATCGCCTCGGTGGTCAGGTCGGGGCGCAGAGGGTCGGCGTCGGGGCTGCCGGCCAGGTAGCCCTCGTTGAAGACGAGGAACAGCACGGCCAGGACGCCGGAGACACGCGCCGGCAGGTCGTCGGCGGACGGCACCCGATAGGGGATGCGGGCCGCCTTGATCTTGGCCTTCGCACGGGTGATGCGGCGCTCCATGGTGGTCGCCTGCACCAGGAAGGCGCGGGCGATCTCGGGCACGGTGAGACCGCCGACCATGCGCAGCGTCAACGCCACGCGCGCGTCCATCGCCAGCGCCGGGTGACAACAGATGAAGACCAGCCTGAGCCGCTCGTCCTCGATGGCGCCCAGCGGCTCGGGCGGGCCGTCGTCGTACCCCATCTGAGCCTGCTTCTGCTTGTCGTCGCGTTTGTTCTCGCGCCGGATCCGGTCGATGGCCTTGCGGTTGGCGGTGGTGGTCAGCCACGCGCCCGGGTTGGGGGGCGGGCCGTCGGCCGGCCATCGCTCCACGGCGGCCGCGAACGCCTCGGCCGCCGCCTCCTCGGCGACGTCGAGGTCGCCGAACCGCCGGGTCAGCGCTGCGACCAACCGGGCCCACTCCTCATGGTGGGCCCGGATGATGGCGGCCCGGACGTCGACCGCGGGGTCTCTCACAGGAACGGCCGCACCTCGATCTTGCGGTTGCAGGCCTTCGACCCCTCGGTGGCGAGCGTGAGCGCCACGTCCAGGTCGGGCGCCTCGATGATCCAGAAGCCGGCGAGATACTCCTTGGTCTCCACGAAGGGCCCGTCGGTGACGATCGCCTCCCCGCCCCGGTTGTCGATGACGGTGGCCGCATCGGGTGAGCCCAGGCCACCGGCGAAAACCCAATGGCCCTCGGCCTGGAGCCGGTCGTTGAACACGTTGATCGAAGCGTCCTCCTCGGGAGTGGCCAGGTTTCCCGTGTCGTCGATCACGCTCATGAGGTATTGCATCCGGCGATCATCTCCTTTCAGCGGCGCTTCGGCCCGACGCCTTCGAGGATCTCACCGTGAAGGTGCGGGATGTACACGAGCTTCTGCGTCCGGCCGTCGAGGACGGTCGACTCGACGAGCTCCAGGTCGAGCTCCGCGCCGTCGTGGAGGAGCGCCGAGCCGCCGGCGCGGCCGGAGACGACCGGGAAGATGATGACCTCGAGCCGGTCGACGAGACCGGCGGCGAGCAGGGCCCGGTTCAGCGAGATGCTGCCGTGCGAGCGCATCGGGACGTCCGTGGTGCGCTTCAGGCGTTCGATCGCGGTCACCGCGTCCTCGTCGAGCACCGTCGAGTTCCGCCACCCGAGGGGTTCCTTGAGCGTGCTGGAGAACACGATCTTCGGCAGCGTGTTCAGGCTGTCGTAATAGGGCTCGTCGTACTCCGTCACGAACTGCCGGAACTCCCGGAACGTCGTCGCGCCGAAGACCAGCACCTGGTCCTGCGCGAAGGTGTTCACCCGGTCGGCGCGCAGCTCGGGGCCTTCCTTGCCCCAGTAACCGGGCCAGCCTCGGGCCATGCCGTAGCCGTCGAGGCTGCAGAAGAAGTCGACGGTGAAGGTGGCGCTCATGGAGCCACTCCCTTTCTCGCGCCACCCCCGTTGGGCGGCTTCACCTCTTCTACGAAGACGACCGACCCGAACCGACACCGCCTGCGAAGAAATCGGCGACGGTTCCGGTCTGGCCGACGGACCGTGTGGTCGACGCCCCGGGCATCAGACGGCGCGGGCGACGGCGATCGTCGCGCCGGTGCGTGAGCCGGCCTCGTAGAACATGTACTGCACGCCGCCGTCGGTGCCGAAGGAAGGCGCGGCGCTGCGGCCGTTGTCGGGGGCGCCGGTCAGGGGCCGGTGGAAGAGGCCCAGGTGGATCTCGCGATCGAAGGCGTTGCCCACCTCGGTGAGGAACATGTTCCCGCTGTTGCCGTGGTAGGCGACGTACACCGTGCCGTTGCGCTTGAGCACGGAGGGTCCGGAGATGTCGCGCTGGCCGTCCGGGCCCGGCGTGACCAGCGGGGTCGGGTCGAACTGCCAGGCCTTGCCGTCGGACGACCAGCCCCAGAAGATCTTGCGGGTGCCGTTGGTGACGCCCATGAAGACCATGACGTACTTGTTGCCGAGCCCGGTGACGGTGTGCTCGAAGACCCGGGCGTAGGAGGTTTCCGTCGAGCCGGGGATGAGCCCGGTGTGCAGCACCGTGCCGTGGTAGGTGAAGTGCACGCCGTCGGTCGACCAGGCCATTCTGGTGGTGTTGTTCTCGCCGTGGAAGTACAGGTAGAACTGCCGGTTGGCGGCGTTCCAGATGATGTGCGGGGACGACACGTGGCTGACCGAATAGTGCGGTGACCAGGTGTTGGCGATGATCGGGTTGTTCGGGTGTTCGGTGAACCGGCCGCCGAGGGAGTCGCCGTAGGCCAGGCAGATGCCGCCGGGCGAGTCGTGTGGGGCGTAGTAGAGGTAGTAACGTCCGAGCGGGCTCGCGATCTTGTCGTACATGCCCCGGATGCAGGGGAAGATCAGCTCGTTGGTGGGGTTGTAGCGCAGGTTCGCCTTGTCGAACGGCGTGCCGATGTACTGGTAGGCGGGGAAGCCGGCCGGTCCGAGAGCGGCGAGCGCCGTCCCGGGGAGGGCGAGCCCGAGGCCGCCGGCCACGCCGGCGCCGACCGCCGCCCGCAGGAGTCCGCGGCGGTCCAGGAGGGGTTCAGACATCGGCTGTCCCTTCGCGACAACTTTCACCATGAGTGATGGTGAGGGAATCTCCCTGATCGCTGAGGTTCGGCCAGACGGACGCGTCCGTCAAGGTGCTAATACGAATTATCACCGCCGTGATTCTTCTTCGGACCCCCTTGACAGGATCCCGGGGCTGATCGCAGGATGACGTCCCAGCCCGCGCTAATGCGCATTACCACTCGATTGGACGCTACGGATCGTGACCTCCCCCGGCCGCCGGCTCACCCAGCAGGACATCGCCCGCCTCGCGGGGGTGAGCCAGACGACGGTGTCGCTCGTCCTCAACAACCGCACCGACCCCGAGGTGCGCATCGCCCCGGAGACCCGCGAACGAGTGCTGAGGGTGATCCGGGAGACCGGGTACGTCGCCGATCCGGTCGCCCGGCGGCTCGCCGAACGGCGCAACCGGATCCTGGGCGTCTTCACCTACGAGGCGGTCTTCCCGACCGCCAGCGCCGATTTCTACCATCCCTTCCTGCTCGGCATCGAGGAGTGCGCCGAGGAGATGGGCTGCGACCTGCTGCTGTTCACCAGCGCCGGGGCCGCGGGCGAGCGCCGCCGGATCTTCAACGAGGACAGCCGGGTGCGGCTGGCCGACGCCTGCGTGCTTCTCGGACGCACCGTCGACCGCGACGACCTGGCCCGGCTGCTCGCCGAACGCATCCCCTTCGTCTCCATCGGCCGTCGTGACGACGCGGGTGCGCCGGTGCCGTACGTGGGCGCCGACTACCCGCCCGCGGTGCGCGCCCTGGTCGACCGGGCCGCGGGGCTCGGCCACCGGAGGCTGGCCTACGTCGGCGCCGGGGCGGGCGCCGAGTCGCCGGCCGACCGCATGCGCGGCTTCCGCGAGGCGGTCGTCGCGGTGGGGGCCGAGGGGTCACATGTGCCGGTGACCGGCCGCTCGCCCGAAGACGTGCTCGCCGAGCTGTCGGCGGCGCGGGTGACGGCGGCCTTCGTCGAGGAACCCGCCGACGCCGTGGCGATCATGCACGCGGCGGCCGGGCGTGGCGTCTCGATCCCCGGTGACCTGTCGATCCTCGCGCTGGGCGCGCCGACCAGGCCCGTCCAGGTCGACGTGGACCTCACCGGGTTCCGCATCCCCCGCCGGGAGATGGGCCGCCGGGCCGTCGAGCTGCTGGTGGGCGGAGAGGGGACCCCGCAGGAACTGCTGCCCTGCGAGCTGGTCGAGGGATCCACGCTCGCACCGGCCCGGAACTGATCGCCCGAACTGATCGAAGGAGAGTCCCGACGTGGTGGAGATTTCGGCGGACGCGGTGGTCGTCGGCGGAGGGCTGGGCGGGGTGGCTGCCGCCCTGGCACTGTTGCGGGCCGGCCGCACCGTGATCCTGACCGAGGAGTACGACTGGCTCGGCGGGCAGCTGACCAGCCAGGCCGTGCCGCCGGACGAGCACTCCTGGGTGGAGCGGTTCGGCGTCACGGCCTCCTACCGGGCGCTGCGCGAGGGCATCCGCGACTACTACCGCGAGCACTACCCGCTGACCGCGCGGTCGCGGGCCTGGCGGGAGCTCAACCCGGGCGCGGGGCACGTGAGCCGCCTCTGTCACGAGCCGCGCGTCGCGGTCGCCGTGATCGAGGCCATGCTCGCCCCCTACCGGGGTTCGGGGCGACTGCGCGTGCTGCAGCCCTACCGGCCGGTCGGCGCGGAGGTCGACGGTGACCGGGTACGGGCCGTGCGCCTGGAACACCGCAGCGGCGGCGGGGAGGTCACGGCCCTCGCGCCGTACGTGCTGGACGCCACCGAGACCGGCGACCTGCTGCCGCTGACCGGCGCCGAGTACGTGACGGGATTCGAGTCGCAGGGCGACACCGGCGAGCCGAGCGCGCCCGCCGAGGCCCAGCCGATGAACATGCAGGCCGTCTCGGTGTGCTTCGCGATCGACCACGTCGACGGCGACCACACCATCGACCGGCCCGCCTCCTACGAGTTCTGGCGGAGCTACCAGCCCGATTTCTGGGGCGACCGGCTGCTGTCGTGGCGCTGCCCCCACCCCCGGACCCTGGAGATCGTCGAACGCTCCTTCACCCCCAACCCCGACGACGACCCGCTGCTGGTGGAGGCCGACCAGCGGCTCAGCCCCGGCGACGCGAACCTGTGGACCTTCCGCCGGATCGCCGCCCGGCGCAACTTCGCCGACGGCGCCTACGCCAGCGACATCACCCTGGTCAACTGGCCGATGATCGACTACCTGGAGGGGCCGGTCATCGACGCACCCGACGCCGCCGCACACGTGGCCGCCGCCCGGGAGCTGTCGCGGTCGGTGCTGTACTGGATGCAGACCGAGGCGCCGCGCGCCGACGGCGGAACCGGCTTCCCCGGCCTGCGCCTGCGCGGCGACGTCACCGGCGGCGACGACGGGCTGGCCCAGGCCCCCTACATCCGCGAGTCACGCCGAATCCGCGCCCTCTACACCGTGGCCGAGCAGGACCTGTCGCTCGCGGTGCGCGGCGAGAAGGGCGCGGTGAGCTACGCCGACTCCGTCGGGGTCGGCATGTACCGCATCGACCTGCACCCCTCCACCGGGGGCGACAACTACATCGACGTGGCGAGTTCGCCGTTCGAGATCCCCCTCGGCGCGCTCGTTCCGCAGCGGATGACCAACCTGCTGCCCGCCTCCAAGAACATCGGCACCACCCACATCACCAACGGCGCCTACCGGCTGCACCCGGTGGAGTGGAACGTCGGCGAGGCCGCCGGCGCCCTGGCGGCCTTCTGCCTCGACAACGCCACCACCCCGCACGCCGTACGCGAGACCGAGGTCCTGCTCACCGAGTTCCAGCGGCGGCTCACCCGCCAGGGCGTCGAACTGCGCTGGCCGCAGGTGACCGGCTACTGACCGGACGCCCACCACGACCGTCGGGGGATTCCCAGCAAGGAGATCGACCGTGAAACCATTCGCAAAGCCCGCGGCCGCCGCGCTGGCGGCGCTGCTCACCTTGACGGCATGCGGCGCGGGAGGCGAGACCGCCCCGGCCGCGCAGGGCCCGCAGCCGCTGCGCATGACGATCTGGACCTCCAACGAGGCCCACCTCAAGCTGTTCGACGAGATCGCCGCCGAATACCGCAAGACCCATCCCGACGTCGGCGAGATCACCTTCGACCCACTGCCGTTCGAGAGCTACACCACCACCCTGACCACCCAGATCGCCGGCGGCAACGCTCCCGACCTGGCCTGGATCCTGGAGAGCTCGGCGCCCGACTTCGTCTCCTCCGGCGCCCTCGCGCCGCTCGACGACACGCTGCGCAAGGCCCCAGGGTATGAGTTCGACGACCTCACCCCCTCGGCCGTCAAACTCTGGCAGGCCGAGGGCAAGCTGTACGCCTACCCCTTCTCCACCTCGCCGTTCGGGGTGTTCGTCAACACCGACCTGCTCAAGGAGGCCGGCCGGAAGATCCCCGCCGAGATGATCGACGAGGGCGCCTGGACCTGGGAGAACGTCGCCGCCGAGAACGCCGCGGTCGTGGCGGAGACCGGCAAGGCCGGCATGGTCGTGCGCGACTTCGACTACAAGGGCTGGGACAACCTCGCCACCGTCTGGGGCGGCTGGGGCGCTCAGCCCTGGAGCGAAGACGGCAGGACCTGCGGGTTCGACAGCCCCGAGATGGTCGAGGCCATGACGTTCCTGCACAAGTCGATCTTCACCGACAAGGCCTTCCCGGGCCCCGGCACCACGGCCGACTTCTTCGCGGGCGACGCCGCGATGACCATCACCCAGATCTCCCGCGCCTCGCTGCTCCAGGACGCGACGTTCGGCTGGGACCTCGTCCCGCTACCCGCCGGGCCCAAGGGTGAGTACTCGGTGATCGGCCAGGCAGGCCTGGGCGTCTTCAAGAACTCCCCCAACGCGGCGGCGGCCGCCGACTTCCTCGCCTTCTTCACCAACCCGGCCAACTCGGCCAAGCTCGCCGCCTACTTCCCGCCGCCCCGCGCCTCTCAGCTCACCGCCGACACCCTGGCCAAGAGCAACCCGCTGCTGAAGCCCGGCCAACTGCAGAAGGTCGTCATCAGCGGCATCGAGAAGGGCGTCGTCAAGCCCAACCACACCGGCCAGGCGGAACTGTCGCAGACCGTGCGGGCCGCCCTCGACCCGCTCTGGCAGCCCGGCGCCGACGTCAAGGCCGTGCTGGGCGGCGTGTGCGCCAAGATCGCGCCGATGCTGGGCACGTGACGTGACCACGACCCACCCGAAACTCCAGGTGCCCGACCGGGCGGGCGCCCGGCCGGGCCCCGGCACGCCTCCCTTCTGGACGGTACGCCGCCGCGACAACCTGGTCGGATACCTGCTCATCACCCCGCAACTCCTCGGCAGCGTGCTGTTCGTGCTGCTGCCGCTCGGGCTCGTCGTCTGGTACAGCCTCCATGAGTGGAACGTGCTGGCCGGGACCTTCGAGTTCGTCGGCGGGCAGAACTACGACCGCCTGGTCACCGACGCCAACCTGCGCGAGGTGCTGGGAGCGACCGCCCTGTTCTCCGTGGGGCTGGTCGTGCTCAACCTCGCCCTGGCGCTGTTCCTGGCGATCCTGCTCAACCAGGGGCTGCGCGGAACCGCCTTCTTCCGTACGGTGTTCTTCTCCCCCGTGGTGGTCTCGCTGGTCGCCTGGACGATCGTGTGGCAGTTCCTCCTTCAGGACGACGGCGGACTCAACGGCCTGCTCGCCGCCGCCGGGGTCGAGGGGCCCAACTGGCTGCGCGGCGAGGGCACCGCGATGCTCTCGGTGGTCGTCGTCCAGGTCCTCAAGAACGTCGGCCTCAACATGGTGCTGTTCCTGGCCGCCCTGCAGGGGGTGCCGGCCCAGTTGTACGAGGCCGCCGAACTGGACGGCGCCGGGGCCCGCACCCGCTTCCTGCGGATCACCGTCCCGCTGATCAGCCCGACCATCCTGCTCACCTCGATCATCACCGTGGTGGGGTCGCTGCAGGTGTTCGCGCAGATCGCGGTGCTCACCCAGGGCGGCCCGGGCGTGTCGACGACCGTCCTCGTCTACTACCTCTACCGGCAGGCCTTCCAGTTCCATCACTTCGGATACGGCGCGACCCTGTCGGTCCTGCTGTTCGCGATCGTGGCCCTGCTCACCCTCGTCCAGTGGCGGATGCGCAGGAGATGGGTCTTCAATGAAACGTGAGATACCACTGCGGCTGAAGACGCTCCTGTACGGGCTGCTGTGCGTGATGTGCGTGCCGTTCGTCTTCCCGACCTGGTGGATGGTCACCTCATCCCTCAAGCCGATCGGTGAGATCTTCGCCTTCCCGCCGAAACTCCTGCCCGCCGACTGGGACTTCTCGGCCTACGCGCAGGTCTTCCAGCTCCAGCCCTTCGCGAGCCAGTACGTCAACAGCCTCTACATCGCCCTGATCGTCACCACCGGCACGATGGCCGTGGCCGCCATGGCGGGATACGCCTTCGCGCGCATCCGTTTCCCCGGCCAGAACGTCCTGTTCGTCGTCGTGCTGCTCGGGCTGCTCATCCCGAGCGAGGTCACGATCGTCCCGCTGTTCCAGATGTTCCACGAGCTCGGGTTGACCGACACCCACTGGCCGCTGATCCTGGTGCCGATCCTCGGCGCGCCCAGCGTGCTGGCCACCTTCATCATGCGGCAGTTCTTCATCAGCCTGCCCGGCGAGCTGGAGGAGGCCGCCCGGATGGACGGGCTCGGCCGGTTCGGCACCTTCTACCGGGTCGCGCTCCCCCTGGCCCGCCCCGCGCTCGGCGCCGTGGCGATCTTCACGTTCCTGCACAGCTGGAACCTCTACCTCGAACCCATCGTGTACCTCTCCTCGCCGGAGAAGTTCACCCTCCCCCAGGCGCTGACCCAGTTCGTCGACGCCTACGGCGGCCCGATGTGGAACGTCCAGCTCGCCGCCGCCTCGATGACCGCCCTCCCGGTGCTGGTCGTGTTCGTGCTCGCACAACGGCAGTTCATCGAGGGCCTGGCCCACACCGGCGTGAAGGGCTGACCGGCACCCCTACGGCACTACTCGTCAGGCAATGGCCGGCGTGGACGGGTGTGGTCACCGTTGTCGTCGCGATCTTCTTCGCGGGGATGGGCGTGTACGGCCTGGTCGCGCCGGAGAAGCTGGTGGCGCCGTTCGGTATGCGGGTGACCTCGGCGGACGGCCGCAGTGAGGTACGGGCGGTGTACGGGGGGTTCGGCCTGGCAACGGCGGCGGCACTCACGCCGGCCGCCCTCGATGCGGGCACGTTGCGCGACGGCGTGCTGGTGGCGATGGCCCTGGCGCTGGGCGGCATGGCCCTGGGCCGGGCCGTCGCCATGCTGTTGGAGCGGCCTTCGCGGTGCTATCCCACAGGGTTCTATCTGGTGGTCGAGACAGGCCTGATGACGGCGCACCGATCGCCCTTCTTGATCATGTTTGTGCGCGCGGGAGTCGCAGGATGAACGTGATCCCTGTGGGAGAGCAGGTGGTCACGAGCGTTCCGGCGTGTGCTTCGGCGACTTCGCGGGCGATGACGAGGCCGAAGCCGGCGCTCCGCTGCTCGCGGCCGGGCGTGGTGTCCAGCCGGGTGATGGGTGTGACGACGTGTTCCTCGTCGCCGTCGCTGGTGACGACGAGCACAGCGTCGCCGTTGTCACGGGTCAGGTCGACGACGACTTCCGTGGCGGCGTAACGGCCGACGTTGTCGATGAGAACGGTGATCGCCTGGGTGAGCTGGTCTTCCGCACCTCTGACGAGGACGCCGGCCGCCAGGTGGACTCGGCGGGGCGCACGTTCGGGACATAGCGCGAGGCATCGGCGCACCACCGTTGCCACATCCAGTCGTTCGCAGGCGTGGATGTCGAGGGATTGGATGCCGGCGAGGAACATCAGGTCCGTGAGGATCGCTTCCAGGCGGTCGGTGTCGCGCAGGGCGGCGTCGATCGCCTCGGGCATGTCTTCGGCGTAGAGCCTGCCGCTTTCGAGCTGAGCGCGGATTCCGGCAATCGGGGTACGCAGTTCGTGGGCGGCATCGGCGGCGAACGCGCGCTGCCGCCGAATAGCCCGTTCCATCCGGTCGAGCGTGTGGTTGGCGGTCTCGGCGAGACGGGCGATCTCGTCGCTGCCATGCGGTTGAGGGACGCGCCGGGACAGGTCCTTGACGGTGATCGCGGCCAGTTCGGCCTGGATGGCTTCAACCGGGCGGAGTGTCTGCGCGACGATCCTCCAGGAGATCCAGCCGATCAGTACGGTGAGGAGACTCACCTGGGTTACGACGGCGAGAATCAGGCCGCTGCCGGTCAGATAGCCGGGGATTTCGCCGGCCGCGTAGACGATCTCGGTGTTGGCTTGAGGTGTGACGCGGGCGGCCACCCCTTGCATGCACTTCCAGCCTTGAGGCAGGCAGAAGGAGAAGGAAACGACCGGATGCCGCGGGTCGGGCTCGTGCGAGGTGAGCGGCGGAAGGTCTCGGGCATGGTTGCTGGAGGCGATCACCCTGCCTCCGGGCGCCACGATCTGAATGAAATCCACGTGGGCGTCTTCGGAGACCAGGACGGGTTTCTGCGGTATGCCGGCCCGGATGTCCGACGTGATTCGAGAAGCGATCTGCTGGCTGGCGGTGAGGAGATCGTCGGTGATGAGCCGGTGGATCATATAGATCTCGCCGATGCTCACCAGAGTGAGGATGAGCAGGGCGAGGCCCACCGCGACGAGTGCGAGGCGGGCATGAATGCTGCGGGCCCATTGCCAGGAGAAAAATTTCATGTCTGGCTACCTCATGGTGCTCGACCCTCCACGCGTGTCGGCGGACGCTCCTTGGATCGAGGGCAGATCCGTATCTGCCGAGCCCCTCTTTGGTGAACGGATTCCTGAGTTCCCGGGCGTCAGTTCCGAATCTTGCCGATGGACGACGCGGCTACTTTCATTTGAGCTCGGAGTCCCGGCAATCCATGTGACGCTCCCGCCGGTGTGCTGCTGACTGCGCTGTTCTGCCATTAGTCAGTTGTGGCGCTCCGGCCCGGTTGCCGCCTGACTTCGGTGGCTTTCCCGTCTAGGAGCGCTTTCTTCGGGATAGCTCAGCAGCGGGATGAGATCAGCTGTCGGTCAGGATGGGGAAGCGGTCGCGGAGCTCGGTGATGTCGAGCAGCCTGGTCATCTGCGGGGTCAGGCGGGTCAGTGCCAGGGTCATCCCCCGGGCCTCGGCCTGGCGCTGGGTGCGGAGCAGCATGCCGAGCCCTGCGGCATCGCAGAAGGTCACGGCGCCCATGTCCACTACCAGCACCTCGAGGCTCTCGTCGAGGGCGGCGAGAATCCGCCGACGCAGGCCGGCGGTGGTGGAGATGTCGATGTCTCCGGACAGGTGCACGACGGTCGGCGTCATGGTTGCGAGCACGGTCATGGCGGAACTTCCTCCGAGTCGGGCCGGCAGGCCACACACTGTCGCGGCGGTATGCGCCCGTATACGACGGTTATTCACCGTATCCGGGGATGTCCCAACCACGGGGATTCGAGAGGTAGAGCTCGGGGCCGACGATCGTTAAGACCTGGTCGATCCACAGGCGTCCCGCTTTGACTTCTGTCGTATGCCCGCGGGTGAGAGGCACTGGTTCATCCGAGATGGACCGCAGGAACGGCGGTGGCCTCGCGACAGGGGCACCGAGCCGGATGGCACGCGCGGACCGATCGGGACCTTGACCTTTGATCACGGTGGGAAACCGGACAGAGGTTGGGGTCTGATCAGTCAGGATCGTCGCGTGTACCCGTTGGCAAGAGCCCTACTGGCAGGCTGCACCCTCCGGAGATCTGGCGACAAGAATCCGGCCTTCCTCTCGGTCTCTGGTTCAGGCTGCGGGCTCCTGCGGGTCCGAACTTTCACGGCTGTGCGGCAAGGAAGTGGAAAGCAGTGCAGGTTGCATAACTGAATGCAGTCATTCAACTACCTAGAGTTACATTCATGGGATGCACGGAAGACACACCCCGATGCGGGCCGTGCCTGCCGAGCAGCATTCCCATGACCGCCGGGACTGGCGGGCCATCGACGACCACGACATGCGATGTCCCGCACTTCGGACAAATGTCCCGCCCTTCCGAGAAAAGGAATCACCCGTGAAATCACTGCGCATCAGGACCGCGCTGCCCGCCACGCTGACGACGTTCCTGCTCGCCGGCTCCACCCTGCTCGTCTCCACGCCGGCCGACGCCGCTCCCGGCCAGGCGGCACGGCTCGCCCAGGCCCTCGCGCTCACCCCCGTCACCCAGCCCGGCGCCTATCCGCCGTTCGTGGACGGCCGCCAACACGTGGTCGAGAACGTCAACACCCGCGGCTTCCTCATCCACGAGTACTGGTCGGCTCCGGGGTGCACGGACGCCATCCCCTGCCGCCTCCAGGCATGGACCGGCGGCGTGACCCCGCCGGCCAACGAGTGGTACTTCGAGGACGCTCAGGCGCGGAACGGCTACATCTGGTTCCGCATGCGCAACGCCAAGTCCAACAAGTGTGCCGTGCCCGGAGGCGTCGCCTGGGCACTGCCCACCGCCGTCGTCAAGACCTGCAGCAACGGCGATGAGTTCCTGTGGCGGGCCGAACCCGAGCGCATCGGCGACTGGCGTACCGCCAAGTTCGTCTCCTACACCACCCGGCGCGCCCTCAAGCCGTTCGGCACCACGCGGGACGAATTCCTCGTCCTGAACGACGACGGCAACACCTCCAAGTACTACTGGACGGTCTCCCAGTAACGGAGAGTCACGTCGGGCTGTGGCAGCCCGCCAGCACAACCGCCACGGGGGCGGGCCCCAAGTGGGAGGCTGGCGGGCGGCCTACCGGCGCGGAGACCATCAATCTCTGGGACGAGCCGGCGTCCCTCCTCATCCTGCGGCGCGGCGACGATCCACCACAGCATCTGCTTGCGGGCGCTCAGGGGAAAGCGGTCCCAGTTGGCTCGTGCCTGAGGGTGCCCGTCGAGCGAGGTCGGCGGGTTATTCGAGGTCTTCGACTTGGTCGGAGATGGTCCACCATCCGTTCGTCTTCGCCGCGTCGATCGCCACTCGCCCGGCGTCCGTCATGAGCCGCGCCGTTCCATTTCGGCGGCGCGTCGGCGGTTGAGCCGGGACCAGGGGCTCTTGGCCTTTCGAGGGTGATCAGCTGGAGACCACGGTCGTCGAGGAGGACGGCGGTGGAATCGATCCACCCGAAGCAGATCGCTTCTTCGACCACTTCGGGATAGGGGCATCGTGGTCGGCCGGTACCGGTGCGCTGACGTGTGGTTGTGCGTGAGCCACGAGCGCCGTTGCGGCCGAGTCTCAACGTGGTGGATCGGGTAGCCGAACCCGGAGGTCATTCATGTCTTCGTCGTCAAGAGGAGCTGCCACTTCCCGGACGCCGGCCGGTCAGGTCGCATCCTGCTGTTCCAGCCACTTCACCATCGCCTGGTTCGTTTCCTCCGGCTTCTCCTGCTGGATCCAGTGACCGCAGTCAAAGCTGATCACCTCCACGTTGGGGACGAACTCCGCCAGGTTCGCACCCCGTGCGATCACATCCCTGTCGCCATAGATCATGAGTGTGGGCTGCCGGATGATCGGGTCCACGTCCGCCAGCAGGTGCCAGTTGCGGTCGAGGTTCCGGTACCAGTTGATGCTGCCCGTGAACCCCGATGATTCGAAGGCGGAGACCAGGACGGCCAGTTCGTCGTCGCTCATGATGGGCTCTCCGAGTGGTGTTTCCGCTCTGGCGAGGTTGATCAGCGCCATGCCCGGCTGCGGCTCTGCGGGGGGCTCGTTCTTCCGGTACAGGTTGCGGAGGAACTGGAAGGTGTGGTCTTCGAATACGGCGTCCGCGACGCCTGGCTGTCGATTGAAGTGGACGAAGTAGAAGTCGCCCCCGAGCACGTCTTCCATGAACTCGATCCAGGGCTTCTCTCCACGCTCCTGGTAGGGCAGGCTCAGGTTGATCACCTTGTTCACACGGTCGGGGTGCAACAGGGCGAGTCCCCAGACGACGAACGCACCCCAGTCATGGCCGACGAAGGTGGCGTCTTCGTATCCATAGTGGTCGAGGAGTGCGACGAGGTCACCGGACAGGTGTTCGATGTCGTAGTCGGTCACTTCGGCCGGGCGGGACGAGTTGCCGTAACCCCGCTGGTTCGGTGCGATGACGTGGTAGCCGGCCGCGGCGAGGGCGGGCATCTGGTGGCGCCAGGAGAAGGCGTGCTCCGGCCAGCCGTGGCAGAGCACGATGGGTTTTCCCTCGTTTTCTCGGCCCGCTTCGAAGACCTCGAGTTCCACACCGTTGACCGGAATAAGCGTGGGCTTGGGAAATTCGGCTGGATTGTGCATTGCGTTCTCTCTCTGTCTTATCTGGGTGACCTCGTCGGTGAGGTCAGGTCGCCATCCTGCATGCCGAAACCGGTCACCTCATGACCGGTTTCATGTGGAAGTGTTGTCGGCGTGCGAACCGATCGGCTGGTGGCCGTCCTCCTCCTGCTGCAACGGCGTGAGCAGGTCACGGCTGCGGAGGTCGCCCGGGAGCTGGAGGTCTCCGAGCGCACCGCCCGCCGCGACCTCGACGCCCTGTCCATGGCCGGGGTGCCCGTGTACTCCATGCCCGGCCGGGGCGGCGGCTGGCGCCTCGTGGGCGGCGCCCGCACCGACCTGTCCGGGTTGACCGCGAGCGAGGCCCGCGCCCTGTTCCTGGTCGCCGGCCAGGCCTCGGCCGCGACGCCGGCCGTGAAAGCGGCGCTGCGCAAGCTCGTCCAGGCCCTGCCGGCGCCCTTCCGAGGGCAGGCCGAGGCGGCGGCGTCGTCGCTGGTCATGGACCCGCAACGATGGGGGTCGAGCCGGATCGAGCATCGGCCGCCTCCCCTCCTCGACGAACTCCAGGACGCGGTGATCCGCGGCGTCCAGGTGCGGCTCGGCTACGTCGACCGCGAAGGCATCGAAACCGAGAGGACCGTCCATCCGCTGGGCATCGTCGCCAAAGGACCGACGTGGTACCTCGTCACCAACACCGACGCCGGTCGACGGACGTTCCGGATCGACCGCATGTCGTTCGTCGAGCCGACCGACGATCCCGTGCACCGACCCGAGGGGTTCGACCTTGCCGAGAGCTGGAGGGAGATCGCCGACGAAGTCGAGCGCAGGCGGACACCCCTCGAAGTCCAGGCCGTGTGCACCCCCGAGGGGATCGGCAAGCTCCGGATGACGCTCAGGGACCGGCTTGAAATCGGAGGTTCCACGACCGACGGCCGCATCGAGGTCGTGATCCGCGGCTACAACGAGTACGCGCTCGCGGGCGAACTCGCCGGACTGGTCGAATGGCTCGAGGTGACCGGCCCACCTGGTGTGCGGGACCACCTCATCTTGATCGCCAACGCGCTCATCGAGCGATACGGCGGAGACAGTCCCTAAAGACTGGCCGTCGCCCTGGACTACCGCCCGGCGGCCTGATCCGAACCCGGGGCCGTCCCTCGTGATGAGCCGGTGAGGAGGGCGGCGCGGGGACGGGCGTATTCGGCGACCGTCATGGGGCGTCTGCCCGTCAGCCGTTCGATGTTGTCGTCGGCGCCGGACATCGCGCCGTTCTGGTAGTCGCGCATGGCGCCGACGATGTGGTCGACGCCGTAGGGCGGGACGCCGACGTCGGCGAGGTAGGCGGCGTACTCGTCCATGGGCGGGTTGACGTGGACGATCTCGCGGCCCAGGGCTTCGGAGAGTTCGGCGGCGAACTGCTCGTGGTCGATCTCGGCGGGGCCGGACAGCGGGATGGTGGTGCCGAGGTGGTCGGTGGGGTCGAGGAGCAGGCGGGCGATGGCGCGGCCCTGGTCTTCGGCGGCGACGGGCGAGCTGGTGCCCTTCCCGGTGGGCATCCACAGGATGCCTTCGCGGAGTTTGGGCAGCACCCAGAAGTACTGGAGCCATTCCAGGAACAGGGTGGGGCGCAGGTGGATCACGGGGAGCCCCGACCAGTTCAGCACCTGTTCGGCGATGTGGGTGTCGCGGCAGGAAGGGCTGGTGGACTCGCGGTCGGCCGACCGCTGGGAGCAGTTGATCAGCGCTTTGAGGCCGGTCTCCTTGGCGGTCTGGGCGAAGTTGACGGTGGCGTGGATGAGCCCGGGGCGTACCGGATAGCAGAGGTAGGCGGCGTCCACGCCCTCCATCGCGGGGCGGAGCGTGTTCGGGTCGAGGAAGTCCCCGACGACGACCTCGGCGCCCTGGTCGGCGAGTGCCTGCGCGCGGGCGTCGGCGGTGTGGACGAGGGCTCTGACCGTGAGGCCGAGTGCGAGGGATTCGCGGACGGCGGCCCGTCCGGTGTCGCCGGTCGCCCCCGAGACGAGTACCGATCTGTTTTCTGTCATGTTCTGGACCTTTACCAGGGAAGTTGCCCGCTAGACGGTCGTGACCGGCTGGGACAGCCCGGCCCGCACGCCCTTGGTCATGTCGTCGAGGAGCAGCTCCGGCTCGCCCCTCTCCAGCGCGTCGAACACCGAGCCGGCCACGTGGTCGGGCCGGTGCATGCCGGCCGGGTCGTTGCCCGCCTGCATGGGGGTGTCGGTCGGCCCGAAGTAGACGCCGAGCACCTGCACCCCGTCAGGGGCGAATTCGAGCCGAAGCGCGTTCGTGGCCATCCACAAACCCGCCTTCGAGACGCTGTGGGCCTTGCCGGCCGGGAACCAGCTGAGCACCGAACCCACGTTCACCAGCGCGCCCTTCGCCGACCGGAGAGCCGGGGCCAGGGCGCGGGTGAGCCGGATCGGCCCGAGGAGGTTCGTCTCGATGGTCGTGGTGATGTCGTCGATGGGGGCGGTCAGCAGGTCGCCTCTGGGGAAGACGGCCGCGTTGTTCACCAGGACGGTGACGTCGCCGGCCTCCCGGGCGGCGCGCTCGATCGAGGCCGGGTCGGTGAGGTCGAGGTGCAGCGGCACCACGCGCTCGTCGCCCCAGTCCCGGGGGGTGCGTGCGGCGGCGTACACCCGGCGGGCGCCCCGTTCGAGTGCGGTGGTGACGAACGCCGTGCCGATGCCGCCGTTCGCTCCGGTGACGAGGACCGTCGCGTTGCCGAGTGAGGTCATTTCCGGGTTCCTTTCCCGATGGACGAAGGCGTGCCGGTGACGGCCACGCCGATGAGCGCCACGAGGGCGATGACGATTCCGAAACCGACCGCCGTCGACGGCACGCCGACCACCCCGGCGAGTTGCCCCGCGACGATCGCGGGCACCCCCATCGCGAGGTAGCCCACGAGGTAGACGGCCGCGAACAGCCCCGCGCGCTCGTGCGGCCGGACCTCGGGGACGAGCCCCCGGGTCGTGCCGGCGAACGACGCCCCGATCCCGGCCCCGCCGGTCACGGCGGCGGCCCACAGCAGGGGAAGCGCGCCGGCCGCGACGGTCCCGGCGAACAGCACCGCGCCGAGGGCCGTCAGGGCCGCCCCGTACAGCCGCAGCCGGCGCGCCGGCACGCCGGTCGTGACCACCGACGCGACCGCGCCGACGGCGAAGGCGACGGACGCGGCCAGCGCTCCGGCGATCGGGCTCCGCACCCCGAACACCGCCCCCAGCACGATGGGCACCAGCCCCAGGAACACCGCGATCGCCATGAACGCGCTGATCGTCACCGGCAGCGTCGCCGCGAACAGCGCCCTGACCTGCGGCGGAACCGAGACGCTCGGCACCAGTGACCGCAGCGCGCCCGGCTTGCGGGAGGAGGTCTCCGGGGTGAACGCGGCGAAGACCGTCCCGGCCGCCATGACCACCACGAGCACGGCCCAGACCGTGACCATGGGATCGGCGGCGAACTGGGCCAGCGCGCCCGCGAAGATCGCGCCCAGGGCCAGGCCAGCCAGCGGCGCCATGCCGGTCACGGTCGCGCCGAGTTTCCGGTGCCGCTCGGGCGCGAGCTCCACGACGGCGGCGCTGAGCGAACTCGACGCCGCGCCCGTGGCGACCCCCTGCACGATCCGGGCGGCGACGAGCCACCCGATCGACGACGCGAACAGGAACACGACCATGGCGGCCAGCTCGACCGCGAGCGCCGCGACCATGACCGGCCGGCGGCCGACGTGGTCGGAGAGCGAGCCGATCACCAGGATCGCGAGCAGCAGCGCGATGGCGTACACACCGAACGCGAGCGTCAGCTCCCACGGCGCGAGGCTCCACGCCTCCTCGTAGATCGGCAGGAGGGGCGTCGGCACGCCGGCCGCGACGAGGATCGCCACCATCGCCGCCGATATGCCGGCGAAACCGGTCAGTCGGGTCATGGCGGCGACCCTAGCCATCAATACTTCGTTTTTGCAAGTGAACTTCTCATTGAGAAGTTTGCTACAGTGCCCGCATGAGGCGTCGTGACTACGGGCAGTACTGCGGCCTCGCCCGTGCCCTGGAGCTCGTGGGCGAACGGTGGGCGCTGCTGATCGTGCGTGACCTGCTGGTCCGCCCGCTCCGCTACACCGACCTCATCGAGGGCCTGCCCGGCATCCCCACCAACGTGCTCGCCACCCGGCTCAAGGAACTGGAACAGGCGGGCATCGTCGAGCGCCGCATCGCCCCGGCCCCGCAGCGCGGCGTCCTCTACGCGCTGACCGCCACCGGGCTCGAACTCGAACCGGCCGTCCTGACGCTCGGCCGCTGGGGAGCCACTCAGATGGGCGACCCGCAGCCCGGCGAGATCGTCACGCCGCAGTCGCTCAGCATCAACTTCCGCGCGGTCTTCGACCCCGAGGCCGCCGCCGGGCTGACGGCCGTCTGGGAGCTGCACGCCCACGACATCGTCGTCCACCTCGCCGTGATCGACGGGAAGCTGGAGACCGGCGTCGGCCCGGCCCACCGCGACCCCGACCTCGTGATCATCTTCCAGCCCGACGAGCTGCCCTCCTACCGGGCGCTGGTCCGGGCGGCGAAGTGCGGGCTCGTCACCCTGTCGGGCCGCCGCGAACTCCTGGAGACGTTCCTGCGGGTGTTCCCCATGCCCCGCTGACCGCCCGCCGCATCCCCCACGGCACAATCGCGGCTCCGCGCGAGGGCTGACATCTTTCGATGTGTCAGCACGAAACCCCACGCCGAAACCGAAGTGGAAACACCAGGTCAGCCCTTTTCGACTGCGTCATTCGTGCTGAGCCAGGGCAAGAAGTCCCATGGTTCTCCCCGACGCCGGCTATTACTGCGGCAGTACGAAACCTACCGGCGTCGGAGAAGGCCGCGCTAACCGCCGGTGAACCAGACTTCCACCGCGATGCCGGTGGAACCGCTCATCGGCTGGGCCAGGAGCGTGGCGATGCGGCCCTCGGAGAGGGTGACCTCCACCACCGCTCCCCGGCCTTGCGTGACCAGCCGCACGGCGGCGTCCTCCAGGGCGAGCCGATCGCGGCGGCACAGGGCCAGGGGCGCGGAACTCGCTATGGCGATTCCGGTTCCGAAACTCTTCGCTCGGAGGAATTCCTCCATCAGGGCACGCTCGTGTTCGCTGCTCAGTTCGAGCAGCCGCTGCTCGACGCCGGTGGCCGACCGGTGGGCCAGGACGGCCATCTCCTCGCTCGCCCTGTCGTTCGGGCAGGTGATGCTGATGACGCCGGCCACGCGCCCGCTGAGCGGATTGCGGATCGGTGTGGCCACTGCGGTGAGTCCGTGGAGGTTCGCTGAGAAGTGCTCGTTGCCCGCCACCCGGCAGGTTCGCCGTTCCACCAGCGCCGAGCCCAAGGCGGTGGTGCCGATGTCCGGCTCGGCGTAGCTGAAGCCGGGGGCGGCGCCGACCGCGTCCAAGACCCTGCTCTGGGCTTTGTCACCCACGTTGCGCAGGAACATCACGCCCGTCTCATCGCCGAGGAACATGCCCGCCGGGGTGTCCGCCACTGCGGTCCGCAGCCGCTCGAACACGGGCCGGGCCGCGCGTACCAGCTCGCAGTCGAAATCCAGGTCGTTGGACAGGCGCGGGCGGGCGGTGTCGGGAGTGAGTCCCGCCGCCTGGCACCGCTGCCACGAATTCAAGATCGGAGCGCGCACTTCGTCCCCTGCGAGTTCTCCGTCCAGGAACCGCTCCAAGTCCAAGACATCTGCCATTCGACTCGCTCCCAAAGCTCCCTCCGACTAAGCGCATATCTCAACAATATAGACAAATGACATAATTATTTTCATTATCGAGCAAAAGAATGATCGATTTCCGTTTCAACGGCGGGCTTCGCGTGACGGCCGTTTCATGGATCGGCGAGTGGGAGGCGACGGCCGTTTCGTCCACGACCCCAACGGCGGGATGTCAGATCAGCTGCCGGCCAGGATGGGGAAGCGGTCGCCGAGCTTGGCGACGTCGAGCAGTCTGATCATTCGCGGGGTGAGGCGGGTCAGTGCCAGGGTCACTCCGCGGGCCTGGGCCTGGCGCTCGGTGTAGATCAGTACACCGAGCCCTGCGGCATCGCAGAAGGTCACGGCGGCCATGTCCAAGATCAGCACCTCGACGCTTTCGTCGAGAGCGGCGAGAATCCGTCGGCGCAGGTCGGCGGTGGTGGAGATGTCGATGTCTCCGGACAGGTGCAGGACGGTCGGCACCGTGGTCGCGAGCACGGTCATGGCGGAACTTCCTCTGGTTCGGGCCGGCAGGCGCACACTGTGGCGGCGGTGTGTGCCCACAAGGGCCGGAGGTTTCAACGTATCCAGGGATGTTCCAATTGCGGGGATTCGAGAGGTAGAGCTCGGGGCCGACGATCGTTAAGACCTGGTCGATCCACAGGCGCCCAGCTGTGACTTCTGCCGTATGTCTAGGCGCTGGTTCATACGAGATCACCGCACCGGGATGGGGCGGGGAGGATGACCGCAGGAACGGCAGTGGCCTTGTGACCGAGCCCGGCCCCTACGCACCGCTCCCACCAAGGGCCTGCTCGGGCGCTGGGCCCGGCTGGAGCGGCTGGAGCGGTGCGACCGGGCCCGGCCCCTACGCACCGAGCACACCGGCGCGGTATATCGAGCCGGACGGCAACGCGCGGAAGGTCGAGCAGACGTCGGCGCCATTCAGCCGCGTGTATTCCTGTCTCCAGGCCGCGCTGCTGCCGTATGGGGCGCTTATGTCCAGGGTGTTGTTCACGTCCACTTTTACCGCTGCCGGTGCGGTTGTATCAGGTGCCGTATGCCAGTGCGGCACTTGCCCGACATCCTGAAAGCGCTGCCGCTGACCATGACCGGGCCGACGCTGCTGGGCTGGGAGGGCTGAGGGCTGGCGCTCATCGGATATGACGCATGCTGGCGGGCTGCTGCTGCAGGCGTGATCTTCTGCGGCGCCGTCCCTGGTGGCGACCTGTCTTTCTGGGCACGCCGTGCGCCGGATGATCTTCGCCGTCACGAAGTGTGATCAGTACGATGCGGATCGTAAGTAGTCCGATGTATGGAGGAAGGCATTCGCATGAAAGTCCGCGTTCTGGCCGCCGCCGCGATTCTCCTAGCCGGTGGCGCGTTCGGCGCCTGGCCCGCCGCCGCAGCCGGATCCCACCGTGACCCCGACGCCGTCAGCGTGCTCCGGGCGGAGGTGAGCGACATCCGGGAGATCCTTAACCAGACCAAGACGGCGCTGTCGGTCGTCAGCGGTGAGAGCAAAGCGACGGTCGCGGTGCCCGCCAACGGCCGCTGGTCGGGTTCCATGTGGGTTCCCTGGGTCGGCAACGACGGCGAGATGGGCAAGAGCATCGTCGTCTACCAGGGCCAGAAGGTCCTCTACTGGATCTTCCAGGACTATTGGAACACCAGCCATCAGATCCGTTTCAGCACCAGCAACAGCTACCAGCAGAGCAAGCCCGTCCCCGGCGCCGCCACCGGTGCCGGCCGCAAGCGCCTGATCATCCGCGCCGACGGCACGCCGCTGCTGGAGTCGGTGCCGTCGAGCACCGGGGCGCGGCGCGGCCGTAGTCCCCGATAGCCCTCTGCCGCCCCGATTGCCGTGACAGGCGCCTCGGGGCGGCAGCCGAACTCCCTCGATCGGGCGCTCCCGGCGGCCCCATCGTGCGCGCCGGCTTCTTGAAGGGCCGGACGCTCCCGGACATCCGGAATATCGGCGGCAAGGGCCTCGACCGGATCGCCGGCACCCCGGAGAAGCGGGCGGCTTGACTACCGTTCCCAGCCGCCGCACACCGTGTTGCCTGGCCCGGCGCTGGGCAGAGGGTGGTCTTCAAGCCGCTGCGGCCTTGGCCGGGCCGCGGCCGGGGTGTCCGCCGGCTCGGGAACCGGGCGCTCGTACCCCCTCGCCCACGAGGGCGCTCGCTTGCTGAACGCGACAGCCCCGGGCCCGTCCTTCCCCAGTGAGGACGGTGAACCGGCGCGGCCCTCGCCGAAGGCCGCGCATGCCCCTCGGCGTCGCCCTGGAGCAAGGACGTGGGCCGGCTCGAAGCTGCGGATGCCCTCAGTCGGCACGGTCAGGAACGTATGCAGTGCGCGGACCCATCGGCGGGATCAGGCGGACAGGCGGCGGGCGACGGCCGGGATCACGATCGCGGCGGCGACCACATGCGTCAGCATCAGCAGCAGTTGCGTGGCCGTGGACGCCTCCACGAGCACATCGGGCACCAGCGACACCGCGGTGAGCACGATGGTGGTGCGGACGAACGCCGCACGCGGACGGCGCGCCCAGCGGGCCAGCACCAGGGCCAACGCCAGGCCCATCACGGAGAAGACGACGGTCAGCACGGCGAACCCGGGCACCGGGATCGGCGCGCCGCCGATGGCGAGGCTGATTCCGGCGGCCTCCCCCGCCACGGCGACGGCCACGGTCGCCACGGCGGCGGCGGCCGTGGCGGCCAGGCCACTGGTGATCAGCGGCCTGGCGGGAACGACGACGGGAGCGGCGGGAACGGCGGCGGTGGTCGTGACGGACATCGTGAGCCTCCGGGTGAGCGGCGACCGGCCCGTTGCCGGCCTCTCACCATGACGACGAACGCACCCGGCGCCAATCGACACATCGGGAAAAAAATTCGGAAGAAGACCAGAGCGTGCGTCTCTCCGCCTCCGTCGCAGCAAGAGCCGTCCCGAAAACCGTCCCAGCGATGGTGGAAACCATGCTGGGCGAGTCGGCGGCGGATGCTATGCGCGTATGGAGGGTCAACACCGATCGCATCTGCCTCACTCGCATACCCAGCCCGGCCGGCCCGTTGTACGAGCTCGGAACCAACGGCACGCACCGCCTGCACCCGCCCGCCTGCGCAGACTTCCCGACATCACGGGTGTCCATCGAGCAGGATGCGCTCCCGCTCTGCCGAGGTCGGCGCCACCACCGAGGAGGAAGCCCTGCGGCTCCTGGCGTGCTGGAAAGGGCTGCTGGCGAAGGGTGCGGTGACCAGGAGGCTGGAGGAGAAACTCCTGCCCGGCACCAGCATCCTGCACATCGACCACGTCGTGGCACCCAACTCCTGGGGTGGCGTCGACACGGCGCGGTCGACCGGTATGGATCTGTGCGTGGTCACCTGCCCCCAGGTCAGGCACACGGGTCGATCACGTGCTGGACCGACCCCGACCACTGCAACTTGCAGTCGGTCTGGAACGTGCAGTGCTGGACCGGGACGCCCCCCGCCGACCGAGCAGCGGCCGTGTCGTACAGTTCCGCCGACTAACAGCAGGCGGAAGACGCCCTGGACCAGGGGCGATGGTCGGATTCATCCCCCCTCCACGTACGCGAAGGCAGGCAGGGCCCCCTTGGCGACCAGGGCCATGGCCTGTGCTTTGACGCCGAACATGGCCGCCACGGCCGAGGCCATCTGCTGTGGGCTGCCGTCGAAGGCCTCCTCCAGGGCCCGCAGCAGTCCCCGGTAGGCCCGGTTGAACTCCTCCGACGAGGCGGTCGTGGTGATCGGGTAGACGCCCGCCGCGTCTACCGTGATCGGGTCGCCCGTCGGGCCGGAGTTCGGCGTGTCGCCCCGCTGGTAGCGGTGGCCTGCCTTGAGCTCCAGGAAGCGGTAGTAGTGGGCGACCTCGTCCCGTTCGGGATGGAAGACGTCCTTGTCGCCGTCCCAGACCTCGTCGCGGGCCATGCCCTCACCCTGTTCCACGATCTCGTCCAGCGCCGCCAGACCCGACTCCAGGTCGGTGACGGCGATCAGCCGCCCGGCCGTGTGGCGGAAGTGGCTCGCGCCGATCTGGCGGGAGGGATCTCCGGTGAAGACGGCCTCCTCGCCCAGCCGGGCGCACAACGCGCGCAGGCCGTTCTCGATCGCGGCGTAGAACTGGCCGATCGTCTCGTAGCCCTCGGTCTGCGCCGGAGTGCCGTCAGGTGTGGGCGCTTCGAGACGCAGGAAGTTCTCCAGCGCCTCCGGGCCGAACGGCTCCAGCGACAACTTCAGGTTGCCGTGGGGCAGCGTCCGGGGGAACGGCTTCATGTTCTCGGGCGTGTCGAGCCGGGGCCGGCCGCCCACCGCGTTCAGCAGGTTGGCGGCCAGTGTCAGGTGCAGCATCTCCTCCGCGAACACGCTCCCGACCACTTCGACCGCCTCGGGGTTGCGCTCCGGGTCGAGCGTGTAGAGCGCGCACAGGTAGGGCGGGAGGGTGGCGTGTTCGAGCTCGACCGCCCACTGCAGGTGTTCTCGCAGGTCATCGAGTGTCTCAGGCATCTTCTCCGAACACCTTCCCCTTCTGGAGCACCGTCAGCGTGGTCTTCCGTGCTTCGGACATGTGATCACTTCCCCTGGTTGTCCTTGAGCCAGTCGATCCGGCCGAGGGTCGCGCCGTCTCCGGGCAGCTCGCTGCCGCAGTAAGGGGCGTGACGTTGCCGGACGTCAGCTAGGACAGGAAAGAGCCAGGAGTTGTGACAAAGCCGCGGAATTCCTTTCAGGCATCGTCAGACCGTGCAGGAGCGAATCACTTGCCGGACAAGACCTGACGTCGTGATCGGCGTGAGCGATTCGTTCGTCACCGTTACGGTCACCGAGCCGGAAACACCAGGTTGGATGGTTCGACTCACTGCGGACCCGTGTGTCACCGGGGTGCGGCGGGCGCACCCCGGTGACCCGTTCTCACGGCAGTTCTGCGGGGCCGTAGCGGGCCGCCTCCGCGTCGGTGACGCGGGCCCAGTAGCGGTCGCCGTGGGACCAGTGCCACCACTCCGTCGGGTAGTTGACGAAACCGGCGGAGGTGAGCGCGTCGGAGAGCATCCGGCGGCGGTCGGCCGCCTCGCCGGTCACCGATGGAGAGGCCGTGTGGCAGTGCTCGGTGTCGGTGTCGTTGACCTCGGTGCCGAGCCAGAGTTCGGCGCCGTCCACATCGCACAGCGTGAGGTCGACCGCCGCCCCGGCGACGTGGGGGGCGACGTCCGGCGGGGAGATGTAGCGGCTGGCCCTGACGTGGTACCAGTCCTCGTCGTGGCCCGGTTCGGCGGCGCGGAGCCGGTCCTTGTGGGCGTCGAAGTACTTCTTCTGGAGGGCGACCGGGCGGAAGCCCTCGATCACGAGGAAGTAGAGGCCGGGCGGGAGGTAGGTCTGCGCGGTGACCAGCCGGTCGACCACGCCCAGCCGCAGGTGGGCGTAGCCGGGGCCGGTCGGGGCCATTCGGGGGTCGACCCGCAGGGCCGGGACGGTCCGCAGGTCGACGAGCGGTTCGCCGCACTCCCTGATCGGCGTCCGGCCGACGGATGGATCGGACAGCAGCAACATCGTGGTTCCTTTCCGGGAAACGCCCGCGGGGCCGTCCGGGGAGAATCCCGGACGGCCTGCGGAGGGTGGTGGGTCACTGTGCGGTGGGTATGTGGCCGACCGTGTTCCAGCCCGTACCCAGGCTGGTCAGGGCGGCGAAGCCGGGGGTGCCGCCGGAGTGGGTCCCGCGCCAGGTGAGCATCTGGTCGTCGCCCTGGACGCCCAGCAGGTCGGTCCTGCCGTCGCCGTCGTAGTCGGCGACCAGGTAGCTGGTGATCGACGACCAGCCGGTGGACATCGGGACGCTCTGGCCACGCGACAGGGTCGTGCCGGACGAGGTGTTGGGCACGACGTAGAGCTGGTCGGCGTTCCATGCCGTCCAGCCGGCGATGTCGATCTTGCCGTCGCCGGTGAAGTCGCCCAGCACGAGTTTGGTCAGCGTGCTCCAGCCGGTGCCCAGGTTCGCGAGCGGGGCGAACAACGGCACGCCGCCGGAGGCGGTGTTGCGCCAGGCGAACAGCTGGTCGGTGCCCTGCAATCCCAAGAGGTCGGTCTTCCCGTCGCGGTCCCAGTCGGCCGGCCAGAACCGGGTGACGGTGGACCATCCGGTGGTCATCGGAATGCTCTGGCCACGCGAGGGGTTGCCGGGGGTGCTGGTGTTGGGCACGACCCAGAACTGGTCGCCGGTGCTCGCGTTGACGCCGCCGATGTCGACCTTCCCGTCACCGGTGAAGTCGCCGATCACGAACTTGGCCAGCGTGTTCCACGCCGTGCCGAGGCTGACCAGGGGCGCGACCGAAGGGTTTCCGGGGGTGCTGGTGTTGCGCCAGACGAACAGCTTGTCGGGGTCCTGGGTGCCGAGGATGTCGGTCTTTCCGTCGCTGTCGTAGTCGGCCAGCCAGTACTTCGTGATCGTGCGCCAGCCGGTCGAGACGAGCTTGCTCTGGCCGCGCGACGGGCTGCCCGAGGAGCTGGTGTTCGGGATGAACCACAGGTCGTCGCCGGTCTGGCCGAGACCCAGGACGTCGGGTCTGCCGTCGCCGTCGAAGTCGGTCACCCGGCCGCCCTGCGGGTCGACCAGCGGACGCGGCGGATCCCGCCGGACCAGCGCGTCGAGGTCGGCCTGGTTGCCGTTGAAGACGTTCAGCGTGACGTTCGTGGTCGGCACCCCGGGCACGCTGCCGACGTCGGCGTACTGCCACATGAGCCAGGTCGGCCAGCCCGAGGGCACCGACGGGAGGGTACGGCCGGAGGTGTAGTCGGCGACCTGGAGGCCGTAGGAGCCGAAGGCCGTGGTGTTGCCCATGCAGCTCGACATGAACCCGCGCGAGGTGTAGATCCACGGCTTCACCCCGAACGCCGACTGCACCCGGTCGAGGAACTCCTGCACGAAAGAGACGGTCGTGTACGGCGGGCACGAGCTGGTGCCGTCGTCGGTCCACTCCAGGTCGAGGATCGGCGGCAGTTCGTTCGCCCGGTTCCCCGTGTACCCGGCGTTCCGCAGGGCGCCGATGAAGAAGTCGGCCTGCGCGACCACGTTCGAGCTGGTGCCGGTCAGGTAGTGGTACGGCGCGGTCGGGATGCCCTGGCCGAGCGCCCCGGCCAGGTCGGCGGCGAAGTAGGAGTTGGTCTTGTTGGTGCCCCGGGTGGCCTTGAGGGTGGCGAAGGCGATGCCCGACTGGCGGATCTGCGCCCAGTTCACCGCCGCCCCGTTGGGGTGCTGGTATTCGGTGACGTCGACGCCCCGTACGGGGAATCGGCTCGGGTCTGGGTTGGCGGAGGCCGCGGCGGCGGGCTGGGCGAGAGCGGCGGCGAGGCCGGCGGCGGCCAGGGCGAGCGCGACGAGGCGGCGGAGAGCGGACACGGTGACTCCAAGCGAAGGGGGGCCGCCCCGCGAGGGCGGCCCGGGGAGGGGTTACTGGGCGGTGGGGATGTGGCTGATCGTGCTCCAGGCGGTGCCGAGGCTGGTCAGCGCCGTGAAGCCGGGGGTGCCGCCGGAGTGGGTGCCGCGCCAGGTGAGCATCTGGTCGTCGCCCTGGACGCCCAGCAGGTCGGTCTTGCCGTCGCCGTCGTAGTCGGCGACCAGGTAGCTGGTGATGGAGGCCCAGCCGGTGCTCATCGGGATGCTCTGGCCGCGGGACAGGGTGGTGCCGCTGGTGGTGTTCGGCACGACGTAGAGCTGGTCGGAGTTCCACGCGGTCCAGCCGGCGATGTCGACCTTGCCGTCGCCGGTGAAGTCGCCCAGCACGAGCTTGGTCAGGGAGCTCCAGCCGGTGCCCAGGTTGGCCAGCGGCGCGAAGGAGGGGGTGCCGCCCGTGGCGGTGTTGCGCCAGGCGAACATCTGGTCGGTGCCCTGGAGGCCGATGAGGTCGGTCTTGCCGTCGCGGTCGTAGTCGGCGGCCCAGAAGCGGGTGATGGTCGACCAGCCGGTGGTCATCGGGATGCTCTGGCCGCGTGAGGGGTTGCCGGGGGTGCTGGTGTTCGGCACGACCCAGAACTGGTCGCCGGTGCTCGCGTTGACGCCGCCGATGTCGACCTTCCCGTCACCGGTGAAGTCGCCGATCACGAGCTTGGCCAGCGTGTTCCACGCCGTGCCGAGGCTGACCAGGGGCGCGACCGACGGGTTTCCGGGGGTGCTGGTGTTGCGCCAGACGAACAGCTTGTCGGGGTCCTGGGTGCCGAGGATGTCGGTTTTGCTGTCGCCGTCGTAGTCGGCCAGCCAGTACTTCGTGATGGTCCGCCAGCCGGCGGAGATCTGGATGCTCTGGCCGCGTGACGGGCTGCCGGAGGAGCTGGTGTTCGGGATCAGCCACAGGTCGTCGCCGCTCGCGCCCAGCCCGAGGATGTCGGGTCTCCCGTCCCCGTCGAAGTCGGTGAGCCGGGTGCCCTGGGAGTCGACCAGCGGGCGGGGGGCCTCGACCGGGTCGTCGACGATCTTCTTGTACCTGATGGGCCGGTAGTTCTGCATGCTCGACCAGCTCTCGTCGCCCACCTGGCCGCGCCAGTTGGCGATGGGGCCCTTGGCCCAGTCCTCCTGCCAGCCGTTGCCGTCGGGGTTGCCGGTGCCGTTGAACGAGTAGGTCCAGGCGCCCTGGGTGTGGTTGGCGGGGTTCTTCCAGCGGGCGAACAGCTCGATGTGGCCGTTCTTGAGGATGGCGTCGCCGGGCTTGAGGTCGTGCAGGCTCGGCAGGAACTCGGTCTGGCTCCAGACCTCGAAGTCGTCGGTGCTGTTACCGCCCTTGCCGGAGTTGGCGGTGATGTGCCAGGCCATGGAGACCAGGCCGGAGCAGTCGGGGCCGTACCGGTTGTCGCCCTCGACGTCGGTGTAGAGGGTGCCGGAGGCGCGGGTCAGGTTGTACTTGACCTGGCGGGTGACCCAGTTCTGGGCCCGGGAGAGCACCTCCGAGCGGGTGATCTCGCCGCCGGGTGCGGAGTCGGCCGAGGCGGGCGTGGCCACGGTCGTCAGGCCGGCGACGCCCACCGTGGTCGCGAAGAGGACGCCGAGGGAACCGGAAATGAGGCGAGAGAGCATTTCTGCTGTCCTTCCAGGTGTTTTCTGCTGACACCCGAAAGGTTCCGCGGACGCTCTGAAAGATCGGTGAAACTCCGCGGAGGGCCGGTTTCAGCGCTTCTTTCAGCGCCTCTTCAGTTCGCCGTACTCGCGGGCCCCCTGGTCGCGGAAGATCTTCAGCGCCCGGTCGAGGGCGAGTTCGGCGGCCTCGTGGTCCCCCCTGGCCTCGTGGAGGCGGGCGAGGTCGCGTTCGGTGCGGGCCCGCCACAGCAGCACGTCGAGCTCGTCCCAGAGCTGGAGCGAGGCGGTCAGGCACGCGTCGGCGTCGTCGAGCTGGCCGCTCGCGAGGTGCAGTTCGCCGAGGGTGCGCAGGGTGACGCCGAGCCCCCACCGGTCGCCCATGGCCTGGCAGAGCGACAGCCCCTGCTCCAGTGCGGGCAGTGCGACGTCGATCCGGCCGAGCCGGATCTCGGCCTTGGCGCGGGCCCGGATCGAGTAGGCCTCCATGAGCGGGTCGCCGAGCCGCGTGAAGATGCCGCGCGCGGCCTCGGCCGCCTCGATGGCCTGGTCGTAGGCGCCCGTGGCGCGGTGGTGGAGGCTCATCGTGCGTAAGGTCAGGCCCTCGCCGCGGCGGCTGCCGGCGGCGCGGTAGCCACGCAGGCAGCTCTCCAGTCCGGCCCAGGCCTCGGTGAAGTCGCCGCGCTCCAGCCGGACCGAGGCGGCCACCCGCTGCGGGTAGTGGACGGCGGGATCGTCGCCCAGCAGGGCGGTCGCGCCGTCGAGGAAGTGCAGCGCCTCGGCGAGGCGGCCGGTCTCGCGGCAGATCACGCCGAGCGCGGCCAGCGCGACCGCCTGTCCGCGGGTGTCGCCGAGGTCGCGGAAGGCGCTGAGCGCCTCGTCGAGCACCTGCCGGCCCTCGGCGAAGCGGTCCTGGTCATACCGGAGGCGGCCGAGTTCGGCCAGCATCGTCGCCACGCCGTGGGGGTCGCCGGCGCGCCGGGCGGCGGCCAGGGCTGCCTGGGTGATGCGCTCGCGGGAGGCGAAGCGGTTGACGCCCAGGAACGACGGGCCGAGGCGCGCGGACGCGAACCGGCAGACGAGTTCGTGCAGGCCGAGCGCCGCCGCGCGTTCGAGGCCGACGACGAGGGCGGGCTGCTCGAAGTCGAACCAGTCGTGGGGTGCGGCGAGCACCTGCGCGGCCAGGTCGGGCGAGACTTCCGCGCCCGCGATGACGGGAGCCGGGCGGCCGATCTCGTCGGACGGGGCGTCGGCGCCCACCTGGTCGGCGAGTGCCAGCCAGCCGCCGAGCACCCGGCCTACGGCCGCCGCGAGGTCCTCCGCGGGCTCCTCGGCCTCGGCGCGTTCGCGGCCGTAGATGCGGACCAGGTCGTGCAGGCGGTAACGCGGGGCGCCGAGGTCGTCGACCCGGGCGAAGTCGACGAGCTGGGCGTCGACGAGCCGTTCGACGGTGTCCTCGGCCTCGGCGGCGGGCTCGCCGGTCAGCCAGGCGACGATCCAGGCCGCGAACTCGGTCGCGCCCAGGTGACCGAGGCGGCGCAGGGCGCGCCGCGCGCCCGGGTCCAGGGCGCGGTAGCTCAGCTCGAACCCGGCGCGGACCTCCAGGTCGGCGATGGCCAGCTCGTCGAGGCGGCGGCGTTCGTCGGCGAGGCGGTCGGCGAGCAGCCGCAGCGGCCAGCGTTGCCGGGTGGCCAGCCGGGCCCCGGCGATGCGCAGCGCCAGCGGGAGCCGCCCGCACAGTTCGGCGATCTCGCGGGCCACCGGCTCCTCGGCCGCGACGCGCTCGGCTCCGACGATGCGTTCGAGCAGCTCCAGCGCCTCGTCGGCGTCCAAGACGTCCAGGTCGGTACGGCTCACGCCGCTGAGCCCGCCGAGCCGGTTCCGCGAGGTGATCAGCACACCACAGCCGCCGCCCGGCAGCAGCGGCCGGACCTGCCGTTCGTCGGCGGCGTCGTCGAGCAGCACCAGCACCCGCCGCCCGGTGAGCAGCCGCCGGTAGAGCTCTACCCGCTCGGCCGGGTCCGCGGGGACCGGGTCGGCGCCCAGCGCCTTGAGAAACAACCCAAGCACCTCGCCGGGGTCGGCGGGCGCCTCGCTCATCCCGCGCAGCTCGGCGTGGAGCTGGCCGTCGGGGAACGCGGCCGCGATCCGATGGGCGACGTGGGCGGCCAGCGCCGACTTGCCGCTGCCGCCCCGCCCGGCGACCACCTGCACGGTGCCGGTCACCAGCGCCCCGGTGAGCGCGGTGGTCTCGGCGAGCCGGCCGGTGAAGTCGGCGGGCGGCGGCGGGAGCTGCGCGGGCGCGGCCCTCCTCGGGCCGTGGTCGGACGGCGGTCCCTGGAGCACGGGGTCGCCGCGCAGGATCGCGTGGTAGAGCGCGGCGAGCTCGGGGCCGGGGTCGATGCCCAGCTCGTCCACGAGCACCTGGCGGCCCTCGCGGAAGGTGGCCAGGGCGTCCGACTGGCGGCCGAGGCGGTAGAGGGCGGTCATGTACTGGCCGCGCAGGCGTTCGTTGGCGGGGTGGCGGCCGACGAGGGCGGCCAGCTCGGAGGCCAGGCGGCCGTGGTGGCCGAGGGCGAGCCCGGCGGCCATCCGCTCCTCGGTGGCGGTCAGCCGCAGCTCTTCCAGCCGGACGGCCTCCCCCGCGAGCCGGGTGGCCTCCAGTCCCGCCAGGGCCGGCCCCCGCCACAACGCGAGGGCGGCGTCGAGCAGGTCGGCGGCCTCCTGCGGGCTGGCCGCCGCGCGGGCGCGGGTGACCAGGTCGTGGCAGCGGGCCGCGTCGAGGGCGTCCTCCGGGACCTGGGCCAGGTAGCCGGGGGCGCGGGTGAGGATGACGTCGGCGGCGCCGTGCCGGGCGAGGGCCTGTCTCAGGGTTTTGACGTAGGTCTGGATGGCCGCCTTGGCGGTGTCGGGCGGGTCGTCGGGCCAGATGACGTCGATGAGCCGGGCGGTCGGCACGACGTGGCCGTTCTCCAGCAGCAGCGCCGCGAGCAACGTCCGGGGTTTGGTCCCGCCCAGCGGGACGGGCCCGCTTTCGGCGATCACTTCGATGGGTCCGAGCAGCCGAAACTCCACGCCGCCGATTATCGGCCATTCGGTATAGATGTTGTATACGCCCAGCTCTCCTGCTGATCCCGGCGGCGAGCCCGTGAGGTCTGGAGCACGTTGCGTCGCGCGCCGACGCGGCTGCCGCACATCCTGCGGCGATCGGAGAAGTGCCTCAGGTGGTGGGGCGGCTGACGTGGTGGGCGAGCGTGCACAACAAGGAACGGAAAGTGGCGCGCGCCTCGTCGGGGAGGGCTTCCAGGAGCTGCTGTTCTGCCAGGCCCACCGGTCCGCTGAGCTCCTGCCAGCGGCGTGTTCCGTGCTCGGTGGGGAGGATGTGCCGGTTCCTCCGGTCGGAAGGGTCGGGTCTGCGTTCTACCAGCCCGGCCTTCTCCAGGTCGTCGAGCAGGTAGGTCATGATCGTGCGGTCGATGCCCAGGCGGTTGGCCAGTGATCGCTGGCTGTTGGCGTGGCCCTGCACGGCGGCCATGAGCACGAAGTAGCCGCGGGGTCCGCCGGGAATGTCGCCCACCGCGGCCTCGACCGCCTTGGCGTAGGCGCGGAAGACCACCCCGATGGCGAAACCGAAGTCGTCCTCCAGCCGGGGGGGCTCGGCTGCCGGGTCCGTCGCACCCTTGCCACGCTGCGAATTCACAAGAAGCACCTTAGTGTAGGCATATCGTCTGTTCGGCAGACGATAGATGTTACATACCATCCCTGGAGCCGTCGGGGCAGGTCGGCCTTCAGGTCGCGCGGTCGTACCGGTCATGTCATGCCGCCGCCCCGACGATCGAGTCATCAGCGCAGCGTTGACCATCAGCGGCCATGCCGGGAACACGCGACTGCCTGCGGACGGCTCCACGGCACTCGCCTTCGCCTCCGTCGGGCGGTTGCCCCAAAACGGACAAATGGGCTATGTTCAAGACGATTCGTCTGACAGACGATCTGTTTTACAGAAAGTTGTGCCGTCCTGGATGTCTGGAGGGACTTGTCATGCGTGTTCGGGCCGCGGTCGCCGAAGAACCGGCGAAACCATTGGTGCTGAAAGAGCTCAGGCTCGATGAGCCTCGGGATGACGAGGTCCTGGTCAAGCTGGTGGCTGCGGGGATCTGCCAGACCGACGCTCATGTGTGGCATCAGCGGATTCCGGCCCCGCTCCCTCTCGTGCTCGGACATGAGGGGGCCGGCGTCGTCCAGCGGGTCGGCGCCGGGGTCACCAATGTGGTGCCGGGCGACCATGTCGTCCTGTCGTTCCAGGCGTGCGGGCAGTGTCCGCAGTGCCTGAGCGAACGGCCGGCCTACTGCGACAGCGCGTTCACGGCGAACTTCTCCGGTGCCCGGCTCGACGGCACCCGCGGCATCCACCCGGCCGACGACGGGGACGGCGCCGTCCACGGGCACTTCTTCGGGCAGTCCTCGTTCGCCACCCACGCTCTGGCCACGCAGCGCAACACGGTGAAGGTGAGCCGGGACGTGCCGCTGGAGGTGCTCGCGCCGCTGGGATGCGGCCTGCAGACCGGTGCCGGAGCGGTGCTGAACACGTTCGCCGCCCAGCCGGGTTCGGCGGTGGCCGTGTTCGGGGTCGGCGCCGTCGGCTGCGGCGCGGTGATGGCCGCCCGGGTGGCGGGCGCCTCGACGATCATCGCGGTCGACGTCAACGACCGGCGCCTGGACCTGGCGGCGGAACTGGGCGCCACCCACACGCTCAACGCCGCCCACGTGGACGTGACCGAGGAGATCAGGGCCATCACCGGCAGGGGCGTCGCGCACCTGCTGGACACCACCGGCCACGCCGACATGCTCCGGCACGCCGTGGACGCCCTCGCGCCGCTGGGTCAGCTCGGCACGGTCGCTGGGGGTGGTCCGGACGCCTCCCTCCATCCCGCCAGGCTCGCGCTCGGGAAGTCGGTGCGCGGCATCGTCCAAGGCGACGCCGTACCGCAGTTGTTCATCCCCAAGCTCGTGGAGCTCTACCGGTCGGGCCGGTTCCCGATCGACCGGCTGGTGCGGTTCTACGCATTCGACGACATCAACACCGCCTTCGCCGACGCGGCACACGGCGATGTCGTCAAACCGGTCCTGCGCATCGCGGACACCGGTGTCACCGAAGAGGAGTAAGACACATGGCAGGAAAATACGGCGACTTCTACGCCGCCCAGAAGTGGGGCTTCCCCAAGGCCGTCGCCGCCGAGCACGCGCCGTCCCCGCGGCAGTTCATGCCCGACCACATCCACGACCCCTCCTTCTACGAGAGGAACTGGCACAAGGAGGAGATCGGGGACGGGTTCTACTGGGTCACCACCCCGTCCGGCTACGAGGCGGCCTTCATGCCGACGGGCAGCGGCGTCGTCGTGATCGACGCCCCGCCGCCGCTCGGCGAGAACCTCTTCGCGGCGATCGAGTCGGTCACCGACGAACCCGTCACACACGTGATCTACAGCCACTGGCACTCCGACCACATCGGAGCGGCCTCGATGTTCGGGCCCAAAGTGAAGATCATCGCGCATGACGTCACCCGCGAACTGCTGGCCCGCTTCCCCGACCCGTACCGCCCGCTGCCCACGGACACGTTCACCACCGACGAGACGCTCGAGGTGGGCGGCCGCCGCCTCGAACTGTCCTACAAGGGCGCCGACCACTGTCCGGGCAACATCTACATCTACGCCCCGGAGGAGAAGGTCCTCACCAAGATCGACATCGTGAGTCCCGGCTCGGTGACGTTCATGCACTGTGACGCCTCGGAGAACATCAGCGGGTTCTACCAGGCCCACGACGACATCCTGTCCTACGACTTCAAGGCGCTCGTCGGGGGTCACATCACCCGGTGGGGCACCCGCGAGGACGTGGAGACGGCCCGTGAGTACTGGCACGACATGCTGGCCGCCTCCGACGAGGCGCTGAAGGAGATGAGCACGCGGGACGTGCTGGAAGGCTTCCACCAGGGCACGGGCCGGGAGCACCGGCTGGTGGGCGCGGAGAACTTCATCAACTCGATGGTCAACTACATCACCGACAAGGTGCTCTCCAAGACCACGTCCAACGGACAGGCCTGGCCCGAGCGCCTGGCCGGCGCCACCACCTTCACCAAGTACCACGCCTTCACGGTCATGGAGTCATCGCGCCTCGAGCGGACCCACCACGGCTACCAGCGCCGCGGCACCGGCGGCGCCTGGTACGTCGTCTGACCCGTCCGCAATCCCGAGGGCGGCGCGGGCCACGGCCATCGGCCCGCGCCGCCCGCCGACCCAGAGGCATGACATGCTGAAGATTCACCACGTATACATCGACGGGACGTTCCGCACCCCGCACGGCACCGAGCTCTCCCCCCTGTACAACCCGGCGACCGAGGAGGTCATCGGTGAGGTCCGGCTCGCCGACGAGACCGACACGCTCGCCGCCATCGCCGCGGCCAAGCGCGCCTTCCCGAGCTTCTCGCGGACCGGCAAGCAGGAGCGCATCGCCATCCTCAACCGGCTGAGCGCCGCGTTCACCGATCGCCTGGACGACCTCAAGGAGGCCATGGCCGAGGAGTACGGCGCCGTGCGCGGCGTCCTCGACGCCCTCGTCCCCAGGGCGTCAGGGATGTTCGACGAGGCCGCCAGGCTCCTTGAGACGTACGAGTTCACCCGAACCAGCGGACCGAACACCATCGTCATGGCGCCCCTCGGCGTCGCCGCGCTGATCACGCCCTGGAACCTCAACATCGTCTTCCTGGCGCAGAAGATCGCGGCCGCCATCGCCGCCGGCGCCACCGTCGTCGTCAAGCCGAGCGAACTCAGCGCGACGCAGACCCAGGTCGTGACGGAGGCCGTCGACGCGGCGGACGTCCCGCCCGGCGTGATCAACATCGTGACCGGCCGGGGCGAGATCGTCGGCGATCTCCTGACCTCACACCCCGACATCGTCAAGGTGGGCTTCACCGGATCGACGGCGGTCGGGCAGCGGATCATGCGCAACGCCGCCGCCACCTTCAAGCGCCTCACCCTCGAACTCGGCGGCAAGAGCCCCAGCATCCTGCTCGACGACGCCGATCTGACGACCGCGGTCCCCGCGGCGCTCGCCTCCGGCTTCCTGAACAACGGACAGACCTGCTTCGCCGGCACGCGGATCCTCGCGCCGCGCAGCAGGCTCGACGACGTGCTCGAAGCCGTCAAGGCCGCCATGCCCGCGTTCAGGGTGGGCGACCCGCGTGACCCCGGCACCGGCGTCGGGCCCGTCGTCTCCCGGCAGCAGTTCGACCGTGTCCAGGGCTACATCCGGCTCGGCCTGGAGGAGGGCGCACGGGTGCTCGTCGGCGGTGCGGGCCGTCCGGAGGGCCTGGAGAGGGGCTGGTTCGTCAAGCCCACCGTCTTCACCGGGGTCACCAACCAGATGCGCATCGCGCGTGAGGAGATCTTCGGCCCCGTGCTCGTCGTCATCCCGTTCGAGGACGACGACGAGGCGGTGACCATCGCCAACGACACCCCCTACGGGTTGCAGGCCCACGTCTTCACCCCCGACATCGAGCGAGCCCACCGCGTCGCCCGGCGGATCGAGGCGGGCACGGTGCTGATCAACCGAATCTTCAGCGACCACGAAGCACCGTTCGGCGGGATCAAGCAGTCCGGCATCGGCCGCGAGCACCACACCTACGGCCTGGAGGCCTATCTCGAGCCCCGCGCGATCACCGCATGACCCCAGACGCCACCGGTCGGCACCGGGCACGAGGCTGCGCGCCGATCAGGTTTTCCCGCTGTGCCCGTCTGTACGTGTGAGATCCACTCAAGAGAGGGCTGGCACGATGCGGAAACTGATCTTCGCCATGAACCTGAGCCTGGACGGCTACATCGCCGCGCCCGGCGACGACCTCGGCTGGAGCGTACCGAGCGACGAGCTGTTCCAGTGGTGGTCCGACCGGGTGGGCGCGACCGCCCTGGCGCTGTACGGGCGCAAACTGTGGGAGACGATGAGCTCCCACTGGCCGACCGCCGACCAGCGGCCCGGCGCCACACCGGCGGAGATCGAGTACGCCCGCCGCTGGCGGGACATGCCGAAGGTGGTGTTCTCCTCGACGATCGGCACGGTCGACTGGAACACCCGCCTGGTCACCGGCGACGCCGTCGCCGAGATCGCCCGGCTCAGGGCCGAAGACGGCGGCCCCATGGACATCAACAGCGCCACACTTGCCGCGGCGGCCATGCGGGCCGGGCTGATCGACGAGTACGTGCTGGTCACCGCACCGGTCTTGCTCGGCGGCGGCACGCCGTTCTTCACGGCCCTGGACACCTGGGTGAACCTGAACCTGGTGGAGACGCGGACGTTTCCCGGCGGCGTGATGCTGGCCCGATACGAGACCAGACGATGAGCCGGACCTCCTCTTGAGTGGAAGACGCCCCGCCGGCAACCCGGCGGGGCGGTTTATGAGCGCTCACTCCCAGGTGACCGTCGACGATGGGGACGTGCCCGGTCACAGCGTCGCGGGCAGGCCCAGCCATGGTTTGTCGCGGGCGTCGAATCCGGTGAGCTCTGTGATCTTCCCGTCCACGATGCGCAGGACCGCGATGGTGAACAGACGGTGTTCCGGGTCGTCGGGGGTGCGGAGGTACAGCGCGGCGGCGGGCATGCGGTTGACCGTCGTGGCGACGCAGCGCCAGTCGTCGTGGCCGCGCTGGAAGAGCCCGCCGGAGACCCAGCCGTCCACCGCGTCCTTGGCCGTGACGATCAGGGTGGTCGGCTCGGCCAGCATCGCGAAGCGCAGGTCGTGGCGCAGCAGGGCCGTCAGTCCGGTGAGGTCGTTGCGCTCATGGGCGTCCATGTACGCCTTCACCACGCCGCGCTCCTCATCCGACAGCTCGTGCGGGGCGGGGCTCCGCCAGTCGAGGCGGCGGCCGGGCAGCTGCCCGCGCATCGTCACGCGTGCCCGCTGCAGTGCGCTGGTCACCGACGCGACGGTCAGCTCCAGGGCGTCGGCGGCCTTCGACGCCGGCCAGCCCAGGACGTCGCGCACGATGAACACCGCCCGCTGCCGCGGCGGCAGGTGCTGGACGGCGACGATGAACGCCAGCTCGATCGTCTCCCGCGCCACCACCGATTCCTGCGGGTCCTCCGGGAGCATCCGGTCGGGGTAGGGCTGCAGGTAGCGCACTTCCGAGCCCGCGCCCGGCAGGTCGGCGGGCACGGGTGTGCGGTCGTCGCGCTTGTCCAGGAAGTCGAGGCAGGCGTTGGTCGCGATCCGGTACAACCAGGTCCGCAGCGCCGCGTGGCCCCTGAACGACGCCCGCTTGTGCCACGCCCGCAGAAACGTCTCCTGCGTCATGTCCTGGGCGTCTTCGTAGTTGGCGAGCATCCGGTAGCAGTGCACCTGCAGCTCACGCCGGTAGCGCTCCGTGAGGAGCACGAACGGCGCCGCGTCGGTCGAGCGGGCCGCCGCGATGAACGCGGTCTCGTCGTCGCCGGGCACTCTGGCGTCGGTCATGGTCGTCAATCCTTCCGCAGGTGGCGAGGGGCCACCAGAACCGACGACGGGGCGGAGCATTCCTGATCGACGACGGATCAATTCGCGGGCGGTCGCGAGGCCGCCCCGGCCGCGGTGATGACACCGTGCACCACCCCGGCGATGCGGTCGGCCACCTGGTCGGGATCGGGTCGTCCGGCGTCCAGCCAGGCGATGACCGCCTCGACGGTGAGCGCCGGAATCAGGTCGGCGGCCCACTCCAGCCACGGGCCCGCAGGGATGACGCGGGCCAGGTTGCGATGGGCGAGCTCTCGGGACGCGACTGCCATGAAGTTCGTCAGGTCGCGGAACTCGCGCTCGCGCGCGGCATGGCGGAACAACAACCGGAACCCGTCAGGATCGGCGCTCGCCGCCTCGACCAGGGCGGGGATCGCGCGGTCGTCGTAGTTGCCGGAGCCGGTGGCCTCGATGAGGCGGGCACAGGACCGGTCGAGCACGGCCCGGTAGAGGTCGGCCTTGGATTCGAAGTGGCGGTAGAGCATGGCCCGCGTCAGTTCCGCCTCGGCGGCGATGTCGTCCAGGCCGGTGTCGGCGAACCCGTTGCGGGCGAACGCGCGGGTGGCCGCGTCGAGGATCTGTTCGCGCCGCTCGGCGCGCCGCAACCGCCGGACCGGGGCCACCTGGTCGACCATTCGGACTCTCCTCTTGTATCCCCCAAAGTGTACAAGTTAGATTCTTATACGACGGAGTATACAAAGGGATGTCTACTTATCAGGAGGTCCCATGTCCACACTTCCGTTCGAGCAGTCGGAAGGCCCGCTGCGCCGCCCTCCTGAGCTGCGCGAACTCCAGAAACAGGGCCCGGTGCACGCGGTGACCACGGCGGTCGGCGACCCCGCCTGGCTCGTCACCGGATACGAGGAAGTCCGTCGCCTGCTCGCCGACGATCGGTTCGGCCGGGCCCATCCCGAGCCGGAACACGCCTCCCGCAGCGGAGAGTCGGCCCTTTTCGGCGGCCCGCTCGGTAACTTCGACACCGAGCAGAGCGACCATCGCCGCATGCGTGCCCTGCTCCAGCCCCACTTCTCCCCCAAGCGCATGCGCGCCCTGCGCCCCCGGATCGAGGAACTCACCACCTCGCTGCTCGACGAGATGGAGGCCGCCGGCTCCCCCGCCGACCTGCACAGCACGCTGGCCCTGCCGCTGCCGATCGCCGTCATCTGCGAACTTCTCGGCGTGCCCTACGACGACCGCGACCGGTTCCGCGCCTGGAGCCAGGCCGCCGCGGACGTCACCGACCGCGCCCGATCCGAACAGGGCCTGGCCGACCTGTTCCTGTACGGCCGTGACCTGGTCGCCCGCAAACGCGCCGAAGGCGACCCGGACGCCGACGTGATCTCCTGCCTGGCCGCCACCGAGGGCGTCAGCGACGACGAGGCCGCCATGCTGGGCATGTCATTGTTGTTCGCCGGTCACGAGACCACGGTCACCGCGATCGGCATGGGCACCCTGTGGATGATGTCCACCCCCGGCCAGTGGCAGGCCCTGGCCGCCGACCCCGCCCGCGTCGACGCCACGGTGGAGGAGATCCTGCGCGGCTTCGGCCTGGGCGGCGGCGGCCTCGTGCGTTATGCCCGCACCGACCTCGACATGGAAGGCGTCCCGGTACGCGCCGGTGACCTGGTCCTGCTGGACACGGGCGCGGCCAACCACGACCCGGCCGCCTACCCCGAACCGGAGCGCTTCGACCCCGGCAGCGCCGTGGCGCCCCACCTGAGCTTCGGCCACGGCCCGCGCTACTGCATGGGCGCGCCCCTGGCCCGCATCGAGCTGAGCGTGGTCTTCACCCAGCTCGTCACCCGCTTCCCGACCATGCGGCTGGGACGGCCACTGGAAGAGATGACCTTCGACCCGAAGACTCTGACGGGCGGGCTGACCGCCCTGCCGGTCACCTGGTGAGTGCCGAACAAGAAGCGGTAAGAGTGGACCACGACGAACCTGGCCCGGTTGGTCAGCGTTGTCCTGGTGGTCCCGACATTGCGGCGTGGTTATCCGTGGTCGACGCTCGTCCACCCGGCCGACGGTCACCTTCGCGCAGGTGAGCAGGAAATGGCGAGGTCGTCACCTCACGAGAAGCTCATCTCCCCCAGGCCCTTCTCCACCGTCATGTCAGGCGAGTAGCCCAGTTCCCGCCGCGCGGCGGTGATGTCGTAGGAACGGTCGCGGCCGGTGAAGCTCACCAGCCAGTTCGTCAGCGGGGGCGCCGTCTTGCGGCGGAGCAGGCGGGCCGTGCGGTCCATCATGGCGGCCATGGGCGCAGCCATCGCCAGAGGGACGCTGCGGCTCTTGGACAGATCCACGCCGCGGGTCGCCAGCAAGGGGGTGAGGAAGTCGCGAATGGGCATCGGTGTGCCGTCCGTCACGTAGTACACCCCGCGGTGGCGGCCTCGTGTGAGCGCGAGCATCGCGGCACCCGTCAGGTTTTCGACGTGCACGAAGTCGACGATGTGCGTGCCGTGATCGATCCAGGCGAACCGGCCCGCCTCGGCGACCTCGACCATCTCGTTGATCGTCGCCATTCCGCGACCCCAGATGAACGGCGGGCGGAGCACGACCAGCTCGGTGTTCTCGCTCGGGGCCTTCACCAGTGCGCGTTCGGTGGCCAGCTTGACCCGGCTGTAGGCGATGTTCGGCCGGCCTTCCGGCGTCGACTCGTCGACGACGGGACGACGTTGACTGCCCGTGGAGACGGACGCGGCGCTGATGAGCACGAAGCGCCGCACCCCGGCCGCGACGCTCGCGGCGTGCAGGGCGACGGTCGGCACGTGATTGGCCTGTTCGAAGAGCGAGTCGGGCCCCCAGAACTCCATGTGAGCCGCGACGTGCACGACCGCGTCGGCCTCGCGCAGCGTGTCGAGCCAGACCGGCGCCGGGGAACCGGACCGGCCGAGCTCGCCGAGATCGCCGGGAACGGCTTCGGCTCCGGCCGCACGTACCCGCTGAATGCTCGGGCCCGATCTGGCAAGCGCCATGACCTCGTGTCCTTCGGCGACGAGGCGATGGACGAGAACGCCGCCGACGAACCCGCTGCCGCCCGTGACGAAGACCTTCATGCTCGCACTCCTCGTGATTGAGGACGCACTCCTTGTGCGCGCCCGATGCCCTGCCGAATGCATAGACATCAAATAGTTCGATATCAATGCATCGACGTCTATGTAACCTCCCGTACGATGAGGGCGTCAAGGGGAGGTGGGCGATGCCGGACGCGAAGAAGAGCGTGACCGCAGCACAGGTCGCCGACGAGTTCAGTCGTACGGCGAAGGTGCTCGTACGACACTTCAACGAGCGGCTGGGCGAGCACGGGGTGTCGACACCGAGGTCGCGCCTGGTGGTGGAGGTGGCACGTTCGCAGCCGGTTCGGCTGACCGAGCTCGCTCTCGCGGTCGGTATCGCCCAGGGGACCGCCTCCACCCTGGTCGACGCGCTCGTCCGTGACGGACTGCTCGAACGCCAGACCAGCGCGGGCGACCGCCGGTCCGTACTCCTGCGGGTGACGGCACAAGGGGCCGCACTGGCCCAGGACTGGACGGCCGGCTACGAACTGGCGGCCGAAGAGCTGTTCAGGCCGCTCACCTCCGAGCAGATGTCGACGCTGGTCGACATATTGCGCACCCTCAGTGCCGAGGACGCGTCGCCTGCCGGCGGCTGAAGAAGACATCGAGAGATGGTGCGATCCGCACGGCAGTCTTGGCTCCCGGCCTGATCACCACAAGGGCCGTCTCCGTGGCTACGGGCAGCCGACACGAACCGTTGTCGCGGACGAGGTCAGGCCGCTGATGTCATCCGGGCCGTGACATTGGGTGACTGCCGCAGTGAGACCGGGAGCCGCGCCCGGTCTCGTCCCCTAGATCACGACGACCAGGAACGCCGTCATGCCCAGTGCCGCCGCCACGAAGCCCAACGTGCGCCGGTTGACTCTGGCCTCCTGCCAGGAGCAGCGGACCAGGATGACCGCGATGACCAGCGCGGCTACCAGGTGTGCCCACGTGTTGCCGACGAAGGTCATCAGCAGGCCGAGCGCGAACACGACGGGGCCTTCACGGTAGCGGCCGAGCAGCGCCCAGACGACCGCGACGGCCAGGAGCATCGTGGAGACATTCCCGTGAAGCACCCGTGAGAATAGACCGTCTCTCCCGTTGTAATAACTCACCATCGAATATATGGAGCTCAGAGAGCTGTCATGGGCCAAGATCGGTGCGGGCTGCGTCATCGAGTAGATTCCGGTGCCCATGAGAACCAGGAAGAGGCACAGAAGCACCTCGCCGGTCAGTTGCCGCGCGCGGTCCACGGTGGCCTACCTCGTACTCAGTAATCGAATGATCATGCAGCGAATGATTTCATGCGAGGTGCAGGGGTCAGAACGGCGTCCACGCGTCGCTCAGGCGCGGGAGATCCGTCGTCACGCGTTCTACGACAACGAGATCGTCATCGATTCCCGGCACACGCGCGTGATCACTCCGTCGCGGGCGGCCACCCCAGGGTCTCAGCGGAGCGTCTGTGCTCCGATGACGGACAGCACCTGGAGCTTCTCGTAGCTCTCGCTGCCGGGTGTGGCGGTGTAGACGAGCAGCGAGTGGGCCTGGCCCGGGTCGACCAGTCGCTGGCAGGTCAGCTCCAGCGCGCCGACCTCGGGGTGGTTGAAGTGCTTGACGTCGTGGGGGCGGATCCCGATCTCGTGGTCGTTCCACACGCGCCGGAACTCCTCGCTGCAGTCCAGGAGCAGGTCGGCCAGGTCTGCGGCTCGGGAGCCGGGACCGCGGAGGGTGACGAGCTCGCGCAGTCCCGAGGCGTACATCCGGGTGAGGAAAGGATGTTCTTCCGGCGCGTATATCTGCCGGGCGGCGGGGTCGGTGAACCACCGGTATCCCGTACTGCGGGCGGGCCCGGTGTACTTCGTCGTGTCGCCGGTGAGGGCGACGCCCATCGGGCTCTGCCGCAGGGTCTCGCCGAGTTCGGTGACGATCTCGGCGGGTGTGTCGTTCAGGCGGTCGAGCACCCGCAGGAGGCCGGGGCTGATGTGCTCGGTGGACGCGCCCCTGGCCGGTGGGTTGTGCCCGGCGAGGCGGAACAGGTGGTCGCGTTCGTCGAGCGACATGTGCAGCCCTTGCGCGATCGAGGCGAGCATCATCTGGGACGGCTGAGGGCCGCGTTCCCGCTCCAGGCGGGAGTAGTAGTCGGCCGACATGTGGCACAACATCGCGACCTCCTCCCGCCGGAGCCCGTTGGTCCTGCGCCGCGGGCCGCGCGGCAGGCCGACGTCCTCGGGTTGCAGTGCCTCGCGGCGGTTGCGGAGGAACTCCGCCAGCCCGGTGCGATCGATCACGACGATCCTCCTTCTCGAGTGCTGCCTCGTTTCTAGTGCCTGCGGGCGGAGGTAGCCACGGCCCGCCGATCCCCCCATCTGGAGCGGTGGCCTGGCGAGCCTGTGATCGGGAGGTCCTGGATACGTCCGGGCGGTCCCCCGAGGATCGATGCCATGGCCCGAGCCGCGGGATCGGAAAGGCGATCGCGCTGCGGTACGCCTGGTTCGACGCCGCCGACGAGGACAACACGCGGCGCCTTCGAGCACCCTTCTCGGGCCACCTCCACGGGGGCGTCTGGGCCACAACATGAAGGAGCAGAGGCGATGCCACGCAAACGAATCGACATCACCATCCCTACCCTGTCCGGAAAACGCGCCGTCGTCACCGGCGCGAGCGACGGAATGGGCCTGGGGATGGCCACGAGCCTGGCGGCGGCCGGGGCGGAGGTGATCATGCCCGTCCGCAACCCGCGTAAGGGCGAGGCCGCGATCGCCGCGATCAGGAGGGCCGTCCCGGGCGCGAAGGTCTCGCTGCGCAGCCTCGACCTGTCTTCGCTGGAGTCGGTCGCGGCGCTGGGCGAGGCTCTGCGCGAGGAGGGCCGTCCGATCCATCTCCTGATCAACAACGCCGGCGTGATGAGCCCGCCGAACCGGCAGACCACGGCCGACGGGTTCGAGCTGCAGTTCGGCTCCAACCACCTGGGCCACTTCGCTCTGGTCGGCCAGATCCTGCCGCTGCTGCGCGACGGCCACGCCCGGGTGACCTCGCAGATCAGCATCGCCGCCCGTCGCGGCACCATCAACTGGGACGATCTGAACTGGGAACGCGGCTACCACGGGATGCGTGCGTACAGCCAGTCGAAGATCGCGTTCGGGCTGTTCGGCCTGGAACTGGACCGGCGCAGCAAGGCCCACGGGTGGGGCATCACCAGCAATCTCTCCCACCCCGGGGTCGCCCCCACCAGCCTCCTGGCCGCCCGCCCCGAGATCGGCCGCGGCCAGGACACACCCCAGGTCCGCCTGATCCGGACACTCTCGGCCCGCGGCATCCTGCTGGGCACCGTCGAGACGGCCAAACTGCCCGCCCTCCTGGCGGCGACCGACCCCGGCGCCAAGCCCGGCGCCCTTTACGGCCCCAGCGGGCTCGGCAACCTCGGCGGCCCGCCTGCCGAGCAGCGGCTCTACCCACCGCTGCGCAGTAGCGAGGACGCCGCACGCATCTGGCGGGTCTCTGAGGAGCTGACGAAGACCGCCTTTCCGACCGCCTGATATCCCCGCCCCGAGAACCGCCAGCCTCGGTGTGAGTGGCGTCCAAGCCACCCGATCCAGTTCGTGTGCACGTTCTGCGTGCTCAGGGGCAGGTAGCCGAGCGCGGCGATCGTGCCCGACCAGGTACGCGACCCGCAGCGACGACGGAGTGCCGCGGCCTCGCGGACGCGCTGATCGGGATGGACGTGCTTGTCGAGCCCGGCATCCTGAATCCGGGCTCATGGTTCGAGTCCCCGGCCCGTCACAGCTCCGGCGGCGATGACCTCGTCAATAACGGGACCAGCCTGGCGACGATCTCCATGCCCGGCTGTTCGTCTAGACAATTTGAGTGTGCCCCCAGGGCATGGTGTTCGCTCGTGAGCGCGCAGGCGGCCGGATGTTCCGCAGCGCCGTGCTGCCCGCCGCCGCATCGTGGGTGCGCGCGGTCCGCCCGGCTCTGGTCGTCGGGCTCGTGGTCGCCGGCCTGGCCTTCGCCGTGATGCACGGCTCGACCGACCCGTGGTTGTTCGGCTACTACACCCTGTTCGGCGTCTGCACCGGACTCATGGCGATCATCAGCCGGGGCGTCGACGACAGCATGCGGCAGGCCCTCGCCGAGCAGCTCGCACCGTTCATCGACGGCGCGAGCGCCGATCATCCGGTCACGTTGGAACTCAAGGCCTCCGCACCGCGGCAGGTCCGAGCGGCCAAGGCCGCCGTCGGCCATGCTCTCGAAGCCCTCTACAACCGCGCTCAGATCGATGTGCTGCGCCGGGCACAGATGATCATCGCGGCCGGCCGCGACGCACGCTAGGACGCCCTTGTAGACGGTCGGCGCCATGCACAGCGCGACCAGGCCGCGCGGAGGCGGCCTGATCGTTTCGCGCTTCTCGTCAGGCCTGTCTGCGGGTGCGCCTCGGGGCTTCCTTCGGCTCGGCCGCCTGCGGTGTGCGCTCCCTTGCCGGCGGTGCCTGCTTCGCGGCTGACCTGTCCGTCTTGGCGGCGCCCTTGGCCCGTGCCGCGATCAGCGTGCCGACCCCGATCGCGGCCGCGATCGGCCATTCGATGACACCGACGGCGGCGAGCGCGCCCAGTCCGCCGTAGTAGACGACCTGCTGCGCCGACGTCGACTTCGCGGCCCGGCGCATGGCGTGGCCTGCCTGCCCCTTGTCCATGTGCGGAAGATGCATGTGCGGCTGGTGCACCTGAAGGCTGACCATCGGCAGATTGAGCGTGAGCATGTCGTCGTGCTCCTCCTCTGCCACCGAGGTCTTCTCGGCAGTGCCCTTCATGGGCCGGTTCTTGGTTTCGGTGACAGTCATAGCCCCCTCTTTCCCCTTCGATTCACCGTCGCCTCACGACTAACCGCTGCGAGGATCGCCACGTGACCCTGCCTACGGCGTCCCGGCATGTGGCAGTTCGAAAACCTCAACTCCGCGTCGTTCCCGCCTGGGCCGGAGGGAAGCGTGCGACGTAAACTCTTGAGGTCGTATATGCAGAAATGTCGGGTTCCGATGACCCGGACTGCCTGGCAGGCCTCGAACTGTTGCGCAAGGTGGGAGACGATGCGCCGGGCCTGCTGCCCGGCGGCGACATCGGGGAGATCGTACGCATGTCGGGCTCCAAGCGGACCTGGTCAACCTGGTCGCCGACAGCGGCGTCTCGGGCCGCCAAGCGGATTGGGCACTCGCCTGGACGCAGCCCGCGACCCCTCTGCTCGAAGCTGAACCAGCTGACCAAGAGGTCACCGGAAGTTCATCGAACGGACAGAAGCGCGATGCCTATGTCCTTAAAGGTGGACTGTAGTAAGTTTTGCCCCTGGAGGTATCTAATGTCCGGTTTCTTTGGTTCGTTGCTCGCCAAGGCGGCGGTTATCGCGCTTGAGGCGCTCGTCGTCCACCTGGTCCAGGTCGTGATCCAGAACGTCGCACGACGGTTCGCCACGCAGCGCGAATTCGCGACCGCCTGAGGCCGCCCCGCCCGCCGTCGGCCGACTCCCGGCGAACACCGACCGTTCGACCGGCTGACCGGCCGTAGACGGGCGGGCCGGACGTTTCCCCGCAAGATTGCGACGATGCCGGTCCTTGCCCGGACATGATGTCCACTTCAAGGGCATGGTCATTATTGTGCTAACTGCGGATGATTCGCCGGGTAGAGCGCCTCGTATGCCCTAGCATCAGAGCCTGAATTCTCCCCCCGTACGAAGGTACTGGCGCCTTGGGGGGATCGCAGCATGTACGGGCGGATGCTGGCTTTTGCCACCGGAATGCTGAGCTGCTTGCCGGTTCCCGAACTGGTCCGGGACGAAGCGAAGAAGGCCGAGGCGAGGGTGGAATCCAGGCTCGCCCGCACTTGGCTGCGCAGACGGCGAAGCTGGCAGGCTGGAGCGAACGGCCTGTGCGTCGAAGTGCGGGGACTGCACCTGTCCGGCATGGATGCCGCTGCCGAGGCCCTCGAACACGACCTCATGGCCACCGACGGGGTGAGGCGGACCGAGGTCAACCGGGCTCTGGGTTACGTGTTCATCGCGGGTGAGGCACTCGACGAAGACACCCTGGTCGAGCTGATCGAGGCGGTGGAGCGCAAGCACGGTCTGGACGGCGCGCCGTACGCCAGCGCGGTGACGCTGCCGGACGTGCCGACGGTGCTGCTCGGATTCGGGGTACGGCTGGCCGGGCTGGGGGTGTCGGCGGCCGGCCGGCTGGCGGGAGCACGCGGGCTGCCCCCGGCCGTACCGATGCTGGTCACCCTGGCCGACTCCTACCCGTGGCTGCGGAGCGTGGTGGAGCATCGGCTCGGGCAGCCCGGCACCGACGCCCTCTTCGGGATTTCGTCCACGATCGCCAACGCGCTTTCGTTCCGCCCGCTGGGCCAGCTGATCGACACCGCCTACGCCGGTTTGCTGCTGGCCGAGTCCTGTGCCCACAACCACGCCTGGGCCAGGGCTGCCGCCAGCACGTCCACGCACCGGTCCGCGCCGTTCGAGCGGCTCAGCCGGCCGGGTCAGCTTCCGCGGGGGCCGATCGAGCACTACTGCGACCTGGCCATTCCGGGCGCGGTGGGGGCGTACGGGCTGACCGCAATCCTGGCACGCACTCCGGAGCGTGATCAGGCCTTCCTGGCGGCGGCCGCGCCGAAGGCCGCGAGGCTGGGCCGGGAGGCCTTCGGCGCCGAACTCGGCCGGGGCCTGGCCGCCTCCGACGTGCTGGTGTTCGACCCGCGGGCGCTGCGCCGCATGGACCGCATCGACACCGTGGTCGTCGACGCCGACGCACTGCTGACCGGGCGCTGGACGATCCACCACGTCGACGTGACCGGCGTGGCCGGCTCGAACGGGGATCCCGCCGAGGCGCACGCGATCGTCCACGAACTGGTCGATCCGGCCGATCCCTGGCGACGGCGCGAGCAGGCGGCCTGGGCCGTCGAGCCGAGCCGCACCGGCGACGGTCCGCTCACGGTCACCCGGGACGGGCGCGCCGTCGCCCAGGTGACCATGATCGCCGAGCTGCATCCCCTGGCCAGGCCGCTGATCGAGGCGGCCGAATCGGCGGGGACCGTCCTGCTGGCCGGCGGGCCCCCGGACGTGCGGGATCGCCTCGGCGTGACCGGCACCGTCGCCGGCGGCAGGCGGCTCGCCGCGGAGGTGCGCGCGCTGCAGGCCCAGGGGCATGGCGTCGCGGTCGCGTCCGCCTCCGGCAGAGCGGCGCTGGCCGCCGCGGATCTCGGCGTCGGCATCGGCTCGGCGGAGCGCAAGAGGTGGACCGCCGACGTGAGCTGCGACCTGTCCAGGGCGGTGCTGCTGCTCGGCGCGATCGGCACGGCCCGGCGGAACAGCAGGCGCAGTGCGCAGCTCGCGTTCGCCGGCTCGTCGTGTGCGGCGGTGCTGGCCGTGGCGGCGCCACGCGGCGTGCGCACCGCCTTCGTGGCGGTCAACCTGGCGGCGGCGATCGCCGCCGGGGCGGGCGTCTGGACGGCCCGGTCGGTGCTCCGCCGTCCCGCGCCGATCCCGCATGACACCACCGCCTGGCACGCCATGCCGGTACGGGCCGTGCTCAACCGGTTGACCACGACCCCCGCCGGGCTGTCCGACGGCGAGGCCGAACGCCGGCGGGTCGTCGCCCCGTCCGCCGACGGGCCGCCACGGCTGTTGCGGGTGTTCGTCGAGGAACTGGCCAATCCCCTGACTCCGATCCTGGCCGCCGGGGCGGCCGTCTCGGCCCTGGTGGGCTCGGTGGCCGACGCCGGGCTCATCGGCGGCGTGCTCGGGATGAACGCGCTGATCGGCGGGGTGCAGCGGCAGGGCGCCGACCGCGCGCTACACGATCTGCTGACCACCACCGCCATACAGGCACGGCTACGCCGCGCGGGCCACGTACAGGAGACGGCCGCGGACCAGCTGGTGCCCGGCGACGTGATCGAGCTGGCGTCGGGCGACGCCGTGCCGGCCGACTGCCGGCTGATCGAGGCCGACAACCTGGAGGTCGACGAGTCCTCCCTCACCGGCGAGTCGCTGCCGGTGCCCAAGACCGCCCAGCCGGTGGCCGCAGAAGCCGTGGCCGACCGGCATTCCATGGTCTATCAGGGGACGGTCGTCGCGGCCGGATCCGGGGCCGGCGTGGTCGTGGCCACCGGGGCGGCGACCGAGGCCGGACGCAGCGCCCGGACCGCCGCAGACGGTCCGCCGGCCGGGGGCGTGGAAGCCCGGCTGCACGAGCTCACCCGCGTCATCCTGCCGTTGTCGGTCGGCGCCGGAGGCCTGCTGATCCTGCTGGACCTGCTGCGTGGTCGTCCGGTCGGCGCGTCGCTGGGGAAGGCGGTGAGCCTGGCGGTGGCCGCCGTGCCCGAAGGGCTGCCGTTCGTCGCCACGGCGGCCGAGCTGGCGTCCGCGAAACGCCTGTCCACACGCGGGGTGCTCGTGCGCAACCCCGGCACGATCGAGACGCTGGGCCGGGTGGACGTCTTGTGCTTCGACAAGACCGGCACCCTCACCGAGGGACGCATCCGGCTGCGCCGGGTCAGCGACGGGCGGGCCGACGCGTCGATCACCCGGCTCACCCCGGAGCTGCGCCGTGTGCTGGTCACCGCCGTCCGCGCCTGCCCGACGGCCGGCGACGTGCTGCCGCACCCGACCGACCGGGCGGTGGTGGACGGCGCGGCGCGCGCCGGCGTCGGCACCGCCGCCGGCAACGGCGCCTGGCAGCTGGTCGACGAGATGCCGTTCGAGCCCGGACGCGGCTACCACGCCGCCCTCGGCCGGGTGCCCGACGGGCAGCTGCTGAGTGTCAAGGGCGCACCGGAGATCGTGCTGGAGCGGTGTGCCCGCCGGCTGATCGACGGCACCGAGATGCCGCTCGACGACAAGACGCGTGCGGAGGTCTACCAGAAGGTCGACCGGCTGGCGCGCAAGGGCTACCGGGTGCTCGCCGTCGCCGAGCGGCCCGCCTCCGACCGCCGCGACCTGGACGAGTCGCGCATCGACGGGCTGACCCTGCTCGGGGTGCTCGCCCTGGCCGATCCGGTCCGGGCAACGGCGGCCCTGGGGGTGACCCGCCTGCAGCAGGCCGGGGTCCGGCCCGTCATCATCACCGGCGACCATCCCACCACCGCCGAGGCGATCGCGGCCGAGCTCGACATCCTCAACTCCGGGCAGATCGTCACCGGCGCCGAACTCGACGCCATGGACGACCAGGCGCTGGCGGAGGCGCTGCCGAAGGTCGCGGTGTTCGCCCGGGTCACCCCCGCCCACAAGGTGCGCATCGTCAAGGCCTTCCGCGACAGCGGCCGGGTGGTGGCGGTCACCGGCGACGGCGCCAACGACGCCCCGGCCATCCGCCTCGCCGACGTGGGCATCGCACTCGGCGCCGAGGCCACCCCGGCCGCCCGCGGCGCGGCCGACGTGGTGGTCACCGACGACCGGATCGAGACCATCACCGACGCGATCGCCGAGGGCCGCGCCATGTGGACCTCGGTACGCGACGCCCTGGCCATCCTGCTCGGCGGGAACCTCGGCGAGGTCGCCTACACCGTCGGCGCCGCCGGCACCCTGGGCGGCGCGGCCGCCCTCAACGCCCGCCAATTGCTGCTGGTCAACCTGCTCACCGACATGCTGCCCGCGATGGCCGTGGCGGTCCGGCCGCCCGCCGGAACCACTCCCGAGCAGCTGCTCGCCGAGGGCCCCGAGGCGTCCCTGGGCAAGCTGCTGGGCCGCGACATCATGCTCCGCGCGGGCGTCACCGCCGCGGCCGCCACCGCCGCCGCGCTGATCGACGGCATGACCGGCCCACGGTGGAACATCAGCACCGTCGCCCTCGTGGCGCTGGTGTCGGCCCAGCTGATGCAGACGATGGCGGTCAGCCGCGGCGACCGCACCGTTTTGGCGGCGGCCGCCGTCTCGCTGGCCGCCCTGGGGCTGATCGTCTCCATCCCGGGCGTGAGCAACCTGTTCGGCTGCCGCCCGCTCGGCCCCAAGGGGTGGACGATCGCCATGGGCTGCGCCGCGGCCGCCACCGTTGTCGGCCTGCTGCTGTCGCGTACCGGGCAGATTGACGCGCCGCTCGACGCCCTGCGGCCCGCCGCTCCCGCCTCCGGCTGACGATCAGCCCCGGGCCAGGCCGAAGTCCTCGGTGTGGCCCGGGTCATCCACCATGTCGGAGTATGCGGACATCACCTCGGGGGCGAGATCGAGGTTCTGGGGCATCCCGTCTCCTTCGTGCGGCTCGGCCTCACGCTAACGGCACCCCACGGCCTTGGAACATCACCAGAGTTGTGACCGTTCGCGACATAGCCAACCGAATTCTGGGGTTCTGTTCCGCTACTGTCTGCTCGAATGATCATGGCGAGATGTGAACGGAGAGCCCGATGGACGGTGAGCGCCTGCCCGATGACGTCGTGCTGGACATGGTGGTCCGCCACCTGTCAGACGTCACGGGAGACCCCTGGCAGGTCCAGGGGAGGATGGCCAAGGGCCCTGGCACCATTGGCGTCGTGCTCCAGGTGGGGCACACGGATCATCCGGGGCACCTCGACCTCGACTTCGTGCTCAACGTCGACCGGCCTGAGAGCACCACGGTCGCCGACTGCGTCGCGGGGTACGGGGCCACCGCGGAGGAGGCCGTGAACCGCGCCATCCGAATGTGGCTCGACACCACTGGCAGCGCCGTGCTCGAACTGCTCAGGCAGAACGGCACCCTCGCCGCCCACTTTCCCCCCGACGATCCCGAGGGGTTTCCGGGATGGCACACCATCCACGGCGGCATCGTCGGCTGGGGCTCCGGGGCGGATCACATGGCCGGGCAGACCTGGGCCGCGGACAACGTGCTCCTGCCCAGACTGGCGCCCGTACTGAACGGCGGGTTCGAACGCGACCACCTGATCGGCATCAAGGCGATCTTCGGAGGCGGGCACGACGCCGACGGTCTTTTCGAGACCGCCGAGGTCCGCGTCGACGGCGTCCGCCACGAGGCGGCCTCGCGAGTGCTGGCCGGTCTCGGCTGGCCCCGGCCGGCCGACGGGATGTCCTTCGCCCGTACGTTCATGCTGCTCGTGCACCGCGCCGACGCGTGAATCGCGGGAGAGGCCGATGAACGACGTACAGGCCCTCTACCAGCGGCAACTGATCAGCCTCACCTGGTGCCGGGGTCAGACAGCCGACGGGCGTCGCCGCGATCATCGGCGCTGTGGACGACCGTGTGGTGGTGCTGGACGGGAATGCCGCTGCCGAGAGCGCATACTAAGCCGCGAGGACCAGGGCATCCCCTGCGGTGATCATTTTCTGTCCCCACAGGTGCCCGCAGGCATTCCGGTCGTTGCCTGAGGCGAATGCGGTGACTCAGCTGTCGTGGTGGCTGTAGGTCGCGAGGATCTGCGCCTCCGACTCACCGCGGTGGTACACGTGGAAATGCAGGTGCCGGGATTCCTGGTAGAGCCCGACGTTCGTGGTGACACATGCCGCGCCGTGCTCCTCCTCCATCTGCGCAGCGACCTGCTGGACCACCGCCATAACCTTGCCGAGCAGTTGCTCGCCCCCGTCTCCAAGGTCGACCAGCGACGAAACGTGCACCTTCGGGACCACCACGACGTGCACCGGATAGGCGGGTTGGTGTGCTCGAACGCGAGTACCTCCTCGGTTTCCGCCACCACCGTGACCGGCGTGGTGCCCGGAATGGCCTGGTGGCAGTAGAAGTCGGACTCGGCGCTCGAACCAGACGTCACAGCGTGTAGCATCTCACCCTCCATTCAGGGCCGCCACCGGCACGGTCGCTACCATCGCGGCATGGTCGAGCTGGACGTCGAGGTGGCCGAGGGCCGCACGCTGCACGTGTACGACACCGCCCCCGCGGCGAGCGAGCTGCTGCCGGTCCTGTGGCATCACGGCACCCCCAGCCTGGGGGCCCCGCCCGAGCCGCTCTTCGCCGCGGCCGACAGGCTGGGGTTGCGCTGGGTGTCCTTCGACCGGCCCGGCTACGGACGGTCCGACGTCGCGCCGGGGCGTACCGTCGCCTCGGTCGCCGCCGACGCGGCGGCCGTCGCGGACGCGCTCGGGATCGGGCGGTTCGCCGTCGTGGGGTACTCCGGCGGCGGGACGTACGCGCTGGGGTGCGCCGCCGTCCTGGGTGATCGCGTGCGGGCGGTGGTGAGCCTGGCCGGCATCGCCCCGTACGGCGCGGACGGGCTGGACTGGTTCGCCGGGATGGTGCCGTCCGGGGTGGCCGCGCTGGGAACGGCGGCGGCGGGCCGCGAGGTGCGGGCGGCGCTGGAGGAGTCGGGTTTCGCCTACGACTGCGAGTTCACCGCGGCCGACCTGGCCTTCTTCGAGGGGCCGTGGGGCTGGCTGGGGAAGGTGAGCGAGCCGGCTCTGGCCGCCGGCCCCTACGGTCAGGTCGACGACGACGTCTCCTACACCCAGGCCTGGGGCTGCGACCTGGGCACCGTCAGCGCCCCCGTCCTGCTCCTGCACGGCGCCGCGGACCGGATCATCCCCGCCTCTCACGGGAGGTGGCTGGCGGCCCACTGCCCCACCGCCGAGCTGCGGCTCCGCGCGGACGCCAGCCACTTCACCATCGCCGGCCACGCCGAAGAGGGCCTGGACTGGCTCTGCCGGCAGATCTGAACAGGGAAGATCAACACCAGGTCCGCCGCGCCGCGCTCGGGTCTCCGGGAGGGCCCTGGCTGCCGATCAGTGATCCGGTTTCCGGTCGAGGAAGCTCGACAGGAGTCGCTGGAAGTCGTGCGGGTGCTCCAGCGCCGGCACATGCCCGCACCGGCCGAGCACGTGCAGACGGACGTCCGCCAGGTGTTCGAGCAGGGGCAGGGCGGCCGTCCCGAGCGGGGTGACGCGGTCCTGGGCGCCGTGGACGAGCAGCACGGGCGCGCGGATCCCCGCCAGCGTCCGCACCGGCAGGGTGAGGTCGTCGGCCCAGCGTGCCCTGGGTGGAGGGAACAACGACGCGTAGGCGGCCTCCCCCTCTCGCATCGCGGCCGCGCGGGCGGCGACGGCGGGCTCGGTCACGAGCGCCTGGTCGAGGACGAGGCGGCTCAGCATGTCGCGTGCCCCGAGCGGGTCGGCGGGGGCGGCCCAGATCGCGTCGAGGTCGGGTGACAGTCCCGCCCCGGGGGTGCCCATCGTCGAGACCGCCACGACATGGGTGACCTGCCGGGGGCGCGCGGCCGCCAGCGCCAACGCGACGGCGCCGCCCATGGAGTGGCCGACCACGGCGTACTCCTCGACGCCGAGCGTGTCCATCAGGGCCGCGGCCTGCTCCGTCCACAACCGGAGCCCGCCCCTGGAGCCCGCCGGGATCGGGGTGCGGCCGAATCCGGCCTGGTCAGGGGCCACCACGTGCCAGGACGGCAGCGCCCGCGCGGTCGCCGCCCAGGCTCCGGATCCGGTCGTGCCGGGTCCGGAGCCGTGGAGCATCAGCACCGCGGGGCCGGTGCCGTGCTCCATGACGTGGACGGGGGAGCCGTCGACGGTGACGGTCCGGAGTTCGGTCACTGAGCGCTGACGGCCTTCGAGAAGAGGTCCATCATCGCCCGGCCGAACTGCGGCATGTCCGGCCAGCCGCGGCAGGAGACCAGGTTTCCGTCGATGACGTCGGGGGCGTCGATGACCGTCGCGCCCGCGTTCTCCATGTCGCCGGTGATGGGCGGGAAGCACGCCACCCGGCGGCCCTTCAGCAGCCCGTACACGGCGGGCACCTGCGCGCCGTGGCAGACGAGCGCGATGGGGAGGTCACGCGCGAAGAAGTGCTCGGTGATGCGCCGGACGTCGGGGTCGACCCGGATCCACTCGGGGGCACGGCCGCCGGGGATGATGAGGGCGTCGTAGCGCTCGACGTCGACCTCGGCCCAGGGCACGTCGACCGGCAGCTTGCGGCCGTTCTTCTCCACGTAGGCGTCGGAGTTGGGGTCGAACTCGTGGATGACGAGCTGAATGTCACGGAGCGTCCGCGACGACACGTCAACGTCCCATCCCCCCTCCTGCACGCGGTAGTAGGGATACATGGTGTCGAGCTCCTCGGCGGCGTCGCCGGCTAGAAGCAGCGCTCTGGGCACCTACTTCTCCTCGCATCTGGGACGGGTGAGCTGGATCAGATCCAATCCGATCCGGTTGGGTTAGCATTCCTCGGCTCGGCCCGCCCGTCAAGCCTTCACGGTCATTCCGTCGGCGTCCTTCGCCTCGTCGAACAGCCGCCGGAACCGGTCGCCCGACCGCAGGATGTGACGGCGCATGGCGTAGGCGGCCGCGTCGGGGTCACGGGCGGCGATCGCGGTCAGGACGTCCTCGTGCTCGGCCATGGCCAGGTGGGTGACCTGGGTGTCGTGGACGAGCCGGAACAGGTGCACGTGGGTGTGCAGGCGGGCGAGCGCCTCGCGGATGACCTCGTTCTCCGCGCTCTGGGCGACGAGATCGTGGAAGGCGGCGTCGCGGAGCCCGAAGGCGCCGTAGGCCACGGGCCCGTCGCCCCCCTCGAGCTCGGCCATCTCCTCCAGCATTCGCCGCAGGCCCGCCACCTGTGCGGAGGACGCGCGCTCGGCGGATCTGCGCGCCGCCGCCGGTTCGAGGAGCAACCGGAGTTCGAGCATGTCCTCGAACCGCTGACGGGTGATCTGGGGGGGTATGCGATAGCCGGCGTGGGGCACCCGCACGACCAGGCCCTCGGCCTCCATGCGGTTCAGGGCGTCGCGGATCGGCGTCTGCGAGACCCCCAGCTCACGTGCCAGGACGTCGATCGTGACGCGGGAGCCGGGCTCGATCCGCAGCGACATCAGCTGGCCGAGCAGCGTGTCGTAAACCTCGTCGGCGAGCCGGCCGCGCGATCGGCGCCGCGCGATCGTCGCTTCGTCGTCCATCGTGACCCGAGGTCCTTTCTTGGGTTTTCTTCATCCTGTTGATATCGGTCCAAACATGGCGGGATGTTGACGCCCCAACCCGGATCGTATAGGAAAGGTGGCGGATGTCACCCATCCTTAACCCAGGCGAAACCGCGCACCACCGCTCCGATTCGATCAGTCGGAGCACCCCTGAGCATGCTCGACGTCCTCCTCGGTCCGCCACCTGACCGAATGAGGACCGATGAACCTCTCGACTGATTGAAAGCCCCATTTCCGTCGCGGCGTACCCGTGACGCCGGTCTGCGGGTCAGCCCCTGCGGCAGCCGGCAACACGCCTGAACAACCCCCCGACTGCTCGGCGAAGTACGCAGCAAGGCTCCAGTGGTCTCCCCCCAGAAAGCAGGCAAGACATGCGGTATCCACGGCGAATAGGACAACTGGCGGCGGCGGCCCTGTTGGTGGCCACGTCCCTGACGGCCTGCGGCGGGGACGACGGCGGGACCGCGGGCGCCCCCAAGGCGCCGGCGGACATCCCGGAGCTCACCAAGGAGCCGTTGACCCTCAGCTTCATCTGGTTCGACTGGCCCCCCGCCAAGGCGCTGGAGGCCTTCGCGAACGCGGAGTACACCAAGGAGCGGTCGAACGTGACCGTCAAGGTCAACGTCGTGCCGAACGCGAACTGGCACGACGCCATGTTCACCCAGTTCGCGGCGCGCAAGACCGACTTCGACATCCCGATCCTGGACTCCCAGCACATCGGCGAGGCCGTGACGAACGGCAACATCCTCGACATCACCGACTTCGTCAAGAAGAACATCGACGTCAACGCCTACAACCCGTACCTGCTGGCAGCCTACGGCCAGTTCCCCCAGGCGGAGACCGGGCAGCGCGACGAGAACGCCAGCCTGTACGGACTTCCGCTGCTCGGCGACACCTGGACGATGATCTACCGCAAGGACCTGATCGGCGAGACGCCGCCGGCGACCTGGGACGAGATGATCGCGGCCGCCCAGAAGTGCCAGACCGAGAACCCCGGCGTCAGCGGGCTGGCCTTCCACCAGGCCAACGGCTCCGACGCCGCGGCCGTGACCTACAACACGGTCAACGGCGTCTACGGCGGCAACCTGTGGGACTCCAAGGCGCGCAAGATCGAGGGCGTCATCAACGACGCCGCGGGCCAGGAGGCGATGGACGTCCTGGTCAACAAGATGAAGCCGCTGACCGCCGCGGGCTCCGGCAACTGGTTCATCGACGAGGTGAACGCGGCCGTCGCCCAGGGCAAGGCCTGCATCGCCTTCAACTGGATCGCCGCGAGCGGCGGCCTGCTCGACCCGGAGCAGTCGACGCTCGGCAAGACGCGCGAGGAGATCCTCCAGAAGCTGGGCTTCGCCACCCTGCCGAAGCAGAAGACCGACCTCGTGCCGCTCGGCGGCATGGGCATGCACGTCTCGGCCTACTCCTCCCCGGAGAAGCAGGCGGAGGCGCTGAACTTCATGAAGTGGTTCGAGCAGGCCGACATCCAGAAGAAGTGGGCCGCGGCCGGTGGCGTGCCGGCGCGCACGGACGCCCTGTCGTCGCCCGAGTTCCTCAACGCCGGGCCGTTCAACAAGGTGTACGCCGACTCGGTCTCGCGGATGCGGGACATGTGGAACGTGCCTGAGTACGCGCGTCTCATCGACATCGAGAACACCAACGTGAACGCGGCTCTCAACGGCGCGAAGGACCCGAAGACCGCGCTGAACGACATCGCCAAGGAGCAGCAGGCCGTACTCGACTCCGCCGGCAAAAAGGGCGGCGGCGGACTGTGAGTGACCCCGTCTCTCTGACGGACCACCCGGTGCAGGAGGCGTCCTCGACGCCGCCTGCACCGGGGCGGTCCCGCCACCTGAGCGATCGCTGGCTCACGGTGGCCTTCATCTCGCCCGCGCTGCTGCTGTTGCTGGCGATGTCGGTCTTCCCGCTGCTGTGGGCGCTGTACCTGTCGTTCACCGACTACTCGGCCACCCGCGGCGGGCCCGCCACCTTCGTCTGGTTCGAGAACTTCACCGCGATCCTGACGTCGGCGCAGGTCCACCTGAGGGCCTTCACGACGTTGCTGTACGTGGTCGGCGCGGTCACCCTGCAGACCGTGCTGGGCTTCTCCATCGCCTATCTGATCTCCCGGCGCGTGCGCGGGCGGGGAGTGCTCACCACGCTGTTCCTGGTTCCGATGATGCTCTCGCCGGTCGTGGTCGGCCTGTTCTGGCGGTTCATGCTCGACGCGCAGTTCGGCGTGATCAACAGCATGCTCGGCTCGATCGGCCTGGGGCAGGTGGAGTGGCTCACCAAGCAGAACACGGCGCTGATCTCCCTGATCGTCGTCGACACCTGGCAGTGGACGCCGTTCATCATGCTCATCGCGCTCGCGGGCCTCACCGCGGTCCCCAAGTACCTGTACGAGGCCGCCTCGATCGACCGGGCGTCGGAGTGGTTCCGGTTCCGCACCATCACCCTTCCGCTGGTGTGGCCGCTGCTCCTCATCGCCGTGTTGTTCAGGGCCATCGAGGCCTTCCGGTTGTTCGACCTCGTCTACATCCTCACCAGCGGGGGTCCGGGGGTCTCCACCGAGACGTTGTCGTTCCACGTCTACAAGGTCGCGTTCCTGGGCTTCAACACCGGGACCGCCTCGGCGTACGGGATCCTCATGGTCCTCATCGTCATCGTCCTCGCGCAGCTCTACATGCGCTACCTGAACAAGCTCAAGGAGGACTGATGGCCGTCTCCGTCGACGAGGCCGTGTCGCCAGGTCCTGTCCGAGATCGCCGGCCCCCGCGTCGCCGCTCCGGCGGCCGGGGCCGCGTCGTGATCGAGGTCGCGGTGCTGGCCGTGCTGGCCGCCGTGATGCTCTTCCCGGTGTTGTGGATGATCGAGACGTCCATCAAGGAGAACCGGGACGTCTACGCCATTCCGGCCAAGTTCTTCGACTTCACGGTCACCTTGGACCACTTCAAGGACGTGTTCGTCGCCTCCGGCGGCGGTCCCACGACGTTGTCCGGCTCGTTCCTCAACTCGGTCATCGTCGCCGGGGTCTCCACGGTGCTGGCCACGGTGCTGGGCGTGCCGGCCGCCTGGGCCTACTCGCGCTTCTCCGTGAAGGCCAAGAAGGACCAGCTGTTCTTCATCCTGTCGACCCGGTTCATGCCGCCCGTGGTGGTGGTGATCCCGATCTTCCTCATGTACCGCCAGGTCGGACTCTTCGACACCAAGCTCGGCCTGATCCTCATCTACACCGCCTTCAACGTCCCGTTCACGATCTGGATGATGAAGGGGTTCGTCGACGAGGTGCCCGCGGAGTACGAGGACGCCGCCATGCTCGACGGCTACACCCGCCTGCAGGCGTTCTGGAAGTTCACCCTTCCCCTGCTCCTGCCCGGCATCGCCGCGACGGCGGTCTTCGCCCTCATCTTCTCGTGGAACGAGTTCGTGTTCGCCATCTTCCTCACCTCCAGCGACGCCGTGCGCACGGCTCCACCCGCCATCGCCGGCCTCATCGGCGGAACCACCGTGGACTGGGGTCTCGTGGCCGCCGCCTCCATCGTGTTCGCCCTGCCGGTGCTCATCTTCTCCTACCTGGTGCGCAAGCACCTCGTCGCCGGTGTGACGCTCGGGGCGGTGCGACGCTGATGGCGGGCATCGAGGTGAGCACCCTGCACAAGCGCTACCCCGACGGGACGGTCGCGGTCGAGCACGTGGACCTGTCCATCGGCGACGGCGAGCTCTTCGTGATGCTCGGCCCTTCGGGGTGCGGCAAGACGACCACGCTGCGGGCCATCGCCGGTCTGGAGCGGCAGACGTCGGGCGACATCCACATCGGCGACACGCTGGTCAACGACCTGCCGCCGGCCGAGCGCGACATCGCCATGGTGTTCCAGTTCTACGCGCTCTACCCGCACCTGAGGACCCGCGACAACCTGGCCTTCCCCCTGCGGGCCGAGGGCCTGCCCAAGGCGGAGGTGGAGGAGCGGGTCGCCGAGGCCGCCCGGCTGATGCGGCTCGACGCGCTCCTGGACCGGCGTCCGCACCGGCTGTCCGGCGGTGAGCAGCAGCGCGTCGCGCTCGCCCGCGCCCTGGTGCGGCGGCCGCGCGCCTTCCTCATGGACGAACCCCTCACCAACCTGGACGCGGAACTGCGGGCCGACATGCGCACGGAGATCAAGCACCTCCAGGGGGAACTGGGGACGACGATGGTCTACGTCACCCACGACCAGGTCGAGGCGATGTCGCTCGGGCACCGGATCGCCATCCTCAACAAGGGCCGCGTCGAGCAGATCGGCACGCCGCTGGAGGTCTACGACCGTCCGGCGAGTCTCTTCTGCGCCGCGTTCATCGGCTCCCCGCCGATGAACCTGATCGAGGTGGAGCTGGCCGACGGGAAGCTGCGGAGCAAGAGCGGACTGGCCCTCACGCCGCCGCCGAACCTGCCGCTCGACCGTTCGCTGATCGCGGGCGTCCGGCCCGAGGCGCTGGAGGTCACCGAACCGGGGGCCGAGGGCACGGTCCCGGGCCGCGTGGTCTCGGCGGAGTGGCTGGGCGACGAAATCATCTACGTGGTCGACCACGGCGGCCAGCGCGACGTACGGGTTCGGATGCCACCGACCGTGCGTTTCGCCGCCGACGCGCCGGTCGGGCTGCGGCACACCGGCGGGCCCCCGCCCGTCTACGACGCGAGCACGGAAGAACTGGTGGCCTGATGGGAACCGTGGCAGTGCACGGGCTGCGCAAGTCCTTCGGTAAGGTCCAGGCCCTGGACGGGGTGACGATGGACGTGCCGGACGGTTCGTTCTTCGTCGTGCTGGGGCCCTCCGGGGCGGGCAAGACGACGACCCTGCGGGCGATCGCCGGCCTGGAGAAGCTCGACGCCGGGTCGGTGCATCTGGACGGCAGGGACGCGACCGGGGACACCCCGGCCGCACGCGACCTCGCCATGGTCTTCCAGAGCTACGCCCTCTACCCGCGGCTCACGGCGTACGAGAACATCGCCTCCCCGCTGCGGGCCCGCCGCTCCTCCTCCAGCGAGATCGCCGCCGCCGTCGAGCGGATGTCGAGCCTGCTGCACATCGAACGTCTGCTGCAGCGCCGTCCCGCGCAGATGTCGGGCGGTGAGATGCAGCGGGTGGCCCTGGCCCGGGCGCTGGTCCGCCGGCCGCGCGCGTTCCTCATGGACGAACCGCTCACCAACCTCGACCTCAAGCTCCGCGTCGAGATGCGCACCGAGCTCACCCGCATCCACCGCAGCCTCGGCGGGACCTTCGTCTACGTGACCAACGACCAGGTCGAGGCGCTGTCCATGGCCGACTACGTCGCGGTCCTCAAGGAGGGGAAGGTCCAGCAGGTCGGCACGCCGGCCGAGGTGTACGAGCGGCCGGCCAACCAGTGGGTCGCGGGCTTCGTCGGCAGCCCGGCCATCAGCCTGCTCGCCTGCCACGCCGAGGGAGACCGCCTGATCGGGGCGGACGGCTGGACGCTGCCGCGGCCCCGCTGGACCACGGCCGAAGACGGCCGCCCGCTGCTGCTGGGCCTGCGCTCGGAGGACCTGTCCGTCGAGCGGCGCGGCGAAGCGGCGTTGCCCGGCGAGCTCTACGGCCTCGAACCGCTCGGCGACCGGACGCTGGTCGACGTCCGCGTGGGAACGGTGATCCTCAAGGTCAAGGCCCGGCCCACCGTCACCGGCACGCCGGGCGAGCGGCTGCAGGTCACGGTCGACCTCGACCGTGCGCACCTGTTCGACGCGGGCACCGGGCTGGCGTTGTCCCAGGCCGGTCGCTGAGCTCACGTTGAACATCACCGAGAACACCCCCAGGAGGGGACACAGTGAGTGACCCGATGAACGTCCTGGCCCCCGAGCACCGGCGGCTGCGGATCGGCGACGCCTGGCGCGAGGCCGCTGGCGGAGCCACCTTCGCCGTCGAGGACCCGGCCACCGGCAAGACCATCGCCGAGGTGGCCGACGCCGGCGTCGCCGACGGGCTCGCCGCTCTGGACGCGGCGAGCGAGGCGATGGCGCAGTGGGCGGCGACCCCGCCGCGGAAACGGTCGGAGTTGCTGACCGCGACGTACCGGGCGCTGACGGAGCGGGCCGAGGAGGTCGCCCGGCTGATCACGCTGGAGATGGGCAAGCCGCTGGCCGAGGCGCGGGCGGAGGTGGCCTACGGCGCCGAGTTCTTCCGCTGGTTCGCCGAGGAGGCGGTGCGCGTCGAGGGCCGCTACAACACCGCTCCCAACGGCGGCTACCGCATCCTCACCGTGCCCAAGCCGGTCGGGCCGTGCGTCTTCGTGACGCCCTGGAACTTCCCGCTGGCCATGGGCGCCCGCAAGATCGCCCCGGCGCTGGCGGCGGGCTGCACGACGATCACCAAGCCGGCCGCCCAGACGCCGCTCACCATGTTGTTCCTGGCCCGCATCATGGAGGAGGCCGGGGTGCCGCCGGGCGTCGTCAACGTCGTGACGACCAAACGCTCCGGCGAGGTGGTCTCGGCGCTGCTGGCCGACCGCCGCACCCGCAAGCTCTCCTTCACCGGGTCGACCGAGGTCGGGCGCGTGCTGCTCCGGCAGGCGGCCGACAACGTGCTGCGCACCTCCATGGAACTGGGCGGCAACGCGGCCCTGATCGTGTGCGCCGACGCCGACCTGGACGTCGCCGTCAACGGCGCCATGGTCGCCAAGATGCGCAACATCGGGGAGTCGTGCATCGCGGCCAACCGCATCTACGTCGAGGAGCCGGTGCGCGAGGAGTTCACCGCCCGCTTCGCCAAGCGCATGGCCGCGCTGTCGGTGGGCCACGGCCTGGACGACGGCGTGGAGGTCGGGGCGCTGATCGACGAGGCCTCGGTCGCCAAGATCGACGAACTCGTCGCCGACGCGGTCGATCGCGGCGCCCGCGTCGTGGTGGGCGGCGAGCGTCCCGACGGGCCGGGCCACTTCTACCCGCCCACGGTCCTCGTCGACGTGCCCGACGACGCGCGGATGCTGGAGGAGGAGATCTTCGGCCCGGTGGCGCCGATCATCTCCTTCACCTCCGACGAGGAGGTCCTGGCGAAGGCCAACGACACCGAGCACGGCCTGGTCGGCTACGTCTTCACCCGTGACCTGCAGCGGGCGCTGCGGTTCACCGAGGGGCTGGAGACGGGCATGGTCGGCGTCAACCGCGGCCTCATCTCCGACCCGTCGGCTCCGTTCGGAGGCGTGAAGCAGTCGGGCATCGGCAAGGAGGGGTCGCACGAGGGCATCCTCGAGTACCTCGACGTCACCTACGCGGCGATCGACCTGCCGTGACCGGCGTCCTCATCGCGACGGCCCCCCGGCCCACCACCGCCGACGTTCCAGAGAGGCACCGACATGCTTGAGACCGTCCGCGGACCACGCCAGCTGATGGTGGGCGAAGGGGTCGCGCAGAACATCCCACGCGTGGTGGCCGAGTGTGGCTCGCGCGTCCTCGTCGTGACCGACCGGGTCCTGCTGGGGCAGCCGGGCGTGGCCGAGATCGTGGCCGCCGTGCGGGAGAAGGTCCAGGCCGTCGGCGTGTTCGCCGACGCGACTCCGGACGTGCCGCTCGCCGACGTCGCCCTGGCCGTCTCGGCCGCCGCCGAGGTGGACGCGGACGTGATCCTCGCCATCGGCGGCGGCACGGTGATCGACCTCGCCAAGATCGTCGGCGTCATCCGGTGCCACGGCGGGACGCCGCGCGACTTCTACGGCGAGGCGAAGGTGCCGGGGCCGACGATCCCCCTCGTCGCGGTCCCGACCACGTCGGGCACCGGCTCGGAGCTCACGCCCGTCTCGGTGCTGACCGACCCGGACCGCGCGCTGAAGGTGGGCGTCTCCAGCGTCCACATCGTGCCCGACTTCGCCATCGTCGACCCCGAGCTCACCTACTCCTGCCCCGCGAGCGTCACCGCCCACTCCGGCATCGACGCGTTCTGCCACGCGGTGGAGAGCTACACCGCGCGACCCCGCCCCCACGGGCCGCGCGACGCGGTGGAGCAGGTCTTCCTCGGCCGCAACCCGATCACCGACCACTACGCGCTCCTGGCCGCCGAGCGCATCGCCCGCAGCCTGCCCCGCGCCGTCAGGAACGGAGGCGACAAGGAGGCGCGCGCGGACATGTCCTACGGGTCGATGCTGGCCGGCATCGCCTTCTCCCACGCCGGCAACGCCGCTCCGCACGCCCTGCAGTACCCCATCGGCGCCGCCACCCACACCCCCCACGGGCTGGGCGTCGGGCTGCTGCTGCCCTACGCCCTGGACGCGGCCAGGGACGCCATCGGCGACCGGCTGGCCGTCCTGGCCCGGGTGTGCGGGCTCGACGTGACCGACGCCTCGGACGACGAGGCCGCGGAGGTGTTCCTCACCTGGCTCGAAGGGCTCCTGGCCGACATCGGCATCCCCGCCACCCTGGCGGACATCGGCGTGGCACGCGCCGACCTCCCCCGCTTCGCGGAGATGGCCGGCGGCGTCACCCGCCTGATCCAGAACCATCCGGGCCCGACCGACACCGCGAGCCTGACGGCGATCCTGGAAGCGGCCTGGACCGGGGACCGGACCCGGCGCGTCCTGACTCCGGGGCAGAGCTGGTGACGGCCCCGCCACGGCCCGCCGCACAGCATCGATCGACTACCGCTTCCCGGTAGGTGACAGGCGCCCGGGTCACCCGGAGCCGGGCACCTCGGCGGCCAGTTCGGCCTGGACGGCCGCGGCCAGGCCCGTCAACCAGGCCAGCGCGTCGAAGGAGCCGGTGGGAGAACCGTCCCGGTTCCACACGGCCACGTCGAGGTCGGTCGGCACCGGGTCGGGCGCCGGAACGGGGTCGGGTGCCAGCCGCTGTCCGCCGCCCCTGGCCGACAGGCGGCGTACGGCGGCCACGAGTTCGGGCGGGTCCTCGGGCAGCAGGCTTGTCGGCAGGCCGAGGCGGCCGGAGATAAGGGTGCGGCGGAAGGTGACGACGTCGGCCGGGCGGCCGTTGATCAGGCGTTCGTCGAAGACGCTCACGGCCAGGGAGGAGTCGAAGCCGAGGCCGCGGCGCCACAGGTGGGTGCCGCCGGTGAGGGCGAAGGCGTCGTCGACCACCACGCTGGTGGCCTCCAGGTGGAGGGCGCGGCCCGGTCCGGTGGCGGGGGTGAAGACCGCCAGGCGGTCGCCGGCGACGGCGCGCAGGGCGTCGAGCGCCTGGCGTACGCCGTGGTCGCGGACGCGCTGCAGTTTCGCGGGGGTGCCGGGCGGGAGCCGGAGCGGCAGGCAGACGAGCACCCGCAGGACCGGGTTGGCGCTCACCCGGTCGACCAGGGTCTGCCAGAGGTTGAGCGGGGCGGGGCCGCCCATCCCGTTGGCGTCCAGGGCGGGGGTTTCCAGGTAGACGAAGTCCTGGGCGCCGGCGAAGGCCGCCGCCAGGGCCGTCGCGGTCTCGCGGTAGCCGGTGTGCGTGCCGAACAGGCGGCGGCTGACCGCGCGCAGGACCGAGGCGGACAGCGCGGCGGGAAGCGGCACGCCGCGCGAGGTCAGCCAGGTGTGGACGTCGTCGGCGGTGCCGTCGAACGGGAAACCGGCCACGTGCATGGCCTCGGTGAGGGCGGGTTCGGCCTCGACGCCGAAGCCCACGGTCCGCAGGGTCGCCGCCCACGCGCCGGGGGAGGTGGGCGCGGCCGGGACGGGGAGCGCGGCCTCGGCGGCCGAGGCGAGCGCGGCCGTGGTCCCGGCGACGCGTTCGCGGAGGATCTCGAACAGCCCGGTCACGGCGGGGCCGCGCAGCCGGGCGCCGGCGCCGTGGCGTTCGTCGTCGGCGGGCGCGCCGGGGTGCCCGGTCTGGTGCGCGGGCAGTTCGTGGTGGGCGCCGAGCGGGCGTACCGCCGCCACCACGCCGGTGGCGGTGGCGGAGGTGAGCACGGCCGCCGCGACCTCGTCGCGGGCCTGGGTCGGCAGCGGCGCGCCGACCTGGACGAGCCGGGTGAGGCCGGTGCGCAGGATCCGGGTGCCGATCGCCTCGCCGCCGCGCCATCCCTTCCACGCCGGTTCGGTCAGCTGGACCACGTCGCCGCCGGTCAGCGCCGAGGAGACGGTCGCGCCGTTCCACTGGGCCGCCGGGACGGCCACCAGCGCGGGCGGCGTGGTGAGCGCCACCAGCGTCACCCCGGACGGCAGGGCCCCGGCGGGGACGCCGCCGGTGAAGGTCTGCCCGGTCTCGCAGGCGACGACGGGCCCGGTGACGGCGGCCAGGTCGAGGGGCGTGCCGCCGACCGGGGCCGGCCGCTCCAGCCGCACCTCGGGATAGCGGACGGCTCCGGCCGCGGTGACCAGCATGAGGTCCAGGCCCATCCGGTTGTCCGGCGCGACCACCCCGTCGGGCAGCCGGACCACGGCCCGGACGACCCCGGAGGCGTCCACCAGCCCGCCGCCGCCCGCGCTGCGCCGGTGCACCCCCTCCACCATGTCGAGGTACTGCGGCCACACCCGCAACCAGGCCCCGGCCAGCGCCGGGTCGACGGAGGTCTGCACGAGCACCCGCTGCCCGACGACGGTTCCGCCGTCGTCGCCTCCGCCGCCGGTCAGCGCGGCCATGGTGACCGGGTTGGGGAGCGCGGCCGGAGCCGGGCCGGCGGGCAGGGCGGGGGCGGTCAGCACGCCGGCGGCCCGGTCGAGGACCGGCGCGACGAGGGTCGCCGTCCCGGCGCCCAGCACGGCGACGAGTTCGGCCATGGCCGCCTCGGCGGTGGCGAGCAGCACGCCGGGTTCGGCCCGGTCGACGAGGGTGCGGGTGGAGGCCCGCTTCTGGGCGGCGGCCCGGCGCTGCGCCTCTTCGTCCGCCCCGGCGGGGGCGATCCGGGGTTGCCCGGTCAGGTGCCGTTCGACGTCCACGAGCGCCACCCGGACGAAGTCGCGGGTGACCCCGCCGACCGGGCCGTCCGGCCACAGGCCGACGGACGGCCCGTAGGTCCCGCCGGGCAGGGCGGCCAGCAGGGGCAGGGGCGCGGCGTCGGCGCTCCCGCCGGTCAGGGTGAACGCGGCGGCGGCGCTTCCGGTGCCGCGTACCCGGACCGGGCCGGTGCCCGTCACGTTGGTCGTGGTCAGCCGGGACAGCACCGCCTCGGCGGCGGGCGCGTCGGCCGGGCCGGTGAGCTGGACGGTGAGCTGCGCGGTGGTGGTGGCGACGCGGGTGGCCGCGCCGGGGGCGAACAGGTTGGAGAAGGTCGTGGTCAGCCGGGTCCACCAGGCGGCCACCGCGCCGGCGTCGATCGAGCGGCCCCGGTCGTCGAAGGCGTAGAGGGTCGCGGTCGCGCCGCCGGGGAAGACGAGCAGCTTCTGCGTGTGCCGCTTGAGGTCGGTCATGGGGTCGCCCGCGTTGCCCAGGACGCCGCCGGTGACGCTCAGCCCGACGTGCGCGGCCTCCTCACCCGGCGAGGAGAGCACCGGGATCGGCGGGTCGATCAGCGGCTTCAGCGCCGCCAGCGTGGTCACGGTGGCGGGCAGCTGCAGCGCGAACGTGCGGACCGGCGCCCGGGTCGGCGACCCGGGCGCCGCCGTGGAGCCGTCGGCGGCGGGGACGTCGGTGAGCAGGGCGGTCAGGCGCTGCTCGGCCTCCGGCAGCAGGCGCAGCACGGCGACGACCCGTCCGGTGGTGAAGGGCGGCGTCCCGGCCGGTCCCCGCAGCGCGGCCAGGATCGGCGGCAGCGGGGCGGTGGCCACGGCCAGCGACAGCAGCCCGGTCGCGGGGGCCAGCCAGTCGGTCCCGGCCGGGATCGTCACCGGCACGCCCAGGTCGGCGCCGGGCACGGGCAGGGTGACGTCGGTGGAGAACCAGGGGCCCAGGAGCGGCGCCTCCAGGCCCAGCGTTCCGGGTTCGGGGACCAGCGCGGTCACGGTACCTCCTTGGGGTCGCTGGGCCGCGAGGCCCGGCCGATCGGGTCGGTGACGACCACCCGGTAGAGCGTCCCGGTGACCCCGCCGGGATCGGGGACCTCGAACCAGCCGTCGGCCGGGCGGGGGTGTCCCGGCAGGGTGGTGAACAGCCGCAGCGCCTCGCCGGGCAGGCTGCGGTAGACGTCCACGGCGTAACCGGCGGTGGCCCCGCCGGTCAGCGGGCCGGGATGCCGGAACCTGATCCGCGCTCCGGACGCCTCCGCGGTGACGGTCACGTCGGTGACGGCGTCGGGCGGGCCGGGCGGCATGATGTCCGCCGCGACGGCGGGCGAGGCGGCCGACCACTCCCCCGCCGGTCCGCCGCCGGGCGCGGGCGGCCCTTGCACCTCGGCCCGCCAGTGGTAGCGCAGCCACGGCTTGAGCCCGGTGTCGAGCACTGTGAACGGCACGGCGGGCAGGGCGCCCTCGGCGACCACCGGCATCAGCGTGGTCTCGGTCGTCGCGGTGGCCCGCCGGATCCGGTAGCGCGCGGCCGGCGTCGGCCCGGCCGGGACCGTGAGGGTGAGCCGGGCGGCGTCGGCGAGCGGCTGGACCTCGACCGACGGCATCGGCGGGACGAGCAGGTTGGGCACCGCCCGGGGCAGCAGCGGGCTGGTCCGGAAGTCGGCCTCGACGCCGGCCGCGCTGACCGCGACGATCCGGAAGAGCGTCAGGACGGTCAGCGACCCGGACACCTCGTGGGTGAAGACCGCCTGCCCGCTCGCCGGGCGGGGCACCGGTTCGGCGGTGAGCTGCCGCCACCAGCGCCGGGGCAGCAGGTGCCGGTTGGCGTCCCAGACCGCGCCGCGCGCCGGGGCGTCGGCGGCCGCCCGCAGGGCGGCGAGCAGCGTGGCCGCCTGCGCGGCGGAGGGGGCCTGCCCGGCGTCCCCGGCGGCGATCACCCCGGCGGCGACGTCGGCCAGTTGGCCGCCGAGGGTGGTCTCGTCGGCGACGAACACCCGGTAGGCGGCCTGCCCCGGCCCCGGCGTCCACCGCAGGGTCGCGCGGGCCCGGCCGGTGGCGTCGGGCCGGGCCGTGTAGGCCAGGGTGGGCACGACGGTGACGCGCTCGGGCGGCCGCGGATCGTGGAAGAGGGCCTGTTTCGGCTCGGCCGGGTCGGAGTCGGCGCCGGCCGTGTCGGTCCACAGGGCGGTCACGGTCACCGCGCCGGTCGCGGTCGGGGCCAGCGCCGGGCCGGGCACCTCGACGACCATCGTCTCCGCCGTGGTGACCGTGTGGACGGTCTGGACGCCGCCGACGACAAGCTTGAGGCTCTGGAGCAGCCGTCCCCCGGCGGGCAGCCCGGAGACCGGCGGCACCGAGACCTCCACGCGCAGCACCCCGGCGAGCGGACCGGCCTGCGGCGGCGTGGTGAGGGCCGGGGGCCGGACGGTCAGGGTGAACACGGGCCGGGGCGGCCGGGGCCGGTCGGCGCCGGCGAAGTCGACGCGTTCGGCCGTGGACCAGCGCCCGAACCAGTCGGCCTGGGACAACTGCCAGGTCCCGTCCTGTTCGCCGACGTCCCGGTCGGCCAGCAGGCCGCTGGTGGTGCCGTCGCGGGCGGTGAGCAGCAGCCGCCGTTCCGGCGGCAGCTCGGGGTTGCGCTCGGCGAGCGTCGCCCCGGCCGGCTGGGCCAGCGCCGAGGCGAGCCCCGCGCCGGGGACCAGCCGGTCCAGGCCGATGACGAGTTCCCGTTCGGCGGCGGGCGCGGTCGCCGGCAGCCAGCCGCCCGACACGGGAGCGGCCAGTTTCAGCGTGCCGGGCGGGTCGAGGGGGTGTCCGGCGGTGACCGCGAGGATCATGTGCAGGCGCACGAACGGCCCGACGTCCATCTGGCCGACGCGGTCGGCGTACTGCGCCAGCTCCGGGGCGCGCTGCGCGATCGCGTGCACGGCCGCCGCGCCGTCGTGGACCTGGGGGCCGGGGTCGAGCCGCGCCTGCGCCAGCGCCGCCCAGTCGGGCGCGAACAGGCCCTCGACCAGGTAGGCCATGACGGTTCCCAGGGGCGGCGCGAGGTCGTCCACGTCGAGCAGACCGAGCCAGCGGGCGATCCCCGGGTCGACCGCGCCCTGGTAGAGGTCCATCAGCAGGGGCCGTTCGGAGCCGCCGAGGACCTCGCCGTCGTCGTCCACGACCGCCTCGGCGGCCGACAGCAGCCACTGCGGCGCGGACAGGTCGTTGACGAGCCGGTCGAGGCTCTTGCCCGGTTCGGGGACCAGGGCCTTGACCCGGTCGTGTTCCTTGGCCGGGTCGGCGTACGGGCACGAGAAGGGGTCGGTCGCCGCCGGATACTCGTGCATGCCGTAACGCTGCGGCGCGCCTGCCTTGACGCGGCCCAGCCCCTGGTCCATGCCGTCGTCGGGGCCGGCGTAGCGGGCCCCGGACCGGGTGGGCAGCGGCGCGGTGCGGAACTTGTCGGTGCCGGTCACGACGTCGGCCGGGAGCCAGGCCAGACCCGAGACCACGCCCTTGCCGCTGACGACCACCCGCTCCAGGTGGGAGGCGTACACGTGGTAGGGCGCGGCGCCGCGGCGGGCCACCGGCGCGTCGCCGTACGGCGTGGCGACCACGCCCTCGACCAGCAGGCCGGCCGGGCCGCTCTCGCTCCTGGCCTCCACCGAGGCCCAGCAGCAGACCCGTCCAGCCGGGAAGTACGCGGTGACCGGGTTGTCGGGGGCCACGGTGAAGGGCGGGGTGAGGATCCGGCGCCGCGAGTCGACCCACACCACGTCCCGGCGGGTGTACCCCTTGGCCTCCTGGCCGAGCGAGGTCCGGCTGACGGCCAGCGGCACGACCGGCAGCCCGAGCAGCGGGCCGACCAGGACGCGGTAGTGGAGTCCGGGAGTGAGGTGGGCGTCGCCCACCCCGTCGACGGCCTGGCCGGCCAGGGCCCAGGACGGGCTGAGGGTCATGCTCCTGCCTCCATGCGCACCGATCGGGGGACGGCGAGGGCGAACCGGCGGCCGGTGACCGTGGTCGCGGTGACGGTCCCTGTCCGGCTCGTCGCCGTGCGGGTGAGGGTGAGGGTGATCGTCTCGGCGGCCGGCACCGCGACCGGGGCCGCCGGGGTGAGCAGCACCCGCGTGCCCGCCGTATTGCGGCAGCGGACGCTCATCGCCACCCCGCCGTAGTCGCAGGCGGTGACCGCCAGGGCGGTCCGGCCGGTCCGTACGACGGCCTCCGGCCCCTCCAGCAGCAGACCGGCGACCTGCCAGGTCCCCCCGGCGTCGAGCCACAACACCGAGGTGCGGGCCCGGTCCGACAACGGCCACGGGTCGAGCCCGGCGCCGCGCAGCAGCGCGTCGAGGTCGCCGTCGCCGACCGTGGGCGGGCCCGGCGGGATCGCCGCCGTCACCACGGCGTCGGGCGCGATGAACGGTTCGGGGTCGGGCGCGGTGAACCCTAGCGCGGCCAGCAGGTCGGCCGGGCCTCGGTGACGGGAGGCCTGGAAGTGGGTGCGGGACACCACGACCTGCTCGGCGTCCGGCTGGCCCGCCGGGGTGGCCATCAGCATGAGGTCGTACCAGCCGCCGGGGACAAGGTCGGCGTGGATCTCCCCCGTCGTGCCGCCCAGCGGCGGCTCCTCCAGGCAGGGCGCCTCCCGGATCGCCTCCAGGAACAGCCGCTGCCCGAGCGGCCGGTAGGCGTCGAACAGCGGGCCCCAGACGACCTCGGCCGGCTCGTCGGGGGCGTGCGCCTGCCCGGCCATGCTGCCCGGCGGCGGGTCGGTGCGGCGCAGCCGCACCGCCAGCGTCCTGCCGTACCGCCCGGCGAGCTGCTCGCCGTGGTCGATCGCCAGGTGCACCAGGAGGGGGTCGTCCCGCAGGTGGGGCGCGGAGTTCGTCTCCGGCTCGAAGGCGATCAGGTAGCGCAGCAGGGAACGCGGGTCGAAGGCGCGTTCGTCGGTGAGCTCGGCGGGCGGGGCCCCGGTCGTGACGGCGGCCGCGGCGGTCCGGAACCGGTAGGACTGCGCCGGCCCGTTCTGCCAGCCGCCCGCCGCGGGTGTGGCCGGGGGCGCGGGCTGGGCGTCGGACTTCACCCAGCCCTGCCACTGCCAGGAGATCCGCACCGTGTAGCCCCGGCCGGGTTCCAGCAGGTGCCGGTGGGCCGGGACGGCCTGGGCGGCCCGCAGGTTGATCTGGTCGCGCAGCCCCTGCAGGAAGGCGGCGTTGGCGTCGGCCTGGGCCGCCGCGGCGGCGCTCACCCCGCACAGCCGCGCCACGCCGACGCGGTCGGCGTCGTTGTCGTCGGTGCCGGGCCATTCCAGGACGCGGACCGCCGACCAGGTCGTCTTGGGCGGCGCGGTGTACCGGACCAGCGCGCAGGCGCCGTCGCGGGTGCGGACCTCGCGCAGCACCGTGGGGGCCCACTCCAGCTCGGGGCCCTCGGCGGTGACGCCGAGCACGACCGGGAGCCGGCCCCCCTCGCCGCCGTCCCGGTCCTCCCCGTCCTTGGGCGGGCGTTCGCGGAAGTCGCGGCAGACCACCAGCAGCAGCTCGCCGCCGGTCAGTTCGGGGACCAGCCGGGCGTGCAGCTCGCTCGTGCGGACCGTGAAGCCGTGGCGGGTGGCCGCCGCCAGCCACCACACGTCCTCCTCGAACGGGCCCGGCCCCACCGCGCCCGGCGTCAGCGCCTCCCCCTTGGCCGCCAGATGTGGCGGCGCGGCGGCGATCGGCAGCCCGTACAGCAGCTCCTGACCCTCGGCGGCGAAACGCGACGGGAACGGCGGCGAGCCCGGGTCGGGGGTGGTGAAACGGACCGTGTCCGGGCCGGTGCGGACGCCGCCCTTGCCCGGCGCGCAGTTCGACCGGGGCCGGGGCGGCGGGTCGCACAACCGGCCGGGGGTCTGCGACGGGTCGGCGTCGGTGCCGGCGCCGCCGTCGGCCAGCCAGTACGTCCACGGCGCCGGATCCCAGGCCAGCAACGCCAGGAACATGCCCTCCGACTCCGAGACCGCGACGTCGCCCTCGGCCAGGACGCCCGGCCGGTGGGTGGGCAGCCACCATCCGGAGTCGAGCGGGCCGGGCAGCGCGGCCCCGCCGTCGGGGATGATCTCGACGCGGGTCAGCCGGTAGGCGTACTTCAGTTCGCTGGTCCCCGACCAGAGGGGCCCGGCGGGGCCGGGACCGGGCGCGAACGCGCTCCCGGCCAGCGCGACCGCGACGTGGTGGGTGAACTCGATCACCGGCACGGTGTCGGGCCAGACGGTCTGCTCGGGCCCCGGCGCGCCGGCGACCGCGGTCGCGGTGGTGAAGCCGCGCCGGTCGGTGAGCGACACCTTGCCGATCGGCGCAGGCGGCGGCGGGGCCTTCGGCGTGATCGGGTCGCCGATGTCGATCCCCACGCAGCCCTTGAGGGAGAAGAAGAACATCGACACCGAGCCGCAGAACCGGCCCTTGAGGTTGACCTTGAGTGTGCCGTTGTCGTCCCAGACGGTCGCCACGATCTCACCCGAGGCCGCGACCTTCACCACGACCAGGCTCAGCTCGCCCTTGACGAAGATGCCGCCCTTGAGCAGGAACGGGTTGGTGCCGAAACCCACGAGCAGCTTGGCCGAGGCCGTCAGCTTGATCGGCCCCGCCGACCACTTGATCTGCCAGCCCGCGCCGAACCCGACGGAGAAGCCGTCGAAGTTGAAGTCGGGGTCGCCGCCCAGCCGGTGCAGCCGCCGCTGTTCGACCATGAGGTAGGCGAAGGCGGAGGCGTTGAGCGTGCCCGGCAGCAGCTTGACCGTCACGGGGTCGCCGGGACGGTTCTCGCTCACCACGCCGTCGGAGCCGATCCGCAGGTAGGCGTCCTTCTTCGGGACACTCGGGTAGGGGAAGTAGCCGTCGATCGGCACCAGCAGTTCCAGCACCTTGGGGATGGTGTACCGGCCCCGGACCCCGATCAGGACCGCCTCGTCGTCGACCGCGATCAGGCCGACGACGTTGAGGCTCGGGCTGGGCGGGTCGCCCTTGGCACTCGGCTTGGCGGGGGGCTTCCTGACGAGCTTGGCGTCGATGCCGAAGATCACGGCCGGGTCGGGGAAGGCGACGACGAACATGCCGGTCGCGTTGAAGGTGAACGCGGTGTCGGGCAGCGTGCCGACGATCATGCCGAGGCCGACCGCCCACTGGCCGCGCGCCGGGGCGAACTTGCTCTCGGCTGGAACGTTCCGGTACCAGGCCAGCTCACGGCCCACCGGGTCGTTGGGGAAGCCGGAAGGCAGCGCGCGGGCGCCGTTGGCGACGAACTGGCCGACGAACCCGAACACGCCGAGCCCGGTCGCGCCGAGCGGGATGCCGACCGGCAGCAGCAGCCCCAGCGAGATCGACACGAAGTCGGTGGCCGGGTCGAACGCCAGCGTCCCCATGGCCTTGACGCCGACGCTGACCAGTTCCAGCTCCAGCGCCGCCTGGAACGCGCCGCCGTCGCCGACGACCAGACGGCCCTCGCCGCGCAGCACGCCGGGGATGTCCACCCCGACCGCCAGGCCGCGCAGTTCCGCCGAGATCCCGTCGTCGCCGAACACGAACCGGACCGTCGCCCCCTGCACCGACACGATGCCCAGGTCCAGCGCGAACTCCAGGTCCAGCTCGAACCACGACGAGCCGAACCCGGCCCGCGTCCCGGTCACCTGGAGCAGCTGCCCGAGCGGGCCGTCGATCTGCCAGCGGCCCGGATCGGCGAGCTCGAACGACGCGTCGTCGTAGACGAGGCCGACCTTCTCGTACCACGCGGTCTTGGCGTCGTCGAACTCCAGGCCCACCTTCTTGTAGCGGACCTTGAGCGTCGAGTCCTTGGTCCGGGCACGGCCCAGGCCGCCCGCGTCCAGGTCGAGTTCCAGGGAGGCGGTGTAGTCCAGCAGCACCCGCGTCCGCAAGCCCGTGGCGTCGGTGAGGCCGCGCTGGCGGTGCTCGACCTCCGCCGAGTGGATGACCACCTCGCCGTTCTCGGCCACGGCGGCCAGCGCCCCGGCGGCCACCGCCAGCGCGGCCAGCCGCACCACCTGGCCGTCCACCCCCGCCGCGCCGATCCCGGCCAGCAGCGCCGGGGCCAGCGCCAGCGCCACGGCCAGGAACTCCGAGTCGACGGCGGCCAGACCCTTCGGGTCGCCGGAGGAGGCGATGCCCAGCGAGAAGACGGTCTGCCCCGACCGGGAATCGTGGGTCCAGCGGCCGGTCAGCGTGTACACCTCGGTCGACGGCTGCCCCTTCGGCTCCGACGGCGCCCGGACCGGCAGGGTCGTCTCGCCGCCGCCGGGCGCCGGCAGGGTGACGACGTTCGCCGTGGCCCACTGGAAGGTGAACTCCGCCTGGGTCGGGATGGCGTCGGCCCACGCGGTGACGGTCGGGGAGTCCCAGCGGACGAGCAGCCGGACCAGCCAGGCCAGACGCGGATCGCGCGGCGGCGCCGGGGTCACCTCGGTGACGTCGGCGCCGGGCAGGTAGGCGCGGCGCAGGTCGGGGGCGTGCTCCTGGGTGTCGGTCGGCTGCCTCTGACCGGCGGGGTCGGCGCCGCCGGGCGGGGTGTAGGTGCCGCCGACCGCGTAGACGTCGATCCGGCGGTAGCGTTCGCGGATCTCGTTGGCGACCGTCTGCCCCCAGGAGCCGCGTGTCGTCGCCGAGTGTTCCTTCGTGATCAGGTGGGCCGCGGACTTCTCCTCGTCGCTCAGCCCGGGGATCTGCTCCTGCGCCTGCTGCATGGCCGGGGACGGCGGATCCTGTTCGCCCCGCGCGTGAACCGTGCCCAGACCGGAAAGCCAGCCGGCCACAGCGGTGGCCCGGTTGCGGGCGAGCACCTTGTTCGTCTCGGGGGCGCCGATGTCGCAGGCGCGCCCGATCACGACGAAAGTGGTGTTCTGGAAGAACCCCGCCCACCGGCGGATGGCCTCCCGGCCGGGATCCTCCTGGTCGCGCGGCAGGTACTCGTTGAACACCGTCGGATCGCTGGTCTCGAACTTGAACAGGATCCGCAGCCGCCGGATCTCCTTCTCCACCACGGGCGGCGGAGGCGCGTCGGGCCTGGTCCCGCTGCCCAGCTCCACGGTCACCTCGGCCAGGCCGCCGTCCGGCACCGTCACCGTGTTCCCGGCGAGGGTCGCCCGCTCCGGGAACGGCGTCAGCGCGGCGTCCTTGAGGAACCCGCTCAGCCGGTACGTCTGCCCGACCGCCCGTACCTTCACGGGGTTGCCCGCGCCGTCGAACACACCCTGCGCGGTGCCGACGAGAAGACGGCCCTCGCTCAGCACGTCCACCCTGATCCGCCGGGTGCGCTTGTCCGGATCGGTGACCACGATGAAGCTGGTGCCCGGCTCCCTGCTCGGGAAGAGTGAGAAATCGGGTCCGGTACGGGTGTGGGCGTCGGTCCCTTCGCCGTGCCGCCACTGCAGCCGGGCCGCGTCGGCCGGATTGAGCGCCGACTCGAACTCCAGCAGCCGCAGCGCCTCGGCCGTACCGGACACGAACACCACGTTCGCGAGGTTCACCGACCCGACGCGCACGTTCACCTTGGCCGGGTGCCTGACCGTCGGCTCCGACTGGACGAACGTGTAGGCCGTCGGCGCGTCGCTCACGCGTTCCCCGCTGACCTCCTCGGAGAACGTTCCATGCATGGTCTCGCCCACCGAGGTGGTGAACCAGCCCGAGTCGTTCGCGCTCACCCGCGTGCCGTCCGGCAGGGTCCAGACCATTCGCGGCTGGGTCGCCGCGCCCACCGCCGACGGGTTCAGCCTGGCGCGCATCCGGCCGGTGGCGGGCGTACCCGTCAGGAACGGCACGGTGAGCTCCCGGCCCGACCCCTGCACCGGCCGCGCCTGCTCGGCCCCCGCGAAATCCTGCAGGAAGTCCACGGCCGCGGCGTTGATCGGCGTCCGCCCCAGCTCCACCCGGATCTCGCCCTGCAACCCGGCCGGGCTGCCCAGCAGCACGTCCCGGACGCCGATGTTGACCTTGTCCACCAGCGGCGTGTTCGGCGGCAGGAACAGCGTCGCCTCCGCGATCGAGATGCCCTGCCAGCCGGGCGTCTGCCCACGAGCCACGATCTCCGGCGGAGTGACCTGCGCGGACGCATCGAAGACCAGACGGTCGACGGTCATCCCGATGTCCGAACCGCCGATGAAGAAACTCACCGGGTCGAACGAGAGCCGGTAGACCGCCCCCGACGGCGCGTCCGGATCGAACGGATCAGGCCAGTCGACGAACCGGACCACCTCCCCCGACCCGCTCAGATCGATGCGCACCACACCCGACCCGACGATCCGCACCCCGCTACGCGCCGGATCGGGCAGCAGATGCGCCGCCACGGCCGCAGCGGAGGGAACCAGCGTCGCCGGCCGCAACCCCGGCACCTTGATCGCGATGCGGTCGACCACCAGATCGAGGAAGACCGCCTCACCCGCCGGCTCCAGATTCTGCCCCGCGCCGCGCTGCGCCCGCCTGCGCACCAGATGGAACGGCAAACCCGTGTTGAGACCGGGCACCTCCACCTCCCAGGTGCGCAGCGCCGGGAACCCCAGATCGGCCAGCGGCTGCACCACCCCCGAATGAGTGATCACGCCCGCGCTGGTGGTCGCCCGGTGAGAGACGACGGCCAGGTTCTCCAGCCGCGCGGCCAGCCCGGCCGGAATCAGAGCACCCGCGCCGGCGAAGGGCGCAGCCAGATCGAGAAGGGAAATCCCGCGTTTTGCCATAGCCTGGCCCCCGCAGTGGTGACGGATGTCCTTCGAACAACCGAGCACCCGACCTTGGTCGGGGCGGCGCCCGGCAGCCCTCGCAATTTGAAGTCTTTTTCGCGCGGATGGCAACAGTTCGGGCCGCTTTCACCGCTCCGACGCGCGGGCAGTGGCCCTTGCCGACGCTGCTACCTGGGGGTTTGTGTACACAGGTCGGACAGAGACGATGTTCCGAATAGCGCTTGAGGAGCCACGAATTTGGAGCCCCATCTCGATGGCGGTTGAAGTGTTATTTGTGAAAGTCCGAAATGAAGGCGCGGGAGATATCGGCCTCACGGAATGGACGTTGCCAGGATGCCGCTCACGACGCCGAGAAATCCGCCCGGACGACCGATCGATCCACCTTCTGTAGCTCGGCGAGCCTGGGCCGACGCCCTGCACGGCGATGGGTGGGAGGCATCCTCTGTTTCAAGCGGCCAGCGCATCGAGCCGAACGCCAGCTTGGCTTCTCCCCTAGGTGTAGGGGGTTTGGTTGTTGCGTTATGTGGGTTTTCGACAACCCGCCCCCTTTACATTGTAGATCACTACTGGGAGTGTTCGACTCCGGGACGGGCTGGAGGCGATCTCCACACCCCGTCCCGGAGTCACATCGGTCTCTAAGGGAACAGTGCGAAGCGCTGGTCGTCGGTGAGCAGGCCGCGCTGGGCGAACGCGGTGACCAGCCGGACGATCATGGCAACCGGCGCGTCGGCGGACACGACCAGCCAGCCGCTCTCGGCCGAAGGCGCGTACTCCCCCAGGCGGTCGTCCGCGACCCCGTAGACGACGTCCCCGACCTCCGGCGCGAGGGACAGCAGCGTGCTCCCCCACGTCTCCACCTGCTGACGGGTCCGGTCGAGGCCCTCGAAGACCTCCCCCACCGAGGTCAGCACCCCGTTCTCGACCAGCGTCGCGGCCAGGCGCCGCAGCAGGAGGAGCGCCGCCACCGGCCCCTCCGACGCCGCCGCCCAGCCGTTCGAGGGCAGGTAACGCCCGCCCAGCTCCTCATCGCTCACCATGCGCACGATCCGCCCGTTCGGCACGTCGACGTCGCAGACGCCGCCTGCCTCGATGCCCAGGCAGACCGCCATGCGCCCGCCGCCGCTCTCGCTCCATTCCGGCCAGGGATAGGGTTCGGCCAGCAGCCGGTACACCTCCGGCAGGGGGATCACGCCGCAGGCGGCGAGCCGGGCGATCGCGCCCAGGGGGCCGGCGCTGCCGCGCGGCACCACGGTCCAGCCCGCGGGCAGGTCACCGCGCCCGGCTTCGGTGAGGCCGACGGTCAGGCCGTCGCCGGACAGTTCGACGCCGATCCAGCGCGGCACCTCGATCGGGTCGGACCAGTAGGGCTGGATCTCCTCGTGGGCCGCCGACACCCGGATGGTGAGCGCGCCGTACGCGCCCCGGTTCTCGGGGTCGACCTCCACCGTGGCCTGGTTGGTCTCGATGGTCGCGCCCCAGCCGCCGTCGCCGAGCAGCTGCACCCAGTACTGGCCGAACCCCTCCATCCGCTCCCACGCCACAGTGAGCTTCGCGCCGTCGTCGGTCACGGTGACGCCGGCGGGTTTGCGGCCGACGCCGACCAGGGGCGTCTCGGCCCACGGCCCCGTGCGGTCGGCCACGAGCCGGACCCGGGCGCGGAACTCCTGGCCCCAGCGGAACCCCTGGCCGAGCACCGCCGACCGTCCGGCCGGCCCGCTCGCCACCCCGGCGAGCCCGCCGTCGGGGTCGAGCAGTTCCGCCTCGTACGCCAGCGCGGGCCCCTCCCAGGTCAGCGACGCCGTCCCGGAGGAGAAGGCGAGCACGGGGTCCGACAGGGTCAGGTCCATCTCGTACCGCGTGGCGGCGCTCCACTCGGCGGGCAGTTCGCCGGGCCGGACGGCCAGCAGCGCCACCTCGAACACGGTCCGGCCCGGCGGGACCGGGATGCGGGCCTCGGTTCCGGTGACCCCGGCGACGACGTGATCGCCGACGCGGACGTCGTAGCGGCCCACGACGGCATCGGCCCAGGTGACGACGAGCTCGCCCCCGTCCATGGCGACCTGCGGCCGCGGTGACGGCCGCCGCACCAGTTGACGCTCCGCCCACGCGCTCGCGGCGCCTCCCCGGGTGCCGCGAACCCGGCCCGTGTACACGCCGTAGCCGGTCAGCGCGGCGGCGACCGTCGAGTCGAGCCGGAACCCGGCGGGCCCGCCGAGCACACGCCCGTCGGGCGTCACCACCTCGAACGTGTACCCGGAGGCGAACAACGAGCCGTTCCACGTCCCCGTGAACGCGCCGTCGGCGTAGTCGAAGCCCCGCAGAACGGGCGTCTCCGGAGCCGGCGTGCCTCCACCGGAGGAACCGCCCGAGGAACCACCGGACGAAGACCCGCCCGAAGACCCGCCCGAAGAGGAGCCGCCCCCCGACGAGCCGCCGGACGACCTCCTCCGGGGAACGATGCCCGCGACCGCGGCGAGCAGGGCCCCCGCCGTGACGGCGGCCGCCGACGTGGCCGCGGCGACCGTCGTGACGACGGCCTGGGTCGCGGTGGCGAGCGCCGCCTCGGCGAGGCCTTCGCACACCAGCTGCAGCGCCGCCGCGACCGCCTCCTCCGCCGCGAGCACACCGACGATGATCGCGAGCTTCTGCGGCTGCTCCAGCAGGTCGCCGGCGATCGTCGCCGCCGCCCCGCCGATCCCGGCGGCGAGCCGCTCCGGCACGTCCTCCCACGCGGTCGACACCGGCATCAGCACCGTGAACGCCGGCAGGTCGACCTCGACGAACGGATCGCCGGCCCCGGCCACCTTCAACGCGTACGACCCGGTCAGGTCGAACGCCACCTGGTCACCGGCGAGCCGGACCCCGGGCCGCAGCGTGAACGTCGTGCGGAACGCGGTCTTGGCGACGAGGTGGGCCAGGTCCCCGCATCCCTGCCCGGCCCGGCGGCGGATGGCCGCGAACAGGTCGACGAGTTCGCGCGCCCAGTCGAACGACGGCCAGTCGGCGATCGAGAGGTCACCGTCCTCGTAGGCGAAGGTGACGTGGAGGGCGCCGAAGGGGTCGAGCTCGCGGTCGGTCTCCAGCCACCCCGACAACACGGTGCCCCCCGACCGCTTGGCGACCGCGACCCCGGCGGAGAACGGCTCGCCGAAGAACACGGCGTCGGTGGTCAGTTCGAGCCGCTGCCCCTCCCCCGTCCTGACGGCCAGGACCGAGTTCAGCAACGACACGAAGCCGAGGTCGAGCGACCCGAGCTCGATCGCCGCCTCGACCCCGTCGGCACGGACGGTCACGACGGTGTCCAGCTCGAACGGCTCGACGACCGTCAGCTCGACCCGGGCCCGCATCTCGTACACGCCGGTGGCCCGGACGTAGAGGAGTTCGCCGGTCAGGAAGGTGATCTCGATGAACGCGTCCGGCCAGCCGCCGCCGGTCACGCACTGGGCGACGAACGCGGCGATCGGGAACGGCTGGGTGAGCACCACCCGGAACGTCTCGGCCGTGCCGCCGCTCAATCCGAGCCAGCCCCGGCAGGCCAGCCGGGTGTCCTGCTCGCCCTCCTCCGGCGCGGGGCCGAGCTTCACCTCGCCGGTCAGCTGGTAGGACGAGCTCCTGGGAGCCCAGACGTAGGCGACGACGACCGACAGTCCCGACAGGGTGATGCCGGGCAGCCCGAAGGGCTCCTCGATCACGCCGGTGGTCGGCGCGGCGGTGGAGGTGAGCCCGGTGTCGGTGATCGACAGGGTCAGGTCGAAGCCGTGGTCGGCGCCGAACAGCCCGGTCAGGCCGAGGTGGGCGGTCAGGTCGAGCCGGTCGGCGAATTCGGTCGTGTACGCCAGCTTGACCAGGGTCAGCTTGAGGGTGTCGGCGACGGTGATGTCGGGCAGGTCGGCCCAGTAGCGGCCCTGACCGATGGAGGCGTACAACCGGACCGAAGCGGTGCCCGCGGTACCGATCTGCAGGACGTGCGCGGTCAGGCCGGTGGAGAAGTCGAGGTCGGCGGCGACCAGGATGCCGCTCGTGAGCGTGGTCGTGTCGGCGGCGACGACACCGAGCGGCGAGACGGCCGCCGGGTCGACCACGTGGAGCGCCGTGGCGGTCGTCGCGGCCAGCTGCGCGAGGGTGGTCTCGGCCAGGTCGCAGACGACGACCCGGGCCGACCGGACCTTCAGGACCTCGTCCACCACCGACAACGAGGCGGACAGCTGGGCGAAGGTGAAGCCGTCGTCCATGGCCAGGGCCGCCGCGTAGGACCAGCGGCCGTTCGCCTCACCGGCGTAGACGAGGGCGGTGGCGTGCGGGACCGCCCCGTACACGACGAAGAAGTCGTTGGTCAGGTCGAGCGCGAACGCGGCCTCACTGAACGTGCCGAGCGACAGGCCGGTGGGCCAGGTGCCGCCGATCGCGGCGACCTCGTCGATCTTCACGGCGGCCGGATCGCGGATGACACCGCCGAACACGGTCGGCGTCGCCGCGTTCCCGATCCGCAGCGTGAGGTCGGCCGCGATGCCGGCGAACTCCAGGGTGCCGGTGAGGGTGCCGGTCAGCGACTCGCCGTCGAGATCGATGACGCCGCCGAGCGCCCTGATCGCCAGCGTCGTGCCGCCGAGGGTGATCTCCCATTCGGTGCGGGTGCGGCCCGCGAAGTGGAACCGCTCCAGATCGGGGATCGCCGACACCTCCGCCGCCACGATGGTGATCTTCGAGGGCAGGCCGTAGCGGGTCGCGTCGGCGGGCAGCGCGTGCCCGCCGGTCAGGCCGTTGAGCGCGCCGACCAGGTCGACCACGCAGCCCTCGAGCAGGCTTCCGGTGAACTCCCAGGGCGCGGTGGCGGCCGGTTTGACCGCGCTGACGCCGATCTCCAGCCCGGCCAGCGTGACCACGCCGTGGATGTCGGCGACGACCCCGTCCGAGGACGCCGGGTGGGGCAGCGCGAGTTCGGCTCGCACGTCGGTGATCGCCAGCACGCCCTCGGCGACGGTCCACACGTCGGGGGCGTAGATCGTGAACCCGAAGCCGTCGAGCGTGCCGGCAGGGGTGAACGCGACCCACACCTGCGACACGTCGAAGCCCTCCGACAGCGGCAGGCCCACCGGCAGGGCGCCCTCGCCGGGGTCGAGCCAGTCGCCGAGCGCCGCGATGGAGTCGACCTCGACGACGTCGAGGTAGGCGGCGCGCAACAACCAGCCGTCGGTGACCTCGTTCCTGAGCAGGCTCGCGTCGACCGGCTCCCCGGCGATCTCGACCGTGCCCTCCAGCATGCCGGTCACGCCGTCGTCACTGATCAGCAGCGACGCGCCGAACCCGCGCAGGGTCAGCGCGTCCGCGACGACGACCCAGTCGGCGGCCTGCTCGACGTCGAAACCGAGGTGGTGTACGCCTTTCGCGTCGAACGCGACCGAGAACGCCGACAGCTCCAGCTCTCCCAGTGTCGACAGCCCCGGCGGCAGCGCCACCGTCGATCCGAGCAGGCCGAGCAGCGTGCCCAGCGACGGAACGTGGACGCTCGCGCCCTCCTCCATCGCGAGCGTCCACGGCCGGCCGGGGTCGGGCGGCAGGCTCAGCCAGACGTCCATCGCCGCGCCGCCCAGCGCGAGGGTGCCGTGCACGTCGGCGGCGGGAGACCAGCCGTCGGCGGCGTTCGCGCCGATCGCGGCCGACCAGCCGGAGACGGTGAGCGGCCCGAACGTCCACGCGGGGCCCTGCCCGACGGTGAACTCGACCCCGATCAGGCCCGTCGCGTCGGCCAGCACCGCGGCGTGGGTCAGCCGCACGACATCCCCGTACCCGCCGGGCAGCAACGCCGCCGACTCCGCCACGTCGACCCCCGCGAACCTGGGCAGCGCCAGAGCGGGGTCGTCGAGCTCGAAGTACCAGGGACCGTCGGCGGGCACCCCGGCCGCGACCCGGTAGGTCGCGGCGCCGACGGTCAGCAACGCCGACAGCTCCGCCGAGCAACTGGGCGGCTGCCCCGGCACCCGCCGGACCACGCACGTCACCGCGAGGTCCGACAGCGCGACCCCGCCCATCGCCAGGGGCGTGGTCCCGAATCGCAACACGACCCGGGTGGTCGTCGGTTCGAACCCCACGGGCGAGTAGCCCAGGGTGAGCTCGGCGACCCGCAGCCCCGCGAGCTTCAGCAGCGCCCCGGGCAGCCGGACGCCGAGCACGTCGTCGACGCCGCAGGCCGCCGGGCCGGGCAGGGTGGTCCCGGTGAACCGCAGGTGCGGGTCCCGGACGCCCATCGTCGGCAGATCGAGCACGACCCCGTAGTCGGCCTCGCCGAGGGTGACCGTGCCGGTGACCCTCTGGGCGGCCTGGGTCAGGGTGAGCCGCCCGCCGGTGACGGTGACGGGGTCCTGCCCGGCGCGTCTCAGCGTCAACGGCGGCAGGGTCCCCGCGGCCTCCCAGGTGAACTCCGGCGTCAGCGGCCCGCCGACCCGCACACCCGCGGCGCCTCCGGAAAGCGTGCCCTCGAACGCGGCGCCGGCCGGGAGCGGGAACCCGAAGGCGGGGTCGTCGTGGGCGAAGCTCGACGTCACGAACACCGGATCGGTGAAGTCGACGTGGTCGTAGGCGGGCAGGTCGAGCACCCGGCCCGACGCCGGGCGTTCCACCCAGACCAGCCGCAGCTCGTAGTCGGGCGACACCGTGAAGACGACCTCGGCCGGCGTCGCCGGGTCGCCCGTGGTGGCCTCGGAGGTGCCGCTGATCGTCAGCGACGGCACCGACGGGTCGAGCACCGGCAGCGCCTCCGACTTCAGGGTCCGGTCGGCGATCAGCGGCAGCCCGGTGAAGACGTAGGCGTCGCCGCGTTCGGCGACGAGCCGGTCGGACAGGTCGCGGAGGATCGCCGCCGCGTCCGGGACCGTCAGGGTCACCGGCAGGCTGGGCGCCCCGACGGGCGTCACGGTGACCGTGTACGTCTGCCCGCGCACCGGCTCGAAGTCGCAGGCCAGCGGGGAGGCGGGCACCTCGGCCTGGTAGGCGGGGGAACCCGCGCCGTCGGTCACCCGCACCCGGTAGGCGGGCGCGCCGGCGCCCGTCCAGGCCACGACCAGGCGTCCGGCCGTGTAACTCAGCGCCACCTCGGGGCGTAAGGGCTCGCTCACGTGCCACTCCCCGTCGACATCACGGTGTCCAGCGGCCTGACTTCCCGCAGGCCGCCTCGGGACGCGAACCCGTCGCGGGCGATCGCCGCGCGGGTGAAGTGGCTCAGGTCGATCGACAGGCCGTCGTACCTGCTCATCGTCTTCACGTCGAGCCACATCTTCGAGACGGGGTCCATCGAGAACCCGACCTCCGCCGGGAGGCGGATCGCGGTCAGCCCGAAGTCGCCGCTGACCTCGTCGAACTGCGCCAGCGCCGACCAGGTGAAGGCCGAGAGCGCCTCACGCCGGCCCCCGCCGGTCGACCGGGTGACCGTGCGGCGGGCCAGGCCCGCCAGGACGGTGGTGTAGCGCAGCTCGACCGCGAAGTCGCCCGGTCGCGGACGCAGGCAGGGCAGGTCGCCGGTCTTGTCGACCCGGCCGGCGGGCAGGCTGTTGACGGACGCGAGATGGTCGTAGAGGCGGTCCCACATCTCGGCCACGGCGCGGTCACGGGCCGACTTCACGTCGTAGGCCGACAGGGCGTGCACCGTGATCTTCGTCGTGGTCGCGCTGACGCACAACGTCGAGCCCAGATGTTCGGGGTCGGGCATCTCCAGCAGCACGTACTCGCCGATGACCCGGGCCACGATGTCGGAGTCCCCGACGATCTCGTCGATCACGGGGTCGGTGTCCTCCGGCTCGGCGTCCGGCAGCGGGTTGGCCCGCAGGTGCGTCAGCGCCGTCCGGTAGGGCTCCTCGCCCGTCTTGCGGTCGATCACGACCAGCGGTTCCCACCCCTTGACGAGTTCGGCGACGTCGGCGCCCGACAGCAGCTCCAGGTCGACCTCGCAGACGATCGAGGCGCACCGGCTCAGGCCCGTGCCGGTCTCCGGGACGAACGGGTTGATCTGCAGCAGCGACCCGTTCGGCCGTCCGTGGTAGTAGTAGGCCTCCTCGCGCAGCCTCTCCTTCCGCTGCTGCCCGTTGAAGGCGTAGAAGGGCGCCGAGACGTCCCGCGCCCGCGCCTCGGCTGGCCCCATGAAGTCGAGGTACTGCTGGGTGTGCTCGTCCCAGACGTAGGCCTCGCGTTCCTTCCAGTGGGGCACGAACACGCTCGGCGGCACCGCCACCCCGTACACGTTGACCTGGGCGAACTGCATGTAGCCGAGATGGAAGTACGGCTCCGGCCGCAACTTCTCCGGGGCCCGGCAGAACGCGCGCATCACCGGCATGGCGAACGAGTCGTCGAAGCCGACCCAGTGGTCGCCGACCTGACGCGCGATCCGGCCCAGGTAGACCTCGTCGTCCCCGGCGACGACCCCTTTCAGGTACGTCCCGGTGGAACGCTCCACACTTTCCAGTGGCATGTCCGTCCCTCTCAGACCTTGTCCGGGTGATACCACGGGCCGACGCGGTAGGCGGTGGCCATGCCGTCGACCGGCTCACCGGGCATCAGCTCGTAGCCGGGCAGCTTCACGCCGGCGTCGCCGACGAGGCGGGTGACGTCGCCGGTGCCGTACACCTGGACCTGGAGCTTCGCCGGCGCGGTCGCCGAGGCGGCGCGGACCGCGACGATCGTCTCGTCCACCGGGCGGATCGTGATGTCGCCGATCAGGCGTGATTCGAGGGGCTTGGCCGGGTTGGCGACCCCCTTGGCCAGCTTCGTCATCTCGGTGATGTAGACCTGCTCCACCGTGTTGTCGACCTTCTCCTTGGGGGTGGCCGTGCTGAACGGGTCCTCCCACTGGGCGGCGACCGACCGGTGCAGCCGCCGTAGCACCACGTCGGTCGGATGACCGTGGTTGGAGAGCTTGATGCCCGACGAGATCGCCACGACGGTGGGCCGCAACGTCGCCAGGAAGTAGGTGTCGACACTGGAGGCGCTGCCGTGGTGACTGGCCTTCATGACCGTGCAGTGACCCGCGTTCGGCGACCAGTCCTCACCGGCCACCCAGCCCAGCTCCGGGTATGCCTGGACCATCGCGGTCCGGAGCGGCGTCTCGACGTCGGCGTGCGTGTAGGAGACGCCCAGCTTGGGCCGGCGCTTCTTCTTCGAGCCATAGGCCTTCTTCTTCTTTTTCGCCTGGACGGCCTTGGCGATCGGCGGCATCGACTGGTCGGGCGGGTTGCCGCCGAAGGCCATGCCGTCACCCGCGATGTCACCGCCGCAGAAGAATCGGAACGATCCATATTCGAGGACGAACACCAGCGACCGGTCGTTCTCGTCGACCGACTTGCCGGACGTCTTCGACGGCACCGGTTCCAGCCTCCGCGCCTGCTCCAGATGCACCGACTGCCCCGCGGCGATCATCCGGACCGTGATCGGGATCGGCGTGCCGTCGTCGTCCACGACCCCGGTGCCCAGGTCGAAGCCGACCGGGTCGGTGAAGTCCTTCCTCCCGGCCGGGACGCCACCCCGGCCGACCTCGACGACCGTCGTCTTCTGCGTCGGGTGGGCTCTGGCGACCGCCCGCACGGCCTTCTTGAACAGCGGAAAGGAGGTGTTGCCCGGGTTGCGCGCGTCGGCCAGCGGGCTCAGGTAGATCCGGCCGGGCACGTAACGCGTCACGAACTGCTGCTTGCCCTTCTTGGTCTTCCCGGGGACCTTCCTGAGCAGCACGTCGCGCAGGCCCATCTGGTGGTCGTCGTGGAAGTGGCTGACCATCACGTACAGATTCGGGCACCAGCCCGCCTTGCCCTCCACGACGCCGTGGCGGCGAAGCTTGAACAGCACGTCCCGCCCGAACCAGCCGTAGCCGCCGTCGACCAGCAACGCCTTCTTGACCGTGCCCGTCAGCGGGACCTTCTGCTCGATCGCGTACGGCACCCAGTCGATGCGCTTGCCGGGGACGGTCGTGCCCGGAACTTTCTCGATCGCCTTCTTCACCTTGGCGAGGTCACGATTGATGATCAGGATCGAGTCGCCCTGACTGACGTTGATGACATGAATTTCGAGACTCGCACTAACTGTCAACGGCATTCCCGCAGGTCAGGCCCCGATACCTATGGTTGGCTCATTGAACATACGTGGACGTTCCAGGCATGTCGAGACTCCTGGAGCGCGGGAGTCGGCCACAATGAGGCGATGAGTGATCCGCTCGGACACGATGGAGATCGACCGGCGGCGCGTGATCGATGGCTCGGCCGGATCCTGCGCGAGGGCGCCGCTCCCGAACTCCTGGAGGCGCTCGCCGAGCGACTGACGCCGACCGATCTGCAGACGCTGCTGCTGGAGGTCTCCCGCCGCCGCGCCGCCGCGGTGACGCCCGCTCGCCTGCTGCACGCCTACGAGCACAACCGTTTCACCCAGCCGTCGGCGCTGGACCCCGGCGAACTGGCACGCCTGGAGGCCCTGGTGCACAGGCGGCTGTCCGAGCACGCCTTCACCGCCGTGGCGCTGTCACCGCTGTGCCCCCTGGGCACCGTCTCCGCGGTGGCGACCGCGGACCAGAACAAGGTGGTCACCACCGTCCGCACCACCGAGGTCGTCGCGGACGCCACCAACGTGCTGGCTCTGGAATGCGCGGTACGCCGCCGCGACCTGCTGCGCCGCGACCCTCGTTCCGGCCGGCGGGTCCGGCTGGCGGCCGTGCACCGGGTGGTCCGCGCCCAGTCCTACGCCGCGCCCGGCATGGCGGCGCACTTCACGATGCTGGGGCTGTGCACCGCCGGCCGCGACGAGGGCTCGTTCGCATTCGAGACCACAGCCCTGGCCGAACAGATCGGCGTCCACCTCGACCTCCTGGACAGCGTCCGCACCCTCGGCCATCGGGTCACCGAGGTACGCGTGTCCGTCACCGACCTGACCGCCGGACGGCACCGCCGAACCCTGCGCGAGAACGTCCTCGACCCGCTCACGCAGGCACACCCCACCACCGTGTTCGCCTTCGACGACGATCGCACCGGCGGCCGCGGCTACTACCGGGACGCCTGCTTCGAGATCCGCGCCACCACCCCGGCCGGAGACGATCTCAACCTCGGCGACGGCGGCTTCGTCACCTGGAGCGCCGACCTGCTCAACAACGCCAAGGAACGCCTGCTCATCAGCGGTCTGGGGCTCGAGCGCCTGTGCGAACGCTTCGCCCGCCCGCGGTGAGACGGGCATCCGGCCGATGTGACCGCTCCCCTACGGCCACGGCGGACGAGACAATCGCCAGACCAGGTCGACGCCGCTCTCCCCCGGGGCCGACGGCAACCTGCCGGCCCGGCGCCCGGTCTGACTGAAGCCCGCACGCCGGGCCACCGCGCCACTGGCGGCGTTGGCGACATCATGGACGATCTCGACGTATGCCACAGCCGGCAGCGTGAACGCCTGCTCGGCCAAGGCGGTCACGGCCAGCGTCGCCAGACCGCGCCCGGTCACGGCCGGATGCAGCCAGTAGCCGATCTGCCGGCCGCCGGGGTCGGCACCGGTGGACATCCCACAACTGCCGACGACCCTGCCCCGGTGAACGATCGCGTAGTCGTAGGCCTCTCTGCGCTCCCACCGAGACCCGCACCGCGCCAGGAAATCAGCGGTGGCCTGCCTGCTGTGCCCGGCCACCCACGGCATCCACGGGCGCAGGTGCTCCAGCGACTCCCCGATCAGCCGAAACAGCAGCATGACGTCCTTCTCCGGCCGCTGGCATCGCAGCATTACCTTCCCCGTGCTCGACCAATGGTTGCGGCCTCATGCCCTCGATGATGACCGCGATGCGATGGCCCATCGATGATGGGTCCCTCCCCCCGCGTGGCTTCCGAGTTCATGTGCCGGTTGCCGAGCACGACCATGCCCTCCCAAGATCCACCAGGCCTGCCTGCAGGCGCGCACCGCTGTGGCATGCTTCTCTGTTTCAAGCAGTCAGCTCATTGGCCGGGCACCGAACTGAGTCCCGTTCTCGCTGAGGAGTTTGTTTTATTCATTTGTTGCGCTCTTTCACCCGGCGCCTTTACTTTGTAGATCATTATCTCTTGTCGGCGAGCGGGCTTCGGTGCCCTCTGCAATAGACCCCCTCGAAGCAGCGTGGTCCCCCGAGGACGCAGGGACCACGGCGGCTGGGACCTGTCGCCGCCGCTCCCCGCGCCGCGCCCGCCGTCAATTGGCATTTGAACTGAAGATTCACCCCTCCCCGGCCCGAAGACCGTCGCGCGCTTCCGCAGCTGAGTGGATTCTCAGGGCCCCTCAGCGAGATCACAGCCTTGACAGAGCACGCTCGTCGAGTCGTCCAGTCACGGGGGCCGAGGAGTTCGGATGAGAGCCGAGGCATTAGGCGGGCCGCGCAGGTGGCCCTACGTTGCGGCGGGGTGGAGTGCGGCCTATGGGGTGGCCCACGTGTGGTGGCTGATGGACCCGGGATCACCCTCGGCTCCGCCTGAGGAGCCGTTCTCTCCCGGCCGGTGGGCGGCGGTGACGCTCGCCTTGACGGCCGCGGCGGTGTGCGCGCTGATCGCCGCCGGGACCGCGCACCACTGGGCCGTGCCCGCGCGGTGGACGCTGGTGGCGCTGGCATGGGTGGCCGGGGCCGGGCTGATCGTCTATTCGTACATGCTCCCCATCAGTCTCGTCACCATGTTCTTCGGCCAGATCGACCACTGGGGAAGTCTGCTGACCCGCGCGGCCGGAGCGACGGCGGGCGTGCTGACGCTTGGATGTGCCGTCGCCGAGCAGCGCAGGGTCCGGCGGGCCTGCGTCCACTGCGGCCGGGTGCACGGCCGTTCGCCGGAGCGGCGCACCGACCCCGCACCGCGCTGGGCCTACCTCGCCGCCTACGTCGCGATCGGCGGTTGCGCGGCTCGGGTGACCGCGCTGGTGCTCGACTCCGTCACGGCGCACGAGCCGCTGCCGTTCATGGACGGTTCGCCTTTCGCGGTCTTCGTCATCCTGATGATCCTTGCGGGCACCCTCCTGCCGCTGGCGTTGGTCCACCGGTTCGGCCGGATCTGGCCGCGGTGGGTGATTCCGCTGGCAGGGCGTGATGTGCCGCGATGGCTGGTGCTCGGACCCGCCTTGTTCGTCGGCGCCGGCCTGGCCGGCTACTTCGGCGTGGCCGGGATGACCGCATGGATTCTTGGCAAGGGCAACCTCGGCCAGGCCCCGGTCTGGAAGGTGTCGATGGAGATGTTCGGCTACACACTGTGGGGCCTGGGCCTGCTCGCCGCCGCCATGTCCTACTACGGTGCGACCAGGCGACCTTGTCCTGTTCCCAGAGGTCACCATCCCGCGCACCCGCCGACGTCATAGCGGCGCTCGGCTCTCATGACAGGCGCGAAGCGAGCAATGAGGGCATTCGAGGCGCGGTTCAGCGCGACGTAAATGATGGCGGGCCGCGGACGGCAGCGCGGACGGCAGCGCGGACGGCAGCGCGGACGGCAGCGCGGACGGCAGCGCGGACGGCAGCGCGGACGGCAGCGGGCGGAGCGCCCTCACCAGTTGGTGAAGGCGCCTCGCGGTCGACGCGCGGAAGGGAACCGCGTTCGTCAGCCAGGTGGCCGCCCCGCCGGACCGTGGCTGATCGCCACACCCGCCATCATCAGCACCTCAGCTCGTTGCCGTTGTTCCAGTCGGATCCGATCCGGCCCCTGTGCTCGGTACGCATGTCCCGGTGAGCTGGGCGTGGAGCCGCTTGCACTCGTGGACGAAGCGGATCGTCCGGCGGCTCTTCGCGAACTCGGCGATGACCGGGATCTCCCCGCGCGCACCCGTCCACCGGGCCACGTCGGTGGCGAAGGCGACCAGTTCGGCCTGCGGGACGGTGATGCGGCGGCCTTCGCCGAGCAACTCGGGCAGCATGGCGCGCAGCATGCGCCACACCTCGTGGTGGCCGCCCGCCTCGGCCAGGTCGGCCAGGGCCGTGACGACGGGCCGGGTCTCCAGCCAGGTGTTGCGGATCAGCAGCGCGAGCCGTCGGCCCATGGTCTCGGCGGGCAGGTCGCCCCGCGCGGCCATGCGCAGGACCAGCGGGATCGTCCGGGACGGCTCCGCGCCGAGCAGATAGGCGACGATCGTCGCCGTCGCGTCGCCCAGGGGGCCGTCGGCGGCGACCATGCGGGAGACCTCGCGCTGGCCCACGCACGGGCTCCAGTAGGTGCGGAGCGTGAAGGGCAGGAAGTTGACCGCCACGACCTCCCGGTGGGACGGCACCATCGTGGGCCAGGCGCCCATCGCCCCGCCCTTCTCGTCGTCGGTCCACTCGAACGGCTGCCGCAGGGCCACCTCGTCGATGAGCCGGACACCGGTGGGCGCGGCCCGCAGCACGGGCGTCAGCCGGCGCTCGCCGCCCTCGGCCGGCTGCGGCCAGGTCGCGCCGCACTCCGGGTCGGGCATGCCCTCCCCCGCCAGCCAGGCGGCGACCTGCCGGGCTGCGGCCGATCCGATCGCGGCGGCGCGGGCGGCTTCGGCCGGGTGGTTGCCCCTCGGGAGCCGGAGCAGCGCCTGGGCCAGGTCGGCCTCCAGTGGCTCGCGGCCCGCGGCGGCGCAGCTCTCCAGGCGGTCGACCAGCACGGCGGGGTCGAGGTGGCCGCGCAGCCAGGTCGGGGTGGCCAGCAGCACGGGCGGCAGCGTGTCGGCGCGGAGGGCGTCGAGGATCTCGGCGTAACGGTGCAGCAGGAAGTCGTGGAGCGGGGAGATCATGTTCGGGTGGGGCAGCAGGTGCTGCCGCCGCCATTCCTCGGCCTCGGGCAGCGGGGCGGGTTGGAAGGAGCGCTGCCGGGCCGGGAAGTAGGTCACCGTCACCGCCGCACACGGCTCGTCGTCGCCCGGCGGGGGCACCGGGCCGCCCGTGCGCATGGCCTCGATCCGGGCGGGGTGGACGCCGAGTTCCGCCATCCGTTCGTAGACCCCGTCCAGGACGAAGTCGGGCATCGCTTCCCCGACGTCGGCGTGCCTCTCTTCGTCGTCGTGGAAACGGTTCCACCGCATTTCGGCGGCCCTGGCGACCGCTTCGTCGACGGGTGCTCCGGTGAGGGAGACCCAGCCGTTCCGGTAGGGAACCCGCTCGCCGTTCTCGCGGGCCTCGGCCGTGGACGGGCCCTCGTCGCTCGTCCAGGTGATGTCGATGGACCGCACGGGGGCGTCGTCGTCGAGATAGTGGCCCCGCTCCGGGTGTCCGAAGCTGACGGTGATCCCCCGGTAGGTCTGTTCCGGCGGCGCGATCTCCGCACCCCGTGTCACGGCGAGCACCTGCGTCGAGTAGCTCTCGCCCTCCCAGAACCGCTCCGGCCCGAGCGGCGGCAGGACCGGCACGCTGCCAGGCGAGACCAGCTCGGCGGCGAGGGTCGTCTGCCACGCGTCGGGGCTGGTGCGCCGGGCGTCGGCCTGCCGGTAGTAGGACTGCTGCTCGACGTAGGGCGTGAGCTCTCGGCGCAGTTCCGCCCGGTCGGCGTGGATGCCGGCGACGAAGGCGGCCAGCCAGCGCTCCAGGCGGATCCACTCGTCGAGGCCGGAGGGGACGATCGACGGCTGGGGGAACGGCTCGGGCTCGGGCGGTTCCGGGAGCGGCGGGAACTCCTTGCGCTCCAGCAGGTCCTCGACCGGCACCTCGCCGCCGAACCGTGTCGCCAGGGCGGCGGCGAGCCCGGCGGGCAGTTCGGGGATCGCCGCCAGGAACGCCTCGGCGTGAGCCGTGAACAGGCCGGCGTGCTTCATGGTCAGTTCGGCCGCGCGGTTGCGCACGTCGAAGGACGTGTGGGCGTACGCCATGGTCAGCGCCGTGACGAAATCCCCCGCGTGCTCCGGGGTGGCCCGGATCGTCTGGTCGGTCCAGCGCAGGCCCACAGCGGCGAGCTTGGCCTCGGGGCGGAAGGTCAGCGCCTCCACCGCCTCCACCAGGTCGGCGTGGTCGAGCGGCAGCGCCCGCCGGACCTGCGCGGCGGCCAGTTCGGCGACCGGGCCCGGTGCCGACGGCAGCAGGCGCAGGTAGTCGCGCACGCGGGGCGCCGACTCGGCGGGCGTGGGGTCGAGAAGCGTGTGCAGCCGGACGAAGAACCGCAGGTCCTGCGGGTCGCCGCCGCGCAGGAACCGGCTCACGCACCCGTCGAGCGCCTGCTCCCTGGGCAGCTCGCGGACGGCGGTGGCCAGCCAGTGGGTCGGCTCGGGCTCCAGCCGCTCGTCCCGGAGGGCGCGGCCCGCGCCGTCGGCGTCGAAGACCCGGGGCAGCAGAACGGGGGTCAGCGGGTCGTCGGCGACGCCCGGTTCGGACAACCACGCGGCGACCAGCGGGTCATGCTCGGGCGGCGCCGCGCCGGACTCGCGCAGCAGCGCCACGGCCAGCGGCGCGATGCGGTCACCGGGCCGCCGGATCCGCTGGGCCAGCCGGACGGCGACGTCGCGCCGCCACTCCGGCGGCCGGGTGGCCGCTACCCGGCACACCAGGGCGACGTCGATGGGGGCGGCCCAGCGGCGGGTGACGTCGCGGCCGGTCATCCACGTCACGGCGGCGGCCGGGCCGGTGATGACGCCGGCCCCGGTCAGCAGCAGCATGGTGGCGTCGAGCGGCTCGTCGGGGACGCGCACCTTCTTGACCAGGCCGGGCAGCTGCCCGGTCAGCTCGGCGCGCTCCTCCTCGGTGAGGGTGACCAGCCGGTCGGCCAGCCGGGTGATCGACCTGTCGGCGAGCAGGTGGGAGATCTCCGCCAGGAGGCTCATCGGGAGACCTCGACGGCGGCGCGGGCGGCGATGCGGGCGGCGAGCACGTGTTTGCACGGCCCGCGGGAGCCGCGATGGTCCCACCACCACTCGCAGGTGCAGGAGCCGTCGGTCAGCGAGACCCGGCGGGTTCCGCCCGAGGTGGTGACGCTGGCCAGCTCGCCTTCGAGCCGCACCGCCCCCGCCTCGACCAGCGTGCGCGCCTTGGCCAGCCGAGGGTTGAGCAGGAGCACGTTGTCCTTGTCGTAGGGCAGCTCGCGGTGGAAGTGGGCGGCCTCCGCCAGGTCGTAGCCGACCCGTCCGGCGACGCCGAGCTGGGTCAGCGCGGCCCGCACCCGGTCGGCGGGGATGCCCGCGCGGTCGGCCAGCAGGCCGATCTCGACCTCGGGCTCGAAGTTGAGCAGCATGCCCACCACGTCGGCGTCGTTCTCGGCCTCGTCGGTGGCCAGGTCGTCGAGGACCGCGCCTTCGCCGGAGAAACCGCGCCAGCGTTCGGGGGACAACACGAGCGTGTAGCGCATTCCGGGCAGCTCCAGCTCCCAGGCGCTGGAGGCGGCGTCGCCCGGGCCGTACACACGAAGGGTCTTCGCGAAGCGCAGGAGCGGCAGGAGCGTGCCGAGCCGGTTGGGAGCGGCGAGCCGCACCGAGCCCGGGACCTGACGGTCGGAGACCCTCAGCTCACGCCCCGCCTGGGTCGCCCACAACGTGCCCTTCTTCGGCAGCCCGCGCAGGAACCGCACCGCCGCCAGGCCCGCCAGCTCGCCGCGCTGGTCCATGCCCGAGGCGATGACCTGCACCTCGGCGAACCCGCGCAACCAGCGTTCGGGCAGCGGCACCTTCTTCTCCACCACCGCGCCGTCCATCGTCGTCACGACCAGCTCGTCGAGCCCGACCCCCAGGTGCAGCGGATCACGCGCGCCGACGCGCGCCAGCGCCTCCCGCAGCGGCGCGTTCACGTCGACGTTGGTGGTCCCCCGGTCGAACACCTCGCCGTCGAGCGCGCCGCCCAGCAGGTCGAGCCGGGCGTAGACCCCGCCGCAGGCCGAGAACGACTCGAACCTCAACCGGTCTCCGTTGCACGTCACCACCGGATCGCGCACCCAGCTCCGCGCCTGCGGCTGGTGATAGCGCGCCAGCGCCACATCGGCGACACCGAGCAGCGCCGCCGCGGCGGGCGCCGCCTGGGTCACCACGCCGCTGAAGAACCGGGGTGCCACGGACGGCCCGGTCAGGGCCCGGCCGCCAGAGGTCGCCAAACCGAGGCGGCCGTCGACAAGAGAGGAGGGCGCGGCGTACGTGTACGCCTGCGTCGCTGAAGTCATGGCCGGGACAATAGATCTCCCCACCGACAAACGAGAGACCCTCCGTGCTGATCACCCGACTGAGCGCCCGGCGACTCCCGGACTCCTGGTGCGCCGCCCTGCCCGCGGTCCGCCACCTCTCCGACCGAGGCCTGCCGCTGACCGCCCCTGTCACCTTCCTCGTCGGTGAGAACGGGTCGGGCAAGTCCACGATCATGGAGGCGATCGCGGACGTGAGCAAGATCAACTCAGAAGGCGGCAAGGCAGGCACGAAATACGCCAGCACCGGCCCCGCCACCCCGCTCGGCGAGGTCCTGGACGCCGAACTCACCGTCGCCGGCGGCCGCCTGCTGCACGGTCCCCGCCTGAAACGGCGCGCGTTCTTCTTCCGGGCCGAAACGCTCTTCAACCTCGCCCGGGGCGTCATCACCAAAGAGGGAAAGGGCTTCTGGGAGGACGACCTCACCACGCAGTCCCACGGCGAGGGTTTCTTCACCGTCCTGGCCTACATGGTCGACGGCCCGGGCCTCTATCTCATGGACGAGCCGGAGGCCGCCCTCTCCTTCGGCTCCTGCCTGCGTCTGGCGGCGTTGATGCACCGGGTCGCGGGCGAGGGCGGCCAGATCATCTGCGCCACCCATTCGCCGATTCTCACGAGCCTGCCCGGAGCCCAGATCATCGAGCTGGGCGACCACGGCTGCCGCGTGACGGAGTGGGCCGAGCTCCCCCTGGTCGACGACTGGCGGCGCTTCCTCGCGCGACCCGAGCTGTACATGCGGCACATCGTCGATCGGGAGATCTGAGGCCGGCGCTTCGCCGAACCTTTCCGTGCGCGGGCTCTCCCTCGTCCGGGGTGATACCTGACCGCTGTCCACTCGGGCGCATTGGGCACTCCAGCGGGCGGGCGTCCTCTGGCACCTGAATTCGAGTGCAGAGAGGCTTATGGGCAGACCTGAGATTCCCGGCGGAATGTGAATCATCACCGGAAATGTCGGAGCCTGCCCAGCGCTAGGCACGCTCGGCAGGCTCCTTGATCGCAATGGAGGTGCGACCCATGGGTGAGCCTACGGTCGGCTCCGTGTCAGGCGTCCTTGCCGAGTTGGAAGGGCCTGACCTGTTGTCGCGGCGGGCTACGGCTCCAGAGACAGAGAGCCTCACATCCCTTACCGCGGGATCTATGCATCTAGGTCGTGTTTCGAAGTCGGGTTAACCAGTCGTTGATGGCGGCGATCTGGACGGCGGCTTCGTAGCGGACGGCGAGTTTGATGCCCCTATGGATGTCAAGTGCGCTGTGGTGTTGTGATGATCTTGTAGATCTCGCGGGCGACGTAGCGCTTGAGACAGCGGATGGCTTCGCGCCGGGTTTTGCCCTGGGCTTGTCGTCGGG
>NZ_BSSX01000010.1:0-404669 GCF_030269205.1 Herbidospora sp. NBRC 101105 | reverse complement strand
ACTCTCCAAAAGATGTCTTCAGAGAATTTTCCCGGCTGACATAATGTCAACCAAAGGAATCCGTCTAATAGACGGGGTTGTGCATCATGCACTGGCTTTTAGCACACTGTTGAGTTCTCAAGAAACGCACACGTCTGCCCACAGATACTTGCTGGGCGGTGTTTCAACTTTACCGCAGTTCCCGATCAGATCTGACCGGAGCGGACCGCGCCGTTTCTGGCGCAACCCTTCAAGCTTACTTCATCATCTCGCCGGTGTCCAATCGCCGTTTCCGGCGGGTTGTACTCGGTGGGATGTCCCTGGGTTCCGGCGCTGCCGTGTTCCCGGGGCGAAGAGAACATTAGGCAACCCGGCACCTCGCGTCAAATCAGCGCTCACGCGGCGTTTCCGCAGGTCAAGGCGGTCATTTAAGGCTCCTATGACCGTCGGGCGACACGACTGTTACCCGGGTCACATTTCAGGCGGCCCGCAGTTCGGCCGCTCGGGCCAGGTCGGCGGACGCGTCGCCGGCGGAGTCGGCCGCCTGGTAGGCCGCCGCGCGGACCTCGTACACCTCGGGGGAATGCGGCGACAGGGCGGCGGCGAGGAAGCAGTCGGCCAGGGCCGCGATCGGGTCGCCGAGCGCGAGGTTGGCGCGGGCGCGCAGCAGGTGGACCCGCACCGGTTCGCCGGGCCAGAGGAAGCCGGCGGCGACGACCTCGTCGCAGGCGGCCACCGCGCGGGCCGGTTCGCCCAGGATGAGCAGGCATTCGGCGCGGTCGATCCGGGCGTCGCCGTCGTAGGCCTCGGCCCGGGTGGAGACCTCGAAGTCGGCCAGCGCGTCGGCGGGACGGCCCAGTGCGAGGAAGACCCGGCCGCGCACGGCGTGCACGCCCGTGTACGACGGGTCGAGCAGCAGCGCGCGTTCGGTGTCGGCCCACGCGCCCTGGAGATCGCCGCCGAGGCAGCGGGGCATCGCGCGGGCGGTGTACCCGGCCGCCGTGAGACGTACGGCCAGCGACTCCGTGGCGGCGGCCTCGGCCTCGGCGTACTCGCCGAGGCGGCAGAGGAGGACCGCGCGGCGGCGGTGGGCGGCGGCCAGGTCCTCCTCGGAGAGGTCTCCCCTCACCGCCGCTTCCAGTTCCGCGAGGGCGGTGCGGTGGTCGCGGGCGGCTCCGTAGGCGATGCCGCGCCGCAGCCGCAGCGCCGGAGACGGGTCGCCGCCGGCGAGCAGGCGGTTGCACTCGACGAGCTCGGCCATCACCGGGCCGAGCTCCGTCGCATCACGGTCGAACATGCGCTCACCTATCGTCGCTGGTGGGGAGGGGTGCAGCAACGATAGGACGGAGCACGGAGAAGTTCTGTGTACGAATTCACACAGGACTAGGCGATCTCGACGCCCCCCAGCGTCTTCTTGCCGCGCCGCAGCACCAGGAAGCGGCCGTGCAGGAGGTCGTCGGCGGTCGGGACGTACTCCTCGTCGGTGACCTTGACGTTGTTGAGGTAGGCGCCGCCCTCCTTGATGGCGCGCCGGGCCTCCGACTTCGACTTGGCCAGGCCGCTCTCGGCCAGCAGGTCGACGTAGGTCGTACCGAGAGGGGCGGTGGCCTTGGGGACCTCGGCCAGTGCGGCGGCGAGCGTCGCGGCGTCGAGTTCCTGGATCGAGCCCTGCCCGAACAGCGCCTTGGACGCCTCGATGGCGCGGGTGACCTCGTCGGCCCCGTGGACCATCGTGGTCAGTTCCTCGGCCAGGGCACGCTGCGCCTCGCGGGCGAACGGGCGTTCGGCGACGGCCTGCTCCAGCTCCTCGATGCGTCCGCGCTCCAGGAAGGTGAAGACCTTGAGGAAGCGGATCACGTCGCGGTCGTCGGCGTTCAGCCAGTACTGGTAGAAGGCGTAGGGCGAGGTCAGGGCCGGGTCGAGCCAGACCGCGCCGCCGGCGGTCTTGCCGAACTTGGTGCCGTCGGCCTTGGTGATCAGCTTGCCGGTGTAGGCGTGGGTGTGCGCGCCCTCGACGCGCCGGATCAGGTCGGTGCCCGCGGTGATGTTGCCCCACTGGTCGCTGCCGCCCACCTGGAGGGTGCAGCCGTGGCGGCGGTAGAGCTCCAGGTAGTCGTTGGCCTGGAGGATCTGGTAGCTGAACTCGGTGTAACTGAGGCCCTCACCGGCGAGCCGCGCCGAGACCGACTCGCGGCCGAGCATGCGGTTGACCGGGAAGTGCTTGCCGACGTCGCGCAGGAACTGGATGGCCGACATCTCGGACGTCCAGTCGAGATTGGAGACCACCTGGGCGGCGTTGGCCCCTTCGAACGACAGGAACCGCTCCAGCTGGACGCGGATCCGGCTGACCCAGTCGGCGACGACGTCTTCGCTGTTCAGCGAGCGCTCGGTGCTGCGGCCCGACGGGTCGCCGATGAGACCGGTGGCGCCGCCGACCAGGCCGATCGGCTTGTGGCCGGCCCGCTGGAAGCGGGTCAGGATGAGCAGGGTGGCCAGGTTGCCGACGTGGAGCGACGGCGCGGTGGGGTCGAACCCCGAATAGACCGTGACCGGACCGTCGGCCAGCGCCTTGCGCAGCGCTTCGATGTCGGTGGTCTGCGCGGTCACATCGCGCCATTCGAGCTCATCGAGGATGTCGGTCACGATTCCTGGCTTTCGGTGAATATCCGGTACGGAGTCGCAAGAAACCCTATCGGCCGGGGCGGGGCCTCGTCGCCACGATAAGCCGTGCAGGTCAGCGTCTGGGTGTGTGGGCCCGGTAGGGCGAGACCGTGGGGTCGCCGTCGATCCAGAACCGCCACGGGACGTCGGCCCCGGTGGAGACGCCGGTGCGCGGGCCTTCCATCACCCTTTCCGGCGGAATACGCGAACCCTCATATACGCGAATGTTTCCGGAGACGGCGTCTTCGCCGTTGTGGTCCCGGCCGAACCCCATGGCCACCGCGAGCCGGGCCGGCCCCCGCGCCAGGTCCCGGAGCCTCGTGTTCTCGCCGCGCCGCTCCAGCGCGACGTCCACTCCCTCGACGATCTCCCCCGCCCGCATCAGCACCCCCGAGCCCGTGCCCGGCGGCAGGCAGGTGAGGTTGGCGCAGTAGTGCATCCCGTACGTGAAGTAGACGTAGAGATGCCCGGGAGGCCCGAACATGACCGCGTTGCGCGGGGTCATGCCCCGGTAGGTGTGGGAGGCGGGGTCCTGGCCGGGCAGTCCGTAGGCCTCGGTCTCGGTGAGGCGGACCGCGACCGGCCCATGGACGACCACCTTCCCCAGCAGGGAAGGGGCCACCTCATGGGCCGGCCGGTCGAAGAAGGACCGGTCGAGGCTCAGGCCCCAGTCGCCCATGCGGCCTGCGCGTCGACGAGTTCGCGGAGGTTGGCGAGCTGGTCGCGGACCCGGTCGGGCGCGGTGCCGCCGTGGGCCTTGCGCGCGGCGAGCGCGCCGGGGACGTTCAGCACGTCGCGGACGTCGGGCGTGAAGTGGGGCGAGACCTTCAGCAGCTCCTCGTCGGTGAGGTCGCCGAGGTCCTTGTCGTTGACCTGGCACCAGACGACGAGATGGCCGACGGCCTCGTGGGCGTCGCGGAAGGCCACGCCCTTGCGGACCAGCAGCTCGGCCAGGTCGGTCGCCAGGGCGAAGCCGTCGGGCGCGCTCGATTCGAGCCGCGAGGTGTTGACCCGCATCGTGGAGACCAGGCCCGCCATCGCGGGCAGCACCAGGTTGAGGGTGTCGACCGCGTCGAACACCGGCTCCTTGTCCTCCTGGAGATCCCGGTTGTAGGTGAGCGGCAGGCCCTTCAGCGTGGTCAGCATCGTCATCAGCGAGCCGATCAGCCGGCCCGACTTGCCGCGCGCCAGCTCGGCGACGTCGGGGTTCTTCTTCTGGGGCATGATCGACGAGCCGGTCGAGTAGGCGTCGTCCATCTCGATCCAGCGGAACTCCTGCGAGGCCCACAGGACGATCTCCTCGCCCAGCCGCGACAGGTGGATGCCGATCATCGCCGCGGCGAAGAGGAACTCGGCGGCGAAGTCGCGGTCGGCGACGGCGTCCATCGAGTTGGGGGCGGCCGAGTCGAAGCCGAGTTCGGCCGCGACGGCGACCGGGTCGAGCGGCAGCGAGGAGCCGGCCAGCGCGCCCGAGCCCAGCGGGGAGACGGCGGCGCGCTTGTCCCAGTCGCGCAGCCGGTCGATGTCGCGGGTCAGCGGGTGGACGTGGGCCAGCAGCTGGTGGCCGAAGGAGACCGGCTGGGCGTGCTGGAGGTGGGTCATGCCGGGGGCGGCCGTGTCGGCGTGCTCCTCGGCCTGGCTCATCAGCGCGGTCTCCAGCTCGACGACGCGCGACACGATCGTGCGCACGTGGTCGCGCAGGTAGAGCCGCAGGTCGGTGGCGATCTGGTCGTTGCGCGACCGGCCGGCGCGCAGCTTGCCGCCGAGGGTGCCGAGGCGTTCGAGCAGGCCGCGTTCGAGGGCCGTGTGGACGTCTTCGTCGGCGACCGTCGGCCGGAACTCGCCGGCCTTGCAGGCGGCCTCCAGGTCGTCGATCGCGGCCAGCATCCTGCCGAGTTCGTCGTTGGTGAGCAGACCGGCCCGGTTCAGCACGCGGGCGTGGGCGCGGGACGCCATCAGGTCATAGGGCACCAAGCGCCAGTCGAAGTGAACGCTCACCGACAGGCGGGTCAGCGCGTCGGCCGGCCCCCCTTCGAAACGGCCACCCCACAGCCGCATCGGCTTCCGTTCCGAGCTCACCGCAAACGCCCACCCTTCGAATACGTGCGTGTCCAATCGGCGACCTTAGCCGATGCAGATGGTCACTGGTCTTTGTTGCGGGCGGTCAGGCGCAAGAACGCCGCCGCCAGGGCGTCGCCGCCCAGGGGATCCCGGCTGATCACCAGGATCGTGTCGTCTCCGGCGACCGTGCCGAGGATGGAGTGCCATCCGGCGTGGTCGATCGCGGAGGCGAGGAACTGCGCCGCGCCGGGCGGCGTCCGCAGGATGACCAGGTTGGCCGACGCCTCGGCCGACACCAGGAGTTCCTCGGCGTGCCGGCGCAGCCGGACCTCGGGCTGTTCGGCGGGGGTGGCGGTCCGGTAGATCGGCACCCGCTCCCCGCCTTCGCCGGGCACCGCGTAGACGAGTGTGCCGTCGTCGGTGCGCAGTTTGAGGGCGCCCAGCTCGTCGAGGTCACGCGAGAGGGTCGCCTGGGTCACCTCGACCCCGCTCTCGGCCAGCAGGCGGGCCAGTTCGGGCTGCGACCGGACCTTGTTGCGGGTCAGCAGCTCGACGATCTTGGCGTGCCGGGCGGCCTTGGTGAGCGGAATCGTCATCGGGTTACCAGCCAGTGGAGCAGCGCTTTCTGCGCGTGAAGACGGTTCTCGGCCTCGTCCCAGACGGCGCTGCGGGGCCCGTCGATGACGTCGGCCGAGATTTCCAGGCCACGATACGCGGGCAGGCAGTGCAGCACGATCGCCTCGGGCGCGGCCAGGGCGAGCAGATCAGCGTTGAGCTGGTAGGGCGACAGAGCCGTGACGCGGGCGTCCTTGCCGTCCTGGCCCATGCTGATCCAGGTGTCGGTGGCCAGCACGTCGGCCGACGCGGCGGCGGCGCGCGGGTCGGCGAGGACCTCGACCGACCCTCCGGTCTCCGCGGCGATCCGCCCGGCCCGCTCGACGACCTCGGGCGCGGGGTCGTAGGCCGGCGGCGTCGCGATCCGCACGTGCATGCCGGCCGTGGCCCCGCCCAGCAGGTAGGAGTGGGCCATGTTGTTGGCGCCGTCGCCGAAGTAGGCGAGCGTGACCCCCCGCAGGCCGCCCCGGCGTTCCCGGACGGTCAGCAGGTCGGCGAGGATCTGGCAGGGGTGGAACTCGTCGGTCAGCGCGTTCACGACGGGCACCCGGCTGGCCGAGGCCATCGCCTCGACCCGCTCCTGGCCCGCGGTCCGCCACACGATCGCCGAGCACTGGCGGTCGAGCACCCGGGCGGTGTCCTCGATCGGTTCGCCGCGGCCCATCTGGGAGGTGCCGAGGTCCATGATCAGGGCGTTGCCGCCGAGTTCGGCGATGCCGACCGCGAAGGAGATGCGGGTGCGGGTGGACGGCTTGTCGAACAGGACCGCGACCGTCTGCGGCCCCTCGAAGGGCCGGTAGCCGTAGCGGTCCTTCTTCATGGCCTCGGCGAGGTCGAGGACGTCGGCCTGCTCGGCGGGCGACAGGTCGTCGTCGCGCAGGAAGTGTCTAGCCATCGGCGGCCTCATCCAGGATCGACGGGAACGCGGTCAGGAAGCTCCGCACCTGCGCCGAGGTGATCACCAGCGGCGGGGCGAGCCGGAGCGCGTCGGGTTGCACGGCGTTGACCAGGAAGCCGGCGCGCTGGGCGGCGGCTTGGACCTGGGCGGCCCGGTCTTCGGTGAGGACGGCGGCCAGCCACAGGCCCCGTCCCCTGACCCCCTTCAGCAGGGGGTGGGAGATCGCCTCGATGCCGTCGCGCAACTCGGCGGAGACGACCCGGACGTGGGCGAGGTCGACGTTGCCGAGCACGGCCAGCGCGGCGGCGCACGACACGGGGTTGCCGCCGAAGGTCGAGCCGTGGTCGCCCTTCTCGAAGATCGTGGCGGCCGGGCCGAAGCCGACGCAGGCGCCGATCGGCAGGCCGCCGCCCAGGCCCTTGGCCAGGGTGAGGACGTCGGGCAGGTAGCCGTCGGCCTGGTGGGCGAACCAGTGGCCGGTGCGGCCGATGGCCGACTGGATCTCGTCGGCGACCAGCAGCGCGCCGGCGGCCCTGGTGATCTCGCGGGCCCGGGCCATGTAGCCGTCGGGGGGCGGGACCACTCCGGCCTCGCCCTGGGTCGGCTCCAGGAACACCGCCGCGCAACCGCCGTCGACGGCGGCGGCCAGGGCGTCGGCGTCGCCGTACGGGACGAACCGGACGTCGAGCGGGAACGGGCCGAACTGGTCGCGGATCGACGGCTTGCCGGTCAGCGAGAGCGCGCCCAGCGTGCGGCCGTGGAAGCCCATCTCGGCGGCGACGAAGTAGGTGCGGCCGGTGGTCTTCCCGTACTTGATGGCCAGCTTGAGCGCGGCCTCGTTGGCCTCGGTGCCCGAGTTGGCCAGGAAGACCTTGCCGGGAGCCTGGAGCAGCTCCAGGAGCTTCTCGGCGAGTTCGACCTCGCGCTCGTGCAGGAGCAGGTTCGAGGTGTGGGCCAGGGTCGCGACCTGCTTCGACACCGCCTCGACGAGCGCCGGGTGGGCGTGGCCGAGCGAGCTGACGGCGATGCCGCCGAACATGTCGAGGTACTCGGTCCCGTCGGTCCCCCAGACCACCGAGCCCTCGCCACACGCCAGGGCGACCGGGGGCACGCCGTAGTTCGGCATGAACGCCGCCTCGAAGCGGTCGAAGAGGCTGGTCATGGGGTGTCTCCTTCGTCGGGCAGGACCATGGTGCCGATGCCCTCGTCGGTGAAGATCTCGCTCAGCAGGACGTGGGGCTGCCGGCCGTCGACCACGTGGGCCTGCGGCACTCCCCCCTGGACGGCGTGCAGGCAGGCCTCCATCTTGGGGACCATGCCGCTCGACAACGTGGGCAGCATGCGCGCCAGCTCGCCGGCGGTGATGCGGCGGATGACCTTGTCGCTGGCGGGCCAGTCGGCGTACAGGCCCTCGACGTCGGTGAGGACCACGAGCTTGGCCGCGCCGAGCGCGGTCGCGAGCGCGGCGGCCGCGGTGTCGGCATTTACATTGTAGATCTGCCCGTCGTGACCCCGGGCGATCGACGACACCACCGGCACCCGCCCGTCGGCCAGCAGGGCCCGCACCGCGCCCGGGTTGACCTCGACGATCTCGCCGACCTGGCCGATGTCGACCGGGATCCCGTCGACGACCGCGTGCTTGCGGGCGGCGGTGAACAGGTGGGCGTCCTCGCCCGACAGGCCGACCGCGAACGGGCCGTGCCGGTTGACCAGCCCGACGACGTCGCGGTTGACCTGGCCGACCAGCACCATCCGGACGACCTGCATGGCCTCGGGCGTGGTGACCCGGAGCCCGGCGGTGAAGTGGGAGGCGATGCCGTGGAGGTCGAGGGCGGCGTTGATCTGCGGCCCGCCGCCGTGCACGATCACCGGGCGCAGCCCCGCGTAGCGCAGGAACACGACGTCGTCGGCGAACTTCTCGCGCAGGTGCTCCTCGGTCATGGCGTTGCCGCCGTACTTGATCACGACGACCGCGCCCTGGAAGCGGGCCAGCCACGGCAGCGCCTCGATCAGCGCCTCGGACTTCTGCAACGGGGTCATGAGCTGTACGCCGAGTTCTCGTGCACGTACTCGGCCGTCAGGTCGGTCGTGTGGACGGTCGCCGAGTGGGGCCCGGCCGACAGGTCGGCGATGACGTGGATGTCGCGCGGGCGCAGGTCGACCTTGGAGCGGTCGTCGCCGGCCGCGCCGCCCCGGCAGATCCAGATGCCGTTGATCGCGACGTTGAGCCGGTCGGGCTCGAACTCCGCCTGGGTGGTGCCGATGGCCGACAGGACACGGCCCCAGTTGGGGTCTTCGCCGTGCATGGCGCACTTGAACAGGTTGCTGCGGGCGATCGCCCGGCCGACCTCGACCGCGTCGGCGACCGAGGCGGCCCCGACGACCTCGATCGCGATGGCCTTGGAGGCGCCCTCGGCGTCGACGAGGAGCTGGCGGGCCAGGTCGGCGCAGACCTCGGTGAGGCGCTTGGTGAACTCGGCCAGGTCGGGTTTGACGCCGGTGGCGCCGCTGGCCAGCAGCAGCACGGTGTCGTTGGTCGACATGCAGCCGTCGGAGTCGAGGCGGTCGAAGGTGACCTCGGTGGCGGCGCGCAGCGCGGTGTCGCACTCCTCGGAGGTCAGGTCGGCGTCGGTGGTCAGCACCGACAACATCGTGGCGAGGGCGGGCGCGAGCATGCCGGCGCCCTTGGCCATGCCGCCGACCATGTAGCCGTCGCCGCGCCGGAAGGAGATCTTGCTGACCGTGTCGGTGGTGCGGATCGCGTCGGCCGCGGCCACGCCGCCGTCGCGGGAGAGCTGCTTGGCCGCGTCGGCGACGCCGCCGAGCAGCGCGTCCATGGGGAGGCGCTCGCCGATGAGGCCGGTCGAGCAGACCACGATCTCGCCGGCCGAGTCGCCGATGACCTCGGCGACCTTCTCGGCGGTGGCGTGGGTGTCCTGGAACCCGGCGGGGCCGGTGCAGGCGTTGGCGCCGCCGGAGTTGAGCACCACGGCCTTGACCCGGCCGCCGCTGACGACCTGCTGCGACCAGATGACGGGGGCGGCCTTCACGCGGTTGCGGGTGAAGACGGCGGCCGCCGCGCGCGAGGGGCCGTCGTTGACGACGAGGGCGAGGTCACGGTGCTCGCCGGGCTTGATCCCGGCGTTGATCCCGGTGGCCCGGAAGCCCAGGGGGGCGGTCACGCTCATGGCGAGGTCTCCTCATCTCCAGAACCGGACATCACGGGCTCACCCCGGCGACGGGGAGGCCGAGCTCTTCGGGCAGGCCGAGCGCGAGGTTGGCGCTCTGGATCGCGCCGCCCGCGGTGCCCTTCGTGAGGTTGTCGATCGCCGCCAGCGCCACGATCCTGCCGGCCCGCCGGTCGAGCGTGACCTGGAGGGCGGCGGTGTTCGCGCCCAGGGTCATCGCGGTCGAGGGCCAGACGCCTTCGGGCAGCAGCGTCAGGAACGGCTCGTCCTTGACGGCCTCCTCGTAGGCCTCCCGCAGCGACTCGGGCGTGGTGCCCGGCGCGGCCGGGACGACGCAGGTCGCCAGGATTCCGCGCGGCATGGGCGCGAGGGTGGGCGTGAAGGAGACGGTCACCGGCTGCCCCGAGACGGCCGAGAGGTTCTGCTCGATCTCCGGCGTGTGCCGGTGGACGCCGCCGACGCCGTAGGCGCTGACCGCGCCCATGACCTCGCTGCCCAGCAGGTGGGCCTTGGGCGACTTCCCGGCGCCGGAGGTGCCGCTGGCGGCGACCACGACGACGTCGGGGCCGGCGAGCCCGGCCGCGAAGGCGGGGAACAGGGCCAGCGTGGCGGTGGTCGGATAGCAGCCGGGCACGGCCACCCGCCTGGTCTTGGCCAGCAGCTCGCGCTGCCCCGGCAGCTCGGGCAGGCCGTAGGGCCAGGTGCCCGCGTGGACGCCGCCGTAGAATTCCTCCCAGGCCGCGGGGTCGGTGAGCCGGAAGTCGGCGCCGCAGTCGACGATCAGGGTGTCGTCTCCGAGCTGGGCCGCGAGGGCGGCCGACTCGCCGTGGGGCAGGGCCAGGAAGACGACGTCGTGCCCGGCCAGGGTCTCGCGGGTGGTCTGCTCGATGACCCGCCCGGCCAGCGGCACGAGATGGGGCTGGTGGGCGCCCAGGCGGGTGCCCGCGCTGGAGGCCGCGGTGACCGCGCCGATCTCGATCTCCGGATGCCCGAGCAGCAGCCGGAGCAGCTCGCCCCCGGCGTATCCGCTGGCCCCGGCGATGGCCGCCTTCATCTCGCCCCCCGATGGTTTTGCATGTTCATGCAGTGGTTCACATTTTCTTGCTTGCTGAAGATTATGCATCGGCCGACATGATCATGCAAGCCGGGGTTCATTGTGCGAGATGACACCGAAGGCCGCCGAACGTTGTGAGGTGGTCACTTGGATCCGTACCTACCGGTCGGTATCGTGACGTCTCGTGACGATCTCGCATGACCAGGCGCAGGCGGCGCTCACCGCCCCGGGGCAGCTGTTCGAGATGACCGAGACGCCCGGCGGCGTCCGGGTCTGGAAACACGCGCCGGCGACGTTCCGGGCCATGCTGGAGACCACCGTCTTCCACGGCGACAAGACCTTCGTCGTGTACGAGGACGAGCGCCTCACCTACGCCGAGTTCTTCCGCGCCACCGCGACGCTCGCCCACGCGCTGCGCGACTCGGGGATCGCCAAGGGCGACCGGGTGGCCATCGCGATGCGCAACTACCCCGAGTGGATCGTCTCGTTCTCGGCCGTGCTGGCCATCGGGGCCATCGCGGTGCCGCTGAACGCGTGGTGGACGGCCGCCGAGCTGGAGTACGCCCTCGGCGACTCCGGCGCCCGGCTGGTCATCGCCGACGGCGAGCGCGCCGATCGGGTGGCCGGCGTCCCGCTGATCGTCACGCGGCGGGGCTCCTTCGAGGGCGGGCGCGACTGGGACGACGTGCTGGCCGACGAGAAGACCACCCTGCCCCCGGTCGAGCTCTCCCCCGACGACCCGGCGACCATCTTCTACACCTCCGGCACCACGGGCCGGTCGAAGGGCGCCCTCGGCAGCCACCGCAACCTCGGGCAGGCGCCGATGACGGTGGCGTACGCGATGATGCGCGGCGTCGCCATGGCGGGCAGGGACCCGGCCGAGAGCGCCGGCCAGCGCCGCATCACCCTGCTCACCGTGCCCCTGTTCCACGCGACCGGCTGTTTCGCGGTGCTGATGACCACGATGTTCACCGGCGGCGGGCTGGTGCTCATGTACAAGTGGGACCCGGGACGCGCCCTGGAGCTCATCGAGCGGGAGCGCGCGACGGTGATGAGCGGGGTGCCGACCAACGCGTGGCAGCTGCTCTCCCACCCCGCTCTCGACAAGCACGACATCTCGTCGCTGACGGCGATCTCCTACGGCGGCGCGCCCGCTCCCCCGAAGCTGCTGGAGCGCATCACCGCGCTGCTGCCCGACCGCACCCCGTCCAACGGCTACGGCATGACCGAGACGACCGCCCTGGCGATCTACAACAGCGGCCGCGAGTACGCGGCCCACCCCGACAGCATCGGCCGCCCGCTCGCGGTGATGGACGTGAAGATCTGCGACCCCGGCGGCCGGGAACTGCCCCGGGGCGAGGTCGGCGAGCTCTGCATGCGCGGGCCCGTGGTGATCATGGGCTACTGGAACCGCCCCGACGCGACCGCCGAGGCGATCGTGGACGGCTGGCTGCACACCGGCGACCTGGCGCGCGTCGACGAGGAGGGTTTGGTCTACATCGTCGACCGGGCCAAGGACATGGTGATCAGGGGCGGCGAGAACGTCTACTGCGCCGAGGTGGAGGCGGCCCTGTTCGAACATCCGGCGATCGACGACGCGGCCGTGATCGGCATCCCCGACGAGGAACTCGGCGAGCAGGTGGGCGCGGTGGTGCGCGTCACCAGCCCGGTGACGGCCGGCGACCTGCGGGCGTTCCTGCGGACACGGCTGGCCGAGTTCAAGATCCCGGTGCGGTTCTGGTTCCACGAGGAGGAGCTGCCGCGCAACCCGGGCGGGAAGATCCTCAAGACGGTGTTGCGCAGACAGGTTCTGCGCGACTGAATATCGAGTTGCGGATCACCCGCCGAATCGGCCAACCTGGCCGTTCGTGGCCAAAAGTTCCCTCGCTCTGCTGCGACGCCTGAAGATGGACGTCAGCCCGCTCCGCGCGTCCCGCGACTTCCGGCTGCTGCTGGGGTCGGCCGCGATCACCATGGTCGGGTCGTTCATCACCCTGGTCGCGGTGCCCTACCAGATGAAGGAGCTCACCGACTCCTACGTCGCGGTGGGCCTGGTGAGCGTGGCCGAGTTCGTCCCGATGGTCGTCTGCGGCCTGTGGGGCGGCGCCATCGCCGACTCGATGGACCGTCGCAAGATCATCATCACCACGGAGGTCGGCCTCTGCCTGACCGCCCTGATGCTGATGGTCAACGCCCTCCTCCCGAACCCCCAGGTCTGGGTCCTGTACGTCGTGGGCGCCCTCACCGCCGGTCTGTACAGCGTGCGGGGTCCCAGCGAGCAGGCCGTGATCAACCAGGTGCTCAGGCTCGACCAGATGGGCGCCGCGTTCGCCCTCCAGGGCCTGGTCAGAAGCGTCGGAGGGGTCGCCGGCCCGGCCCTCGGCGGCCTGATCGTCGTCTCGTTCGGCGTGGCGCCGTCGTACGGGATCAACGTGCTGACGTTCCTGATCTCGCTGGTGCTGCTGTTCCGGGTGGCCCCGATGGCCCGCCGCGCGGCCGTCACCCAGCCGGCCTCCCTGGCCTCGCTCGTCGAGGGGGTCAGGTACGCCGTCCGCCGCCCCGACCTGATGGGCACCTACGTGGTCGACATCGCGGCCATGTTCTTCGCCATGTCGAACGCGCTCTACCCGTTCATGGCCGAGCAGTTCGGCGGGGAGCACGAGCAGATCGCCCTCGGCCTGCTCTACGCCTCGGCGGGCATCGGCTCGGTCCTGGCCTCGGTGACCTCGGGGTGGACGGCCCACGTGCACCGGCACGGCCTGGCGGTCATCGTCGCGGCCCTGCTCTGGGGCGCGGCCGTCGCGGTGGCGTCGGTGATGCCGAACATCTGGCTGATGATCGTCTTCCTGACCCTGGCGGGCGGCGCCGACATGATCAGCGGCATCTTCCGCGGCACGATCTGGAACCAGACCATCCCCGACGAGTACCGGGGCCGCCTGGCCGGCATCGAACTGCTGTCGTACTCGACCGGCCCCATGCTGGGCAACGCCCGCGCGAGCGCCATGGCCGAACTCGGCGGCACCCGCTTCTCGTTGGGCGCGGGCGGATTGTTGTGCATGGGCGGCGTGCTCGCGATGGCCGCGATCCTGCCGAAGTTCCGCCGGTACGACGCCCGCACCGACGAACACGCCGAGGCGCAACGGGTGGCACGGGCGAACGCCTGACTCCTCGCCGGGACGTTCAGCGCGGCGCCGGTGCGGTAATTGCGCATTTTCTCGCCGAAGGTCGGCGTGCCCCCTTGGAGGTTGCCATTCGCCTGATTTGCCATGTCGAATCGCGGGCGCGAAGGGGAGACCTTCACCGGCGACACACCTGTCGACCAGCCGGTTTCCCGGGTGAGAGCGGGCACGCCGCCTCCCACATGCCCCGGAACACGCTGCTCGCCTATTTCGGCGGCCACGATTATCACGATTATCAGGTGAACGACGGCTTCCGGTCGTCCATTGCCTTTCTGAAATCAGGAGAGGCGGTCGCGCACTTCCTCCAGCGACGCCGCGAACCCCTCCTCGAACGCCCGCTCGTACCCCTCGTCGCCCAGCACCAGACGCGCGCGTTCGGCCGTCGCCACCCGGGGGGCCGCGAGTTCGTCCGACCCCATCGCCGTCAGGCCGAACGTCAACCACAGGCGTTCGGCCGCGCCGTGCATCCAGGCCGCCGAGCGGGCGTCGCCCAAAGCCATGGTGACCGTCGCGAGGTGGTCGGCGCCCATCGCGACGCCCAGCACGTCGTTCAGCCGCCACTTCACCGCCAGGGACTCGCGGCCGGCGCGGTCGGCGCCGTGGACCTCGTCGCGGGCCAGCATGAGCTGGGACCGGAACAGGTCGCCGAAGGCGCGCATCCAGATCTCGCCCCGGCTCCGCGACTTCGTGTGCATGTCCTGGAGCACGCCCCAGGCACGGGTCAGGTCGCCAAGGAAGATGAAGGCCATGGCCTGGCCGCCGTCCATCACCAGGTCGTCGATCGTGTCGATGGCGCCGGCCGCCGTCAGGTGGGTGCGGGCCTCGTGCATGAGCTCCTCGACCTTGTGCGGGGCGCCGCTGAACAGGCGCACGCCCCCGAGCCGGACCAGCGCGTGGCCCATCGCCTCCACGTCGCCGATGCGGCGGGCCTCGGCCAGCGACTGCTGGGAGCTGCGTTCGGCCAGGCCCATGTCGCCCTGGAACAGGGTGATCCAGCCGAGGACCCAGAGCGCCCGCGCGTAGGACGAACCTTCGCGGGGGCCGGCCGCCAGGGCGCGTTCGACGAAGTAGCGGCCCTCGCGCATCTGGCCGAGCGCGCCCCAGATGATCCAGCACGACGAGACCAGGTCGAGGCAGGCGGTGCCGCCGTGGCTGATCCCGTAGTCGAGGGCCAGCCGGATCTCGGCCAGGTCGGCCTCCGCCCAGTCGGCCCAGTCGAGCTGGTCGGGGCCGTACCACTCGCGGTCGAGGCGGGCGGCCATCGTCCGGTAGTGGGCCAGGTGGGCGGTGCGCATCACCCGTTCCTCGCCGAGTTCACGCAGCCACTCACGGCCGTATTCGCGGATGCCGTCGAGCAGCCGGTGCCGGTCGCCCGTCCGCACGACGATCGACTTGCGGACCAGCTCGGCCAGCACCCGCCCGACGTCGGGCAGCCGGTCGTCGGCGCAGACGGCCTGGGCGGTCCGCTCGTCGAACGATCCGGCGAACACCGACAGGCGGGCCCAGAGCAGCCGTTCCTGCGGGGTGCACAACTCGTGGCTCCAGCCGACGGCGGTGCGGAAGCTGCGGTGCCGGGCCGGGCCGCCCCGGTAACCGGCGGTCAGCAGGTCGAAGGGGTCGGTGAGCCGGTCGGCCAGTTCCTCGGCCGACAGGGCGTGCAGGTGACCGGCGGCCAGTTCGATGCCGAGGGGGATGCCGTCGAGGCGGCGGCACAGGCGGCCGACCGCCATGAGAGCGCCCTCACCCGCCTGCCAGCCGGGAATCCGGTCCGTCGCCCGCTCGACGAACAGGCGCACCGCGTCGTAGCCGAGCAGGTCGTCGGACTCGGGTTCGGGGCGCGCGAAAGGGGCGACTTCGAGGATCTTCTCCGACGGCACGTCCAGAGGAACCCTGCTGGTCGCCAGCACCCGCAGGCCCGGCGCGACGTCGATCAGGCCGTCGACGAGGGCGGCGCAGGCGCCGACGAGGTGTTCGCAGGTGTCCAGGACGAGCAGCAGCCGCTTCCCGGCCAGGTATTCGGCCAGCACCTGCTCGTAGGGCCTGGTCGACTGCTCGCGCAGGCCCAGCGCCCGGGCCACGACGCTGGCCAGCAGGTTGGCGTCCTGCTCGGGCGACAGTTCGGCGAACCAGGCCCCGTCGGGGTAGCCCTCGGCGCAGTCGGCGGCGGCGCGCAGCGCGAGGCGGGTCTTGCCGACGCCGGGCGGCCCGGTGACCGTCACCAGGCGCGATTCGGCCAGCAGGCCGGCGAGCCGGTCGAGTTCGTCCTTGCGCCCGATGAAGCTGCTGGTCTCAGCGGGCAGGTTGCCGGTCATCAGGCCTCCGTCGGCTCGTCGGCGGTCAGGGCCAGGTCGACGGCGTCGTCGAGGTCGAGGCCGGGCGCGGCGGCGACGGCCGGGGCGCGGTCTCTGACGCCGGCCAGCACGGGTGAGCGCAGCCCGTCCATCCCCGCCCACGCCCGGTCGGCGGAGGCCAGCAGCACGCCGTTCCCGGTCAGCACGCCGACCAGTTCCACTCCGGCCGCCGACGCCGGGACGTCGCCGAACTGGCGGGCCACCGTCAGGGCGTCACGGGCCGGCTCCAGGGCCGCCTGGACGTCGCCCCGGAGGAGGGCGGCCAGGGCGAGCAGGTGGTCGAGGTGGGAGCGGGTCCAGATCTCGCCGGTCGTCGCGCACAACTCGCGGCCCTCGCGCAGGACCGTCACCGCACGGGCCAGGTCGCCCATGCGCAGCAGGGTCGTGGCGATGATCGGGTAGCTGGGCAGGAAGCCCGGGAACAGGTCGGCGTCTCTGCGGTGGCCCTCGCGGGCGTCTCTGATCAGCCGCAGCGCCTCGGGGAACGCGCCCCGCTGGGCGGCCACCCACGCCGAGACCTGGGTCAGGCGGGGCGGGCCCTGGTTCGTACAGGCGTAGAGGGCCTCTTCGGCGGCGTCGGGCTCGCCGAGCGCGGCGTGCAGCCAGGCGGCGGTCCAGAGCGCCTTGTCCCGTTCGGGGCCGGGCGATCCGCCGGCCCGCCGGACGCGGGCGAGCTGCGCGGCGCCCTCCCGCTGGAGACCGCAGCAGGCCCAGAGGAACCACAGGGTGCCGGCGAGGTCCTGGGCGTCGTCGGCGCCCGACGGATCGGCCAGGCGGGAGTCGAGGGCCTTGATCAGGTTGCCGCGTTCCAGGCGCATGCGCCGGTACCAGCGCAGCTGGCCGCCCTGCCATTCGGCCTCGGCCCGCCGGGCGAGGCGGCGGAAGTGACGAAAGTGGCGGTGTTCGGTGGCCTCGCGCTCACCTGCCCGGACGAGCCACTCGGCGCCGAACGCGCGGACGGTCGCGGGCAGCCGGAACCGCACGCCCTCGCTGGTCTCCGACCGCATGACCAGCGACTTGTCGACCAGCGCCGCGACGGCGTGGGTCACGTCGCCGCCGCCGCAGACGGCCTGCGCGGCCTCCAGGTCGAAGCCGCCGTCGAACACCGAGAGGCGGGCCCAGACCAGCCGTTCGCCGGGGGTGCAGTGCTCGTGGCTCCAGCCGATCGCGGTCCGCATGGCGGCGTGCCGCGGCGGGCCGTCATGGTGGGGGTCCCAGAGCAGGTCGAGCAGCGGGCCCTCGGTCTCGCCGCGCTTCAGCGCCGCCGCCAGCAGTACCAGCGTCAGCGGCAGCCCGTCGGCCCGCCCGAGGATCTCGGCGGGCGCGGTCACGCCCAGCCGTCGGAGGAGTTCGGCGCGGTGCCCGGGGGCCAGTTCGCCGAGCGCGACCACCCGCTCCCCCGGCAGCGCCAGCGACTGGCGGCAGGTCGCCAGGACCGAGAGCCCCGGCCGCCGCTGCAGCATCACCCCGACGTACGGCACCAGCAGTTCCAGCGCCCGGTCGCACCCGTCGACGACGAGGAACTCCGCCCCCGAGGAACCGATCTCGGCCAGCGCCGCGGGCCCCGCGTCGGCGTCGACCACCCGTGCCCCGCGTCTGGCCGCCACGACCCGCGCGAGCGCGGTCTTCCCGGCACCGGGAGGCCCGGTCAGGGTGACCAGGCGGGTGTGCCGGAAGGCCTCCTCGATCCCGTCCGCGTCGGCGTCCCTGCCGACCAGCCCGTCTCCGGACACGACAATCACCTGCCTCCCCTTGGCCGGGCCATCGTAGGCCGGTGACGTTCCGCCTACTTAGCGCTCCCTGCCATCCGGGGAGCACACCTCTTCCACCCGGGAGTCCTTTTGTTCCTCCGGGTGGGAGTCGGCGCGGCGGGGAGAGCGGTCAGGCGGAGCCGTAACGGGAAAAGAGCCTTCGACCACGACGAGGGCGCCGGGGAGACCCGGCGCCCTCGTCTTCCGTACCGCGATCACACTCCGCGCAGGCGGGCTCCGACCCGGGCGGCGGCCAGGTCGACCGCCGCGTCGCGGGCGGCGGCGATCTCGTCGGCCGTCAGGGTCCGGTCGGTGGCGCGGAAACGCAGGGTGTAGGCCAGGGACTTGTTGCCCTCGCCCGCCTGCGCGCCCTCGTAGACGTCGAACAGGCGCACCGACTCCAGCAGGTCGCCCGCGCCGTCGCGCAGGGCGGCCTCGACCGACGACACCGGGGTGTCGGCGGGCACGATCAGCGCGACGTCCTGGGTCGCCACCGGGTAGGCGGAGATCGACGGGGTCTGCACCGGCGCCGGGGCGGCGAGGCGGGACAGTTCGAGCTCCATCGCCGCCGTGCGCTTCGGCAGGCCGAAGGCCTCCACGACGCGCGGGTGCAGTTCGCCGGCGTGGCCCACCAGGACCTCGCCCGCGTAGAGGGCGGCACAGCGGCCGGGGTGCCACGGCTCGTGCTGGTCGGCGCGGACGTCCAAAGTGACGCCCGCCTCGCGGGCCACCGCGCGGGCGGCCTCGATCGCGTCGGCCCAGGTCGCGGCGCGGCCCTGGCCCCACCAGCCGGACCGCTCGAACTCCCCGGCCAGGACGGCCGCGACGCGGACCGGCTGCGCGGGCAGCGCCGCGGCGAACAGCGCCAGCTCCTCGTCGGTCGGGCGGCGCTCCACCGTCAGGATCGGCGCCGTCTCCGGGGCGTCGGCGCCGGGGCGGTAGACCAGGCCCGTCTCGAACAGGGCCAGGTCGGTGAAGCCGCGGCCGACGTTGCGGACCAGGGTCTTGAGCAGGCCCGGCAGCAGCGTGGTCCGCATGAACGGCTCGTCTTCGCTGAGCGGGTTGACCAGCCGGGTCGCGCGGCGGCGGTCGTCGTCGGCGGGAAGCTGCAGGTGGTCGAGGTCGCGGGCGCCGATGAACGGGTAGGACAGCACCTCGACGTAACCCGACAGGGCCAGCGAGCGGCCGACCCGGCGGCGCAGCCGCTGGGTCTCGGTCAGGCCCGCGCCCGCCGGGGCGCCCGGCAGGACCGAGGGCAGCGTGTCGTAGCCCTCCAGCCGGATGACCTCTTCGGCCAGGTCGTTGGGGTCGGTCAGGTCGGGACGCCAGCTCGGCGGGTAGACCGTGATCGGGTCGTCGCCGGTCACGGCCAGCTTCGCGGCCAGGTCGCCACTGGTCACGACACCCGTGGCGGCCACGCCGCGACCGCCCTCGGCGGCCGGGGCGACGCCGTCGACGACGCGGCAGCCGACCTGCTCCAGGCGGGTGACCACGGTCTCGCGGGAGTAGGGCACACCCGCGACCCGCGCCGGGTGACCCGACGGGATGGTGATCGACACGGGCGCCACGTCGATCTGCGCGTGGGTCACGCCGGGCTCCGCCACGCCGTCGCCCAGCTCGGTGAGGAGCTGGACCGCGCGCCACGACGCCACGAGCGGCAGCTCGCGGTCGACGCCGCGCTCGAAGCGCTTGGACGCCTCGGACACCAGGTTGTGCCGCCGCGACATGCGGGCCACGCCGGTGGCCGAGAAGTGGGCCGCCTCGATGACGATGTCGGTCGTCGAGCCGGAGATCTCGGTCGACAGGCCGCCCATGGTGCCGGCCAGCCCGATCGCGCCCGAGTCGTCGGTGATCAGGATGTCGTCTTCGGCCAGGTCACGGGTGACGTGGTCGAGGGTCTCCAGGCGCTCGCCCGGCAGGGCGCGGCGCACCACGATGCCGCCCTGGATGGTGTTCCGGTCGAACGCGTGGAGCGGCTGGCCGAGCTCCAGCATCACGTAGTTGGTGACGTCGACGGCCAGCGACACCGGCCGCATGCCCGCGCGGGTGAGCCGTACGCGCATCCACAGCGGCGACTCGGCGGAGGGGTCGAACCCGGAGACGGCGCGCAGCACGAACCGGTCGCAGGCCGTCGGGTCGCCGATCTCCGCGGGGTGGGCGACCCCTTCGGCGGCCGGGAGCTCCAGCGCGGCCGGGTCGCGGAACGGCACGCCGAACGCGGTCGCCGCCTCACGGGCCACACCCCGGATCGACAACGCGTAGCCGCAGTCGGGGGTGATCTCCAGTTCCAGTACGTCGTCACGCAGCCCCAGCAGCTCGACGACGTCGGCCCCGAGGGGGGTGTCGTCGGGCAGCAGCAGGATGCCGGGCGACGACTCGGCGATGCCGAGCTCGGCCTCGGAGCAGATCATGCCGTCGGACAGGCGGCCGTAGGTCTTGCGGGAGGCGATCTCGAACCCGCCCGGCAGCACCGCGCCGGGCAGCGCGACCGGGACGACCGCGCCGATGCCGAAGTTGGTCGCGCCGCAGACGATCTCGCGCGGCTCGGCCTCGCCGACCTCGACCAGGCAGTGGCGGATCGGCTTCTTGAAGCCGGTCAGCTCCTCGATCTCGATGACCTTGCCGACCACGACGTTCTTCAGGTCGTGACCGTGGGAGGCGATGGCCTCCAGCTTGAGACCGGCGGCGGTGAGCTTGTCGGCGACCTCGTGTGCGGTGACGGGCGGGAGATCGACGTACTCCCGCAGCCACGAAAGCGGGACCTTCATCAGACCTCCATCCCGAACGGCAGGGTGAAGCGGATGTCGCCTTCGACCATGTCGCGCATGTCTTCTGCGTTGTGGCGGAACATCAGGGTGCGCTCGATGCCCATGCCGAACGCGAAGCCGGAGTAGACCGAGGGGTCGACGCCGCAGGCGATCAGCACCCGCGGGTTGACCATGCCGCAGCCGCCCCACTCGATCCAGCCCTCGGACTTGCAGGTCCGGCACGGCGGGTTGCCCGGCACGGCGGACGCGCCGCGGCAGACGAAGCAGCGCAGGTCCATCTCGGCCGACGGCTCGGTGAAGGGGAAGTAGTTGGGCCGGAACCGGGTCGAGATGCCCTCGCCGAACATGACCTCGGCGAACCGGTCGAGCGTGCCCTTCAGGTGGGCCATCGTCAGGCCCTTGTCGATCGCGAGGCCCTCGACCTGGTGGAACACCGGGGTGTGGGTGGCGTCGAGCTCGTCGGTGCGGAACACCTTGCCGGGCGAGATGACGTAGACCGGCAGCGGGCGCTCCAGCAGGGCGCGGATCTGGACCGGCGAGGTCTGGGTGCGCAGCACCTTGCCCGACTTGACCGACTCGACGAAGAAGGTGTCGTGGTCGGAGCGGGCCGGGTGGTCGGGCGCGATGTTCAGCGCGTCGAAGTTGAACCACTCGGCCTCCAGCTCCGGGCCCTCGGCGACCTCGTAGCCCATGGCCACGAAGCAGTCGGCGATCCGCTCCTGGAGCGTGGTCAGCGGGTGGCGGGCCCCGCGCGGCGCGCGGTCCCACGGGAGGGTGACGTCGACGGTCTCCTCGACCAGCACGCGAGCGTCGCGCTCGGCCTCCAGCTCGGTCTGGCGGGCGGCCAGCGCCTCGCCGACGGCCCTGCGGGCGGCGCCGATCCGCTTGCCGGCCTCGGCACGGGCGGCCGGCGGCAGCGCGCCGATCTCCCGGTTGGCCAGCGCGATCGGGGACCGGTCACCGGCGTGGGCCAGCCTGACCTGCTTCAGTTCGTCGAGATCCGCGGCCGAGGAGATGGCGGCGAGGGCATCGGCCTCCGCGCGCGCCAGCTCGTCGGCGTGCAGCGGTGTCACCTCGACCGGGTCGTAATCAGACAAGGGAACTCCGTATCCAGGGCCGGAATGGCGGCCCCTGATTCTATTAGCTAAAGGAAAGCCCTAAGCCCGCCCGCCGGACCTGCGCCGTCGGAAGCGGGCCGCTTGAAATCCGGTCGATTCCCCAGGCCGCACCTGGTCTCACCCCTGTGGTCCGACATGGAGTGACCCGCCAGACCAAGAAATGTGGCCAGACATCCGGCCAAGCGCGCCGGTGGGCGAGGAGGAGCGGCAGGAGCGAAGCGACTAGAGCGACGAAGGAGCCCACCGGGTCCAGAGCGCTTGGCCCGCCGCGCCGGAGGCGCGGCAATCAGACAGGAGTGCCGGTGGGCATGATAAATCGGAACTCCGCGCCGCCGCCGGGGGCGCGTTCGACGGTGATGGTGCCGCCGTGGGCCTCGACGAGGCCCTTGACGATGAAGAGGCCGAGGCCGGTGCCGCCGCGGCGGCGGTCGTTGCCGCGCCAGAACTGGCGGAAGACGCGCGAGGCCAGCTCGGGCTTGACGCCCTCGCCCTGGTCACGCACGGACACGGCCACTCCCCATTCGACGGGCTCTACGACGATTGTCACCTTACCGCCGCCGTGTCGCACCGCGTTTTCGACGAGGTTGCCGAGGATTTGATCCATCTTGTCCTGGTCGAGCCACATCTCCGGCAGGTCGCCCACGACCGTGAGCGAGAACCGGTCTTCGGGCTCGCCGGCGGCCACGCGGCCGGCGATGATGCGCCGCGCGCGCGCGGGGATGTCGACGACCTGCCGCCGGATCTCCACCCGCCCCGACTCGATGCGGGACACGTCGAGCAGTTCGGTGATCAGCCGGGTCACCCGGTCGGCGTCGGAGTTGACCGTCTGGAGCATCACGAGCTTCTGGGCGTCGTTGAACCGGTCCCACTTGGCCAGCAGCGTGGCGGTGAAGCCCTTCACGCTGGTCAGCGGCGAGCGCAGCTCGTGGGCCACGGTCGAGACGAGGTCGGCCCGGCTCCGCTCCAGGCGGCGGCGGGCCCCGGCGTCGCGCAGGGTGATCACCACGCGGATCACCCGGCCGGCCCGCGCGGGGGTGCGCACGAACGCCGCCGTGACCAGCAGGTCGCGGCCGTCGAGCTGGAGCGGGAGCTCGACCTGGCGGGACCGGATGGACAGGCCGCCCTGAGGGTCGAGCCACTTCCACCAGTCGCGCCCCTCGGCGTCGCGCAACGGGAGCACATCGCCCACGTGACGCCCGGGGGACGTCTTGCGGTGCAGCCCGGTCAGGCGTTCGGCCGCCCTGTTCACGGCCATCACGACGCCGTCGCCGTCGACCACGACGACGCCGTCGGGAAGGGCGTCGATGGCGATCACACTCGACGGGTCGGCGACCCGTCCATGGGTGTTCTCGCCGCGCAAAGGACCCCTCCAGCCGTGCTCCGCGAGCCGTCTCCGCCGACAATAGCGGGTTTCCGGAGCCCTTCGGCAGCCCGTCACGGACCGGGTACGCACCTATTACACGGAATGTCAGATCTGCCGGAGAACTCGCGCGCTGGCGTACAGGCACACCGCGGCGGCGGTGGCCAGGTTCAGGCTCTCGGCGCGGCCGTAGATCGGCACCCGGACGACCTCGTCGGCCAGGGCCAGCACCTCGGGCGGCAGGCCCCAGGCCTCGTTGCCGAACACCCAGGCCGTGGGGGCCGACAGGTCGACGTCGTCGAGGGTCGCCTTGCCGGTGCCGTCGGCGGCCAGGATGCGCAACCCCCGGTCCTTCAGGGCGGCCACGGCCTTGTCGACCGGCAGCCCCGTCACGACGGGCAGGTGGAAGAGGCTGCCCGCGCTGGCCCGTACACACTTGCCGTTGTAGGGGTCGACGGACGCGTCGGTGAACACCACCGCGTCGGCTCCGGCGGCGTCGGCCGTGCGCAGCACGGTGCCGGCGTTGCCGGGGTCGCGGACGTGCGCCAGCACCGCCACCAGCCGGGTCTCCTCGACCGAGGACAGGGGCACGTGGACGAACTTGCACACCGCCATCAGCCCCTGCGGGGTGACCGTCTGGGCGAGCTCGGCCATCACCTCGCCGCTGGCCCGGAACACCGGCACCCCGGCGCTCACGGCCGCGCCGACGATGTCGGCGTGCCGGGTCTCGGCCTCGGCGGTGGCGAACAGCTCCACCGTCACCCCGGGCAGCGCCAGCGCCTCCCGCACCGCCTGGGGCCCCTCGGCGAGGAAGGCCCGGTCGCGGTCCCGGAAGGCCCGCTTGGTCAGCCTCCGAGCGGCTTTGACGCGCGGCGACTTGGGATTGGTCAACTCGGTCACTCGGTCACGTTTCCCTCCGAGACGGAAAGAAGGGCCCACCAGGAACGGTGAGCCCTTCCGGAAAGCAGATGATCGCTTAGGCGACCGGAGCGTTCACGTCGGACGGGAGCGCCTTCTTGGCGGCCTCGACCAGCGTGGCGAAGGTCTGCGAGTCGTTCACCGCGAGATCGGCGAGGATCTTGCGGTCGACCTCGATGCCGGCCAGGCGCAGACCCTGGATGAGCCGGTTGTAGGTCATGCCGTTCTGACGAGCGGCGGCGTTGATCCGCTGGATCCAGAGGCGGCGGAACGCGCCCTTCTTGTCCTTGCGGTGGGCGTACGCATAGGTCATCGAGTGGAGCATCTGCTCCTTGGCCTTGCGGTACAGACGCGACCGCTGACCCCGGTAACCGCTCGCCCGCTCGAGGACGACCCTGCGCTTCTTCTTGGCGTTGAGCGCCCGCTTCACGCGTGCCATGTTGTTCTTCTCCCCGGGGGTCGTTACTTAGCGAGCAGCTTCTTGATCTTCTTGGTGTCCGCGTCGGACATGACCACGTCGTTCTCAAGCCTGCGCGTGCGGGTGGACGGCTTGTGCTCGAAAAGGTGCTTCCGGTTGGCCCGGCGGCGCACGATCTTGCCGGAGCCGGTGACCCGGAAACGCTTCTTCGCACCACTGTGCGTCTTCATCTTCGGCATCTCAGCCGTCTCTCCCTCGTTGTTCCAAGCCGATCTCCCGGCCCCGCAGGGGGGCCGGGTAACCGGCGTTCCTGACTCGCAAGAGCCGCGAAGAACGGGCTCCCAGTCTGTGCGTCCGCGCGGCGGTTTTTATTCCTCGGCGGCGACCGAGTCGGCCACCGAGTCGTCGTCGCGGGTCGCCCGAGCCGCGGCCTTCTCGGCCTTGGCCTCGGCCTTCTTCTTGTGCGGACCGATCACCATGATCATGTTTCGGCCGTCCTGCTTGGGCTGAGACTCCACGAAGCCCAGCTCGGTGACATCCTCAGCGAGCCGCTGCAGGAGCCGGAAGCCCAGTTCGGGACGGGACTGCTCACGTCCACGGAACATGATCGTGACCTTGACCTTGTCCCCCGCCTTGAGGAAGCGCACGACGTGACCCTTCTTGGTCTCGTAGTCGTGCGGGTCGATCTTCGGCCGGAGCTTGATCTCCTTGATGATCGTGTGTGCCTGGTTGCGGCGGGCTTCGCGCGCCTTCATGGCCGACTCGTACTTGAACTTGCCGTAGTCCATGAGCTTGCAGACGGGCGGGCGTGCCGTCGCCGCGACCTCAACGAGATCGAGGTCGGACTCCTGGGCGAGCTTCAGGGCGTCGTGGATGGAGACGATGCCGACCTGCTCGCCGTTCGGGCCGACGAGGCGGACCTCGGGGACACGAATACGATCGTTGATGCGGGGCTCGGTGCTGATGGGACCTCCAAGGGACCTTCGCCTGTGTGTTCGACCGTGCCGGAAACACGAATAGACCCCGGCACGTCACGCATGCGGGGCCACTGAGTCCGAGAACTCGATTGTGATCCTTGAACCCGTCTGCCTCGCGGCTGATCAGGTGGGAGGAAGACCTCCGCTTGCGCGTCCGGCACGTGCCGGACCGATCGGTTCATGAGTTTAGCACGATTACAACGCCGACTCACCCGCGGTCCGCATGGCCTCCACCGGCGCCGGCGACCGCCCGGTCATCAGCTCGACCTGCCGCACCGCCTGGTGCAGCAACATCGAGAAGCCCCCGACGATCGTCCCGCCCTCCTTCCGCACGGCCTGGGCCAGCTCCGTCGGCCACGGCGAGTAGACGACGTCGAAGACGGCCCGCGCCCGGGAGGCCTCGACGGCCAGCCCGTCGGCCGCCCCCGAGGGCAGCGTGGAGATCAGCAGATCCACGGATGTGTCGAAACTGTCGAACGCCTGGACGTCGACGGACATTCCCAGCCGTTCGGCCACCTCCAGGGTCTCCCCGGCGCGGCGCGGGTCGCGTACCACCAGGGTCGCCTCCCCGAGTCCGAGCTCGCGCAGCGCGGCCAGCGCGGAGGCGGCGGTGGCGCCGCCCCCGAGGACGGTCGCGCTGGCGGGGGCCGGCACCCCCGCCTCGGCCAGGGCGGCGACGATGCCGTGGACGTCGGTGTTGGCGCCGTGCCGGGCGCCGTCGCGGAAGATCACGGTGTTGGCCGCGCCGACCTCGACCGCCAGCGGCGCGACCGTGTCGAGCAGCGGGAACACCACCCGCTTGAGCGGCATGGTCAGCGACAACCCGGCCCACTCGGGGCCGAGGCCGCCGACGAAGGCGGCCAGTTCCTCCTCCCGGCACTCGATCGCGTCGTACCGCCAGCCGGTCAGGCCGAGCGCGGCGTAGGCCGCCCGGTGGAGGTAGGGCGACAACGAGTGGCGGACCGGGAAGCCGAGGACGGCTGCTCTCTTGTTCACGGGGTCAATTCTGGGTGGCGTGGAACTTGTCGCGCAGGCGGACGAACTCGGCCTCGCTGGCGGTGAACTCGGTGACGCCGTTCTCCGGGTCGGTGGTCACGAAGAACAACCAGTCGCCCTTGGTCGGCTTCAGCGCGGCCTCGATGGCGTGGTCGCCGGGGTTGGCGATCGGGCCGGGCGGCAGGCCGTCGACCCGGTAGGTGTTGTAGGGCGAGTCGTCGCGGGTCTCCTCGAAGGTCGCGGCGATGCCGTACTTGCCCAGGCCGTACATCGTGGTGGAGTCCATCTGGAGCTTCATCGGCGGGTTGAGCGCCAGCCGGTTGTAGATGACCCGGGCCACCTTGCCCATGTCGTCGGGGGTGCCCGACTCGGCCTGCACGATGCTCGCGACGGTCATGATCTCCATCGGGGTGAAGCCGAGCCGCTTCGCCTCGGCGTTCAGGTCGAACTTCCGGGCGGTCTCGTTGAAGCGGTCGGTCATCCGGGTGAGGATCTCGCTCGCGGTGATGTTCGGCGGCAGCTCGTAGGTCGCCGGGAACAGGAAGCCCTCGGCCTTGCCCTTCGCGTAGGACGGCAGGCCGATGTCGCCCTTGGCGGCGTCGGCGAACTCCTTGGCGGGGATGCCGGTCGCCTCGGCGAGGGTGTCGTAGACGCGGGTGGCGCGGTAGCCCTCGGGGATGGTCAGGCTGTCGCGCAGGCGCTTGTCGGGGTCGAGCAGCCCGACGGCGGCGGCGGCCGACATGCGCTTCTTCATCGCGTAGTGGCCGGGCTGGAGCGAGCCGCCCTTGCCGGCCGCGTCGACGGCCTGGATGAAGGCACGGGCGCTGGCCACGACGTCCTCCTTCTCCAGTTCGGCGGCGACGTCGCCGGCGGAGGCGCCCTCCTCGATCACGATGACCACTTCACCGGTGCCCGAGCCGGTGTAGTCGTCGGCCGTCACGGCGTCGCTGACCCACTTGTAGCCCAGGTAACCGCCGCCGCCCAGGATGCCGACGATGATCACGATCGCGATCAGGGACGCGGCGGCGCCCTTGCGCCTGGTACGCCGCCTGCGGCGCCGGCTGCGGCTCTGCTGTCGGCGCGACCGCCTCGGCCCCCCCTCGTCGGAGGCGCCGAGCAAAGAGTCCATGTCGAGGTCGTTCATAGTGCGCTGGCCAATCTCTCGGTAGGACTGGCCTCGCGTCAAGCGATGCGCCAAACCGAGGGGGGATCAAGCTTCGGTATGGATCTCGGCCCGACACGCGGACCGTCGGTCATCGTTCGGCCTAGTTCGTCCCGAGGTACCTGTTCAGCTCTTCCCGATATTTCACGAACTCGCCTTCGTTGTCAGTGAATTTGGTGATTCTACGGCCTGGATCTGTAGTGACAAACCAGTACCAATCACCCTTCGCTGGCTTCAAGGCCGCCCGAAGTGCCTGCTCACCGGGGTTTCCGATCGGACCAGGCGGTAGACCATCGATCCGATAGGTGTTGTACGGAGAGTCGTCGCGGGTCTCGTCGATGGTCGCGGCGATGCCGTACTTGCCGAGGCCGTACATGGTCGTCGAGTCCATTTCGAGGCGCCCGCCCTTTTTCAGGCGGTTGTAGATCACTCTAGCGATCTTGGGATAGTCGTCGTCACGCCCGCCCTCGGCCTGCACGATGCTGGCCGTGGTCACCACGTCGAGGGGGCTCATGCCCTCGCGCGCGTCGAGGCCCAGGCGGTCGGCGACCCGGCCGAACTGGGCGGCCATGTCGCGCAGCAGGCTCCTGGCGGTGCTCGACGGCTCGACCTCGTAGGTCGCCGGGAACAGGAAGCCCTCGACCGACTTGGCGTAGGACGGCAGCCCGAGCGCCGCGGGTTGCGCCGCCGCCTTCTCGAACTCGGCGACCGGGACACCGGAGGCGGCCGAGAGGCGGACGTACACCTCCTTGGCGCGCAGCCCCTCGGGGATGGTCACCCGCCGGGACACCCGCGAGTCGCGGTCGAGCAGCCGGTCGAGCGCGATCGAGGCGGACATGCCCTTGTTCAGCCGGTAGTCCCCCGGCCGCAGGCTGCCCGACTTGGCGCGGGCCTCAACCTCCCGGACGAACGCCCCGGAACTGGCCACCACGCCCGCCTTGGCGAGCGTCTCGGCGATCTGGACCGCGCTCTCGCCGGGGCTGATGCGGACCACGACCGCGCCGGTTCCGGCGCCCTCGAAGTCGTCGGGTCCCAGGAACGGGCGGGTCAGCGTGTAGAGGCCGACGATCCCGGCGGTCGCCACGGCCGCCAGCCCGGCGTAGACGATCTTCCGGGTGCGGTCGCGGCGGACCTCGTGGTCGACGGGCTCGGCCTCACCGGCAAGCAGGAACGTGTCCCACTCCTGCGGGCTCACCGCTCGGTCCCGGGACTCGTTTCTCCACCGGGGGGTGGGTCGAGGGGATGACCTGGTGGTTTGCCGGACGCACGCTCGCCGTCGAGGGCGGCCTGGAGCAGCACCACGGCCGCCGCCTGGTCGATGACGTCGCGTTGGTTCCTGGCCTTGCGGCCGCTCTGGCGCAGGTTGGCCTGCGCGGTCACGGTGGTCAGGCGCTCGTCGTAGAGGCGGACCGGGACCGGCGCGACCCGGGCGGCCAGCGCCGCCGCGAACTCACGGGCGGCCCCGGCCGCGTGGGACTCACGGCCCGACAGGGAGGTGGGGAGGCCGACGACGACCTCGACGACCTCGTGTTCGGCGACCAGCGCGGCCAGGCGGTCGAGGTCGCCCTTGCCGCGCTTCACCGTCTCGACCGGCGTGGCCAGCAGCCCCGAAGGGTCGCTGCGGGCCACGCCGATGCGGACCGACCCGGCGTCGACGCCGAGTCGTGTGCCCCGTCTCATGACGTCACAGGCTGGCGTTGATCGCCTCGATGACCGCACGCAGCGCGTCGTCGACAGCGCCCGCGTTCGTCCCCCCGCCCTGCGCGACATCGTCCTTGCCGCCACCGCCACCCCCAAGTGCCTTGGCGGCGACTCCTACCAGACGGCCCGCCTTCAGCCCTCGGTCGCGTCCCGCCTCGTTGACAGCGGCGACCACGACGGGACGGTCCGAGGGGACACCGGCGACGACGACCACCGCGGCGCTTCCGGGGAACCGGCCGCGCACATCGAGAGCGAGTTTACGCAGGTCATCAGGGGTGGTACCAGCAGGCGCGCGGTGCGTTACGACGGAAACGCCCTGGATGTCCGTGGCCCCGGCCGCGAGCTCCCCGGCCACCGCGAGCACCTGCGCCGACCGCAGTCTCTCCAGCTCCTTCTCGGCGTTGCGCAGCCGGGTGACGATGCCGTCGAGCCGCTCGGGCAGCTCCTCGGGCCGCGCCTTGAGCGCCCCGCTGAGCTGCGAGACCAGCACGCTCTCGCGGGCCAGGTGGCGGAACGCGTCGAGTCCCACCAGGGCCTCCACGCGGCGCACCCCGGCGCCGATGGACGACTCGCCGAGCACCTTGATCAGGCCGAGCTGGCCCGAGCTGGCGACGTGGGTGCCGCCGCAGAGCTCGCGCGAGTAGTCGCCGACCTCGACGATGCGCACGACGTCGCCGTACTTCTCGCCGAACAGGGCCAGGGCGCCCATCTTGCGCGCCTCGGCCTGCGAGGTGTGCAGGACGTTGACCTTGAGGTCGTCGATCAGGGTCGCGTTGACCTCGTCTTCGACGTCGCGCAGCACGCTGACCGGCACCGCGCCGGCGGAGGTGAAGTCGAACCGGAAGCGGCCCGGCGAGTTCTCCGAACCGGCCTGCGCGGCGGTCTCGCCGAGCGCGTTGCGGAAGCCCCGGTGGACCAGGTGGGTCGCGGTGTGGCTGCGCGAGATCGACCGGCGGCGGTCGACGTCGATCGCCGCGTGGGCGGCGTCGCCGACCTTGACCTCGCCGGAGGTGACCTTGCCGCGGTGGACGACCAGGCCCGCGATCGGCGACTGCACGTCGACGACCTCGATCTCGCCGTTCTCGACCTTGATGACGCCCTGGTCGGCGAGCTGGCCGCCGCCCTCGGCGTAGAACGGGGTGCGCAGCAGCACGACCTCGACGGTGGTGCCCGCGCCCGCGACCGGGACCGGCGCGCCGTCGACGATGACGCCCGCGATCTCGGTGTCGGTGGTCAGGTGGTCGTAGCCGAGGAACTCGACCTTGCCCGCCTTCTCGAGGATCTGGCCGAACACCGAGATGTCGGCGTTGCCGGTCTTCTTCAGCTTCGAGTCGGCCTTCGCGCGGTCGCGCTGCTCGGCCATGAGACGGCGGAAGCCCTCTTCGTCGACCTTCAGGCCCTGCTCGGCCGCCATCTCGAGGGTCAGGTCGATCGGGAAGCCGTAGGTGTCGTGGAGCTGGAACGCCTTGTCGCCCGACAGGACCGACGTGTGCGCCTTCTTGCTCTCGGCGACCGCCGTGTCGAAGATCGTGGTGCCGGTGCGGAGGGTGCCCAGGAAGGACGCCTCCTCGGCGTCGATCACGCCGTGGATCTGCGCCGCGTCGGCGATCAGGTCGTGGTACTGCTCGCCCATCGTGCCGATGGTGGTGGCGGTGAGCTCGTGCATGTAGCGCTCCTCGCCCGAGCCGAGCAGGCGCAGGTTGCGGATCGCCCGGCGGAGCATGCGCCGCAGCACGTAGCCCCGGCCCTCGTTGGAGGGCAGCACGCCGTCGCCGACGAGCATGACGCCCGCCCGCAGGTGGTCGGCGATGACCCGCAGCGACACGTCGTTGCGGGCGTCGGCGCCGTAGCGGGTGCCGGTCAGCTCGGCCGCCCGGCTGAGGATCTTGAAGGTGGTGTCGATCTCGTAGATGTTGTCGACGCCCTGCAGGATCGCCGCCATGCGCTCCAGGCCCATGCCGGTGTCGACGCTCTTGGCGGGCAGCTCGCCGACCACGTCGAAGTCGATCTTCGAGCGGACCGCGCCGAGCGTGTACTGCATGAAGACGTTGTTCCAGACCTCGAGATACCGGGTCTCGTCGGCGACGGGACCACCCTCGCGGCCGTATTCGGGGCCCCGGTCGAAGTAGATCTCCGAGCAGGGACCGCCGGGGCCCGGGACGCCCATGTGCCAGTAGTTGTCGGCCAGGTCGCGGCGCTGGATGCGCTCGGCCGGGACGCCGGCCCGCTTCCAGATCTCGATCGCCTCGTCGTCGTCGAGGTAGACCGTGACCCACATCTTCTCTTCGGGGAACCCGAAGCCGCCCGCGGCGACCGGGCTGGTGAGCAGCTCCCACGCGAAGGGGATCGCCTGCTCCTTGAAGTAGTCGCCGAACGAGAAGTTGCCGAGCATCTGGAAGAAGCTGGCGTGCCGCGTGGTCTTGCCGACCTCGTCGATGTCGAGGGTGCGGATGACCTTCTGCGCGCTGGCGGCCCGCTTGTAGGGCGGCTTCTGCTGCCCGAGGAAGTAGGGCTTGAACGGGACCATGCCCGCGTTGACCAGCAGCAGCGTCGGGTCCTCTGCGACCAGGCTGGCCGAGGGCACGACGGTGTGCCCGCGCTCTTCGAAGAAGCGCAGGAAGCGGCGTACGATCTCTGCCGACTCCATTTCAGCGGCCGTCCTTTACGTCGTTGGTGATATGTCCGACTGTTCCGAGCCCGTGCCGGGCCCGCAACTCGTTTTCCCTGCTCGCCGCCATGGCGCGCACGTCGCCGGCGAAGTCGCGCACCTGGTGGGCGGTGCGCCGGGCGACGTGGTCGGGCCTCAGTGACTCCAGTTTGCGCATGACCCAGACCGCCAGCGAGGCGCCCAGCGTCATGTAGAAGAGGCGGCGGATCACGGCCGCGGCTCCAGCGACTTCCTTCGCCGGCCGCGCCGCGACAGGGCGCCGCGGATGCCGTGGGCGATCGAGGAGACCTTGATCAGCGGCCCGGTCACGACCGTCGAGGCCAGCCCGGTGATCTTGGCGACGTCGTCGCTGACCTCCTTCACGTTGGAGGCTATCGCCTCCACCGCGACGAGCTGGCGGTTGGTCTCGCTGACCGTGTAGCTGACCTCGTTGAGCAGGGGCACCACTTTGTCGCCGAGCTCGTTGACGACCTTGGTGGTGGCGGTGAGCAGCCGGGCCAGCTTGATCAGCACGTAGGCCAGGAAGCAGACGAGGATCGCCCAGAACATGGCGACGATCAGGCCCGCGACCTCTCCGGCGGTGAGCATGGGCGAACCTCCTTGGCGGGGCCCCTGCGTTGAATGGCAGAAACCCTATCGCGTATTCCAGGTCCGCCTTCTGCCACGGCGATCGCCGGGCATGCGTGTTCGGGTCAGCGTTCGCCGCGCAGGAAGGCGCGCAGCTTCCCCCACCGCTCGGCCACCGGGGCCTCCGCACCGTGGGTGGTCGGCTCGTAGTAGCGCCGGTCGCGCAGTTCCTCGGGCGCGTAGTCCTGGCGCACCACGCCGTGGTCGAAGTCGTGGGGGTAGCGGTAGGCCTCCCCGTGGCCCAGCTTCTTCGCGCCCGGGTAGTGGGCGTCGCGCAGGTGTGGCGGGACCTGCCCGATGTGCCCGGCCCGGACGTCGGCCTGGGCGGCGCCGATGGCCTTCACCACGGCGTTCGACTTGGGCGCCAGGGCGCAGTGGATGACCGCCTGGGCCAGGTTGATGCGGCCCTCGGGCAGGCCGATGAAGTCGACCGCCTGGGCGGCGGCCACGGCCACCTGGAGGGCGGTCGGGTCGGCCATGCCGACGTCCTCGGAGGCGAAGACGACGATGCGGCGGGCGATGAAGCGGGGGTCCTCCCCCGCCTCGACCATGCGGGCCAGGTAGTGGAGGGCGGCGTCGGCGTCGGAGCCGCGCATGCTCTTGATGAAGGCGCTGATGACGTCGTAGTGCTGGTCGCCCTGGCGGTCGTAGCGGACGGCTGCCTTGTCGACGGCCCTCTCGACCACCTCGACGGTGACGTCGTCGGCCAGCAGGGCGGCGGCCTCCAGGTAGGTGAGGGAGCGCCGGGCGTCTCCCCCGGCCAGCCGGACGAGCTGCTCCCTGGCCTCGGGCCGGAGGGTGACCGCGCCGTCGAGGCCGCGTTCGTCGGCCACGGCGCGGTCGAGGACGGCGCCGACGTCGTCGTCGGTGAGCGACTCGAGGGTCAGCAGCAGCGAGCGCGACAGCAGCGGCGAGATCACGGAGAAGAACGGGTTCTCGGTGGTGGCGCCGATGAAGGTGACCCAGCGGTTCTCCACGGCCGGGAGCAGGGCGTCCTGCTGGGCCTTGTTGAAGCGGTGGACCTCGTCGACGAACAGCACGGTCTGCCGGCCGGTCATGCCCAGTTCGCGGCGGGCGTTCTCGATGGCCGTACGGACGTCCTTGACCCCCGCCGAGACGGCCGAGACCTCGACGAACCGCCGTTTGGTGACGTTGGACACGACGTAGGCCAGCGTGGTCTTGCCGGTGCCGGGCGGCCCCCACAGGAACAGCGACATCGGGGCCTCGCTCTCGACCAGCCGCCGCAGGGGGGTGCCGGGGCCGAGCAGGTGGCGCTGGCCGATGACCTCGTCGAGGGCGCGCGGGCGCATGCGCACGGCGAGGGGTTCGGGCGTGTTGTCCCGTGCGGCCGAATCGAACAGGCTCTCCACGAACCCCTAGCCTAGGCCCCACACGGCGGTGGCCCCGGTGTGCCCGGCGCGCACGACGTAGAACGTGACCGCGATCGCGCCGGCCACGGCCAGGACCGACAACACGGTCGTCAGCGTGCCGGTCCGGCCCTTGGAGACGGCCCAGACCAGCACCAGCGCGACGACCGCCAGGGCGATCGAGGTGAGCAGCAGCGGGGTGGCGAACGACTCGTGCTCGGCCACCGGCGCGGGGGCCTGCCCGCCGTAGCGCGACTCCTTGAGCGCCTCGCCGCTCATCCGGGCGGCGAGCACGCTGATCGGCGCGGCGACGGCCAGCAGCACCACGGCCCAGTCGAGCCGCGCGCGGAACCGGGGCAGCAGGGCGTAGGCGACGGAGACGGCGGCCAGCAGCGGGGTGAAGACCACCGCGGCGTGGACGACCAGCGGATGCAGGGGGAGGCCGAAAACGGAATCGAACATGCGGGGGACATCTCCTTCGTCATCCACTCATACACGAGCGATACCGCGCAGGTTCCCAGACGGATGTGAGAGCGGGATGAGAGCCGTCAGCTCCTGACCCGTCCCCGGTAGGGGCGGGTCGCCGGGTCGGGCGGCACGCTGACCGGCCGGCCCTCCATCGCGCGCAGGGCGTGCCGCACCCCGGCGTCGAGCTGCGGGTCGGCGCCGCGGGCCCAGTCGGCGGGGGTGATGAGCACCTCCTCGTCGGGGGTCGCGCCCCGGTTCTCCAGTTCCCAGCCGTAGTTCTCGCTCCAGTGGGCGAACCCCGGCACCCGCATCCGGGTGCCGTCGGCGAGCCGGTAGACGCCCCGGATGCCGATGACGCCGCCCCACGTCCGGGTCCCGATGACCGGCCCGAGGCCGAGCGCCTGGACGGCGGCGGTGATGATGTCGCCGTCCGAGGAGGTCTCCTCGTCGCACAGCACCACGACGGGGCCGCGCGGGGCGTCCATGGGGTAGCTCCTCGGCTCCTCCCGCCGGGAGAGCTTCCAGCCGACGATGCGCCGGGAGAGCTTCTCCACCACGAGCTGGGAGGTGTTGCCGCCCTGGTTGGCGCGCACGTCGACGATCACGGCGTCCTTGGCGAGCTCGTGGGACAGGTCGCGGTGCAGTTGCGCCCAGCCCTCCCGCTGCATGTCGGGCACGTGCAGGTAGCCGATCCGCCCGCCCGACAGGCGGCGGACCAGCCGGCGCCGGTCGGCCACCCAGGAGTGGTAGCGCAGCCGCCGGTCGTTGACCAGCGGGACCACGGCCACACGGAAGACGCGGGCGCCCGACTCCACCGTCAGCTCGACGGGGTGCCCGTAGGCGGCCCACAGCAGCGGCGCGGGGCCGGTCACCGGGTCGACCGGCACGCCGTCGACGGCCAGGATCGCGTCGCCGGCCCGCACGCCGGAGCCCTGGAGCGGCGAACGGGCCGCGCTGTCGGACAACTCGGAGGGAAAGATGCGCAGGATGCGCCACAGGCCGTCGGTGTCGGGCCCGATGTCGGCCCCGAGGCGGCCGGTGGGGCTGCGCCAGTGGTGCCGGGCGGCGTACACGTAGGCGTGGGAGGCGCCGAGCTCCCCGACGACCTCGCGGACCAGGTCGGCGAAGTCCTCCGGGCCGCCGACCCGGTCGAGCCACGGACGGTAGGTCTCCAGCACCTCCGGCCAGTCGACCCCCGCCATGTCGCCGACCCAGAAGTGGTCGCGCATGATGCGCCCGGCCTCGGCGTAGGCCTGCCGCCAGCGCCGGGCCGGGTCGATCCGCACCCGGACGCGGTCGAGGTCGACGGTCACGCCGTCGCCGTTCTTGCTCGTCGCCGAGATGACCCGCAGCTCCGAGGCGTCGCCCACGACGATGCGGGAGCCGTCCCCGCTGACGGAGAAGAAGTGGACGTCGGTGGCGAGCTCCTCGGTCTTGCGCTTGTCGAGGTCGAACCGTTCGAGCACGGTCGGCTCGCCGGCGCCGCCGCGGCACCAGACCAGACCGCCCTTGACCGGGCGCAGGGCCCAGTAGTGGGCCTCCAGGACCGGCAGCGGCACGATCCGGCCGTCGAGCCCGGCCAGGTCGACGGTGACGGGCCCGTCGCCGGAGTCGCCGCCGTCGGCCGGCCTGCCCTCGACGGAGGGGGCGAACGGGGAGGCCGCGCCCGCCGCGAGCGGCAGCAGGTAGGGGCGGGTGCCGTGGGTGATCACCAGGTCGAAGCTGTGGGAGTCGCGGATCATCTCGAAGCCGCGCAGCGACAGGAAGACCAGGTTGCGGCCGTCGCCGGTGAAGGCGGGCGACATGTCGGTGAAACGGCCGTCGGTGACGTGCACGATCTCCGTCGCCGGGGTCTCCGGGGCGGGGGTCTCGGTCACCTCGGCGCCCGAGCCCGTGTCCTCCTCCGGCGCTCCGGGCCGCTGGAGCCGGGCCATCCGGATGGCGTGGCCGCGGGACACCGGGTGGCACCACACCAGCCATTGGGAGCGCGGGTCAAACCCGAGGTCGCTGATCACGCCGTGCTCGGTCCGGGTGAGCTCGGTGACCGTCCCGGTCTCCGGGTCGACCAGGAGCAGGCGGCCGTCGTGGGAGGCGACCGCGATCACCGAGCCGTCGGGGGCGGCCTCCATCTCCTCGACCTGGCCCAGCTCGCCGGCGGCGACGGTCCGGGTGGGGCCGCCGGGCACGCCCAGCTCGATGGCGTCCTCGCCGGGGGCGTCGGTCACCCACGCGGCCGGACCGTTGACGCGTCTGCCCAGGTCGTCGGGTTCGGCGTCGTCGGCGCGTTCGAACCGGCCCAGCACGATGGGCAGCCGGGCCCGGCCGCGCCCGGACAGCAGCCGGACCGGGCCGTCCTCATGGGTCACCCAGTGGACGGCCCCGCCCACCTCCACGGCGCTGGCGCGGCCGGTGGTGTCGCAGGCGGCGTCCTCGGGGCGGGGGCTGGCCCAGAAGGGCTGGCGGCCCCGGCCGGCGCCGCCGAGGCGCACCTCCAGCGGTTCGGGCTCGGCGTCGAGGCCGGGCAGCAGCCACAGGCTCCCCGCGCGGGCGTAGACGATCCGGGTGCCGTCGGTGGCCGCCTGGCGGGCGTAGAAGTCCTCGTGGTGGGTGTGCTTGCGGAGGTCGCCGCCGTCGTACCGGACCGAATAGAGGTTGCCGGTCCCCTCGTGGTCGGAGAGGAACACGATCCGGCCGCCGACCAGCATCGGCGCGGCGAGCTGGCCCTCGTGGCCGGGCAGCAGGCGGCGTCCGTCGAGCCACAGGCGGCCCATGCCGCCGCCCCGGTAGCGCTTCCAGTGGGCGGGGTCGTGCCCGGCCGAGGCGGTCAGCAGCAGCGTGCGCCCGTCGCGCAGGTCGAGGTCGCTGACGGGGCCGTAGGGCAGCCGCTCCCCCGGGCCGCCGTCGACCGGCACGGTCCGCGCCCACGTCCAGTGGGCGAACGGCTGGTCGTGGGAGCTGCCGGCGATCACAGTGCGGGCGTCGCGCCAGCCGTGCACCCGCGCGCCGCTGCCGCCCCAGTGGGTGAGCTGCTCGATCGCGCCGCCGTCGACCGGGGCGACGTACACCTCCGCGGGGATCCGGCCGCCCTGCCAGGCGACCGACGCGCCGTCGGGCGACAACCGGGGATGGGCGGCCCCCACCTGCTCGACCGTGAGGCGCCAGGCCCGCCCGCCGTCGAGCGGAGCGATCCAAACGTCGTCTTCGGCGACGAACGTCAGGAGATCACGATGGATGTGAGGAAACCGGAGGTATGACCCGCTAGGCACCCCCACAATGCTAATCCCAGCCCTGGTGAAGGCAAGATCGTTACGCATGGGGCGGGTGGGACGTGGCTTACGCGAAGCGAACACGATCACGGATAGAGTGACGCGAAACTTCAGCAATGGACGAATAAAGGGAAGGCAACGCAGTGACCCACACGAATCGGCAGAAACCCCTGGCCCTCAGCCAGGCCCGTCGCATCCGGTTGGGGGTCGGTGCAGTGATCCTCTCGCTCTTCGCGGTGACCGCGTGCACGAGCGCGGACGGCAACACGGCGGCGCCCGGCGAAGAGCCGGCCCCGTCGTCGGCCGCCCCGTCGATCTCGGCGATCCCCTCGACGCTGCCGGACCAGCCGACCGCGCCCCCGACGCCGGTCGACCCCAAGGACGTCAAGTGCGAGTACCGCAAGGACGACACCGGCGTGCCGAGCAAGTTCGTGGGCATGCCCCCGGCCAAGCCGATGAAGGCCGCGCTCAACGCCAAGAACATGACGCTGAAGACCAACCAGGGCGACATCGTCATCGAGCTGGTGCCCGAGTCGACGCCGTGCACGGTCAACTCGTTCTACTTCCTGGCGAAGAAGAACTACTTCGACAACACCCTGTGCCACCGGCTCACCACGACCGAGAGCAACGGTCTCGACCTGCTGCAGTGCGGTGACCCGCAGGCCAAGGGCGACGGCAAGAACAAGACCGACGGCACCGGCGGCCCCGGCTACCTGTTCCCCGACGAGAACCTCGGCCCGGCCTACACGCGCGGCGTGGTCTTCATGGCCCAGGGCGGCGACGCGGCCAACTCCAACGGCAGCCAGTTCGCCATCTCCTTCAGCGACGAGGCGGCCCAGCTCCCGGCGGCGTACACGCCGTTCGGAGTGGTGGTCAAGGGCATCGAGGTGGTCGACAAGATCGCCGCGGGCGGGGTCATCAAGAACGAGGACGACATCCTGTCGGAGGACGGCGGCTCCAACGCGCCGAAGATCCGCGTGGTGATCAAGGACGTCATCGTCAAGTAGCCGTTTCCATCGAAGGGCGGGTCCACCCGGACCCGCCCTTCGGTGTTTCTGGAGACATGAATCCCATCAGAACCCCTAGAATCTCGCGAAAGGCGAATCTTTCCCCAGATTCCAGGCATGAGTGCCATTCCCCTGACCGGAGGCCACCCGTTGTCCGAGCACGAGCCGGCACCGTCGTGGGTCATCGACCCGCACAAGCCCAGCGTCGCCCGGATGTACGACTACTACCTCGGCGGCAAGGACAACTTCGCCGCCGACCGGGAAGCCGCCGACGAGATCCTCGCCCGCATGCCGTACGTCCGCGACTTCACCCGGGAGAACCGCGCGTTCCTGTCGCGGGTCGTCCGGCTGCTGGCCGCCCAGGGGATCCGGCAGTTCCTCGACATCGGCTCCGGCCTGCCGACCCGGGAGAACACCCACCAGGTCGCCCAGGCGGTCGCCCCCGACGCCCGTGTCGTCTACGTCGACAACGACCCCATCGTGCTGGCCCACGGGCGGGCGCTGCTGGCCAAGAACCGCAACACCGCCGTCGTCCGGGCCGACCTGCACGACCCCAAGGGCATCATCGACCACCCCGAGGTACGGTCCCTCATCGACTTCTCCCAGCCGGTGGCGATCATGCTGCTGGCCATCCTGCACTTCGTGCCCGACGACGACGAGGCGTCCCGGATCGTGCGGGAGCTGCGGGTGCCGATGGCGCCGGGCAGCTACCTGGTGATGTCCCACGGCCACATGGGCGAGGTCGACGACGACCTCCAGGAGGTCGTGTACAAGACGTACCGGCAGACCACCAGCGGGAACATCACGGCCCGCACCTCCTCGCAGGTCGCGGCCTACTTCGAGGGCATGGAGCTGCTGGAGCCCGGAATCGTCCAAGTGGGGGTCTGGCGACCGGAGATCAAGGGTCTGGCCGACGCCGACCCCCGCAAGGCCGGCTTCTTCGGCGCCGTCGGCGTCGTCAGGTAAAAGCAGAAAGGGCCGGTCCTTTACGGACCGGCCCTTTCCCTTTGCTAGGCCTTGGGCGTGGCGTCGACGCCCGCCTCCTTGCGCTGCGCCGGGGTGATCGGCGTGGGCGCGGCGGTCAGCGGGTCGAAGCCGGAGGCCGTCTTCGGGAAGGCGATCACGTCGCGGATCGACTCACCACCCGCCAGCAGCATGCAGATCCGGTCCCAGCCGTAGGCGATGCCGCCGTGCGGCGGCGGGCCGTACTTGAACGCCTCCAGCAGGAAGCCGAACTTGCTCTCGGCCTCCTCCTTGGAGATGCCCAGCACGTCGAAGACCCGCTGCTGCATCTCGGCGCGGTGGATTCGGATCGAGCCGCCGCCGATCTCCATGCCGTTGCAGACCATGTCGTAGGCGTAGGCCAGGGCCTCGCCCGGGTGGTCTTGGAAGTTGTCGCTCCACTCGGGCTTGGGGCCGGTGAAGGGGTGGTGGACGGCCGTCCAGCCGCCCTCGCCGTCGTCTTCGAACATCGGCGCGTCGACGACCCACAGGAACGACCACTGCGACTCGTCGATCAGCTGCTTGCGGCGGCCGATCTCCAGCCGGGCCGCGCCGAGCAGCTCACGCGAGGCGTGCCGGGCGCCGGCCGCGAAGAAGATCGCGTCGCCGACCTCGGCGCCGGTCGCCGCGCGCAGCCCGGCGGTCTCGGCCTCGGACAGGTTCTTGGCCACCGGGCCGCCGAACCCGTCTTCCTGGACGAGCACGTAGGCGAGCCCGCGCGCGCCCCGCGACTTGGCCCACTCCTGCCAGCCGTCGAGCTCCTTGCGGGTCTGCGACGCGCCGCCCGGCATGACCACCGCGCCGACGTACTCGTTCTGGAACACCCGGAAGGTGGTGTCCTTGAAGTAGTCGGTCAGGTCGACCAGCTCGCAGCCGAACCGCAGGTCGGGCTTGTCGGAGCCGAATCGGGCCATCGCGTCGGCGTAGGTCATGCGGGGCAGCGGGGAGGGCAGCTCGTAGCCGAGCGTCTCCTTCCACACCCGGCCGATGAGCGCCTCGCCGAGCTCCATGACGTCGTCCTGGTCGACGAACGACATCTCGATGTCGATCTGGGTGAACTCCGGCTGCCGGTCGGCCCGCAGGTCCTCGTCGCGGAAGCACTTGGTCAGCTGGTAGTAGCGCTCCAGGCCGGCCACCATGAGGAGCTGCTTGAACAGCTGGGGCGACTGGGGCAGGGCGTACCAGTTGCCCGGCTGGAGTCGCACGGGCACCAGGAAGTCGCGGGCGCCCTCGGGGGTCGAACGGGTCAGGTTCGGCGTCTCGACGTAGACGAACCCGCGCTCGTTCATCACCTCGTTGACCAGGTAGGTCGCCTTCGACCGGATGCGCAGCGCGTCGCCGAGCTGCTGGCGGCGGATGTCGAGGTAGCGGTACTTGAGCCGGGCCTCCTCGGAGACGCCCGAGGCGCCCTCGATCGGGAACGGCAGCGGGGCCGCCTCGCTCAGCACCTCGACCTCGGAGGCGACGACCTCGATCCCGCCCGTGGGGATGTCGGGATTCTCGTTGCCCTCGGGCCGCACCCGGACCTCTCCGACGACCTTCACGCAGTATTCGGAGCGCAGGCCGTGGGCGTCGTCCTCCTCGCGGAAGACGACCTGGGCGGAGCCGGAGGAGTCGCGCAGGTCGATGAAGACCACGCCGCCGTGGTCACGACGACGGGCGACCCATCCGGCCAGCGTCACCTGTTGGCCGGCGTGCTCGGGGCGCAACGTCCCGGCCTGGTGGGTGCGGATCACAAGAGTTTCCCTTTCAGGGTGTCGACGATCGAGGCGAGGGACACCTCGGTCTGTTCAGCGGTTTCCAGGTCCTTCAGCTGTACGGCCCCCGCCTCCAGGTCGCGCTCACCGAGGATCAGCGCGTATCGGGCCCCCGACTTCGACGCCGCCTTCATGGACCCCTTGAGTCCTCGGGCCCCGTAGGCCATGTCGGCCGCGAGCCCCGCCCGGCGCAGCTCGGTGAGCAGCGCGAACGCGCGACGGCGGGCCTCATCGCCCAGCGGCACGGCGTAGACGTCGACCGTCGAGACGGCCGCGGCGGCGACCTGCTCGGCCTCCATGGCCAGCACGGTGCGGTCGAGGCCGAGCCCGAAGCCGATGCCGGGCAGCGGCGGCCCGCCGATGGACTCCGACAGCCCGTCGTAGCGGCCGCCCCCGCCGACGGCCGACTGCGCCCCCAGCAGCGGGTGGTCGAACTCGAAGGTGGTGCGGGTGTAGTAGTCGAGGCCGCGCACCAGGCGCGGGTTGTCGGTCCACGGGATCGACAGGTCGGCCAGGGCGGTGCGCACCTGGTCGTGGTGAGCCTTGCAGGCGGCGCACAGGTGGTCGGTGACCAGCGGCGCCCCTTCGAGCTGGGCCTTGACCTCGGGCCGCTTGTCGTCGAGGACCCGCAGCGGGTTGATCTCGACGCGGGCGCGGGTGGCCTCGTCGAGGTCGAGGGCGCGCAGGAAGTCCTGCAGGGCGGCCCGGTAGATCGGGCGGCACTCGGCGCAGCCGAGCGTGTTCAGCAGCAGCGTCAGCCGCTGGAGGCCGAGCTGCTGGTACCAGTCCCACGCGATGGCGATCGTCTCGGCGTCGACCAGCGGGTCGTCGCTGCCGATCGCCTCGAGGTCGACCTGGTAGAACTGCCGGTAACGCCCGGCCTGGGGCCGCTCGTAGCGGAAGGCGGGGCCGACGGCCCAGACCTTCGCGGGCAGCTGGCCGTTGTGCAGGCCGTGCTCCAGCACCGCCCGCAGCACACCCGCCGTGAATTCGGGCCGCAGCGTGACCGATCGGCCGCCCCGGTCCTGGAAGGTGTACATCTCCTTGGTCACGACGTCGGTCGACTCGCCGACGCCGCGCGCGTAGAGCTGGGTGTCCTCGAACACCGGCAGTTCGAGGTAGCCGTAACCGGCCCTGGTCACGGTGGCGGCGAAGGTGTCGATCGCCCGCCGGAACGCCGCCGAACGGGGCGGCGTGTATTCGCTAACGCCCTTGGGCGCCTGGAAGGTCATCACAGTCCTCGGTTCGGGCCGGGCGCCCCGTGCTCCAGATCTTTCAGGAACGGGTTGCTGGCGCGCTCGCGGCCGATGGTCGTCTGGGGTCCGTGACCGGGGAGAACCACCGTTTCGTCCGGCAGTGTCAACGTCTTGGCGAGACTGCCGAGCATGGCCTGGTGGTCGCCGCCGGGCAGATCGGTGCGGCCGATGGAGTCGCGGAACAACAGGTCGCCGCTGAACAGCACGTGTTCGTCGTCGAGCCTGAAGGTCACCGACCCCCCGGTATGGCCCGGCCGGTGGTCGACGACCAGCTCGAGGCCGGCCAGCTCCAGGACGGCGCCGTCGGTGAGCTCGCGGACGTCGTCGGGCTCGCTGAACTCCAGCCCGCCGAACAACTGTTTGCTCATCGCGCCGAATCCACGGCCCGGATCGCTCAGCAGAACCCGATCATCGGGATGAATCCAGGCAGGAATTTCACGAGCTCCGCAAACCGGACCGACCGACCACATGTGGTCGATGTGCCCGTGGGTCAGGACCACCGCGACCGGCTTCAGCCGGTGCTCGCGGATCAGCTCGTCGAGGCCCTCAACAGCGTTCTGACCTGGGTCGACGACCACGCACTCGGCGCCCGCGGCGGGCGCGACGACGTAGCAGTTGGTCTGGAACGACCCGGCTGGGAACCCTGCGATCAACAACGGAGCGGCCTCGATGTCTCAAAGGATTGAGCGAGCGAATGTAACCGAAGGGTACCGGTGCGGGTCGGCGGGCTGCGAACCAATACCCGTGTGCCGATACGATTCGCCCACCTCAATAGTCATTCTTGGACAGTCGGGAGGACGAAGTGGTCACCGGGAAGGACCGGCAGAAGCAACTCGCGCGCGAACACCACGAGCGCCAGCAGGCCGCACGCGTCCAACGTGAGCGCATCGCGAAGCGCAACGCCGCCATCGGGACCACCGCCGGTGTCGTGGTCGTCATCGCGGGCATCGTCGCGGCGGCGATCTTCCTGACGGGCGGCGACGACGCCGACCCGGCCACCGCGGCGGCGTCCGCCTCGGCCAACCCGGCCGAGAGCGCGGCGGCGGCCCCCGCGGAACCCCTGCCCTTCGACAAGGGCACCGGCAGGTGCGACTACGTGAGCGACCCGGCGGGTGGGGCCAAGGACGTCGGCAAGCCCGACCCCAAGGTCGCCGCGGCCCCGGCGGTCATGAAGATCGACACCAACCTGGGCGTCATCCAGGCCGACCTCGACGGCGCCAAGGCGCCGTGCACGGTCGGCTCGTTCACGCACCTGGCGAGCAAGGGCTACTTCGACAACACGAAGTGCCACCGCCTCACCACCGAGGGCATCAAGGTGCTCCAGTGCGGCGACCCCACCGCCACCGGCAGCGGCGGCCCCGGCTACCGCTTCGTCGACGAGAACCTTGAGGGCGCCAGCTACAAGCGGGGCGTGCTGGCCATGGCCAACAGCGGCCCGAACACCAACGGCAGCCAGTTCTTCATCGTCTACGGCGACGAGACCGACACCCTGCCCGACTCGTACACGCCCTTCGGCACGATCACCAAGGGCCTGGACCTCGTCGACAAGGTGGCCAAGGCGGGCGTCGAGGGCGGCGGCGGCGACGGAACGCCGAAGCAGGCTGTGGAAATCAAAGACGTGACAATTACCGGCAAGAGCTGACGTAATACAACCAAGGGCTAAACGCCCTGGAGGCTGATTCGAGTGCGGGAGGACACGGTGACCACCGACCCGTGGGGCCGGGTAGACGACGACGGCACCGTCTACGTGCGTACGGCTGAGGGAGAACGGGCCGTCGGGTCCTGGCAGGCCGGGGAACCGGAAGAGGCGCTGGCCTACTTCCACCGCAAGTTCGACGAGCTGGCCGGTCAGGTCCAGCTCCTCGAACAGCGGGTGAAGGGCACCGACCTGCCGCCCGCACAGGCGGAGGCCGGCATCCTGAAGCTGCGCGAGGCGATCACCGGAGCGAACGCGGTCGGTGACCTCGACTCGCTGAACAACCGGCTGCAGGCCCTCTCCGAGATGGTGGGCAAGCGCCGCGAGGAGGTGAAGGCGGCCCGCGAGGTCGCCCGCGGCCAGGCCAAGGAGATCAAGGAGCGGATCGTCGGCGAGGCCGAGCGCATCGCCGAGGACGCCACTCACTGGAAGTCCGGCGGCGAGCGGCTGCGTCAGCTCGTCGAGGAGTGGAAGGCCGCCGAGCGGATCGACCGCGCGACCGAGGCGGCGTTGTGGAAGCGCCTGTCGACGGCCCGCACGGCCTTCGCCAAGCGCCGCAAGGCCTACTTCTCCTCGCTCGACGAGCAGCGCGACCAGGTGCGTTCCGCCAAGGAGCGCATCGTGAGCGAGGCCGAGGAACTGTCGTCCTCGACCGACTGGAACGCCACGGCCGCGGCCTACCGCGAGCTGATGCGCCGCTGGAAGGCGGCCGGCCGGGCCTCCCGCGAGGCTGAGGACGAGCTCTGGAACCGCTTCAAGAGCGCCCAGGACCAGTTCTTCCAGGCCCGCTCGGCGGTGTTCGCCGAGCGCGACGCGTCGTTCGCGGCCAACGCCGACGCCAAGGAGCTGCTGCTGGTCGAGGCGGAGAAGATCCTCCCGGTGACCGACGTCCGCACGGCGCGCAGCCAGCTCCGGGCCCTGGTCGAGCGGTGGGAGGCCGTCGGCCCGGTGCCGCGCGAGCAGCGCGACCGGCTCGAGGGCGGCCTGCGGAAGATCGACGACGCGGTCCGCAAGGCCGAGGAGGCGGAGTGGAAGCGCTCCAACCCCGAGGCCCGCGCGCGGGCCCAGGACACGGTCAACCAGCTCCGCCGCTCGATCGAGCAGCTGGAGACCCGCCTGGCCAAGGCCCAGCCCGGCAGCAAGCAGGCCAAGGAGGCCGAGGAGGGCATCGCCGCCCGCCGCTCCTGGCTCGAAGAGGCCGAGCGCACGCTCGCCGAGTTCTCCTGAGGTGACGCCGGCGGCGCCTGACCTGCTGGGTCAGGCGCCGCTGGTCACCCGGTAGACGTCGTAGACGCCCGGGATGTTGCGCACCGCCTTGAGCACGTGGCCCAGGTGCTTGGGGTCGCCCATCTCGAAGGTGAACTTGCTGACCGCCACCCGGTCGCGCGAGGTCGTCACCGACGCCGACAGGATGTTGACGTGGTGGTCGGACAACGTCCGGGTCACGTCGGAGAGCAACCGGGGCCGGTCGAGCGCCTCGACCTGGATGGCCACCAGGAACACCGAGTCGTCGCCGGGCGACCAGGCCACCTCGACGAGCCGCTCGGGCTGCTCCTGGAGCTGACCCACGTTGGCGCAGTCGACCCGGTGCACCGAGACGCCGTGGCCGCGGGTCACGAAGCCGGTGATGTCGTCGCCCGGGACGGGCGTGCAGCACCGCGACAGCCGCACCCACACGTCGGGGTCGCCCGCCACCATGACACCCGCGTTGGTGCCGGCCCTGGGACGCCCCTTGAGCTGCGTGGGCAGCGCCGCCTCGGCGATGTCCTCCTCGGCCCCCTCGACCCCTCCCAGGGCCTGTACGAGCTTGTGGACGACCGCCTGGGCCGCGATGTGGCCCTCGCCCACCGCCGCGTAGAGCGCCGACACGTCGACGTAGTGCAGATCACGGGCCAGGGCGAGCAGCGCCTCCCCCGACATGAGCCGCTGGAGCGGCAGGCCCTGCTTGCGCATCGCCCGCCCGATGGCCTCCTTGCCGGCCTCGATCGCGGTCTCGCGGCGCTCCTTGGAGAACCACTGGCGGATCTTGTTGCGGGCCCGGCCCGACTTGACGAACTTCAGCCAGTCGCGCGAGGGCCCCGCGTCGGGCGACTTCGAGGTGAAGATCTCGACCGTGTCGCCGTTGCCCAGGCGCGACTCCAGCGGCACCAGCCGCCCGTTGACCCGGGCGCCGATGCAGCGGTGGCCGACCTCGGTGTGGACGGCGTAGGCGAAGTCGACCGGGGTGGCGCCGTCGGGCAGCGCGATGACCTGGCCGCGCGGGGTGAAGACGAACACCTCGGAGACCGACAGGTCGAAGCGCAGCGACTCGAGGAACTCGCCCGGGTCGGAGGTCTCCTTCTGCCAGTCGAGGAGCTGGCGCAGCCACGCCATGTCGTTGACGTCCTTGACCTTGCCGCCCGGGTTGGAGGCGACCATCTCCTCCTTGTACTTCCAGTGGGCGGCGACGCCGTATTCGGCGCGGTGGTGCATCGCGCGGGTGCGGATCTGCAGCTCGACCGGCTTGCCCTCGGGCCCGATGACCGTCGTGTGGAGCGACTGGTACATGTTGAACTTGGGCATCGCTATGTAGTCCTTGAACCGGCCGGGCACCGGGTTCCACCGCGCGTGGATCGTTCCGAGCGCGGCGTAGCAGTCGCGCACCGTGTCGACCAGCACCCTGATGCCCACCAGGTCGTAGATGTCGTCGAAGGCGACGCCCTTGGCGATCATCTTCTGATAGATCGAGTAGTAGTGCTTGGGGCGGCCCTTCACGGTCGCCCGGATCTTCTGCTCCCGCAGGTCGGAGTGGACGTTCTCGATCACTTCCTGGAGGAACAGGTCGCGCCGGGGGGCGCGCTCGGAGACCATGCGGGCGATCTCGTCGTAGCGCTTGGGGAAGAGCATGGTGAACGCGAGGTCCTCCAGCTCCCACTTGATCGTGTTCATGCCCAGGCGGTGGGCCAGCGGCGCGAAGATCTCCAGCGTCTCGCGCGACTTCTGCTGCCGCTTGTGCTCGGGCATGTAGCGCATGGTGCGCATGTTGTGGAGCCGGTCGGCCAGCTTGATCACCAGCACGCGGATGTCGCGGCTCATCGCCACGACCATCTTGCGCACCGTCTCGGCCTGCGCGGCGTCGCCGAACTTGACCTTGTCGAGCTTGGTCACGCCGTCGACGAGCAGGGCGATGTTCTCGCCGAAGTCGGCGCGCAGCTCGTCGAGGCCGTAGGCGGTGTCCTCCACGGTGTCGTGGAGGAGCGCCGCGCACAGGGTCTCGTCGTCGGTGCCCAGCTCGGCCAGGATGGTCGCCACGGCCAGCGGATGGGTGATGTAGGGGTCACCGCTCTTCCGCTTCTGGTCGCGGTGGTGGTAGGCCGCCGTCTCGTAGGCACGCTCGATCAGCCGCAGATCGGCCTTGGGGTGAGTGGCCCGGACCGTCTTGAACAGGGGCTCGAGGACGGGGTTCATCGCACCCCACTGCCCCCCGAACCGGCCCAGCCTGCGCCGGACGGCCGTCCCCTTCTCCGGGGGCGCCGCCTCGGCGGGCACGTCGGGAACCGGCGCGCCGGGCGATTCGACGGGCGCGTTGCCCGGGGCCACATCACGGGGCACTCAGACTCCTCACATTCGAGTCCAGATCACTCAGTGTAGGTCAAACGGTAACCAAAGCTCTGACGTCGAGATCGGGCAGCCTCTCCCTACCGGGGAGGAAGGACAACTCCATCAGGAAGCTCACGGCCACCACCTCGGCGCCGGCCCGCCGCACCAGGTCGACCGCCGCGGCAGCCGTGCCGCCGGTCGCCAGGACGTCGTCGACCACCAGGACCCGCTCGCCCGGGGCGAACGCGTCGGCGTGGACCTCGATCGTCGCGGAGCCGTATTCCAGATCGTAGGACGCCTCAAGCGTCTCGGCGGGCAGTTTGCCCTTCTTGCGTACCGGCACGAAGCCCGCGCCCCTTCTGAGGGCCACGGGGGCGGCCAGGATGAACCCCCTGGCCTCGATGCCGACCACCTTGTCGAAGGAGTACCCCTCAGCCAGGTCGTCGACGACCGTGGTGAACGCTGCCGGGTCGGCCAGCAGGGGGGTGATGTCCTTGAACAGGATGCCAGGCTGCGGATAGTCGGGAACGTCCCTGATCAGCGAGATCCACTCGGTCACCTGCCAACACTAATGGCTACTCAAAAGCGAACGCCCCACGGGCTCCCGATCTTCCCGGGTGCCCGCGGGGCCTCGTCCAGCGTTTGCTACTTCTTCGCGTGCTCTTTCTTCTCCTTGGCGGAGGCCTGCTTGGCCTCGGAGGCCTCACGCTGGGCCACCCGCTTGGCGAGGGCGATCCACTGAGGCTCGCGCTCCTTGAGCGACACCAGGATCGGGGTCGCCACACAGAGCGAGGAGTAGGTGCCGACGAGCATGCCGACGAACAGGGCCAGCGAGAGGTCCTTCAGCACACCGGCGCCGAGCAGCGTGGTCCCGATGAACAGGATCGCCGCGACCGGCAGGATCGCCACCAGCGAGGTGTTGAGCGACCGGATCAGGGTGTGGCTCAGGGCGTTGTTGGCCGCCTGGGTGTAGGTCATCTTCGCCGACGTCTTCAGCGGGGTCGTGACCTCCTTGATCATGTCGAACACGACGACCGCGTCGTAGAGCGAATAACCGAGGATGGTCAGGAAGCCCAGCATGGTCGCCGGGGTGACCTCGAAGCCCGACCAGGAGTAGACGCCCGCCGTGATCACGAGGTCGTGGATGAGCGCGACGATCGCCGCCAGCGCCATCCGCCACTCGAACGCCATGCTCAGGTAGAGCATGATCGCGACCATGAAGACGATCAGGCCGATCCAGGCCTTGGTGGAGACCTCGCCACCCCACGTCGCACCGATCACCTGGGTGCTCACGTCGTTGGGCTGGAGCTTGTACTCACCCGCGACCGTCTGCTGGACCTTGGTGACCTCGGGGCCCTCCAGGCTCTCGGTGGTCACCCGCCAGTTGGGCCCGGCCTCCTGCACGATCACCTGGTGGGGACCGGCCGAGCCGACCACCTCGCGCACCTGCTCGATGGACGAGCCGGGCGTGCGGGTGAAGTCGAAGACCGAGCCGCCGGTGAACTCGACGCCCAGGTTGAGCGGCTTGATGAACAGACCCGCGATCGAGATGACCAGCAGCGCGATCGACAGGCCGTACCAGAGCTTGCGCTTACCGACGAAGTCGATGTCGATGTCGCCGCGGTAGAGGCGGCGCGCGAGGCCCGTGGCCATCACGCCTCCTGGAGGGTCGAGGTGGACGACGAATCGGTGCGCGCCATGCGCTCGGCGTCGAGTCCGGACAGCGGGTGGCCCTTGGCGAAGAACTTCATGCGCGCCACCAGCGACATGAGCGGCTTGGTGAAGAGGAACACCACCACGATGTCGATGACCGTCGTCAGGCCCATCGCGAACGCGAAGCCGGCGACGTCACCCACGGCCAGGAAGTAGAGCACCAGGGCCGCGATGAACATGACCGCGTCGGCCACGAGGATCGTGCGGCGGGCCCGCTTCCAGGCCACCTCGACGGCCGTGCGCAGGCTGCGCCGGCCCTCCTTCATCTCGTCTCGGATGCGCTCGAAGTAGACGATGAAGGAGTCGGCGGTGATGCCGATCGAGACCACCAGGCCGATGATGTGCGGCAGCGACAGGCGGAAGCCCGCGTTGGCGCTGAGCACCACCACCGACAGGTAGGTGACGACCGTCGCGACCATGAGGCTGGCGATGCCGACCAGGCCGAGGCCGCGGTAGTAGAGCAGCAGGTAGAGCATGACGATCACGAGGCCGATGCCGCCCGCGATCAGACCGCCGCGGAGCTGGTCGGCGCCGAGGGTCGAGGAGACCGACACCGTCGAGCTGACCTTGAACTTCAGCGGCAGCGCGCCGTACTTGAGCTGGTCGGCCAGCTCGGTCGCGGTCTGCGAGGTGAAGCTGCCGGAGATCTCGGTCTTGCCGCCGGTGATGCGGCCGTTGGAGACCGGGGCCGTGACGACCACGCCGTCGAGCACCGCGCCGATCTGGTTGCGCGGCGGCTGGCTGTTGAAGGTCTTGTTGGTCAGCTCGGACCACTTCGTGGCGCCCGCGCTCTTGAAGTCGAGGTTGACGACCCACTCGCCGGTGTCCTGGCGCACGCCGGACGAGGCGGTGCTGATCTCCGAACCCTGGACCGCGGCCACGTCGAGGATGTACTTGGCGGTGCCGCTCTCGTCACACGCCGCGAACTGCTTGTTCGGGTCGTCGAGGACGCCCGCGCCCTTGTTGTTGGCCGTGCACTTGAGGTCTTTGAACTGCTGCAGGACGGCCGGGTCGATGCCCGACAGGTCCTGGCCCGCCAGCGGGTCGGCGGCGGCGTTCGGGTCGGCCGAGGGCTGCGTCGTCACGAGCGGCGAGGCGGCCGGGCTGGGCTCGGCGTTCTTCTTCTTGCCGTTGCCCTGCTGGTTGCCGCCCTGCTGGTTGTTCCCCTGCTGGTTGTTCCCCTGGCCCGCCTCGGCGCTCGCACCCGGCGAGGGCGCCTGAAGGGCCTTGGAGACCGCCCGGCCCGCCGGGCTGGCGGCCGGAGAGGCGGCGGCCGAGGGCGTCACGGCCGGGAGCGTGCCCGACGGGGCCGGCGAGGCCGCGTCGCTGGGCAGCGCGGCCGGCTGCTCCTGGGCCGGGGCGACGGCGAGCACCTGGCGGAAGCGGAGCTCGGCGGTCGTGGCCACCAGCTTCAACGCCTCTTCCTGACCCGCGCCCGGGATCTGGATCAGGATGTTGTCACTGGCCCTCGCGACCTGGGCGTCGGAGATGCCCTGCCCGTTGACGCGGTCACGGATGATGTTGACGGCCCGATCGAGGCTCTCTTGCGAGGGCGCCTTGTTGTCGAGGGTCTGAGGCGAGAGCGTGACTGTCGTGCCGCCCGCGAGGTCAAGACCGAACTTCGGGATGTACGCGTTCTGCAGGACCACGGCCGCGCCCATGGCGGCGATGATCGCCAGAAGAAGCAGGAGCGTGCGTCCCGGCTTGATCTGGCTGCTGGTCGGTGGGGCCACTGGTGGTCAGTCTTTCGTCAAGGGGTCTTCAATGAGGGTACTCAGGACTTGCGGGTGCTGGAGTCTCCAGTCTCCGGGCTTTCCGCGACGTTGTCGCCGTCGGATTTCTCATCGGTCTCGGTCGAGTCGATGGCGTCGCCGGGCTCCTCGGTGAGGACGCGGCCGATGGCCGCCTTGACCCAGCGGGTCTCGATGCCGGGCGCCACCTCGAGGATGACGTCGTCGTCGGCGAAGCCCACCACGGTGCCGAACAGACCCGTCGTGGTCATCACGCGGGAACCCACGCTGAGCGAGTTCTGCATCGCGACCTGCTCCTGCTGCCGCTTCCGCTGGGGGCGGATCAGCAGGAAGTAGAAGACCACGAAGAGCAGGACGATCGGGAGTAGCTGCGCAAGCCCTTCCACGGGGCTCTCCTTCGTTGAAGAGATGACCGGCCATTCGCCGGAGGTCACACGAGGTTTTGACGCCGGTCCGGGCCACACGCTCGGCACGTCACCTTACATAGCGAGCCTAGCCACCCAGCCAAGCCACGCAGTGTAGGCGAGCTGTCAGAACCCCGGCAACGAGGCCACGATCCGCCGCGCGGGAAAGTTCCGTTTTCACGCCTATTGCAACCATTCCGTGATCCCCAAGGTCCTTTCCGGCATCACTGTGGGTTATCAGGGGGGGTCGTCGAAGGCGACGCCGGCCCCGAACGCGTCGGGCGGCGGGACCAGCCCCAGATGAACCCAGGCGGCGGCCGTGGCGACGCGCCCGCGCGGGGTCCGGGCGAGCAGCCCCTGCCGGACCAGGAACGGCTCGGCCACCACCTCGACGGTCTCGGGCTCCTCGCCGACGGCTACGGCCAGTGTCGACAACCCGACGGGCCCGCCGCCGAACTTGCGCAGCAGCGCGCCCAGGACCGCCCGGTCGAGCCGGTCGAGGCCCTCGGCGTCGACTTCGTAAAGATTCAGCGCGGCCGCGGCGATCTCCCGGGTGATCAGCCCGTCGGCGCGCACCTCGGCGAAGTCGCGGACCCGCCGCAGCAGCCGGTTGGCGATGCGGGGGGTGCCCCGGGAGCGGCCGGCGATCTCGGCGGCCCCCTCTTCCGGCAGGTGGACGCCGAGCAGGCGGGACGACCGGTGGAGCACGGTCTCGAGTTCGCCCTGGTCGTAGAACTCCATGTGGGCGGTGAAGCCGAAGCGGTCGCGCAGCGGGGCCGGCAGCAGGCCCGCGCGGGTGGTGGCCCCGACGAGGGTGAACGGGGCCACCTCCAGCGGGATCGCCGTCGCGCCGGGCCCCTTGCCGACGACGATGTCGACCCGGAAGTCCTCCATCGCCAGGTAGAGCATCTCTTCGGCGGGCCGCGCCATGCGGTGGATCTCGTCGATGAAGAGCACTTCGCCGTCGGTCAGCGTCGACAGGATCGCGGCCAGGTCGCCGGCCCGCTCCAGCGCCGGCCCCGAGGTCACCCGCAGCGGGGCCCCCAGCTCGGCGGCGATGATCATGGCGAGGGTGGTCTTCCCGAGGCCGGGCGGCCCGCTCATCAGCACGTGGTCGGGCGGCCGGTTGCGCCGCAGCGCCCCTTCGAGCACGAGGGAGAGCTGCTCCCTGACCCGGGGCTGCCCGATGAACTCGGCCAGCCGCTTGGGCCGCAACGCCGCCTCGATCAGCCGCTCGTCGCCCTGGACGTCGGCGGAGACCAGCTCCCGCTCGAAGGAGCCGGCGATCTCGACCTCGTAGGACCCGTCGCCGGACCCGTGGATCGACCCTTCGCGGAACCCGCCGGGCGAGCCGGGCGACAGGTCGGCACGGCCGCGAGAGGACTCGGCCGGGATGCCCGGCGGTGAATCTTTCATCGCACGCTCAGCGCCCGGAGGGCGGCCTTCAGCAGCGGCGCGATCTGGGGCTGGCGCCCGGCGGCCAGCTCGGCCTCGGCCTCGGGGGTGACGACGGCGAGGGCCTCGTCGGCGTCGCGCGCGGAGTAGCCGAGCCCGACGAGACCGGAATGCACCTGCTCACGCCAGACGGCCTCGCGGGCGGGCCCGTTGATCGCGGCGTTGACGACCTCTTCGGGGGTGCCCAGCTTGCCCTTGAGTTCGAGCACGAGGCGCTGCGCGCCCTTCTGGCCGATCCCCGGCACCATCTGGAGGGCTTTGAGATCCCCGGAGGCGACCGCGATCCGCAGCGCGTTGGGCGAGTGGACGGCGAGCATCGCCAGCGCGAGCCGGGGCCCGATGCCGCTGGCGGTCTGCAGCATCTCGAACACCACCCGCTCGTCGTCGGAGGCGAACCCGTAGAGGGTCAGCGACTCCTCGCGGACGACCAGCGAGGTCGACAAGCGGCCGTTCTCCCCCACCCGCAGCAGGCCCAGCGTGCCGGGCGTGCAGTGGACGAGGACGCCCACCCCCCCGACCTCGACCACGGCGGCGTCGGGGGCGATGGCGGTGACCAGACCGGACACCGATGCGATCATCAGGCGCTCCCGGGATTGCGGACAAGGACCGGAAGGACGTCCCGGCCCGGACGGACGGACGGCCGGAACGGGGGGCACGCTCCACGAACGCCGACCGCCCCGGCCACCTCGCGACCCCCGTCGCAGGCGATCAGCGGCGGGCACGGTCTCACCGCGGGCTCCGGCCGGATCGGGCCGTCGCCACGGCGCTCGCCAGGCGGTTCTGCACTCCCCCGCGCCACACGTGGCAGATGGCCAGCGCCAGGGCGTCGGCGGCGTCGGCGGGTTTGGGCATGGCGTCGAGGCGGAGGATGCGGGTGACCATGGTGCCGACCTGCTTCTTGTCGGCGGTGCCGCTGCCGGTGACCGCCGCCTTGACCTCGGAGGGCGTGTGGAGCGCCACGGGCAGCCCGCGGCGGGACGCGCAGAGGATGGCCACGGCAGCCGACTGGGCGGTGCCCATGACGGTCCGGACGTTGTGCTGCGCGAACACCCGCTCGACGGCCACCGCGTCGGGTGTGGTCTCGTCGAGCCACTTCTCCAGGCCGCGCTCGACGGCCACCAGGCGGGCGCCGATCTCGTCGTCTGCCGGGGTGCGGATCACGCCGACGGCCACCAGGCGGGCGGGCGATCCGGGGCGGCCCTCGACGACGCCGACGCCGCAGCGGGTGAGCCCGGGGTCGACACCCAGCACGCGCACCTGCGGCCCCCTTCCGCTCCGAACATGTGTTCGGCGATCTTACACTAGAAGTAATCGAGCAGGTACGGCTTCGCCGCGAACACCGCGTCCAACGTGTCGTCGAACACCGTGGAGCCGGTCAGCCCGCCCGACAGGCGGAGGGTGGCGGCGGGCACGCCGGCGTACAGGGCCGAGAGGGCGTTGATCGTGAGGGCCGGGCCGGTGCCCGTGCCCTTCGTCAGGGCGCCCGCGCCGTCGGCGACCTCCAGGAGCCAGGTGCCGTCGTTGGCCGGGCGGGCCGGGTCGGTGAGCTCGAAGGGGACCGAGGCGGTCACCGCCGGGGAGTAGCCGCGCCGGGCGATCGCGTCGGCGGGGTCGACGAGGCGGAACATCCAGCGGGTGGACGACACGACGTCCTTGGAGCGTTCGCGCAGCAGCCACAGGACCGGGTCGTCGGGGGCGACGGTGGCGGTCACCCGCTTGGCGACCGACGAGGAGGTGCCCACGAGGGCCCACAGGGCCCGTGTGGTGGCCTCGGAGGCGGCGACGAGGCTGTCGACCTCGATGTCGCCGCCCGACCAGCGGTAGATCACGTAGCCGTCGTCGGCGAGGTAGCAGAAGTCGTCGTCGTCCTCCAGCCAGACCCGCCAGGTCTCCGGGCTGTAGGAGAGCGGGCCGGAGGCGCGGGTGGCGGCGTGGACGCGGCCGATCAGCGCCACCAGCTCGTCGGTGTCGGCCGGGCCCATGCGGCGCAGCGCGACCGGCCCGCCGGGGGCGATGGTCCGCAGCGCCTCGGTGGGCAGGGTCGCGATCAGGCGGCTGCCGGCGTGCTCGAAGCCCGCGCTCCGGTAGACGGGGGTGGTCGCCGGGTAGAGCGCCGAGACCGCCGAGCCGAGGTCGGAGCAGCGGTCGAGCACGGCGGTCATCAGCAGGCGGCCGACGCCCCTCCCCCGGTCCTCGGGCGCGACGGTGACGCCGGCCACGCCGCCCATGGGCTGCGGGCGGCCGTGCCACCACTGCGTGAAGGGGTTGAGCCGGGCCGTGGCGACCAGGCGGGCGCCGTCGAAGACCCCCAGGCAGCGGCCCTGGGCCAGCAGCGGCGTGACCATGCGGCGCCAGACCGCGGCGTCGGACGCCGAGAGTGGCCCGAAGGCCCGCTTGCGGTTGTCGAGCACCGCGTCGAGATCGTCTTCGCCGAGATCACGGATGTCCACGGGACGACAACCTACGCAGGCCTTACAGAACCGCGCAAACCCGCCGGTTTCAGGCGTCGAGCTTGGCCAGGATCTCGTCGGAGACGTCGGCGTTGGCGTAGACGTTCTGCACGTCGTCGCTGTCTTCGAGCGCGTCGATCAGCTTGAAGACCTTGCGGGCGGTGTCTTCGTCGACCGGGACGTTGATCGTCGGCAGGAAGCTGCTGTCGGCCGAGTCGTAGTCGATGCCGGCGTCCTGGAGGGCCTTGCGGACCGGCACGAGGTCGCTGGCCTCGGTCACGATCTCGAACGACTCGCCCAGGTCGTTGACCTCTTCGGCGCCCGCCTCCAGGACCACTTCGAGGACCTGGTCCTCGGTGAGCTCGACGCGGCCGGCCTTGGTCTCCGACACCAGCTTGGGCACCAGGATGACGCCCTTGCGGTTGAACATGTAGGACACCGAGTTGGGGTCGGCCAGCGAGCCGCCGTTGCGGGTCAGCGCGACCCGGACCTCGGAGGCCGCGCGGTTGCGGTTGTCGGTGAGGCACTCGATGAGCATGGCGACGCCGCTCGGGCCGTAGCCCTCGTACATGATCGTCTGCCAGTCGGCGCCGCCGGCCTCCAGACCGCCGCCGCGCTTGCGGGCGCGCTCGATGTTGTCGACCGGGACCGAGCTCTTGCGGGCCTTGGTGATGGCGTCGTAGAGGGTCGGGTTGCCATCAGGGTCGGGGCCACCGGTCCTGGCCGCCACTTCGATGTTCTTGATGAGCTTGGCGAACAGCTTCCCGCGCTTGGCGTCGAGCGCGGCCTTCTTGTGCTTCGTCGTCGCCCATTTGGAGTGGCCGGACATCGGCTAGAGCTCCCTTACCATCTCAACGAAATACGAGTGGACCCGCGCGTCGCCGGTCAGTTCCGGATGGAACGACGTGGCGAGCAGCGGGCCTTGGCGGACCGCGACGATCCTATCCCCGGCGCGGGCCAGCACTTCGACATCGTTTCCGACGGACTCGACCCAGGGCGCCCGGATGAAGATCGCCCGGAAGCCCTGAATCCCCGGGAGGTCCAGATCGTACTCGAAGGAGTCGACCTGGCGCCCGAAGGCGTTGCGGCGCACGACCATGTCGAGGCCGCCCAGGGTCTGCTGGCCCTCGATGCCGCCCTCGATGCGGTCGGCCAGCATGATCATGCCGGCGCAGGAGCCGTAGGCGGGCATGCCCGCCTTCACCCGCTGCTGGATGGGGTCGAACATCTCGAAGGCGACCGCGAGCTTCCACATCGTGGTCGACTCGCCGCCCGGGATGACCAGGGCGTCGACCTGGTCGAGCTCCTCGGGACGGCGGACCGCCACCGCCACGGCGCCCGACTCCACCAGGGAACGGGCGTGCTCGCGGACGTCGCCCTGGAGCGCGAGCACGCCGACCGTGGGGGTGCTCACCAGCCGCGCTCGGCCAGGCGGTGGGGCACCGGGATGTCGTCGACGTTGATGCCGACCATGGCCTCGCCGAGGCCGCGCGAGACCTTGGCGATCACGTCGGGGTCGTCGAAGAACGTGGTGGCCTTGACGATCGCGGCGGCCCGCTGGGCGGGGTTGCCCGACTTGAAGATGCCCGAGCCGACGAACACGCCCTCGGCGCCGAGCTGCATCATCATGGCGGCGTCGGCCGGGGTGGCGATGCCGCCCGCGGTGAACAGCACGACCGGCAGCTTGCCCTCGCGGGCGACCTCGGCGACCAGCTCGTAGGGCGCCTGCAGCTCCTTGGCCGCGACGTAGAGCTCGTCCTCGGGCAGCGAGGAGAGGCGCTTGAGCTCGGCGCGGATGGTGCGCATGTGGGTGACGGCGTTGGAGACGTCGCCGGTGCCGGCCTCGCCCTTGGAGCGGATCATGGCCGCGCCCTCGGTGATGCGGCGCAGGGCCTCGCCCAGGTTGGTGGCGCCGCACACGAACGGCACGGTGAAGCGCCACTTGTCGATGTGGTTGGCGTAGTCGGCCGGGGTGAGCACCTCGGACTCGTCGACGTAGTCGACGCCGAGCGACTGCAGGACCTGGGCCTCGGCGAAGTGGCCGATGCGGGCCTTGGCCATGACCGGGATCGAGACGGCGGAGATGATGCCGTCGATCATGTCGGGGTCGCTCATGCGGGACACGCCGCCCTGCGCGCGGATGTCGGCGGGCACCCGCTCCAGCGCCATGACGGCGACCGCGCCGGCGTCTTCGGCGATCTTGGCCTGGTCGGGCGTGACGACGTCCATGATCACGCCGCCCTTGAGCATCTCGGCCATGCCGCGCTTCACACGCGCGGTGCCGACGGACGGGGTCGTTTCGGGGCTGGACACGGCGCTACCTCACTCGAGGGGACTGGTGAATTGGTTCTATATTAGGCGCCCGAGCGAACCAAAACGACAGTCCATTTCGTACCGAAAGACTGGCGGAACCGGACAGTCTGTCTACGGCGCGACCGGGGTCCTGGACGCCAGCACCACCCAGACCTGACCGCGCGCGAAGGGCATCGGGGTGCCGTCGGCCAGCGTGAACGTGGTCCCGTCCTCCTCCGTCGGGCGCTGCCAGCGGACCTTGTAGGCCTGGCCGTCGCGCAGCACGACGCCGGTGCCCTTGCCGGTCGAGTGGACCAATGGCGTGTAGCTGCCGGTGAAGTCGTGGAACTGCGAGCGCTCGGTCTTGGTGTACTGCACGACCACGGTCGCGGGGGCGATCTGGCCGCCCTCGGCGGCCATGTCCTTCTCGCCGTCCTGGACGACGGCCCACTTCTTGGCGCCGGCGTTCCACTGGAAGGTGAAGGTCGCGGCCGGATACTTCACCGTGTAGCGCCGGATCGGCTTGCCGCCCTCCGGGGCCTCGTCGGAGAAGGTGAACCCGATGTCCTTCGCCCGGCTGGCCTTGGCGCCCTTGAGGAGCTGGGCGGGGCGGCCGACCAGGTTGTAGGGGGCGACCCGGCCCGGGTAGCGGAAGTAGGCGCCGGGGGCCGAGCTGTCGGAGACGTCGACCAGCGAGGCCTGCTGGACGAACGGGATCATCTTGGTCTGCACGCCCGAGTAGGCCAGGGCGGGCTTGCCGAACATCGGCAGGATGTGCAGGTCGGAGATGCGGGCCGAGCGGACCGGGCCGACCTCCTTGGGCAGTCTGGAGGAGAAGATCGCCATCAACCGGGTCAGGCCGCCCTCGACCTGCTCCACGTAGACGATGTCGGCGGACTTCACGCCGATCTGCGGCTTGCCCGAGTGGGTGTTCTCGATCTTGACGGCCAGCACCGGCTTGCGGGCGGCGACCGGCATGCCGGTGAAGGGGTGCTCCGGGGGCTTGGTCGGCGAGGCCGACGCGGTGACATCGGCGGCCTGCGGCGTCGTGCCGGGGTTGCCGCTCTCGCCCCCCGACGAGCACGCGGTGGTCAGCAGTGTCGCCGCCGCGAGCATGAGAACGCCCATCCGATGTGCCCGCACGGACAACTCCTCCCGAGTCCCGAAAAATCGGCGCTAGCTTACCGGCGCTAGCTGGTAATTCGGTCAGAGTCCGTCAAGTCGGTCAGGCGCCCGCCATGGCCTTCGGAGGGTCGTCGTCGATGTCGAAGAACTCGGGGTAGGGCGTGTGCCCGGCCAGCCGCAGCACCCGGGCCAGGAAGCGGCGCTGGGCGACCCGGGTGACGTCGACGGCGTTGTTGTAGAACCGGCGCGAGTAGACCACCTTGGCCACCGCGGCGTCGAGCTCGGCCAGCAGCTCGGGGGCCTGCACCTTCTCGGCGAAGGTCTCCTGGTCGACGACCGCCCGGAGGGTGCGCGACAGGTCGCTCTCGGCGTGCTCGCGCTCGTCGGGACCGGCCGTACGCGCCTCGTGCGCCGCCGCCGCCAGCACCAGCGACGTGGCCGGGTCGAGCAGGCGCGAGCCCGCCAGCTCCAGGCTGACCGCGGCCCGCCGCAGGAGCGCGGCGTCGAGGGCGGCGTGGGCGGTCTCCAGGCGGATGTGCAGCCGGTCGAGCCGCCCGGCCCGCCACGAGATGTAGACGGCCGTCAGCACGATCACCACGCCGACGACCAGGATGACCGTGGTGTTCACTACTCGTCCTCCACGCCGACGGGGACGCCGGTGACGGTCTCGTAGACCCGCAGGACGTCGCGGGCGACGGTCGACCAGTCGTACTTGCGGACGGCGAGGCGGGCCTCGTCGGAGTATTTGGCCCGGCGCTGCGGATCGTCGAGCAGCCGGGCCGCCTCGCGGGCCAGCGCGGCGGCGTCGCCGGTGGCGAACAGGGCCCCGGCCTGGCCGTCGCCGAGCACCCTGCGGAAGGCCGGGATGTCGCTGGCCAGGATGGTCGCGCCCGCCGACATGGCCTCGGTCAGCACGATGCCGAAGCTCTCGCCGCCCAGGTTGGGGGCGACGAAGACGTCGACGGAGTGGAGGGCGCGGATCTTGTCGGCCTCGCTGACCATGCCGAGCAGGCCGACCCGGTCGTGGAGGTTCCTGGGCAGCTTGGCGTAGACGTCGTCGGCGTCGCCGGGCCCCGCGACCAGCAGGCGCACACCGGGCCGCTCGGGGGCCAGCCGGGCGAACGCCTCCAGCAGCACGGCCAGGCCCTTGCGGGGTTCGTCCATCCGCCCGAGGAAGCCCAGGACGGTGCCGTCGGGGCCCCAGCCCGGAAGGGGCTCGGCCTCGGCGTAGCGGTCGACCGTGACCCCGTTGGGGATCAGCACGGCGTCGCCGCCCATGTGCTCGACCAGGGTCTTGCGGGCCGCGTCGGAGACGGCGATCCGGCCGGTGATCTTCTCCAGCGCGGTGTGGAGCACGGGCGCGGTCACCGAGACGGCCCGCGAGCGCTCGTAGGAGGCGTGGAAGGTCGCCACGATCGGGCCCCGCGCCACCCAGCAGGCCAGCAGCCCGACCGACGGCACGGCCGGCTCGTGGACGTGGAGCACGTCGAAGCGGCCCTCGCGGATCCACTTGCGGACCCGGTTGGCCGACAGGAACCCGAAGGTCAGCCGGGCCACCGACCCGTTGTAGGGCACCGGCACGGCCCGGCCGGCCGACACCACGTAGGCCGGCAGCGGCGCGTCGTCACTGGCCGGCGCCATGACCGAGACCCGGTGCCCGTCGTCGATCAGCGCCTCGGCCAGATCGCGCACGTGGGCCTGCACCCCGCCCGGGACGTCCCACATGTAGGGGCAGACGATCCCGATCCTCACGGCCGGGACTCCCTCGGCTCCAGGTCTTCGAGCCACAACCGCTGCAGCATGTGCCAGTCGTCGGGGTGTTCCGCGATGCCCTTCTCGAAGGCGTCGGCCATGCCCTGGGTGAGCTCGACGACCTTCTCCTGCCGGGTCCCCTCAGCCGGCACGGGCACTTCCGGATGAACGTCTAAACCCCACCCGTCGCCGTCGAACCAGATGGTCACGGGCACCAGCGCGGCCCCGGTCTGGAGCGCCAGCAGCGCCGGCCCGGCGGCCATGCGGGTGCGGCGGCCGAAGAAGTCGACCTCGATCCCGCTCTCGGTGAGGTCGCGGTCGGCCGGGAGGCAGGCCACCTTGCCCGCCCGCATGCGCTGGGCGAGGGTGCCGAACGCCTGGGCGCTGCCGCCGCCCTGCTTGGTGAGCGGGAGCACCTCCATGCCGATGGCGGTGCGGAAGGCGACGAACCGCTCGAACAGCGACTCGGGCTTGAGCCGTTCCATGACGGTCGTGAACGGGTGGCCGGACTGCACGAGCCAGACCCCGGCGGCGTCCCAGTTGCCCATGTGGGGCAGCGCGATCACGACGCCCCGGCCCTCGGCGATGGTCTCCATGAGGTAGTCGCCGCCGACGGCGCGGGTCTGAGCGTGGATCTTCTTCGGGTCCATGGCCGGAAGCCGGAAGATCTCCATCCAGTAGCGCATGTAGGAGCGCAGGCCCGCCCGGGAGAGCTCCCGGAGGGACTCCCCCTCGCGGCCGGTCACCTTGGCCAGGTTGGACTCCAGGCGCTGGACCGACCTGCCCCGGCGCCGCCACATGACGTCGGCGATCAGCCGGAACACGAAGGCGGCCACCTTCTCCGGGACGAACCGGACGACGGCCCATCCCACCGTGTAGGCCGACGCCACGATCCGGTCAGCGAGCGTCATGCTCCACCGCCTGCTTGTAGACGACGTGCATGCGCTGCCCCACGGTGATCACGCTGGCGACGGCCAGCCCCCAAAGACCCACAGCCAGAACGTACGGCACGCCCAATCCGTCGAGGAAGGCCACCACGAGGACGACGAGCAGTCGTTCGCCGCGCTCGGCGATGCCGACGTTGGCGGTCATGCCCAGCCCCTCGGCCCGCGCCTTGGCGTAGGAGACGACCGCGCCGCCGACCAGGCAGAGCAGGCCGCCCAGGGCCAGGACGTGCTGGCCGTCGAGGACCAGGTAGATGATCAGGCCGGAGAAGACGCCCGCGTCGGCGACCCGGTCGAGGGTCGAGTCGAGGAAGGCGCCCCAGGTGGAGCCCCTGGTCATCCGGGCCAGGATGCCGTCGAGCAGGTCGGCCAGCACGAAGAAGGTGATCACGAGGCTGCCGGCGACGAGCTGCCCGTGTGGGTAGAACCACAGGGACGAGGCCACCGTGCCGAGTGTTCCGGCGGCGGTGATCATGTTGGGGGTGACGCCATGGCGCGCGAGGAACCGGCCCAGCGGGCTCATGAGCCTGGTCATGGCGGGACGCAGAACGTTCAGCATGGCGGTCTGATCGTAGGGCATGCGCCCGCCCCCACATTCCCCGTCGGGGTCTTGTGATCTGGGCCACAACGGTTAAGGGTGGGTTACACGCGCCTTTCCGATCGTGGTGCGGGGGCGCGTCACAGCAGGCGGCCGGGCGGCCGCCGGTCGTTCACGCGGCCTGCGGCCTCCCCTCCAATCCAGGAGGCGAAAGTGGCGGAGAAGGCCAACGGAGGGACATCGGGAGCCGCGGGCAGGGCACCATCGGCCGATGAGCCGGACATGGTGCGCAACGTCGTGCTCGTCGGCCATTCCGGATCGGGGAAGACGACCCTGGTGGAGGCGCTGCTCGCGGCGACCGGCACCATCCCGCGGACGGGCAGGGTCGAAGACGGCACCACCGTCAGCGACTTCGACGAGGTCGAGGTCCGCCAGCAGCGGTCGGTGAACCTGGCGCTCGCGCCGCTGACCTACAACGGCATAAAGATCAACCTGCTCGACACGCCCGGCTACGCCGACTTCGTGGGGGACCTGCGAGCCGGGCTGCGGGCCGCCGACGCCGCGCTGTTCGTGGTCGCGGCCACCGACGGGGTCGACGGGCTGACCCGCCAGATCTGGGACGAGTGCGCGAGCGTGGGCATGCCGCGCGCGGTCGTCATCACCAAGATCGACCATCAGCGGGCCGACTTCGACGAGGTGCTCACCGCCTGCCAGGACGCCTTCGGCGAGGGCGTCGCGCCGCTCTACCTGCCGCTGGGCGGCGAGGCGCTCGTGGGCCTGCTGTCGCAGCGCGTGTTCGACTACGCCGGCGGCGCCCGTACCGAAAGGGAGCCCGACGCCGAGCAGGCCGCGCTGATCGAGCAGTACCGCGAGGCGCTCATCGAGGGGATCATCCAGGAGAGCGAGGACGAGTCGCTCATGGACCGCTACCTCGCGGGCGAGGAGATCGACACCAAGGTCCTCATCGACGACCTGGAGAAGGCCGTCGCGCGCGGCTCCTTCCACCCGGTGCTGGCGACCGCGCCGGGCGTGGGCATGCCCGAGCTGCTCGAAGTGATCACCCAGGGCTTCCCGTGCCCGCCCGAGCACCGGCTGCCCGAGGTCACGACCATAGACGGCAAGAGCGTCAAGGTCTGCCGGTGCGACCCCGAGGGCCCGCTGGTGGCCGAGGTGGTCAAGACGACCAGCGACCCCTACGTGGGCCGCATCAGCCTGGTGCGCGTCTTCTCGGGGACGCTGCGGCCCGACATGACCGTCCACGTCTCCGGGCACGTGCCCGAGCACGAGCACGACGTCGACGAGCGGGTGGGCGCGTTGTCCTCGCCCCTCGGCAAGACCCAGCGGCCGGTGGGCAAGTGCGTGGCCGGCGACGTGGTGGCGGTGGCCAAGCTCGGCCACGCCGAGACCGGCGACACCCTGTCGGAGAAGGACAACCCGCTGCTCATGGAGCCGTGGCGGATGCCCGAACCGCTGCTGCCCGTCGCGATCAGGGCGAAGTCCAAGGCCGACGAGGACAAACTCTCCCAAGCGCTGAACCGCCTGGTGGCCGAAGACCCGACGCTGCGCCTGGAGAACAACGCCGAGACCCGCCAGCTCGTGCTCTGGTGCATGGGCGAGGCCCACGCCGACGTGCTGCTCGACCGGCTGGCGCGGCGCCACGGCGTCGAGGTGGAGAAGATCGACCTGCGGGTCCCGCTGCGCGAGACCTTCGGCGGCCGGGCCCGGGGCATGGGCCGCAACGTCAAGCAGACCGGCGGCCACGGCCAGTACGCCATCTGCCACCTGGAGATCGAGCCGCTGCCCTCGGGCTCCGGGTTCGAGTTCGTCGACAAGATCGTCGGCGGGGTGGTGCCGCGCCAGTTCATCCCGTCGGTCGAGAAGGGCGTGCGGAGCCAGATGGAGCGCGGCGTGGTGGCCGGCTACCCGATGGTCGACATCAGGGTCACCCTGTACGACGGCAAGGCCCACTCGGTCGACTCCAGCGACATGGCGTTCCAGATCGCGGGCGGGCTGGCCCTGCGCGAGGCGGCCGCGAAGGTGAAGGCGCTGCTGCTCGAACCGGTCGACGAGGTGTCGGTGCTCGTCGACGACGACTACGTCGGCAACGTCATGAGCGACCTGTCGTCGCGGCGCGGACGGGTGCTGGGCACCGAGCCCGTGGGGGTCGGCCGGACGCTGGTCCGGGCCGAGGTGCCGGAACTGGAAATCACCCGATACGCAATAGATCTACGGTCGATGTCACACGGAACCGGAACGTTCACCCGCGCTTTCCTGCGTTATGAACCATTGCCGTCGCACCTCGCGGAAAAGGTCGCCACCCCCGTTGATTAGGGGGTTCCCGGCGTCGTTCGTTTCATCCGAACGGCGCCGGGGCATTTCCTCGCGCGTTGTGTGGAGTCACATCCGCCTCGTATGACGAATTTCGCTATACGGGCGAAGCATTGCCAGGGCGATGCCAGACTGTGACAGCCATCGCGTTCGGGGAGGGCAAGTGAAACGACAGTTGATCGCCGGCGTCGCCGTGGCCGCGACCGCTTCCGCGGGGGCCTACCTGCTCGTCCCGGAGGCCTCCGGCCCGAGCTCCGCCGGGTTGGAGCGTGCCAGCTACGAGACCGCGGCCAAGACCGACGTCTGCCCGGCGGCCAAGCGCCAGATGCGCGGCATGTGGATCGCCACGACGCAGAACATCGACTGGCCGTCGAAGGCCGGCCTGTCGCCCGCCACGCAGCGGGCCGAATACGTCCGGATGCTCGACACCGCCGCCGCGCGCGGCATCAACGCGGTGTTCCTGCAGGTCAGACCGGCTTCCGACGCCATCTACAAGTCGTCGCTCGAACCCTGGTCGCAGTATCTGAGCGGCAAGGCGGGCAAGAACCCGGGCTGGGACCCGCTGCCGTTCCTGATCAGCGAGGCCCACAAGCGGGGCATGGAGTTCCACGCCTGGTTCAACCCCTACCGGGCGGCCTACAGCGACAACATCGCCGCTCTGCCGGCCAACCATCCGGCCCGGCAGCACCCCGGCTGGGTGGTCAAGCACGAGGGGCGGCTCTACTACAACCCGGGGCTCCCGTCGGTACGCGACCACGTCACCAAGGTGATCATGGATGTGGTCAACCGCTACGACATCGACGGCGTCCACTTCGACGACTACTTCTACCCCTATCCGGGCCAGGGCACGAAGTTCAACGACACCGCGGCCTACAACAAGTACGGCGAGGGCAAATCGCTGGCCAACTGGCGGCGGGCGAACGTCAACCAGCTCGTGGCGCAGGTCGACAAGGCCGTCCACCGGGCCAAGCCCTACCTGAAGTTCGGCATCAGCCCGTTCGGGATCTGGCGGAACAAGAGCAACGACCCGGCCGGGTCGAAGACCAACGGCATGTCGGCCTACGACGCGATCTACGCCGACCCCAAGGCCTGGATCAAGGCCGGCACGGTCGACTACCTGACCCCGCAGCTCTACTGGAACCGGGGCTTCGCCGCGGCCGACTACGACGTGCTGGTGCCCTGGTGGGCCAACGCGGTCAAGGGCAGCGGCGTCGACCTCTACATCGGCCAGGCGCTCTACCAGATCGGCACCGGCGGGGCCTGGAACCGGCCCAACGAGATCCCGTCGCACCTGGCGGTCAACAAGCGTTATCCCGAGGTCAAGGGCGACGTCTACTTCAGCGCCAAGCAGGTCGTGCAGAACCCGCTGAAGGTGATGACCCGGATCGACGAGGACTACTACAAGCGCCCGGCGCTGCTCCCGCTGATCAAGGGCCTGCCCACCAGGCCGCTCGGCCCGGTGAAGAACCTGCGCAACGCGGGCGGCACGCTGACCTGGACGGGCGTGCCCGGGGCCCGCGCCTACGCGGTCTACCGGGGCTCGGGCAACTCCTGCGAGCTCGTCGCGGTGACGACGCGGTCGTCCTTCCAGACCCGGGCCAACGGCGCCTACCAGGTGACCTCGCTCGACCGCCTCTACAACGAGAGCCGACCCGTCTCCGCACGCGTGGGATAGTTGCAACTTTTTGCTCAGTTATTGCGTCCGATGATCCGTTCCTGTCAGGATGAGGGCACCCCCCTCACCGGGTAGCGTCCGCCCGGTCCTTGCCAGAAAGGATCATCGGACGTGGCTGTCTCGCGCCGTAGTTTCCTCGCCTCGGCCATCTCGGCGTCCGCCATCGCGGCGACCTCGACCCATCTGACCAGCGGCCCGGCGTACGCGGCCAGCCCACCCGGTGACGTGGTAGGCAAGATCACCGTCGGCTATCAGGGCTGGTTCGCCTGCCGCGGCGACGGCTCCCCCATCGACCGGTGGTGGCACTGGAGCGGCCAGGACAACACCGTCCCGCCCTCGCCGTCGAACAACACGATCGTGTCGTGGCCGGACAACCGCGACTACACGCGCACCTACCCGACGCTCTACCAGAACCTGAACAACGGCCAGACGGCCAACCTGTTCTCCTCCTGGGACCAGCAGACGATCGACACCCACTTCAAGTGGATGCGCGACTACAACTGCGACACCGCCGCCCTGCAGCGGTTCAACCCCTTCGGCGCGGAGGGTCCCATCCGCGACGGGATCACCGTCAAGGTCCGGCAGGCCGCCGAGGCCTACGGCCGCAAGTTCTACATCATGTACGACGTCACCAACTGGACGAACTTCCAGTCGGAGATCAAGACCGACTGGACGACCAAGATGTCGGCGTACACCTCGTCGAGCGCCTATGCCCGGCAGAACGGCAAACCGGTCGTCTGCATCTGGGGCTTCGGCTTCAACGACCCCGGCCGCCCCTTCCCCCCGGCCCCCTGCCTCGAAGTGATCAACTGGTTCAAGGCCCAGGGCTGCTACGTCATCGGCGGCGTGCCCACCTACTGGCGCCAGGGCATCAACGACTCCCGGACCGGCTTCGGCGAGGTCTACCGCGCGTTCAACATGATCTCGCCGTGGATGGTCGGCCGGACCAACTCGGTCGCCGGGCTCCAGCACTTCTACGACAACTGCATCGTGCCCGACGTGGCCGACTGCAACGCCAACGGCATCGACTACCAGCCGTGTGTCATGCCCGGCGACCTGCAGTCGCGCGCCCGCGCCCACGGCGACTTCATGTGGCGCATGTTCTACAACACCATCCGCGCCGGGTCGCACGGCATCTACATCTCGATGTTCGACGAGTTCAACGAGGGCAACCAGATCGCCAAGACCGCCGAGACGCAGGCCTGGATCCCGGCCGGGTCGGGCATCCTCGCGCTCGACGAGGACGGCACCTTCTGTTCGAGTGACTACTACCTGCGCCTCACCGGCGACGGCGGCCGCATGCTGAAGGGCCAGATCGCGCTGACGGCGGTCCGCCCGACCCAGCCGACGACCGACGGCCCGCCGCCCGGCGGCGACACCAACCTGGCGCTGAACAAGCAGGCCAGTGCGAGCAGCACCAACGGCGGCTTCGTGCCCGCCAACGCGGTCGACGGGAACGCCTCGACCTACTGGGAGAGCTCCGGCGCCCTGCCGCAGTGGTTCCAGGTCGACCTCGGGGCCGCCTCGACCCTGGGCCGGGCCGTGCTCAAGCTGCCGCCGAACGCGGCGTGGGGTTCGCGGGTCCAGACGCTCACCCTCGCGGTCAGCTCCAACGGCAGCACGTGGACGACGGTCACCGGGCCGATCGGCGTCACCTTCAACGCGGCGACCGGCAACCAGGCGACGATCACGATCCCCGCGCTGGTCGCCCGCTACGTACGGGTGACGATCAGCGCCAACACCGGCTGGCCCGCCGCGCAGCTCTCCGAGCTGGAGGTCTACGCGACCGACGTGGTCGAGAACACGCCCCCCACTCCCCCGGGCAACCTGACCGTAACCGGCAAGACCGCCACCAGCGTCTCGTTGTCGTGGACGGCCTCGGTCGACAACGTGGGGGTCGCCGGATACCAGGTGCTCCAGAACGGCGAGCCGGTCGCGTCGCCGACCGGGCTGACCCACACGGTCACCGGCCTGGCCCCGAACACCTCCTACACGTTCACGGTGAAGGCCCGCGACGGGCAGAACTCCTTCTCGCAGCCCTCGAACGCCGTGACGGTCACGACCGACCCGGCCGCGAACGTGAACCTGGCCGCCGGGAAGCCGACCTCCGAGAGCGGCCACGTGCAGAACTACGGGTCGGGCAACATCGTCGACGGCAACACGGGCTCCTACTGGGAGTCGCCGAACAACGCCTTCCCGCAGTGGGTCCAGGTCGATCTGGGGGCGGCGACGTCGGTGTCGCGCGTGGTGCTGAAGCTGCCGCCCGCGTCGGCGTGGCAGACCCGGACCCAGACGATCGAGGTCCAGGGCAGCACCAACGGGTCGGCGTTCTCGACGCTGTCGGCGGCGGCGGGCCGGACCTTCAACCCCGCCACCGGCAACACCGTGACGGTCACCTTCCCCGCGTCGACCCAGCGGTACGTCCGGCTGCGGTTCACCGCGAACACCGGCTGGCCGGCGGGCCAGCTCTCGGAGCTGGAGGTCTACTCCTCGTGACGTGGCGGGGCCGTGCCGATGCCACCCGGCACGGCCCTGCTCGCGAGGCGGATCGGCAGCGGGCGCCCATCACCCGGCGAGCGGGCCTTGGACAGGTCTGGCATCTGCCCAGGTCAATGATGCTTTCAGGTCAGGCGAACAGGGTCCGTCCCCAGTAGTCGCCCGCGTCCACGACCCCGGGCGGGCAGGCGAACAGGCCGCTCGACACGTGCCGGATGTACTCGTTCAGCGGGTCGGACTTGGCCAGGCTCGCCTGGATCGGCACGAACTGGGTGCGCGGGTCGCGCTGGTAGGCGATGAAGAACAACCCGGCGTCGAGGCGGCCCAGGCCGTCGGAGCCGTCGACGTAGTTGTAGCCGCGCCGCAGCAGGTGGGCGTTCCCGTGGGCCGAAGGGTGGGCCAGCCGGACGTGCGCGTCGGGGCGCATCGCCGACAGGTCGACGGGGTCGAACTCCTTCTGCCTGCCCGCCGGGGCGCCCTCATGCTTGTCGCGGCCGAAGATCTCCTCCTGCTCGCGCAGCGAGGTGCGGTCCCAGGTCTCGACGGTCATCCGGATCTTCCGGGTGACGAGGTAGGTGCCCCCGGCCATCCAGGCGGCGCCGTCGCCGGGGGCGGCCCAGAGCTGCTCGCGCAGCAGGTCGGCGTCCTCCAGCTTGAGGTTGTTGGTGCCGTCTTTGAAGCCCATCAGGTTGCGGGGCGTGGCCTGGGCCCGGGAGGTCGAGGAGGTGCGGCCGAAGCCGAGTTGCGAGTACCGCACCGAGACCCGGCCGAAGCCGATCCGGGCCAGGTTGCGGATGGCGTGCACGGCGACCTGCGGGTCGTGAGCGCAGGCCTGGACGCAGATGTCACCACCCGAGATCTCCGGGACCAGCGTCTCGCCGGGGAACCTGGGCAGGTCGGCCAGCGCGGCCGGGCGTTTGGCGGCCAGGCCGAAGCGGTCGTCGAACAACGAGGGGCCGAAGCCGACCGTCAGGGTCAGGCCCGAGGGCGGCAGGCCGAGCGCCTCGCCCGTGTCGTCGGGCGCGGCCTCCCGGGAGCCGCCGGTCGCGCCGAAGGCGCCCGCCTCCTTGCCCTGGGTGAGGCGGGCGGCGGCGGCCGTCCACTCCTGGAGCAGTTCGGCCAGCTCGGCCCGGTCGGTCGTGGTGACGTCGAAGGCGACGAAGTGCAGCCGGTCCTGGGCGGGGGTGACGATGCCCGACTGGTGCTCGCCGTAGAAGGGGAAGACCTCCTCGACGTGGGCCTGGGCCGCGGGCTCGGCGGGCAGCGTGCGGGCGGCCAGGGCCCCCGCGCCCGCCGCCACGGCCCCGGCCGCGCCCAGTCCGAAGACCTGCCGACGACTGATCATCTAGTGGGCCACCAGGGGTGCGATCTTGCTGATCGGCTCGGCCAGCGCGTTGATGACGTCGGAGAGCCGCTTCAGCTCGTCCTTGGACAACTCGTTGTGCAGCCGCCAGCCGTCGCCCTTCTGGTGGGTGCCGAGCTCGGCCTCGGCGGCGGCGAACTTCTCGTCGAGCGTCGCGACCAGGGCGGCGTCGCGCTCCTCCAGCACCGGGCGCAGCGACTGGACGGCGGCCTTCGACCCGGCCAGGTTGGCGGCGAAGTCCCACAGGTCGGTGTGGGACCAGATGTCCTCCTCGCCGGTGATCTTGCCGGTGGCGACCTCGTCGAGGAGCTCCTTGGCGCCGTTGGCCAGGTTGAGCGGGGTGAGCTCGGCCGCGTTGGCCTTGCCGACGATGGTCTTCACGTCGGCGATCAGCTTGTCGGCGATCGGGCCGTCCTGGCTGATGTCCTTGGTGATCCAGAGGTCTTTCTCGATCTTGTGGAAGCCGGTCCACTCCTCGCCCTCGGCCAGGTCGGCCTCGCGGGCGTCGATGGCCGGGTCGAGGTCGCCGAAGATCTCGGCGACCGGCTCGATGCGCTCCCAGTAGGTGCGGGAGACCGGGAACAGCTCCTTGGCCTCGTCGATCTTCCCCGCCTTGACGGCGTCGACGAACTCCTGCGTCTTGACCAGCAGGGTGTCGCTCTGGGTCTTCACGTAGCGCTTGTAGCTCGCGGTCGCCTCGGCGAGCGCGGCGTCGGCGGTCAGCGGCTTGTGCTCGCCGGTGACGGTCAGCGCGTTGCGGATGCCCTTGCCGACCATGCCGGGCTTGCAGGCCGTCTCGTAGGTGCCGGCGGGCAGCTCGGCGATCAGCTCGCGGGTCAGGCCGGGCACGATGTTCTCCACCTCGGCCATGACGCGGTCGCCCGGGGCGTAGACGTAGAACTCGGTGACCTTGCTGCCGCCGTTGGTGATGGCGAACGTGCTGGTGCCCGCGGCGAGCTCCGTGACGCCGACCTCGCAGGCGGTGTCGCTGGCGGTGACCGTGACCTTGCCCGGCGCCGCGCCGGCCGCGGGGGCGGCTCCCGGGTCCTCGGCGGAGCAGGCCGTCAGGGCGGCCAGGGCGAGCGCGCCGGCGGCGAGACGGGTGATGACGGACATGGTGCTCCTGTTCAGGCCACGCGGGCGGGGGCGAGCTGCGGCCGGGACGGCCGGAGGAAGAAGTAGAGGGTCGGCGCCAGGTAGAGCAGCCACGCGAGGGTCTCCAGGACGCTGGGCTGCGGCGTGAGGTTGAGCATCCCGGCGAGCAGCGCGCCGTACCAGGAGTCGGGCGGCAGCGCGGCCGTGACGTCGAAGGCGTAGGAGGTCAGGCCGGGCAGGATGTTCGCCTCCTGCAGGTCGTGCACGCCGTACTTGAAGATCCCCGCGGCGACCAGGATCAGCAGCAGGCCGGTCCAGGTGAAGAACGTCGTGAGGTTGATCCGCACGGCCGACCGGTAGAGGGCGTAACCGAGGACGACCGAGGTCAGCAGGCCCAGCGTGATGCCGACCAGCGGCTGCGCCGAGGTGGTCGCGCCCTGGACGGAGGCGAAGAACAGCAGGGCCGTCTCCAGCCCCTCGCGCGCCACGGCCAGGAACGCCATGACGACGACCGCCAGCGAGCCCAGCTCCAGCGCCTCGGACAACTTGCCGCGCAGCTCGCCCGAGAGCATGCGGGCGGCCCGCCGCATCCAGAAGATCATCCAGGTGACGAAGACGACCGCGAGCAGCGAGGTGATCGCGTCGAACAGCTCCTGGCCGGTGTGGCCGAGGTGGGCGGCGGTGAACGTCAGCACCGCGCCGAACCCGACCGAGAGGGCCACGGCGGCGAACACGCCGGCCCAGACGTGCGGCAGCCGGTCGGTGCGGTCGCTCTTGACCAGGAAGGCGACCAGGACCGAGACGACGAGGGTCGCCTCCAGCCCTTCGCGCAGGCCGATCAGATAACTCGCGAACAAATGTCACTCCCACCGTGGCAGCTCCAGCTACACGCGGTAGAAGTTAACATAGGCTCACCTAACCAAGCCAGCCGGCCGCCTGTTCCAGGAGTTCCCGCAGGTCCTCGACGGCCTCACCGGTCCACACGACCGTCCCCGCCGCCACCAGGATCGGCAGCAGAGCGGGCAGGGTGGACGTCCGCCGCGCCGGAGCCAGCAGCGCCGCGACCCGCCGGGGCACCGCGCCCGCCGCCGCGTGCAGCACGCTCGGCGTCCGCCCCAGCCCGGGGCGGCCCGCCGCCACCAGCGCCGCCTGGCCCACCGCCTGCGCCACCAGCCGCCGGTCGCCCACCTCGGCCGCCGCCCGTTCGTCGGCCGCCCGCTCCACCAGGAAGCCGACCTTGGCGCTCACCCAGCGCAGCGCCGGATGCGCCGCCCCGGCCAGCTCCGCGAGCCGCACCAGGCGGTGGTGCGCGCCGTCGAGGTGGGCCCGCTCGTGGGCGAGCAGCGCGGCGTACTGCCGGTCGGTCAGCGCGTCGCGCATGCCGCGGGTGACCACCACCCAGCCCGGCCGGCCCGGCACCGCGAACGCCGTCACTGCGGAGTCGTCGACGAGCAGGACGTCGCCGTCGGGGCGCGGGAACGACCGCCCGGCCCGCAGGTCGCGGCGGTGCCGCCGGTGCGTCCGCCCGACCGTGGCGACCACCGCCGCCAGCAGCGGCACGCACACCCACGACACCCACGGCACCTCGGCGACGTCGGCCCGGACGACCCGGTCGGACCAGCCCATCAGATGGGCCACGGCCGGGAGTTCGGCGACCGCGTGGAGGGCGAACACCAGCAGGTTCGCCGTCCCGGCCACCGCGACCGCCACGGCCGACCAGGCCAGCACCCGCGCGGCCAGCGCGGGGGCGAGCCGCCCCGCGACGAGCGCGGCGACGAGCACGGCCAGCGGCGGCACGACCACCACCGAGACCACGAAGTGATCGAACATGCGGGCACCTCCGGGGCATCAGCCTGCCATGAGATCCGGAACGTCCCGATATAGGGTGGTGCCCCGATGAACACGGACCCAGATGACCACGGACCCCGGTGACCGCGACGGGCGCCGCCCGCCCGGCGGGCTGGAGGCCGCGATCCTGACGGCCCTGCGCGAGGCGGGCCGCTCGCTCACCCCCCGCCAGGTCAGGGACCTGGTCGCGCCCGGGGGCGAGCTGTCCTACAGCGCCGTGGTCACCACGCTGACCCGCCTGCACAAGAAGCAGGCGGTGACCCGGCGGCGCGAGGGCCGCTCCCACCGCTACAGCGCCCTGGTCGACCCGGCCGACCTGGTGGCCCAGCGGATGACGGCCCTGCTCCAGGCCGAGCCCGACCGCTCGGGCGTGCTCCGCAGGTTCGTCGACGACCTGGCCGCAGAGGACGAGCGGCTCCTGCGCCGCCTGCTCGACGACCCCGACGGCGAGGATTGACCGCCTCCGTTCACGTCCCCTTCACCGTTCGATGACACGGGCGGGTTTTGATCAACCTGCCCGCCGGCGCCTGGCCGGAGGCAGGACACCGGTGGAGGGACCGTGCCCACATCCCGTTTACGAAGAACCAGCAGGGTCCTGACCGCTCTGCTCGTCATCCTGTCGATGCTGCTCCAGATCGGCTTCCAGCCGGCCGCGCGGGCCGCGACCTCGATCACGCTCGACTTCCCGATGCCCGAGGGGTTCGACCGGGCCGACCTGACCGCCTGGGCGACCGAGTTCAACAACCGCAACGACCTGCTCAGCGAGACGATCCAGGAGGAGATCGCCGCGCATCCGGCCGACTTCCCCGGCGCGGAGGACCTGGAACCCCGCGAGTTCGACGGCGCGTTCACCGTGACCGCGACCGGCCTGTCGGTCACGATCGGGGCCGACGTGCACATCGCCGACCTGACCTGGTGGGAGGAGGTGCTGATGTGGGTCAGCGTCACCGCGGGCGGGGTCGTGTTCCGGATCGCGTGCGTGCTGACCCTCGTCCCCGTGATGGCGAACCCGAACTTCGCCAAGGGGATCTGCGCGGGCCTCGCGGTGATCATCAGCAAGGGCCTCATCCTGCTGATCACCGCGCTCAAGCACGGCCCGTCGGACGACTGGCACTTCTGGGAGCGGGCCCTGGCGGCGCTCGTGCTGGAGGCGATCACCGCGGCCGTCTGGGACGCCTGGCTCGGCCCGTGGACCGCGAAGAGCTCGTGGTCTTCGGTCTTCAAGACGATCGGCGACGGGTTCGATTCGGTCGCGAACACGGTCTCCCGCTGGTGGGGCTCGTCCGCCGGCTTCTTCCGGACCCTGGCCGGCGTGGTGCGCGGACGGGGCCCCGGAACCACGGCGAGCACCGTGGAGCGGGCCATGGAACTGGGCTGGATGCCCCGCACGACCGCGCTGCGGGTGATGCCGCTCGGCGACTCGATCACCCACGGCGTCGGCGGTGACCCCGGCGGCGTCGGCTACCGGGCCCGCCTGTGGGACCTGCTGCAGGACGACACGAGCACCCTCGACTTCGTCGGCTCCGTGGACTCCGGGCAGGGCCACATCGCCGACACCGACCATGAGGGACATCCCCGCTGGCGGATCAGTCAGATCGACCGGCTGGCGGCCGAGTGCGCGATCAACCGCCACCGGCCCAACGTCGTCGTCCTGCACATCGGGACCAACGACCTGGCCAACGACGAGGGCGCCGACACCGCCCACCTGCGCCTCGGCACCCTGGTCCGCAGGATCACCGACCTGTCGCCGCTCACCACGGTCATCCTGTCCAGCCTCGTGCCGGCGAAGGACCAGACGGACAACTCGCTGATCGCGATGTACAACTCCCGGCTCCCGGCCCTCGTCACCCTCCTGCGCGCCGAGGGCAGACGGGTCAGGCTGGTGGGCAACGGCGCCCTCGGGGTCACCGCCGCCGACCTGGCCGACTCGCTGCACCCCAACAACAACGGCTACCGGAAGATGGCCGACGCCTACCACGCCGCCATCAACGCGGCGATGGACGAGGGCCTGATCATGCCCGCGCTTCAGGGCGACGACCGGCCCTGCACGCCGGCTCCGGCCAACCCGGCGCCGCCCCCGCCGGGCCCCGCCCCGGCCGGCTGGAACTACGTCGGCAGGATCGCCTCGGTCGCCGGCGCGAGCCGGGAGCAGGTGCGCTTCGCGGACCTGAACGGCGACGGCCGCGACGACTACCTTCTGGTGGGCGAACAGGGCCAGGTGAGGGCCTGGATCAACAACCGCGCCGGCCAGGGCGGCGGCTGGAACCACATCGGTGAGATCGCCGCCGGGGCGGCCCCCCGCCACCAGGTGCGGTTCGCCGACATGAACGGCGACGGCCGCGACGACTACCTCGTCGTCGGGGATCAGGGCCAGGTCTCGATGTGGCTCAACACGGGCACCGGTGACGCGGTCGGATGGGCGTCGCAGGGCGTCGTGGCCACGGGTGTGGGCGCGACACGTGACCAGGTGCGGTTCGCCGACATCGACGTCGACGGCCGCGACGACTACCTCGTGGTGGACGACCAGGGCCGGGTCCGCGCCTGGCTCAATCAGTTCACCCCCGGCGGCGGGGCGTGGTCCTACCGAGGGGAGATCGCCTCGGGCGTCGGGGCCACCCGCGACCAGGTGCGTTTCCACGACCTCGACGGTGACGGCGACGACGACTACCTCGTGGTCGACGGCCAGGGTTACTTCCGGGCCTGGCTGAACAACGTCGGCGGCAACCGGCCGTGGATCTACCAGGGCGCCGTCGCCGGCGGAGTGGGAGTCGGCGGCGCCGGCCTGGCGATGGCCGACATCGACGGGAACGGCCGCGACGACTTCCTGACCGTCGACGACGCCGGTGGGGTCGCCGCCTGGCTGAACGACCGTTACGGCCGCCCCGACCCGTGGGACCGCCAAGGGCAGATCGCCTCCACCGAGGCGCCCCGGGAGCAGGTCAGGTTCGCCGACCTCAACGGCGACGGCCGCGACGACTACCTCCTCGTGGGCGACCAGGGCCAGGTCCAGGCCTGGCTGAACGTCCGGGAGGCCGATCGGGTCGGCTGGAACCACCGCGGCGAGGTCGCCTCCGGCTCCGGCCCGCGCGACCGCATCAGGTTCGCCGACCTCAACGGCGACGGCCGCGACGACTACCTCGTCGTCGGCGACCAGGGCCAGGTCGACGCCTGGTTCAACAGCGGCACCGGGGACGCCGTCGCCTGGTCCGGCAAGGGCCGGCTCGCCTCGGGCTCGGCCCCCCGCGACCAGATCAGGTTCGCCGACGTCGACGGCGACAACCGGGACGACTACCTCGTGGTCGACGACCAGGGCCGGGTCAGGTTCTGGCGCAACGTCGGCACCGGCGACGGCGTCTCGTGGAGCAGCCAGGGCGAGATCGCCTCCGGCGTCGGCGCGGCCGGATCCACGGTGACCTTCGCCGACGTCGACGGCGACCGCCGCGACGACTACCTGGTCGTCGGCGACTACGGCCAGCTCCGCGCCTGGATCAACAACCGGGGCGGCGCCGGACCGGCCTGGCTCGCGGCCGGCGAGATCGCCGCGGGCGTCGGCGCGGTGCGCAGCCGGGTCGGCCTGGCCGAGATCAATGGCGACCGCCGGGCCGACTACCTCGTCCACGACGACCTGGGCGGGGTGAAGGCCTGGTTCAACAACGGGGCGAGCGCGTCGACCGGATCGCCCATGCCGGGCGACCCCCAGCCGCCCTCACCCGGCGACCTGCCCCTCTGCGTGGCCAACCGATGCTGGTGACCTGAGCCGGGCTCACATCCGGGCCGCCCTCTCCATCCGCTCGACGAACCCCTCCTCCGTGAGGGTCGCGTCGTCGAGGACGAAGTCGAGGAACACCTCGTCGACGCCGGCCTCGCGGAACGCCGCGAGGTCGGCCTCGATCTGCGCCCACGTGCCCTGGAAGGGCCGCCGCCGGGTCCCGGTGAAGCGGACGTTGGCCCGCACGACCACCTCCGGCTCCGGCCGCCCGGCCTTGCGGGCGCTCTCGAACAGGGTCTCCCGCAGGGGCAGCAGCAGCTCCAGCGGCAACCCGCCCGGGAGCCACCCGTCGGCCAGCCGGCCGGCCCGTTCGACCGCGCGGGGGGCGTACACGCCGAGATAGATTCGCGGGGAGGCCGGCTTCGGCTCGAAGGCCGTCTCCGGGACGGTGAAGAACTCCCCCGTGTACGCCGTCGTCCCGGCCGTCCACAGGCCGCGGAGCACCGCGACGAACTCGTCGCTGCGGCGCCCCTGGCCGACGGGCGTGTTCCCGGCCGCCTCGATCTCGTCGAGCGACCAGCCCTGGCCCAGGCCCGCCCGCAACCGGCCGCCGCTCAGCGCGTCGAGCGTGGCCAGCTGCTTGGCCAGCACGACGGGATTGTGCAGCAGCATGCACAGGACGCTCGTGCCGAGCGTGATCCGGGAGGTCACGGCGGCGGCGAAGGTCAGCGTCGCGACCGGGTCATAGGCGATCTTCATGGATTCCGGGAGGTTCCCGTCGGGCGTCCCGGGATAGCGGCTGCGCGGCTTGACCGGGTCGAGCAGGCGTTCGCCCACCCACAACGAGTGGTAGCCGAGCTCCTCGGCCCGCCGGGCGACCGACGCAATGAAGGCGGGTGAGGCGAGGTGGCCGAGAGACGGCAGGCCGAGTCCGAGTCGCATATACGCGACCCTTCCCCGATCACCCGTCGCTGACGCTGGACGCGGCGCACGCCGACCCCCTACGGTGCCGTGTGCCTGATGCGTCGACAGAGGGGGACACCGTGCGGCGGTGGGCTGCGGGGATGGTCACGGCCATGCTGGTCGCGATCGTGTGGGGGACGCCGGCGGCGGCCCACGCGGAGGACCCCGGGCAGGTGGCGCTCATCGGGGTGCCCGGCCTGATGTGGAGCGACGTCACCGAAAGCGACACCCCCAACCTGTGGCGGCTGGCCGGCGAGAGCGCCGTCGGATCTCTGTCGGTCAAGGCGGTCGGCACCATCACCTGCCCCTACGACGGGTGGCTGACGGTCTCGGCCGGGATCAGGTCGGCCGTCGGCTCGCGGTGCGGGCTGCCGCCCGAGCCGGTCGAGGGCACCAACCGGCTGCACGAGTTCGGCTGGTTCGCCTCGGTCGCCGGGGTGCCCACCGCCGGGTCGGTCGGCGTGCTGCCCGGCACGACGGCGGTCGGTCCGGGCGCCGTGCTGGCGCTGTCCGACGCACAGGGTTCGGTCGACCGCTACCACGCCACCGTCGACCAGGTCGCCGACTGGTCGGCGCCGGTGATCGCGGTCGACGTCGACACGCTGATCCGCCCCTACATCGACGCCGACGGAAAGCTCTCCCGGGAGCCCGAGGCGGTCGCCGCGGCCGACCGCGCGGCGGCGGTCCGGCAGGCCGACGCCCAGGTGGGCGCCGTGCTCGCCAACCTGCCCGCCACGGCGACCGTGCTGGTCGCGGGGCTGGCCGACCACGGATCGGTGCCCCACCTGCGGGTGGCGATGATGCGCGCGCCCGGCACCACCGGCACCAGCCTGCTCGGCTCGGGCTCCACCCACCGCGACGACATGATCATCCTGCCCGACCTGACCGCGACCCTGTTCAGCGCCGCCGGCCAGGCCGCCGCCATCCCGCCGACCGTCATCGGGCAGCCGTTGCGGGCGGGCGAGCCGATCCCGCTCGACGAGGCCGTCGACCGGCTCAGGAACGCCGACACGGCCGGGCAGACGATCCGGAACATGGGCGGGATCTTCTTCACCACGCTGGCCGTGCTGCAGGTGCTCTTCTACGGGGCGGCGTTCCTGCTGCTGCGCCGCCGGTCGGCGCTGGGCGTGGTCCGGGTGGCCGCCGTGGCGCTGGCCTCGATCCCGGTGTCGACGTACCTGATCAACCTCACGCCCTGGGAGGCCGGCCCCGCGCCGACGCTCACCCTGGTCGGCGGGCTGGTCGCCTGCGACGTCGTGCTGACCGTGCTCGCGCTGCGGGCGGCCCGGTTCACCCGGCCGGAGAACATCCTGGCGCCGCTCATCGTCGTCGCGGGCGTCACCGCCGCCGTGCTGCTCGGCGATCTCCTCTCCGGTACGCACCTGCAGCTCAACAGCGTCATGGGCTACACCGGCGTGGTCGGGGCCCGCTACTACGGCCTGGGCAACATCCCCTTCGCGCTGCTGGCCACGGCGGTGCTGCTGGTCGCCACGGCCGTCGCCGACACGCTGGTCCGGCACGGCCGACGGCCGCTCGCGGTCGGCCTGATCGCCGGGCTGGGCGTGTTCGCCATGATCCTCGGCGGCTGGCCGGGAGTCGGCAGCGACTTCGGCGGCGTCATCGCGTTCGTACCCGGCATCGCGGTCGCCGCGCTCATCGTGGCCGGACGTCGGGTGTCGGTCTGGAAGCTCGGCCTGTTCTGCGTCGCGGGCGGCGTGACCGTGCTGGCCATCGCCTACCTCGACTACCGGCGCCCGCCCGGGTCGCGCACCCACCTCGGGCGGTTCGTCGGGCAGATCTTCGACGGCACGTTCTGGCCCGTCATCGCGCGCAAACTCGACGCCATGCTGGGCACCCTGCTCAGCCCCAACCTGATGCCCGTCGTCATCGCCGCCGTGGCGTTCCTGGTGTTCGCGGTGCTGCGGCCGGGCGCGGCGACGGCCGGGGTGCTGCCCGTGGCGTTCGAGCGCGCGCCCACGCTCAAGGCGGGCCTGCTCGGCGCGCTGGTCAGCGGCGGCGTCGGCATGCTGGTGAACGACTCGGGCGCGGCCGTGCTCTCGATGGCGCTGGCCCTGGCGGTGCCGCTGGTGCTGAGCGCCGGGATCAGGGCCATCCAGCTCGACGGGGCCTCACCCGGCGACGGCGGCCGTGCGGAGGGCACGGTAGAGCAGACGCGCGTCGCCTAGCCGGTGGCGCAGCAGCTTCTCCAGCCCGCCGATCGGGACCAGGTTCTGCGGCGCCCTCGGGTCCTTGTAGTCGACCCCGGCCATCGGCGGCAGCGCCACCGTGACCCGGTCGGCCAGCTCGACGGCGTCTTCGGCCGACAGGTCGGCGCCCGCCTCGCAGCGGGCGATCCCGGCCCACGGGGCCGTCGAGATCGTGGGCAGCCGCAGGTACCAGGCGTAGCGGCTCCAGTTGGTGCCCATGAAGAAGACCGGGGTGCGCTGGCCCGGCTTCAGGTCGCTCACCACGGCCGACTGGGCCGGCGGCAGATAGGACGTGTGGTGGGTTTTCACGTAGCCGACCGCGTTGGCCAGATGGGTGCGCCCCCGCAGCGGCCCGTCGACCACGAGCAGTTCGTCGTGCCCGGTCTGCGCGCGATATTCGAGGGCCAGGTCGACTTCGAGTTCGGTCAGTTTCTGCTGGAGCGCCAGTGACCCGTCGTCGTCGCCGGTCACCTCGTGAGAGGTGTACGTCACCGGCCCCGCCACCAGGTCGGCGACCCCCTTGGCCGGGGTGAACACCCCCCTTCTGACCTCGACCGCGACGGGCTCGGCCCCTTCGCCGCACCGGACGATCCCGGCGGCGTAGGAGGCCGCGATGCCGGGCGCGGGCATGCCGCCCTCGGGGTCGTCGACCCAGACCCGGGCGTCGATCCGGCGCACGCCGTCGGCGATCAGCAGCGTCTCGGGCGCTTTCGTCGTCGCGCCGGGCGTGATCGGCCGCCACTGGAGGACGGGGATCTCGACGTCGAGGGTGAGGGCGGCGCTGCTGCCCTCCATCTCGGCCTCGAAGGCCAGGCTCGCGCCGTAGCCGGGGTCCCAGGGATCGACGCTGAACCCGGGGGCGTGGTACGTGGTGGTCACCGAACCACCTTTCTGACGTGGGAGCCGGAGGCGTCGCGGGAGACCTCGAACCGGACCGGGACCCGGTCGGCCAGGGCCGGAACGTGGGTGACGACGCCGATCATGCGTTCATGGCCGGAGGCGAGCTTCTCCAGGGTGGCGGCCACCGTGTCGAGGGTGGCCGGGTCGAGGGTGCCGAACCCCTCGTCCAGGAAGATCGAGTCGAGGCTCCGGGCGGCCGCCGCCGCGAGCCCCGCGACCTGGTCGGACAGCGCCAGCGCGAGCGCCAGGGAGGCCTGGAAGGTCTCCCCGCCCGACAGGGTGCGGGCGCTGCGGCGCAGCCCCGCCTCGGCGTAGTCGACGACCTCGATGTCGCCCCGGCCGCCGAGCACCAGTTCGTACTGTCCGTCCGACAGGTCCTTCAGCGTCTCGGAGGCGGCCGCGACGAGCAGTTCGAGCGCCTCGGCGCAGAGCCAGCGCTCGAACTGGTTGGCCCGCAGCAGCAGCGCCAGCTCGTGTGCGACTCTCGCCTCGCCCTCATGGGCGGCGACCCTCCCGGCCAGGTCGGCGGCGCGCTCCCGCGCCTCCCGGACCCGGGCGAGCCGTTCGTCGGCCTGCGCGGCGGCCCGGGCGACCTGCTCGCCCATCCGGTCGCCGGGGTTGACCGTGACACCGTGTTCGGCCACCCGCTCGGCCAGCGCCCGGCGGGCCTCCTGCGCGCTCCCCCGGGCCTGCTCGAACCGCGCCTCGGCGGCCTCGGCGTCCCGCCGGCGCACGGCGGCGGCCTCGTCACGCCAGGCCAGCAGGGTGGTCCAGGCGGCGTGGACGTCACCGGGGTCGAGCGGCGGCGGCCCGAAGGCGGCGACGGTGTCACGGGCGGCGTTGAGATCCCGCCAGGCCTGCTCGGCCTTGCGCCGGGCCTCCTCGACGGCGCGGACGGCCTGCGTGGCGACCCGCCGCGCCTCCCGGGCGTCACGCCGGATGCTCGCGACCTTCCCGGCGGCCTGCTCGATCGCCGCCAGCAGCTCCCCGATCACGGCGGCCCTCTCGGGGTCGGGCGGCGGGGTCGCGGCCAGCTCGCGGGCGCGGGCGGTGAGGAGCTCGGCCTTGGCCGCGAGCCCGTCGTGCCGGGTGCGGGCCTGCTGCCCCTTCTCCCTGATCGCGGCGAGGCGCCGTTCGGCGGCGGCCAGTTCGTCGGCCGCGGAGACGACGTGGCGAACACCGACCCGCTGACCGGGGGACGCGGCATGCGCGTCGGAGACACCGGGCAGGCCATGCGCGTCATGCACGCCACGGCCGGCGCCGACCTGCCGGCCTGCGGGCAGGCCGGAGCCTTGCGGCTCGGAACCCCCGTGACGCGGCCCGACTCCTTGAGCGCTCTCCTTCGCGGGTCCGTCGTTCCCGGGGAGGGCGGCGACCACCTGGTGGCAGACCGGGCAGGGGTCGCCCGGCGTCAGGGTGCGGGCCAGGTCGGCGGCCGTGTGGGCGATTCTGGTCTTCGTGAGGTGGCGGTCGGCCTCCTCGTAGTCGCGGAAGGCGGCGGCCAGCGCCTCGGCGGCCTCGGCGAGTTGGGCGGTGACCGTGTCGGCCTCGGCTCGGGCCGCCTCCGCTTCGGCGGTGCGGCGGGTGCGGTCGGTCAGGTCGGCCAGTTCCCGCGTGAGGGCGGTCTGGTCGCCCAGGGCCTCCAGTTCGGCTTCCGCCTGTTCCTCCAGCGTGTCGAGGCGGGCCTGCTCCCGGGCCGCCGTCTCGGCGCGTCCGGTGGCGCGGCGGGCCGATTCGGCCAGGCCGGGCACCTCTCCCGGGAGCGCGAGGGCGCCGAGCTGGGCCAGGGCGCGCAGCACGGTCACCCGCTCGGCGTCGGCGGTCGTGGCCGCCTCGTCGAGGGCGCGGAGTTCCTCCAGGTCGGCGCCGACCCGCTCCGACAACGCGTGGAGGGCGGCGGCGCGCTCGCGGGCGGCCTCCTCGGCCTTCTCGTCGGCGTCGTGGAGGCGGGACAACTCGCCCCTGGCGAACTCGGCGGCCTGGTTCTGCCTGCTCTCCTCGGCGACGGCGGCCTTGCGGACCTGTTCGTAGACGTCGGCGTCGAGGAGCTGCACGAGCAGGTCCTGCCGGTCGCTGGGGGTGGCGTGGAGGAACTCGGCGAACCGGCCCTGCGGCAGCACCACGCACTGGGTGAAGAACTTGTATTCCAGGCCGGTGACCTGGGCGACCTCGGCGGCGACCTGTTCGCCTTCGGCCACCGGCCGGGAGGTGGCGGTCAGCTCGACCAGGTCGGCGTCGGCGGGGATCGACGGGTCGAGCAGGTCGAGCCGGGCCTCCTTGGTGCGGACGGTCCCCTTGGCGTCGCGCAGCAGAGTGCGGACGGCGGCGTAGCGGCGGCCGGAGACCTCGAAGACCAGGGCGACCTTGCCCGACGCGGCGGAGGGGGCCAGCGCGTAGGCGACGACGTTCTCCTTGCCCCACCGGGGCACGCTGCCGTAGAGGGCGAAGCAGACGGCGTCGATGACGGTGCTCTTGCCCGCGCCGGTCGCGCCGACCAGCGCGAAGTAATCGACCTCGGCGAAGTCGACGTCGGTGGCGGCCCGGAAGCTGCCGAAGTTCTCCATGTGGAGCCGGATCGGGCGCATCAGCGGGTCACCTCGTCGTGGAGGCGGTCGAACAGGGCGCCCAGGGCCTCGACGTCCTTGCCCGAGGCGGCCAGGTATTCGCGGACGAGGTCGCGCGGGCCCCTCCCCGCCCCGGTCGCCTGGCGTTTGCGCACGCTCGCGGGCCGGAAGTCGGGATGCAGGTCGACCTGGAGCGCGCCCGACAGCAGCTCCCTGACGGTGTCGGCCAGGCCCGCCCGGGGCTTCTCGGCCACGATCACGCGGAGCCAGGCGTCGCCCAGGTCGGCGGCCATCGCCTCCAGCCGGTCGAGGCTGCCGGTGACGGTGGTCAGCACCTTCGGCTTCTCCAGGGCCACCTCGCGCACCTTCGCCGGTGTGCCCGGCTCGACCTCGACGATCAGCACGCCCGGCTGGTTCTTCTCCTCGCCGAAGTCGACGGCGATGGGCGAGCCGCTGTACCAGATCGGGCACGGCCCCGGCATCTGCTGCCGCCGGTGGAGGTGGCCCAGCGCGGCGTACTGGGCGGTGGGGGGAAACGCGGTCGACTCGAAGTAGTAGGAGAAGATCGTCTGGGCCTGGCGTTCGCCGCCGCCCATCTTCCCGCCGGGGAGGGTGCCGTGGGTAGTCACCAGGTTGACGGTGTCGCCGGTGAAGCCGGAGGTCAGCGCCTCGGCGAGGCGGCCGAAGCGGTCGGCGTAACTGCGGTTGTGCTCGGCCGTCGTCTCGGTGATCAGCTCGGCGGCCCGCACCACGTGGCGGTGGGACAGGAACGGCAGCACCGCGCACTTGACCGGTTCGCCGGTCCGGGCGGTGAACTCGATCAGCCCGCCCTGGTCGGGCCGCCGGAACAGCCCCGACACGTGGATGCCCAACGCCCCCAGCACCGGCCGGTAGACCTCAAGGAGCTGCGCGTTGTCGTGGTTGCCGGCCAGCACGACCACCTCGCGGCCGCCCTCGCGCAACTGCATCAGCGCGTTGACGACCAGGCCCTGCGACTCGGGCGTCGGCGCCGAGGTGTCGAACAGGTCGCCGGCGACCAGCACCAGGTCGACGTCTTCGCGGCGGGCCACGCCCACCAGCTCCCAGAGCACCGCGCGGTGCTCGTCGTGACGGCCCCGGCCCTTGAGGACCTTGCCGACGTGCCAGTCGGCCGTGTGCAGGATCTTCATCGGCGCCTTTCTTCTTGGGGCAGATTCACGGCGCGAGCCACGGCCGGCCTTCGGCCGTCCGCGTCTCGCTTCAGAACGGGGGGATGTCGTCTTCGGGGGCGGGCAGCCCGGCGAACGGATCTCTGTCGAGTCGCGTGGTGACCGGGGCCGTCCCGGCCTCGGAGGGCCGGGTCGCCCAGGCGGGGAACGGGAAGTTCACGGCCAGCGGCACGGGGATCTCGGGCTGGACGGCGAACATGGTGCCCGGTTTGGCGATGGTGGCCCGGTCGCGGGCGGTGCCGGTCAGCCAGCCGTATTCCGACCGGGTGGCCTCGGCGGGGTCGAGCCGTCCGGCGATGCGGACCGCGCAGTTGGCGACGATGCGGCGTTCCACCTCGGAGGCGGTCTGCTGGGCCCCGATGAGGATGACCCCGAGCGAGCGGCCCCGCTCGGCGACGTCGAGCAGGATCTCCTTGATCGGCGAGTCGCCGTCGCGGGGGGCGTACTTGTTGAGCTCGTCGAGGACCACGAACAGCAGGGGCCGGGCCGAGCCCGACAGCTCCTTGCGGGCGAACTCGCCGCGCAGCACCACGCCGACCACGAACCGCTGGGCGCGTTCGGGCAGGTTGTGCAGGTCGACGATGGTGACCTGGGCGTCGGAGACGCCGATCGAGTGGGGCCGCCCGGCCGGGAGGTCGCCGCGCACGATCGGGGTGAGCGACCTGATCGAGCTGCGCAGCCGCCGCAGGAACGCGTTGACCGTGCCGAGCGAGGCGGGGAAGCCGGTCCAGGCCGCCCGGCTCGACTCGTCGGCCAGCCGTTCGTCGATCAGGTCGACGAGCTGGGGATAGGTGCGGCACTCGACGTCGTCGACCTTGACCGCGCCCGAGTCGCCCAGCGGCTCGGCCAGCGTCTTCAGCCGCGCCGCGATCTGGCCGATCAGCAGGCTGTACTGCGCCTTCTCGTCGTCGGCGTCGGCGAACACGTAGCGGAGCAGCTCGGCGTCGCAGAACTCGGCCAGCGTCCAGTAGAAGGAGCTGACCCCCTGGGTGCGGGCCGTGACGTGGGGCACGCCGTGGACGTCGCCGGGCCTCGGCGGCGCGAACACGTGGACGCTCCGGAACGGCTGGGCGGGCAGCCCGAGCGTGGCGTAGGCGGCGCGGGCGGTGTCGTCGATGCGGGTGTTGGCGTGGTCGAGGAACAGCAGGTCCTCGCCCTTGACGGAGAAGATCAGCGCCTTGGTGTTGGCGGCCTCGGGCCCCAGCACCCCGGAGTTGAACACCGAATAGAGCAGGAACGTCGCGAACGAGGTCTTTGTCGCCACGCCCGACACCCCGGAGATCGACACGTGGGCGCCGCGGGTGCCGTCGAGGAAGTCGAAGTTCAGGAAGGCCGGTTCGCCGTCGCGGCCGAGGCCCATCGGCACCCGGCGCTCCATCACGTCGAAGTAGAGCGCCTGGTCGCGGTCGGCCCCCTTGGCCCGGAACGCCGGCGCCCCCGGCAGCGGCGGCACGAACACCTCGGGCTCGACCCGGGTGACCCGCACCTCCGCGACCTCGACGACGGCCGCCGGCAGCGACCCCTCGGAGATCAGGAAGACGTCGGAGTCGTAGGCGGCCCCCTCGTGGCGGGCCTCGACGTGGGTGACCACCCCGGCGACCAGCACCGGCCCGTGGCCCGGCACCTCGCGCCGCGTCACCACCACCTCGTCGAGCTGCACGACCTTTCCCGGCTCCAGGCCGATCCAGAACGACAGGGGCGAGGCCGACTGTGTGCCCAGCACACGGCCGACAGCCTCCCCAGCAGGGGCACCAGAGAACCCATCCGTCACCCGAGGCAGGGTAGTGCAGCCTTACGACGTTTTCTCGGGCCATGCCCGCGCGAGCAACTCACGGGTGTCCCGGAGCAACTGTGGTAGGACGCGCGTGTGCCCGACGATCGGCATGAAGTTGGTGTCGCCGCCCCAGCGGGGCACGACGTGCTGGTGGAGATGGGCGGCGATGCCGGCGCCCGCGACGTGGCCGAGGTTCATCCCGACGTTGAAGCCCTGCGCGCCGCTCGCCTCCCGCAGCGTGACGAGCGCCTTCTGGGTGAACTCGGCCAGCTCGGCCGTCTCGGCGGCGTCGAGGTCGGTGTAGTCGGGCACGTGCCGGTAGGGACAGACCATCAGGTGGCCGGAGTTGTACGGGTAGAGGTTCAGGACGGCGTACACGACCTCGCCCCGGGCCACGATGAGCCCGTCGGCGTCGTCCATCTTCGGGATCTCGCAGAACGGGCAGCCGTCGCCGGACCCCGGCCCGGTCGGCTTGTTCTCCCCCTTGATGTACGCCATCCGGTGCGGCGTCCAGAGCCGTCCGAATGCGTCGGGCACGTCTGTCATGTCGGCCAGCATAGGGGGACCAGGTCACGCGACCCCCGCCGACCGGGCCTAACGCCGGACAAACCCTTCGATCTTCCGGCAGAATCCTGCTGACCTGAGGAGATGATCGTGTGACCGACGTCGCGTACGAGCACCAGAACGAGACCCCCTCCGAGGAAGAAGCCCCCGTCGCCGAGGAGAGCGCCCCCGCTCCCCAGATCTCCGTCGCGGGCCTGAAAGGCAAGATCACCGTCGCCGACGAGGTCGTCGAGAAGGTGACCGCCCTGGCCGCCATGCAGGTCCCCGGCGTTGCCGACCTGGGCGGCGACCTGGCCCGCGCCTTCGAATCGGTCCGCGACCGCATCGGGTTCGGCTCCAAGCGCGCCAACCAGGGCGTGAAGGCCGAGATCCAGGACGGCATGGTCGCCATCGACATCACGATCGTCATCCTCTACGGCCACGTCGTGATGGAGGTCGCGGCCGAGGTCCAGTCGAGCGTGGCCACGTCGGTGGCCCAGATGCTCGGCATGGAGGTCGTCGAGGTCAACGTCACGGTCGACGACGTGCGGCTCCCCGGCGAGGGCAAGACCGACGAAGCCGCCGCCTGACCGCCACCCGGACCATCCGAACCACCCGACCGGGCTCCCCGCGGAGCCCGGTCTCGCGTGTCCGGGGTGAGGCCGCCGTGAGCAGGCTCGATGCGCTCCACCACGGGCGCGCCTCGATCTCGCGAACAAGCTCGACATCCGCGGGTCACCATGCGACCAACCGAACCCATGCGACAGCCGACCCATGCGACCGGCCGAATCTGAGCGACCGGCCGAATCTGAGCCACCAGCCGAACCCGAGCGACCAGCCGAATCTGAGCGACCGACCTAACCCGAGCGACCGGCCGGATCTCAAGCGGGCAGGTTGCCGTCGCCGCCCAGGTTCGCGACCACCCGGCGCAGCACGTTGATGGTCGTCACGTAGTCGTCCTCGTCGATGCCGGCGCGCGTTCTCTCCAGGACCGGGGCCAGCCGTGCCCAGGCGCGCTGCCGCCCCGCTTCCCCGCCCGGGGTCAGGGCCATGGTCCCGTCGTCTTCGGTCAGCCAGCCCCAGCGGACCAGGTCGTCGAAGATCTGGTCGAAGTCGAGGCCGAGGTCCTCCCACGTCGACAGGCGCTCGGCCAGTTCGGCGCGGGTCCAGCGGCCGGGGGAACCGGCCGCGTGATTGATCGTCCACCAGTGGGGCTGGGTCAGCCCCTCGACCGCCAGCCCGGCGCGGATCGCCCCCACCACCCGCCGGTAGGCCTCGCCCGTCCAGGCCCCGAGGGGCTGGCCGTTCAGGACCTCCGGCGGATACTCCTTGATCGTCGTCATGCCTGACGACGCTAGGACCTCAAGCCGACTTGACGTCAACTAGGCGAGGCGGCGCTCCACCGCGTCGACGATCTCGGCCACCGCCTGGTCGACGGAGACGCCGTTCTTCTGCTCGCCGTTGCGGTAGCGGAACGACACCGCCCCGGCCGCGACGTCGTCGTCGCCGGCCAGCAGCATGTAGGGCACCTTCGACTTCTGCGCGTTGCGGATCTTCTTCTGCATGCGGTCGGAGGAGGCGTCGACCTCGACGCGGATGCCGTGGGCCTTGAGCTTCTTGGCGACGTCCTGCAGGTAGGCGACGTGGTCGTCGGAGATCGGGATGCCGATCACCTGGACCGGCGCGAGCCATGCCGGGAACGCGCCCGCGTAGTGTTCGGTCAGCACGCCGAAGAAGCGCTCGATCGAGCCGAACAGGGCGCGGTGGATCATGACCGGGCGCTGGCGGGAGCCGTCGGCGGCGGTGTATTCGAGCTCGAAGCGCTCGGGCAGGTTGAAGTCGAGCTGGATGGTCGACATCTGCCAGGTGCGGCCGATGGCGTCGCGGGCCTGGACGGAGATCTTGGGGCCGTAGAAGGCCGCGCCGCCCGGGTCGAGGACCAGTTCGAGGTTCTCGCCCTCGGCGACCTCACGCAGGACGGCGGTCGCCTCCTCCCAGGTCTGGTCGTCGCCGACGAACTTCACCGGGTCCTTGGTCGACAGCTCCAGGTAGAAGTCGTTGAGGCCGTAGTCGCGCAGCAGGTCGAGCACGAAGCGCAGCAGCGAGACCAGTTCGCCGCGCATCTGCTCGCGGGTGCAGTAGATGTGCGCGTCGTCCTGGGTGAGGCCGCGGACGCGGGTCAGGCCGTGGACGACGCCCGACTTCTCGTAGCGGTAGACGGTGCCGAACTCGAAGGTGCGCAGCGGCAGCTCGCGGTAGGACCGGCCACGGGCCCGGAAGATCAGGTTGTGCATCGGGCAGTTCATCGGCTTGAGGTAGTAGCGCGCGCCCTCGAGCTCCATGGGCGGGAACATGCCGTCGGCGTACCAGTCGAGGTGGCCGGAGACCTTGTAAAGGTTGTCTTTGGTGATGTGGGGCGTGTTGACGAAGGAGTAGCCGGCCTCCTCGTGCTTCTTGCGCGAGTAGTCCTCCATCACCTTGCGGATCACGCCGCCCTTGGGGTGGAAGACCGGCAGGCCGGAGCCCAGTTCGTCGGGGAAGGAGAACAGGTCGAGCTCGGCGCCCAGCTTGCGGTGGTCGCGCTTCTCGGCCTCTTCGAGGAAGGCGAGGTATTCGTCCTGCTTCTCGCGGGACTCCCAGGCGGTGCCGTAGATGCGCTGGAGCTGCGGGTTCTTCTCGCTGCCGCGCCAGTAGGCGCCGCCCGACCGCATCAGCTTGAAGGCGGGGATCACGCGGGTGGTGGGCAGGTGGGGACCCCGGCAGAGGTCCTTCCACACCAGGTCGCCGCTCTTGGGGTCGAGGTTGTCGTAGATCGTCAGCTCGGCCCCGCCGACCTCGACGCTCTCGCCCGAGTCGCCCTCGGCGGCGCCGCCCTTGAGGCCGATCAGCTCCAGCTTGTAGGGCTCGGCCGCCAGCTCCTCGCGGGCGGCGTCGTCGGAGACGGCCCGGCGGGCGAAGGTCTGCCCCTGCTTGACGATCTCGCGCATGCGCTTCTCGATGCGCTTGAGGTCGTCGGGGGTGAACGGCGCCTTGACGTCGAAGTCGTAGTAGAAACCGTTCTCGACGGGCGGGCCGATGCCGAGCTTGGCCTCGGGGAACAGCTCCTGGACGGCCTGGGCCATCACGTGGGCGGTGGAGTGGCGCATGATCGCCCGGCCGTCGTCGCTGCCGATCTCGACCGGCTCCACGACGTCGCCGTCGGCGGCCGGGGCGGCGAGGTCCTTCAGACCTGAGGGCACGCGGGCCGCAATGACGGTCCGGCCGTCGGCCTCCAGCAGCTCGCCGTACGTCGTGCCCTCCGCTACCGAACGCTCGACCCCTGCGACGGTGACGGTGATAGCGGACACGATGGTTCTCCTCAAACAAGACGAGCGTGGATGTCAGGCCGACTCTACCGGGATTCCCGCACCCCTATTTCGCGCGCCGGTCCGGGGCGCCCAGGGCGAGCAGCTCGGCCACGGTGCCCGCGAAGACGTCGAGATCGAGCGGGCTGGCGGCGTACTGCTGGATGGCCCAGCCGGACCAGGGCGCGGGCACCCGCGGCTGCCCGATCGGGCGGCCCGGGTCGGCGATCCACAGCGGATAGTCCGCCAGGCCCTCGCAGTTGCCCTCGGCGGCGAAGTGGAGGTGCGTCCAGACGAACGGGAGCAGCCCGCAGCGGCGGGTGACCTCGGCGCACCAGCGGCGGCCGAACTCGGCGACCTCGGCGGCGGGCAGTCCGTCGGTGGCCTTGAACTCCAGCGCGGCCAGGTCGCCGGGGGCCAGCCGGACCGTCTCCAGGAAGTGCCTGGCCTGGGCGCGGGCGTCGCCCAGCGGCCGGGCCACGTGATAGGCGCCGCGCACGAACCCGGCCCGCCCCATGGCCGCCCAGTTCTCCGCGAACCGGCTGTCGGCGAGCCGGTCGCTCTCGGTGGCGCGCGCGAAGGCGAACACCGCGTCGGTCTCGGCCTGGGCCGACCAGTCGACGGGGCCCTGCCAGTCGGACACGTCGATGCCGTGGATCACCGATGAAGGGTAATACCGGCGTCATCGGGTCGCGACCGGTTCACCCATATGCCCGTGGCCGGACCGCCACGCCTGCCTGACGGTGCGCGCGGCGGCCCGGCGCGTCTCGCGTCGGGTCAGCGGCGTTCCAGCAGTTCGGTGAACAGGGCCTCCCAGCGCGGCATGATCGAGTCGGCCGTGTAGTTCCTGGCCGTCTCCAGGGCCGCCGCGCCGAGCCGCTTGCGGAGCGTGTCGTCCTCGATGAGCCGGGTGATGCCCTCGGCCAGCGCGGTGACGTCCTTGGGCGGCACCAGCAGGCCGTTGACGTTGTGGACGATCACGTCGCCGGGGCCCGTCGGGCAGTCGAAGCTGACCACGGCCAGGCCGTGGGCCATGGCCTCCAGCATCACCATGGGCAGCCCCTCGAACCGGGAGCTGAGCACGTAGATGGAGGAGTCGGCCAGTTCGTCCCAGAGCCTCTCAGTGCGGCCGCGGAATCGGATGCGCTCCGCTTCGGTGATCTTGTTGAGCAGCTTGGGGAGCGAGGAGCCCTCCCCGTACACGTCGAGGGTCCAGTCCTTGTGCGGGACCTGCTCGAAGGCGGGGATCAGCAGGTCGAAGCCCTTCTGGGTCTTCAGCCGGCCGGCCGCGATCACCCGGGGGTTGGTCAGCTGCGACTGGCGGCGTCCGGCGATGTGCACCGAGTTGGGCATCAGCCGGGTCTTCACGCCGGGGGCGAGGCGTTCGTACTCGTTCTTGTCGGTCTTGGTCAGTACGGTGACCAGGTCGAGGCGGCCGTAGTGGCGGGCGATGTCCTGGCGCACGGGCTCCTTGTGGGTGCGCAGGTTCATGTGCTCCTGGCCGACCCGCACGACGCTCTTGCGGCCGTGCCGGGCGGCGATCAGGTTCAGGCCGGGCCGGGTGGTGACCAGGATGCCGTCGTCGAGGCTCGCGACGTACTCGGTGACGGCCTTCTCGACGTGGGCGGTGAACCAGTGGGCGGCGAACTCGCCCTCGGGCACCGCCTTGCCGCGCAGCCGCCGCATGACGCGGTCGGTGAAGGTGACGGGCTCGATCCCGCCGCGCTCGTCGACGACAGCGGTGACCTTGACGCGGGGGTCGATCTCGAACTGGGGGCGGTCGCGGCGCTGCACGGCGCTGACGATCTCGACGTCGTGGCCGCGCTGGGCCATGGCGTTGGCCTGGGTGATGACGGTCCGAATTGTTCCACCCATGCCGTACGCGTGGAGGAGCATATAGCGGATCTTCACTTGGACAGGTACCCCCAGCTAACGCTCATCGGGCGGAGCACGTCGGGAATCTCGGACTCGTCGGGCAGGTCACGCCCCTTCTGGACCTCGCCGGAACGGATCTTGTCCTTCCAGTCGCCCAGGCCCTTCTGCACGACCGTCTGCGCGGAGCCGTAGCGCAGCATGCCGGGTTCGAAGGGGATGCCGAGGAAGTCGCAGACCGCGCGGATCTCGTTCTCGGGGTCGGCCGTCAGGTCCTCGTAGTGGATCGTGTGGCCCTTGAGGCCCTTGCGGGCGCGTTCGACGGCCTTCATGTAGCGCAGCGCGTCGGCCGCCGCCTCGGTGAAGTCGCGCTTCTCCGGGTCGGCCTCGTGCCACGACCGCGCGATCGAGACGGGGTGGCGCAGCAGGAAGACGAACCGGGCGTCGGGCCAGCAGGCCGCCAGGCGCTCGAAGGCGAAGGCGTTGGCCGGGGTCTTGTCGACGATGTGGCTCTTGCCGCTGCGCAGCAGCTCGCGGTGCAGCACCCGGTCCCACAGCAGGTGCTCCAGGTCGGCCTGGTTGTGGCCGAGGGCGTGCATCGCCCGTTCGGCCAGCCCGGTGCCGAAGCCGACGGTCAGGCGGCGGACGTGCAGTTCGTGGGGGGCGTGCAGCAGCGAGTGGGCGTTCAGGATCGAGCGCAGGAGGGTCGATCCCGACCGGACCGGCGACATCACGAAGATCGGGGCGCGCAGCAACCGGTCGGTGCGGGGGTCGGCCGGCGGCCGCACCTCCGAGGCGGGCGCGGGGGCGGGCTTGGCCGCCTTCGCCGTTTTCCCCGCCTTGCCGGTCTTGGACGGGTTCGCGGTCGCGGACTCGCCCATCTTCGTCAGATGAAACCCGGTGAACTCGCCCAGCGCAACGTTCACTCGTTGTTTCCAGTTCATGTGTGGACCTTACGGACTTTCCCTGAGAATTACCTGGAACTGCCCGTAGGTTGGCACATCAATGCCGGTGCGTGTGATCGGGATGGTTGATGTCGCCCGGATGCTCGTAACCGGGCGTTAACACCGCGGCGGCGCAGCGGGCGTCCGCCCACAACACGAACCGCCGCCGCCGGGCGGCGTCCAGGAGCGCCCCGCGGATGCGCGGCGCCGCCTCGGCGAGGCTCAGATCCCGTTTCGTGTACGCCCCCACGACGAACACCTCCTCGCCATGGGTCACGTGGTCGCCCTCGGCCGCCCGGAACACCGCCTCGGGCACGAGTTCGGCGCGGGTCACCTCGTATTCGGCCGCCACCCCGTTCCGCCAGTGGGTGACGGCACGCGCCGGTCCCGGCCGGTAGCGGTCGGGGTTGGCGGCGTAGTAGCGGCGCACGTCCTCCTCGGAGACCGTGACCCCGGCCGTGAGCTCGCGGTAGACGGCCTGGGCCAGCCTGTCGCCGGAGAGCACGGCGGCCATGACGCTGCCCAGCTCCAGCCGGGCGGTGGCGGACAACTCCATCGGCGGCCCCGCCCAGGGGCGCAGCCCCCGGCGCGCGGCCTCGGCGGCGACGACCCGTTCGGCGACCAGGAGCTGCACGACCCAGCGGCGGAGCTGGCGGCCCTCGGTGGTGCCGTCGGCCGGGAGCAGGTCGCCGCGGGGACCGCGGCGCAGTGCGGCCATCCGGCCGGCGACCTGCTCCAGCGTGACGGGGGCGCCCTCGACGAGAGCGGCGATCACCGGTGCCCCCGCACCCGCAGCGGCACGGCGGGCGAGTAGCTCACCCGGCCGAACCACATGGCCTTGACCAGCACCCACCAGTCCCCCGGCCGCATGCCCAGCGGCACGTCGGCGACCACGTCGAGCACGGTCTCCTCGCCGGGCGCGATCTCCAGCGGGCGGATGAGCGGCCCGGTGACCTCCCAGGTGCCCCACGGGCCGAGCACCTGGATCTCCCCCCGGATGGCGAAGCCGGCGCGATTGGTCAACGTCACCGGCAGCCGCGACCGCTTTCCCGGGCGGGCCTCGACGCCCTCCTCGGGCACGTCCACCGCGAGCAGCGACGCCGGGCCGGGGCTGACCGGGTGGCCCGAACCGTCGAAGAAGACGACGTCCTCGTGGGTCTGGCCGCCGTGGGCCAGGGTGACCGCCACCGGCCAGGGGCCCTCCCCCGCTCCGGGCGCCGGGGTCACCACGACGTCGAAGGAGGTCCAGCCGCGGGGCGGGAGCCGTACCGGACGACGGGACGGCGTGGCGGCCCAGCCGGGCGGCACGACCACGCGGACCTCGCCCTCGGCGGCGGCGTCGACGAGGTCGGAGGCCAGCGAGACCGCGAGACCGCCGGGCACGGCCCGCGCGTGCACGCTCAGCGGCTGGTAGCCGAGCGGCGCCGAGCCTCGGTTGTGCAGCCAGTAGCGCGAGAACACCGGCTGCGCGGGCTCGGCGGCCCGCCCGAGGCGGTCGCCCGGACCTTCGGGGTCGCGGGCGTCGGTCTTCAGCACGAACGTGGCGATCTCGCTCGGCCCGAGGTCGGCGACCAGCGCGCCGTCGCGGACCTTGGCCTCGCTCGTCGCGGTCTCCAGCAGGTCGGCCACCGCCGCCTCGACCAGCGGGAACGGCGAGGTCACCCGCAACCCGACGGACGTGCCGTGCGGCTCGTAGAAGCGCGCCGCCACCCCGGCACGCGGATCGGCCGGGACCGCCCGGCCGCCCGCCGTCGGGTTCCCGGCCGCCTTGAACGCGGCCAGCACGGCCGCTCCGGCGGGTTCGACCGTCAGCAGGGACGCGGTCGCGGGCAGGCCTCCCGCGTGGGCCGGTTCGACGACCGGGCGCAGCGGGTGGTTGTAGTCGTGCGCCTTGGCGACGATCCCGGCCGCGCGCCAGTCGCCGCCGCCGGAGGCGATGGCGTAGTCGAAGGTGTGGCTCCAGTGCTGGAGGCCGAAGCCGGTCCCGTCGGGGGCGGTCCGGCGCGGCGGGTCGATCCACATGCCCGACGGCCAGCCGGTCGACGACCGCATGAGCGACAGGTGCAGCCGCCCCCTGGTGTCGACGGCGAACCCGGGCACGCCCCGGTTCAGCACCGCGACGGTCCGGCGCTCCTCGGCGTGGTCAGCCGTCTGGTCGACGCGGATCACGTGATCCTCGATAACGTTGTCCGGCGACCCGGCGAGCACCACGACCGGGATGTCGAGCACGCCGCGCAGGTCCGACTCGGGATGGAAGGCCTGCTCGCGGGTGTACCGCGCGGGCAGCCAGACCACCGCCGACCCCTTCTCCGCGAGCTGCCGCTCCAGTTCCTCGGTGTACGACGGCCCGGCCGCCCGCAGGGCCTCGGCGGTGAAGGCGTTCTCGTGCGGCCCGCCGACGGCGAACCGGACGTCGGGCAGGTTCGAGTCGAACGACAACAGGCCGTAGCGGGTGCCGTGGGCGTACGCCGTCGTCGAGGTCACCCCCGACTGGGCGAGCTTCACCGCCAGGTCGCGCGCGCCGGCGGTGTCCTCCTCGTGCGGCACGACGATCTCGGCGACCGCGATCGGCACGCCGGTCCCGTTCGCGAAGGCGATCCGGGCCGGGGCGCTGAGCCCGAACCACTGGTAGGCGGGGTTGTCGAGGGTCCACGGGTGCTCGGCCGTGTCAACATCGGGGTGCGCGAACGGCCGCCCGACGACGGCGTGGCCGACCTCGGAGACCGGCACCGCGCCCGGCACCGCGCACGGCCAGCGGAGCCGCACCAGCTGGTCGGCGCCGTCGAAACCGTCGACGTGGGTGGCGCAGTCCACCCGCGCGAGGCCGTACCACAGAGTGACCGTCTGCGTGTACGTGACGGAACCGAGCGAACCGGTGACGGTGATCCGCCGGCCGAGCCGCGACCGCTCGGTCGTCACCGAGCGCGCGGGGAGTGCGGCGCTCCCCGTGGAGACGCCCGTCGGCAGCAGGTGCCATGGGCCCTCACGGAAGACCGGGTGTTCGTGGTACTCCTCGTACACCACCAGCTCGTTGCCCACCTCGCCGGGCGTGATCAGCTCGTCGCCCGTGGTCAGGTCGACCAGCGAGACCACGCCGCCGCCCCGCGCCGGGTCGACCGTGAGCCGGTGGAACTCGTTCTCGATCGTGTACGTCTCCTCCACGGCCCATTCCTCGCCGGCACCCGATGCGGCGAGGCGGTAGGAGCGGTAACCGACCGACGGCACGTCCTCGGCCAGGAAGACGATCTCGGCGCGGGTGTCGTCGGCGTGCTCGACCAGACAGGGGACACCCGCGATCGTGCGGCCCGCCGGCACGGTGACCCGGACGAGGTCGGTGCGCGGCCACGCGTTGGCGTTGTAGACGATCACCGTCTCGCCGTCGGTGGCGGTGCGGGCCGCCAGATGCCGCAGCGCCGCCGTGTGCACCTCCGCCGCGAGGTCGTACGCCTCCCGCCACCCCGCCAGCAGGTCGAGGTAGACCTGGTCGGACTCGGTGCCGGTGATGGCGTCGTGGTGGGCGCCGAACACGAGCTGCCGCCACGCCTTGTCGAGCGCGGCCTCCGGATACTCCGCTCCCCCGGCCAGGCACGCCAGGGTGGCGAACCGCTCGGCGTCGAGCAGCTCGTTCTCGGCCGCCCGCTGGGCCTGCTTGGTGTCGATGTACGACACGTCCTTGCCGGTGTAGATCGGGTTCATGTCCCGGGTCTGCGGCGACAGGCGGCGGCCCTCGGCGGCCAGTTCGGCGGTGACCGCCGAGAAGAACTCGCGCGGGATCGCGCAGGTGAACCTCGGCCAGGCGTAGCGGGCGTTCCAGTCGCGGTGGATGTCGGTCAGCCACTTGTTCGGCGGGCTGTAGTCGGTGCCGACCGGGATCAGCACGTTCCGGGTCGCGGCGACCTTCTTGAGGTCGAGGAACAACCCGTACACCGACTGCTCGGCCGCCTCCAGCGTCTGGGCGGAGTCCATCGACCAGCCCGCGCCGTAGTGGGCGGCCATGTAGTGGGTCAGCAGGCCCCGCCCCGACGGGGAGATCCACTCGAACTCGGTGCGGAACTGCATGTCGGAGGGGTCGCCGTGGGGGGTGTCGTAGGTGCCGACCTCAAGGATCGGCCCCCACTGGTGGAACGGCCCGCGCGCCCACGCGCTGGAGGTGAGCCCGGCGTCGGCCATCATGCCCGGGAACTGCGGGTCGTGCCCGAACGCGTCGAGCTGCCAGGCCGTCGAGGGTTCCCCTCCGAGGACGTCGCGCTGGAACCCGACCCCGTAGACGGCGTTGCGGATCGTCGTCTCGGCGCCGGTGAGGTTGGTGTTGGGCTCGTTGTACGTCCCGCCCATGATCTCCAGGCGGCCCTCGTCGACGAGCCGGGTGACGATCGCGCGCTGCTCGGGGAAGGTGTCCCAGTAGGGCTTGAGGTAGTCGACCTCGGCCAGCACGAACTTGTAGTCGGGGTCGCGGCGGGCCAGCTCCAGGTGGGCGTCGATGAGCTGGAACGCGGTGAACTGGAAGCTCATCCGGATCTCTTGGGCGTCCGGCTGGTCCTCCCACTCGCTGGCGTAGCCGGCCTGGGTGTTCCACCAGACGGGGTCGTAGTGGAAGTGGGAGACGAGGTGCACGGTCCAGCCGGGCTCGGCGACGAGGAGCGTCGCCTCCTCCCGCAGGTCCCCGGCCCGCACGGTGATCGGCACCTGTTCCCCCGGCCGCGCCTCCGTCGAGACGGGGACCTCGTGGGTCCCCGTACCGGGGACACCCCGCAGTTCCCCCCACGCCCCGCCGGTGACCTCGACGTCGATCGGGCCGGGCCCCGACGTCGTGACGCGCAGGATCTGGCGCGGGGCGTCGGCCGGTCCGGCGAACAGCTCGGTGGACTCGATCGTCAGATTCATCCCTTGACCGCTCCGCCGGTAAGGCCCTTCACGAAGTTCTTCTGCAGGGCGAGGTAGAAGATGAGGATCGGCAGCGTCGCCAGGAACATGAAGGCGAAGACCGATCCGAAGTCCGATTGGTACTGCCCGATGGCCCGGTAGACGCCGACCGTCACGGTCGTGCCGCTGTCGGGGCCGAGCACGATGAGCGGGGTCAGGAAGTCGTTCCAGATCCACACGCCCAGGAAGATCATCACGCTGGCCGACGCGGGCCGCAGCAGCGGGAAGACCACCTGCCAGAACACCCGGAACCGGTTCGCGCCGTCGAGCGCGGCGGCCTCTTCGAGCTCCAGCGGGACGCCGCGGACGAAGCCCATGAAGAGCAGCACCCCGAACGGCACGTAGTAGCCGACGTTCACCAGCACGAGCCCCTGGAGGGTCGTCATCAGGTCGAACCACTTCAGCACGGTCGTGATCGGGGCCATGATGACCGGCACCGGGATCATGAGCCCGCACAGCAGCGTGGCCATGACGACCTTGGCGGCCCAGTGCCTCGCCCGCGCCAGGTAGTGGCCGAGCATGGCGGAGACGACGGTGAGCACCGTCACCGACAGGGCGGTCACGGCGATCGAGTTGATCAGGCCGAAGGTGAACAGGTGGTCGGGCCGGTTCAGCACCGCCGCCAGGTTGTCGAAGGTGGGCGGGAACGGCAGCCCGGCGGGGTCGGCCACCACGGCCGCGCTCGGTTTGAAGATGTTCACCAGCACCAGGTAGAGGGGCAGGAAGAACACCACGCCCACGAACGTGGCGACGATCGGCCGCGCGTTCACCGGGACACCTCTCTCTTCTGCAGGAACCGCAGCACGACCACCGAGATGAACGCGACGATCGCGAGCATCACCGCGGCCAGGGCCGAGGAGTAGCCGATCCGGTTGCTCACGAAGGCGGTCTGCACGACCTGGAAGGCCATGGTCACCGTGGTGCCGTTGCCGGGCCCGCCGTTGGTGATGACCCGGATCTGGTCGTAGGCCTTGAAGCCGGTGATGAGCAGCATGACCACGTTGATGGTCAGCGCCGGGGCGAGCATCGGCCAGGTGACGTTGCGGAAGCGCTGGAGCGCGCTCGCGCCGTCGATCGCGGCGGCCTCGTTGAGCTCGCGGGGCACCCCCTGGAGCCCGGCCAGGTAGACCACGACGCAGAAGCCGAGCATCTGCCAGGCCATGATCCAGGCGATGGAGTAGATCGCCAAGTCCGGGTCGGACAACCAGCCGGGCGGCTCGTCGACGCCGAGACCGCGCAGGGCCGAGTTGAGCAGCCCGTCGTCGGTGAGGATGGCCTGCCAGATGACGCTGATGACGACCGAGCTGAGCACGACCGGGGTGAAGAACACCCCGCGCAGCAGGACGTAGAGCCTGGTCGGCCGGTCGAGCAGCATGGCGATCAGCAGGCCGCCGACGTTGGCCAGCACGGTGATGATCGCCGTGATGATCACCGTGTTGAGAAGCGCCTGGTGGAACTCGGCGTCGCTCAGCAGGGTGACGTAGTTCCGCAGGCCCACGAACCGGGTGGGCGGGTTGAAGGGGTTGAGGTTGGTCAGGCTGTTGTACCCCGTCATCGCGATCGGCACGAGCACGAAGAGTGCGTAGGCCGCCAGGCCGGGCAGCGCGAACAGGGCGAATCTGCCCAGGCCGGGCAGGAGCCTGCCGCGTCGCCGGGGACGGGGCACGGGATGGACCTTCTCGGGCGCCCCGCGCCGCATCGTCTGAGTCATCCGGTCACCACGTCGCGTTCGCGGGCCGGGTGAGGGCGCGGGGCCCTGCCTTGCTGGATCTGGGTCATGGTGTTACCGGGCCGGCCGATCGGGTGGGCGCGGGGCGCGCGGACGCGCACCCCGCTGAGCCTGTCTTGACATGGGGGTTACTGGGTCGCCTTGGCGTACTCGTCGTCGAGGAACTCGGCGAACTGCTGGGCGTTCTTCTTGCCGGTGATCAGGTCCTGGACGCCGAGGGCGGCCTTGTCGGCCAGGCCCGGGGGCAGCGCGCCGTCGCCGGCCTCCTGCGAGAAGGCGTCGTAGATCGAGCCCTCCTGCATGCCCTTCTGGTAGATCGCGACGGTCGCGTTGTAGACCGGGCCCATGTCGGCGGGCGGGGTGTAGCCCTTGATCGCCGGGATCGAGCCGTCGGCCTTCACGAACGCGTCGTTGTTCTCCTTGTCCTCGTCGAACGCCAGGGCCCACTTCTTGGCCAGCTCGACGTTCTTGGCGGTCGCGCTGACGAGGGTGCCGCCGCCGGTGAAGGTCGGGGTGACCGGGGAGCCGTCGTCGGTGGGCCACGGGAAGGCGCCGACCTCGAACGAGGGCTTGTTGGCGTCGGCCGAGGTGGCGAACCAGGAGCCCATGGGGTACATGGCGCCCTTGCCGTCACGGAAGGCCTGCTCGGTGTCGGCGTAGGACCTGCTCAGGCCCGCCGGGTCGATGTACTCGTTCTTCGCCAGGTCCTCGATCTTCTTGGCGGCGGCCACGAAGTCGGGGTCGGTGAACTTGACCTTGCCCTGGGCCCGCTGGAGCAGCCAGTCGGGCGTCTTCTTGTAGACGTCGGTGGCCACGGTGCCGGTCAGCGGGTACATGTCCGCCCACGTGTCGGCGCCGCCGCCGCCCACGATGAACGGGGTGACGCCGCCGTCCTTCAGCTTCTTGGAGATGTCCAGAAGCTCCTGGTACGTCGTCGGCGTCTGAGTGATGCCCGCTTTGGCGAACATGTCCTTGTTGTAGTAGACAACCGGGATGACCTGCGTGTTGTACGGGAGCTGGTAGACCTTGCCCCCGATGGCCCCCGCCTTGGGCGCGATGAAGTTCTTCAGCTCGTCATCGGTGAACGGCGCCAGCTTCCCCGCCTGGGCGAACCCGGCGGGGTTGACCGACTGCAGGATGTCGGGCAGGTTGCCCGCGGCGTCGAGCTGCTTGGCGTACGCCGTGCGGTCGATGTTGGGCGTCACCAGCTTCTTGATGGTCACCTCGGGGACCTTGGCGGAGGCCCGCGCGATGGCGGCGTCCCAGAACGCCGCGTTCAGGTTGGGCGTCTCGAAGACCAGGAAGCTCAGCTCCACCTTGCCGCCGGCCGACGCGCTCGCACCGCCCTCCGGCTGGGGGGTCTCGCCCACTCCACAACCGGCCGCCGCCAGCACCGCGGCCAGGCCGAATATCAAAGTTCTGCGCATCAGCACAGCCCTCCTCGTTGCCGATCCGGCTCCCCGAAGCCGATTGAGATAACGTTATCCCGATACCGTAGAGTGTTGCGCGGAGGTTTCAAGAGCGAGGCGGGCAACGAATTGGTCACGGGCCGAATGGCGCCAACGGGCGATCATGCGGATGATAGGCGGATGCAGGAGAAGCCGAGGACGCGGAAGGGCCGCAGGCCGACGATGGTCGACGTCGCCCGCGAGGCGGGCGTCGCACTGCGGACGGTCAGCCGGGTCGTCAACGACGACGCCACCGTCGGCGCCGAACTGGTCGAACGGGTCAGGAGCGCCATCGCGGCCCTCGACTACCGCCCCGACGAACGCGCCCGCCACCTGCGTCTGGGCGTGACCGGCACCCTCGGCGCGGCCGTGCGCCAGCTCTCCCACGTGAACCCGGTGCTGCGCGCCGTCGAACGCGCCGCCCGCGCCGCCGGCCTCATGGTGCTCGCCGCCTCCACCGAAGACGACGAGAAGATCGAGCGCCACGTCGTCGAGTCGATGTGCCGCCGCCGCTTCGACGGCATCCTGCTCGAACCGATCGGCGCCGACCACGGCTACCTGGTCCCCGAGCTGGCGGCCGGCCTGTCGCTCGTCGCGGTCGACCGCCCGGTGCTCGGCCTGGAGGTCGACTGCGTCCTGTCCGACAACGTGGCCGGCATCGAGACCGCCTTCGCCCACCTGGTCGCCCACGGCCACCGCCGCATCGCCTACATCGGCGACGACGAGCGCATCTACACCGCCCAGGAACGCGCCACCGCCTTCCGGGCCTGCCTGCGAGCGCAGGGCGGCGCCGCCGACGCCATGATCCACACCGGCCCGATACAGCGCGAACGCATCCACCACGCCCTGGAGAGCGCCCTGTCGGGCCCCGACCCCGCGACCGCCGTCATCACCGGGAACGCGACACTCAGCGTCGAGACGGTCCGCTGGTTCCGCGACCACGCCGACGACGTGGCGATCGTCGGCTTCGACGACTCGGAGCTCGCGACGCTGCTGCGCCCCGATCTGACGGTGGTCGCCCAGGACGACGCGGCCATCGGCGACACGGCCATCACCATGCTCCGCACCCGCATCGCCGACCCGGCCACCCCGGTCCGGAAGGTCACCGTCCCGGTGACGCTCCAGGCCCGGGGCTCGGGCGAGACCCCGCCGAAGCGGGCCTGACCTCTCAGCTGAGGTAGATGGGGGCCTGCGTCCACGACGGCTGGCCGTGGACGTTGCGGTAATACTTGATCGCGTCGTTGTAGCGCATCCGCGCGGCTATGTGGCTGGCGGTCGCGTCACGGCTGAACGACGGGTTGCCCACGATGTTGGCCCATTCGACCAGCGACTTGGTCCACGTGCCCGAGGCGTTGGGCTTCCACCAGAAGTGGATCTCGCCGTTGGGGGCCTGGGCGACGATCGACGACGTGGTCCCGTCGTTGGCGAGCTGGGGGTCGGCGCCGCCGAGCGTGCCGCCCGGGCTCACCGAGGTCGGCGTCCAGGTGGAACTGCCGTGGACGTTGCGGAGGTAGGTCAGGCCGTTGTTCCAGTTGCGGAAGACGATGCTGGTGGCCGTGGCGTCGCGGGCGATCGAGGGGTCCGACAGGACGCTGCCCGGCTGCGCGGCCAGGTACGACGACCAGTTGCTCGCGCCGTCGGCCTTCCAGAAGTAGTACATGCTGTTGGCCTCTCCCCGGGCCGCGATCACCGTGGTGGTGCCGTGGCGTGCCATGGAGGGGCTGCCGAAGACGGGCTCGGCTGCGACCAGCTGGGGCACCCAGGTCGGGTTGCCGTGCGTGTTGGTGTAGGAGTACAGCAGTCCCTGGATGTCGACGGCGGTGATGACCGTCTTCGTGCCGTCGCGGACGATGGCGGGTGTGCCGACGACGGTGCCGGGTCCGGCGGCCTGCTGGTAGGTCCATGCCGGGTTGCCGTGCAGGTTCCAGTAGAAGCTCAGGCTGTTGCTCGGCCCCTGGACGGCGATGCCGGTGCCGGCCGCGTCGCGTGCCAGGGCGGGATCGGAGTAGGCGTTCGGGCCGGGGAGCTGCTGCCTGCTCCATACGCCGACGGGGTCGCCGTCCAGGTTGTAGGCGAACCAGATGCCCGTACCGTCCCGGAAGGCCAGCGCGGTGGCGCCGGAGCCCTTGGTCACCGGGACCGGCGGCACGGCGAGGGCGGGGCTCGAACCCAGGACCACCGTCAGCACCAGCACCGACCACAGGGCCGCCGCGTAGCGCGGGATGCGTCGCATACGTCCTCTTTCCTCTCGTGGAACTCGTCTCCGGCAGTCTGCGGGGGCCCGGTGGGGCGTGTCCGGCCGGGAAGCAGAGGCTTCCGCGCGGGAACCTGGGGTCGGTCCCGGGGGTTTTCCGTCGCATCGCCTCAGTGCGGCAAGCAGCTGGGCGTGCTCTCGACCACGACGGCCTTTCCACCCGCCGCCGTCAGGTTCTCCCCTGGCTGCGCAGGTAGGCCAGCGTCGCCAGCACGCGCAGGTTGACCCCGCGCCGCCCCGCCTCGTCCGGCATCAGCCCGAGCTTGCCGAAAACGGTGCTCAGGTTCTTCTCGACGTTGCTGATCGCGCACGACAACCGCTGGGCGATGGCCAGGTTCGACAGGCCGGTCGCCACCAGGGCGAGGATCTCCCGCTCGCGCGGGGTCAGCACGGCCAGCGGGTCGTCGGCCCGCAGCCGGCTCATCAGCAGGCGCACCACATAGGGGTCGACGACCAGTTCGCCCCTGGCCACCCGGGTCACTGCGTCGACGACCACGGCCATCTCGCCGACCTGGCTCTTGGCGAGGAAGCCGACGGCGCGTGGCGGGTCCTCCATCGACAGCAGCCGCTCCACGTACACCGGGTCGGGGTGGGCCGAGATCGCCAGCAGTCCCACGTCGGGGTAGCGGACGCGGAGCCGCTCGGCGAGGCTCAGGCCCTCGTCCGGCGGGCCGTCCGGAGACAGCCGCAGGTCGATCGTGGCCACGTCGGGGGCGTGCCGGTCGATGAGCTCCATCGCCCGTTCGGCGGTGTGCGCGGCTCCCGGCACGTCGATCCCGTGGTGGGCCAGCGCCTCGACCAGCGCGGCGCACAGGATGCGGTCGTCCTCGACCACGACGACTCTCACGAGGGTGTCCCTTCTGGTGGCAGGGGGATTCGGACGGTGAGCCGGGTGCCGGCCCGCGGATCGCTGTCGATCCCGAAGACGCCGTCGAGAGCGCCGACCCGGGCGGCGAGCCCGCGCAGGCCGGTGCCCGAGGCGTCGGCCCCGCCCACGCCGTCGTCGGCGACCTGGACGACCAGCGCCGTCCGGTCGGTGGTGATCGTGACGGACACCCGGGTGGCGCCCGCGTGTTTGTAGACGTTGGCCAGCGCCTCGGAGATCACGAAGTAGGCGGTCGACTCCACGGTCGGCGGCCATCGCAGCGGCGGGATCGACACGTCCGTGACCACGGGTGACCGATCGGCCAGCACGGCGATCGCCTCGGCGAGGCCGTGCTGTTCCAGATCCACGGGGTGCAGGCCCTGGGCCAGCGCGCGCAACGCCTCGATGCCGTCGAGCAGTTCGGCCTTCGCCTGCGCCAGCAGGGCGGCCGCCTGCGGGGACTGTCCCGCGTCGAGGCGTTCGCCGGCCATGCCCAGCCGCAGCAGCGCCGCGAAGAACCGCTGCTGGGTGCCGTCGTGCATGTCGCGGGCGATCCGCTTGCGCTCCTCGAACGTGGCGGTGGTGAGCCGCGACCGCGACTCGCGCACCTCCTGGTAGAGCTGGGCGTTCTCCAGCGTCAGGCCGGTCAGCGCGACGGCGATCTCCGTGGCCCGGTCGCCGGAGGCCACCGCCGGGTCGTGGTCGATGACGCACAGCAGCCGGTCGCCCCGGCGGATCGGCGTCAGCGCCCGGCCCTGTTCGGCCGGTTCGGGGAGGGTTCCGTCGGTCCGGGGGAACACCAGCCGCAACGTCGGATCGCCGAGGGTGTCGGCCAGCGCCGCCTGGAGGGCGCCGGACTGACGCTGCCCGGCCAGCCGGAGCGGCAACGCCGTCAACCGGATCTGGTCGGACCACGCCAGCCCCACCCACAGCAGGTAGCCGCCGAGACTCACCACGGCCGTGCCGGCCACGAGCAGCACCCCGAACATGAGCTGCGAGTCGAGAGGCAGGGACCACGCGCTGGCCAGCGACGGCGCCAGCAGCAGCACCCCGATGAGGGCCAGCGCCCCCCACACCGGCCCGGTCCGCCGCCGGCGCCCCCGCAGCGAGGTCAGCAGCCGCCGCAGGACGAGCACGACGCCCACGATCCCGATCACCGCGACCAGGTAGCTGCCGAACTTGCCCCACGCGGTGTTGACCTGCGGAAGGTTGAAGTTCCACTTGTTGGCCGGCCGGTCGGCGAGGTAGCGCCCGACCTGGGTGCCGACGGAGGCGATGTAGGCCAGCACGACGTAGACGCGGTCGACCGTGCCGGCGAGATATCCGGTGGGGACGCTCATCGCGATGTGCCCGAACACCCCGACGTGCAGGTAGGCCAGGCAGAAACCGGTCACGTAGAGCACCGGATGCTCGGGCAGCACCCGCAGGAAGGCCAGGTAGTAGCTCGCCCCCAGGAGCAGCAGGAGCAGCCCGAGCCGTCTCCAGCGGGTCCGCGCCCAGACGAGCGCCCCGCCGACGATGAAGGGAACGCCGAAGGCGTGATAGGCGGCATCGAGCCAGACCGGCGGCGCGGGGGTGTGCGGCGGGTCGGACACGCCCCAGGAGATCCCGGTCGTCCACGCCGCCAGCCCGAGCGCGGCGGCCGCGGCCACCACCGGCACCGCCTTGCGAGGGCGCGTCCGCCGTGACGTCTCCCGAGAGGGGTCGCCAGGGTCATGTCGCTGGTGGTTCACCAGGCGCTGCGTCCTCCGGGTCGGCGACGATTCGGCGGCGCAAGCGTATCCCCGAGGCCGGTGTCCGGGGTGGATCCTTCCGTCACCCGGCGAATGAGCGCCACGCACCTCATCCTGAGGGCGCGTCCACAGAGTTGAGCCCGCCCTCGGCAATCCGGGTGGGGCCGTACCGGCCCCACCCGGATCCGATGTCCTCGATGCTACGCGTCGCCCTCGCAGGCGGTCTCCTTCTCGGCCGTGCACAGGTCGGCACCCGGACCGCCGAAGACCTGGTCGAACGCGCCGTCGTCGCCCATCAGGACGTCGTCGCCCCCGTTGCCGTCCATGAGGTCGTTGCCGCCCTCGCCCGAGACGAGGTCGCGGGCCGAGCCGCCGTAGTAGAGGTCGCCGTCCGGCCCGAGGAAGGCCTGGGCCGGGAGGGCGGTGTTGTTCCGCACCGTGTCGGCCCCCGTGTTGGTGCGCACCAGCATCTTGGTGATGCCCGTGGCGGTGCACCGGACCGTGCGGGGGTCCACATTGGCGCAGGTGACGCTGCCCGCGAAGATGGCGTCGGTGAAGTTCCTGACGACGAGGAAACCGTCCTCGACGTTGATGGAGATGTCGTCGCCGCCGAATCCCGCGCTGACGAACAACTGCCCGCCGGACGCCACCACGTTGGTGGCGGCCATCGCGGGTGTGGCGCCGACGGCCGCGAGGGGGACGGCGAGCAGCGTTCCCATCGCCAGCGCGCGGAGACCGTTCTTGAGTGTCACGACTGTTCCCTTCCTGGTGAATGCGACGGTTGTCACGTCAGGAAGTACAGCGGCGTCGTCACCGGCGGAGTATGTCGAACTACCGAGTGTGCAAAGGCGGAGTTCACACGGGAAGTCACCCGACGGAGGTTGTGCCTCCGGCTGTGCCGACGCGGTTCGCGATGCGTCGGCCTTGAGTTCCCGCACCCAGGGGCGATCGTCCCGGCTCCGCCAAGTCGCGTGCGCCCCCGGAGAAGCCCGCCGGGGCGGCTTTCGCCTCCACCCCGGCGGGCGTTCTCACTGTTCCGCCGGCAGCGCCTCGCGCAGGGCCGCCACGGCCGCGGTCTCGGCCCGGTGGATCTCCGCCAGCCGCTCGCTCAACGCCGGGAAGAAGCCCGGGTCCGGAGGCGTCGCCTCCGCCTTCAGCGCCCACAGTTCGGCGGCCGCCGTCTCCGCGTCCGCCGCCCCGGCCGAGCCCTCGGCCACGGCGGCGCGGACGGTCGCGGTGAGTTCGCGCAGCCGCCGGTTGTCCGCCTCCGGCAGCGCCGTCTCGGCGAAGTCGTGCCACAGGCCGTGGATGCGCCGGAACTCGGCCGCGAGATCGCGCAGGGGCAGGCCGAGCAGGCCGGCCGCCTCGTCGAGGCCGTCGGCGAACAGGTCGCGGTGGTTGCCGCCGTCGGTGCCGACGGGTTCGACGGCCTCCCAGATCGACCGCATCGCGCCGGCCAGGCCGCGGCCGTCGGCGAACACCTTCGGCCAGCCCTTGGCCGCCGAGGCGTCGACGATGGTCCGGCTCCACTTGCGCCAGGCGGGCAGCGAGAACGACGTGGAGGTCCCGCCGAGGTGGTCGGCGCAGTCGCGCAGCCCGGCCAGCACCGCCTCCTCCAGCCGGGGCCGGGCGGGGGTGACGGCGTGCAGCAGGTTCCTGTACGACACCACCCGCCCCCGAGCCGCGTCGAGCCGGGCCCGGTCGACGCGCAGCGGCGCGAGGTTGCGGTCGTCGACCCAGACGCCGTCGCCGTCCTCGCGGTAGACGACGATCGGATGCCCGCCGTAGCCGTCGAGGACGGCGGGGGCGTGCCAGTAGCCGACGTGGTGGAGGTCGGGCAGCACCACGCACGCCCGGCCCGCCGCCAGTTCGGCCGACAACCGCGCCGACGCGCCCTTCGCCCCGCCCGTGGTGTGGACGTCGAACGGCACCCCGAGCCGGGTCAGCGTGGTGTCCATCCACTTCCGCGGGTACTGCCAGCGGTTGCGGAAGCCCAGCACGACCACGGCCGAGTCGTGGCGTTTGAACTCCCAGAGGATGTAGCCCGCGCCGAGCCCTCCCCCGGCGAGGTAGACGAGCGGCTCACTGACGGGGAACCCGCCGTTGCGCAGCACGTTGGCCACCGCCGCCGAGGCGGAGTGGCGGCCGCCGTGGAGGGTCCAGCCGTGGTCGGTCTGCGGGCCCGCCGCGCCCGCGACGTGCATGCGGGCGGTGGTGTAGCTCTCGCCGGTCTTGGCCATGCGCGCCCGGATGCGCGCCTTCAGCTGCTTCTTGCCGGTCATGACGGCTCCATCGCGGCACACGCGGACACCCGGTCCACGCCCGCGGTGTTCGCTTCGGCCGCTTCGGTCGTCGCCGTGCACGGTCCGCCGCGCTCCAGAGGCGATGAGGTCCCCTTTGCCTCCGCGTGCGGCGGGCCGCGTGGAGACCCGCTGAAGGAGGTTGGGCGGTGGAGCCCGCCACCGCCGAACCTACACCTTCGGGATGTCGATCGCGATCTCGTCGCCGAGCCGGTATCCCGTCGCCAGGTCGAGCCGGTCACCGCTCCAGAACCGTCCGGGGTCGTACCAGTTGGCCGCCTTGCGGCCGGTCAGCAGGCCCATCGCCTCGTACGTCACCGCCACCACCTCGGCGCAGTAGGCCGACTCCAGGGCCATGTCGCGCGAGCGCCGCGACGGCAGCCGCCCGCGTATCCAGCGCCCGGCCAGACGGGCGGTCGAGGGGAACGGGGTGCCGTCGAGGCGGGCGATGGTCTTGAGGACGGCGTCCTCCATCTCGCGGGTGACGTCGGGCTGGAGCTGGCGCAGCCAGCCGCGCTGGCCGTATCTGTTCGACCAGGTCACCACGGCGTCGCGCAGGTCGTGGAGCTGGACGCCGCGCTGGCGTGTGCCCGTCCACATGTCGACCAGGGACTTGCCGAGTTCGGCGTGCCACATCAGCGGGGGCAGGTCCTCGATCACGACGGACATGCCGACGTGGTTGACCGGGCTGTTGGTCGTCATCTGGATCGCCCGGTCGGGGACCGAACGGCCGCGGAACACCCAGACGTCACCGGTCCGGGTCTGGGTCAGCGCTTCGTCGAGGGAGATGCCGCTCATATCGGTAACCTAAGCACATGCGCTGGTGGAAAATCCTGGGCCTGGCCGCCTTCGCCGGAGTCGCGGCGAGCGGAGTCGTCGCGGTGCGCGCCGAGCGCCGCCGCCGGGCCTACACCCCCGAGGAGATCCGCGACCGGCTCCGCGAACGGACGGCCGAGATCTCCTCGTAGGGCGGTCTCCTACCCGCGCACCGATCGGGGCGGCACCGTGTTGCCGGTCAGCGCCGCGTCGTCGATCGAGACGGGGCGGTAGGGCAGGCGGGCCAGCCGTTCGCGCATGAACCCGACCGGGTCGGCCAGGGTGTCGGCGCGGGCGCTGACGAACGCCCATTCGTGCTCGTCGGAGCCGTAGTAGACGACCGAGGGGAACGCCTGGGTGAAGCGCGCCCAGGAGCGGCGCAGCGTGTCGTTGCGCCACAGGGTCATGCATCCGGCCTGGGTCGACACGACCCCGCCGGGGGCCAGCGCCTTGCGGCACATCTCCAGGAACGCGGCGCCGTAGAGGCGGTCGTGCTGGGCGTCGCCCTCGGCGCTCTCGTCGGGCAGGTCGACGACGATGACGTCGTAACCGGCGGCCGACTCCAGGAAGGCATAGCCGTCTTCGTAGTGCATCGTGATCGGACCGGCGCCGCGCTCGGCCGCGGCGAGCTCGGCGACGGTGTAGCCGTAGGGAAGGTGGTCGGCGCAGACGCGGACGGCCCGCCGGTCGATGTCGACGTGGTCGACGGCCTGGGCGCCCGCCTCGACGAGGATCTGGCAGGCCACGCCCTCGCTCGACCCGATCACCAGGCAGCGGTCGAGCCGGTCGGCGAGCAGGGCCGGGGGGATGACCAGGGCCTCGTGGTAGACGAGCTGGCTGAACTCGGTCGACTGGCGCTCACCGCCGCAGAACAGGCTCGCGCCCTGCTCCGTCACGGCGACCAGGATGTCTTGGAACGGGGTCGTCTCCTCGTGGAGCACGGCGTCGACCCGCCACAGCCGGCGTGTGCCGGGGGTCGTCGGCTCGTCGATCCACAGGTGACCGTCGTGTTCGATCAAAGGGTTGCCTCCACTCGCTGACCGCCTCTGCCGATGATCCTCGTCGTCACCCGGCCGGGTGTCAGCTCGGCGGCCAGCACGCTCATGGCCTTGCGGGGGTCGGCCCGCTCACCGCAGGTGAAGACGTCGACGAACGCGGCGTGGTGCTGGGGGTAGGTGTGGAGCGAGGCGTGCGACTCGGCCAGCAGGGTCAGCACGGTGACCCCCTGGGGGACGAACCGGTGGGAGACCACCTCCATGACGGTCGCCCCCGCTTCCTTCATTGCCCTGGGCAGCAGCGCGCGCAGCAGGGGCTCGTCGTCGAGGAGCGCAGGGTCGGCGTCCTCGAACTCGACGATGACGTGGATGCCGCTGAACCGGCCGATCTGCGCGGTCATCAGCCCGGCACGCAGAAGGTCGGCAGGGCGGGCAGGCCGTTGACCGCCGCGCAGGAGTAGCTGGAGGTGTACGCCCCCGCGTCCATGATCTCGATGGGGTCGCCGGGGGCCAGCGAGAGCGGCATGGCGTAGTCGGTGTGCTTGTAGAGCACGTCGTCGCCGTCGCTGGTCGGCCCGGCCAGCACGACCGGCCCGTCGGGGCCGAACCCGGCGGGGGCGTGGATGCGGTAGGCGATGGTGTCGTTCTCGGTCTCGACCAGGCCGTTGTAGCGGCCGACGTCAAGGAACACCCAGCGGCGCGGGTCGGCGGGCACGCCGCCGCGGACCGCCACGACCTCGGCGCGGATCATGCCAGACGGGCCGACGAGGGATCGGCCCGGCTCGATGACCAGTCGCGGACGGTCGCGGGGTTCGAAGTGGCGGGCGAGCGACAGGTCGACCGCGCGGGCGAACTCCTCGGAGGAGGCCGCCGGCTCGCGGTAGGAGATCGGGAACCCCCCGCCGATGTCGATGGCCGGCAGCCGCACGCCCTCGGGTTCGAGCATCTGGGCGATCTTGGCGGCGGCGGCGATGCCGGCGTCCCAGGCGGCGAGGTTGCGCTGCTGCGAGCCGACGTGGAACGTGACACCCTGTGGCCGCAGCCCGCGGTCGGCGGCCTCGGCGAGCATCTCGGGCGCCGCCTCCTCGGGGCAGCCGAACTTGGCCCCGAACGGCATCGCGGCGGCCGGCGGGGTCACCTGGATGCGGCAGAACACCTTGGAGCCGGGCGCCTCGACGATGATGTTGCGCAGGTCGCCGGGGTTGTCGAAGGCGAAGGTGCGCACTCCGCGCTCGTAGGCGGCGGCCACGTCGGAGCGCTTCTTCACCGGGTTGCTGAACGACAACCGGGACGCGGGCACCCCGCGCGCCAGGCAGAGCTCGATCTCGGCGAGGCTGGCGACGTCGAAGCCGGCCCCTAACCGGGCGAGCGTGGTGATGACGCCGGGTGCGGCGTTGGCCTTGACCGCGTAGAGGATCTCGGCGCCGATGAACGCGAGGCTCATGGTGCGGTAGGTCGACTCAAGGGTCGGCAGATCGATGAGCAGGCAGGGACTGGGCGTCTCATGACGGTCGGCGAAGGCGCGCAGCCGCACTGCGGCCCCCTCCATCGCGCCCTCGACCCGTCGCGTGAGAGTCAGGTCTGGCACGGCTCCCCCTTACTTTCCGTGGTATATCGCCCACCGAAAGTAGTCACACGAGAACCCTGATGACCATAACCTGAAGGTGACACGGACCTTACTTAGCGAATTGGTAGAGCCCCGAGGTTTTAACTCTGTGACGGGAAGGGCAGAAGAGGAGATTCCCGTCCGCCCATATGCGGATATTTCACCACTCATCGACTAGAGGTCCAGGACGACGTCCTCCCGCACCGGCACCGAGCAGCAGATGAGCGCGTCGCCCACCGCCGGCGGCTCCAGCGGCTCGGTCCGATAGCGGACGGCCCCCGCCAGCAGCCCGGTCACGCAGGTGTGGCATACCCCGGTCCGGCACGACCACCGCACCGGCACGTCGCACGCCTCGGCGAGTTCGAGCAGACTGCCGTACTCCTCGCCCCACCGGACGGTCAGCCCGCTGCGCGCGAAGGTGACCTCCGGCCCGGTCCCCTGGGACGCCGGCGGATGCGGCCGGACGTGCCGCGCGCCCACCACACCGGGGTTGACAGCGGCCAGCGTGCCGAACAGTTCGGTGTGCACCCGGCCGGCCGGGAGCCCCACGCCGGCCAGCGCGTCGGCCATGGCGGTCATGAAGCCGGCCGGACCGCATATATAGGCGTCGGTGTCGGGCGTGATGCCGAGTCCGGCCAGGCCTGAGGCGGTCGGGCGGCCGGTCTCGGCGTGCGGCGGCAGCGGTTCGCCCGGCTCGGGGGCGGTGAAGAACACCTTCTGCCGGGCCCCGGGGATGCGGTCGAGCAGCGTGCGCACCTCGTCGGCGAACACCTGCGTCCTGACAGAACGTGTCACGTGCAGCCACCGGACACCCCGTTCGGCGCCCGTCTCGGCCAGCGCGTGGAGCATCGCCAGCACGGGGGTGATGCCGATCCCGGCCGAGATCAGGGCGACCGGCGAGGAGGCGTCGGCCATCGTGAAGTCGCCCCGGGGCGCGGCGACCTCCAGGGCGTCACCCTCCGTGACCCGGGAGTGCAGGTATCCACTGACCTCGCCGCCGGGTTCGTGCTTGACGGTGATTCGATAGCCGGACGATCCAAGCGACAGCGAGTAGCTGCGCACCGAGCCGTCGGGCACCCGTACCGTCAGGTACTGGCCCGGCAGGGCCACCGGCAGCGCCGAACCGTCACCGGGCGCGAGATAGAAGGAGACGGTGTCCTCGCTCTCCCGCCGCACCCGCGTGACGGCGAGCGGCCGGAACCCCGGCCAGGCCGGCCGGGCGACGGGGCTGTCGGCGAGCAGGTCGCGGAAGGAGCCCTGCCAGCCGGGGCTCAGCGCCGGGTTGTCCAGCGCCGCCCGCAGCCGGGCGGGGTCGCGCGGCCCGGGAAGGTAGAGCAGCGCGTCGGCCTCGGTGACCGAGACCTCCCCCGAGCCGACCGACAGCCGCTCGATGTCGTCCCCGGCCGTCACGTCGCCCTCGGTGATCACCCTCAGGTAGAAGCCGGGCCGCCGGTGCCCGACGAGCAGCGAGGCCATCTCGGGCACGCCCATCCGCAGGCCCACCCGGAAACAGGTGACGCGGGGCTGGGTGACCTCGAAGACGGCGGTGCCGATCCGGTAGCGGTCGCCGATGCAGACCTCGTCGTCGGGCAGCCCGTCGACGGTGAAGTTCTCGCCGAACTGGCCGTAGGCGAAGTCGTCGCGGCCGAGGTGACGGCGCCAGTGGGCGTAGGAGTCGATCTGGTAGACCAGCACGGCGCGCTGCTCCCCGCCGTGTCCCTGGAGATCGCCCTGCCCGTCGCCGTCGACGTTGAGCCGCCGCACCCGCCGGGGCCCCTCGACGCTGGTCTTCCAGATGCCCGTGTGGACGGTGCGGCCCTCCCACGGCACGTCCTTGGGCAGGCCCACGTTGACCGACAGCAGTTTTCCGACAATTCCCCCCATACCGGAAACCTACCCGGCTCAGCGCTCGCGGCCCCGGGGCTTGAGCCGGAGAGAGGGCAGCTCAGGGGCGCGGAGCGGATCGCCGTCGTAGCCGGGCACCGGGCCGAGGGCGCCCTCGCCCCACGACCGCCGGAACTCGACGATCTCGTCGTGCGAGCGGCCGACGAAGTTCCACCACATGACGATCCGCTCCTCGAACGGCTCGCCGCCGAGCAGCAGCAGCCGGGCCTCGCCCGTGAGATCCACCGAGGAGCGGCCCGCGCCCAGGTAGAGCAGCGGTCCCGGTTCCAGCGCCGTCCCGGCGACCCGCGCCGTCCCCGACAACACCAGGGCGGCGTACTCCCAGGCGGGCTTCAGCGGCAGCCGCGCGGGCGCGGACACCACGATCTCGGCTCCCACGATGGGCGTGTGCGCGGTGGCGGGCGAGGTCAGCCCGGCCAGTTCGCCCAGCAGCACGGTCACCGAGCAGCCCGGCTCGGTCAGCTCGGGCAGGTCGGGGTGGTGCTCGAAGGCGGGGGCGGTGTGCCGGGCGCTCTCGGGCAGCGCGACCCAGAGCTGCGCGCCGTGCAGCCGCCCGTATTCGGACTCCTCGGAGTGGGCGATGCCGCGCCCGGCGGTCATCAGGTTGAGCTGCCCCGGCTTGATCACCTGCTCGCTGCCGAGCGTGTCACGGTGCAGCACCTCGCCCTCGACGAGCCAGCTCACCGTCTGCAACCCCGTGTGGGGATGGGGCGGCACCGTCATCGCGGCCGGTTCGGGCCCGTAGGCGTCGGCGAAGCACCACGCCCCGACCATCCGCCGCCCGGCGGTGGGCAGCGTGCGGGTGACCTTCATCCCGCGGGTCCCGCCCAGCACGACGTCGCGGCCGGGCAGCAGCTCCGGTTCGCCCGCGCCCTCGCCGCCGCAGACGGCCTCCCGGGGGTCGCTTTCGAGGTTGCTCATGTACCGGAATCTACGCGGACACCCGTACAGGAGACGACGAAGGCCCCGCTCGCGGACGAGCGGGGCCCTCACGGCGAGGCGGTTCAGCCGGCGTGGGCGCCGTTCACCGTCAGGACCCGCTCGGCCTGCGGGATGGCGGGGAACTGGCCGGTGTCGACGATGCCGTGCTCCAGGTAGGCGGCCTCGATCAGCGCGTGGGCCTTGGCCTCCAGCTTCCAGAGCGAGCGGAACTCCTTGCACATGTCGATCGGCACGCCGGTCTCGCGGGCGATGTCGGCCGCGCGGGGCACGAAGCGCTCCTCGATGGCCTGGTCCCAGTAGGCGCGGGCGGCCTTGATCCACGACGAGCGCTGCATGATGTCGACCGGGGCGGCGACGGGCTGGCGCTGCTCGTCCTCCTCGTCTGCCGGGGCCATCAGGGCGCGCATGGCGGCGGTCTGCTGCGGGGGCTCGGGCTCCCACGGGACCGGCGGGTGGAGGTCGAGCAGGGCGCTGGTGTTGAACAACGCGCCGATCTGCGAGAGCAGCGCCTCCTGGCGTTCGGCGTCGTTGGCGAGGCCGGTGTGCTCGACCGCCTGGTCCATGGCGCGGTCGAGGCGGGCCAGCGCGGCGCGCATGCGGCGCTCGGAGGCGCCGGTCTCGCGCAGGTGGCGGGCGCGCTTGGCGGCCAGGGCGACCCGGGTGAGACGGCGGTGGGCGTCGACGTCGCTGGCGGTGCGGTCGCTCGACTCGGCCAGGCCCAGGCGGACCATCGCGCGCTCGGGGGTGAGCCGCCAGTGGATGCGGCTGCGGCCGGTGAGGCGGACCCGCTCGATGGCCATGCCGCGCTCCCAGAGCCAGGCGGCGACCAGCGGGGCGGCCAGGCGGAAGATCGCCTCGGCGACGCTGGCGGCGTCCATGGCCGACAACACGGCCGACAGGCCGGTGAGCACCCAGACGGCCAGGCCGTCGATGCCCGCGGCGTAGTTCTCCCGCATGTTGCGGCGGGCCCGGACGGCCGAGGTGATGACCGCGACCTCGATGAACGCGAAGAGCAGCAGCCGCAGGGGACCGTCGAATCCGAGGACGTCTCCGGCGAACTGCCACATGCCCTGGGCCGACACACCGGTCGCGATGCTCGCCGCGACGATGGTCAGGATGTCTTCGGTCGGCCGGGGGGCGACGTACTTGGCGAAGACACGGCCGGCTCCGCGCCAGACGGCGCGCAGGACATAGAGCAGGATGACGAGCGCCACCAGGGCGAAGACGGCGATGATCGCCGCGCCGACCGGGTTCGCGGAGACCCAGGCGGAGACCTCTTCGAATTCAGGCATACGAACCATCAATCTCGACGTCCGACGGTATAACGACGCGATCATTCCAGAATGTCGCGTGCCACGCGCGCGAAACCCCTGTGACTGCGGGGAAATCGGTGATTCCAGCCTCCTGTCGCGGGGAGCCTCACCGGGTACCGAACCGGCCCGAATCGTTGTTAGATGGCCCTCGGCGGAGGAGGACACGAATGGACGTCGCCGACCTCGTCAAAGGGGCCGCCGGTGGAGACGAGACCGCGTGGAACGCTCTCGTGGCCCGGTTCACCGGACTGCTGTGGGCGGTGACGGCCGGGTTCGGGCTGGGCGACGACGACCGGCGCGACGTCGTCCAGGAGGCCTGGTTACGCCTGGCCGAGCGGCTCGACCGGATCGAGCAGCCCGACAAGGTCGGCGGCTGGCTGGCCACGACCGCCCGGCGCGAGGCCCTGCGGATGGCGAAGGCGGCGGGCCGGGTGACGCCGTCCGGAGACGGCTTCCTCGCCGACGTCCGGTCCCCCGACCGCACCCCGGAGCAGGTGCTCCTCGACGCCGAGCAGGCGGCGCTCGACGCCGCGCGGGCGGCCCGGCTGCTGGCGGCGTTCGAGCAGCTCGGGCAGCGCTGCCGCGACCTGCTGCGCATCCTGTCGGCGACGCCGCCGCCGAGCTACCTGGAGATCGCGGCCACCCTCGACATGCCGGTCGGCAGCATCGGGCCGACCCGCGCCCGCTGCCTGAAGTCGCTGCGCACGAAACTCGGCGGCCCCGAGTAGGTATCAGGACCGGCCGGTCACCCTCCTACCTTCCGTGACAATCGTGTCTGAGCTGAGGGCCGCCTTCGTCGGACGTGACCGCGAACGCGCCGCCCTCCACGCGTGCGCCGGCCGGGCCCGTTCGGGCCGCCCGGCGCTGGTCCTGGTCGACGGCCCGCCGGGGGTGGGCAAGACCGCGCTGGTCCGCAGTGCGCTGGAGGGCTTCCGGGTGCTCGCCGCGAGCGGCGATCCCCTCGAAAGCTCCTTCGATTACGGCTTCGCCCAGCAGTGGCTCCACGACGGCGTCTCCGGCGACCCCGTCGACGTCGGCGCCCGCCTGCTGGGCGTGCTGACCGGCTCGGAGGAGCCGGTGGCCCTGGTGGCCGACGACGCGCAGTGGGCCGATGCCCCCTCGGTGCGGGCGCTGGCGTTCGCGCTGCGCCGCCTGCACGCCGGGAACGTGCTGGTCGTCGTGGTCACCCGGGACGAGCCGCCCGACGGGCTGCGGCGGCTGCTGAGCGAGGCGACCCGGTTGTCGCTGACCGGGCTGAGCGTGGCCGAGCTGGGGGAACTCGCCGCGCACCTGTGCCCGGTGCCCCTGGGTGCGGCGGCGCTGGACCGGCTGCGGGCGCACACGGGAGGCTCCCCGCTGCACGCCGAGGCGCTGCTCCGGCAGACCCCGCCCGGCGTGCTGGCCGACCCCATGGCGCGGCTGCCCGCGCCCCGGGGGCATGCGATGGACGTACAGGACCGGCTCGGACGGCTCGACGAGCGGACCCGCGCGCTGGTCCGGGCGGCCGGCGTGCTCGGCGAGGAGTGCCCGCTCTGGCAGGCCGAACGGCTGGCGGGCGTGCCCGGCGCGATCCTGCTGCTCGACGGGGCGGTGGCGGCCGGGCTGCTGGTCCACCGGGCCGGCGGGGAACTCATGGTGGGCTTCCCCGATCCGCTGACCAGGGCGGCGGTCTACGAGGGGCTGCGGCCGGGCGAGCGGGCGCGGCTGCACCGGGACGCGGCCGTGATCTGTCCCGATCCGGTCGACCAGGTGCGCCACCGGATCGGCGCCGTCTCCCGGGCCGACGACGCGTTCGCGCGGGAGGTGGCCGCCTTCGCACGGGAGCAGGGGGCGTCCGGGAACTGGGAGGTGGCGGCCGACCACCTGGAGCGCGCCGCCCGGCTGACCGCCTCGCCGCGTGAGCGCGGGGTGCTGCGGGCGGAGGCGGTGCACGCCCTGCTGCTGGCCGGGCGGCCCGGCCGCGCCGCCGAGCTGGCGCGCGAGCCCAACGCCCATCCGGGCGCGCGGGCGTTCGCGGCGGGGCTCGTGGCGGAGGCGAGTGGGGACCGGGGGCGGGCGCGGGGCCTGCTCGAACGCGCCTGGCTCGACCGCGAACCGGCCTTCGAGGGCGCGGCCGCGACGGCGCTGGCCCGGTTGTGCCTGTCCGACGGCCTGCTGCCCGAAGGACATCGGTGGGCGTTCCGGGCGTCGGGGGCGGGAGCCGGCTTCGTGCACATGGTCTCCCGGTTCGCCGCCGGACGGGCGGCCGACGTCCTGGACCTGCGGCTGCCCGACCCGGCGGTGGCCGCGCCCGGGGAACTCGACCTGCTGACCGGCCGGGCGGCGGTGCGGCTCTGGACGGGCGACGCGGCCGGGGCCCTGGCCGACCTGAGGGGTGTTCCCGGCGAGGTGGCCGAGACGCTGCGCTGTCTGGCCGAGGTGCGTTCGGGGGCCTGGGACGACGCGCTCTCCCGCCGGCCCGGGACCTGGACCGCGCCCTACACCGTCGCGGCGCAGGCCATGGTGCACGCCGCGCGGGGCGAGGTCGCGACCGCGCGGACGCTGCTCTCGCACGGGTGGGGCGCCGTGAGCGGGCTGGCCCGGACGTTCCTCGACGCGGCGGCGGCGTTCGCCGACCAGGTCGAGGCCGGCGATCCCGATCCCGTGATCGCGCCCGGCGCCGGGTTCGCCGCGTGCGCGGGGATGTTGCCGATCGCGCCGGGCGGGCGAAGGGAGGCAGCGCTCTCCCCCGATCCGTTCGAGCGGGCGCGGGCCGAGTTCGCCCTCGGCTCGTTGCTGCGCAGGTCGGGGCGGCGCACGGACGCGGCGGTCCGGCTGCGGGCCGCCTGCGACGGGTTCCGGGCGCTGGGCGCCACGCCGTTCCTGGAACGGTCCATGAGGGAGCTGGCCGCGTGCGGGCGGTCGAACGACGCGCTGACGGCCCAGGAGAGCACGGTCGCCGGGCTGGTGGTGGCGGGGCTGACCAACAAGGAGATCGCCCGGCGGCTGACGCTCAGCGTGAAGACGGTCGAATATCACCTGTCGAACGTGTTCGCGAAGCTGGGGGTGTCCTCCCGGACCGCTCTGGTGGCGCTGCTGGTGCGGGGTCAGCCCCGGCGGGCGTAGAAGCGGCCGTCGTGGCGGTCGATGCGCAGGGGGCGGCCGAAGCACTCCGACAGGTGCTCGCCGGTCAGCGTCTCCTCGACCGGACCGCCGGCCAGCACCCGGGCGTCGCGCATCAGCAGCGCGTGGGTGGTGGTCGCGGGGACCTCCTCCAGGTGGTGGGTGACCAGCACGGTCGACAGGCGGGGGCGGGCGGCGAGCTCCTCCAGGGCCTCGATCAGGTCTTCGCGGGCGGGCAGGTCGAGGCCGGCGAAGGGCTCGTCGAGGAGCAGGATCTCGGGGTCGGCCATGAGGGCGCGGGCCACCCGGACGCGGGCCCGCTCGCCCTGGGAGCAGACGGCGAAGAGCCGGTCGGCCAGGTCCTTGCAGCCCAGGTCGGCCAGCAGGGACTCGGCCTTGGCGTGCTCGGCGGGACCGTACTGCTCCCAGAGGGGGGCGCTGGTGCCGGTGTGGCCGGTCAGCACGACCGTCTTGGCGGTCGCGCCCTCCTCCTCCAGCAGGGACTCGTCGACGAGCCGCTGGCTGGCCGCCACCAGGCCGATGTGGCGGCGCAGCTCCCGCAGGTCGACCTTGCCGAGCTGTTTCCCGAGCACGCGGGCGATGCCGGAGGTGGGGTGGCGGACGGTCGCGGCGACCGACAACATCGTGGTCTTCCCGGCCCCGTTGGGACCGAGCACCACCCAGTGCTCGCCCTTCCGGACGGTGAGGTCCACGTCGGAGACCAGCGCGCGGCCGACCGCGCGGACGCTCACCCCGTGGAGTTCAAGCGCGAGATCGTTCATCCGCACAGCATGTCAGGGTGTTTCAGGACACCCGGAACCGGCCTCCCACCCGATCGAGGTCGGCGGGGTGGTCGGCGATGTGGATGCGGTCGCCGTGCTTCACCCCGGCGGGGACCGCCGAGTCGAGGTAGGTGTTGATCCCCTTCACCAGGAAGTCGTCGAGCTCGCCGTCGACCAGGCGCAGCAGCGCCGCGCCGCCCTTGGCGGTGATCAGCTCGATCGGCCGCCCGTCGAGTTCGAGGCAGACGGCGCCCTCGTGGTCGCTCTGGGTCAGCACGGTCAGGTAGGCGACGTCGCGGTCGGGGTGGACGCGCAGGTAGGCGTCGGCGTGGCCGTGCGTGACCCGGACCCGCGACTCCACGGCGGCGGGGGCCGAGGGGAGGGCGTCGGCGAGGACCGTACAGGGACGGAGGTCCTCGTCGAGGGACGGCGCCGGGCCGTCGACGACGACCGAGCCGCCCGCGGCGATGTGCGCGGCCAGCAGCGCCTGCACGTGGCGGTGCATGAACGGGCCGCCCGGCACGGTCACGTTCCCGTGCACGGCGAGGTCGTCGACGGTGGCGCCCTGGAGCTCGACCAGCGCGTAGTCGACCCCCTCGGCGCGGCAGCGCTCGTGGTAGGCGCGCAGCGACCGGCCCAGTTGCGGGGCGTCGGAGCCCTCGGGAGAGAAGGCGGCGATCCCGGCGTAGGGCAGGTAGAGGCCGTAGGCGCCGGCCCGCTCGGGGCGCGACTCCAGGAACTCGGCGCCGTGCAGCGTCAGGAAGTCGGACATCGACTTCAGCGTGTGGGCCTTCGGGGTGGGCTCGCCGTTCTCGTCGATGGGGGCGCAGTCGGGGTAGGGCGACTCGTGCACGTCGTCGAGGTCGTCGGTCCAGCCCGAGGTGTTGACGCCGGTGTAGACGTTGAACCCGGTCGCGCCGGCCGCCAGGGCGAGCAGCGTCTGGTGGTAGGAGGTCGTGCCGTCGGCGTAGGCGGGGTCGTAGAGCTTGGAGAAGCCCCAGTTCTCCTCCAGGTTCGGGCCCGGGGCGCGCTTGGCGGCCGTCACGTAGCGGGCGTGGGAGTCGCGGTTGGCCGAGACGACGCCCATCCAGTTGGTGAAGCCGTAGTTGATGCCGTCCCAGATCTCGGGGCGGACGCGGGCCAGCCAGTCGTCGAACGAATGGTGGTGCTCGGCCGGCGGGTTGAGGTTGACCACGACCGGGACGCGCGCGGCGACGGCGGCGCTCCAGCGGTGGTAGACCTCGGCCATGTACTCGGCGTGGAAGCGTCCCCAGTCGGCGTAGGACTGCAGCTCCTCCGATCGCGCAGGCCCGGTCCACTCCCTCGGGGGCTCGATGTCGGACCAGTCGCCGATCGCGGTGCCGTGGAGGCGGTCGTACTCCTCGACGGTGCCGTACCAGTCCTTCAGCCGGTCGCGGTAGAAGGCCAGCGCCGAGGCGCTGTAGTCATAGGCGCTCAGCGGGAGCGCGCCGCTGGTGTAGATGCCCTCGTTGGCGATCTGCATCAGGATGATCGGCCCGTTCGGCCAGGTCGCCGGCTCGATGACCTCCTTGCCGGTGGCGTTGAGCCACTGGGTGACCATGCCGTCGAACAGCGGCGCGAGCGGCGCGGGCAGCGGGTCGCCGAGCCAGTTCGAGGCCTCGCCGGCGGAGTCGAGCACGGCCTCGATCGCCGGGTTGTGCTTCGGGCACACCCAGTCGGGCAGACCGCCGTAGTTGGTCTCGGCGTGGATGAACGGGCCGGGTTTGGCCACCACCTGGATCCCGAGCTCATGGCAGAGCGCCAGGAATCCCACCACGTCACGGTTCCCCTGGCTCTCCCCCGAGAAGTCAGGCGGCCCGTCCGGGGTCGGCTGGTGGTGCCGCCACGGGAGGTAACACGTGATCACGCGGATGCCCAGCTCGTCGCGGATGGCGATGAGCCGGTCACGCCACACCGAGGGGTCGTCCCGGTAGTAGGGATAGTCGGCCGTCACGAGCACCTGCGGCTCGCCGTCGATGACGGTAACACCGTCGCGGACCTCGATGGCCACGCTCACTCCTTCGCTGGTACACCGTATTGCTCTAATACATAGTCTATATCTTGAAAAAAGTCACCCATGGATCATTGGTAACGCTCCGACCACGTCGGATGACTTATTTTTGGCTCTGATCTAACATGGGCGCAGACGTGGGGGAAGGAAGATCATGGTGAGGCCCGAGCGACGCACCGTCCGCGATCTCCGAAGGGGGAACCGGGCGGTCCTGTTGCGCGCCCTCTATTTCGCGGGCCCGACGAGCCGCCACGAGCTGACCGCCCTGACCGGCCTCAGCGCGGCCACCGTCAGCAACGTGACCGGCGACCTGCTCGCCGACGACATCATCGTCGAGGCCGGGCTGGTCGACAGCGACGGCGGACGCCCGCGGGTGCTGCTGCGGGTCAACCCGACCTACGGCTTCGCGATCGGCGTCGACGTGGGCGAGACCCACGTGCGCGTCGAGCTGTTCGACCTCGACATGAACGAACTGGCCAAGAGCGAGTTCGCGCTGCGCCCCGGCGCCCACGACGTCGACGTCGTCGTGCGCCACGTGTTGTCGGGGATCGACGCCGTCGTGGCCGACAGCGGGGTGCCGCCGTCGAAGGTCCTCGGCGTGGGCGTCGGCGTGCCCGGCATCGTCGAACGCGGCCCCGAGGCGATGATCCACGCGCAGACCTTCGGCTGGCACTCAGTCCCGCTCGGCACCCTCCTGCGCGCCGGCACCCCCTTCCCGCTGCACATCGACAACGGCGCCAAGACGATGGGCCAGGCCGAGATGTGGTTCGGCGCCGGCCGGGGCTCCCGCCACGCGGTGATCGCGCTGATCGGGTCGGGTGTGGGCGCCAGCATCATCGCCGACGGCATGACCTACCGGGGCGCCAACAGCTCCGCGGGCGAGTGGGGCCACACCAAGATCGCCATCGGCGGCCGGTCCTGCCGGTGCGGCGGGCGCGGGTGCCTGGAGGCCTACATCGGCGCCGAGGCCGTGCTGGAACGTGCCGGAATCGACGTCGACACCTCGACCGAGCAGGCGGCCTTCGCCGAACTGGTGACCTCGGGCTCCCCCGTGGTCGAGGAGACGGTCGAATACCTCGGGGCCGGCCTGGCCAACCTGATCAACCTGTTCAACCCCGAGCGCATCGTCGTCGGCGGATGGGCCGGCCTGCTGCTCGGCCAGCACCTGCTGACCACGATCAAGCAGAAGGCCGCCGAGAACTGCCTCACCCAGCCCTATTCGACCGCCTCGATCGTGCTCGGCCGGCTCGGCCCCGACGCCGTCGCCCTGGGCGCGGCCACCCTGGTGGTCGACGAATTCCTCCTCAGCACCACCTCGTCGTCAGTGTCGCGGGAGCCCGCCGTAAGCTAGTTCGGCGCGCTGACCTTACGGATTTCCGTCGCGTGAGGGAGCGCATACCGCAGAATGGCGTCAAACCCCCCACTGGCCGAGGAGATCACTTTGGGCACTTCACGCGACATCCTGGACCTCGCCCTCAGCGCCCGCGAACTGGCCGACAACCAGCCCGCCGGCACCCTGGAGCACGCGGCCGCCACCTCGGTGGCGATCACCTGCGCGACCACGCGAGACGAGGACCAGGCCCGATCGGTGCTGGAGGGGGTGTCGCCGGAGGAGGTCAGGGCCGCGGCCCTGGAACTCTTCGAACGGCTCGCCCAGCAGTAAAGAGGCCCCGGCTCCGGCCTGTGGGGGCGCCGGAGCTTCAGGTCGTGCACGCCCTGAGCGCGGCCTGCCCGACGACCTGCCTCAGGTGACCGGGCCCGGCCATCGTCGCTTCCCGGTTCACTCGGCCGCGTCGGCGGCCTGCCCGAGGAACTGCCTCAGGTGACCCGGCCCGGCCATCATCGGCCGAGCGCCCGAACCGGCCGCTCTCCCCGGTTCCCTCGGCCCCGTCGGCGGCCTGCCCGACGAACGGACCCGACCGCTCTCCCCGGTTCACTCCGCCGCGTCGGCGGGCTCCCCCGCCACCACCTCCAAGACCGACTCGCCGTATTTGGCCAGTTTGTTCTCGCCGATGCCGCTGATCGTGCCGAGTTCGGCGAGGGTCGACGGCAGGCGGGTGGCGATCTCCTTCAGGGTCGCGTCGTGGAAGACGACGTAGGCCGGCACACCCTGTTCCTTCGCGGTGGCGGCGCGCCAGGCGCGCAGGCGTTCGAACAGCGGCCTGGCCTCGGAGGACAGGTCGGCCGCCTGGGGCGCGGACTTGGCCACGGAGACCCGGGACGCCTTGCGCTCGGGGTCCTTGCGCATCTCGATCGTCCGCTGACCGCGCAGGACGTCGGCGCTGGCGTCGGTGAGGATCAGCGTCGGGTAATCGCCGCCCTCGACGTCGAGGATGCCCAGGGCCAGCAGCTGGCGGATGACCGCGCGCCATTCGGGCTCGCGCAGGTCGGTGCCCACCCCGTAGACGCTCAGCGTGTGGTGGCCGTATTGCCGGATCTTCTCGTTGTCGCGGCCGAGCAGGATGTCGGTGATGTGGGCGGCGCCGAACTTCTGGCGGCGTTCGCGGTGCAGGCGCAGGATCGTCGACAGGACCTTCTGAGCGGCGACCGTGCCGTCCCAGGACTCGGGCGGGGTCAGGCAGGTGTCGCAGTTGCCGCACGGCCCGGACTTCTGCCCGAAGTAGTCGAGCAGGCCGACGCGGCGGCAGCCGACCGACTCGCACAGGGCCAGCATCGCGTCGAGGTGGCGGGACAACCGCCGCCGGTGGGCGTCGTCGCCCTCGGAGGTGTCGATCATGCGGCGCTGCTGGACGACGTCCTGCAGCCCGTAGGCCATCCAGGCGGTGGACGGCAGGCCGTCGCGCCCGGCGCGGCCGGTCTCCTGGTAGTAGCCCTCGATCGACTTCGGCAGGTCGAGGTGGGCGACGAACCGGACGTCGGGTTTGTCGATCCCCATCCCGAACGCGATCGTCGCCACCATCACCAGCCCCTCCTCCCGGAGGAACCGCGCCTGGTGGGCCGCCCGGGTGCGGGCGTCGAGACCGGCGTGGTAGGGCAGCGCCGGGATGCCGTTCTGGGCGAGGAAGGCGGCCACCTGCTCCACCGAGTTGCGCGACAGGCAGTAGACGATGCCGGCGTCGCCCTTGTGCTCGTTGCGCAGCAGATCGAGCAGCTGCTTCTTCGGCTCGTTCTTCGGCACGACCCGGTATTGGATGTTGGGCCGGTCGAAGCTGGCGACGAAGTGGCGGGCGTCGTCGAGCTTGAGCCGGGCGGCGATCTCGGTGTGGGTGGCCGGGGTCGCCGTGGCGGTGAGGGCCACCCGGGGCACGTCGGGCCACCGCTCGTGGAGGGCCGAGAGGGCCAGGTAGTCGGGCCGGAAGTCGTGCCCCCACTGGGAGACGCAGTGGGCCTCGTCGATCGCGAACAACGAGATCTTCGCCCGGTCGAGCAGGTTCATCGTCTGCTCCGACCGCAGCCGCTCGGGCGCGAGGTAGAGCAGGTCGAGCTCACCGGCGACGAACAGGGCCTCGATGGCCTGCCGCTCCCCCATGTCCTGCGTCGAGTTGAGGAACCCGGCCCGGACGCCGAGCGCGGTCAGCGCGTCGACCTGGTCCTGCATCAGCGCGATCAGCGGCGAGACGACCACGCCGACACCCGGCCGCACGAGGGCGGGAATCTGGTAGCAGAGCGACTTCCCGCCCCCGGTCGGCATCAGGACCAGCGCGTCGCCGCCCGCGACGACGTGGTCGATGATCTCCTGCTGCCCCTCACGGAAGGTGTCGTAGCCGAACACCCGGCTCAGCACGTCGTGAGGATCGGTGAACCGGGTCTCCTCGGCCCAGGGGGCCATCTCGAGCCGCGGTTCGTCTTCGTCGTCCCAGTCGGGGGCCTCGGCGTCGGGCCAGGGGACGAGCTCGTCGGGGGAAGCCACCCGCACACCCTAACGAGCCCGGACGACAATCCCGTCCCTCAATCGCGAGCCGCCCGCACCGTGTCCGCATACGACACGATCGCCCGTAGTTCCTCCGCGCTCCACGGCAGGCGGGCGCTGATCTCCTCGCTGTTCTCGTCCCACATTCTCCGGGTGGCGGCCTCGGTGCCCGTGCCGGCCGTGTGGAATGCGGCGCCGAGGGCGTCCCATTTCGCCACCACGTCGCGGGCCTGGTCCGAATCGGGGGCGACGTCGTTTCGTACACAGGCGAGCAGGGATTCGACCAGTGTCCGGAAATCCTTTTTGGCCGATTCGACGGCTTCGGGGCCGAGGGCCTCGCGGCGGGCGGCCAGGGAGTCCTGTTGTTCGGGGGTGAGATAGGCGTCGAACACGGCCATCAGCTCCAGCGCTTTCAGGTAGTCGTCGGGGTGGTCGTGGTCGAGCAGGCGGGTCAGCTGCGCTTTCAGGGCGTCCAGTTCGGCGGCGCGTTTCGACAGAAAAGCCAGTTGCGCATACAGAAGTGTTTCCATGGCCTCCGGAGCCTCCAGCGACGCGGCGATTTCCTCCAAGGACATGCCGAATGTCCGCAATGACCGGATGCGATAGAGTCGCCGCAGATCTTCCGGGCCGTAACGGCGGTGCCCGTTGGGGGTTCGTTCCGTCGGGCGCAGGAGACCTATCTCGTCGTAGTGACGCAGCGCGCGTACGGTCGTTCTGGTCGCCTGCGCGAGCTGGCCGATCGTCCACATGCGGCAACCGTACGACCTGCCGTAACGTCCGATTCAAGGGGAGATTCCCATGTTGGTGGCACGACTCCACGGGGCGGCCGATCTGCGGATCCACGAAGAGGCCGATCCGGTGCCGCAGGCCGGGGAGACCGTCGTCCGGGTGACCTCGGTCGGGGTGTGCGGGTCGGACCTGCACTGGTTCGGCGAGGGCGGCATCGGCGACGCCCAGCTGACGCAGCCGCTCGTGGTCGGCCACGAGTTCGCGGGGGTGACGCTCGACGGGCGGCGGGTGGCCGTCGATCCCGCCGTGCCCTGCGAGGCGTGCCCCTCCTGCCTGCGCGGCTACCGGAACCTGTGCCCCAATGTGCGGTTCGCCGGGCACGGGCGGACCGACGGCGCCCTGCGGGAGTACCTGGCCTGGCCGAGCGCCCACCTCCACCCGCTGCCCGACTCGGTGTCCGACCTCGAAGGCGCGCTGCTGGAGCCGCTGGGCGTCGCCATCCACGCGTTCGACCTGGGGCATCTCCCCCTCGGCGGGACCGCGGGCGTGGTCGGGTGCGGGCCCATCGGGCTGATGCTGATCCAGTTGCTGCAGATCGCCGGGGCCTCCATGGTCGCCGCGGTGGAGCCGCTGCCCCACCGGGCCGCGAAGGCGCGGGAGCTGGGGGCCGACACCGACCCGCACGGCGACCTCGACGTGGTGTTCGAGGTGGCCGGCACCGACCAGGCCGTCGACACCGCCTTCGAGATGGCGCGGCCGGGCGGGCGGGTCGTGCTGGCCGGGATCCCCGACGAGGACCGCACGGTCTTCCGGGCCTCGACCGCGCGGCGCAAGGGGCTGACGATCGCGATGGCGCGGCGGATGAACGACGTCTATCCGCGGGCGATCAAGCTCGTCGCCCAGGGCAGGGTCGACCTGGTCTCGCTGGTGTCGGGCCGGTTCGCGTTGCAGGACGCGGCCAAGGCGTTCGGCGAAGCGCAGTCACGGCAGGGTCTCAAAATCGTTATCGAGCCCTAAATCACGATTTGGGCCATACCTAAATCTGGCTACGGTCGGATCGTTAGCGCCTTGAACTAACCCCTGAAATTCATGGTCCGTTCCACCCGGTCCGATCGCCCACGTCAGTTTCGATTGTCAACCCGCAAAAGTCAGACAGAAGCGCGCACCAGACGCCGGAAGGCACTCGAAAGCACCCCTAAAAAGGTTATCAACGTGCCGACTTTTGCCTTGCAGCCGTCAAAAGTCCCGCTTAACATCCGGCAATATGGAGGACACAAACCAGAAACCGGCTGAGTCCGCGCAGGTCATCCTGCGTATGACTGGCATCGGCAAGAGTTTTCTGGGGATCCGCGTCCTGCGCGGAATCGATCTGTCGGCGAATGCCGGAGAGGTGCACGCCGTCGTCGGCGAGAACGGCGCCGGCAAATCCACCTTGATGAAGATCCTCGCCGGGGTGCACCAGCCCGACGAGGGCACCGTCGAGATCGGCGGCACGACGCGGTCGTTCGCGCATCCCGTGGAGGCGCAGCGCGCCGGGGTCGCGATCATCTACCAGGAGTTCAACCTGCTGCCCGAGCGCAGCGTGGCCGACAACGTCTTCCTGGGCCGCGAGCCGACCCGGCGCGGGCTGGTCGACCGGGCCGCGATGGAGGAGGCGACGGCCCGGCTGCTCGACGAACTCGACGAGCACGGGTTCGGCCCGCGCGACCTGGTCAAGGACCTGTCGGTGGCGCAGCAGCAGGTCGTCGAGATCGTCAAGGCCCTGAGCGTGGACGCCCGGATCGTCGTGATGGACGAGCCCACCGCCGCCCTGGCCGAGCACGAGGTCGAGCTCCTCTACCGGCTGATCCGGCGCCTGCAGGGACGCGGGATCGCCGTCCTCTACATCTCCCACCGGCTCCGCGAGGTGTTCGACCTGGCCGACCGGGTGACCGTGCTCAAGGACGGCGCGCACGTCGCGACCGTGCCGGCCGCCGACGTCACCACGGCCGAGCTGGTGAAGATGATGGTCGGGCGGGAGCTCGACGCCTACTTCCCGCCCCGCGCCGACGCCTCGGCCGTCGGGGAGGTCCGGCTGACGCTGGCCCAGGCCGGGAACGCCAAGCTCGACGGCATCGACCTCGAACTGCGCGCCGGGGAGATCGTCGGCGTCGCCGGCCTCCAGGGGTCGGGCCGGTCGTCGCTGGCCAAGGCCATCTTCGGGGCCGAGCCGTTCACCCGCGGCGAGATGACGCCGGTGCGGCCGACCAGCGTCCGCGAGGGCGTGGCCGCCGGGATCGGCCTGGTCACCGAGGACCGCAAGGCCGAGGGCCTGGCGCTCAACCAGCCGGTCCGCGACAACGCCCTCCTGGTGGCCCGCGCGATCGGCCACCGCTCCCGCACCGCCGTCTCCGACCTGCTGCGACGCGTGCAGCTCTCACCACCCCGCGAGGAGACCGAGGTGAAGTACCTGTCCGGGGGCAACCAGCAGAAGGTCGTGCTGGCCAAGTGGCTGACCGTCGCCCCCAAGGTCCTGCTGTTCGACGAGCCCACCCGGGGGGTCGACGTGGGCGCCAAGGCGGCGATCCACGACCTCATGCGGGAGATCGCCGGCGCCGGGACCGCGATTCTCATGATCTCCTCCGAGTTACCCGAGCTCATCGGCATGAGCGACCGCATCGTCGTGCTCCGCGACGGCCGCGTGGCCGGTCACCTGCCGGCCGGGGCGACCGAGGAGGCCGTCATGGCGCTGGCCGCGGCCGACGAGGCCGCCGCATGACCGGTCGTGTGGTCGCCCTGGTCGCCAACCCCACCCGGGCCGTGTACGCCGCCCTCATCGCCACCCTCGCCATCGGCTGGGCCCTGGTCGCCTTCGACGGCGGCACCTTCACCCTCAACGACCTCGTCGGCATCCAGCAGCGGTCGGCCGCCCTCGGCATCGTCGCGGTCGGCCAGACGCTGGCCATCCTGGCCGGGTCGCTGGACCTGTCGGTGGCGTACCTGATCAGCCTGGTCTCGCTCGTCGCGGCCGAGACGATGGCCGGGCAGTCGTCCAACATCCTGACCGCCGTGGTCGTCGCGCTCGGGGTGAGCGCGCTGGTCGGGCTGGTCAACGGCGTCGTCATCACCAAGCTGAAGGTGCACGCCTTCATCGCCACCCTCGGGGTCGCCCTCGTGATCCGGGGTGTGCTCGACCACCTCTACGACGGGCCCGCCGGGCGGGTGCCGGTCGAGTTCCAGCAGCTCGGATACTCCCGCGTCGGCCCTGTTCCGGTCGCGGCGATCCTGTGGGCGGCGGTCGCGGTCGGCGTCTGGTTCCTGCTGCGGCGCACCCGGTTCGGCAACCGCGTCTACGCCGTCGGCGGCGACGTCGAGGTCGCGCGGCTCTCCGGCGTGCGCACCGACCGCGTGGTGATCGCGGCGCACGTGTTGTGCTCCCTGTGCGCGGGCGTGGCCGGGCTGCTGCTGGCCAGCCGTCTCGGCGCCGGGGCGCCCACGGTCGGCACCGACGGCGGCTACGACCTGGAGTCGATCGCCGCGGTGGTGCTCGGCGGCACCGCGCTGGCCGGCGGACGGGGCGGGGTCGCCGGGACCGTCGGCGGGGTGCTCCTGCTGGCGGTGCTCGACAGCGTCTTCAACCAGCTCGAAGTCAACTCGTTCTTCAAGGACGTCGTGCGCGGCGTCGTCATCGTCGTCGCGGTCGCCGTCTACGCCCGCCGGACCGGCAGGAGGGCGTCGTGAAACGGGCCATCCCCATCTTCGTCGTGCTGGCCGGGCTGCTGGTGGCCATCGCCGCCGCCAACCCCTTCTTCCTCGAACCGGCCGGGTTCCTGGCGTTCCTCAAGCGGGTCGCGCCCCTGGCCATCCTGGCCGCCGGGCAGTACTTCGTGATCGTCTCCGGCGAGTTCGACCTGTCGGTCGGGTCGCTGGTCACCGTCGAGGTGGTGGTCGCGGCGCGGCTGATCGACGGCGACGAGGCGATGACCTGGCCGGTGCTGGCCCTGCTCGTCGTGATCGGGCTGCTGGTCGGCCTGGTCAACGGGCTGGTGACCACCAGGCTGCGGGTGCCCTCCTTCATCACCACGCTGGGCGCGATGCTCATCCTCTCGGGCGCGGTCTTCCTGTGGACGGGCGGCGCCCCGCGCGGCGCGCTCTCGCAGGGGTTCCGGGTGTTCGGCCGCGAGGGCGTGTGGGCGGTCGCGATCCTGGCCGTCGTCGTGGTCGCGGCCGTGCTGCTGATGCGGGCCGACTTCGGGCGCACCCTCGTCGCGGCCGGGGACAACGAGAAGGCCGCGCGGCTCAGCGGCGTCCGGGTCGACCGGGTGCGGGTGTTCGCGTTCATGCTGTCCGGACTGTCGGCCGCCGTCGCCGGGATCCTGCTCGGCGGGTTCGCCGGGGTGTCGGCGCAGGTCGGCCAGAGCCTCGAGTTCCAGGCGATCACCGCCGTCGTGCTCGGCGGGGTCGTGCTCGGCGGCGGGCGCGGTCACGTGGTCGCCGCCATCGCGGGGGCGTTCACCCTCGAAGCCCTTTTCACCCTGCTCAACCTGCACGGCATCTCCGGCGCGCTGGAGTACGCCGTACAGGGAGTGATCATCATTGCCGCCGTGGCGGTCGGGGGCCTGCGGCTCCCGGCCCTGCGGTTGACACCTTCGAAAGTGTAAGGAGTGACGTCCATGCGTCGTTTACTGGTGGCGGTCGCCGCCTTGGCACTGGCCGCCGCGGGGTGCGCCAGTGACCTGCCGCCGACCGGGGCGAGCGCCCAGCCGAGCGCCGCGCCCGCCACGTCGGCCGCGGCCTCCGAGGCGGCCTCCGCCGGGACCGGCGAGCAGTCGGACTTCTTCGTCCAGGCCGACTACGACGCCCAGCTCGCGATGCGGACGCAGACGGCCGAGGGGCCGGGCGACAAGCCGTGGGAGCAGGCGATCGCGCCGCAGATGGTCGACACGGCCAAGTACAAGAAGGACGGCCCCTACCACCTGTGCTTCTCCAACGCCGCGGTCAACAACCCGTGGCGGCAGGTCGGCTGGACGACCATGCAGGAGGAGGTCGCGCTGCACAAGGAGATCAAGGAGTTCACCGCTCTCGACGCCGAGGGCAAGGACGACAAGCAGATCTCCGACATCGCCGAGCTCCAGTCCAAGGGCTGCGACGCGCTGATCATCTCCCCGAACACCACCGCGACGCTGACCCCGGCCGTCTCGGGCGCCTGCCCCGAGGTCCCGGTCATCGTCTTCGACCGCGGCGTCGAGACCGACTGCCCGGTCACCTTCATCAAGCCCATCGGCGGGTACGCCTTCGGCGCCGACGGCGCCGAGTTCCTGATCGAGAAGGTGCCGGCCGGCGGCAAGATCCTGGCCCTGCGCATCCTCCCGGGCGTCGACGTGCTGGAGACCCGGTGGTCGGCCGCCAAGGTCGCCTTCGACAAGTCCCAGCTCCAGGTGATCGGCGTGGAGTTCACCGACGGCGACGCCGCCAAGACCAAGAGCATCGTGTCCGACTACATCGCCCGGCACGGCAAGATCGACGGCGTCTGGATGGACGCGGGCGCGACCGCCGTGGCCGCCATCGAGGCGTTCGAGGACGCCGGGGTGCCCGTTCCCGCCTTCGTCGGCGAGGACCAGCAGGACTTCCTGCAGAAGTGGAAGGACGGCAACCTGACCGCCGTCGCCCCCACCTACCCGACCTACCAGTGGCGCACCCCGATCATCGCGGCGCTGAAGATCCTCAAGGGCGAGGAGGTGCCGAAGATGTGGAACCTGCCGCAGCCGAAGATCACCCAGGAGAACCTCGGCACCTACCTGCAGCCCAACATGCCGCTGCTGCACTACGCGCTGTGCGGCTGCGAGTCCATGCCCGGCTTCCCCGGGAAGTGGGGCGGGAAGTAGATGCTCCCCATCGGCGTCAACACCTGGGTCTGGGTGTCGCCGCTGACCGACGGCGACCTGGCGGCGCTCGCGCCCCGGGTCGCCGGCTGGGGGTTCGACGTGCTCGAACTCCCCGTCGAGAACCCCGGCGACTGGGATCCCGGGCGGGCCGCCGACGTGCTGGCCGAGCACGGCCTGCGGGCGTCGGTGGCGCTGGTGATGCCGCCGGGCCGTGAGCTCGTGGACGCCTCGGCCGACGTGGTCCGCCGGACCCAGGACTACCTGCGGCACGTCGTCGACGTCGCCGTCCGCGTCGGCGCCCCGGCGATCGGCGGGCCCGCGTACGCCTCCGTCGGCCGGACCTGGTTGTTGTCCGCCGAGGAGCGGCGGGCGGCGTACCGGCAGCTCCGGGAGAACCTGGCGCCGGTCGTCGACTACGCCGCCGAACGCGGCGTGCGGGTCGGGGTCGAGGCGCTGAACCGGTACGAGACCAGCCTGGTCAACACCGTCGAGCAGGTCCTTGAGGCCATCCCGGAGAACTGCGGGATCATGCTCGACTCGTACCACATGAACATCGAGGAGAAGAGTCCCGCCGAGGCCGTGCGCCTCGCCGGTGAGAGGGTCGCGCACATCCAGGTGTGCGGGACGGACAGGGGGGCGCCCGGAGACGACCACTTCGACTGGAAATCCTTCATCGACGCGGTGCACGAGATCGGCTATTCAGGGCCGCTCGTGATCGAGTCCTTCACCGCGGAGAACCGCACGATAGCCACGGCCGCCTCCATCTGGCGGCCCCTCGCCCGGAGCCAGGACGCCCTGGCAACCGACGGGCTCGCGTTCCTCCGGGCTCTCTGACACATCCCGCACCCTCCCAGGGAGCGCCATGCGCAGGTACTTCATCGCATTGATGACCCCGCTGTTGATTCTGTTAGCGCTACCAGCCCCGGCTGCGGCGGCGCCCGTCTTCCGGGCGCTGCTGTTCACCGAGACGGCCGGGTACGTGCACGACTCGATCTCCGCGGGCGTCACGATGGTCAACAACATGGCGGCCGCGAACAACTTCGAGGTCGTCCAGAGCAACAACTCCAGCTCCTTCACCACGTCCAACCTGGCCACCTTCGACGTGATCATCATGCTGCAGAACTCGGGCATGGTCTGGGACAACGACTCCCAGCGCCAGGCCCTGCAGAGCTACGTCGAGGGCGGCGGCGGCATCGTCGCCATCCACAACGCCACCGACATGGGGATCGAGGCGACGTTCCCGTACTGGGACAACCTCATCCAGGCGGGCGCGCACATGCCGGCCCACTCCGCGATCGTCCAGGGCACCGCGAAGGTGGCCGACGACGTTCATCCGTCCACGTCCGGGTTGCCTGACCGCTGGACGCGGACCGAGGAGTGGTACAACTTCGACCGCAGCATCCGCGGCGACGCGCACATCCTGGTGACCGCCGACGAGACGACCTACTCCCCCGGCGGCAACGCCATGGGGCACGACCACCCGATCTCGTGGTGCCGTGAGGTCGGCACGGCCAAGGTCTGGGCGACGGCGATGGGGCACACCGCCTCGACGTACAGCGAGCCCTACTTCCAGCAGCACGTGCTGGGCGGGATCCGCTGGGCCGGCGGCGAACTGGCCGGCGGCTGCGGCGGCACCGTCTGGAACCGGTTCCAGAAGGTGACCCTCGACTCGGCGCCCAACCAGCCGATGCAGCTCGACATCGCGCCCGACAAGACGGTGTTCTACGTCAGCCGGGCCGGCCAGCTCAAGACGATCAACCCGGCCAACGGCCAGATCTCGACCGCGCACACCCTCAACGTCTACACCGGCGGTGAGGACGGCCTGGTCGGCCTGGCACTGGATCCGGCGTTCGCCACGAACCGCTATCTCTATCTCTACTATTCGCCGTCCGGCAGCCAGTCGATCGTGCGGGTGTCGCGGTTCACGTACACCGCCTCGGCCGCGCCCAGCGCCCTGAGCGACGAGCGCGTCCTGCTCACCATCCCGGCCGAGCGCATCGACGAGCCGGGCCACACGGGCGGCTACCTGACGTTCGGCCCGAACGGCAACCTGTACATCGGCGTCGGCGACGACGTGAACCCGAACGCCTCGTCCGGCTACGCGCCGATCGACGAGCGCTCGGGCCGCGCCCACTTCGACGCCCAGCGCACCGCGGCCAACACCAACGACCTGCGGGGCAAGATCCTGCGCATCCACCCGGAGGCCAACGGCACGTACACGATCCCGAGCGGGAACATGTTCGCGCCGGGCACCGCGCAGACCCGGCCCGAGATCTACGCCATGGGCTTCCGCAACCCGTTCCGGTTCGCGGTGAACAAGGAGAACGGCTGGATCTCGATGGCCGACTACGGCCCCGACGCGGGTTCGGCCAACTCCAGCCGAGGCCCGGCCGGCACGGTCGAGTACAACCTGATCAAGTCGCCCGGCTTCTACGGCTGGCCCTACTGCACCGGCAACAACACCCCGTACAACGACTTCAACTTCGCGACCAACACGTCGGGACCGCTGTTCAACTGCTCATCGCCGACCAACACCTCGCCCAACAACACGGGTCTCCAGACGCTGCCGGCCGCGCGGGCGGCGAACGTCTGGTACACCTACAGCGGCGCGGCCCAGTGGCCCGAGATGGGCAACAGCGGCGGCGCGGCCCCGATGGGCGGCCCGTTCTACCACTTCGACCCGAACAACACCTCGGAGACGAAGTTCCCGCAGTACTTCGACGACACCCCGTTCTTCTACGAGTGGAGCCGGAACTTCATCGCCGAGATGCGTCTCGACAACTCCGGCAACCTGCTGAAGATCAACCGGTTCCTGTCGTCGATGCAGTTCCGCTCCCCGATGGACATGAAGTTCGGCCCCGACGGGTCGCTCTACATGATCGACTGGGGTACCGGCTTCGGCGGCGCCAACACCGACGACGGCGTCTACCGCATCGACTACATCAACGGCTCCCGGGCCCCGATCGCCAGGGCGTCGGGCACGCCGACCTCCGGTCAGGCGCCGTTGACGGTGCAGTTCTCGTCGGCGGGCTCGGCCGACCCCGACGGTGACGCCATCACGTACGCGTGGGACTTCACCGACAACGGCTCGGTCGACTCGACGTCGGCCAACCCGAGCTTCACCTACACCTCCAACGGCAACTACACCGCGCGCCTGACCGTCAGGGACGCCGGCGGCAAGACCGGCACCGCCACCGTGCCGGTCGTCGTGGGCAACACGGCGCCGACCCTGCAGTTCTCGGCACCGCCGAACGGCGGCGCGTTCAACTTCGGGGACACGATCTCCTACACGATCACCGGCAGCGACCCCGAGGACGGGTCGATCGACTGTTCGCGCGTGCAGGTCATCGTCGCCCTCGGACACGACACGCACAGCCACGACGTCGAGCAGCGCACCGGCTGCTCGGCCACGATCACGACCGGGCAGTCGGGCCACGAGCCGACCCAGAACGTGTTCTACGTCCTGTCGGCGACGTACACCGACAGCGGCGGCCTCACCAAGGGCGCCGAGCTGATCCTCCAGCCCAAGCAGAAGCAGGCCGAGCACTTCACGAACTCCTCCGGGGTCCGGGTCGTCGCGCAGGCCGCGGCGGAGAACGGCAACCGGGTCGGCGACATCTCCAACAACGACTGGATCGCGTTCACGCCCATGGCGACCCAGGGGGTGACCGGCATCTCCTACCGGTTGTCCTCCATCTCCACGGGCGGCTCGATCGAGCTGCGGGCGGGCTCGGCGACGGGCACCCTGCTCGCAACGACGTCGGTGCCCTCGACGGGAGGCTGGGACAACTACGTCTCGACGCCCGTCACCAGCGTGACAGGGGTGAGCGGCAGCCAGACGTTCTACCTGGTGTTCAAGCACCCGACGGCCAACCAGTTCGACCTCGACTCCTTCACCCTCCAGGGTCAGGGCGTCGGCGGCGGGACCTCGACGACCGGACCGGTGGCGAACGGCGTCTACCAGATCGTCAACGTCGGTTCCGGCAAGGCCGTGGACATCGAGGGCCAGTCGACGACCGACGGCGCCAGGGCCGTGCAGTGGACGATCGGCACCGGGACCAACCAGCGGTTCCGGTTCGTGGACGCGGGCAGCGGGGCCTTCCGGCTCCAGGCGACGCACTCCAGCAAGTGCCTGGACGTGTCGGGCGCGTCGACCGCGGCGGGCGCGCTCGTGGTCCAGTGGGCCTGCCACACGAACTCGAACCAGTCGTACCGGTTCACGGCGCAAGGGTCGAACTGGCGGATCCAGGCGGGGCACAGCAACCTGTGCCTGGAAGTGCCTGACACCGCCAACCTGACCCAGCTCCGCCAGAACACCTGTTCCTCGGCCAGCAGCCAGCAGTGGTCGCTGACCCGGATCAGCTAGCGTGACCGGCCGGCCCCCGGAGATCGTCCGGGGGCCGGTTCCGACCATCAGAGGCCAACCTCCAAAAACGTTTCAAGTTCTTCCGGACGGCAGATGAGCGTTACTGTGCCGTCAATAACGAGTTTCCAGGTCATTTCGCACCATGGACCACCCTGCGTTGCCTCTTGGCGCTTATTACGTTTTAATCAACGTCCATGAGCGACGTGGGCATCAAGGATGTCGCCGCGCGAGCCGGAGTGTCGCCGGGCACCGTGTCCAACGTGCTCAACCGACCCGAGAAGGTGTCGCCCGCGACCCGCGAGAAGGTCGAGGCGGCCGTCCGGGAGCTGGGGTTCGTGCGCCACGGGTCGGCCTCCACGCTGCGCGCCGGGCACAGCAAGACCATCGGCCTGTCGGTGATCGACATCGGCAACCCGTTCTTCACCGACGTCACGGCGGGCGTGGAGGAGGTGGCCAGCGATCTCGGCTACGCCGTCATCCTCAGCAACTCGGCCGGGTCCCGCGCCAAGGAGGAGCGCAACCTGCTCGTGCTGGCCGAGCAGCGGGTGCGCGGGGTGCTGATCACCCCGTCCGACGAGGACCCGGCGCGGCTCGACCGGCTGCGCGCGCGGGGCATCAGCGTCGTCCTGGTCGACCATCCGGCCCACCGCCCCGACCAGTGCTCGGTCGCGGTCAACGACGTCGGCGGGGGCATGACGGCGGTGCGCCACCTCCTGGAGACGGGCGCCAGGTCGATCGTGTACGTCACGGGCCCCCTCACCATCCGCCAGTGCCTCGACCGCAGGGCGGGCGCCGAACGGGCCTTCGGCCGTCCGCTGCGTGTCGTCGAGATGGGCGCGATGAACCCCCGCGCCGGCCAGCAGGCCGCCGAGAAGCTGCTCGGCGAGGGCGACCTGCCCGACGCCGTCTTCTGCGCCAACGATCTGCTCGCCCTCGGCCTGATGCGCGGGCTCACCCACGCGGGCGTCCGGGTGCCCGACGACGTCGCCCTGATCGGCTACGACGACATCGACTTCGCGGCCGCCTCGGCGGTGTCGCTGACCTCGGTCCGCCAGCCCACCCACCAGCTGGGCCGGGCGGCGACCGAACTGCTGCTCGACGAGTGCGACAACCCGGCCACCCACGCCCACCAGCAGATCATGTTCCAGCCCGAACTGGTCGTGCGCGAGTCGACCCGGTGATCCGTCAGACCGACTCGTTGGAGAGGTAGACCCAGGCGGTGAGCCCTGACTTGAGGGTGCGCAGCCGGCGGGCGTACTCGACGCCCTCGTAGGCGTCGGCGGCGGCCAGCTCCGCGGGGCTGAGCTGGTAGATCAGGCCCAGCACCTCGTCACCGGGCGACCGCTGGACGATGGGGAACGTGCCGCCGGGGATCGTGATCGTGGTCAGGCGATGGTTCGGGAGGGCGTCGGGGCGACCTTCCAGGCGGCGGCCGAACTGGGCGAGCTGGACCCGTTCGAGCTGGAGGGTGCCGTACGAGAAGAGAAAGATCACCCGCCCAGTGTGCCAGTGAGCAGCGTCTTACCGAAGACGAGCCTGGCCTCCATGGCGGCGTGCGCCGACGCGGCCTCGGCCAGCGGGAACGTCTGCCCGACGGCCGGCCGGAGCGTGCCCTCGGCGGTCAGCCGCAACGCCTCGGTGAGGTGGCGGACCCGGTCGTCCGCGGAGAGCTGCGCCACCTCGATGCCGGTCACGGCGACGTCCGGCCGGTCGACCGGGGTGAACGCCCCACCGGCCGCGCCGTGCGCCGAGAACCTGCCCCCGGGGTTGACCAGGGGGACGGCGCGGGCGCCGAGCGCGCCCCCGACGTTGTCCAGCACGACGTCCGCCCGGGGCCATTCCGGGTCGGCGGCGTCGACCAGCACGTCGGCGCCGAACTCCTCGACCCTCGCCAGTTTGGCCGCCCGCGCGACCGCGATCACCTTGGCGCCGCGAGCCCGCGCGAGCTGGATCTCCAGCACCCCGAGTCCGCCACTGGCTCCCACGACGAGCACCGTGTCCGACGGCCCGATCCTCGTCGCCTCGAACAGGGCCAGTGCCGTCGTCGCGTCGTGCAGCAGGGCGGCGGCGGCCTGGAGGGAGACCCCGCCGGGCACCTCCACGACCGAGGTGGCCACGGCCTTGGAGGCGTAACCGCCGTAGCCGTTCGTGTACCCGGCCACCCTCCGCCCGTCGGGATCCCACCCGGCGACTCCCCCACCGGGGACGTACGGCGGCCGGATCGGCCAGAAGTCCCGCCCCAGCCCCGACCGGACGACGGTCTCCAGCAGGAGGGTGTCGGAGGCCCCGACCTCGACCAGGGTCTCGCCGTCACCCGGGGCCGGATCGGCAGTCTCCACGAGTTCCAGCACCTCAGGGCCGCCGAACCCGGTCACCATGACCGCATGTGTCGTCATGTCCGGCAGACTAGGAGTTCAACATTTGTTGAAGTCAAGCCCGGGAGGCCCGCATGACGCTGACGGTGGGAGAGCTGGCCCGCGAGAGCGGCGTGGCCCCTTCGGCGGTCCGTTTCTACGAGACCCACGGCCTCCTCACGGCCGAACGGACCGCGGGCAACCAGCGGCGGTTCCAGAAGTCCGACGTCTGCCGGACCAAGGTCGTCCGCGTCGCCCAGCGTGTCGGCCTGTCGGTGGCGGAGATCAAAGAGGTCCTGGACGACCTGCCCCCGGATCCGTCGCCCGACGACTGGCGGCGCCTGGCCGAGAGCCTCGTGGCCGAGGCCCACCGCCGCATCCGCCACCTCCAGCAGGTCCTCGGCGAGATCACCGGCGGCGGGAGACTGTGCGAAACGAAAGAGCCGGCCGCCATGGGCGGCCGGCTCGGAGATCACTTGGCGTAGCGGCGGCGGAAGCGCTCGACGCGCCCGGCCGAGTCCACCACGCGGCTCTTGCCCGTGTAGAACGGGTGGCTGGCGGAGCTGACGTCGACGTCGACGACCGGGTAGGTCTGGCCGTCCTCCCACTCCACCGTCTTGTTCGACCGCACCGTCGACCTGGTCAGGATCGCGAAGCCCGCGCTCGGGTCGCGGAAGACCACGGGACGGTACTCGGGGTGGATGCCCTTCTTCATGCGCTAGCGCTCCTCTCGGAAGGTCACGTGCTGCCGGACGACGGGGTCGTACTTGCGCAACTCCATCCGGTCTGGGTCGTTGCGACGGTTCTTCCTGGTCACATAGGTCACACCGGTACCTGCGGTGGACCGGAGCCGGACCAGCGGGCGGAGGTCACTTCGCTTCACGGGATCGAAAACCGTTTTCAAAGTTGGGATATTCCCGCGGGATCGAGAACCAGCCAGACGAGGTGCACGGCCGCCATCACCAGGTAGACGATCGGCACGATCCAGGACCGCCTCGACCTCCGTCTGATCCACATGCCGGCGAGCAACAACACGACACCGCCGCCCGTCACCACGGTTCCGAGGAAGGCCGCGATCCGGTCCTCGTCGTACTCGCGGAGGCTGATCGCGAACGCTCCGAGGTAGACGCACGGCGCTCCGGCGAGCACCGCTGCCCAGAAGAGCAGCCGCTCACGCAGGCGCAGCGCCTGCCGATCCATGCTCTCGGCAAGCCCGGACGCCATTAGTCCCCTTCCAGGTGCATGACGATCACGTCCACACCCATCAGACCCCTCCCACCGGCCCGCCACGGGGGCCTGTGCCTGGCGGCCAGAACTGGAATCGCCATTCCTCGAAGTCGCGCCACGCCAGTTCGAAGGCGTCGTCGTCCTCGGGGTCGACATCGTCGCCGAGAACGGGGCCCGGCAATGGGATGCGATACGCACGCATCAGCCAGGAGCGTTCCGGCGCACCGAGGTCGAGCAACGGCCCGGAAGTGCCCTGGGAACCGGTCGGCCGTACCTTGCCCGAACTGCTGAAGAGTTCGACGGTGCGGTTCTCTCCGCTGACGGGAGGCTCCGCGTCCCACAGTTCCAGTGCGAATTCGGCCTTGTGCCAATATGTCCGGCTGCGCGCGGCCGCCATGTTCGGAGTGGCGGCCAGCCAGTTGCCGTCTTCGTCGGTGCGCTCGAAGAGATCCCACGGATCCAGCGCGTCGGGACGATCGGACAGTCCGTCGAGGTCGAGGATCGAGAACGACCCGTGGTCGATCCAGAGAACGCCTGAGACTCGCCTGATCACGACGTCTCACCCTAAACGACGTTATGAAGTCGTTGCTTTCGGCGCTCTTTGAAACCTCCAGGTAACAATCTACGGTGCGGGATAACGTTATCCCATCTCGCCATCCGGGCCACCACGGAAAGGCACCTCCATGATCAGAACGCGTGGCTTAGCCATGGCCTCCGCGCTCGCCCTGCTCGCCGGCCTGACCACGGCGACGTCCGCGCAGGCCGCCACCCCCACCCCCGACCAGCAGTGGAGCGCCGTCCAGTCGCTGGTCGGGGCGGTCAAGGGGCGCTGGACCAACCAGGCCTACGCCGGGTCGGTGACCGACACCATGCCGGACACCGCGCTCCTCGGGAACGGGGACGTCGGGGTCGTCTCAGGCGGCGGTGACGGGTTCAAGACGTTCCGGATCGCCAAGGGCGACTTCTGGACGGCCAGCGACAACCGCTCGCTCGTCGCCCTCGGATCGGTCTCCATCAACCCGGTCGGCAGCGCCGGGTCGCCGAACCTGGCGCTCGGGTCGACGGCGACGGCGTCCAGTTCGCACTCGTCGTTCCCGCCCTCCCGGGCCGTCAACGGCGCCTGGGGCGCCGGATACGAGGGGTGGGTCTCCAACATCGGCAAGCCGCAGACGATCACCCTCGACCTCGGGTCGGCGAAGACCTTCACGCGCTACCTGCTGCGTCACGACGCCGCCGCCCGGCCCGCCGAGACGGCCAACACCACCAAGAACTGGACGCTCCAGACCAGCACCGACAACGCGACCTGGACGACCCGCGACACCGTCACCAACAACACCGCCGCCACGACCGACCGGACCGTCGGGAGCGTCACCGCCCGGTACGTGCGGCTGGCCATCAGCGAGCCCACCCAGGGCACGACCTCCGACAGCCTCAACAACCCCCGGGCGCGCATCGGCCAGTTCGAGCTCTACAACGGGACCGGCGGCGGAGGCGGCAGCACCTCGTTCCTGGAGGAGCAGAACATCCTCAAGGGCGACGTCGACACCACGATGAGCCTCGGCGGCGCGCCCGTCACGATGCGGACGTGGGTCGGCGCGACCGACAACCTGGTCGTCACCCGCGTCCAGGCCGCCGCCGCCACGACCATCCGGGTCTCGAACACGACCCAGATCCAGAACGGGCGGCCGGGCTTCACCAGCACGTCGGGCACCTCGGGCGGCACGATCTGGGCCGCCCGGCAGACCTCCTCGGGCCAGTGGACGTCCCGCGCGGCGCTGGCCACCCGGGTGATCGGCGGCACCCAGTCGGTCGCGAACAACCAGATCACCGTCTCGATCCCGGCCGGCGGCGTCGTCGACGTCGTCACGGGCGTCGCGGGCGGCGGCACGAGCACGGGCGACCCGGTCCCGGCGGCGCGCAGCCTCGCCGACGCCCAGTCGGCCGCGAGCCTCGACACGCAGTACAACGCCCACCTCGAATGGTGGAAGCAGTACTGGCTGAAGTCCTACGTCGACCTCGACGACGACGTGCTGGAGCGCTACTACTACGCCGCCCAGTACTTCATCGGCTCCTCCAGCCGCGCCGGGAAGACCGCGCCGGGCCTGTTCGGCATCTGGGCCACGACGGACTATCCGTTGTGGGGCGGGGACATGCACCTGAACTACAACTGGATCGCCAACTTCTACGGCGTCTACTCCTCCAACCGCCCCGAGCTGGCTCTGCCGGTGTTCGACCTGGTCAGCGCCTACCTGCCGGAGGCCCGCCGCCGGGCGACCCAGGACCTGCGCCGGGTGAACACGGGCTACGTGAACGGCCGCTTCCCCAGCGGCGGCGTGCCGTCGGGCGTGCTGTTCCCGGTCGGCATCGCGCCCAACGGCTCCACCGCCGACGACAACTACCACCAGCAGGTCGGCAACAGCCTGTTCACCGCGACCCAGTACGTCGCCTACTGGCAGTACACCCGCGACCAGACGTGGCTCTCGCAGCGCGGCTACCCCTTCATGAAGGAGGTCGTCACGTTCTTCCAGCACTGGCTGCAGCTGGAGAACAACCGGTTCAACCTCTACTCCGGCCCGCACGAGGGCACCTGGGCCCGCAACTCCAGCGCCGACCTCGGCATGCTGAGGACGCTGCTGTCCACCACGATCGACGCGAGCACCCGGCTGAACGTCGACTCGGGCCTGCGCGCCACCTGGCAGGACATGCTGAACCGGCTCGCGCCGATCCCGCGGACGACCTACAACGGCGTGCAGGTGTTCGCCCTCGGCGACCCGGGCACCCTCAGCGACGGCCGGGCCATCCGTCCCGGCGACAACACCGTCAACCTGGAGTTCGTGCACCCGGGTGAGGCGCTCGGCATCAACGGCCCGGCGGCCGACCGCCAGGTGGCGATCCAGACGCTCGACGCGATGAACTCCTGGGGCCAGGACAACTCCTTCCCCAAGGTCTTCGCCCAGGCGGTCCGGGTGGGCTACCCGGCGCAGTCGCTCATCGACCGGCTGAAGACGCAGATCACCAACCGGTCGGCGGCCAACCTGCGGGTCACCGACCCGCACCACGGCCTGGAGAAGTCGGGCGCCGTCGAGGCGATCAACAGCATGCTGCTGCAGAGCGACCTCGGGATCCTGCGTGTCTTCCCGGTCTGGCCGTCGGGCAAGAACGGCTCGTTCGTGAAGTTGCGGGCCAAGGACGGCTTCGTCGTCTCGTCCGCACGCAGCGGCGGGCAGGCGGCCTATGTCGACGTCACCAGCACGGTGGGGGCGCAGCTGCGGCTGCAGAACCCGTGGCCGGGGCGCGGCGTGACCGTCGTCCGGGTCGGCGGCGGCTCGGTGACGCCCTCGTTGAGCAACGATGTCATCACTTTCTCCACCGTTGCGGGGGCGACGTACTCGATCACTCCTAACTAGATCACCAGGAAGGCCGGTCACCACGCGTGGCCGGCCTTCTCTGTTTGCAAAAACGACAAACTAACACGCAAGTTTTGGACGTCATCGCAAGAAAACCCCACCATAAGCGACATAAGCCCCAAACAACAGGGGCTTGACAGGATTTAAGGGCAATGCAACTCTCGCAAGCATGTTACAAGAATATGAAAATAGATTCGAGTAACTCGAATGCAGAGTGGTCGTAAGTCAGCAAGCGTCGACAAGGCATTCGAGCTGGTGCACGCCGTCTCCGACGCCGGGCGCGACGGGATCACCCTGGGCGCGCTCGCGAGCCGCGCCGGGATCGCCGTCAGCACCGCCCACCGGTACGTGACGTCCCTGCTCGAACTCGGAGTGCTCGACCGTGACCCGGCCGGGTCCTACCGGCTCGGGGTCACCCTGATCGTGCTGGCCGGGCAGTACCTCGACGAGGACGGCCTGCGCGCCGCCGCCCGGCCCTACCTGGCCGAGCTGGTGGAGCTGAGCGGGGAGACCGTGCACCTCGGGGTCCTGGTCGGCGAGCAGATCGTGTACGTCGACAAGGTCGAGAGCGCCAAGTCCATCCGCCTGGTGTCGCACATCGGGAAGCGGGCGCCGCTCCACTGCACCGCCATGGGCAAGGCCATGCTCGCCCTGCTCGACCCCACCCGTCGCGACGAGATCCTCTCGGGGCCTCTCGACGTGCGTACGCCGAAGACTCTCACCGGGAACGCCCTGCTCGCCGAGCTGGGCGTGGTGCGGGACCAGGGCTTCGCGATCGACGACGAGGAGAACGAGGAAGGGGTGCGCTGCGTCGGCCTGGCGATCATGAACGCCTCCGGCGAGCCGGTCGGCGCGTTCAGCGTGTCGGCCCCGGCCGCGCGGTTCAGCCGCGACGACTGCCACCGCCTCGCCCCCAAGGCCCGCGCGATGGCCGCCGACATCAGCAAACGCATCGGCGGGCGAACCCCCTATCGAAGGAGCAGCAGATGAGCATTGTGGTGCGGAACCCGGGGACCGGTGAGCCTCTCGGCGAGGTGCCCGACCTGGACGCCGACGCGGTCGTGGCCGCCATCGCGGACGCGCAGAAGGGGCAGCGCGCGATGGCGGCCATGCCCGGCCACGAACGGGCGGCCCTGTTACGGCGGGTGGCCGACCTGATCGAGGGTGAGGCCGAGTCGCTGGCGAGCCTGCTGGCGAGCGAGAACGGCAAGCCCCTGATGCAGTGCCGGGGTGAGGTCGAGGCCGCGATCCGCATCTGGCGCGGCTACTCCGCCGAGGCGACCCGGTTGTTCGGCCGGCAGACGCCGATGGACGCGGTGCCGGGCATGGAGCGCCACCTCGCGGTGACGATCCGCGAGCCGCTGGGTGTGGTGGCCGCGCTGGTGCCGTTCAACTACCCGGTCGAGTTGTACTCCCACAAGGCCGCCGCCGCGCTGGCCGCCGGGAACGCGGTGATCGTGCAGCCGCCGGCCAAGTGCCCGCTCGCGCTGCTCCGGGTCGCCGAGCTGGTCGCCGAGGCGGGCGCGCCCGAGTTCGCCCACCAGGTCGTCACCGGCGGCGTCGCGGTCTCGACCACGCTGGCCGAGGCCCCGGGCGTCGCCGCGATCTCCCTCACCGGCAGCACCAACGCCGGCCGGGCGATCGCCAAGCTCGCCTCCGGCACCCTGAAGAAGGTCTTCCTCGAACTCGGCGGCAACGACGCGATGATCGTCTGCGACGACGCCGACGTGGAGGCCGCCGCCACCGCCGTCACCCTCGGGCGGCTGGCCCGCGGCAACGGCCAGATCTGCTGCGCGGTCAAGCGGGTGTACGTCCAGGACGGCGTCCACGACGCCTTCGTCGCGGAGCTGTCGGCCCAGGCGGCCAAGCTGGTCGTGGGCGACCAGATGGACGACGGCACCGACGTCGGGCCGCTGATCACCGAGCAGGCCGCCGAAGAGGTCGAGAGTGCCGTCGGGCGGCTGGTCGGCGAGGGCGCGCGGCTGGTCGTCGGCGGTGGCCGCCGGGGCTCGTTCGTCGACCCGGTGGTGCTCGTCGACGTGCCGGTCGAGAGCCCGACCTTCGCCGAGGAGATCTTCGGGCCGGTCGCGCCGATCGCCCGGTTCTCCGACCCGCGCGAGGCCGCGGCGCTGGTCTCCGACTCCCCCTACGGGCTGCACGCCTCGGTGTTCACCCGCGACGTCTCGCGCGCGTTCACCCTGGCCAAGCTGCTCGACGTCGGCGGCGTGATCGTCAACGGGTCGACCGCGATCCGGGCCGAGAACCTGCCGTTCGGCGGCACCAAGGACACCGGCGGCTACCGCGAGGGCCTGCACGAGACCGTGCTCGACTTCACCCGGCAGAAGACCGTGCTGGTCATGGAGGCCTTCGGATGAGCCTTTCGCTCCGGAACGTCCGGAAGAGCTACGGCGACGTGGAGGTGCTCCACGGCGTCGACCTCGTCGGGCGCGACGGCGAGGTCCTCGCCGTCGTCGGGGCCAACGGCGCGGGCAAGTCGACGCTGATCCGGATCTTCTCCGGCGCGCACGAGATGTCGTCCGGCGAGATGCGCATCGACGACGAGCCGGTGCACCTGCGCTCGCCGCACGACGCCCACGAGCGCGGCATCCGCACGGTCTACCAGGAGTTGTCGATCGTGCCCGGCCTGTCGGTCACCGAGAACCTGCTGATGGGCCGGTTCCCGAGGCGCAGGAGCGGCCTCATCGACTGGTCGGCCGCGCACCGCAAGGCCAAGGAGCTGCTCGACGCCGCCGGTTTCGGCGCCATCGAGCCGCGCACCGTCGCCGGCCGCCTCACGGTGGCCCGGCAGCAGATGGTGGAGATCGCCAAGGCGCTGGCCGGGGAGGTGCGGGTGCTGGTCCTGGACGAGCCCTCGGCGGTCCTGGCCGGCAGCGACCTGGACGCGCTGTTCGACCTGATCCGCCGGTTGAAGGCGCGCGGGGTCCTCGTCGTGTACGTCTCCCACCGCCTCGCCGAGGTCATGGAGCTGGCCGACTCGATCGTCGTCATCAAGGACGGCGTGATCATCGAGACGACCGAGCCGTCCCGCACGTCGGAGGACGAGCTGATCCGGCTCATGGCCGGACGCCGGCTCGAACAGATCTATCCCGACCGGCGTGACGAACCGGGAGAAACCCGTCTGAAGATCGATTCGCTCTCGCGGCAGGGCGAGTTCTCGGACGTCTCCTTCGAACTGCGCGCCGGCGAGATCGTCGGCCTGTTCGGCCTGGTCGGCTCCGGGCGCAGCGAGATGGCCCGGTGCGTCTTCGGGGCCGAACCGCCCACGTCGGGCAGCGGGGCGTTCCGCTCCCCCGCCGACGCGATCTCGCACGGACTCGCCCTCGTCACCGAGGACCGGAAACGCACCGGTCTCGTGGGCGGGATGACCGTGCTCGACAACATCGCCCTGGCGACCATGCGGGCCACCACCAGGGGGCCGCTGATCGACATGCCGGGGCGCAGGGAAAGGGTCGCCGGGATGATCGACCGGCTCAGCATCCAGCCCGCCCGGTGCGCCACCATGCCGGTGGCCGCGCTCAGCGGCGGCAACCAGCAGAAGGCCGTGCTCGCCAAGTGGCTGCTGGCCGAACCGCGGGTGCTCATCCTCGACGAACCGACCCGGGGCGTCGACATGGCCACCCGGGTCGACATCTACCGGATGATCGACGCGCTGGCCCGCGAGGGCCTGGCCGTGCTGCTCATCTCCTCCGACCTGACCGAGGTGCTCGGCGCCACCGACCGCGTGCTCGTCATGCGCGAGGGCCGGCTCGCCGGTGAGCTGCGGTCCGAGGGGACCACCGAGGACGAGGTGCTCGCGCACGCGATCGGAGTGGCCGCGTGAGCGTGAACGCCCTGCCCAAGATCTCCCGCGACCTGCTCGTCACGGCGGCCTTCGGCCTGCTGATCGTGGTGATGGTCGTGGTGGCCGCGGTGACGACCGAGTCGTTCCTCACCCAGGCCAACCTGACGAACCTGCTCAAGCAGATGGTCACCATCGGCCTGCTGGCCTACGGGATGCTGGTCGTCATCCTCACCGGCGGCATCGACCTGTCGGTCGGGTCGGTGGTGGCGTTCTCCGGCATCCTGACCGCCGGGATGGTGTCGAGCCTGCCGATCCCGGCCGCGATGGCCGTCGGCGTCGTGTCCGGCATCGGCTTCGGGCTGGTCAACGGCCTGCTGGTGGCCCGGTTCGGGCTGGCGCCCTTCGTGGTGACGCTGGCGTCGCTGACCACCATCCGGGGTCTGGCGTTCGTCTACTCCGAGGTGCCGATCGCGCCGGAGGACCCGGCGTTCTTCACGCTCGGGTCGGCCATGGCCGGGCCGATCCCGGTCTCCACGCTCATCATGTTCGCCGTCTTCCTCGTCGGCGGCGTCTTCCTCACCCGCACCCCGGCCGGGCGGTCGATCATCGCGATCGGCGGCAACGCCGAGACGGTCCGCCTGGCCGGCATCAACGTGCGCCGGCACGTCGTGCTGGCGTACACGATCTCCGGCCTGTGCGCCGGTCTGGCCGGGGTGATCCTGGCCAGCCGGGTCGGCATCGCCCAGCCCAGCGTGGGCGTGGCGTTCGAGCTCGACGCCATCGCCGCCTGCGTCATCGGCGGCGCCAGCCTCGCCGGCGGCAAGGGCTCCGTCCGCGCCACGTTCGGTGGCGTGCTCGTCCTGGTCCTGATCAACAACCTGCTCAACCTGTACGGCGTGCAGAGCTTCTGGCAGCAGGTCCTCAAGGGGTTGATCATCATCGCCGTCATCCTCGCCCAGCGCACCAACCGGGTGCGCGCGTAACCCCCCAGGAGAAACACCGTGATTTCCAAGAAGATCCTGGCCGGTGCCGGCCTCTGCCTTGCGATGCTGACCGCCTGCTCCTCGGGTTCGGAGGAACCGACGACCGGCGCCGCCGCGTCGGGCGACGGCGGCTACACGATCGGCGTCGCCAACTTCATGCTGAGCGGCCCCTACTTCAGCGGCATGGACAAGGCGATCGCCGCCCAGGCCCAGAAGAAGGGCAACGTCGAGATCATCAGCACCGACGCCAACGGCGACGCCGCCAAGCTCGCCAGCAACGTCGAGGACCTGCTGACCAAGAACGTCGACGCCGTCATCATCTCCGGCGGCCCGCTGGAGTCGGCCCCCGCCGTGCTGAACAGCATCAAGGCGGCCGGCAAGCCGGTCGTGCTGGTCGACCGCAAGTTCCAGACCGGCGAGTACACGAGCTGGATCGGCCCCGACAACGAGGCCATCGGCCGCCAGAACGGCGAGTACCTGTCGACCGCGCTGCCCGACGGCGGCAAGGTCGCCATCATCAAGGGCGGCCCGGCCGACAACAGCATCGGCCTGGCCCGCACCAACGGCGTCAAGTCGGTCCTGTCGGCCAACTCCAAGTTCACGCTGGTCGAGGCGCCCGACTTCGGCAACTGGGGCTCCGACGGCGGCCTGACCGTCATGGAGAGCCTGCTCGCCACCAACAAGGACATCAAGGCGGTGTTCTGCGAGAACGACGCCATGTGCCTGGGCGCCCAGCGCGCCATCGCGGACGCCGGCCTGTCGGACGGCATCATCATCGCCGGCGTCGACGGCCAGGCCGAGGCGCTGAAGGCCATCCTCGACGGCACCAACTACAAGGTGACCGGCCTGAACGACGCCGACATCATCGGCGCCAAGGGCCTGGACCGCGCGGTGGAGATCCTCGGCGGCGCGGCCAACGTCGAGAAGGACACGGTCGTGCCCTCCCCGATGGTCACCAAGGACAACGCCGCCCAGTTCCAGAACCCGGACGGCAGCTTCTAGACCTCCTCCTTTCACCCGCCGGGGTGGCGGGCGGCGACGCCACCCCTTCTCACCCAGAGAGGTTGCGCATTGCGTACACGAAGAGGCAGAGCCGCACGCCGAGCGGCGCTGGCGCTGCTGCTGACCAGCTCGGCGCTGACCCTGACGAGCACGCCCGCCCAGGCCGACGACCCGACCCGGCCTGGCTGGACGCTGCTCTACAACGAGAACTTCGCCAACCCGATCAACACCGGCAACGCGCCGTGGGTGCGCGACGACTACTCCCAGCCGTTCGACACGATCATGGACGACCCGGGTCAGTGGTACCGCAACGACTACGGCCCGGCCTGGACGACCGCGCTGAACTCCTTCCACACGTACCGGAAGGAGTTCCCGATCGGGCAGAACGGCTGGCTGACCGCCTCTCTGTCGGCCCGTGACTGGAACAAGGACGGCAACATCGAGTCGCCGCCGAGCCTGACGACCCAGACGCTCGGCAGCGAGAAGGTCGCCGTGATGAACGTGCCCGACCACACGGGCGGCGTCATCCTGCGGCCGTCCCAGAAGCTCCCCGACTACTACCGCGTCGAGTACAAGCTCAAGACCCTCGACTTCGGCGGGAAGCGGAACGGGTCGATCGAGTACAACGGCCGCACCAACGGCTACAGCAACACCGGCTGCAAGACGCAGCACCCGTGGGGCGAGGGCCAGAACTCGCCCGGCTGGTCGGGCAACGCCTCGGCCCCCTACTGCGAATGGCAGGACGTCCGGCGCGGCACCTACGGCTACAACGGCTTCCACTTCCTGTCGATCGTCGACTTCGCCAACCCGGCGCCGCGCAACAACCACTTCTGGCACTACCGCCGCAAGGTGTTGATGGACGCCTTCTCCCAGCACCCTGACCGTGTGGGGAGCGGCACCGGCGGCCGGGTCTGCAACGCCGCGACCAACACCTACTACAACTACCGCGACGGCAACTTCAACACCGTCAACATGTGGATCAGCGGGATGCCGAACTGGAACCCCGGCCCCGGCGGCCTGGCCGGCAACTCGCAGTGGTTCATGACCCCCTGCTCGGGCGGCGTCGCCGAGCAGCAGCTCTCCTCGGCCGCCGAACTCCAGCCGGAGCTGATGCCGAACGAGTTCTACACCTTCGCCATCGAACGCGACCAGACCGGTTACGTCTTGGAGGTGACCGGCAACTTCGCCCGTTCGGGCCAGCGCACCATCCGCATGCACCGCCCGTTCGTCGTCAACAACAACCCGATCTGGCACTACAACGTGAAGGCCAGTGAGTACAACGGGCAGTTCAACGGCAACCTGGTGCAGAACGACGACAACGGCTCGACCACCTGGTCCAACCAGTGGCCGGCCGGTTCCGCCTACCCCGACTACTTCGTGATCGGCGACCTCTACACCAACGTGTACGAGGGCAGCGCCTCGCTGACGGACGTCCGGCTGTACGTGCCGCAGACCACCGGCACCCCGAACCTGGCGCTGAACAAGACCGCCACCGCCGACTCGTCGTGCGCCGCGAACGAGGGCCCGGCCAAGGCCGTGAACGGCTCGGTGTCCGGCGGCAACGCCGACAAGTGGTGCTCGCTCGGATCGAGCAAGTGGATCCGGGTCGACCTGGGCTCGAACCAGAGCGTGGGCAAGATCGTGCTGAAGCACTCCGGGGCCGGAGGCGAGCAGGCGGTCTGGAACACCCGCGACTTCGACGTCCAGGTGAGCACGAACGGGACGACGTGGACCAACGTGGCTCAGCCGCGCGGGAACACGGCGAACATCACCACGCACACCTTCACGCCGCGCGATGTCCGGTATATCCGGGTGAACGTGCTGGCGCCGACGAGTAACTCCGACACGGCGGCCCGCATCTACGAACTGGAGGCGTACGCGAGCTGACGCCCGCCTCGCGAGGGGCCGGTTTCCCAGCGGAAACCGGCCCCTTTTCCGCGTTTGGACGGCGTTGCCGCCGCCGAATTCACCGGGTTACTTTGCTGTGGCTCCGATAAGAAAGGAAAAAGGTGTCCACAGCGAAACGACTGATAAGAAGTAAGCCCCGAATGTGGGGGTGGACGTTCCGATGACGGTGACGGAAGCGAGGATCGCGGGCGTCGGCACCGCCGTCACGCCCGAGTCCTACGCGCAGGCCGAACTCCTGGACATCCTGCGGATCGACGACCCGAAGGCCCGCTCGGTCTTCCTCAACAGCGCCATCGACCGCCGGCACCTCACGCTGCCGCCCGCCGACGAGACCGGCGCGCGCCTCCCCGAGTCGCAGGGCGACCTGCTCGACAAGCACAAACGGCTGGCCGTCCAGATGGGCGCCGAGGCGCTGGAGGCGTGCCTGAAGAACGCCGGCGCCGACCTGGGCGATCTGGGCCACCTCTGCTGCGTGACGTCGACCGGCTTCCTGACCCCAGGGCTGAGCGCGCTGCTCATCCGCGAGCTGGGCATCGACCGCCACTGCGGCCGGACCGACATCGTCGGCATGGGCTGCAACGCCGGCCTGAACGCGCTGAACGTGGTGGCCGGCTGGGCGTCGGCACACCCGGGCAAACTCGCCGTCGTGCTCTGCACGGAGGCGTGCTCGGCGGCGTACGCGATCGACGGGACGATGCGGACCGCCGTGGTGAACAGCCTGTTCGGCGACGGCGCGGCGGCCGTGGCGCTGGTCGCCGGGGAGTCCGTGCCGGGGCCGCGGGTGATCGACTTCGCCAGTTGCGTCATCACCGACGCCGTCGACGCCATGCGCTACGACTGGGACCGCGACCTGGGCCGGTTCAGCTTCTACCTCGACCCGCAGATCCCCTATGTGGTCGGCGCCCACGCCGAGCCCGCCGTCGACCGGCTGCTGCGCGCCAACGGGCTGCGCCGCGACCAGATCTCCCACTGGCTGGTCCACTCGGGCGGCAAGAAGGTGATCGACGCCGTCTCGGTGAATCTCGGGCTGACCCGCCACGACGTCCGGCACACGACCGGTGTGCTGCGCGACTTCGGCAACGTGTCGAGCGCTTCTTTTCTTTTCTCCTATGAACGCCTCACGCAGGAGGACGTCACCTTTCCCGGCGATTACGGCGTGCTCATGACGATGGGCCCGGGGTCCACGATAGAAACGGCGCTGGTGCAATGGTGAACACAATTGAATTGACTCTGGAAATAGACGGGACGGCGCCGATGTCGGCCTCCGTCGTCGAGACGGTGACCGCGTTCTGCGACCGCGTCCACGACCACGGAGGGCCCGGCGTCGCCCGGTTCGCCCTGTCGGGCACGCCCGGCGAGGGCTGGAGCCGCGAGGTGTCGGTCGGGCTGGTGACGAAGTGGGAGCGCACGGTGCGCCGCCTGGAGCAGCTCCCCGTGACGACCGTCGCGCTGGTCTCCGGCGACTGCGGCGGCACCGCCCTCGACGTGCTGCTCACCGCCGACGTGAGGGTCGCGGCACCGGGCACGAGGCTGATCCTGCCGATGGCCGGCGGGGCGACGTGGCCGGGCATGACCCTCTACCGGCTGGTGCAGCAGGCGGGGGCGGGCGCGATCCGCCGGGCGGTGCTGCTCGGCGCCCCGATCGACGCCGACCGGGCGGTGGCCGCCCGGCTCCTCGACGAGGTGACCGACGACCCGGCGCCCGTCGTGGCCGGGGACCGGGAACTGGCCGTCCGGCGGCTGCTGCTGTCGGAGGCCGCGACGACGAGCTTCGAGGAGGCGCTCGGCGCCCACCTCGCCGCCTGCGACCGCGCGCTGCGCAAGGCGGCGGTCTCGTGACCACCCTGGCGCGGGCCGCCGCGCGGGTCACCGGCCGCGACGGGCGCGGCCGGTTCATGGCCGAGCACGCCACCCACGTCTACGACGAGCTGACCGGCGGCCGGTCGCGCCGCCTTCGCCTGCGCGAGCTGGTCGACGCGGCCCGGCAGGTCTTTCCCACGCTCGTCCCGCCCGAGGAGCGCGGCGTGCCGCAGGCCGCCAAGGAGGGGCGCGAGATCGACGAGGGCGTCTTCCTGCGGGGCATCCTCGACTGTCCCTTCGCGGGCTCCCACCTGCTCGACACCATGCGCCGCCCGACCGAGCGCGCGCTGGCGCTGCTGCCGGAGTTCACCCGGACCGGCCTGGTCGAGATGGAGTCGGTCGTCCTGGAGCGCCGCGACGGGGTGGCCCGGCTGACCATGGTCCGCGACGACTGCCTCAACGCCGAGGACGAACGCCAGGTCGACGACATGGAGACCGCCGTCGACCTGGCGCTGCTCGACCCGGGCGTCACGATGGGCCTGCTGCGCGGGGGCGTGATGACCCATCCGCGGTACAAGGGCAGGCGGGTGTTCAGCGCCGGGATCAACCTCAAGAAGCTGCACGCCGGGGAGATCACCCTGGTGGGCTTCCTGCTGCGGCGCGAGCTCGGCTACCTCGCCAAGCTGGTGCGCGGCCTGAGCGGCGACGACGGCCGCCCGGCCGAGAAGCCGTGGACGGCCGCCGTCGACACCTTCGCGATCGGCGGCGGCGCCCAGCTGCTGCTCGTCTTCGACCAGGTCCTGGCCGCCTCCGACTCCTACGTCAGCCTGCCCGCCGCCCGCGAGGGCATCATCCCCGGGGCCGCCAACCTGCGGCTGACCAGGGCCACCGGCGCACGGCTGGCCCGCCAGCTCATCCTCCAGGGACGCCGGGTCTGGGCGACCGAACCCGACGCGCGGGCGTTCGTCGACGAGGTCGTGGAGCCCGAACGGCTCGACGACGCGATCGAGGCCGCGCTGGGGCGGCTCGACGGGGAGGCGGTCGTCGCGAACCGGCGCATGCTTCACCTCGCCGAGGAGCCCGAGGACGTGTTCCGCCGCTACATGGCCGAGTTCGCCCTCCAGCAGGCGCTCCGGATGCACGGACCGGACGTCCTGGAGAAGGTGCGCCGGTTCGCATGAGCCGGGTCCGTTACGAGAAGGCCGGCCACGTCGCCCGCGTCACGCTCGACCGTCCCGAGGTCCTGAACGCCATGGACTCCCGCACCCACGAGGAGCTCGCCGCGATCTGGGACGACGTCGAGGCCGACGACGCGGTCCGGGTGGCCGTCCTCGGCGGGGCCGGCGACCGGGCGTTCTGCGTCGGGCAGGACCTGCGCGAACGGGCCCGCCTCAACGAGACGGGCGCGCCCGCGACGACGTTCGGCAGCCGTGGTCAGCCGGGCTGGCCCCGGCTGACCGAGCGCTTCACCCTGACCAAACCGGTGGTCGCCCGCGTGCACGGCCACGTGCTCGGCGGCGGCTTCGAACTCGCGCTGGCCTGCGATCTGATCATCGCGGCCGACGACGCGGTGTTCGCCCTGCCGGAGGCCCGCCTCGGCCTGGTGCCGGGCGCCGGCGGGGCGTTCCGGCTGGCCAGGCAGCTCCCGCTGAAGGTCGCCATGGGCCACCTGCTGACCGGCCGCCGCATGGACGCCGCCACGGCTCTCCGGCACGGGCTGGTCAACGAGGTGGTGCCCCGTTCGCAGCTCGACCGGTGTGTCGACGAGTGGGTCTCCGACCTGCTCAGGAGCGCGCCGCTGTCGGTCCGGGCGATCAAGGAGAGCGTGCTGCGCTCGCTCGACCTGCCGCTGGAGGAGGCGTTCACCACCACGTACACGTGGGAGGAGCGCCGCCGGGCCGGCGCCGACGCGGCCGAGGGGGTAAGGGCGTTCGCCGAGAAGCGGGAGCCCCGATGGTCAGGCGATTGAAGATTCGACCAACTGCCTGATCGAGCAGTTGGACACGGGAGCGGGCGCCGGCACCGGCGCCCGCTCTTTCGTGTCACCGGGCGTGTCACCGGGCCATCCACTCTGCGATCGCCCGCCAGGCCAGCTCCAGCATGTCGGGCCGCATCAGGTCGGAGTGGCGGCACGGCAGGCCGACCTCCGCGACCGCGCCGTCGACGTGGGGCTGCCAGCGGGGGGCGGCGGCCTCCGGGTTGTCCTTGCCCTCGACGGCGGTCAGCAGCAGCGCGTCGCCACGGAACACGCCCGGCTCGTGGGCCCGCCTGAGCTCCGTGTTGTTGGTGAAGATCTTCGCGATGAGGAGCAGCTCCTCGTCGGAGATCCCGCCGAGGACCTCCCCCACCTCCTCGCGGAACCGCTCGGCGGTCCGCCGGAGCCTCTCCTCGGGATCGGTCTCCTCGGGCGGCGGCCCGGCCGGTTCGGCCAGGCGCTGCTTGAAGGGGTACGCGTCCATGATGACCAGCGCGGCGACCGTCTCGCCCGCGTCCTGGAGCTGCACGGCGATCTCGTGGACGGGGATGCCGCCGAACGAGAACCCCAGCAGGTGGTAGGGCCCCGACGGCTGGACCTCCCGGATGCGCCGGACGTAGTCGGCCGCCATCTCCCGCACGTCCCGGGCGGGCTCGCCACCCTGGAGCCCGGCCGCCTGGAGCCCGTACAGGGGGATGTCGTCGGGGACGAACCGGGTCAGCGGCCGATAGCACCAGCTCAGGCCGGCGCCGGGGTGGACGCAGAAGAAGGGCGGACGCCCGCCTCCGGTGCGGATCGGCAGCAGGCCGCCCAGCGAGTCGCCGAGGGACGACAGGCTGAGCCCGGCGATGAGCCCGGCGACGGTCGGCGCGGCGAACACCGCCCGGACGGACGTCGAGACCCCGCGTTCGGCCAGGCGGGTGACGAGCGTGACGGCCAGCAGGGAATGTCCGCCGAGGTGGAAGAAGTCGTCGTCGACCTGCACCGACGGCACCCCGAGCACCTCGGCGAACGTCTCTGAGACGAGGTTCTCCAGGGCGGTGGCGGGACCCCGGCTCACGGCCGCCCAGGCCGCCGCCGCGAAGTCGGGGGCGGGCAGCGCGCGGCGGTCGAGCTTGCCGTTGCCGGTGAGCGGGAGCGCGTCGAGGCTCACGAACGCGGCCGGGACCATGTGGGCGGGCAGCCGTTCGGCGGCGTACTCCCGGAGGTTCCCGGTCTCGCCGACGACATAGGCGACGAGCCGGTCGTCGCGGGCGACCACGGCGGCCTGCGAGACGTCCGGATGTGCCAGCAGGACGGCGGTCACCTCGCCGGGTTCGACGCGGAAGCCGCGGACCTTGACCTGGTCGTCGGCCCTGCCCTGGAAGATCAACCTGCCGTGGGGGGTCCATTTCGCCAGGTCTCCGGTGCGGTACATGCGCTGACCGGTGTCGAAGGGCGAGGCGACGAAGCGTTCGGCGGTCAGGCCGGGCCGGGCCACGTAGCCGCGGGCCAGCGGGGCGCCGGCCGCGTAGAGCTCGCCCGTCACGCCGACCGGGAGTGGGTGGAGGGCGTCGTTCAGCACGTACAGGCGGGTGTTGGCGATCGGGGTGCCGAGCTCGACGCCGGCGGTCAGTTCGGCGGTGGTGACGCCGATCGTCGTCTCGGTGGGGCCGTAGTGGTTGAAGATGCGGCGGCCGGTGGCGACGAGGTCGGCGACCAGCGCGGGCGGGGCGGCCTCGCCGCCCAGCACGAGCGAGGTGGCGGGCGTCAGCCGTTCGGCGCCGGTCGCGGCGGCGAGCGCGGCCAGGTGAGAGGGCACCGCCTTCAGCGCGTCGATGCGGTGATCGGCCAGATACCGGGCCACCGCTTCGGGGTCGGTGACCGAATCGGGGTCGAGCACGTGGAGGTGCCCGCCGGTGGCCAGGCTGGTGAACACGACCGTGTTGCCCAGGTCGGTGACCTGCGGCTGGAGCAGCGCGTAGCGGGTGCCCGGAGTGGTCCAGCCGAGCCGGGCCGAGACCGAGGCGACGTAGTTGGCCAGCGAACCCTGGGTGACGGCCACGCCCTTCGGCCGGCCGGTCGACCCCGAGGTGTAGATGACGTACGCCAGCGAATCCGGCTCGGCGTCGTGGTCGGGCGGCGTGGCGGGGAGGGTGCTGAGGATCACCTCGGTGAACGGGTCGTCGAGGGCCACCATGCGGACCCGGCCCGCGGGGAGGTCACCGAGGACCTCCTCGGTGCCGAGCACGACCCTGACCCCGCTGTCGGCCAGCATGAACGCGATCCGCTCGACGGGCAGCGTCCCGTCGAGCGGCAGGTAGGCGGCGCCCGCCTTCCAGACCGCGACGATGGCCGTGATCATGTCGAGCCCGTCGGGGAAGCACAGCCCCACGACCGACTCCGGCCCCACGCCGAGCCCGATCAGATGGCGGGCCAGCCGGTTGGCGCGGGCGTCGAGTTCGGCGTACCCGACCTGGGCGCCGGGTGCGGTGATCGCCACCGCGTCGGGAACGGTCGCCACCTGACGCGCGAAGGCCTCGACGAGCGAAAGCGGGACACCGGGGGCGGCGGTGTCCGTCCAGGCGCCGAGGAGCAGGTCCCGTTCCGCCGGGGCGACCGGGTCGACCGCGTGGAGGCGCACGTCGGGGTCGGTGGTCACGACGTCGAGCACGCGGGCGAACCATTCGCCGATCCGGCCCGCCGTGGCGGCGTCGAACAGGTCGGCCGAGGCGGTGACCGCGCCGCGCAGCCCGGCCGGGTTCCCGTCGCGGTCGAAGGTCTCGGCCATCGGGAAGTAGAGGTCGAACTTGGCCGGGACCAGCTCGGGACCCGACGCGCCCACCTCCGGGCGTTCCTCTCCGGCGCGTTCGGGGTTCTGCATGGTCAGCACCGTCTGCACCAGCGGGTGGCGGGCCAGGGACCGGGCCGGGGCGAGCTCCTCCACCAGGCGTTCGAACGGCACGTCCTGGTTGGCCAGCGCGCCCAGGCTCGCCTCCCTGACCCGGCCCAGCACCTGCCGGAACGCCGGATCACCGGTCAGATCGGTGCGGATGACCAGGGTGTTGACGAAGAAGCCGACGAGGTCGTTCAGCGCCTCGTCGAGCCGCCCCGCCACGGCGGAGCCGATCGGGATGTCCGAGCCCGCGCCGAGCCGGGAAAGGGTCACCGCGAGAGCCGCCTGTACGGCCATGAAGACCGTCACCCCCTCTTCCCGCGCCAGCCGCACCAGCCTGCGGTGCACGTCGGCGGGGATGCGCAGCGGGACGTGGTGGCCGTAGTGGGTCGCGGTGGCCGGTCGCGGGCGGTCCGTCGGCAACGCCAGCTCGTCGGGGAGCGCGGCCAGGGTCTCGCGCCAGTAGCCGACCTGTTCGGCCAGCAGGGTCTCGTCGAGGAGGTCGTGCTGCCAGAGGGCGTAGTCGGCGTACTGGACCGGAAGGTGGGTCCACTCGGGGGCCCGTCCTTGGAGCCGGGCGGTGTAGGCGGTGGTGAGGTCGCGGCTCAGCGGGGCCGACGACCAGCCGTCGCCGGCGATGTGGTGCATGACCACGACGAGGGTCTGGTCCCGGCCCGCTTGGAACAGCCACGCCTTCACCGGGACGTCGGTCGACAGGTCGAAGGCGTGCCGCCGCGCCGCCGCGGCGGCGGCCGCCATCCCGTCCGGCTCGACCTGCTCCACCTCCAGTGACCAGTCGAGGTTCTCCATCGGGACGACGTGCTGGTACGGCTCGCCGTCGACCGACGGGAAGATCGTGCGGAGCGCTTCATGGCGCTCCAGGACGTCGCGGAGGGCGGCGTTCAGCGCGGTGACGTCGGGGGCGCCGCTCAGGCCGATCGTCATCGGGATGTTGTAGGTCGGGCTGGGGCCTTCGAGCTGGCCGAGGAACCACAACCGTCGCTGCGCGAACGACAGGGGGACCCGTTCGGGCCTGGTGCGCCTGCGCAGCGCGGGGCGGGTGCGGCCCACGTCCGACCCGACCAGGTGGGCGGCCACTCCGGCGGGGGTGGGGTTGTCGAAGAGGGTCCACAGCGGGACCTCCGCCCCGAGGACGGTCCTGATGCGGGAGACGAGCCGCGCGGCGAGCAGGGAGTGCCCGCCCAGGTCGAAGAAGTCGTCGTCGACGCCGACTCTCTCCAGCCCCAGGACCTCGGCGAAGGCGTTGCAGAGCATGTCCTCCTGGACGGTGGCGGGCGCCCGGCCGGAACCGGTGACCTGCTGGGGTTCGGGCAGGGCCCGGCGGTCGAGCTTGCCGTTCGGGGTGAGGGGAAGTTCGTCCAGCGTGACGAACGCCGCGGGGACCATGTAGTCGGGGAGCCGCTCGGCGGCGAACTCCCTGAGGCCTTCCGCCTGGCCCACCACATAAGCGACGAGACGGTCGTCGCGGGCGATGACCGCGGCCTGCGAGACACCCGGACTCTTCAGCAGGACGGCGGCGACCTCGCCCGGTTCGACGCGGAACCCGCGGATCTTGACCTGGTCGTCGGCCCGGCCCAGGAAGATCAGGCGGCCGTCGGGGGTCCACTTCGCCAGGTCGCCGGTACGGTACATGCGCTCCCCCGCCGCGAAGGGCGAGGCCACGAACCGCTCCCCGGTGAGATCGGGACGGCCGAGATACCCCCGCGCCAGACCGAGCCCGGCGACATAGACCTCCCCCGCGACACCGGGCGCGACCGGCGCGAGCCGGTCGTCGAGCAGGTACAGCCGCGAGTTCGGGATGGGCCGCCCGAACGAGATCGGCCCCTCCTCATCAGCGTCGACCTCGCCCGCCGCGACGATCACCGTGGCCTCAGTGGGGCCGTAGGCGTGGACCAGCCGCCGACCTTGAGCCCAGCGGCGGGCGACGGTCTCGGTGATGCCCTCCGCACCCACCACGATCGGGCCGATGTGCGAGAAGTCAGCCGGATCGAGCACGTTGAGCAGCGAGGGAACCACACTGGCCGCCCCCACCCTGGTCAGTTCCCGCAACCGCTCAGGCTGCGCCCGCCTGCCCTCATCCGCGACGACCAGCGTCGAACCGGTCGCCAAAGCCACCGCGACATCCAGCACCGAGGCGTCGAACCCGAACGAGGCGAACTGCAACACCCCCACACCCGGCCCCGCCCCCAGCAAAGGCCCGAACACCTCAACCAGGTTCACCAGCCCGCGATGACTGACCGCCACCCCCTTCGGCGTGCCCGTCGACCCGGACGTGTAGATCACATACGCCAGCGAATCCGGCTCCACCCGAACGTTGAGCGGACCCTCTTCGCCCGAAAGGCCCGGCTCATCCCCGGTCGCCGTAGAGACCGGCATCGCCGAATCCCGCATGCCCGAAAGGTCCGACCCATCCCCGGTCCCCGCAGAGACCGGCACCGCCGAATCCTCCATGGCCGCAAGGCCCGGCTCATCCCCGGCCACCGCAGAGGCCGGCACCGCCGAATCCCGCCTGCCCGAAAGGCCCGGCTCATCCCCGGCCCCCACAGGGTCCGGCACCGCAGAAGCCCACGTGCCCGCGAGGACGATCTCCATCCCGGTGGGGACCAGATGCCGGGTTTCCGCACAGGCCAGCACACATGCCACCCCCGCATCGGCCAGCACCGCCCCCACCCGCTCAGCGGGATTGCCGGGGTCGACGGGCAGGTAGGCCGCGCCCGCCTTCCACACGCCCACGATCGCGGTGATCATGTCCGCGCCACGCGGCAGACAGACCCCGACGATCGACTCCGGACCGACGTTCAAGGCCTGCAGGCGCCGGGCCAGCCGGTCCGACCGGCGGTTCAACTCGCCGTAGGTCAGCTCACCCTCGACCGCGAAGCCGTCCGGGGACTGCCGGGTGATCAGGTCCACGATGCTCGAAGAGGGCACCTCGCGGGCCGTGTCGTTCCAGCCGTGCAGAATCCGCTCCCGCTCGCCCTCCTCCAGCACGTCCACCGCGTGAACCCGGACATCCGGTTCCGCCGTCACCTGTTCCAGCACGCGGGTGAAAGCGCCGATCAGGCGTCCCGTGGTCGCGGCGTCGAACAGGTCGATCGAGGCGATCATGGAGCCTTGGAGACCGGCCGGGCGGCCCTGGTCGTCGAAGGTCTCGCGGATCGCCACGTCGAGGTCGAACTTCGCGGGAACCAGCGCCGGGCCCTCCGGACCGGCCGGTGCGGACCTCCCACCGGCCTGGACCTCGGGCAGGTCGAGCGAGGCCCGCTCCGTGTTGCGGACCAGCAGTGCCACCTGGAACAGCGGGTGCCGGGAGAGGGAGCGGGCGGGCGCCAGGGTCTCCACCAGGCGTTCGAACGGCACGTCCTGGTGTTCCAGCGCGTTCAGCCCGGCCTCTCTGACCCGGCCGAGCACCTCCCGGAACACCGGGTCGCCCGACAGGTCGGTCCGGATGACCAGGGTGTTGATGAAGAAGCCGACCAGGCCGTCGAGCGCCTCGTCGGTCCGCCCGGCCACGGCCGAGCCGATCGGGATGTCGGTCCCGGCGCCGAGCCGGGACAGCGTCACCGCCAGCGCCGCCTGGACGACCATGAACACCGTCGCGCCCTCGGCCTGGGCCAGTTCCGTGAGGCGCCGGTGGACGTCGGCCGAGGTCCGCATCGGCAGGGCGTGCCCCCGGCGCGACGACACGGCGGGCCGCACCCGGTCGGCGGGCAGGGTCAGCTCCTCCGGCGCCCCGGCCAGCGCCTCCCGCCAGTAGGCGACCTGACGTGACAGCGGACTGGCCGAGTCGGACTCGTCACCGAGCAGGTCGCGCTGCCAGAGGGCGTAGTCGGCGTACTGGACCGGCAGCGGCGACCACACCGGCGCCTCGCCCCGGAGCCGGGCGGCGTACGCGGCGGACAGGTCCGCCGCCAGTGGGGCGAGGGACCATCCGTCGGTGGCGATGTGGTGCATGGCGAGCACGAGCACCTGTTCACCGTCTGAGGCCTGGAACAGCGTCGCCCTGATGGGGAGCTCGCGTTCGAGGTCGAAGGCATGCCACCGGGCCCGGTCGACGGCGTCGGTGAGGTCGTCCGCGCCGACCTGGACGACGTCCAACAGCCGGCCGAGCCCGTCGAGGCCGACGACCTGCTGGTAGGGCTCGCCGTCCTGCGACGGGAAGACCGTGCGCAGCGACTCGTGGCGGCCGAGCACGTCGCGCAGCGCGGCGTCCAGAGCCCCGACGTCGACGTGTCCCCTCAGGGGGATCGCGACCGGGATGTTGTACGTCGGGCTCGGCCCCTCCAGCTGCGCGAGGAACCAGAGGCGCCGCTGCCCGAACGAGAGCGGCACCCGCTCGGGACGCGCCCGCCGCGCCAGAACCGGCCGCGTGTCCGGCCCGGCCAGCAGCGCGGCCAGCCCGGCGGGGGTGGGCGCCTCGAACAACATCCTGATGCGCACCTCGGCGCCGAGCCGGGCCCGGATCCGCGACAGCAGCCGGATCGCCAGCAGCGAGTGCCCGCCGAGGTGGAAGAAGTCGTCGTCGACCCCGACCGACTCCAGACCGAGGACCTGGGCGAACACCTCGCACAGGGCCGCCTCCCGCTCGTCGGCGGGCTCCCTGCGGACAACCGGCCGGTCGGGGTCGGGCAGCGCCGCCCGGTCGAGCTTCCCGCTGGAGGTCAGCGGCAGCGCGGGCAGCGCGACGAAGGCGGTGGGGACCATGTAGGCGGGAAGGCGCTCGGCGGCGAACTCCTGCAGTCCCTCCGTCTGGCCGACGACATAGGCGATCAGGCGGTCATCCCTGGCAAGGACAGCGGCCTGTGAAATATCCGGATATCTCAGTAGAACGGATTCGACCTCGCCGGGCTCGACCCGGAAACCGCGCACCTTGACCTGGTCGTCGGTCCGGCCCTGGAAGATCAGCCGCCCGTCGGGGGTCCACTTGGCCAGGTCGCCGGTACGGTACATGCGCTCTCCCCCATCGAAGGGCGAGGCCACGAACCGTTCGGAGGTCAGCCCGGGGCGGCCGACGTAACCACGAGCCAGACCTGCCCCGGCCGCATACAGCTCCCCGGCCACGCCGGGCGGGAGCGGGCTGAGAGTGTCATCGAGCACATACAGGCGGGTGTTGGCGATCGGGCTGCCAAGCTCGACGCCAGTGGTCAGTTCGGCAGTGGTGACACCGACCGTGGTCTCGGTGGGCCCGTAGTGGTTGAACACCCGCCGGCCCGTGGCGACCAGTTCGGCCACCCAGTCGGCCGAGGCCGCCTCCCCGCCCAGGACCAGCGAATCGGCCGGCATCAACCGCTCGACCCCGGCCACCGAGGTGAGGGCGGCCAGGTGGGAGGGCACCGCCTTGAACGCATCGATGCGATGCTCGGCCAGATACGCGGCCACCGCTTCGGGATCGGTGACGGCTTCCTCATCCAGGATGTGCAACATGCCGCCGGTGGCCAGGCTGATGAACACCACCGTGTTGCCCAGGTCGGTCACCTGCGGCTGAAGCAGCGCATACCGGGTTCCCGGCTCCGTCCAGCCCAGCCGGGCGGAGACCGAGGCGACATAGTTGGCCAGCCCCGCCTGGGTGACCGCCACCCCCTTGGGAGTCCCGGTCGACCCAGAAGTGAAGATCACATACGCCAGGTCACCCTCACGATCCCCGGCCCCGGTTTCGGGAAGATCGGACAGGTCGTCCAGCACGATCTCCACGCCGGCATCGGCCAGCATCGCCTCCACCCGCGAGACGGGCAGTTGCGGATCGATCGGCAGATAGGCCGCGCCGGCCTTCCACACGCCCAGGATCGCCGCGATCATGTCCGCGCCACGCGGCAACCGCAACCCCACCACCGCCGCGTCCGCCACCCGGGCCGACTCATCGAGCTGCCGTTTGGTCAGCTCGCGACCACCGGCCACGACCTCCGCCGCGACCTTCCGGGCCGACTCGTCGAGTTCTCGATAGGTCAGCTCGCGGCCGTCGGCGACCACCGCCGCCGCGTCCGCCACCCGGGCCGTCTCGTCGAGCTGTCGATAGGTCAGCTCGTGACCGCCGGCCACGACCGCCGCCGCGACCCTCCGAGCCGACTCGTCGAGTTCTCGATAGGTCAGCTCGCGACCGTCGGCGACCACGGCCACCGCGTCCGGGCGCAGTGCCACCTGCCGCTCGAACAACCGCAGCACCGGCTCCGCCACCCCGTCGGACGCGGTGTCGTTCCAGGTGCCCAGGAGCCCGCGGACCTCCTCGCCGAGCACGTCCACGGCGCGCAACGCCAGGTCGGGAGAGGCCGACAAGGCATCGGTGAGGTTTTCAGTCGCGGTCCGCATGAGCGACCCGACGGCCTCGCCGTCGATTCCGGCGGCCGCGAGGATGCTCAGGCTGAGTCCCTCCGCACCCCGGTCGTTGACCGAGACGGTCAGCGGATAGCTGTTCTGGACTCGGGTCAGCACGTTGCGGATCCCCGGCACTTCCGGCTGCCGTTCGTCCCGTTCGCCGCCCTGCCCGGCGAAGCGGTAGTTGAGCAGGGAGGTGAACAGCGGTGTGTTGCCCTCCAGGCCCGCGGCCTGCTGGGCCAGGGCCAGCGGCGCGTGCTCGTGTTCGAGCAGCCCGGCCAGTTGCGCCCGCATCTCCTCCACGGCCTGCGTGATCCCGGCGCGACCCGACCGCACCCGTACCGGAAGGGTGTTGATGAACGGCCCCACCACCCGGTCGGAACCCTCGCCCGCGTTCATCCGCCCGAACAACACCGTGCCGAAGACCACGTCGTCGCGGCCCGACACCACCGACAACACCCGCGCCCATGCCACATGCATGATCGTCGCCACGCTGACACCGAGGTCCCGCGCCGCCGCGCGGAGGGCGGTGACGGTCTCGTCGGGGATGGTGACCAGCGACGACGTCGCGTCGGCCCCGTCGCCGTGCACGTCGAGCACCCCATATGGGGCGGTCGTGCCGGTCACGCCGCCGAGAAGGGTGGCGAAGAAGCGTTCGTGCTCCTCGCGGGAGACGCCGTCGCGGGCCTGGGCGACGAAGTTGCGGAAGGGCAACGGCGCGGCCAGCCGCTCGGGCTCGCCGGAGAGGACCGCGCGGAGCTCCCTGACCAGCACGTCCAGGCCCTGGTGGTCGGAGACCATGTGATGCATGCGCAGCAGGCCGAGCAGGCGGCCGTCGGCGGTCTCGGCGACGTGGAGATCCATGAGGGGAGCGCGGCCAAGGTCCATCGCCGAGCCCACGGCCTCGACGAGGGTGACGCCCGACTCCTGGCGGTCGTGCTCGACGACCTGGAGCTCGGCGTGCCGCCTCACCACCTGGACGGGTTCGCGCAGGCCGTCCCAGACGATGCCGGTCCGGTAGATGTCGTGCCGGGCCACCACCTGGCGCAACGCGTCGGTGAACGCGTCGAGCCGGTCGCGGGAGTCGAACTCCAGAACCTGCTTGCGCACATAGGCGTCGACACCGTCACCGGCGAGGAGGTGGTGGAAGAGCATGCCCTCCTGGAGGGGGGCCAGCGGATAGACGTCCTTCACGTTGGCCGCGCCGCCCTCGGCCGAGGCGACGACGCGGTCGAGCTCGGCCTCGGTGAGGTCGACCAAGGGGAGCATGTCGGGGGTCAGGCGGACGGCGTTCTCGGGGATCCGGTTGGCGGGGACCTCGACGGCGGTCGTGGCCGCCGCACGCGCCAGTCCCGCCGGGGTCGGCGACTCGAACAGCGCCCTGACCGACACCGGCACACCCCGCTGCCGGAGCACCTCCACGAGCCGGACCGCCAGCAGGGAGTGCCCGCCGAGGCGGAAGAAGTCGTCGTCGACACCGACCCGGTCCAGGCCCAGGACCTGGGCGAACGCGGCGCAGAGCACTTCTTCCCTGACGGTGGCGGGAGCGCGTCCCCTGCCGCTCGCGAACTCGGGCTCGGGGAGGGCCCGGCGGTCGAGCTTGCCCGAAGCGGTCAACGGGAGTTCGTCCAAGGCGACGAAGGCGGTGGGGACCATGTAGGCGGGCAGGCGTTCGGCGGCGAACTCCCGCAGCCCCTCCGTCTGGCCCACCACATAGGCGATCAGCCGGTCGTCCCGGGCGATCACCGCCGCTTGGGAGACGTCCGGATTCTTCACCAGAACGGCCGCGATTTCACCGGGCTCGACGCGGAAGCCGCGTACCTTGACCTGGTCGTCTGCGCGGCCCTGGAAGATCAACCGCCCGTCGGGGGTCCACTTCGCCAGGTCGCCGGTACGGTACATGCGCTCCCCGGCATCGAAGGGCGAGGCCACGAACCGTTCGGCGGTCAGAGCGGGCCGGGAGACATACCCCCGCGCCAGACCTGCCCCTGCCACGTAGAGCTCCCCGGCCACGCCGGGCGGAAGCAGGCTAAGGGTGTCATCCAGCACATACAGGCGGATGTTGGCGATCGGGGTGCCAAGCTCGACGCCGGTGGTCAGTTCGGCAGTGGTGACACCGACCGTGGTCTCGGTGGGCCCGTAGTGGTTGAACACCCGCCGGCCCGTCGCGACCAGTTCGGCCACCCACTCCGCCGAGGCCGCCTCCCCGCCCAAGACGAGGGAATCGGCCGGCATCAAAGGCTCGACCCCGGCCACCGAGGTCAGCGCGGCCAGGTGGGAGGGCACCGCCTTGAACGCGTCGATCCGATGCTCAGCCAGATACGCCGCCACCGCCTCGGGATCGGTGACAGCTTCCTCATCCAGGATGTGCAACATGCCGCCGGTGGCCAGGCTGATGAACACCACCGTGTTGCCCAGGTCGGTCACCTGCGGCTGAAGCAGCGCATACCGGGTGCCCGGCTCCGTCCAGCCCAGCCGGGCCGACACCGAGGCGACATAGTTGGCCAGTCCTGTCTGGGTGACCGCCACGCCCTTGGGAGTCCCGGTCGAACCCGAAGTGAAGATCACATAAGCCAGATCACCGTCGACTGCGGTCAGGTTTCCGGCTTCGGGAAGATCGGACAGGTCGTCCAGCACGATCTCCACCCCGGCATCGGCCAGCATCGCCTCCACCCGAGAAGCGGGCAGTTCCGAATCGATCGGCAGATAGGCCGCACCGGCCTTCCACACGCCCAGGATCGCCGCGATCATGTCCGCGCCACGCGGCAACCGCAACCCCACCACCGGCGCACCCGCCACCCGGGCCGACTCGTCGACCTGCCGGTAGGTCAGCTCGCGACCGCCGGCCACGACCGCCGCCGCGACCCTCCGAGCCGACTCGTCGAGTTCTCGATAGGTCAGCTCGCGGCCGTCGGCGACCACGGCCACCGCGTCCGGACGCAGTGCCACCTGCCGCTCGAACAACCGCAGCACCGGCTCCGCCACCCCGTCGGAAGCGGTGTCGTTCCACTCGTGCAGGACCTGGCGGCGCTCGTCCGGGTCGAGCACGTCGACCTCGTGGAGCCGGATGCCCGGCGCGGCCGTGACCTGGTCGAGCACGCGGGCGAACCGGGCGGCCAAGGTCGTGGCCGTGCCGGCGTCGAACAGGTCCGTCGAGGCGGTGAGCGAGCCCCGCAGGCCCGCGGGGCGGCCCTGGTCGTCGAGGAGTTCGCTCAGGGACAGGTCCAGGTCGAACTTGGCCGTCGCCGTCCGCGACTCGGGCGGGGCCGCGCCGCCCCGCACGCCCGGCATGCTCAACGACGTCCGTTCGATGTTCTGCAGGGTCAGCATCACCTGGAACAAGGGGTGCCGGGAGAGCGAGCGTTCCGGGGCCAGTTCCTCCACGAGCCGCTCGAACGGCACCTCCTGGTGGGCGAGGGCGTCGAGGCTCGCCGCCCGTACCCGGGCGAGGATCTTGCGGAACTCGGGGTCGCGGGACAGGTCGGTGCGGATCACGAGCGTGTTGACGAAGAAGCCGATCAGGTCGTCGGCGGCCTCGTCGGTGCGTCCGGCGACGGCCGCGCCGATGGGGATGTCCGTGCCCGCGCCCAGACGCGACAGCGTCACGGCCAGCGCGGCCTGGACGACCATGAAGACCGTCGCCCCCTCGGCCCGGGCCACGTCCACGAGCCGGCGGTGCACCTCGGCCGGGAGGTGCAGGGGGACGCGGTGCCCCAGGTGGCCGGTCACGGGCGGGCGCGGGCGGTCGGCGGGCAGCCGGAGCTCTTCCGGGGAGCCCGCCAGGACACGCCGCCAGTGGCCGACCTGGGACGAGAGCAGCTCCTCGCCGAGGAGATCGGCCTGCCAGAGGGCGTAGTCGGCGTACTGGACCGGGAGCGGCTCCCATTCGGGTGCGCGGCCCTCCACACGGGCGGCATAGGCGTGGGAGAGATCGCGGGCCAGCGGGCGCATCGACCAGCCGTCGGCGGCGATGTGGTGCAGCACCAGCACCAGCGTGTGCTCCTCGTCGCCGGTGAACAGCGACGCCCGGATGGGGATCTCGGCCGACAGGTCGAAGGCGTGCTCGCGGGCCGCCGCCACCGCCGCGGGGTCGAAAGGCTGCACGTGCAGCGTCCAGTCGAGCTCCGCCGGGTCGAGGATGTGCTGATACGGCTCGCCGTCGACCGCGGGGAAGACCGTCCGGAGCGACTCGTGGCGGGTGACGACGTCGCGCAGGGCGGCGTCCAGGGCGGCCACGTCCAGGTCACCGGCCATGGGGATGGTCGTGGGCATGTTGTACGTCGGGCTCGGCCCGTCGAGCTGGGCGAGGAACCACAACCGGCGCTGGGCGAACGACAGCGGCACCCGCTCCGGCCGCGTCTCCGCCCGCAGCGGCGCCCGGGCCGGTTCGGCCTCGGCCAGGTGGGCGGCCAGTTCGGCCACCGTGGGGGCCTCGAAGACCATGTGGAGGGGGATCTCCGCGCCCAGGACCACCCGGACGCGGGACACCAGCCGCACGGCGAGCAGCGAGTGGCCGCCGAGCGCGAAGAAGTCGTCGTCGACGCCGACCGACTCCAGCCCGAGGACGTGGCAGAAGGCGCCGCAGAGCAGCTCCTCCCTGACGTCGGCGGGCGGGCGGCCCTCCCCGGCCGCCGTGCCGGGCACGGGGAGCGCGCGGCGGTCGAGCTTGCCGTTCGGGGTGAGCGGCAGCGCGTCGAGGGTGACGAAGGCGGCGGGCATCATGTAGTCGGGCAGCCGCCGTGCGGCGAACTCGCGCAGGCCGTCGGTCTCGCCGACGACGTACGCGACGAGTCTCTCGCCGTGGGCGGCCACGGCGGCCTGCACCACCGCGGGCGAGGCCAGGAGCACGGCCTCGACCTCGCCGGGCTCCACCCGGAAACCGCGGATCTTGACCTGCTCGTCGACCCGGCCGGCGAACACGAGCCTCCCGTCGGGGGTCCACTTCGCCAGGTCGCCGGTACGGTACATGCGCTGACCGGCGTCGAAGGGCGAGGCGGTGAACCGCTCCGCGGTCAGCCCGGGGCGGCCGACGTAGCCCCGCGCGAGGGGCGTGCCGGCGACGTACAGCTCGCCCGCGACGCCCGGCGGGACCGGCCGCAGGTTCTCGTCCAGGACGTAGGAGCGGCTGTTGGCGATCGGCGTGCCGATGACCGGTTCGGCGCCGGGTTCGAGCGGCGGCGACATCGACGCGCACACCGTCGTCTCGGTCGGGCCGTAGGCGTTGACGAACCGCCGCCCCGCCGACCATCTGGCCGCCAGGCCCGCGTCGATCGCCTCTCCGGCCGAGACGAGGGTGGTCACCGAGGCGAGGTCCTCCTCTCGGAGGGTGCCGAGCACGGCGGGGGGCAGGGTCGCGTGTGTCACCCCCGACAGCTCACCTGCCAGGACCTCATCGGTGGACGTCATGACCAGCGTCGCACCCGAGCACAACGCCATCACGATCTCCGAGACCGCCGCGTCGAACCCGATCGACGCGAACTGCAACACCCGCGAACCCGGCGTCACCGCGAAATGGTCCATCTGCGCGACGGCCAGGTTGAGCAGCCCGGAGTGCTGGACCGACACGCCCTTGGGCGTCCCGGTCGAGCCCGAGGTGTAGATCACGTACGCCGCCGACGCGGGCAGCGGCCCGACCAGCTCCGCCGAGGCGTCGCCGATCTCGTCGAACCAGACGACAGGGCCGGTCAGGGCCGCGCCGGTGTCCCTGGCCGCGACGACCAGCGACGCCCTGCTGTCGGCCAGCATGAACCCGATCCGCTCCGGCGGCAGATCCGGGGCGATCGGCAGGTAGGCCGCGCCCGCCTTCCACACGCCCAGGATCGCGGTGACCAGGTCGAGGCCGCGCGGCAGGCACAGGCCCACCACCGTTTCCGGGCCCGCGCCCGCGGCGCGCAGGTGCCGGGCGACGCGTTCCGCCGCGGCGTCGAGTTCGGCGTAGGTCAGCGTGGCGTCTCCGGCGGCGACCGCGACCGCCTCGGGGCCGGCGGCCACCCGCCGGGCGAACAGGTCGAGGACGGTCCCGGCCGGGAGCGTGGTCCCGGGGCCGTTCCAGGCGCGCAGCAGCAGGTCACGGTCGGTGTCGTCGAGGACGTCCACGGTCCGGAGTTCGCGGTCGCCCGGCAGCGCGGCGAGGAGGTTCTCCAGCGTGACGAGGACCAGCCGGGTGACCATGTCGGCCGCGACGTGGCCGCCAGCGTTGACGTTGACGCTCAGGTCGCCGGTGCCGGGGTCGTTGACGGCCACGCTCAGCGGATAGTTGGTGTGCTCGTGGGTGCTGAGGGTGCGGACACCGGTGACCTCCCCGCCCTCGGCGCGCTCGGCCCGCCCGCCGCCGGTGTGGCGGTAGTTGAACAGCGACGTGAAGAGGGGCGTTCCGCCCTCGAGTCCGGCCGCCTGCTGCGCGAGGGCGAGGGGCGCGTGCTCGTGTTCGAGCAGGGCCGCGAGTTGTGCCCGCATGTCCTCCACGGCCTGCTTCGTTCTGGTACGGCCGGATCGCACCCGTACCGGAAGGGTGTTGATGAACGGGCCGACCACCCGGTCGGAGCCCGCGCCCGCGTTCATCCGCCCGAAGAGCACCGTGCCGAAGACGACGTCGTCGCGGCCGGAGACGGCGGCCAGCACCCGCGCCCAGACGACGTGCATGATCGTCGCCGTCGTCACGCCGAGCCGCCGCGCGGCCTCCCGCAGCGCGGCGGCCGTCTCACGCGGCACGGGGACCAGCGAGGTGGTCATGCCGGTGCCGTCGCCGTGCACGTTCATCAGCCCGAACGGCGCGGTCGGCTCGGTCACGCCGTCGAGCAGGGCGGCGAAGAACTCCTCGTGCGCCGCCCGCGAGACACCGCCACGCGCCTGCGCGACGAAGTCACGGAACGGCGGCGCGGGGGCCGGCTCCCCGCCCAGGAGAACCGTCCGCAGATCCCTGACCAGCACGTCCATGCCCTGGTGGTCGGAGACCATGTGGTGCATCCGCAACACGCCCAGCCAGCGGCCGTCGGCGCCGGGGGCGACGTGCAGGTCGGTCAGCGGGGCCCGGCTCAGGTTCATGGCGGTGCCGACGACCTGGGCCAGCGCCTCGCCCGACTCCTGGGGCGCGTGTTCGGCGACCGGCAGGTCGGCCCGCCGCCACACGACCTGGACGGGTTCGCGCAGCCCGTCCCAGACGATGCCGGTCCGGTAGATGTCGTACCGGTCCACGACCTGGCGCAACGCCGCGGCGAAGGCGTCCAGCCTGGTTCTGGAGTCGAACTCCAGGACGTGGACGGTGACGTAGGCGTCGACGCCGTCTCCGGCCAGCAGGTGGTGGAAGAGCATGCCCTCCTGGAGGGGGGCCAGCGGGTAGACGTCCTTGACGTTGGCCGCGCCGCCGTCGACCGAGGCGACGACCCGGGCGAGTTCGGCCTCGGTGAGGTCGACCAACGGGAGCATGTCCGGGGTGATGTGCTCCGCGCCCTCGGGGATGCGGTTCGGGGGGACCTCGACCGTGACGCCGCCGGTGGGCAGCGCCAGGCGGGCGGGGGTGGGGGCTTCGAAGAGCGCCCGTACGAGGACCTCGACGCCGCGCCGCCGCAGGAGTTCGACGAGGCGGACCGCCAGCAGGGAGTGCCCGCCCAGGCGGAAGAAGTCGTCGTCGACGCCGACCCGCTCCAGGCCCAGGACCTCGGCGAACGCCGCACAGAGGACCTCCTCCCTGAGCGTGGCCGGGGGACGGCCCTGACCGGCGGCGAACTCAGGGGCGGGCAGGGCGCGGCGGTCGAGCTTGCCGTTGGGGGTGAGGGGGAGTTCGTCGAGGGTGACGAAGGCGGCGGGGACCATGTAGTCGGGCAGCCGCTCGGCGGCGAACTCCCTGAGGCCTTCCGCCTGGCCCACCACATAAGCGACGAGACGGCCGTCGCGGGCGACCACGGCGGCCTGCGCGACATCCGGATTCCTCAGCAGGACGGCGGCGACTTCACCGGGCTCCACGCGGAACCCGCGGATCTTGACCTGGTCGTCCGCGCGGCCCTGGAAGATCAGCCGGCCGTCGGGGGTCCACTTCGCCAGGTCGCCGGTACGGTACATGCGCTCCCCCGCCGCGAAGGGCGAGGCCACGAACCGCTCACCGGTGAGATCGGGACGGCCGAGATACCCCCGCGCCAGACCGAGCCCGGCGACATAGACCTCTCCCGCGACACCGGGCGCGACCGGCGCGAGCCGATCGTCGAGCAGATAGATCCGCGAGTTGGCGATGGGCCGCCCGAACGAGATCGGCCCCTCCTCATCGGCGTCGACCTCCCCGGCGGCGACGATGACCGTGGCCTCGGTCGGGCCGTAGGCGTGGACCAGCCGCCGGCCTTGAGCCCACCGCCGGGCGACGGTCTCGGTGATGCCCTCCGCACCCACCACGATCGGCCCGATGTGCGAGAAATCGGCCGGGTCCAGCACGTTGAGCAGCGAGGGGACCACACTGGCCGCCCCGACCCCGGTCAGCTCCCGCAGCGCCCGGGGCTGCAGCCGCTCCTGCTCGCCGGGCACCCACAACGTCGACCCGGTCGCCAGCGCGACCACCACATCCAGCACCGAGGCGTCGAACCCGAACGAGGCGAACTGCAACAGTCCCACACCCGGCCCCGCACCCAGCAGAGGGCCGAACACCTCGACGAGGTTGACCAAGCCGCGATGGCTGACCGCGACCCCCTTCGGAGTGCCCGTCGACCCGGAGGTGTAGATCACATACGCCAGCGAATCCGGCTCCACCCGAACGTCGAGCGGACCCTCCGCGAACGACAGGCCCGACCCATCCCCCGCAGAGGCCGACGCCGCGGAATCCCGCATGCCCGAAAGGTCCGGCTCATCCCCGCTCCCTGCAGAGGCCGGCACCGCCGAATTCCCCATGCCCGAAAGGCCCGGCCCGGCCCCGGTCCCCGCAGAGGCCGGCACCGCCGAATCTTCCACGGCCGCAAGGCCCGGCTCATCCTCGGTCCCCGCAGAGGCCGGCACCGCGGAATTCCACATGCCCGCGAGGACGATCTCCATCCCGGCGGGGACCAGCTGCCGGGTTTCCGCACAGGCCAGCACGCACGCCACCCCGGCATCGGCCAGCACCGCACCCACCCGCTCAGCCGGGTTGCCGGGGTCGACGGGCAGATAGGCCGCGCCCGCCTTCCACACACCCACGATCGCGGTGATCATCTCCGCGCCACGCGGCAGGCAGACCCCCACGATCGACTCCGGACCGACATTCAAGGCCTGAAGGCGCCGCGCCAGCCCGTCCGACCGGCGATCCAACTCCCCGTAGGTCAGCTCACCCTCGACCGCGAAAGCGTCCGGGGCCTGCCGGGTGATCAGGTCCACGATGCTCGAAGAGGCCACCTCGCGGGCCGTGTCGTTCCAGCCGCGCAGGACCCGCTCCCGCTCCCCCTCCTCCAGCACGTCCACCGCGTGAACCCGCACGTCAGGGTCGGCCGCCACCTGCGCGAGCACCGCCGCGAAGCGGCGGGCGAGCAGTTCGACGGAGTCGGTGTCGAACAGGTCCACGGCCGCGTTGACCGCCCCGCGCAGCCCGGCCGGGCGGCCGTGCTCGTCGAAGGTCTCCACGAGGGCCACGTCGAGGTCGAACTTCGCGGTTGACGGGCCGCCCACGTCGGCGCGGTCGTCGGCCGGTTCGGCGCGTTCGATGTTCTGCATGGTCAGCATGACCTGGAACAGCGGGTGCCGGGCGAGGGACCGGACCGGCGCCAGGGTCTCCACCAGGCGTTCGAACGGCACGTCCTGGTGCGCGAGCGCCCCCAGGCTCGCCTCTCTGACCCGGTCGAGCGCCTCCCGGAACAGCGGATCGCCCGACAGGTCGGTCCGGATGACCAGCGTGTTCACGAAGAAGCCGACCAGGTCGTCGAGCGCCTCGTCGGTCCGGCCCGCGACGGCCGAGCCGATCGGGATGTCGGTGCCCGCGCCGAGCCGGGACAGTGTCACCGCCAGAGCCGCCTGGACGACCATGAACACCGTCGCCCCCTCGGCCCGGGCCAGGTCGGCCAGCCGTTCGTGCACCTCGGCGGGGATCCGCACGGGGGCCGCGTAGCCGGCGTGGGTGGCGACGGGCGGGCGCGGGCGGTCGACCGGCAGGGTCAGTTCCTCGGGCGCGCCCGACAGCGCGTCGCGCCAGTAGCCGATCTGGTCGGCCAGCAGGTCCTCGTCGAGGAGTTCCCGCTGCCAGAGGGCGTAGTCGGCGTACTGGACGGGGAGGGGGGTCCATTCGGGGGCCCGGCCCTGGAGGCGGGCGGCGTAGGCGGTGGCGACGTCGCGGCTCAGCGGGCCCATCGACCAGCCGTCGCCCGCGATGTGGTGGATCACCACGACCAGGTTCCGGCCGCCGGACAACCACGCCCGGATCGGGACCTCGTTCGCCAGGTCGAAGGTGTACGCGGTCGCCACGTCCTCCGCATCCGCCACTTCGAGGGCCCAGTCGAGGTCGTCCAGGTCCAGGACCCGCTGGTACGGCTCGCCGTCCACCGACGGGAAGACGGTGCGCAGCGACTCGTGCCGGCCGATCACGTCGCGCAGGGCCGCGTTCAGCGCCGTGACGTCGGCGTCGGCGGGGAGGCGGACCGGGATCGGGATGTTGTACATCGTGTTCGGCCCGTCGAGCTGGGCGAGGAACCACAGGCGCCGCTGCGCGAACGAGAGCGGCACCCGCTCGGGGCGGTGTCCCGCCCGTACCAGCGGGCGGGCCGCTCCGGCGCGCGGCAGCCGCACGGCGAGCTCGGCCGCGGTCGGCGACTCGAACAGGGTGCGCAGCGGCAGTTCCACGCCGAGCGTGGCGCGGATGCGCGACACGAGCCGCACGGCGAGCAGCGAGTGCCCGCCCAGATCGAAGAACCCGTCGTCGACCCCGACGCTCTCCAGCCCGAGGACGTGCGCGAACGCGGCGCAGAGCAGCTCCTCCGTGAGCGTCGCCGGCGCCCGGCCCGTCCCGGCCGCGAACTCGGGGGCGGGCAGGGCACGGCGGTCGAGCTTGCCGTTGGGGGTGAGCGGCAGCGCGTCGAGCGGCACGAACACGGCCGGGACCATGTAGTCGGGCAACCGCTCGGCCGTGAACTCCCGCAGGCCCTCGGTCCCGCCGACGACATAGGCGACCAGACGATCGTCCCGCGCGATCACCGCGGCCTGGGCGACATCCGGGTACTTCACGAGAACGGCCGCGACCTCGCCGGGCTCCACCCGGAAGCCACGCACCTTCACCTGGTCGTCGGCCCGGCCCTGGAAGACGAGCTGACCGTCGGGGGTCCATCGGGCCAGGTCGCCGGTACGGTACATGCGCTGACCGGCGTCGAAGGGCGAGGCCACGAACCGCTCACCCGTGAGACCCGACCGGCCGAGATAGCCCCGCGCCAGGCACCGACCGGCGACGTACAGTTCCCCGGTCACACCGGGCGGGAGCGGCTGGAGGTCCTCACCCAGGACGTAGGCGCGGCCGTTGGCGATCGGCGTGCCGATGACCGGCTCCGCGCCGGGTTCGAGCGGCGGCGACATCGACGCGCACACCGTCGTCTCGGTCGGACCGTAGGCGTTGACGAACCGCCGCCCCGCCGACCACCTCGCCGCGAGAGCGGCGTCGATCGCCTCACCCGCCGACACGAGGGTGGTCACCGAGGCGAGGTCCTCCTCCCGGAGGGTGCCGAGCACGGCGGGCGGCAGGGTCGCGTGCGTCACCCCCGACAGCTCACCCGCCAGCACCTCATCGGTGGACGTCATGACCAGCGTCGCACCCGAGCACAACGCCATCACGATCTCCGACACCGCCGCGTCGAACCCGATCGAGGCGAACTGCAACACCCGCGAACCCGGCGTCACCGCGAAATGCGCCATCTGCGCGACCGCCAGGTTGACCAGACCCCCGTGCTGAACCGCGACGCCCTTGGGCGTCCCGGTCGAGCCCGAGGTGTAGATCACATAAGCCAGCCCATGGGGAACCGGATCGTGCTCGACCCGGGTCGCCGGGCTCATGGCCAGCAAGGGGTGATCGATGGGCACCATCCGGACCCGCCCGGCCGGAAGATCGCCGAGAGAGTCGTCGGTGCCCAGCACCAGTTGGGCGCGGCTGTCGGCGAGCATGAACGCGATCCGCTCCACCGGCAGCCGCGCGTCCAGCGGCAGGAAGGCCGCACCCGCCTTCCACACCCCCAAAATCGCCGCCACCAGATCGCCGCCACGCGGGAAACACAACCCGACCACCGACTCCGCGCCCACCCCCGCCCCGCGCAGATAATGCGCCACCTGGTTGGCACGGGCGTCCAGCTCGGCATAGGTCAGCGAACCGGCCACCGCGACCGCGTCCGGAGCCTCGGCCACCCGGCGCTCGAACAACTCGACCACCGTCGAGGCCGGCACCTCGGCCGCCGTGGAGTTCCAGCCGGTGACGACCTGCTCGCGTTCACCGGCGTCCAGCAGGTCGACGGCGTGCAGGCGGGTCGCCGGGGACGCGGTCACCTGGTCGAGCACGCGCCCGAACCAGCCCGTGACCCGTGCCACGGTCGCGGCCTCGAAGAGGTCGGCCGAGCCGGTCAGCGTGCCGCGCAGCCCGGCCGGACGCCCCTGCTCGTCGAAGGTCTCCCCGATCATCACCTCGAGGTCGCACTTGACCGGCGCGAGTCCCGCCCCGTCCGCCGCGGGCGCGGTGCCCGGCCGCACGCCGGGCATGCCCATCCCCGCCCGCTCGACGTTGTGCAGCGTCAGGATCACCTGGACGAGGGGATGCCGGGCCAGCGACCTGACGGGCGCGAGCTCCTCCACGAGCCGCTCGAACGGCACGTCCTGATGCTCCAGCGCCCCCAGGCTCACCTCACGGACCCGCGCCAGCACCTCGCGGAACTCCGGATCACCCGACAGATCGGTCCGGATCACCAGCGTGTTCACGAAGAACCCGACCAGGTCGTCGAGCGCCTCGTCGGTCCGCCCCGCCACCCCCGACCCGATCGCGACGTCGATCCCGGCGCCGAGCCGGGACAACGTCACCGCCAGCGCCGCCTGCAGGGCCATGAACACCGTCACGCCCTCGGCCCGTGCCACGTCCAGGAGCCGCTGGTGGACCTCGGCGGGAACGTGCAGGTCGGTGGCGTGCCCCAGGTGGCTGGGCGCGGCCGGGCGCGGCCGGTCGACGGGCAGCGCCAGCTCCTCGGGCAGCCCTGCCAGGGTCTCGCGCCAGTAGCCGACCTGCTCCGCGAGCAGTTCCTCACCGAGCAGGTCGCGCTGCCAGAGGGCGTAGTCGGCGTACTGGACGGGCAGTGGCGACCACTCGGGCGCGCGGCCCGCGAGCCGGGCGGTGTACGCCGCCGAGAGGTCCCGGCCGAGAGGCGTCAGCGACCAGCCGTCGCCCGCGATGTGATGGATGACGATGACGAGGGTGCGCCCGCCCACGAGCCAGGCCCGGATCGGCACCTCGTTCGCCAGGTCGAAGGTGTAGGAGGTCGCCACGTCCCCCGAGTCCTCCAGCTGGAGGGCCCAGTCGAGGTCGTCCAGGTCGAGAACGTGCTGGTGGGGCTCGCCGTCCACCGACGGGAAGACCGTGCGCAACGCCTCGTGGCGGCCGATCACGTCCCGCAGCGCGGCGTTCAGCGCGGTCGCGTCCACGTCGTCGGCGAGCCGGAGGACGACGGGCACGTTGAACGTCGGGCTGGGCCCTTCGAGGCGCTCCAGGAACCACAACCGCCGCTGGGCGAACGACAGCGGCACCCGTTCCGGCCGCACGGCGGCGCGCAGCGGCGGACGGGCCGGGCCGGCGCCGATCTCGGTGAACCGGGCGGCCAGGCCGGCCGGGGTGGGCGTCTCGAACAGGACCTTCAGCGGCACCTCGACGCCGAGCGCCGCGCGGATGCGGGAGGCCAGCCGGACCGCGAGCAGCGAGTGGCCGCCGAGCCCGAAGAAGTCGTCGTCGGCGCCGACGTAGTCGAGGCCGAGGACACCGGCGAACGCCTCGCAGAGCCGCCTCTCCTGGATGGTGGCGGGGGCGCGGCCGGTCCCGGCGGGCAGCTCCGGATCGGGCAGCGCCCTCCGGTCGAGCTTCCCGTTGGGGGTGAGCGGAAGGGCGTCCAGGGAGATGAAGACGGCCGGGACCATGTAGTCGGGCAGCCGCTCGGCCGCGAACTCCCGCAGGCCCTCGGTCCCGCCGACGACGTAGGCGATCAGACGGTCGTCCCTGGCGAGGACCGCGGCCTGGGAGACATCCGGATGTTTCAGGAGGACGGCTTCGACCTCGCCGGGCTCGACCCGGAAACCGCGCACCTTCACCTGTTCGTCGGCCCGGCCCAGGTACACCAGCCGCCCGTCGGCGGTCCATCGCGCCAGGTCGCCGGTACGGTACACGCGCTCCCCCGCCTCGATCGGCGAGGCCACGAACCGTTCGGCCGTCAGGCCGGGGCGGCCGGTGTACCCGCGGGCGAGTCCGGCCCCGGCGACGTACAACTCCCCGATCACGCCGACGGGGACGGGCTGGAGGGTGTCGTTCAGCACGTACAGGCGGGTGTTGGCGATGGGCCGCCCGATGGGCACCAGACCGTCGAGGGGATCACCGGCGCGTATCTCGTGGACCGCGCAGCCGACCACGGTCTCGGTGGGGCCGTACTCGTTGACGACGACGGTGTCGGGGGCGGCCGCCAGGAGCCGCGCCACGTCGGCCGGGGGCAGCGCCGCGCCGCCGACGATCCAGCGGCGGGCCGCGCCCGCGATCCGGGCGCCGGGCACCGTCTCGGCGAGGATCGGCAGGTGGGCCGGCACGACCTTGACGAGGTCGAAGCCCTCATGCCGGGAGAGCAGACCGGCCAGCCCGTCGGGGCCGCCGGCCGGGTCCGCGACGACGGTCGCCCCGGCCGCGAGCGGCACCAGGAGGCTGGTCACGGTCAGGTCGAACGCGGGCGAGGAGAACAGCGGTGCGCCGCCCCGGCCCACCTCGTACGCCTCGGCGGCCCAGGCCACGTAGTTGGCCAGCCCGCCGTGGGTGACCGCGACGCCCTTGGGCGTGCCGGTCGAGCCCGAGGTGTACATGACGTAGGCGAGGTCGTGCGGGTGCGTCCTCGGTACGGGCTGATCGGCGACCGGAGGCAGGTCGGCGACGGCCACGCCCCCGTCGCCGAGCAGCACCGAGACGCCGCTGTCGGCCAGCAGGAACGCGGTCCGCTCGGCCGGGTCGGCGAGGTCGATCGGCAGGTACGCCGCCCCCGCCCGCCACACGCCCAGCACCGCCGCGACGAGGTCGGCCCCGCGCGGCAGGCGGACGCCGACGACGTCGCCCCGGCCCACCCCGAGGCCGGTCAGCAGCCCGGCGACCCGTTCGGCGCGCTCGTCGAGGTCGGCGTAGGTGAGGGTCCGGGTCTGGTCGACGACGGCGGTCGCGTCCGGCGTGCCGACGGCACGGCCGCGGATCATCTCCGGCACGGTGGCGGCGGGCGGCGGGGCGGCGGTGTCGTTCCACTTCCGCAGGACGAGATGCCGCTCGTCCTCCTCGACCACGTCGACCCGGCTCACCCGCACCCCGGGATCGCCGGCGACCAGGTCCAGGACCCGCCGCCACGCACGCCCGATCCGCTCGGCGGTCGCGGCGTCGAACAGGTCGTCCGAGGCGATCACCGACCCCCGCATTCCCGCGGGCCCCCGCTCGCCGACCGTCTCGTAGACCGCCACCTCCAGATCGAACTTCGCGGGCACCATGCTGAGCCTGACCGCGTCGTCGCCGCCCCCGCGCGCGCTCTGCTGCACGCTCAGGGACACCTGGAAGAGCGGGTGCCGCGCCGTCGACCGGGCCGGGGCGAGCTCGGCGACCAGCTTCTCGAACGGCACGTCCTGGTGGTCGAGCGCTTCGAGGGTGCGCTCCCGCACGCGGCGCAGCACCTCGCGGAAGCCGGGGTCGCCCCCCAGGTCGGTGCGGATCACCAGGGTGTTGACGAAGAAGCCGACCATGTCGTGCAGCGCCTCGTCGGTGCGGCCCGCGACGACGGCGCCGATCGGCAGGTCGGCGCCGGCGCCGAGCCGCGACAACGTCACCGCCAGCGCCGCCTGCAGCACCATGAAGGTGGTCGCCCCTTCGGCGCGGGCCAGCTCCACCAGCCGCCGATGGGTCTCAGCCGGCACCTGGAACGGCACCTCGTGGCCGCGGTGCCCGGCCGTCGCCGGGCGCGGCCGGTCGGCGGGCAGCGTCAGCTCCTCGGGAATGCCGGCGAGCGCCCGCCGCCAGTAGCCGACCTGCACCGACAACAGGCTCTCCGGGTCGGACTCGGCGCCCAGCAGTTCGCGCTGCCAGAGCGCGTAGTCGGCGTAGCGCACCGGCAGCGGCTCCCACTCCGGCGCCCGGCCGCGCACCCGCGCCGCGTACGCCGCCGACACGTCCCGCGCGAGCGGCGTCAGCGACCACCCGTCCGCGGCGATGTGGTGCACGACGAGCACGAGCACCCGCTCGCCCGATTCGGCCCGCAGCAGCCACGCCCGGAAGGGCACCTCGGCCGCCACGTCGAAGGTGTGCCACACCAGCCGGTCGGCCGTCCCGGCGAGATCGCCGTCCGGGACGTCGCGCACCTCCAGCGCCCAGTCCAGGTCCGCCATGTCCAGCACCCGCTGATGGGGCTCGCCGTCCACGGCCGGGAACACCGTGCGCAGCGACTCGTGGCGGGTCATCACGTCGCGCAGCGCGGCGCCCAGGGCCACGGCGTCCACGTCGCCCGGCACCGGCACGATCACCGGGATGTTGTAGGTCGGGCTCGGTCCCTCCATCTGGCCGAGGAACCACAACCGGCTCTGCGCGTACGACAGCGGAATCATCACGGGGTCTCCTTACGCATCGGGCGCAACGCCGGACGTGCCGACTTCTGGGTCCCAAGGGCCGCTGCGAGCAGCGCCGGGGTCGGTGCCTCGAACAGCATTCGGATCTTGACCTCCACGCTGAACTCGGCCCGGATCCGCGACAGCAGCCGGATCGCGAGCAGCGAGTGCCCGCCGAGTTGGAAGAAGTCGTCGTCGACCCCGACCGACTCCCGGCCGAGGACGTGCGCGAACACCGCGCACAGCGCCGCCTCCCGCTCGTTCGCGGGCTCCCTCCGGACGACGGGGCGATCGGGCTCGGGGAGGGCCCGGCGGTCGAGCTTGCCCGAGGCGGTCAACGGGAGCTCGTCCAACGTGACGAAGGCGGTGGGGACCATGTAGGCGGGAAGGCGTTCGGCGGCGAACTCCCGCAGCCCCTCCGTCTGGCCCACCACATAGGCGATCAGCCGGTCGTCCCGGGCGATCACCGCCGCTTGGGAAACGTCAGGATTTTTCACCAGAACGGCCGCGATTTCACCGGGCTCGACGCGGAAGCCGCGCACCTTGACCTGGTCGTCGGCGCGGCCCTGGAAGATCAGCCGCCCGTCGGGGGTCCACTTCGCCAGGTCGCCGGTACGGTACATGCGCTCGCCCACATCGAAGGGTGAGGCCACGAACCGTTCGGCGGTCAGAGCGGGCCGGGAGACATATCCCCGTGCCAGACCTGCCCCTGCCACGTAGAGCTCCCCGGCCACGCCGGGCGGGAGCGGGCTGAGAGTGTCGTCCAGCACATACAGGCGGGTGTTGGCGATCGGGGTGCCGAGCGCCATCTCTCCGGTCAGTTCTGCGGTGGTGACGCCGATGGTCGTCTCGGTCGGCCCGTAGTGGTTGAACACCCTCCGGCCCGTGGCGACCAGTTCGGCCACCCATTCCGCCGAGGCCGCCTCCCCGCCCAGGACCAGCGAATCGGCCGGCATCAACCGCTCGACCCCCGCCACCGACGTCAGCGCCGCCAGGTGCGAGGGCACCGCCTTGAACGCATCGATGCGATGCTCGGCCAGATACGCGGCCACCGCTTCGGGATCGGTGACGGCTTCCTCATCCAGAATGTGGAGCTGACCGCCGGTGGCCAGGCTGATGAACACCACCGTGTTCCCCAGGTCGGTCACCTGCGGCTGAAGCAACGCATACCGGGTACCCGGCTCACTCCAACCCAGCCGCTGCGACACCGAGGCGACATAGTTGGCCAGCCCCGCCTGGGTGACCGCCACCCCCTTGGGAGCCCCGGTCGAACCAGAAGTGAAGATCACATACGCCAGATCACCCTCACGATCCCCGGCCCCGGCTTCGGAAAGATCGGACAGGTCATCCAGCACGATCTCCACCCCGGCATCGGCCAGCATCGCCTCCACCCGCGAGACGGGCAGTTGCGGATCGATCGGCAGATAGGCCGCACCGGCCTTCCACACGCCCAGGATCGCCGCGATCATGTCCGCGCCACGCGGCAACCGCAACCCCACCACCGGCGCACCCGCCACCCGGGCCGACTCGTCGAGCTGCCGGTAGGTCAGCTCGCGACCACCGGCCACGACCGCCGCGACCTTCCGGGCCGTCTCGTCGAGTTCTCGATAGGTCAGCTCGCGGCCGTCGGCGACCACCGCCGCCGCGTCCGGGCGCAGTGCCACCTGCCGCTCGAACAACCGCAGCACCGGCTCCGCCACCCCGTCGGAAGCCGTGTCGTTCCAGGTGCCCAGGAGCGCCCGGACCTCCTCGCCGAGTACGTCCACCGAGCTCAGGGCCGGGTCGGGGGCGCCGTCCAGGGTCTCGGCCAGGGCGGCGGCCACGTTCGCCGCCGCCACGCACATCAGCCGCCCGACCTCGCGCCCGTCCGTCGTCCCCGAGGTCAGCACGCTCAGGCTGAGCCCGGCCGGGCCCCGGTCGTTCACGGACACGGTCAGCGGGTAGCTGTTCTGGACCCGCGAGTAGACGTTGCGCACCCCGTCGATCGAGACCCGCCGGTCGGCGGCGTCGGCCTCCGTGCCGCCGATGTGCCGGTAGTTGAACAACGAGGTGAACAGCGGCGTGTTGCCCTCCAGGCCCGCCGCCTGCTGGGCCAGGGCCAGCGGCGCGTGCTCGTGTTCGAGCAGACCCGCCAGCTGTGCCCGCATCCCCTCCACGGCCTGCCTGATCCCGGCACGACCCGACCGCACCCGTACCGGAAGGGTGTTGATGAACGGCCCGACCACCCGGTCAGACCCCTCACCCGCGTTCATCCGCCCGAACAACACCGTGCCGAAGACCACGTCGTCCCGGCCCGACACCACCGACAACACCCGCGCCCAGGCCACATGCATGATCGTCGCCACGCTGACACCGAGGTCACGGGCGGCCGCGCGGAGCGCGGCCGTCGTCTCGGCCGGGATCGGGACCTGTTCGGCGACGACGTCGCCGCCGTCGCCGTGCACGTCGGTCAGGCCGTAGGGGGCCGTGGTCTCGGTGACGCCGTCGAGCAGGTCGGCGAAGAACCGTTCGTGCTCCTCGCGGGAGACCCCGCCGCGGGCCTGGGCGACGAAGTTGCGGAACGGGAGGGCCGGGGCGAGTTCGCCGCCGCCTTCGAGGACCGTCCAGAGCTCCTGGACCAGCACGTCCATGCCCTGGTGGTCGGAGACCATGTGGTGCATCCGGACCAGCCCCAGCCAGCGGCCGTCGGCCGACGGTGCGATGTGGAGGTCCATCAGGGGCGCCCGGCTGAGGTCCATGCCCGGTCCGGCCGCCGCGAGCAGGGCCTCCACCGGCTCCCCGGTCAGGGTGTGCTCGGTCACGGCCAGGGAGGCCCGCCGCCACACGACCTGGACGGGCTCGCGCAGCCCTTCCCACACCACGCCGGTCCGGTAGACGTCGTGGCGGTCGACGACCTGCTGAAGTGCGGCGGCGAAGGCGTCGAGCCGGGACCGCGTGTCGAACTCCAGCATCTGGACGGTCACGTAGGCGTCCACGCCGTCTCCGGCGAGGAGGTGGTGGAAGAGCATGCCCTCCTGGAGCGGGGCCAGCGGATAGACGTCCTTCACGTTGGCCGCGCCGCCCTCGGCCGAGGCGACGACCCGGTCGAGCTCCGCCTCGGTCAGGTCGACCAGCGGCAGCATGTCGGGCGTGATGGTCTGCGCGCCGTCGGGGATGCGGTTGGCGGGCACCTCGACCGCCTCGGCTCCCGCCGTGCGTGCCAGCCGGGCCGGGGTCGGCGACTCGAACAGCGCCCGGACCGACACCGAGACGCCGTGCGCCCGCAGCGCCTCGACGAGGGAGACGGCCAGCAGGGAGTGGCCGCCGAGCTGGAAGAAGTCGTCGTCGACGCCGACCGTCTTCAGGCCCAGGATCTGGGCGAACGCCGCGCACAGCAGCTCTTCCTGCGCGGTCTCCGGGCCGCGTCCCCCGCCTGAGGTGTATTCGGGGGCGGGCAGGGCGCGGCGGTCGAGCTTGCCGTTCGGGGTGAGCGGCAGCTCGTCGAGCCCGACGAACGCCGCCGGGACCATGTAGTCGGGCAACCGTTCGGCCGTGAACTCCCGCAGGCCCTCGGTCTCGCCGACGACGTAGGCGACCAGGCTGCTGTCACGGGCGACGACGACGGCCTGCGAGACGGCCGGATGCATGAGCAGGACGGCGGCGACCTCGCCCGGCTCCACCCGGAACCCGCGCACCTTCACCTGCTCGTCGGCCCGGCCGAGGAAGACGAGCTGACCGTCGGGGGTCCACTTCGCCAGGTCGCCGGTACGGTACATGCGCTCCCCCGCCGCGAAGGGCGAGGCCACGAACCGTTCGGCGGTGAGAGCCGGGCGGCGGAGGTAACCGCGGGCCAACGGTGTGCCGGCGACGTACAGTTCCCCCGTCACTCCGGGCGGGAGCGGCTGGAGGTCCTCACCCAGGACGTAGGCGCGGCCGTTGGCGATCGGCGTGCCGATGACCGGCTCGTCCCCCGGCCGCAGCGGCGGCGACATCGACGCGCACACCGTCGTCTCGGTCGGACCGTAGGCGTTCACGAACCGGCGTCCCGCCGACCACCTCGCCGCGAGAGCGGCGTCGATCGCCTCACCCGCCGACACGAGGGTGGTCACCGAGGCGAGATGCTCTTCCCGCAGCGTGGCCAGCACGGCGGGCGGCAGGGTCGCGTGCGTCACCCCCGACAGCTCACCCGCCAGCACCTCATCGGTCGACGTCATGACCAGCGTCGCGCCCGAGCACAACGCCATCACGATCTCCGACACCGCCGCGTCGAACCCGATCGAGGCGAACTGCAAAACCCGCGAACCCGGCATGACGGCGAAGTGGTCCATCTGCGCGACGGCCAGATTGACCAGACCGCCGTGCTGAACCGCGACGCCCTTGGGCGTCCCGGTCGAGCCCGAGGTGTAGATCACATACGCCGATCCCCGAGGATCGACGTCCCCCTCCACCGGGGTGGCCGGGCCCATGGCCAGCAGAGGATGGTCGATGGGCACCAGCCTGATCCGGCCCGCCGGAAGGTCCCCGAGCACGTCGTCGGTGCCCAGGACGAGCTGGGCGCGGCTGTCGGCCAGCATGAACGCGATCCGCTCCACCGGCAGCCGCGCGTCCAGCGGCAGGAAGGCCGCACCCGCCTTCCACACCCCCAGGATCGCCGCCACCAGATCGCCGCCACGCGGGAAACACAACCCGACCACCGACTCCGCGCCCACCCCCGCGCCACGCAGATAGTTCGCCACCTGGTTGGCGCGGGCGTCCAGCTCGGCATAGGTCAGCGAACCGGCCACCGCGACCGCGTCCGGAACCTCGGCCACCCGGCGCTCGAACAACTCGACCACCGTCGAGGCCGGCACCTCGGCCGCCGTGGAGTTCCAGCCGGTGACGACCTGCTCGCGTTCACCGGCGTCCAGCACGTCCACCTCGTGGAGCCGGACGTCCGGCCGGGAGGTCACCGTGTCGAGCACCCGCCCCCAGCGCCGGATCAGGCTCTCGGCCGTGGCGGCGGAGAACAGGTCGGCGGAGGCCGTCAACGAGCCGCGCAGCCCGGCCGGACGCCCCTGCTCGTCGAAGGTCTCCCCGACCATCACTTCGAGATCGGCCTGTACGGGCGCGAGCTCCGCCCCGTCCACGACGATCGCGGACTCCCGCCGGACCCCCGGCAGCTCCAGCCCGGCCCGCTCGGTGTTCTGCAGGGTGAGGATGACCTGGACGAGCGGATGCCGGGCCAGCGACCTGACGGGCGCGAGCTCCTCCACGAGCCGCTCGAACGGCACGTCCTGGTGCCCCAGCGCTTCCAGGCTCACCTCACGGACCCGCGCCAGCACCTCGCGGAACTCCGGATCACCCGACAGATCGGTCCGGATGACCAGCGTGTTCACGAAGAACCCGACCAGGTCGTCGAGCGCCTCATCGGTCCGCCCCGCCACCCCCGACCCGATCGGGATGTCGGTGCCCGCGCCGAGCCGGGACAACGTCACCGCCAGCGCCGCCTGGACGACCATGAACACCGTCACCCCCTCGGCCCGCGCCAGCTCGGTCAGCCGCCGGTGGGTCTCGGCCGGCAGCCTGAGCGGGAGCCGGTGCCCGACGTGGCTCAGGGTCGCCGGACGCGGCCGGTCGACCGGCAGCGCCAGCTCCTCGGGCAGTCCGGCCAGGGTCTCCCGCCAGTAGCCGACCTGCTCCGCGAGCTCCCCGCCGAGGAGGTCGTGCTGCCAGAGGGCGTAGTCGGCGTACTGGACCGGCAGCGGCGCCCACTCGGGGGCCCGGCCCTCGACGCGTGCCGCGTAGGCCGTGGACAGGTCACGGGCGAGCGGTGCCGACGACCAGCCGTCACCGGCGATGTGGTGGATGACGACGACGAGGGTCCGCCCCTGGAAGAGCCAGGCCCGGATCGGCACCTCGTTCGCCAGGTCGAACGTGTAGGCCTCCGCCAGGGCCGTGTCCCCCGAATCCTCCACCTGGAGCGCCCAGTCGAGCTCGTCGAGGTCGAGGACGTGCTGGTAGGGCTCCCCGTCCACCGACGGGAAGACCGTGCGCAACGCCTCATGGCGGCCGAGCACGTCCCGCAGCGCCGCGTTCAGCGCGGCCACGTCGAGATCGCCGGCGAGATGCACGGGCATCGGGATGTTGTAGGTCGTGTTCGGCCCCTCAAGCTGATCGAGGAACCACAACCGTCGCTGCGCGAACGACAGCGGCGGCCGCTCGGGCCGCTCCCCCGCCACGAGCGCTGCCCGCGTCCGTCCGGTGGCGGTGGCCACGATCCCCGCCAGCCCGGCCGGGGTCGGCGACTCGAACAGCGCCCGCAACGGCACCTCGACCCCGAGGACGGTCCTGATGCGGGACACGAGCCGCGCGGCGAGCAGGGAGTGCCCGCCAAGGTCGAAGAAGTCGTCGTCCACCCCTACGGACTCCAGGCCCAGGACCTGCGCGAACGCGGCGCAGAGGATCTCCTCCTGGACGGTGGCGGGCGGGCGGCCGGAACCGGTGACCTGCTGGGGTTCGGGCAGGGCTCGGCGGTCGAGCTTGCCGTTGGGGGTGAGGGGGAGTTCGTCGAGCGTGACGAAAGCCGCGGGAACCATGTAGTCGGGCAGCCGCTCGGCGGCGAACTCCCTGAGCCCCTCCGCCTGGCCCACGACATAAGCGACCAAGCGGTCCTCACGGGCGACCACGGCGGCCTGCGCGACATCCGGACTTCTTAGCAGGACGGCGGCGACCTCGCCCGGTTCGACGCGGAAGCCCCGGATCTTGACCTGGTCGTCTGCGCGGCCCTGGAAGATCAGCCGGCCGTCGGGGGTCCACTTCGCCAGGTCGCCGGTACGGTACATGCGCTGACCGGCGTCGAAAGGCGAGGCCACGAACCGTTCGGCGGTCATACCCGGCCTGGCGACATACCCGCGCGCCAGACCCAACCCGGCGACATAGACCTCACCCGCGACCCCAGGCGGAACCGGCGCCAGCCGGTCATCAAGCAGATACAGCCGCGAGTTGGCGATCGGCCGCCCGAACGAGATCGGCCCCTCCTCATCGGCGTCGACCTCACCGGCGGCGACGATCACCGTGGCCTCGGTCGGCCCATAGGCATGGACCAGCCGCCGACCTTGAGCCCACCGCCGGGCGACGGTCTCGGTGATGCCCTCCGCGCCCACCACGATCGGCCCGATGTGCGAGAAGTCATCAGGATCGAGGACGTTGAGCAGCGAGGGAACCACACTGGCCGCCCCCACCTGAGTCAACTCCCGCAGCAGCTCAGGCTGCGCTCGCCTGCCCTCATCGGCGATGACCAGCGTCGAACCGGTGGCCAGCGCCACCGCGACGTCCAGCACCGAGGCGTCGAACCCGAAGGAGGCGAACTGCAACAACCCCACACCCGGCCCCGCACCAAGAATCGGCCCGAACACCTCAACGAGGTTGACCAGACCGCGATGACTGACCGCGACACCCTTGGGTGTGCCGGTCGAACCGGAGGTGTAGATCACATACGCCAGCGAATCCGGCTCCACCCGGACACCCAACGAACCGCCGTCGTCCGGAAGGCCCGACCCGTCCCCGCTCCCCGCAGAGACCGGCACCGCGGAATCCCGCATGCCCGAACGGCCCGGCCCGTCCCCGGTCCCCGCAGAGGCCGGCACCGCCGAACCCCACGCGCCCGAAAGGCCCGACTCATCCCCTGCCCCTACAGAGGCCGGCACCGCCGACTTCCCCATGCCCGAAAGGCCCGGCCCGTCCCCGGCCACCGCAGAGGCCGACACCGCCGAACCCCACGCGCCCGAAAGGCCCGACCCATCCCCGGCCCCCGCAGGGTCCGGCACCGCAGAATCCCACGTGCCCGCGAGAACGATCTCCATCCCGGCGGGGACCAGATGCCGGGTTTCCGGACAGGCCAGCACACACGCCACCCCGGCATCGGCCAGCACCGCACCCACCCGCTCAGCCGGATTGCCAGGGTCGACGGGCAGGTAGGCCGCGCCCGCCTTCCACACGCCCACGATCGCGATGATCATCTCCGCGCCACGCGGCAGACAGACCCCGACGATCGACTCCGGACCGACGTTCAAGGTCTGCAGGCGCCGCGCCAGCCGGTTCGACCGGCGATCCAACTCGCCGTAGGTCAGCTCACCCTCGACCGCGAAAGCGTCAGGGGACTGCCGAGTGATCAGGTCCACGATGCTCGAAGAGGCCACCTCGCGCGCCGTGTCGTTCCAGCCGCGCAGCACCCGCTCCCGCTCCCCCTCCTCCAGCACGTCCACCGCGTGAACCCGCACATCCGGTTCCGCCGTCACCCGTTCCAGCACCCGCAGGAACCGGGCGACCAGGCTCTCGGTCGTCGTGGCGTCGAACAGGTCGGTCGCCGCGGTCACCGAGCCGCGCAGGCCGTCGGGCCGCCCCTCCTCGTCGAAGGTCTCCACCAGGGCCAGGTCGAGGTCGAACTTGGCCGCCGCGACGCCGCCGCCCACGCCCGCCCCGCCGACCGTGACGCCCGGGAGCTCCACCCCGGCCCGCTCGACGTTCTGCAACGTCAGCGCGACCTGGAACAGGGGATGCCGCGCCAGCGACCGGGCGGGCGCCAGGCTCTCGACCAGGCGCTCGAAGGGGACGTCCTGGTGCGCCAGCGCTCCGAGGCTCGCCTCCCTGACCCGGTGGAGGACGTCCGCGAAGGCCGGGTCGCCGGACAGGTCGGCCCGGACGACCAGGGTGTTCACGAAGAAGCCGACCAGGCCGTCGAGCGCCTCGTCGGTCCGCCCGGCCACGACCGTGCCGATCGGGATGTCGGTCCCGGCGCCGAGACGCGACAGCGTCACCGCCAGCGCCGCCTGCAGGGCCATGAACACCGTCGCGCCCTCGGCGCGGGCCAGCGAGGCCAGCCGTTCGTGCACTTCGGCGGGGACGCGCACCGACACCGTGTGGCCGGCGTGGCTGCTCACCAGGGGGCGCGGGCGATCCGCGGGCAGGGTCAGCTCCTCGGGGGCGCCGGCCAGGGCGTCGCGCCAGTAGGAGATCTGGGCGGCGAGTTCGGTCTCGCCCAGCAGGTCGTGCTGCCAGAGGGCGTAGTCGGCGTACTGGACGGGGAGCGGTTCGAAGCGTGGCGCCACGCCGGTGACACGCGACGCGTAGGCGGTGGACAGGTCGCGGCCGAACGGGCCCATCGACCAGCCGTCGCCCGCGATGTGGTGGATCACCACGACGAGGATCCGGCCGCCGAACAGCCACGCCCGGATCGGGACCTCGTTCGCCAGGTCGAAGGTGTGGGAGGTCGCCGCGGCCACGTCCTCCGCATCCGCCAGTTCGAGGGCCCAGTCGAGGTCGTCCAGGTCCAGGACCCGCTGGTACGGCTCGCCGTCCACCGACGGGAAGACGGTGCGCAGCGACTCGTGCCGGCCGATCACGTCGCGCAGGGCCGCGTTCAGCGCGGCCACGTCCAGGTCGCCGGTCAGGCGGGCCACGAGCGGGATGTTGTAGGTCGCGTTCGGGCCCTCGATCTGGTCGAGGAACCAGAGCCGCCGCTGGGCGAACGACAGCGGGATCCGCTCGGGACGGGCCGCCGCCCGTACGGGCGGGCGGGCGGTGCCCGAACCCGGCAGCCGGGCGGCCAGCCCGGCCGCGGTCGGCGTCTCGAACAGGGCGCGGAGGGGGAGTTCGACGCCGAGCAGGGTCCGGATGCGGGACACCAGGCGTGCGGCGAGGAGCGAGTGGCCGCCGAGCCGGAAGAAGTCGTCGTCGACGCCGACCGACTCGCGGCCCAGGACGTCGGCGAACGCACCGGCCAGGATCTCCTCGCCGGGCGTCGCCGGGCGGCGTCCGGCCGTGGTGGTGAACTCGGGGGCGGGCAGGGCGCGGCGGTCGAGCTTGCCGTTGACGGTCAGCGGGAGCCGGTCGAGCAGGACGACGGCCGACGGCACCGCGTAGGCGGGCAGCCGTCCGGCGAGGTGGTCCCGCAACTCGGAGGGGAGGTCGTCGCGGGGGCTCTCCGGCACCACGTAGGCGACCAGGTGGCCGTCCCGGGCGACGACGGCGGCCGACACGACGTCGGCCGAGGCCAGGAGGGCGGCCTCGACCTCGCCGGGCTCGACCCGGAAGCCGCGGATCTTCACCTGGTCGTCCGCACGGCCGAGGAAGGCGAGCCGGCCGTCGGCGGTCCACTTCACCCGGTCGCCGGTACGGTACATGCGCTCGCCGGGCTCTGCGGGGCAGGCGACGAAACGTTCGGCGGTGAAGGCTGGACGGCCGACGTAGCCGCGGGCCAGGCCGGCGCCGGTGACGTAGAGCTCTCCGGGAACACCGGCCGGGACGGGGCGCAGGTGCCCGTCGAGGACGTGCACGCCGCCGTTGGCGACCGGGCGGCCGATGGAGACGCCGCCGTCGAGGCCGTCGGGGCCGACCGGGCCCGTGGTGGTGAAGACGGTGCACTCGGTCGGGCCGTACACGTTGGTGAGCACGGTGCCGGGCAGTTCGGCCAGCACGCGGGCGCAGTGGGCGGGCGACAGCACGTCGCCGCCGGCCCAGATCTCGCGCAGTCCGGCGAGCGCGCCGACGTCGCCGTCGACGACCTCGTGGAACAGGCCGGCGGTCAGCCAGGCGGTGGTGACGCCGAAGGTTCCCATGAAGTCGCGCAGCTCGGCGGGGGACGCCTCGTCCGCCGGCGGGATCGCGAGGGTGGCGCCGTTGAGCAGCGCGCCCCAGACCTCCAGCGTGGCGGCGTCGAACGACACCGAGGCCAGCTGGCTGACGACGTCGCCGGGGGTGACGTCCACGTGCCGGGCGACCCGGTCGACGCCCTGGTGGAGGATGACGGCGCCCTTCGGAACGCCGGTCGAGCCCGAGGTGTAGACGACGTGGGCCGGATGCCCGGGGAGCAGGTTCCGCGCGGGCGGGGTGGCGGGCGCGGCGAGCACGGCCGGGTCGCCGAGCGTCACGACCGGCAGCCCGAAGTCCTCGGTGGGCGCGTCGGCGATCACCGCGACCGCGCCGGAGTCGCGCAGCATCAGGGCGACCCGTTCGGCCGGGTAGGCGGTGTTGACGGGCACGTACGCGCCCCCGGCCTTGAGCACCCCGAGCCAGGCCGCCACGACCCCGGGCCCGCCCGCCACCGCCACGCCGACGGCCGACTCCGGCCCCACTCCGAGGCCGACGAGGTGGTGGGCCAGCCGGTTGGCCTGTTCGTCCAGGTCCCGGTACGTCGCCGCGAAGCCCGGCCCGACCAGGGCGAGGGCGTCGGGGGTGCGGGCGGCCTGCGCCTCGAACCGGTCGGGGACCGTCTCAGGCCCGCCGACGAGGGGCCCGCGGCTCCAGTCGCGGGCGATGCGCTCGCGCTCGCCGGGGTCGGCGACGTCGACCCCGCTGAGCCGCACGCCGAGGTCGCCGGTCATCGTCTCCAGCACGTGCCGCCACGCCCGCACGATCCGCTCGACGGTCGCGGGGTCGAACAGGTCGGCCGCGCCCACGATCACCCCGCGCACCCCCGCAGGGGCTCCTTGGGGGTCGGTGACCTCGTCGACGAGCACGTCGAGGTCGAACTTGACCGCCGAGGCGCCGCCCGCGGGCCGGGTCTCCCCCGTGCCGACGACGTTCTGCAGCGCGAACACGATCTGGAACAGCGGGTGCCGCGCCGCCGACCGGTCGGGCGCGAGCTCCTCGACGAGCCGCTCGAACGGCACGTCCTGGTGCTCGTACGCCGCCATCCCGGCCGCCCTGACCCGGCCGAGCAGCGTGCCGAGGGTCGGGTCGCCGGACAGGTCGGCCCGGACGACCAGGGTGTTGACGAAGAACCCGACGAGTTCCTCCAGCGCCTCGTCGGAGCGTCCGGCCACGGCGACGCCGATCGGGATGTCGGTCCCGGCGCCGAGCCGCGACAGCGCCGCGGCGAGGGCGGTGTGCAGGACCATGAACAGGGTCGCGCCCTCCGCCCGCGCCACGTCGATCAGGCGGCGGTGCAGGTCGGCCGGGATGTCCACGGGCACACCGTGCCCCTTGTGGCCGGGCTCGGCGGGACGCGGCCGGTCGTAGGGCAGGTCGAGCTCCTGCGGGACGCCGGCGAGCGCCTCCCGCCAGTGGGCGACCTGCGCGGCGAGGGTCTCCTCGCCGAGCGTCTCGCGCTGCCACAGGGCGTAGTCGGCGTACTGGACCGGCAGCGGCGCCCACTCGGGGGCCCGGCCCTCGATGCGGGCGGCGTAGGCGGTGGCCAGGTCGCGGGAGAAGGGGGCGTTCGACCAGCCGTCGGTGGCGATGTGGTGGGTCAGCACGACGAGGGTCCGCCCCCGCAGCAGCCACGCCCGGATCGGGATCTCGGCGGCCAGGTCGAACGTGTGGGCGGTGACCGCGTCGACGTCGTCCGAGTCCTCCAGCCGCAGCGCCCAGTCGAGCTCGCCGAGGTCGAGGATGCGCTGGTAGGGCTCCCCGTCGACCGAGGGGAAGACGGTGCGGAGCGACTCGTGGCGTCCGATGACGTCGAGCAGGGCGGCGTTCAGCGCGGTGGCGTCGACCTCGCCGGTGAGCCGGGTGACCAGCGGGATGTTGTACGTCGTGGTCGGCCCGTCGAGCTGTCCCAGGAACCAGAGCCGTCGCTGCGCGAACGACAACGGGATGCGGCCGGGCCTGGCGACCGGCCGGATCGGCGGGCGGGCCGCCCCGGTGTCGGCCAGCCGCGCCGCCAGCGCGGCCACGCTCGGCGCCTCGAAGAGGGTCCGCAGCGGCACCTCCACGCCCATCACCGCCCGCAGGCGCGACAGCAGCCGGACGGCCAGCAGCGAGTGGCCGCCGAGGTCGAAGAACCCGTCGTCGACGCCGACCGACTCACGGCCGAGGACCTGGGCGAAGATCCCCGCCAGCACCTCCTCGCGGGGCGTCGAGGGCGCCCGGCCGCCGCCTGCCGGGGTGCCGGGGGCGGGCAACGCGCGGCGGTCGAGCTTCCCGTTCGGGGTCAGCGGCAGCGCGCCGAGCGGCACGACGTCGGCCGGGACGAGGTGCGCGGGCAGGCGCGCGGCGGCGAACCGGCGAAGGCCGCCGGTCTCTCCCACGACGTAGGCGATCAGCCGCTCGTCGCGCACGGCCACCGCCGCCGCGCTCACGCCGGGAGCCGTCAGCAGGACGGCCTCCACCTCGCCGGGCTCGATCCGGAACCCGCGCAGCTTCACCTGGTCGTCGGCCCGGCCCGCGAACACCAGCTCACCTTCGGGCGTCCACCATGCCAGGTCGCCCGTCCGGTAAATCCGCAGGCCGGGGTCGAACGGGGAGGCCGTGAACCGTTCGGCGGTCATGCCGGGACGGCCGGCGTAGCCCCGGGCCAGGCCTGGTCCGGTCGTGTAGAGCTCGCCGGTCACCCCGGGCGGCACCGGGTTGAGCGCGGCGTCCAGCACGTAGGCGCGGGTGTTGGCGATGGGAGTGCCGATCGGTACGACGGCGGAGGCGGCGTCCAGGGGGCGGCTGATCGTGGCGTCGACGGTCATCTCCGTGGGCCCGTAGGCGTTGACCAGACGTCGGCCGGGCGCCCAGCGGGCCACCAGCGCGGGCGGGAGCGCCTCGCCGCCGACCACGACGGTCTCCACCGTGGCGGGGAGGTCGTCGAGGCCGGCCAGCACGGCGGGCGGCAGCGTCACGTGCGTCACCGCCCGGTCGGCGATCAGGCCGGGCAGCCCGTCGAGCCGTCCTCCGGCCGGCACCAGGACGGCCCCGGCGGTCAGCGCCATGAGGACCTCGGAGACGGCCGCGTCGAACCCGAACGAGGCGAACTGGAGCACCCGCGATTCCGCGCCGACCGCGAACCGCTCGCGCTGCGCGGCGATCGTGTTCACCAGGCCGCCGTGGGTGACGGCCACGCCCTTGGGCGTGCCGGTGGAGCCGGAGGTGTAGATCACGTAGGCCAGCCCGGCCCGCCCGACGGGCACGTCCGGCGCGGCCACCGGTTCGTCGCCGAGGTCCGGCAGGGTGGTGAGCACCGGCGAGGCGCCGCTGTCGGCGACCAGGAAGGAGACCCGCGCCTCCGGCAGCGCCGGGTCGATCGGCAGGTAGGCCGCGCCCGCCTTCCACACGCCCAGCATCGCGGTGACCATGTCGGCGGCGTCGGGGAGCGACAGCCCGACCACCGACTCCGGACCGGCCCCTTGGGCGCGCAGGTGACGGGCCAGCCGGTCGGCCCGTTCGTGCAGTTCCCGGTACGTGATGCGGGCGTCGCCCGTGTCGACGGCGACGGCGTCGGTGCGCGGGATCAGGTCGAGCACCGTGGCGGGTCCGGCCGGCGCCTCGGTGGCGTTCCAGCGGCGCACGACCGTGTGGTGATCGTCGGCGTCGAGGACCTTCACGCGGGCCAGCGGGGTGTCCGGGGCCGCGGCGAGGAGGTCGCCGAGGGCGGTGACGAGCAGGCGGCCGATGAGGCCGGGGTCGATGGCGGTGACGGTCTCGACGCTGAGGCTGAGCCCGGCCGCGCCGAGGTCGTTGACGGACACCGACACCGGATAGTTGGTGCGCTCGCGGATGTAGGCGGTCCGCACCCCTTCCAGCGCCTGCCGGGGCTCGCCCTGCCGCGCCATGTGCCGGTAGTTGAACAACGAGGTGAACAGCGGCGTGTTCCCCTCCAGGCCGGCGGCCTGCTGGGCCAGGGCCAGCGGCGCGTGCTCGTGTTCGAGCAAGCCGGCAAGTTGCGCCCGCATCTCCCCCACGGCCTGCGTGATCCCGGCACGACCGGAACGCACCCGTACCGGAAGGGTGTTGATGAACGGCCCGACCACCCGGTCGGAACCCTCGCCCGCGTTCATCCGCCCGAACAACACCGTGCCGAAGACCACGTCGTCGCGGCCCGACACGACCGACAACACCCGCGCCCAGGCCACATGCATGATCGTCGCCACGCTGACGCCGAGATTCCGCGCCCTCTCGCGGAGCGCCGCGACGGTTTCGGCGGGCACCGGGACCAGCGCGGAGACCGCGTCGCCGCCGTCGCCGTGCACGTCGAGCACGCCGAAGGGGGCGGTCGGCTCGGTGACGTCGCCGAGCAGGTCGGCGAAGAACCGTTCGTGCTCCTCGCGGGACACCCCGCCGCGGGCCTGGGCGACGAAGTCGCGGAACGGCGGCGCGGGCGGCGGCTCCTCGCCGTCGATGATGGCCCGCAACTCCCTGACCAGCACGTCCGTGCCCTGGTGATCGGCGATCATGTGGTGCATCCGGAGCAGGCCCAACCAGTGCCCGTCGGCCGCGGGGGCGACGTGCAGGTCCATCAGGGGCGCCCGGCCGAGGTCCATCACGGCGCCGACGGCGCGGGCGAACGCGGCGCCCGACTCCTGGGGCCCGTGCTCGACGACCGGCAGGGCGGCGTCCCGCCACACGGCCTGGACGGGTTCGCGCAGTCCTGCCCAGACGACGGCGGTCCGGTAGATGTCGTGCCGGGCCACGACCTGCCGCAGCGCGCCGGCGAAGGCGTCGAGGCGGGCGCGGCCGTCGAAGTCGAGCACGTGCATGGTGACGTAGGCGTCGGCGCCGTCCCCGGCGAGGAGGTGGTGGAAGAGCAGGCCCTCCTGGAGCGGGGCGAGCGGGTAGACGTCGGCCAGGTTGGCCGCGCCGCCCTCGACCGTGGCGACGACCCGCTCCCGTTCGGCCTCGGTCAGGTCGGCGAGCGGGGCCGTCGCCTCCGGCCGTCCGGGGGCGGCGGCGCGGGCCAGGCCCGCCGGGGTCGGCGACTCGAACAGCGCCCGGACCGACACCGGGACGCCGTGCGCCCGCAGCACCTCGACCAGCCGTACCGCCAGCAGGGAGTGCCCCCCGAGGCGGAAGAAGTCGTCGTCGACGCCGACCGTCTCCAGGCCCAGCACCTCGGCGAACGCGGCGCAGAGCCGCTCCTCGCGGGCCGACTCGGGGGCCCGGCCCGATCCGGCGGCGAACACGGGTTCGGGCAGGGCGCGGCGGTCGAGCTTGCCGTTGGGGGTGAGCGGCAGCGCGTCGAGCCCGACGAACGCCGCCGGGACCATGTAGTCGGGCAGCCGTTCGGCGGTGAACTCCCGCAGGCCGTCGGCCTCGCCGACGACGTAGGCGACCAGGTTGCCGTCACGGGCGACGACGGCGGCCTGCGAGACGCCCGGATGACCCTGCAGAACGGCGGCGACCTCGCCGGGCTCCACCCGGAACCCGCGCACCTTCACCTGGTCGTCGGCCCGGCCCAGGAAGACGAGCTGGCCGTCCCGGGTCCACTTCGCCAGGTCGCCGGTACGGTACATGCGCCCGCCCGACCCGAACGGGCAGGCCACGAAGCGCTCCGCCGTCAGCCCCGGCCGCCCGGCGTACCCGCGCGCCAGTTGCACCCCGGCGACGTACACCTCACCCGCGACCCCGGCCGGGACGGGCCCGAGCCCGTCGTCCAGCACGAACAGCCGGGTGTTGGCGATCGGGCGGCCGAACGGCACCGGGCCGGGCCGGTCGGGGTCGACCGGGGAGGCCGCCACCATGACCGTGGCCTCCGTCGGGCCGTAGGTGTTGATCAGCGCCCGGCCCCGCGACCAGGCCCGCGCGGTCTCCGTGCCGATCGCCTCGGCGCCCACCAGGATGGTCTCCACCTGCGGCAGCCGAACCGGGTCGAGCACGCCGAGCAGCGACGGCACCACGCTCGCGGCGGTCACCCCGGTCAGCTCGCCGAGCCGTTCGGGCTGGCGGCGCCGGGGCTCGTCGGCCACCCACAACGCCGCGCCGTGGGTGAGCGCCACCGCGACGTCGAGCACGGAGGCGTCGAACCCGAACGAGGCGAACTGCAGCATGCCGGCGCCGGGCTCGACACCGAGGATCGGCCCGAAGACCGACACCAGGTTGACCAGGCCCCGGTGGGCGACCGCGACGCCCTTCGGCGTGCCCGTCGACCCCGAGGTGTAGATCACGTACGCGAGCCCGCGGAGGTCGATCGCCACGTCCGGCCGGGTGTCGTCCAGGGGCAGGTCACGCAGGTCGGCCGGGGTGAGCACGCAGGCGGGCGCCGCGTCGGCCAGCACCGCCGCCACCCGTTCGGCCGGGTTGGCGGGGTCGATCGGCAGGTACGCCGCCCCGGCCTTCCAGACGCCCAGGATCGCCACGACCATGTCGGCGCCGCGCGGCAGCCGCAGCGCGACCAGCGACTCGGCGCCCACACCCTGGCCGCGCAGCCGGTTGGCCAGGCGGTTGGCCCGCGCGTCGAGGTCGGCGTAGGTCAGGCTCTCGCCGTCGGCGACCACGGCGACCGCGCCGGGGACCAGCGCGGCCTGCCGCTCGACCATCGCCACGACGTCGGTGTCCGGGACGTCGGCGGCGGTGTCGTTCCAGACGTGCAGCACCTGGTCGCGTTCCCGGTCGTCGAGCACGTCGACCGCGTGGAGCCGCACGTCGGGGTCGCCGGTCACCTGCTCGATCACCCGGGTCAGCCGGCGGGCGAACACCGCGACCGACTCGGCGTCGAAGAGGTCGGCCGAGCCGATCACGGATCCGCGCAGCCCGGCCGGACGGCCCCGGTCGTCGAACGTCTCCGACAGCGTCACGTCGAGGTCGAACCGGGCCGTGGTCGTGCCGGTGAGGTCGGCGGCGCCGTCACGCACGGCCGTACCGGGCAGCGCGAGCCCGGCCCTGGCGGTGTTCTGAAGCGTCAGCATGACCTGGAACAGCGGGTGGCGGGCCAGCGAGCGCTGCGGGGCGAGCTCCTCGACCAGCCGCTCGAACGGCACGTCCTGGTTGGCCAGCGCGCCGAGGCTCGCCTCCCTGACCCGGCCGAGCACCTGCCGGAACCGCGGGTCGCGGGCCAGGTCGGTCCGGACGACCAGCGTGTTCACGAAGAACCCGACCAGATCGTCGAGGGCCGCGTCGGTCCGCCCCGCGACCGCCGAGCCGATCGGGATGTCGGTCCCCGCGCCGGTCCGCGACAGGGTCACCGCGAGCGCGGCCTGCAGCGCCATGAAGACGGTGACGCCCTCGGCCCGCGCGAGGTCGGCCAGCCGCCGGTGGGTCTCGGCGGGGATCCAGGCGGCGACCCGGTGCCCGGTGTGCCCGGCGACGGCGGGCCGGGGCCGGTCGGCGGGCAGCGTGAGCTCCTCGGGTATCCCGGCCAGGGCCCTGCGCCAGTAGCCGACCTGCTCGGTCAGCAGGTCGCCGGAGAGGAGGTCGCGCTGCCAGAGGGTGTAGTCGGCGTACTGGACCGGCAGCGGCGCCCACTCGGGGGCCCGGCCCTCGACGCGTGCGGCGTAGGCCGTGGACAGGTCACGGGCGAGCGGGCCGGACGACCAGCCGTCACCCGCGATGTGATGGAGGGTCACGACGAGAACGTGGTCGCCCGGCCCGTTCGTGAAGAGGGCCGCCCTGATCGGCACCTCGCTGGTCAGGTCGAACGGCTCGTTCCCGGTCCCGGCGGGATCGACGGACAGGGCCCAATCGAGCTCCTCCGGCTCGATGACCCGCTGGTAGGGCTCCCCGTCCACCGACGGGAAGACGGTCCGCAGCGACTCGTGCCGGACGATCACGTCGCGCAACGCCGCGTCGAGCGCCTCGACGTCGAGCGAGCCGGACAACCGGACCGTGGTCGGCACGTTGTAGACCGTGTTCGGCCCGTCGAGCCGCGACAGGAACCACAGACGCCGCTGCGCGAACGACAGCGGAACCCGCTCCGGCCGGGGCCGGGGAGCGAGCTGCTCCCTGGCCCGCCCCGTCTCGGCCAGCCGCGCCGCCAGCCCCGCCACCGTGGGCGCCTCGAACACCATCCACAACGGCACCTCGACACCCAGGACGACCCGGATCCGCGACACCAGGCGCGCCACGAGCAGCGAGTGCCCGCCGAACTCGAAGAAGTCGTCGTCGACGCCGACCGACTCCAGGCCCAGGAGCTGCGCGAACTCCCCGCAAAGGATCTCCTCCTGCACGGTCGCGGGCGGCCGGCCCGCGCTCGCGAACTCGGGGGCGGGCAGGGCGCGGCGGTCGAGCTTGCCGTTGGGGGTGAGCGGCAGCTCGTCGAGCCCGACGAACGCCGCCGGGACCATGTAGTCAGGCAGCCGCTCGGCGGCGAACTCCCTGAGCCCGTCCGTCCGGCCCACCACATAGGCGATCAACTGGTCGTCCCGGGCGATCACGGCGGCCTGCGCGACATCCGGACTCTTCAGCAGGACGGCGGCGACCTCGCCTGGTTCGATGCGGAAGCCGCGGATCTTGACCTGGTCGTCGGCGCGGCCCTGGAAGATCAGCCGGCCGTCCGGGGTCCACTTCGCCAGGTCGCCGGTACGGTACATGCGCTCCCCCGCCGCGAAGGGCGAGGCCACGAACCGCTCGGCGGTCATGCCCGACCTGGCGACATACCCGCGCGCCAGACCCAACCCGGCGACATACACCTCCCCCGCGACCTCCGGCGGAACCGGCGCGAGCCGGTCATCAAGCAGATACAGCCGCGAGTTGGCGATCGGCCGCCCGAACGAGATCGGCCCCTCCTCATCAGCCTCGACCTCACCCGCCGCGACGATGACCGTGGCCTCGGTCGGCCCATAAGCGTGCACCAGCCGCCGGCCGTGAGCCCAGCGGCGGGCGACGGTCTCGGTGATGCCCTCCGCACCCACCAGGATCGGGCCGATGTGCGAGAAGTCGGCCGGGTCCAGCACGTTGAGCAGCGAGGGAACCACACTGGCCGCCCCCACCCCGGTCAGCTCCCGCAACCGCTCAGGCTGCGCCCGCCTGCCCTCATCCGCGATGACCAACGTCGAACCGGTCGCCAGCGCCACCGCGACATCCAGCACCGAGGCGTCGAACCCGAACGAGGCGAACTGCAACACCCCCACACCCGGCCCCGCACCCAGCAGAGGCCCGAACACCTCGACGAGGTTGACCAAGCCGCGATGGCTGACCGCGACCCCCTTCGGAGTGCCCGTCGACCCCGAGGTGTAGATCACATACGCCAGCGAATCCGGCTCCACCCGGACGCTGAGCGGACCCTCCTCGCCCGAAAGGCCCGACTCACCCCCGCTCCCCGCAGAGACCGGCACCACCGAATCCCGCACGCCCGAACGGCCCGACCCATCCCCGGTCCCCGCAGAGACCGAAACCGCCGAATCCTCCACGGCAAGGCCCGGCTCATCCTCGGTCCCCGCAGAGGCCGACACCACGGAATCCCACATGCCAGTGAGCTCGACGATCTCCATCCCGGTGGGGACCAGATGCCGGGTTTCCGCACAGGCCAGCACACATGCCACCCCGGCATCGGCCAGCACCGCACCCACCCGCTCAGCGGGATTGCCGGGGTCGACCGGCAGGTAGGCCGCGCCCGCCTTCCACACGCCCACGATCGCGGTGATCATCTCCGCGCCACGCGGCAGGCAGACCCCGACGATCGACTCCGGACCGACACCCGCGGCTCGCAACCGCCGGGCCAGCCGGTTCGACCGGCGGTCCAGTTCCCCATAGGTCAGCTCACCGTCGACCGCGAAGGCGTCAGGGGACTGCCGGTTGATCAGGTCCACGATGCTCGAAGAGGGCACCTCGCGGGCCGTGTCGTTCCAGCCGCGCAGCACCCGATCCCGCTCCCCCTCCGCCAGCACGTCCACCTGCGAGAGGGCGACGTCGTCGGAGGTCAGCGCCGTGACCAGGTTCTCCAGCGCGGTCCGCATGAGCACGGTCACGCCGGTCGCGCTCACCGAGCCCGCCGCGCGCACGTTGAGGCTGAGGCCACCACCGCCCCAGTCCGTCACGGTCATCGTCAGCGGGTAGTTGGTCCGTTCGTGGATCCCCGCCGCCCTGATGCCCTCGACCTCCCGGCCGCCGGTCGTGGCGGCGTAGCGGTAGTTGAGCAGGGACGTGAAGAGGGGGGTGTTGCCCTCCAGGCGGCTGGCCCGCTGGGCCAGCGCGAGGGGCGCGTGCTCGTGCTGGAGCAGGGCGGCGAGCTGGGAGCGCATCTCCGCCACGGCCGTCCGCACGCCGACTCGACCGGTCCGCACCCGGACCGGGAGGGTGTTGATGAACGGGCCGAGCACCCGGTCGGAGCCGGCGCCGGCGTTCATCCGGCCGAACAGGAGCGTGCCGAACACCACGTCGTCGCGGCGCGAGACCACCGACAACACGCGGGCCCAGGCCACGTGCATGAGCGTCGCCGGGCTGACCCCGAGCGTGCGGGCGGTGTCCCGCAGCCCGTCCACGAGGTCGCCGGGCAGGGGCAGGACGGCCGAGCCGACGTCGCCGCCGTCGCCGTGCACGTTCATCAGGCCGAACGGCGCCGTCGGTTCGGTCACGTCGCCGAGCAGGTCGGCGAAGAAGCGCTCGTGGTGCTCGCGGGGCACGCCGAGCCGGGCCTGGGCGACGAAGTCACGGAACGGCAGGGCGGGCGCGAGGTCACGGCCGTCGAGGACGGCTCGCAGCTCCTCGACCAGGACGTCCATGCCCTGGTGGTCGGAGACCATGTGGTGCATCCTGATCAGGCCCCGCCACCGGCCGTCCTCCGCGGGGGCGATGTGCAGGTCCATGAGCGGGGCCCGGCCCAGGTCCATCGCCGAGCCGACGGCCTGGACGAACGCGGCCTCGGACTCGTGCGGGCCGTGCTCGACGACCGGCAGGGCGGCGTGCCGCCACACGACCTGGACGGGTTCGCGCAGACCGTCCCAGACGATGCCGGTCCGGTAGATGTCGTGCCGGGCCACGACCTGCCGCAGCGCGGCGGCGAACGCGTCGAGGCGGTCGCGGGAGGCGAACTCCAGCACGTGCATGGTCACGTAGGCGTCGACGCCGTCACCGGCGAGGAGGTGGTGGAAGAGCATGCCCTCCTGGAGGGGAGCCAGCGGATAGACGTCGGCCACGTTCGCCGCGCCGCCCTCCACGGAGGCCACGACCCGGTCGAGCTCGGCCTCGGTCAGGTCGGCCAGCGGCAGCATGCCGGGGGTGAGGCGCTCGGCGCCCTCGGGGATCGCGGTGGGCGGGACCTCGACCGGTTCGACCCCGGCCGTCCGGGCGAGGCCGCCCGGGGTGGGCGACTCGAACAGCGCCCGGACCGACACCGAGACGCCACGGGCCCGCAGCACCTCCACCAGCCGGACGGCCAGCAGCGAGTGCCCGCCGAGCCGGAAGAAGTCGTCGTCGACGCCGATCAGCGGCCGGTCGAGCACCTCCGCGAACGCGGCGCAGAGGATCTCCTCCTGGACCGTCGCGGGCGCCCGCCCGGAGCCGCTCGCGAATTCGGGTTCGGGCAGGGCCCGCCGGTCGAGCTTGCCGTTGGGGGTCAGCGGCAGCTCGTCGAGCGGGACGAAGGCCGCGGGGACCATGTAGTCGGGCAGCCGGGCGGCGGCGAACTCGCGCAGTCCGTCGGTCTCGCCGACGACATAGGCGACCAGGGTGTCGTGCCGGGCCACGATCGCCGCCTGCGAGACACCCGGAGACCTCAGGACGACGGCCGCGACCTCACCGGGCTCGACCCGGAAGCCGCGAATCTTCACCTGGTCGTCGGCGCGGCCCTGGAAGATCAGCCGGCCGTCAGGGGTCCACTTCGCCAGGTCGCCGGTACGGTACATGCGCTCCCCCGCCGCGAAGGGCGAGGCCACGAACCGCTCACCGGTGAGATCAGGACGGCCGAGATACCCCCGCGCCAGGCCCAGACCGGCGACGTACACCTCTCCCGCGACCCCCGGCGGAACCGGCGCGAGCCGGTCGTCGAGCAGGTAGACCCGCGAGTTGGCGATCGGCCGCCCGAACGAGATCGGCCCCTCCTCATCAGGGTCGACCTCCCCGGCCGCGACGATGACCGTGGCCTCGGTCGGGCCGTAGGCGTGGACCAGACGCCGGCCTTGAGCCCACCGCCGGGCGACGGTCTCGGTGATGCCCTCCGCACCGACCACGATCGGCCCGATGTGCGAGAAATCGGCCGGATCGAGCACGTTGAGCAGCGAGGGAACCACACTGGCCGCCCCCACCCCGGTCAGCGCCCGCAGCGCCCGAGGCTGCAGCCGCTCCTGCTCGCCGGGCACCCACAACGTCGACCCGGTCGCCAGCGCCACCGCGACATCCAGCACCGAGGCGTCGAACCCGAACGAGGCGAACTGCAACAACCCCACACCCGGCCCCGCACCCAGCAGAGGCCCGAACACCTCGACGAGGTTGACCAAGCCGCGATGGCTGACCGCGACACCCTTCGGAGTGCCCGTTGACCCGGAGGTGTAGATCACGTACGCGAGGGAGTCGGGGTCGATCTCGATCTCGGGTGCGGTGGCGCGCAGGTCGTCCAGGCGCAGCAGGTCGAGCACGACCACCCGGTCGGCCGTCACCAGGTCGCGGAGCTCGTTGGCGGTCAGCACGCACGCCACGTCCGCGTCGGCGAACACCGCCGCGATCCGCGTGGCCGGGTTGGCCGGGTCGACCGGCAGATAGGCCGCCCCCGCCTTCCACACGCCCATGATCGCCACGATCATGTCGGCGCCGCGCGGCAGGCACACGCCCACGACCGACTCGGGCCCGATGCCCAGGCGGCCCAGGTGGCGGGCCAGCTGGTTGGCGCGCCGGTCGAGTTCGGCGTAGGTCAGTTCGTCCCCCACGGCGAACGCGCCGGGGTCGGCGGCGGCCTGCCGCTCGAACAGGGCGACGACGTCGCCGTCGGGCAGGTCGGCGGCGGTGTCGTTCCATTCGCGCAGGAGCCGGTCACGTCCGGTGGCGTCGAGCACGTCGACCGCGCCGAGTGCCCGGCCGGGCTCGGCGTCGAGGGCCTCGACCAGGTTGGCCACGGCGGTCTGGAGCAGGCGGCCGACGGAGGCCGGGTCGATGGGGCTGACCGCGTCGACCTTGAAGGCCAGGTCGTCGGGCCCGGCGTCGTTGACGGCCACGTTCAGCGGATAGTTGGTGTGCTCGACCACCCGGACGGTCCGGATGCCGGCGAACGACCCGGTCTCCTCGTCGCCCGGCAGGACGTGCCGGTAGTTGAACAACGAGGTGAACAGCGGTGCGCCGCCCTCCAGCCCGGCGGCCCGCTGGGCCACGGCCAGGGACGCGTGCTCGTGTTCGAGCAGCGCGGCCAGTTGCGACCGCATCCCCTCCACGGCGGACCCGACCCCCTGGCGGGCGTCGCGGACCCGTACGGGAAGGGTGTTGATGAAGGGGCCGACCACGCGGTCGGAACCCTCGCCGGCGTTCATCCGCCCGAACAGCACGGTGCCGAACACCACGTCGTCACGGCCGGAGACCGCGGAGAGCACCCGCGCCCACGCGACGTGCGTGATCGTCGCCGCGCTGACCCCCAGCCGCCGTGACGTCTCCCGCAGCGCGCGGGCCGTGTCCACCGGGAGGGGCACGAGGGCGGTCCGCACGCCGGAGCCGTCGCCGTGCACGTCGAGCAGCCCGTAGGGCGCGGTCGGCTCGGTCACGTCGCCGAGCAGGCCGGCGAAGAAGTCCTCGTGGCCGGTCGGGTCGAGGGTGCGCGCGACGAAGTTGCGGAACGGCGCGACCGGCGCCAGGTCGGCGGGCTCGCCCGACAGGAGCGTGCGCAGCTCGTCGACCAGCACGTTCATGCCGTGGCGGTCGGAGACCATGTGGTGCATCCGGAGCAGCCCGAACCATCGGCCGCCGGTCCCCTCGGCGATGTGCAGGTCCATCAGGGGCGCCCGCGCCAGGTCCATGGCCGGGCCCGCCGCCGCCAGGAGCCCGTCGGCGGGGTCGCCGTCGAGCACGTGCGCGGTCACCGCCATGACGGCGTGCCGCCACACCACCTGGACGGGTTCCCGCAGGCCGCGCCAGACGATCGCGGTGCGGTAGATGTCGTGCCGGTCGACGACCCGCTGGATCGTCGAGACGACGGCGTCGAGCAGGTCCCGCGACGCGAACTCCAGCACCCGCGCGGTCACGTAGACGTCGGCGCCGTCGCCGGCCAGCAGGTGGTGGAAGAGCATGCCCTGCTGGAGCGGGGTCAGCGGATAGACGTCGGCCACGTTGGCGGCGCCGCCGTCGACCGACGCGACGACGGTCGCGATCTCCTCCTCGGTCAGGGCGGCGAGCGGCACCATGTCCGGTGTGATCTCCCGCGCGTCGTCGGGGATCAGGTTCGCCGGCGCCTCCGGGGCCGCGGCGCCGGCCGCGCGGGCGAGCCCGGCGGGGGTGGGCGACTCGAACAGCGCCCGCACCGGCACCGGCAGCCCGCGTGCCCGCAGCCGCTCCACCAGCCGGACGGCCAGCAGCGAGTGGCCGCCCAGCCGGAAGAAGTCGTCGTCGACGCCGACCGACTCCAGGCCGAGGACCTGCCCGAACACCTCGCACAGCAGCTCTTCCCGGACGTTCTGGGGCGCCCGCCCCGCCCCTGTCCGGTAGACCGGGTCGGGCAGCGCGCGGCGGTCGAGCTTGCCGTTCGGGTTCAGCGGCAGCGCGTCGAGCGTGACGAACGCGGCCGGGACCATGTACTCGGGCAGGCGGGCGGCGGCGTACTCGTGGAGGCCGTCGGCGCTGCCGACGACGTAGGCGACGAGCCGGTCGTCACGGGCGATCACCGCGATCTGGCCGACGCCGTGGTGCCCCGACAGGACCGCCTCGACCTCGGCGGGCTCGATCCGGAAGCCGCGGATCTTCACCTGGTCGTCGACCCGGCCGCCGTACAGGACCTGCCCGTCGGCGGTCCATCTGGCCAGGTCGCCGGTACGGTACATGCGCTCGCCGCTCTGGAAGGGCGAGGCGACGAAACGTTCGGAGGTGAGCGCCGGGCGGCCCGCGTAGCCGCGGGCGAGCTGCACTCCGGCCAGGTAGAGCTCCCCGGTGACGCCGGGGGGCACCGGGGCGAGCCGGTCGTCCAGCACGTAGAGGCGGGTGTTGGCGACGGGTGCGCCGATCGGCACCGGGCCCTCGGTCTGGGCCGGGTCGCAGCGCCAGGCCGAGACGTCGACGGCGGCCTCGGTCGGGCCGTAGAGGTTGTGCAGCTCCGCGCCGGGGAGCACGGCGGTGAAGCGGTTCTGGGTCGCCAGCGGCAGCGCCTCACCGCTGCTGACCACGAGCCGCAGCCCGGTGAGCCCGGCGGCCGCGGGGTCGAGCAGGAAGGCGTCCAGCATCGACGGCACGAAGTGGGCGATCGTGACACCGGCCTCGCGCACCAGCCCGGCGAGGTAGGCGGGGTCGCGGTGCCCGCCGGGCCGGGCCACCACCAGCGTCGCGCCCGCGACGAGCGGGCAGAACAGCTCCCACACCGAGACGTCGAAGACCGTCGGCGTCTTCTGGGCGACCCGGTCGTCCGGCCCGATGCCGAAGTGGCGGCGCATCCACTCCAGCCGGTTGACGATGCTCCGGTGGGAGACGACGACGCCCTTGGGCCGTCCCGTCGATCCGGAGGTGTAGATCAGGTAGGCGGCGCAGTCGGCGGCGGCCCGGCGCGGGGCCACACCGCCGTCGGTCGTGGCGAGCCGGGCGACCTCGGCGGGGTCGTCCAGCACGACGACCGGCGCCGCGTCGGCGAGCAGCAGCGCGATCCGGTCGGCCGGGTTGCCGGGGTCGACCGGGAGATAGGCGGCCCCGGCCTTGAGCACGGCCCAGAGGGCGACGATGAGCTCGATCCCCCGGTCGAGCACGACCGCGACGACCGCGTCGGGGCCGGCGCCCCGCGCGGCCAGGTGCCGGGCCAGCCGTTCCGCGCGGGTGTCGAGGTCGGCGTAGGTGACCTCCGCGCCCTCGAAGACGACGGCGACCGCGTCGGGCGTGCGGCGGGCCTGGGCCTCGAACAGCTCGTGCAGCAGGAGGGGCGGCATCTCCTCGGCCGTGTCGTTCCACCCGGTGACGACCTGGGCCAGCTCCCCCTCACTGAGCACGCGCACGTCGTGGAGCCGGACGTCCGGGTCGGCGGTGACCTGGTCGAGCACGCGGGTCCAGCGCTCGGCCAGCGTGTGGGCGGTGGCCGGGTCGAACAGGTCGAGCGCCACGTCGAGGGTGCCCCGGAGCCCGTCGGCGGTCTCCCTGAGGTGGATCTCCAGGTCGAAGCGGGCCGAGGGCGGCCCGGCGGGCAGCGGCTCGGCGGTGACGCCGGGCAGGTCCAGGGCGGCGGTCCCGGTGTTGCGCAGCGTCAGCATCACCTGGAACAGCGGGTGGCGGGCGAGCGAGCGTTCGGGCGCCAGCTCCTCCACGAGCCGTTCGAACGGCACGTCCTGGTTGGCCAGCGCCCCCAGGCTCGCCTCCTTCACGCGGGCGAGCACCCGCCGGAAGTCCGGGTCGCCCGCCAGGTCGGCCCGGATCACCAGCGTGTTCACGAAGAAGCCGACCAGGTCGTCGAGCGCCTCGTCGGCACGGCCCGCGACGGCCGACCCGATCGGCACGTCGGTGCCCGCCCCGAGCCGCGACAGCGTCACCGCCAGCGCCGCCTGCAGGACCATGAAGACGGTCGCGCCCTCGGCCCTGGCGAGCTCGGCGATCCGCTCGTGGACGTGCTCGGGCACGTGCAGCGGCACGCCGTATCCGGTGTGCCCGGCGACGGGCGGGCGAGGGCGGTCGGCGGGCAGGGCCAGCTCCTCCGGGATCCCCGCCAGCGCCTCCCGCCAGTAGGCGATCTGGGCCTCCTCGGCGAACACGTCGCGCTGCCAGAGGGCGTAGTCGGCGTACTGGACCGGCAGCGGCGCCCACTCGGGCGCGCGGCCCGCGAGCCGGGCCGTGTAGGCGGCGGACAGGTCGCGGCTCAGCGGCGTGTGCGACCAGCCGTCGGTGGCGATGTGGTGGATCACCAGCACCAGCACGTGGGCGTCGCCGTCGGGGTACAACCAGGCCCGGACCGGCACCTCGGTCCCCAGGTCGAAGGCCACGTCCGCGGGCTCCCCGCGAAGGAGCGACCAGTCGATCTCGTCCTGGCCGAGGATCCGCTGGTACGGCTCGCCGTCGACCGAGGGGTAGACGGTGCGCAGCGGCTCGTGCCGGGCGATCACGTCGCGCAGGGCCGCGTCGAGCGCGGCCACGTCGAGGTCGCCCGCCAGCCGGATCGCCAGCGAGATGTGGTAGGTCGCGCTCGGCCCCTCCAGCCGGTCGAGGAACCACAACCGCCGCTGCGCGGACGAGAGCGGCGGCCGTCCGGGGCGCGGCCCGGCCGTCAGCGGCGGCCTGACCCGGTCGGCCCGGGTCAGCCGGGCCGCCAGCCCCGCCGCCGTGGGCGCCTCGAAGAGCGTGCGGATCTTGACGTCGGCGCCGAGCCGGGCCCGGATGCGCGACAGCAGCCGGATGGCCAGCAGCGAGTGGCCGCCCAGGTCGAAGAAGTCCTCGTCCGGCCCGACCGCGTCACGGCCGAGGACCTGGGCGAACACCTCGCACAGGGCGGCCTCGGCCTGAGTGGCCGGGACGCGGGTGACCGCGGCGGCGGCGTCCGGGTCGGGCAGCGCGGTCCGGTCGAGCTTGCCGTTGGAGGTCAGCGGCAGCGCGGGCAGCGTCAGGAACGCCGACGGGACCATGTATTCGGGCAGCCGCCCGGCGGCGAACTCCTTCAGCCCGTCGGCCGCGCCGACCACGTAGGCGACCAGCCGGTCGCCGCGGGCGAGCACCGCCGCCTGGGTGACGTCGGGATGGCTCAGCAGGACGGCCTCCACCTCGCCGGGTTCGACCCGGAAGCCGCGGATCTTCACCTGGTGGTCGGCCCGGCCCGCGAACACGAGCCGGCCGTCGGGGGTCCATCGGGCCAGGTCGCCGGTGCGGTACATGCGCTCGCCCGACCCGAACGGGCAGGCGACGAACCGTTCGCCGGTCAGGCCGGGGCGGCCGACGTAGCCGCGGGCCAGGGGGGCGCCGGCGGCGTACAGCTCGCCGGAGACGCCGACCGGGACCGGCGACAGGCCGTCGTCGAGCACGAACAGGCGGGTGTTGGCGATCGGCGTGCCGATCGGCGGCGTCCCGGTCCCCCCGAGTTCGGCGGTGGCGACGCCGATCGTGGTCTCGGTCGGGCCGTAGTGGTTGAACACGCGGCGGTCCCCGGCCTCGGCGAGGAGCGCGGCCACCCAGCCCGGGTCGGCCGCCTCGCCCCCGAGCACGAGCGACCGGGCCGGGAGCACGGCCGCGCTCCCGCCGCCCGCCGACAGCGCGGCCAGGTGCGACGGCACGCCCTTGACGTGGTCGATCCGGTGGTCGCGCAGGTAGGCGGCGACGGCGGCCGGGTCGGTGACCGCGTCGGCGGGCAGGACGTGCAGTTCCCCGCCGGTCGCGAGGCTCGTGAACAGCACCGTGTTGCCCAGGTCGGTGACCTGCGGCTGGAGCAGCGCGTAGCGGTTTCCGGGCGCCGCCCAGCCGAACCGCCCCGACACCGAGGCCACGTAGTTGGCCAGCGACCCCCGGGTCACCGCGACGCCCTTGGGCGTCCCGGTCGAGCCCGAGGTGTACATGACATACGCCAACCCGGCCGGACCGACCGGCGCGGACACGGCGGCGGGGGACGTCGTCAGGGCGTCCTCGAACCAGACCACCGGCACACCCAGCGGCCCGGGGGCCGGGTCGTCGCGGGAGGCCAGCAGGAGCCCGGCACGGCTGTCGGCCAGCATGAACGCGATCCGCTCGGCCGGGAGCCGCGCGTCGATCGGCAGGTACGCCGCCCCCGCCCGCCACACGCCCAGGATCGCGGCGATCGTCGGCGCACCCGGCGGCAGGCACAGGCCGACGACCGACTCCGCGCCCACGCCCAGCTCGCGCAGGCGCGCGGCGATCCGGGCCGCGACCTCGTCCAGTTCCGCGTACGTCAGCCGCGTCCCCCCGGCGACGAGCGCGACCGCATCAGGGGTCCGCGCGACCTGCCCGGCGAACAGGTCGAGCAGGTCGGCGGCCTCGGCGGCCGTCGCGGTGTCGTTCCACCCGGCCAGGACGCGTTCGCGCTCCTCGGCGTCGAGCACGTCCACGGCGTGCAGCCGCACGTCCGGCGCGGCGGTCACCTGCTCCAGCACCCGGGTGAACCGGGCGGCGACCTTCACGGCGGTCGAGGCCTCGAACAGGTCGGCCGACAGGTTCACGTAACCACGCAGCCCCGCGGGCCGGCCCCGGTCGTCGAAGGTGTCCTCCACCATGACGTGCAGGTCGTAGCGGGCCGCCGAGAAGACCTCGCCGCCGGACGCCGCCGTGCCCTCGCCGACGTGCACGCCGGGCAGGGTCAGCCCGGCCCGCTCGATGTTCTGCATCGTGAGCATCGTCTGGAACAGCGGGTGGCGGCTCAGCGAGCGTGTCACGGCCAGCTCCTCGACCAGCCGCTCGAAGGGCACGTCCTGGTGGGCCAGCGCCCCGAGGGTGGCCTCCCTGACCTGGGTCAGCAGTTGCCGGAAGGCGGGGTCGCCGGAGAGGTCGGTGCGGATCACCAGCGTGTTCACGAAGGTGCCGACCAGGTCGTCGAGCGCCTCGTCGGTCCGGCCGCCGACCGGGGCGCCGATCGGGACGTCGGCGCCCGCGCCGAGCCGCGACAGCAGCACCGCGAGCGCGGCCTGCAGAATCATGAACGGCGTGACGCCCTCGGCCCGCGCCAGCCCGGCCACCCGCTCGTGGACGTCGGCCGGGACCCGGAACGGCACCCGGTGACCCCGGTGCCCGGCCAGGACGGGCCGGGGGTGGTCGAACGGCAGCCGCAGCTCCTCGGGCGCCCCGGCCAGGGTGTCGCGCCAGTAGGCGACCTGCCGCGCCAGCGGGCTGTCCGGGTCGTCCCGATCGCCCAGCAGGTCACGCTGCCAGAGGGCGTAGTCGGCGTACTGGACCGGCAGCGGGGCCCAGCCGGGCGCCTCGCCCCTGGTCCGGGCGGCGTACGCGGCCGAGATGTCGCGGCCCAGCGGGGTCATCGACCAGCCGTCGCCCGCGATGTGGTGCAGGACCAGCACGAGCGTGTAGTCGTCGCCCGCGGTCCGGAACAGGAAGGCCTTGATCGGCGGCTCGGCCGACAGGTCGAAGGTGTGCCGCGCGGCCTCGGCGACCGCCTCGGTCAGCCGGTCGGGGGCCACGTGGGCCACCTCCAGCTCCCATCCGGCCGCGTCGGCGTCGAGCACGAGCTGGTAGGGCTCGCCGTCCGCGCTCCGGTAGACCGTGCGCAGCGGCTCGTGGCGGCCGATGACGTCGCGCAGCGCCGCCGCGAGGGCGGGCACGTCGAGGTCGCCGGTCAGCCGGAGCGAGGCCGCCTGAGTGTACGTCCGGCTGGGCCCCTCGACCTGGTCGACGAACCACAGGCGGCGCTGCGCGAACGACAGGGGCGGCCGTTCGGGGCGCTCCCGCGGCGTCAGCTCCGGCCGGACGGGCCCGGCGCCTGACCCGGCGAGCCAGGCGGCCAGCCCGGCGACGGTGGGCCGCTCGAACAGCACCCGCAGCGGCAGCTCGGCGTCCAGCACCGCCCGGATGCGTGACACGAGTCGCACGCCGAGCAGGGAGTGCCCGCCGAGCTGGAAGAAGTCGTCGTCGACGCCCACACGGGCGAGGCCGAGCACCTCGCCGAACGCGCCGCAGAGGATCTCCTCCTGCACGCTGGAAGGCCCCCGGCCCGGCCCGGCCGGGTATTCGGGCACCGGCAGCGCCCGCCGGTCGAGCTTGCCGTTGACGAGCGTCGGCAGCTCCGGCAGCGGCACCACCGCCGACGGCACCATGTACGCGGGCAGCCGCGCGGCGACGTGCTCGCGCAGCACCTCGGGCAGCGCGGTGGCGTCGGGCCCGGCCGCGACCACGTAGGCGACGAGCCGCTGGTCGCCGGGCACGTCCTCGCGGACCACCACGGCGGCCTGGGCGACGTCGGCGCGGGCGCGGAGCACCGCCTCGACCTCTCCGGGCTCGACCCGGAACCCGCGCAGCTTCACCTGGTCGTCGGCCCGGCCCGCGAACACGAGCTGCCCGTCGGCGGTCCACCGCACCAGGTCGCCGGTGCGGTACACACGCTCCCCGGGTTCGAAGGGCGAGGCCACGAACCGCTCGCCGGTCAGGCCGGGCCGCCCGGCGTATCCCCGGGCCACGCAGACGCCGCCGACGTAGAGTTCCCCGGCCACGCCGACCGGGACCGGGTCGAGGCGCTCGTCGAGCACGTACACGCGGGAACCGCCGATCGGCCGCCCGATCGGCACCGGGCCGGGGCGGGCGGGGTCGAGCTCGGCGACGGTCATGGTGACGGTGGCCTCGGTCGGGCCGTAGGTGTCGAACAGCCGCCGCCCGGGGGCGGCCCAGGCGCGGACCACGTTCTCGTCGACCGGCTCCGCACCCATCTGGAGGGTCCGCAGGCCGGGCAGGTCGGCGGGGTCGAGCAGCCCGAGCACCGAGGGCAGCAGGAACGCCGACCGCAGTCCGGGCAGCCGGGAGAGCAGCCTCGGCTGGGCGCGCTCCTCGGCGGTGGCCACGAGCAGCGTCGCGCCGGCCGCCAGCGCGACGCACGTCTCCTCGACCGAGACGTCGAAGCTGAACGAGGAGAACTGGAGCACCCCGACGCCGGGCGAAGCGCCGTAGACGGGCTGGAGGGCGATCACCAGGTTGGCCAGCGACCCGTGGGTGACCGCGACGCCCTTCGGCCGCCCCGTCGACCCCGAGGTGTAGATGACGTAGGCCAGAGCGAGCGGGTCGGGCGCCTCCTGTGCCACGGGCCCGGTATGCGGCGCGAGGGTGGCGGGGTCGTCGAGCCAGGCCACGGGCGCGGGCGTGGCGGCGGCCAGGTCGCCGAACTCGGCGCGGTCGGCCAGCACCAGCCGGACGCCGCCGTCGGCCAGCATGAACGCGACCCGGTCGGCGGGGAGCTGCCCGTCGATGGGCAGGTAGGCCGCCCCCGCCTTCCACACGCCCAGGATCGCGGCGATCATCCCCGCGCCGCGGGGCAGGCAGAGCCCGACCACGTCCTCGGCGCCGACGCCGCGGGCGCGCAGCAGCGCGGCCACGCGGGTGGCGCGGGCGTCCAGGTCGGCGTACGAGACCTGCTCGCCGCCGCAGGCCACGGCCACCGCGTGGGGGGTGCGCCGGACGTGCCCGGCGAACATCTCGGGGAACGAGTCGGGCGCCGCCGGCGCGCGAGTGGTGCTCCAATCGGTCAGCATCCGCCGCCGCTCGTCGGGGCCGAGCACGTCGAGGGCGTGCAGCCGCACCTCAGGGGCGGCGCCGACCTGGTCGAGCACCCGCACGAACCAGCCCGCGATCCGCCGCACGGTCTCCTCGTCGAACAGATCGGCCGCGCCGACGAGCTCGCCGGCCAGCCCGTCGGCGCTCTCGCGCAACGTCACGTCGAGGTCGAACTTGGCGACCGGCAGGTTAGAGGAGAGCGGCCGCACCGACACCCCGGGCAGGTCGAGCACGCCCTCGGCGGTGTTCTGCAGGCTGAGCATGACCTGGAACAGCGGGTTGCGGGCCAGCGACCGGGCCGGGGCCAGCTCCTCGACGAGCCGCTCGAACGGCACGTCCTGGTGGGCCAGCGCCTCGACCCCGGCCCGCCGCACGCGGGCCAGCACCTGGCGGAAGTCCGGGTCGCCCGCCAGGTCGGTGCGGATGACCAGCGTGTTCACGAAGAAGCCGACCAGGTCGTCGAGCGCCTCGTCGGTCCGGCCCGCGATGGTGGAGCCGATCGGGATGTCGGTCCCGGCGCCCAGCTTCGACAGCAGCGTCGCCAGCGCGGCCTGGGCGACCATGAACAGCGTCACGCCCTCGGCCCGCGCCACGTCCAGGAGCCGCCGGTGGACCTCTCCCGGCACGTGGAACGGCACCCGGTGCCCGCGATAACTCGCCGCCGCGGGCCGCACCTTGTCGGCGGGCAGCGGGAGTTCCTCGGGAATTCCCGCGAGAGTACGCCGCCAGTAATCCATCTGAACCGCGCCGCGGCTGCCCGGATCGGAATCCGCGCCGAGTAGTTCACGCTGCCACAAGGCGTAATCCGCGTATTGCACGGGAAGCGGTTCCCAGCCCGGTTCCGCGCCTTGCGAACGGGCCGCATAAGCGGCCGAAAGGTCGCGCGCGAGCGGGCGGTTCGACCACGCGTCGGTGGCGATGTGGTGGACCACGATTAACAGCAGATGGTCGCCGGGAGAACGGCGTAACAGCGACGCCCGGATCGGCACGTCGGCCGACAGGTCGAACGCGTGCTCGCCCGCCCGCCGCACCTCCGCGTCGGTCGCGTCCGCGTCGACGTCCCGCACGTCGAGCTCCCACCGCAGCTCATCGAGGGTGAGGATGTGCTGGTGGGGCTCACCGTCGACGGTCGGGAAGATCGTGCGGAGCGGCTCGTGGCGCCCGATGACGTCACGCAGCGCGGCGCCGAGGGCCGCCGCGTCGAGCGGCCCGCGCAGCTCCAGCGCGATGACGTTGTTGTAGGTGGCGCTCATTCCCTCCAGTTCGGCGATGAACCAGAGCCGGCGTTGCGCGAACGACAACGGGATCATTTGTGCGTCTCCTTAAGCAGCGAACGCCGCGCCGAAGAAACGCCCGGTTGTCGATTCGAATTACCCCGTACGTTTCGGCAGCCCCCGGTAGACCTCGACATTCCAACGCACGACCGGCGGGAACACAAGAAAGACGACCTTGTTCAACCACGGCATCGCCGCAGTTGAACAGGGCCGGAGGAGGTCACTCGCTGCGGAGCACCGAGGCGGTCGGCATCGCCGCCGCCCGGACGGAGGGCGGCCACGCGCCCACGACGGCCAGCAGCGCGCCGGCGGCCGCCAGCGGCACCAGCAGCGGCCAGGAGTAGACGTCGATCCACGAGCGGGCCATCCCGCTGCCGAGCAGGCCGCCGGTGTAGTCGACCACCGCGTGGTGCGCCAGCACGCCAAGCGGCACGCCGGCGACGCCCCCGGCGAGGCCGAGGGAGGCCATCGAGACCAGCATCATCAGCACGACCTGGCCCGGCGCCATCCCGATCGCCTTCAGCACGCCCAGGTCCCGGCTGCGCTCGCGGGTGCTGAGCACGACGCTGTTGACCACCCCGATCGCGGCGGCCACGCAGATGACCACGGAGAAGACCAGGAAGAGGGTGCTCAGCACGGCGCCGTTGCCCAGGTCGGGGGCGCTGATCCTGGCCCGCATCCCGGGCGGCATGACGGCGTTGGCCCGCGCGACGTAGGCGGCCGGGTCGAGGCCGGGGTCGACGATCACCGAGACCGCGGCCGACATGGAGAGCAGGCCGGGCTGGGGGAAGGTGGCGGCGTCGAGCATCAGCCGGTCGATGTCGGGGTGGGCGAACGAGCCGACGATCCGCACCTTGGTCTCCGTGCCGCCCGCCGACAGGACGAGCTCGTCGCCGACGTCGAGCCCGTGGAGCCGGAGGAACCCCTCGGCGGGCACCACCTCGCCGGGAGCGGCGAACCACCGCCCGCGTACGAGGTTGTCACCCAGGAACGGGCCGTAGTCACCGAGATAGCCCTCGACGGTCATCTGCGACGGCAGGCCGGGGATCGTCGCGGTCAGGTTGCCCTGGCTCATCACGGCGGCGGTGCCGGGCAGTGACCGCGCGAACGCGGTCACCTCCTCCTGGCCGGGGCGGCTCTCCTCGGGCACGCCCGGGTCGACGCCGACCTTCACCGAGGTGTGCCCCTCGGTGTCGGCCAGCCCGATCCGCATCACCGTCTGGTGGAGGCCCAGGCCCATCGTCACCGCGGTCACCCCGAGGCAGAGCCCCGCGAGCGTGAGCGCGGTCCGGGCCGGCCGGGCGAACGGCAGGCTGAGCCCGAGCGCGACCGGCGCGGGCAACCGGGTGCGGGCCAGCCGGCGCTGGGGGCCGCGTCCCCGTCCGGCGCGCGAGACGGTCCCGGCGCTGATCGCCTGCACGGCCGGGAGCCGCCCGGCCCGCGACGCCGGGACCAGCGCGGCGAGCGCGACCAGGGCGAGCACGCCCGCCCCCGCCGCCACGGCCAGGAGGGCGGAGATCCCCCCGGCCGAGGGAAGCTGGAAGCTCCCGGCCAGCCCGGCGGCGGTCCGCGCGGCGACGACCCCGCCCGCGACCACGCCCACCAGACAGCCGGCCGCCGCCGGGACGGCCACCATCAGCACGTAGCCGGAGGTGACCTGGCCCGGGGTGAACCCGAGCGACTTCATCACGCCGATGTGCCGGAAGCCGGCGACCACCGCGCCGCTGACCACGTTGCCGACGATGAACACCGACACGGCCACGGCCAGCAGCCCGAAGACCCCGACGAACGGGATCATCTCCTGGAACCGCTCCTGGAACGCCTGCCGGGTGGCGATGTAGGACTCGTTGCCCGTCATCGGCAGCCCGGCCGTCGCCTGGGCCAGACTCCACTGCACCTCGGGTGAGTCGACGGCCCGCTCGAACCGGTACAGCATCTGGTACGCCTCGGGCCGCACGGTGTCGAACTGCGCGGGCGTCACCCATCCGCCGACCCCGCCGGTCGCCGACGTGGCGAACCCGACGACGGTCAGCTCGGGCAGCCCCGGCGAGCTCAGCACCGCCCCGAGCCCGAGCCCGGCCGACGGGGAGCCGCTGAGCACGACCTCCCCCGGCGCGCTCGCCCAGCGTCCGGCGGTCACGCTGAGCCGGTCGACGGGACCACCGGGGTCCTGCCGCCCCGCCACGACGAGGCTGAAGGCGCGGCCCGGCCCGCCGACCCCGGGGAACGTGGCGACCGGGAACGGCCCGGCCGCGGCCGTGACGCCCGGCGCGGTCGCCGTCGCGGCCAGCTGTCCGGCGCTCACCTCGGCCGGGTCGAAACGCGCGGTCGCGTGGGCGCCCGCGGCCCGCTCGAACGCGTCGTCGAAGAGGGAGCCGGCCCGGGTCACCAGGCCGAGGCCGAAGATGAGGGTGGTGGTGGCCAGTGCGACGACCAGGGCGATGCTGACCGTCTGGAGGCGGCGGCGCCGCACGCCCGCGCGCGCGACCGTCCAGACGGCGCTCAGCGGGCGTGCCACGACCGGCCCCTGTCGAGCTCGGTCTGGCCGACGATGCGGCCGTCCATGAAGTCGACCTGCCGGGTCGCGCACCGGGTGACCAGCCACTGGTCGTGGGTGACCAGGAGCAGGGTCTGGCCGGTGCGGTTGAGGTCGAGCAGCAGGTCCATGATCTGCTCGCCGGTCCGGCTGTCGACCGCGCCGGTCGGCTCGTCGGCCATGAGCAGGGCGGGCCGGTTCATCAGAGCGCGGGCCACGCCGACCCGCTGACGTTCGCCGCCGCTCAGCGTCGCCGGGTAGGCGTCGCGCCGGTCGGCGATGCCGAGCCCGTCGAGCAGTTCCAGCGCGCGGGCCCGGGCGCCGCGCGCGGGCACGCCGACGAGCCGCGCCGCCAGCGCGACGTTCTCCAGCACCGGCAGGTCGTCGAGCAGGTTGAAGAACTGGAAGACGATCCCGATGTGCCGGCGGCGGAACCGCGCGAGCGCCGCCTCGCCCATGGCGGTCAGGTCCTCGCCGTTGACCACGACCGAGCCGGACGTGGGCCGGTCGAGGCCCGCCACCATGTTGAGCAGCGTCGACTTGCCGCTGCCCGACGGCCCGACGACCGCGACCGCCTCGCCGGGGGAGATCTCCAGAGTCACGTCGTGCAGGGCGGCGACGCCGCCGTAGACCTTGCGGACCGCGTCGAGCCGGATCACCGCTCCCTCGCCTTCGTTCATGCTCCCACCATGGTCGCCGGAAGGTTGCATCCGAGTGACCGTCCGCGTTAACCCTGTCCTTATCCGGCGCGCTCCCCCCACCGTGGAAAGAGGACTCATCATGCCGCTGGCCTGGGTCGCCTCCTATCCCAGATCGGGCAACACCTGGACGCGCATATTGCTGGCGAGTTACCTGAGGGACGCGGCCATCAGTTTCAAGGTCGCCGAACTGGGCGTGCTCGACGAGGCGGTCACCGACCTGATCGACGTCTTCGAGCACGGCCGGGCCCTCCCCCTCGACCGGCCCGGCACCCTGGCGGTGAAGACCCACTTCCTGCCCGGCGCCGACGTCCACCGCCCCTACCGGGACGCGGTCGGCAAGGTGCTCTACCTGATCCGCGACCCGCGCGACGTGCTGCACAGCGCCGAACGGTTCCTGCGGGTCGGCCCCGGCCACCGCGAGGCGTTCGCCCACCACTTCGTCGCCCATCGGGGCGCGCGGGCGTGGGAGAAGGTCGGCTACGGCTCCTGGCCGGCCAGCGTCCTGGAGTGGACCTCGCCCGACCGGCTGCACCGCCACTTCCCCGGCGCCGAGATCAGCGTCGTCCGCTACGAGGACCTCAGACGCGACCCCGTCGCGGTGCTGCGCGAGATGATCGTCTTCCTGGGGTTCGACGACGACCCCGACCCCGGGCGGGTCGAGCGGGCCGTCGCCAACTCGCGCCTCGACGTGCTGCGCGGTGTCGAGAAGAAGGACGACACGCGCGGCGCCCCGGCCGAGCCGTTCTTCGGTGACGGCCTGACCAGGCGCAGCCTCGCGGGCTACGGCCCCGGCGTCGAACAGGCCTACGCCCGCCTGCTCGACGGCGACGCCGAGTTCGCCGGCCTGGCCCGCGACCACGGATACGCCTCATGAGCCCGCTCGCCTGGATCACGTCGTGCCGCCAGTCGGGCTCGGCCACCGCCCACCTGCTGCTCGTCGGCTACCTGTTCGACGCGCCGCCGCACGAGGTCTCCCAGGAGGCGGCGCTGGCCGCGGCCCCCGACCTCTTCCAGCTCTGCAACTGGGGCCGGACGGTGCCGCTCGACGAGCGCCGCCCCCACGTGGTGCGCACCTACGCCCTGCCCGGCGAGGAGATCATCGCGCCCTACCGCGAGGCGACCGGCAAGGTCGTCTACGTGGTGCGCGATCCGCGGTCCCTGATCTCGGCCATCGTGCACGGCGGACGGGTGAAGCCCGGCGACCGGGCCAGGACGGCCGTCGAACTGGTCGGCGCCCTCGGCGCGATCCCCGGCTTCGGCCCGTCGAGGGCCACTTGGGAGGACCACGTCGCCGAGTGGACGACGCCCGAACGGGCCCGCGCCCACTTCCCCGGCCTGAGCGAGATCTGCGTGGTCCGCTACGAGGACCTGACCGGCGATCCGGCCGCGGCCCTGCGCCGTCTCGTCGCCTTCCTCGGCACGATGGGCCCGGTCGACGACGACCGGATCAAGCGGACCCTGGCCGCCTGGACGCCCGACGCCGTCAGGGAGGCCCCGATCTCCTCGCCCCTCCCGGGCATCGAGGCGTTCCGGGACCCCCGTCCCCGTCCGGGGAAGGCGCCGGACGAGCCGCCGCCGCTGGCGGAGATCAGCCCCGAGGCCGAGGAGGCCTACCGGCGGCGGATCGCCGGCGACGCCGCGTTCGCGGCGCTGGTGAAGCGGTTCGGCTACCTGCCCTGAGGGGTCTAAACGGTCGCGAGCGCCTCGGTGGGGGTGAGGCGCGCCGCCCGTCTGGCCGGGTAGAGGCCGGCGACGGCGCCGATGGCCACCGAGGCGAGCGCGCCGCCCGCGATGGCCTGGACCGGCAGCTCCAGCGGCCAGCCCTTGAACGCGGCGTACCCGAAGCAGATGACCAGGCCGATGCCGACCCCGGCCGCGCCGCCGAGCGCCGACAGCGTGACCGCCTCGGTGAAGAACTGCATGCGGATCTGCCCCCGGGTCGCCCCGAGCGAGCGGCGCAGGCCGATCTCCTGGCGGCGCTCCAGCACCGAGATCACCATGATGTTGGCGATGCCGACCCCGCCCGCCACCAGCGCCACCGCGCCCAGGCCGAAGAACAGGGCGTTGAAGGCGTTGTTGGCCGCGGCCTCGGCGGTCAGCGCGTCGGACGGGCGGCTGACCTTGACCTCTTCGGGGTGTGCCGGGTTGACCGTGTGGCTGAGCCGGTCGCGGACGTACTGGACGGACTCGTTGCTGGAGCGTTCGTACAGGGTGGTGGCGTAGCCGTCGAAGCCGAGCTGGCGGGCGTAGTCCCAGCCGATCAGCGCCGAGCGGTCGATCTCGGGCGCGAGCTTCACCGCGTCGAGGATGCCGACCACCATGAACCAGCGCCCGGCGATGTAGACGTGGCCGCCCGCCTCGCCGATGCCGAGCCAGTTCGCCGCGCTGGCGCCCAGGACGACGGTCGGATAGCGGCCGGTGGCCTCGTTGAGGAACGTGCCCGACTTCACCGTGCCGCCCAGCGCGCCCAGTAGGTCGGTACGGGCGGCCTGCACCGCCACCCCGCTGGTGTTGGACGACGGGATCTTGTCGGTGCGCCGGACGGTGGCGTCGTCGACCAGGCCGACCGCCGTGACGCCCTCGACGCCGGGGATCCGGGCCACCATGCTCTCGGCCTCGGCGGGCAGCCGGGCCTCCTCGCCGAGCAGGGTGGTGCCGGCCTCGACGGTCAGCATGTTGGTGCCGAGCTGCCGGATCTCCTCCATGAGCCCGGCCATGCTGATCGTGCTGATGCCGACCAGGCCGACCATCGACGCGACGCCGATGGCGATGCCCAGCGCCGACAACACGGCCCGCGTCATCCGGCCGCGCAGCCCTTCGAGGCCGACCGCCACCAGGTCGCCGCCGCGCAGCCGGACCGGCTCGGGAAGAGTGATCATGCCGGGACCCCCGTCTCCACTCCGCGCACGTCGGCCTGGATCCGGCCGTCGCGAACCTCCAGCCGCCGCGGCAGGGCGGCGGCGACCTCCATGTCGTGGGTGATGACCACGATGGCGGTGCCGTCGCGGTTGAGCTCGGCCAGGAGTTCGAGCACCCCGGCGCCCGAGACCGAGTCGAGGTTGCCCGTGGGCTCGTCGGCCAGCAGCAGCGGCGGGTCGCTCACCACGGCCCGCGCGATGGCGACCCGCTGCTTCTCGCCGCCGGACATCTGGTTGGGCCGGTGGTCGAGACGGTGGCCGAGGCCGACCCGCTCCAACGCCACGCGGGCCCGCTCGCGGCGGTGCCGCGGGGCGACGCCGTGGTAGAGCAGGCCGGTGGCCACGTTGTCGACGGCCGACAGGTAGGGGGTGAGGAAGAACTGCTGGAAGACGAACCCGATCCAGCGCGCCCGCACGGCCGCCAGCTGCCTGTCGGCGAGCTTGGCGACGTCGTGGCCCTGGATCAGGACCCGGCCGGTGGTCGGCCGGTCGAGCGTCCCCATCAGGTTGAGCAGGCTCGACTTGCCCGACCCGGACGGCCCGACGATCGCCGCCAGCTCCCCCGGCCCGATGGTGAGCGAGACGTCGCGGACCGCCTGCACCCCGCCGGGGTAGTTCTTGGTGACGTGCTCCACCTCGATGACCGGTGTCGGGCTCATGTGCGGGCCACCTCGACGTTCATCCCCGGCTCCAGGTCGCCCTTGACCTCGACCTTGTCGCCGTCGAAGATGCCGAGCTCGACCGGGACCGAGCGGACCGCCCCCGAGGCGTCCCTGACGTTCACCGAGTAGGCGCCCTCGCCCGAGGCGAGCAGGGCGTTGACCGGCACGACCAGCACGTCTTCGTGGACGGTGCTGGAGAAGCCGACCGTGGCGGGGGCGCTGTCGAGACGCCCGGCGCTGCTCGCCTTGTCGAGCGTGATGGACACCGGGATCGTCGCGTTCTCGGTGCCCTCGCCGGTCTGCGACTTGGCGTTGGTGGTACCGGCGGTGGCGACGGTCCCGATCGAGGTGATGTGGCCCTTGGTGGCCTTGCCGCCGGGCAGCGTGACCCTGACCTCGGCGCCCTTCTTGGCCAGCCCCTGGTCGTTGACCGGCAGGTCGACGGTGACCGTGCGGCCCAGGCCGCTCGCGGTCAGGACGGTGCCGCCGGCGTCGCCGCCCAGCAGGCCCTTCACGTCGGTGACCCGGATCGCGCCGGGCTGCACCACCGCCGTGTCGAGCGTGAAGACGCCGGTCTCCGGGAGGTTCACGTCGTCCTGCCAGGCCTTGACCGCCTGGGCGGTGGCCCAGGTGAAGGTGCGGTCGACGGTGACGTACTTCCCGTAGCCGAGCGCTTCGAGGTTGCGCTCCAGCTGGAGCACGTCGCGGCCGGTGCGGCCCTGCTGGAGGTCCCGCCAGAACGGCGTCGCGCCGTAGAACAGCGGGACGGTGACCCCGTCCTTGCCGTAGACGCGGTCGCCGCGCCTGATCACGTCGCCGGCCTCGGGCAACCAGGTGATGCGGCCCTTGGCGCCCAGGACGGTGTAGGTACCGGCGTAGCCGAGCGTGCCGTCGACCTCCCGCACGTTGACCATGTCGGTGCGCTCCACCGGGACCGTCGGCAGCGTCGAGACCACTGCGGGCGGGGGTTCGGCGCGGTTCTGCAGCGCGTAGACGGCGGCGGCCGCGCCGACCACCAGGACGACGGCTCCACCCATGAGCACACGCCGGCGGCCCCGGCGGTGCCGCGACGGGGCCTCCCCGGGTGGCGCCGGGGCCGTCCGCGCCGCCGATGCCCCGATCTCGGAATCCAGCATCATCGGCTCCCTCCGTTTGAACGAACTCCTGCCATCCGAACTCTGGCCTCCGGGCGGTTTCCCCCCGGTGACCGCAAGCGTTAACCACCGCCTTATGCGCGCGGCGGGGACACGCGAAGCCCCCGCGCGGGCGTGCCGCGCGGGGGCCGGGACGGGCCGTCAGACCTTGTCGAAGAACTCCACGATCGCCTGGTTGACCTGGTCGGGCCGCTCCAGGTGGCCGAGGTGCCCGGCCCCGGGGATCTCGACCAGGTCGCAGTCGGGGATGAGGTCGGCCACCTCGGCGCCGAAGTGGGGCGGCGTGACGACGTCGTCGGCGAAGGCGATGACCCGGCAGGGCGCCGTGATCCGCCCCAGCACCGCGCGGCGGTCCTGGTCGGTGTCGATCCACTCCTGGCCGGAGGCGCCCGGCCCGCCGCCGCTCAGCTCGAAGACCTCCAGCCACGACGCCACGGCGTGGTCGTCGTTCAGCGTGCGGGGGGAGAGCATGGTGAGCACCGAGTGAAGCGCCCGGTACTCCGGCGGCAGCGTGACCCCGTCGCGCCGGAGGCTCAGCTCGGCCGCCGTCTGGGCCCGGCGCAGCATGTCCGACCGGGCCCGGGTGGCCATGAGCACGGCCGAGTGGACGAGATGGGGCGCCCCGGCGGCCAGTTCCTGCGCCACCATGGCACCCAGCGACGTGCCGACGATCCGGCACGGCGCCAGGCCGAGCGCCTCGATCAGGCCCCGCGTGTCGGCGACCATGTCGGCCAGGGTGTAGCGGCCGGGCGGGGCGTCCGACGGCGGGATGCCGCGGTTGTCGAAGGTGACGGTGGCGTAGCCCGCCGCCCGCAGGGCGGGGGTCTGGTGCATGTCCCACTGGGTGCTGGACGCGCCGGACCCCATGACGAGCAGGACGGTGTCGCCCTGTCCCGACCGCTGGAACGACAGCCGGATCCCGTTGGCGCGGACGAAAGGCATGCTCTCCTACCAGGTCCACTCACGGATGTTGAGCAGATGCTCGGCGGCCACGTCGTGCTCCTTGCACCAGGTCATGAACTCCTCGATCTGCTTGATCTGGTAGGTGTCGGGCGTGTACGTGGTCGCCATGACGTGGCCCTGCCAGCTCTCCTCCCCCATGGCGTAGACGTAGGCCTCGCGGGAGCCGAGTTCGGTCATGATGGCGGCGGCCTGCTCGGCGTTGGAGCCCGACAGCTTGCGCGAGTCGCTCATCTTCTTGGTCACCGGCCGGGTCAGCAGGCCCTGGTAGAGCCAGGTCAGCGGGGCGCCGTCGCACTCCATGCCGAGGAAGGCGATGTCGACCTCGCCCAGGTGGGAGCGGATGTACCGGTAGAGCGGCGGGGCGATGCCCGAGGAGTCGGCGCCGATGAACACCGACTTCCCGGCGAGCTGGACCAGGTAGGTCGACTTGGCCCGGATGTCGAGGTCGGAGTGTTCCCCGAGGAACGGCGTCGCGACGACCTTGGCCCCGCCGGGCAGCGGGATCTCGTCGAAGTCGTCGACCTCGATCACGGTGAAGCCCATCGACCGCAGGTAGAGACCGATCGAGGGGTCGCACAGGTTGCCCCGCGACGAACGCGGCACCACGACCGCGCCGGTGCGCGAGCGCAGCTGGAGCAGCGTCTCCAGGACGATGTGGTCCTGGTGGCCATGGGTGATCAGCACCAGGTCGATGCGGTCGGGCAGGTCGTCGAGGGTGTAGCGGTCGCCGTGGCGGTTGTCGGCGCTGATGAACGGGTCGGCGACGACGGCCGCCTCGGGCGTCTGGAGCACCAGGCAGGCGTGACCGTAGTAGCGGATGCGGCCGCCGCCCTCGATGTGGCGGTCGGGCGACAGGCTCGGCCGGGTGTCGAGCAGGCCGCGCATCAGGGCGGCCTGGGCGTCGTCGAGGTCGAACAGCTCACGCAGGCGGGCCAGGGTGGTGCCCTCGATCCGGGCGCGGAACAGCTCGTCGAGTCCCGGGTGGTCGAAGGCGATCGGCAGCTCCAGCACGCCGGGCATCGGCAGGCGCGGGGTGCTGAGGATGAACGGCCGCTCGACGCCGTCCTCCAGCGACAGCTGCACCGACTGGCGGCGGCGGTCGAAGGCCGGGCTGTGGTAGAGCAGCGGCTCCATGACGTGGAGCGAGGCCTGGTTGCTCGTGTCGTAGGCGAGCTCGACCAGTCCGTGCAGCGACGGGTGGAGCTTCGGGTAGAGCGGGGTCAGGTCGAAGCCGGTCGCGTTCTGCCGCAGCAGTTCGTCGGCGTCCTGGATCGCGACGGCGAAGGTGAGCATGTCGGCCCGGTCGCGCTTGATCGTGTCGAGCAGGTCACCGATCTCGGTGGCCCGCGACTCCTCGACGTTGACGAAGTAGCCGCCCCGGAGGGCGGGGTTGGTGCTGGCGGCGATGTGCACCTGCGGGGAGTGGAGATAGGACTCCAGCAGTGGCACCTGCACGTTCGCCAGGTTCATCGCCGCCTGGGCCGGCGCCACGATGTGCATCCAGGCGTAGAACCGGTCGACCAGCGGTTCGATGATCGCGTTCGAGCGGAGAAAGAGACGCTCGCTGCTGTCGGGCATTCTGACCTCTCCCATTCTGGAATAAGCGATAACGCATCACGGCGCCGGGCGGCGCGTCAACGAAAGGTGTTCAACCGCCGCACGGCCGCGGTTGAACACCGACGCCGAAATCTTGAACGGCCTCGCGGCGCGTGCGATGGTGGATCCCGCTGCGACGCGAATAGCGCATCGCCTTTTTCGCCGACAAGTGAGGACGGTCCGGTGCCGAATCCGTTCGAAGATCCCGACGCGAGTTATCTGGTCCTGGTGAACGACGAGAACCAGCATTCCCTCTGGCCGGTTTTCATCGACGTGCCCGACGGCTGGACCACCGTTTTCGGGGAGGCGTCGCGGGACGAGTGTCTCGAATACATCGAGAAGTCGTGGACCGACATGAGGCCGAAGAGCCTCATCGAGTCGATGAAACAGAAATAGCGACCGAGCCCGTTGTTCCCGGCCGGCGGCCATCTGGCCGCCGGCTTTCTCCATTTCCCCGGCAGCGAAGGGACGACCGCGATGAACGGCGACTGGCGCCCCCACGAGATCACCGTCGAGGAGACGGGCACGCCCGACCTGGTCGGGTGGCTCGACGACCTCGGCCCCGACAAGCTCACCACCCTGCTCACCGAGCGCCGGGGCCTGGTCTTCCGCGGCTTCGGCGTGACCCCCGGCTCGGTCGGCGCGGTGTTCGACCGGCTGGTGCCCGATCGGCTCGCGTACGTGCACGGGAACTCCCCGCGCACGCGCGTCGGCGGGAACGTCTACACCTCGACCGAGTATCCGCGGCAGTACACGATCTCCATGCACAACGAGCTCAGCTACGCCCACCGCTGGCCCACCCGGCTGGCGTTCTACTGCGAGAAGGCGGCCGAGCGCGGCGGCGCGACCCCGGTCGTCGACGGGGAGCGGTGGCTGGCCTCGCTGGACCCGCAGGTCAGGCAGGCGTTCGCGGGCGGGGTCCGCTACGTGCAGAACCTCCACGACGGGTTCGGCTTCGGCAAGAGCTGGCAGGACACCTTCGAGACGGCCGACCGGGGCGTGGTCGAGGACTTCCTCCGCGAGTCGGGGGCCGAGTGGGAGTGGGGCCCCGACGGGCTGCGGGTGGTGCAGCTCCGCCCGGCGACCACGCGCCACCCGGTGACGGGCGCCGAGGTCTGGTTCAACCAGGCCGACCAGTGGCACCCGGCCGGCCTCGGCGACGAGACCTCGGCGGAGCTGTACGACATCCTCCCGGCCGAGGAGTTCCCCCAGTACGTGACCTTCGCCGACGGCACGCCGGTGCCGGACGCCCACGTCGAGCAGATCCAGGAGCGCGGGCTGGCCGCCGCCGTGGACGTCGACTGGCGCGACGGCGACGTGCTGCTCATCGACAACGTGCTGCTGGCGCACGGGCGGCGGCCGTTCGAGGGCACCCGCCGGGTGCTGGTGGCGATGTCGGGGGTGCCGTCCTAGACGGCCCGGGAGCCCGAGCCGTCGTCGACGCCGAAGGCCTGGGCGCGCAGCCGTTCCTCGGCGGTGTGCTCGATCCGGGACATCGCCGTGCGCAGGATCGGCGGGGCCATCAGCGAGGTCGCGATCGCCACCAGCACGATGATCGTGTACATCTCGGGCCCGAGCACGCCGAGCCGCAGCCCCACCATCGCGATGATCACCTCGATGACGCCGCGGGCGTTCATGCCGGCGCCGAGCGCGAGCCCCTCCCAGTGGTTCAGCCTGCTGAGGCGGGCCCCCAGGTAGGCGCCGGCGAACTTCCCGACGACGGCGACGGCGAGCACCCCGAGCCCGGTGAGCAGCACGACCGGGTCGGCGAGCGCGGTGAGGTCCATCCGCAGCCCGGCGGTGGCGAAGAAGACCGGCGCCAGCACCGCGGCCACCATGGTCTGGAGCGGGGCGATGCGCTCCCGGTCGAGCGCGTCCGACCTGCTGATCACGATGCCGGCCACGAACGCGCCGAACACCGCCTCCAGGCCCATCGCGTGGGTGGCGGCGGCCGCCAGCAGCGTCATCAGCACGACGACGGTGACGAGCGTCCCGTTCCCCGGCGACCGCTGCGCGGCCCGCAGCAGAGCGGCGACGGGCCGGCGGGCCAGCCCGGCGCCGAGCAGGACCACCGTCAGCCAGACGACCGGCAGCACGACGTCGCCCGCGCCCACGCCGGTCGTGGCCATGGCCGCGACCACCGACAGCAACATCCAGCCGACGATGTCGTCGACCATGACCGCGCAGAGGATGAGCTGGCCCACGTTGCGGTGCAGCAACTTCATGTCCATCAGCGTCCGGGCGATCACCGGGATCGCGCTGACCCCCATCGCGACCCCCATGAACAGCGCGAACGTGGGCCGGTCGGCGGTGTCGGGGACGAGCGAGCCGGGCAGCGCCAGACCGAGTCCCACCCCCGCCGCCAGCGGCACCGCGATCCCGGCCACCGAGATCCGCAGCGCGTCGCCGCCGCGCCGCCGCACCAGCCCGAAGTCCATGTGCACGCCGGTCAGCGTGATGAGCAGCAACACGCCGAACTGGCCGACGGCGTCCAGCATGTACTGCTGGCCGGGGTCGCGCGGCAGCAGCCACTCGCTGACGGCCGGGGCGACGTGCAGCAGCACCGAGGGCCCCACGAGCACGCCGGCGCACAGTTCCCCCACAAGGGGCGGCAGCCCGACCCGCCGGGCGAGGCGGCCCAGCACGAACGCGAGCAGCAGCAGTCCGCCGACCTGGAGGAGGAATAACAGAAGCTGGTGGGCGGGAATTGGCGGTATCGGCGCCGTCGGCATGGTCACCATTCCATGGAAAAGGGCCGCGCATTTGGCGGGCGAAGGAAGTGGAGAGCATTATCTTCATCGGCGATTGCCCAAATTCGGAAGGCGGCCGTGAATGACCAGCGTAAATCAAGAGGAATTCGATGTCGTCGTCGTGGGCGGCGGCCCCGGCGGTTCGACCCTGGCCACGCTCGTGGCAATGGCCGGGCATCGGGTGCTGATCCTCGAGAAGGAGTCGTTCCCGCGTTACCAGATCGGTGAGTCCCTGCTACCGTCGACGGTGCACGGCGTCTGCCGTCTCATCGGCGTGACCGACGAGCTGGCGAAGGCCGGATTCACCCACAAGCTCGGCGGCACATTCCGCTGGGGCGCCCGCGACGAACCCTGGACTTTCTCGTTCTCGGTCTCCAGGAAAACCGCGGGCAGCACCTCCTACGCCTATCAGGTCGAGCGCATGAAGTTCGACCAGATCCTGCTCGACAACGCGCGGAGAAAGGGCGTCGAGGTCCGGGAGCGCTGCGCGGTGAACGACGTGGTCGAGGACGACGGGAAGGTCGTCGGCGTCACCTACACCGACGCCGACGGGACCGTCCGCCAGGCCGGCGCCCGCTACGTCGTGGACGCCTCGGGCAACACCGGCCGCCTCCACCGCCACGTCGGCGGCACCCGCGAGTACTCCGACTTCTTCCGCAGCCTGGCGCTGTTCGGCTACTTCGAGAACGGCAAGCGCCTGCCCGCCCCGCGGTCGGGCAACATCCTGTCGGTGGCGTTCGGCAGCGGCTGGTTCTGGTACATCCCGCTGAGCGACACGCTGACCAGCGTGGGCGCGGTCGTGCGCCGCGAGGACGCCGACAAGATCCAGGGCGACCCCGAGACCGCGCTGATGAAGCTCGTCGCCGAGTCGCCGCTGATCAGCGAGTACCTGAAGGACGCCACCCGGGTCACCACCGGCGAGTACGGCAAGCTGCGGGTCCGCAAGGACTACTCGTACACGAACACGAAGTTCTGGAAGCCGGGCATGGTGCTCGTCGGCGACGCGGCCTGCTTCGTCGACCCGGTCTTCTCCTCGGGCGTCCACCTGGCCACCTACAGCGCCCTGCTGGCGGCCCGCTCGATCAACAGCGTGCTGGCGGGCGAGATCGGCGAGACGGCGGCCTTCTCCGAGTTCGAGAACCGCTACCGCCGCGAGTACAGCGTCTTCTACGAGTTCCTGATGTCGTTCTACGACATGCACGTCGACGAGGACTCCTACTTCTGGCAGGCGAAGAAGGTCACCTCCAGCACACGCGGCGAGCTGGAGTCGTTCGTCGAGCTGGTCGCCGGGATCTCGGCCGAGGAGTTCGACCTGAGCGACGCCGAGTCGGTGGCGCTGCGGTTCAAGAAGCGGTCGGCCGAGTTCGCCGACGCGGTCGGCGAGTTGTCCGGCCCCGAGGAGGGCGGCGACATGAAGCCGCTGTTCAAGTCGTCGGTCGTGCGCCAGGCGATGGAGCAGGGCACGCAGGAGCAGACCCGGGCCATCCTCGGCGTGGGCGCCGACGCGCCGATGTTCCCCGGAGGGCTGGTGCCCTCGGGCGACGGCCTGCGCTGGGCCGTCCCCGACACCGACTGACCCGGCCCGGCCGGATAAGGAGAGGGTTAACGTTGGCGGTCACCGTGCCGAAACCCCCGGTTCGCGATCCTCAGGGCATGAGGAGACTGATGCTCGCGGCGGCGGTCCTGGCCGTGTCCACGCTCGGGCTCGCCGGCTGCGGAGACGAGCTCACCGGACGGTCGATGTCCCAGGCCGACCGCGACAAGATGGTGAAGTACGCCGAGTGCATGAAGGAGTACGGCGTTCAGGTGCCCGTCCCCGACCCCAACGGCGGACCGGCGATCGGCGGCGGCCAGACCGCCGACCCGAACGACCCGAAGGAACTCGCGGCCCGCGCGGCGTGTGAGCGGTTCGCCCCGCCCCTCGTCGCCGACCAGGCGCCGCCCGCCGGGGTGGTCGAACACGCGCTGAAGATGGCGGCGTGCCTGCGCGAGCAGGGCATCGCCGCGAAGGATCCCAAGCCGGGCGAGAACAACCTCACCCTTGAGGAGGGCGCCGCCGAGTCGCCCGAGAAGCTGCGGGCCGCGTACGCGACCTGCACCCAGAAGTATCCCGCCCCGGAGGCCTGACCAGCAGACGGAAGCCCGTCCCCCGATCGTGGGGGACGGGCTTTCGCGTGTCAGCGGGCGGGCTGGCGCATCGGCCGCAGCCGGGGCCGTTCGTCGGCCCGGTCGCCGGTCGCCAGCCACGCCGCGAGGGCGGCGGGGGTCGGCCGGTCGAACAGCTCCTGGATCGGGATCTCCTCGCCGAGCGTCACCCTGACCCGGCTGACCAGGCGGGTGGCCAGCAGCGAGTGGCCGCCCAGGGCGAAGAAGTCGTCGTCGACGCCGACCGACGGCAGGCCCAGGATCTCCGCGAACGCGGCGCACAGCGCCTCCTCGCGGGCGCCCGACGGACGGGGGCCGGTGTCGGCGGCGACCCGTTCGGGCTCCGGCAGGGCGGCCCGGTCGAGCTTGCCGTTGCCGGTGAGCGGGAGGTGGTCCATCAGGACGACGGCGGAGGGCACCATGTGCCGGGGCAGGTTCTCGGCGGTGAAGTCCCGCAGGCCGCGCACGAGTCCGGGGTCGGCGCCGGTGGGCACCACGTACGCGACCAGGGACAGGTCCCCCGCCGGGTCGGGGCGGGCGACGACGGCCGCCTGCGCCACGGCGGGGTGTGCGGCGAGCACGGCCCGCACCTCGCCGGGCTCGACCCGGTGGCCCCGGATCTTGACCTGGTCGTCGGCCCGCCCCCGGTGCTCCAGCACTCCGCCGGTGGTCCAGCGGGCGCGGTCGCCGGTGCGGTAGACGCGGGTGCCCGACCCGAACGGGCTGGCCACGAAGCGTTCGGCGGTCAGGCCGGGCCGTCCGGCATAGCCGCGGGCGAGCTGCGCGCCGGCGACGTAGAGCTCGCCCTCGACGCCCGCCGGGACGGGACGCAGCGCGTCGTCGAGGACGTAGGCGGCCGTGTTCGGCACGGGGGTGCCGATCGGGACGGCGCCGTCGGCGGCGAGGCGGCCGGTGACGACGCCGATCGTGGTCTCGGTCGGGCCGTAGTGGTTGTGGACCGGCAGGTCCCCGGCGGCCTCCACCAGGCGCCGGGCCCAGCCGGGCTCGGCCGCCTCGCCGCCCAGGACGAGCGAGCCCTGGGGCAGCAGCCACGTCAGGTCGCCCGCCGAGCCGAGTGCGGCCAGGTGGGAGGGCACCATCTTCACGTGGTCGATCCGGTGGCGGGCCAGGTAGCCGGCGACCGCCACGGGGTCGGTGACGGTGTCGGGGTCCAGGACGTGCAGCACGCCGCCCGTGGTCAGCGCCGCGAGGACCAGCGTGTTGCCCAGGTCGGTGACGAGCGGCTGGAGCAGCGCGTAGCGGGCGCCCTCGGCGCCCAGGCCCAGCCGGGGCGGCACGTGGGCGGTGTAGTTCGCCAGGTTGCCGTGGGTGACGGCGACGCCCTTCGGGCGGCCGGTCGAGCCGGAGGTGTAGATCACGTAGGCCGGCCATCCGGGGTCGGGGACCAGCCCCAGCGGAGTGGCGGGCTGGGCGGCCACGGCCGGGTCGTCGATCGCGACCAGGCGGACCCGGCGGGTGACCGGCATCTCGTCGAGGACGTCGGCCGACCCCACGAGCACCCCGGCCCGGCTGTCGGCGAGCACGGCGGCGGTCCGGGACACCGGGTGGGCCGGGTCGAGCGGCACGTAGGCGCCGCCCGCCTTCCACACGGCCAGCATCGCGGCGACCATGTCGAGGCCGCGCGGCAGGCACAGGCCCACCACCGACTCGGGGCCCACCCCGAGGGAGCGCAGGTGGCGGGCCAGCCGGTTGGCGCGCTCGTCCAGGTCGCCGTAGCGCACCTGGTCGGGGCCGCAGACGACGGCGACGGCGCCGGGGGCGCGGGCCGCCTGCGCGGCGAACGCCTCCGGCACGGTCGGCACGGGCCCGGCCGCGGCGGTCCGGTTCCAGTCGCCGACCACCCGTCGCCGCTCCTCGGGGTCGAGCACGTCCACGGAGAGGAACGGCCGGGCGGGGTCGGCGGCCAGCGCGCCGGTCAGGTTCTGGAGGCAGGTGCGCAGCAGGGCGTGGACGCGGGCCGGATCGGCCGGGGTGCGCGCGTCGACGGTCACCACGAAGTCGGCGCCGGTGTCGCGCACGATGAGCGTCACCGGATAGTTGGTGCGCTCGGTGGTGGCGCGGACGGTGACGCCGTCGAGGACCGGGACCGACTCCTTGAGGTGCTGTTCGTGCTGGTAGTTGAGGATCGAGGTGAACAGCGGGCCGCCCGAGGCGATCCCGGCCGCCTTCTGGGCCAGCGTGAGCGGCGCGTGCTCGTGGTCGAGCAGGTCGGCCAGGCCGCTCCGGACCTCCGCCAGCGCCTCGGCCACGGTCCGGTCGCCGGCCCTGACCCGCAGGGGCAGCGTGTTGAGGAACAGGCCGGGCACCCGGTCGGCGCCCGCGCCGCCGTTGAGACGGCCGGTGAGCACGGTGCCGAACACGACGTCGTCGCGTCCCGAGAGGGTCGCCAGCACGCGCGCCCACGCCAGGTGGAAGACGGTCGCCGGGCTCGTGCCGAGACCTCTGGCGGCGGCCCGGACCCGGTCGGCCAGGGCGCCGTCGACCGGGCCGCCCGCCCGCGACAGGCCGCCGCCGTCGCCGCGCACGTCGACCAGCCCGTAGGGGGCGGTGGTCTCGGTGACGTCGCCGAGCAGGGCGGCGAAGTGGCGTTCGTGCTCGGCGGCGGGCGTCCCGAGCCGGGCCTGGGCGACCAGGTTGCGGAACGGCAGCGGTTCGGGCAGCGTGTCGCCCCGGCCCGCGAGGAAGGCGCGCACCTCGTCGAGCAGCAGGCCGACGGTGGTGTGGTCGCCCACCATGTGGTGGATGCGCAGCAGGGCCCGCACCGGCCCCTCCCCGCCGGCCTTCACCCGCACGCCCATGAGCGGGGCCCGGTCGAGCGGCAGCCGCTCGGCTCCCCCGAGTTCGCCGGTGACCTCCTCGATCGGGATGACCGCCCGCCGCCAGACCACCTGGACCGGTTCGCGCGGCCCTTCGGAGACCACGGCGGTCCGGTAGACGTCGTGGCGGTCGACCACACGTTGCAGCGCGCCGAAGAAGGCGTCGAGCCGGTCCCGGGTGTCGAACTCCAGCACCACCGAACGGAGGTAGACGTCGGCGTCGTCGGTGAGGTGGTGGAAGAGCATGCCCTCCTGGAGCGGGACGAGCGGGTAGACGTCCTTGACGTTGGCCGCGCCGCCGTCCACGGTGGCGACGACCCGGGCGATCTCCTCCGGGTCGAGGTCGACGAGGGTGAGCATGCCGGGGGTGATCTCGCGGGCGCCGTCGGGGATGCGGTTGGGCGGCACCTCGACCGGTTCCGGCCCGGCGACCGCGGCGAGCTCGGCCGGGGTCGGGGTCAGGAACAGGGCGCGTACGGACACCGAGACGCCGCGCGCCCGCAGGTCCTCGACCAGGGTGACGGCCGTCAGGGAGTTGCCGCCCAGGGTGAAGAAGTCGTCGTCGGGCCCGACGGCGTCGAGGCGGAGCACACGGGCGAAGGCGGCGCAGAGGATCTCCTCCTGCACGGTCGCCGGGCCCCGCCCCTCGCCCGGCCCGGTCGCGTGGCCGGGCGCGGGCAGCGCGGCGCGGTCGAGCTTCCCGTTGCCGGTCAGCGGCAGTTCGTCCAGCACGACGACGGCCGAGGGAACCATGTGGGCGGGCAGGCGCGCGGACAGGTGGTCGACGACCCGGCCGGCCAGGCCGTCGGGCTCGCCGCGTTCGCCCGGGGCGACGTAGGCGACCAGGCGGGTCTCCCCCGGCGCGTCGTGGCGGGCGACGACGGCCGCCTGGCCGAGCTCGGGGTGGGTGGCGAGCGCGGCCTGCACCTCGGCGGGCTCGACCCGGTGGCCGCGGATCTTCACCTGGTCGTCGGCCCGGCCCGCGAAGGCCAGGCGTCCGTCGGCGCCCCAGCGGGCGCGGTCGCCGGTGCGGTACATGCGACCGGCGGGGCCGTACGGGCAGGCGACGAAGCGTTCGGCGGTCAGGCCGGGCCGGTTCACGTAGCCCCGGGCCAGGCCCTCGCCCGCGACGTACAGTTCGCCGGTGACGCCGACGGGGACCGGGCGAAGGCGGTCGTCCAGGACGTACACGCGCGCGCCGCCGATCGGGGACCCTATCGGGACCCGGCCCGCCGCCACGTCGTCCGCGGTCAGCCGGGTGGTCGTGACGCCGATCGTGGTCTCGGTCGGGCCGTAGTGGTTGTGCACCTCGCGGTCGCCCGCCTGGGCCAGCAGCCCGGCCACCCAGCCGGGCGGGGCCGCCTCGCCGCCGAGCACCAGCGTGCGGGCCGGCATCGCCGAGAGGGCGGCCAGGTGCGACGGCACCGCCTTGAGGTGGTCGATCCGGTGGTCGGCCAGGTAGCGACGGACCTCGGCCGGGTCGAGCACGCTGTCGGGGTCGAGCACGTGCACCTCGCCGCCGGTGACCAGCGCGCCGAACAGCGTCGTGTTGCCCAGGTCGGTGACCTGCGGCTGGAGGAGGGCGTAGCGGTCGCCGGGGGCGGTCCAGCCGAGCCGGCCGGGCACGGTCGCGAAGTAGGCCGCGAGCGCGCCGTGGGTGACGGCCACGCCCTTGGGCCGGCCGGTCGAGCCCGAGGTGTAGATGACGTACGCCAGCCCGCGCGGCTCCACCCCGGCGAAGGGCGCCGTGTCCGGTTCCGGCACGAGCAGGTCCTCCGCAGCGACGATCCGCGTGCGCCCCGCCGGGAGGTCGCTGATGTCCTCGCGCGGCGCGACGAGCAGCACGGCACGGCTGTCGCGGAGCTGGAAGGCGACCCGGTCGACCGGCTGCCGCACGTCGAGGGGCAGGTAGGCGGCCCCGGCCCGCCACACGCCCAGGATGGCCGCGATCATGCCGGGTCCGGGCGGCAGGCCGAGCGCGACCACCGACTCGGCCCCGATCCCCCACTCGGTCAGGCGGCGGGCCATGCCCTCGGCGCGGGCGGCCAGGGCGGCGTACGAGAGGCGCTCGCCGCCGGAGACGACCGCGACGGCCTCCGGGGTGCGCGCGGCCCGGTCCCAGAACCGTTCGGGCACGCTCGCCGGGCTCGCGGGGAACGGGGTGTCGTTCCAGGTGAGGAGGGTTCGCTCGCGCTCGGCGGCGTCGAGCGGATCGACCTCGCTCAGCCGGACGCCCGGCGTGGCGGTCACCGTGTCGAGCACCCGCAGGAACCGCTCGGTCAGCGACCGCGCCGTGGCGGGGTCGAACAGGTCGGCCGACGCGGTCACCGCGCCGGTCAGCCCGGCCGGGCGCGACCGCTCGTCGAAGGTCTCCGCCACCATGACGTCGAGGTCGAACTTCACCCCCGGTCGTGCTCCCGGCACCGTCTCCACAGTGATCCCGGGCAGGTCGAGCCGCACGTCACCGGCGTCCTGCATGGTGAGGACCACCTGGAAGAGCGGGTTGCGGGCGGCCGACCGGACCGGGGCGAGCTCCTCGACGAGCCGCTCGAACGGCACGTCCTGGTGGGCGAAGGCGCCCAGCGTCACCTCCCGCACGCGGGCCAGCACGTCGGTGAACGCCGGGTCGCCGCTCAGGTCGGTCCGGATCACCAGCGTGTTCACGAAGCAGCCGACGAGGTCGTCGAGCGCGTCGTCGGCGCGGCCCGCCACGGCCGACCCGATCGGGACGTCCTCCCCGGCCCCCGACCGCGACAGCGCCACGGCCAGGGCGGCGTGCAGGACCATGAACGTGGTCACGCCCTCGGCGCGGGCCAGCCGGGCGATCCGCGCGTGCACCTCGGCGGGCACGTCGAGCGGCACGTCGTGACCGCGGTGCCCGGCCACCTCGCCGCGCGGGCGGTCGACGGGCAGCGGCAGCTCCTCCGGCGCGCCCGCCAGCGCGTCGCGCCAGTGGGCGACCTGCTCGGACAGCAGCCGTTCGCTGAGCAGGTCGTGCTGCCACAGGGTGTAGTCGGCGTACTGGACCCTGAGCGGGCGCCAGCGCGGCGCCCGGCCGAGGGCCCGGGCGGCGTAGGCCTCCGAGAGGTCGCGGGCGAGCGGGCCCATGGACCATCCGTCGCCGGTGATGTGGTGCACCAGCACGACCAGCACGTGCTCCCGGGGGCCGACCCCGAACAACCACGTCCGCATCGCGGGCTCGGCCGACAGGTCGAAGGCGTAGGAGGCGGCCCGGGCGACGGCCTCGGCGACCCCGTCGGGCTCGACCCGCTCGAAGACCGGTTCCCAGCGGGCGTCGTCCACGTCGAGCACCCGCTGCCAGGGGTGGCCGTCCTCGACGGGGAAGACCGTCCGCAGGCTCTCGTGCCGGTCGACCACGTCGCGGAAGGCCAGGCGGAGGGCGTCGCGGTCGAGGTCGCCGGTCAGGCGGAGAACGATCGGCGCGTTGTACGTCGCCCCGCGCCCCTCCAGCCGTTCCAGGAACCAGAGCCGCCGCTGCGAGAAGGACAGCGGCAGCCGTTCGGGGCGCTCGCGGGCGGCGAGCGGCGGCCGGGCGGGCGCGGCGGACGCGCCCAGGCGGGCGGCGAGCCCGGCCGGGGTGGGGGCGGCGAACAGGTCGCGGATCTCCAGGTGGACCCCGAACGCAGCACGGACCCGCGAGATGACCCGGGTGGCCAGCAGCGAGTGGCCGCCGAGTTCGAAGAAGCCGTCGTCGGGACCGACCGATTCGACGCCGAGCACCTCGGCGAAGACGCCGCAGAGCAGCTCCTCCTCCAGGGTCGCCGCCCGGCCCGGCCCGGCGCCGCGCACCGGCGCCGGCAGCGCGGCCCGGTCGACCTTGCCGCTGCGGGTCAGCGGGAACTCGGGCAGCACGACCACCACCGCGGGCACCATGTGCGCGGGCAGCCGCTCCGCCACGAACGCCCTCGGGTCGCCGGGGTCGTCACCGGTCACGTACGCGACCAGCTGCCGGTCGCCCGACTCGGCCTCCCTGGCGACCACCACGGCCTGGTCGACGCCGGGGTGGGCGGTCAGTGCCGCCTCGATCTCCCCCGGTTCGATCCGCAGGCCGCGGATCTTCAGCTGGTCGTCGGCCCGGCCCGCGAAGACCAGACCCGTCTCGGGGGTCCACCTGACCAGGTCGCCGGTCCGGTACATGCGCTCGCCGCCGGGCGCGGCGACGAACCGTTCGGCGGTCGGCCCGGGGGCCGCCAGGTAGCCGCGGGCCAGGCTGGTCCCGGCCACGTAGAGTTCGCCGGTCACCCCGGCGGCGACCGGTTCGAGGAAGTCGTCCAGGACGCGGAGGCGCGAACCGGCGACCGGGGTGCCGATGCGGGGCACGCCGCCCGCCACCAGCGGCGCCGACATGGTGGCGCAGACGGTCGTCTCGGTCGGGCCGTAGGCGTTGACGAGTTCCCGTCCGGGCGCCCACCGCGACAGCAGGTCGGGGGTGAGCGCCTCCCCGGCCGACACCAGCGTGCGCACGCCGGGCAGGTCGGCGGGGTCGAGCGCGGCCAGCACGGCCGGGGGCAGCGTCGCGTGGGTGACGGCATGGCGGTCGAGGAGCTCTTCGAGGCCGCGTCCGGGCAGCAGTTCGTCGGCGGGGGCCACGACGAGCGCCGCGCCGGTGCACAGCGCCATCAGCATCTCCCAGGTCGCCGCGTCGAAGCCGATCGAGGCGAACTGGAGCACCCGCGCTCCGGGGCCGGCGCCGAGCCGGGCGGCCTGGGTGGCGACCAGCCCGGCGACCCCGGTGTGCGACAGCGCCACGCCCTTGGGACGGCCGGTCGAGCCGGAGGTGAAGATCACGTATGCCAGCCCGGTGAGCTCGGCCGTGACGTCCGGCCGGTCCGCCGGGCGGGCCGCGATCGCCGCCGCCGTGGCCGGGTCGTCGAGGGCGATCGGCAGCACGCCGCGTACCGGCAGGTCGTCGAGGACGGCCGACTCGGTCAGCAGCGCGACCGCGCCGCTGTCGGCGAGCATGCGCGCGGTGCGCTCCAGCGGCTGCCGGGGATCGATCGGCAGGTACGCCGCCCCCGCCTTCACCACCGCCAGCAGCGAGGCGACCAGGTCGGCGCCCCGGTTCATGACGACCGCCACGACCGACTCCCGGCGCACCCCGGAGGCCGACAGGTGGTTGGCGAGCCGGTTGGCGCGGGCGTCGAGGTCGGCGTAGGAGAGCGTGCCCGCGTCGGAGACGACCGCCGGGGCGTCCGGGGCGCGGTCGACCTGGGCGTGGAACAACTCCGGCGCCGTCGCCCCCGGCACCGCGCGGGCCTCCTCCAGGGCGGCCGCTCCCCCGTTGAGGCGGACGCGGCCGATCCGCTCCTCCGGCGCCGCGGCGGCCAGCCAGGTCAGCACCCGCACGAACCGGTCGAGGACGCGGTCGGGCGCGCCGGGCCCGAAGCGGCGGCCGTTGAGGTCGGCGCTGATCTCCAGGCCGACGCCGGGACCGCGGTCGTACACGTTGATCTGCTGGTTCCTGACCGGGCCGATGGTGTGGTTGCGGACCCTCGGCACGCTCGGGCCGAAGGCCGGGTAGTCGTAGCCGAGCATGTTGACGTTCAGGTCGAACAGCGCGGCGTGGCCGAGGTCCCTGGCCAGGTCCTCGTGGCGGTAGCGCTGGTGCCGCACTCCGGCCTTGATCGCCTCTCCCGTCCGCTGCACGAGTTCGGCCACCGTCATGCCCGGTGCGAGGGTCAGCCTGAGCGGCATCACGTTCGTGGTGACGCCCGGGACCAGCCGTTCCTCCCGCCCGGCCCGGCCGAGCACGGGCAGCCCGAGCACGACGTCGCGGGCGCCGGTGGCCCGGTGGTGGTGGAGGGCGGCGGCGGCCACGACCAGCCCGGCGAGGCTGGTCCTCAGCCGCCGGGCCGCGTCCTTGAGCGGCCCGGTCCGCCCGGGGTCGAGGTCGGTCGTGGCGCGCAGGCGGACGCCGGGATGCGGCCCGTCGTCGGCGGGCCGCTCCTCGGCCCCGGCCAGGACGTCGAGCCAGAACCGCCGGTCGAGTTCCTGGTCGGGCGAGCCGCGGTAGGCACGGTCGGCGGCGGCCAGCGCCGCCACGGGCAGGGTGGGGAACTCGGGCGGCTCCGCGCCGGCCAGCAGCGCGGTGTACGTCTCGGCGACCCGCCCGACCACGGTGGCGACGCCGTGGCCGTCGAGGATGAGGTGGTGCGGCCGGTGGTGCCAGATCACCCGGCCGTCGCCGAGGTCGAACACGGCGCAGCCGTACAGGGGGCCGTTCGCGAGGTCGACGGGGCGCTCGAAGTCGGCCCGCATCCACGCCGTCGCCGCCGCGAACGGGTCGGGCTCGCCCGACAGATCGGCGACGTGGACCGGGAGCCCGGCCGCGGGGTCGACCCGCTGGCGGGGTATCCCGTCGGCCACGTCGAACCGGAGCCGGTAGGCGTCGGTATGGGCCAGGACGTGGCGCAGCGCGGCCACCAGCAGCCCGGCGTCCAGGCCGGCGAACTCCAGATATTCGCCGACATTGTAAAGTCCCGAGTCCCCCGCGACCTCCTGGGCGTACCAGAGACCTAATTGGGCGGACGTCAATTCCTGCGGCTCGGCGGTCATCGGCCCTCAGCTCTCTGCGCCGGCCGAGCGAAAATCGGCACGGCCCGTCCGGGTCAAAAGAAAATATGCCGTACCCTATGGGCCGCCATCCTCGCCAGCGACGTTATAGGACGTCAAGCGGCGTTCAACTGCCGCTGCGCTGTGGTTGAACATCGGCCTGCCACGAATAAGACTCCGGAAATACAATCCCGGAACAGCGCGAAAGCGAGGGGATATCACGTGGCCATGATGAATGGCCCGCGCATAGGCCCGATGCGGCTGGGCGCCGACGAGTCCATAGGTCGGCACAAGGTCAAACCCGGCACCGTCCGGCGAATTCTCTCCTACGCGTCGCCCTATCGGTGGTCGCTGGCCGTGGTGATTCTGGCGACCGCGGTGGACGCGGCGATCGTGGCGGCCGGGCCGGTGCTGCTGAAGACGATCATCGACGAGGGCATCCTGCGGGGCCGCCACGGCGTGGTCGTGGCAGTGGCGGCCCTCATCGCCGGGCTGGCGGTGGTGAACGCGCTGGCGATCTTCACGCAGACCCGGTTCTCCAGCCGTGTCGGCCAGGGCATCGTCTACGACCTGCGGTGCAAGGTGTTCGGCCATGTGCAGCGGCAGCCGCTCGCGTTCTTCACGCGGACCCAGACCGGCTCACTGGTCAGCCGGCTCAACACCGACGTCGTCGGCGCGCAGCAGGCGATCACCACGCTGCTGTCGCAGACGGTCTCGACCCTGTTGACGCTGGTCTTCGTGCTGAGCACGATGTTCTACCTGTCCTGGCAGATCACCGTCGCGGCACTGGTGATGATCCCCCTCTTCCTGCTGCCCGCCAAGCTCATCGGGCGCAGGTTGCAGACGCTCACCCGTAAGGGCATGGAGCTCAACGCCGACCTCGGTTCGATGATGAACGAGCGCTTCAACGTGTCGGGCGCCCTGCTCGCCAAGCTCTACGGCCGGACCGACCAGGAGCAGGGCGACTTCTCCGGGAAGGCGGCCCGGGTCCGCGACGTCGCCGTCTCGACCGCCGTCTACGGGCGGCTGCTGTTCATCATCACCACCCTGATCACGGGCGTGACCACCGCCGTCGTCTACGGCCTCGGCGGGGTGCTGACCATCGGCGGCGCGTTCCAGATCGGCACGCTCGTCGCCATGGCCACCCTGCTGCTGCGCCTCTACGGCCCGGTCAACCAGCTCTCGAACATGCACGTCAGCGTGATGGTGGCGCTCGTCAGCTTCGACCGCGTCTTCGAGGTCCTGGACCTGCGGCCTCTGGTCGACGAACGGCCCGGCGCCCGGCCGCTGCCGGCCGACGCCGCCCCCGACGTCGTGTTCGAGGGGGTCTCGTTCGGCTACCCGGGCGCCGACGAGGTGTCGATCGCCTCCCTGGAGTCGGTCGCCCACCGGCAGCCCGAGCGGGCGGGCCGCCCGGTCCTCGACGAGGTCAGCTTCACCGCCCCCGCCGGCGGGATGACCGCGCTCGTCGGCCCCTCCGGCGCCGGCAAGACCACGATCACCCAGCTCGTCCCGCGTCTCTACGACGCCACCGAGGGCACGGTCCGGGTCGGCGGCCACGACGTGCGCGACCTGACGCTGCGCTCCCTGACCGACGCCATCGGCGTCGTCACCCAGGACGCGCACATGTTCCACGACACGATCAGGGCCAATCTCCTGTACGCCAACCCCGACGCCACCGAGGAGGACCTGGTCGGCGCGTGCGAGGCCGCCCGGATCTGGCCCACGATCGCGGCGCTGCCCGACGGCCTCGACACCGTCGTCGGCGACCGCGGCTACCGCCTGTCGGGCGGGGAGAAGCAGCGGGTCGCGCTGGCCCGGCTGCTGCTCAAGTCGCCGCCGATCGTGGTCCTCGACGAGGCCACCGCCCATCTCGACTCCGAGTCGGAGGCCGCCATCCAGCGGGCGCTGAAGACCGCGCTGGCCGGCCGCACCTCGCTGGTCGTGGCGCACCGGTTGTCGACGATCCACGAGGCCGACCAGATCCTGGTGCTGAACGGCGGCCGGATCGAGGAGCGCGGCACCCACCGGGAGCTGCTCGCCGCCGGTGGGCTCTACGCCGAGCTCTACCGCACCCAGTTCGCGGCCGACCCCTCGATGAACGCCACCAGCCGGGCGACGCCCTCGTCGATCTCGGCCGGGGACAGGTAGCTGGTCGACAACCGCAGCGCCCGCTCCCCGCCCCCTGCCGGGTAGAAGTACGACATGGGCGTCCAGATGACCCCGTACTCCTGCGCCGACCGGGTCAGCGCCGCGTTGTCGGCCGTGAACGGCACCTGGACGGTGAGGAAGAAGCCGCCCGAGGGCGTATTCCAGCTGACCCCGAGCCGCTCGCGGCGGTCTTCCGGCAGGTGGCGGCCGAGGGCGGCGAGGGTGCGGGTCATGGTCTCGCCGTAGTAGGCGGCCGTCTCCGCGTTCAGGTCCGAGAGGCGGCCGCCGGTGGCCAGCAGCGCGCCGCCCACCGCGGCCTGGCTGAGCGGGGAGGTGTTCACGGTCACCATGCTCTTGATCTTGGCCAGCTCGTCGGCCAGCAGCCCGGTCGTGCCGTCGGGGCGCACCACCGGCTGGTCGGCCACGGCGAACCCGAGCCGGGCCCCGGGGAACAGGCTCTTGGCGTACGAACCCAGGTGCACCACCCGCTGCTCGCGGTCGAGCGACTTGAGCGTGGGCTGCTGGGCGCCGGGGCTGACCAGCCGGTAGGGGCTGTCCTCCAGGATCAGGAGGCCGAGCCGTCCGGCCAGGGCGAGCAACGCGTGCCGCTCCGCGAGCGACATGGTGACGCCGGACGGGTTGGAGTGGTCGGGGCAGACGTACACGGCCCTGACCCCGCGCCCGCGTGCCCGCTCCTCCTCGACGGCGGCCTCGATCGCGGCGACCGAGCCCTCCTCGACGGCGGTGACCGCGACGTCCAGCAGCCGGGCCGCGCCGGTGATGCCGACGTAGCAGGGGCTGACCACCAGCAGCACGTCGCGAGGGCCGGAGAAGAGCGCCCGCAGCGCGAGGAACATCGCCTCCTGGCAGCCGACCGTGACCACGATCGACTCCGCCGGCACGTCGATGCCCTCGTCCACCCGCAGCGAGTCGGCGACCAGCTCCCGGATCCGCCCGGCGGTCGGGCCGTACTGGAAGATCGCGTCACGCACCTGCGCCGGCGTCCGCCCCTCGGCGGCCAGCTGGTCGAGGTAGCGCCGGATGTAGGTGAAGACCTGCTCGGTGTCGAAGAACCCGTCGTACGGGCGCCCCGGCGCGAACGACACGGCGTCGGGGTAGCGGAGCGTGACCTCGTTCAGGAAGTTCATCGTGTCCATGACCGGGTCGCCGACGCTGGCGTGCAGGTCCTCCCGGCGCAGCACGCCGGTGAGCGGGACCGGCGCGACGGGCTCGGCGGCGACCGGCCCGGCCGGGGCCGCGCGCACCAGCTCGGGCCCCACGTCGGCGATCGTGCGGACACCGGCCAGCGCCATCGTCTCGGTCACCTCGGCGAGCAGGACGGTCAGCACGTCGGTGACCCCCTCGGCCCCGCCCGTCGCGAGCCCGTGGAGGACCGGGCGGCCCAGCAGCACCGCGTCGGCGCCCAGCGCGAGCGCGGCCAGCACGTCACGGCCCCGCCGCACTCCTCCGTCGAGCAGTATCGGCACCCGCCCGGCGACCGCCGCCGCGACCTCCGGCAGCACGTCGAGCGTGCCGGGGGCGCCGTCGAGCTGCCGCCCGCCGTGGTTGGAGACGACGATGCCGTCCACGCCCGCCTCGACGGCGCACACCGCGTCGGCGTCAGAGAGCACGCCCTTGACCAGGATCGGCAGCGAACTGACCGAACGCAGCCAGTCGATCACCGACCAGTCGAGGTCGGGCGCGAGTTCGGCCCGCGCGTGCGCGGCGGGGTCGGTGAACCCCGACCCCGGCAGGTTGGCGGGCCCGACCCCCTCGGGCAGCCGGAAGCCGTTGCGCAGATCGCGCAGCCGCCGCCCGAGGTGGGGGGTGTCGGCGGTCAGGACGAGCGCCTCGAACCCGGCGGCCTGGGCGCGTTCGACGACCGCACGCGTGACGGATCGGTCGCGCAGGCAGTAGACCTGGAGCCACAGCGGCACGTCGGCCGCCGCGGCGATCTCCTCGAACGGGCGTCCGGCGAAGGTGCTCACCACGACGGGCACCCGGGCCGCCGCGGCGGTCCCCTGGGCGGTGGCGACCTCGCCCAGGGGGTGGGCGAGGGTCTGGAAGGCCAGCGGTGCGATCCCGACGGGCACGTCCCACGTACGGCCCAGGATCTTCACTGCCGGGTCGGGGTCACCGCCTCCGCGCAGGATGCGGGGGCGCAGCCGGACCCGGTCGAACGCCTCGACATTGGCCGCGACGGTCTTCTCCTCGCCCGCGCCGCCTTCGAGGAAATCCCATACCGGCGGTTCCAGCCGGGCCCGCGCGGATTCCCGGAATTCACCGAGTGTCAATTTCATCGAAGTGCGCCTTTCGATTTCAGTCCGCCTCCTGCCGCCTGATGGCGTCATAAAGCGCGTGGATGTTGTTGCTGCCGAACGAGTTCGCGCCCCGGCGTTCGATCACCTCGTAGAAGAGGGTGCGTCTCGGGTGGGTGGACTGGGTGAAGATCTGGAGCATGATCCCGGCCTGGTCGCGGTCGGCCAGGACGTTGAGCTCGCGCAGCACCTCGACGGGCGTGCCGACGGGGCCGAGGCGGCCGGGCAGCATGTCGTAGTAGCCGCCGGGCGTCGGCAGGAAGGTCACGCCCCGCTCCGCGCTGGTCCGCACGGCCGTCGCGATGTCCTCGGTCAGGAAGGCGACGTGCTGGACGCCGGCGCCGCCGTGCGCCTTCACGAACGCGTCGATCTGGCCGGGTTCGAGGTTCCCGTCGGGCTCCAGGATCGTCAGCGTCAGCCGGCCCGACGCGCTCTGCACGACGGTGGACTCCATCGCCTGCGTGCCCACCACGATCCGCTCCGCGTAGGTCTCCCCCAGACCGAAAACGCGCTGGTGGTAGTCGACGACGTCGGCCATCGTCCCGCCGGGCACGCAGATGGCGAAGTGGTCGACGGCCGAGAACAGCCCCATCCCCGAACGGCCGCAGCCGCTCTCGTCGACGAAGGCCGCGAAGGCCCCGCCGGGCTGCTCGCGCGAGACCAGCCGGTACGCCACGTCGCCGAACCCCGACACCGACGCGAACACCACCCGCGCGCCGGGCGGGCCCGACGTCTCCGGCGGCGACAGCGGCGTGGCCCCCCGCCCGACCGCCTCGGCGTAGGCGGCCGCCGCGTCGGGCACCCGCAGGCCGATGACGCCCACACCGTCGCCGTGGTCGCGGACGTACTCGGCGGCCCGGCCCTCGGTCCCGGCCGGGGAGGTGAGCAGCACCGCGATCCCGCGCTGGCGCAGCAGGATCGACTCCCCGCCGCCCGGATGGCCGCCGCCCCGGCCGCTGAGCGTGAATCCAAAACCTTCGCGAAGATAAGCCGCGGATTTTTCCACGTCTTCCACGAAGAATTCGATGTGGTCAATCGCCTGAATGTCCATTCGCCGCCTCCGTCGGGCCGATTTAACTCGGGCCAAAGCATTCAACGACAGGAATCGAGGCATCGTCCAACAATGCGAACGCGACGCTTGAACAGCGGATGATTTCCCGACGGAATTCAGGCGGCCGGCGCGACCGGGAGGGTCACGGTGACCGCGAGCCCGCCCTCGGGTTGTGCCTGCGCCCGCACGGCGCCGCCGTGGGCGTGCACGAGCGCGGCGACGATCGACAGGCCCAGCCCCGCACCGTCGGCCGAGCCGGTCCGGTCGGCGTTGAGCCGCCGGAAGGGCTGGAACAGCTCCGCCACACGCTCGGGCGGCACCCGCGGACCGCTGTTGCGGACGGCCAGCACGGCGTCGGAGGACAACTCGACCGTGACGTGGCCGCCGGGGTGGTTGTGCCTGATCGCGTTGTGCACCAGGTTGGCGGCCAGCCGCCCGAGCAGCACCTCGTCACCCGACACGACCACCGGTTTGGTGCGCACGTCGAGCGCCACGCCGTGGCGGACGGCCAGCGGCAGGTGGTCTTCGATGACCTGCTCGACGACGGCCTCCAGGTCGACCGGGAGGTGGGCGTCGAGGCCGCGCTCTCCCTGCGCGAGCACGAGCAGCCCTTCGATGAGCCGCTCGCTGCGGAGCGTGTTGCGCAGCAGTTCGGCGCGGATTCTGGCGACCTTCTCGGGCGTCGGGTCGGCCAGCCCGACCTCGATGGCGGTGCGCTGGATGGCGAGCGGCGTGCGCAGCTCGTGGGAGGCGTTGGCGACGAAGCGGCGCTGGCTGTCGACCGCCCGCTCCAGCCGGTCGAGCATCGCGTCGAAGGTGTCGGCCAGTTCCTTCAGCTCGTCGCGCGGACCGGTGAGCGCGATGCGCTCGTGGAGGGTCGACAGCGAGAGGCGGCGGGCCGTGGTGGTGATGCGGTGGACCGGCCGCAGCAGCCGCCCGGTGAGCCAGAAGCAGACGGCGAAGGCGAGCACGGTGATGAGCACGAGGGTGACCACCGTGACGACGCGCTGCGAGTTGATCAGGGTGCGTTCGAGGTCGGCCTGGGCCTTGGCCAGCACGGCCGGGTCCTGGAGCGGCGCGGTGCCGGGATTGCCGACGAAGGGCGAGTCCTGCACCTTCTGGCCCACGATGATCTGCTGGATCTGCTGGGCGCCGAGCAGCACACCGAGCGCGACGGTCGTGAAGATGCCGCCGTACAGCAGCGTCATCCGGGCCCTGATCGACCCGCCCGACCAGACGCGGCGCGCCTCCTTCACAGGCGGTACCCGCTTCCCGGGACGGTGGAGATGACGGGCGGGTCGCCGAGCTTGGCGCGGAGCTTGCTCATGGTCACCTTGACCACGGTGGTGAACGGGTCGGTGTGTTCGTCCCAGGCCCGTTCGAGGAGTTCCTCGGTGCTGACGACCGTGCCGCGCGCCTGCATCAGGACCTCCAGGACGGCGTACTCCTTGCGCGACAGCGGGAGGTAGCGGCCGGCGCGGTGGGCCTGCCGCCGGGCCATGTCGAGGGTGATGTCCTGCCATTGGAGGACCGGCGGCAGCGGCTGGCCGGCCCGGCGGGCCAGCGCGCACACGCGCGCCACCAGCTCGTCGAACGCGAAGGGCTTGGCCAGGTAGTCGTCGGCGCCGAGGTTGAGGCCGCTGATGCGTTCGTGCACCGCGCCCGAGGCGGTCAGCATCAGGATGCGCACCGCCTCACCGCGCTGGGCCAGCTCGCGGCAGATGTCGTCGCCGTGCACCTGCGGCAGGTCCCGGTCGAGGACGAGCACGTCGTACTCGTTCACCGACAGGCGCTCCAGCGCGGCGGCGCCGTCGTAGGCGACGTCGACCGCCATGGCCTGGTCGCGCAGCCCTTCGGCGATGAGGTCGGCCAGGACGTGCTCGTCTTCGGCCACGAGAATCCGCATGGCTTTCATTCCCCCACATCCGCGGTAAGACCGCGGTTAACGATCGGCTTCATTCGCCTCCGGGCGGTGGCTCGGTCGCCCGGTCCTCCAACCGGTCGGCGAACTCCGCCCACGCCGCCGCGCAGCCGTCGGCGAGCGTGGCCACGACGTTGGTCCAGTGGGGTGGCACCGCCGACAGGATGCGCTCCCAGGATCCCGCGTCGATGGTGTGCAGGTTGAGCAGGTTGAGGATGGCCCGCCCGTTCTCGCTGAACCGCAGCGCCGGGTCGGCCCGCAGCCGTGCCACCATGCGCGCGCGGTCGTGGGCGGTGAACTGCCCGAACGGGCTCGGCTCCGATGGGACGGGCGGGGTCGGCGGTGGGGTGCGCTCCTGCGACCTGAGCAGGCCGTCTTCGCCGCGGGCGATGCGTTTTCGCACGTCGCGGGCGGTCTCCGGGGAGATGCCGGCGATCTTGGCCACCTGCCGCAGCGACATGTCGGGGTTGCTCCTGATGACCTCGCCCGCCCGCCGCCGCCCCTCCTCGGGGTCGAACCTGCGGACCCGGCCGTCCTGGCCGGTGCGGTCGAGCGTCACCACGTCGGCGTCGGCCTGGAGCTGCGACCGTATCTTGGCGACCGTCGCGGGCGCGATGCCGGCGACGGAGGCGATCATGCGGTCGGACCAGTGGGGGTGGGTGATGATGATGCGCTCGGCCGCCCGTTTGCGGTCCTGTTTCGACAGCGGCAGCCCGTGGGTGACGTTCGACTGCACGGCCAGGACGAACGCGTCGTCCTCCGCGCCGTCGAAGAAGACGACCGAGATCTTCTCCTCGCCGCGCCGGCGTGCGGCCTTCAGCCGGTGGAAGCCGTCGATGACCCGCATCGTCGGGCCGTGCACCACGATCGGCGGCAGCGGGTTCTGGGCCTCGGCGAGCGCGTCGACGTGATCGAGGTCCTCCCCGTCCAGGCGCGGCGACCCCGTCGTCGTCAGGTCGTCGATCAGCACCTCGGTGACCGACGTCAGCTCCATCAGTCGTAAGTCCTGCTTCGTCACGCGTGTCTCCCAGCATTGGCGTACTGGTCATCGGCGGGACTGCGAGGCATCAGCCCGAACTGCTGTGCCGGGGAGCTGACGTCGTGTCGCGCGAGCGACGGCATGGTTGTCGCGCACGACACGGCTGCTGACGATGGTTCCTGCGGCGGGCACGTTGGCCGTGTCGGCCCGTCCCCACGACGATTCTGCCGCGTCGACAGAAGCTTGATCCTTGCTACCCCCGGTTTTCCCGAACCGCTCAGCGACGAACCAATCGCCCCGTCATTCGCGTCGCTTGGTGCAAATCCACCTGCATATTGTGCAGAGCCACACAACAAGTCAAGAGCCTCTTGACTACCGTGCGTACGAACGCCGCTACCTGGGCATACGACGCCGCGCTGTAATGCCGCGATCCGGCGCCCCACGGAAAACCACTTGACGGCGATGTCCACGATAGCGCCTGGACACTGTTCGATCGCACATCGGCCGGGCGCGCTCCGTCCAAGCGCGTGATTGCTCACTTGGACGTGAGAGGCGCGTTAGGCGAGTTTTGGCGGCCTTGATGACGGTCGCGGCGGCTACTTATATTCGGCTCCGCGGTCGGGCTCCCGACCGGCGAAATCACGCTTCCACACTCTCCGCGCTGGAGTGTCATTGGAGAATCCACGTCATCATCAGCTCGGCGTAATCGTCCACGACGACGCGGTGACGGTTCCGGTGGGCCTGCTCCGCCACGCCGACTCGCCACGCCTCGACGGAGAGAACCACGACCACGTCCGCGCACTCGCGGAGACCACCGGCGCGCTGCCGCCCATCCTCGTCCACCGCGCCACCATGCGGGTGATCGACGGGATGCACCGCCTGCGCGCCGCCATCCTGACCGGCCGCCAGCACATCCCCGTCCGCTACGTCGACGGCGCCGAGGCCGACATCTTCCTGGCCGCCGTCCGCGCCAACGTCGAACACGGGCTGCCGCTCTCCCTCGCCGACCGCGAGGCGGCCGCCACCCGGATCCTGACCACCCACCCCCAGTGGTCCGACCGCGCCATCGCCGAGACCACCGGCCTGGCCTCCACCACGGTCGGCCGGATCCGGCAGCGCACCGCGACCACCCAGCCGGCCGCCCGCATCGGCAAGGACGGCCGGGCCCGGCCGGTCAACGCCGCCGCCGCCCGCCGCCACGCCGGGCGCCTCATCGAGGAGCAGCCGCACGCCTCGCTGCGGGACATCGCCGAACAGGCGGGCATCTCCCCCGCCACCGCCAAGGACGTGCGCGACCGCCTGCAGCGGGGCGACAGTCCCGTACCGGCGAAACTCACCCTGGCCGAGACCCGCACACCCGGCACCCACCCGCAGACCCCGACCGTCACCCGGCTCCTGCGCAGGGGGCGCATTCCCGACCCCGACCAGATCCTCCGCAAACTGCTGCGCGACCCGTCGCTCAAGCTGACCGACAACGGGCGGCTGCTGCTGCGCTGGCTCAGCACCCACACGGTCAACAGCCACGAGTGGGAGCGCCTGGAGGACGAACTCCCCACGCACTGCGTCTCACTGGTCGCCGACCTCGCCGTGGGCCTGGCCTACGAATGGGCCCGGCTCGCCGAGACGCTGAAGAGCAGAGACCAGCGCGAGATGGCGTGACGGGCCGCCCCCGGGCGAAGCGCCATTCTGGCAGTGCTGGGCATTGACAGGAAGAGAGCCGGCCCGACATGAGTTGGACCGGCTCTCTTCTCATCGGTATGTCAGATCCGACGCCGAATAGAAGCAGTTCGTCGAGTCGGCCCCCGCGCCGACCTGGGTCGGCTCGTTGCCGCTGCTGTTGCCGTTGTACTTGCGGCAGATCACCATCGACCGGCCCGAGTCGTTGACGATCGTCACCCCGGAGAACCGGGCCGTGTCGCCGTAGTTGACGTTGACCCCGGCCACCGTGTTGCCCGGCCGGGTCAGCGTGACGTTCCTGATGACGACGTCCCGCTGGTACTGCGTGGAGCAGTTGCCGCACGAGCGGTAGAACGTCCCGAAGTTGGTCGCCTGGAAGTTCTGGACCGTGAGGGTGCCCGCGCCGTTGTGCTGGAACACCTTGTCGCTCGCGTACCGCGCGCCGCCGCCGTCGACGAGGAAGACCGGGTTGCCACTGCCCCGGAAGGTCGCGGCGTCCTCACCGACGTCCTCCCACCAGACGTTGCGCAGCGTGCACGAACCCGAGCAGTGCACGCCGTCACCGGCGGGGGCGCCGATGATGACGTTCTGCAGGGTCGCGCCGTTGGCGAGCTGGAACACCGGGTCCTGGCTCTCCTCCTGCCCGCCGTCGCCGATGCAGCAGTAGCGCCGCATGCCGCCGTCGAAGGTGCCGGACACCGAGATGGTCCCGTTGACGCCGACCTGCCCCGTGGGGGTGGGCCACCCGGTGGGCCGAGGTGTCGGCGTCGGAGTCGGGGTGGGGGTCGGCGTCGGGGTCGGCGTCGGGGTGGGGGTCGGGCTCGGGGTGCCGCCGCCGCAGGTCACGCCGTTGACGGCGAAGTTCGTCGGCGCGGGATTGCTCGACCCCGACGTGCCGTTGAAGCCGAACTGGGCGGAGGCGCCGGTGGCGAGGGCGCCGTTGTAGCTCAGACTGGCCGCGGTCACCGTGTTCCCGCTCTGGGTCACGGTCGCGTTCCACGCCTCGGAGACGGTCTGGCCTGCGGTGTACGACCAGGTCACCCGCCAGGTCGAGAGCGGGTCGCCGGTGTTGGTCAGCGTGACGCCCGCGGTGAACCCGCCGGGCCACTGCGACTGGACGGCGTAGGTCACCCGGCAGGCGACCGCCGCCTGCGCCGCCACCACCGTCAGGGGGACGACGGCCGTCGCGGCCGTCAGGACGAGTAGCGCCTTCTGGCGCCATGAGCGCAGCATGCTGCCTCCTGCTGCTCGGGAACGTAGGCGCCAGCATCCGCGCCCGGCCTCCCGTCGCACCCTCGGCCCACGTCGTTCGCCCAGGTGGGCGCTGAACGTTTCTGAAATCCGGTGCTACCAGGTGCGGGTGTGGTCACCGGCGAGCACCGTGGCGGCGGCGGCCTCCAGCTCGGTCGTGTACGCCTTCACGTCGGCCATCGCCGGTCCGCCGGCCGCGATCACCTGGCCGGCCGCGCCCGCCGCCTGCTGGGCCAGCACGTCCAGCGGATCCTTGCGCGGGGGCCGCAGAAGATCATGGACGGCCTGCCGGCAACCTCCCCCCGGCACGGTCCTGCCGCCGTGGCGTTCGACCGTGCCGAGGTAGACGGCCTCGGCGTCGCCGGTGAAGGCGTACTCTCCCGTCGCGGAGTAACCGGTCTCCGGTTCGCCGAGCCAGCCGAGATACCCGGCGTTCGGGTGGCGGCGGCGCAGCTCGCCGGCCGTGACGCCGTAGGCCGCGAGGCACTCGGTCACCAGGTGCTCCTCGGCGCGAACCACATCCGGGCCGGGTGCGTTCTGGTCTAGAGGGAGCGTGAGGTCGCGGGGCGTCTGCGTGCACGCGGAGAGAACGACGATCGCGGCGGCCGTCCACACTCCAAGTGATCGTTTCACTCGACGAACTTTAGGAGTCATCGTGGTGAAAGGTGGGGTGATCGCCGGTCTTGTTCTGCTGGTCGCCGCCGTGTGGTGGTTCGCCGGCGCGGACGAGCGCCGGCTGAACGCTCACATGGAGGCCGTCCTGGAACGCGGCGGACCCGTGGAGGGGCGGACCGAGGAGACCCGGAACATCGAAACGGCCGTCCTGCTGCCGGACGGGCGGACGCTGCGGCTCTCCTTCGTCGGCGGAGCGCCGGAGGGCGAATGCGCCGAGTCCTTCACGGGCAGGTCCGTCGAATCGTCCCGGGCCGTCGTGGTCGCCGTCGTCAACACGACGAGGTTCGGGTTCGGTGATCGCATCTGCTCCGCCGTCGGCTACAGCCGGACACTGGACGTGACCCTCGACCGGCCGCTCGACGGTCGTGCCGTGCTCGACGGGGCGAGCGGCCACCCCATCGACCTGAGCGCGTCCTCTTGGCCGTCCCCGCACCGGGATCTTGCTCCGACACCGTCATAACGGATTTACTGGTGTCCATGATTATGCGGACCTGGCGTGGCTGGACCCGGAAGGAAGACGCCGACGCCTATGCGGAGTACCTCATGGAGACCGGCCACCCCGGTTACACCTCCACCCCCGGCAACCGGGGCGTCACCTTCACCCGCCGCGACGACGGCGACCGGACCGAGTTCTTCCTCGTCTCCCTCTGGGACTCCTGGGAGGCCGTCCGCGCCTTCGCCGGCGACGAGCCGGGCACGGCCGTCTTCTACCCGCAGGACGACCGGTTCCTCGTCGACCGCGAGACCACCGTCGGCCACTTCGACGTCTTTGCTCACTAGATTGGCCGCCATGGCACACCGATCGCGGCTGCACGCCGTCTCCATCGACGTCCCGCCGGACGTCCACGACCGGGAACTGGCCTTCTGGCAGGGGGCCGTCGGCCGGGAGATGCCGCGGCTCAGCGCCTTCCCCGACTTCCACCGGACCACGCCGCCCGGCGCCGGGGTCTCATTCATCATGCAGCGGCTCGGGGAGGGCGCGCCAGGCGTCCACGTGGACATCCACACCGACGACCTCGACGCCGAGGTGGCCCGGCTCGAAGGGCTCGGCGCGGTGCGGGAGACGTTCACCGACAACGGGTGGTGGATCATGCGCGACCCGGCGGGGCTGCGGTTCTGCGTGCTGGAGGATCCGCCCGGCACCTTCGGCGACGACGACTCGACCCTCTGGGAGTGACGAAAAAACCGGGCCCGCGCCGTGTGGCGCGGGCCCGGTCGGGTCGTGCTGAAGATCAGGCGGGAACGATGTTCTCGGCCTGCGGGCCCTTCTGGCCCTGCGTGACGTCGAAGCTCACCCGCTGGCCCTCCTGGAGCTCACGGAAGCCCGAGGCGGCGATGTTGGAGTAGTGGGCGAAGACGTCGGCGCCGCCGCCGTCCTGCTGGATGAAGCCGAAGCCCTTTTCCGAGTTGAACCACTTCACGGTACCGGTAGCCATATCGATTCTCCTTCGGGGCCGAACCCGTGAGAAGCGCACTGTGCGCGTCTCGCGTCGCCGTGATGATCACCCCGACCGGAAAATCATCCGGAAATACAAAAGTGCCACCACCGATTCATTTCACCGGTGAGGCACTTGAAGTCTTCGGGAACCACAACTGCAACTGAAAACGACAGTATCACGGCACCCTCGGCCCATATAACGGTGGTACGGAAAAACCTGGTCCCCCGGCTGCGCGAAACCGGATCAAGGGGGATTCCTGGCGAAAACCTGACTTTGCCCGGCGTGTCGCCGGGCACGCCCCGCTGGACAGCCTCTTTCCTGGGCGAAACGGGGGGATGGTGACGATGTCACCTGGGAACAGGAAGCCGGACGCGGCCCGCCGCGCCTTCTCCGAGCAGGCGGACGGTTCGTACACGACGTCCCTGCGGGGCCTGGAACTGCTGCGGGAACCGATGCTGAACAAGGGCACGGCGTTCACGGCGGAGGAGCGCGCGGAACTGCTGCTCGACGGGCTGCTGCCGCCGGTGGTCGAGTCGCTCGACGAGCAGACCCGCCGCATGTACGCCCAATATCGGGCCCAGCCGACCGACCTGCTCAAGAACGTCTACCTCGAAGGGCTGCGCGACCGGAACGAGACGCTCTACTACCGGCTGCTCGGCGACCACCTGCGCGAGATGCTCCCCATCGTCTACGACCCGACGGTGGCGCGGGCGATCGAGACGTACAGCCACGAGTACCGCAGGCCCCGAGGGGTGTTCCTGTCGATCGACGACCCCGGCGGGATCGAGCGCGCCTTCGCCAACCTGGGGCTCGGCCCCGACGACGTCGACCTGATCGTCGCCTCGGACGCCGAGGAGATCCTCGGCATCGGCGACTGGGGTGTGGGCGGCGGCGCCGGCATCGCGGCCGGCAAGCTGGCCGTCTACACGGCCGCCGCCGGGATCGACCCCGACCGCGTCATCCCGGTCGCGCTCGACGTCGGCACCGACAACGAGGGGCTGCTCAACGACCCCGCCTATGTGGGGAACCGGCACTCCCGGGTGCGGGGGCAGCGCTACGACGACTTCATCGACGCCTACGTCACGGCGGCGACCCGGATGTTCCCGGGCGCGATGCTGCACTGGGAGGACTTCGGGCCGTCCAACGCCCGGCGCATCCTGGAGAGGTACACCGACCGGATCTCCACCTTCAACGACGACATGCAGGGCACCGGCGCGATCGTGCTGGCCGCCGTGCTGAGCGCGGTGAAGGTGTCGGGGCTGCCGATGCGCGACCAGCGGATCGTCGTCTTCGGCGCGGGCACCGCCGGCATCGGCATCGCCGACCAGCTCCGCGACGCGATGATGCGCGACGGCCTCGACCACGACGAGGCGACCCGGCGCATCTGGCCGATCGACAGGCAAGGCCTGCTCACCGACGACATGGACGGCCTGCGCGACTTCCAGGTCCCCTACGCCCGCCCGGCCGGCGAGGGCGGCGGCGGCCTGGAGGAGGTCGTGGCGCGGGTCAAACCCACCATGCTGCTCGGCACCTCCACGGCGCACGGCGCCTTCACCGAGAAGGTCGTGCGCACGATGGCCGCGAACGTCGAACGGCCGGTCGTCTTCCCGATCTCCAACCCGACGGAGCGGATCGAGGCGATGCCGGGCGACCTGATCCGCTGGACCGACGGCCGGGCCCTGGTCGCGACCGGCGTGCCGATCGACCCGATCACGCACAACAGCATCACCTACGTCATCGGCCAGGCCAACAACGCGCTGCTCTACCCGGGCCTCGGACTCGGCGTGGTCGTGTCGCGGGCCCGGCGGGTCAGCCGGGGCATGCTCCAGGCCGCCGCCGAGGCCGTGGCCGGGCTGGTCGACCCGACCCTGCCCGGGTCCTCGCTGCTGCCGCAGGTCGACAACCTGCGCGAGATCTCCGCCACGGTCGCGGTCGCCGTCGCCGAGCAGGCCGCGCGGGAGCACCTGGCCCGCACCGAGCTCCGCGACCCGGTCCAGCAGGTCCAGGACACCATGTGGCACCCGCGTTACCGGCCGGTCCGGGCGAGGGAGCGGTGATGACGACGTACAAGGACACCCGCACCGAGAGCGACTCGCTCGGCGAGATCCAGGTGCCCGCCGACCGTCTGTGGGGCGCGCAGACGCAGCGGTCGCTGATCCACTTCGACATCGGCGACGACCTGATGCCGAAGGCGGTCTACCACGCCTACGGCTACGTCAAGAAGGCCGCCGCGATCGTCAACGCCCGCGCGGGGCGGCTGCCCCAGTGGAAGGCCGAGGCCATCGAGGAGGTCGCCGACGAGGTGATCACCGGGAGACTCGACGACGAGTTCCCCCTGTACGTCTGGCAGACCGGCTCCGGCACCCAGTCGAACATGAACGTCAACGAGGTGATCTCCAACCGGGCCATCCAGCTCCTCGGAGGCAGGCTGGGCAGCAAGGACCCGATCCATCCCAACGACCACGTCAACATGGGCCAGTCGTCCAACGACACCTTCGTCACCGCGATGCACCTGGCCGCCGTGGAGGCCGTCGAGGGCGGGCTGATCCCGGCGGCCCGCCGCCTGCGTGACGCCGCCGCCGACAAGAGCCGGCAGTGGGCCGACGTGGTCAAGATCGGCCGCACCCACCTGGAGGACGCCACTCCGCTGACGGTCGGCCAGGAGTGGTCCGGCTACGCCGCCCAGCTCGACGACGCCGCCGAGCACCTGGCGGCCACCGCCAAGGGCCTCTACCGCCTGGCCATCGGCGGCACCGCCGTCGGCACCGGCCTGAACGCGCCGCCCGGCTTCGCCGAGGAGGTCGCCGCCGAGATCGCCGAACTGACCGGCCACCCGTTCACGGGCGCGACCAACAGGTTCGCCGCCCAGGCGTCGTGCGACGCGCTGGTCCGGGTCTCGGCCGCGATCAGGGCGCTGGCCGTGCCGCTGTTCAAGTTCGCCAACGACATGCGCTGGCTGGGTTCGGGCCCTCGCGGCGGCCTGCACGAACTGATCCTGCCGTCCAACGAGCCCGGTTCCTCGATCATGCCGGGCAAGGTCAACCCCACCCAGGCCGAGGCGATGCTGATGGTCTGCATCCAGGTGATGGCCGACGACACGGCGGTCTCGGCGGCGGGCGCCGAGGGCAACTTCGAGCTCAACGCGTTCCGCCCGCTGATCATCAACAACGTGCTCCACTCGGCCCGCATCCTGACCGACATGATCGACCACTTCCGCAGGTTCCTGGTCGCCGACGCCCGCCTGGACGAGGACCGGCTGCGCGAGTACGTCGACCGCTCGATCATGATGGTGACGGCGCTGAGCCCGGTGATCGGCTACGACAGGGCGGCGAAGATCGCCCACCGGGCGCTCGACGAGGACCTGACGCTGAAGGAGGCGGCGCTGAAGTCGGGCGTCGAGGAGTCGCTGTTCGACCGGGTGGTCGTCCCCGAGAAGCTGACGCGCCCGGGCACCGCGGACTCCGGCCGCTGAACGGCGTCGCCCCGAGCGCTTCACCGGCTGGACGCCCGGCCGAACCGCTCGACCAGGGCGGCGTAGCCCTGGCTGCCGTCGACCCCCTCCATCAGGGATCTGAGGAACTCCGGCAGCTCGACCCCGACACCGAGGTGCCGGGACTCCTCGATCAGATGTTCCATGGCGGACACGTGCACGTCGACCGTCGCGTCGATCGGCGGGAAGTCCCCGGCGTCGACCTGCCCGGCGTAGGCGGCGAACCAGCCCGTGACGGTCGCCGCCCCCTTCGCGGCGATCGGCACGTAGCTCGCGGCCTCCACCCCGGCGGCCCGGAGCAGGGCGGTGCCGTGCAGGAACCCGTTGAGCATGTTCCACATGAGGCTGACGACCGCCATCTCGTGGAGGGCCGCCAGCGCGTGGTCCTCCCCGAGGTAGACCGCCTCGCCGAGGGCCCCGAACGTCGCCTCGTGACGTTCGAACGCCGCCCGGTCGCCGGAGTAGACGATGGTCGAGCCGGCGGTGCCGATCCCGTCGGGCGCGGCCATGATCGCTCCGTCGAGCCCGTTCGGCGCCCATTCGGCCGTGTCGCGCGCCGACTGCGAGGTGCCGGAGGAGAGGTTGACCAAGGTGACGGCCTCGCCGAGGCGGCCGGCGACCGCTCCGAAGTCGGAGACGCAGACGACGACCAGCTCGCTCGCCGCCACCGCCTCCTCGATCGTGTCCGCCCGCCGCGCGTCTTCCAGGTCGTCGGCCTTGCCCGGGGTGCGGTTCCAGACGGTGACGGAGCGCCCGGAGGCGAGGAGGGCCGCGGCCAGGGCGTGACCCATCAGGCCCAGGCCGATAACGGTGACATCGGTTGTCTGCATGGGAGGATCGTCAGGGTTGATACCGGTGTGAAGGTCAAGGGGGAACACGATGCTGATCGGCGAACTCGGCCGGCGGACCGGGGTCAACGCCCACCAGCTGCGCTACTACGAGGCGCAAGGCCTGCTGGCCCCGTCGCGGGGGCCCGGCGGCTACCGCGAGTACACCTCCGACGCGGTGGTGACGGTGACCCAGATCCGGCGGATGCTGAAGGCGGGCCTGTCAACGCAGGAGATCGCGTTCCTGCTGCCCTGCGCGACCGGCGAGCTGCCCGAGTTCCGACCGTGCCCCGAGGTGCTCGACATGCTGCGGGCGAAACTGACGGGCATGGAGGAGCACATCGAGGCGCTCTCGGCGACGTGCACGGTGCTCCAGGACTACATCACGGCCACGGAGCGCCAGCCGGCCTACGAACCGTGAGGAACACTCCCCACGGTTCGATGAACCAGCGGCGAGCTGGGCGGCGGCCTTGAGCACATCGGCGGCCATCCGCGGCCGGGTGTTCAGGAGACCTCATTCGCGGGGGCCAGCAGACGGCGGTGGAAATCCTCCTGGACGCGGGCGGTCCGGGCATGCCGATCGTGAATCGCGGCGACGCCGGGCGGGAGGTCGCCTTTCCAGATTCGGCGGATCTCGCGCACCAGAGACCCGGCCGTGTGGTCGTGGTCATACCGGAGATGAGCGGAGTGGAACTCCGTCTCGGCCGGTGAGAGCTCGAACTGCGAGCTCAGCGCGAGCCCGAAGTCGGCGAAGCGGAGCGTCTCGCCGTCGGTGAGAACGTTGCGAAAGTGCGCGTCGAAGTGGACGAGCCCGCGCGAGCTCATGAAGTCACACCCCCGGGCGAGCTCCCGCTCCGCCCAGGCGAAGCGCGCCTCCTCGGTGAGCCACTCTCCCAGCGTGTACGGAATGTGCTCCAGGAACAGCACGAGACTGTACGAAGCCCGTCCGATCGCCTCAAGCCGCGCCCGCACGGCCGGGGAACCCCGCCAGTGCGCGACCGCCCCGTCGATTCCGCCGAACTCGTCGGCGAACCCCTCGGGCGGGGAGTCGGGGATGACCCGCCAGTGGAGAAGCAGCGGAAACCCGTCGTAGTCGCCCGCACGGACCCAGCCGGTCGTCATGAGATGGACGGCCAGCTCACGCCAGGCGCCGAAGCCCGTCGAGCCGAGCCCGTAGTGGTAGAAGGTGGGCAGGTCGAACAGGTTCCGCGTCGACCGGACGTGCTCGGGCCGCATCTCCAGATCGGTCAGGGGGACCCGTTTGACGAAGACGGGTGTGCCGTCGACGTCGAGCGTGGCCGACCGTCCGCCGATGCCCGCGCCGTGCGCGGCGGCCTGCCGGACCCGGTCGGCGAGCTCGTGGTCGTCCAGCGACGACAACCGGGCCGACACCGCCAATGCTGGGTTTTCCACCGGTCGATTCTCCACCACGCCGAGTAAAAGCGGTGTTGGGCAGTGTCGGCGGCCGACCTCGCGGAGGTGAACATCTCAGTCGGTGACCGCCTCTCGGTACACAGGCGTCTTACTCAGGTGGTGGACCACCACCAGCCAGAAGACCCCAACGACGAGGCCGCCTCCAAGCTGCGACAACGGGACCTCGCAGACCCAGACCAGCGGCAGCGCGGCGGCCAACGGCCGGGGGAAGCGGTCGGCCCGCCAGAGGGTGACCGCCATGGTGATCGACCCGGCGAGGATGGCGAGGTTGGCGGGGAGGGCGACGTACGGGAACCAGGAGAAGTCCTCGCCCTTGACGTTGGACGAGGTCGCACCGAACGCGAGCAGGACATGTCCCGCCGAGACGGCCAGCACGCCCAGGTTCGCGGATCCGAAGCGGCGCAGTTCGAGGAGACCGGGGATGAGCAGGACCAATCCGGCGGCGAACAGGGCGAGGAGCAGGTGTTCCTCGCCGAGCACACGCGGGTCGGCGTCGAACGGCCGGACGGCTTGGATGACACCGGAGACGGACATCGCCAGCGCGGCCAGGAGAGTGAAGATTCGTGCGATCACCTTGGCGACGGTAGAGAACGGGGCGTCCCCGGCGAATCGGTCGCGGGTCGCCGCCTCATACGACCGTGGACCTATCAGACTCCATCTCAAGGCGGATGTCCGGAATGCCGTACCTTCTAGACGTGCGACGTGTGCTGATGCCTTCGGTGGCCGTGGGTCTGGCCCTCTGGGCGGTCGCCGAGGCCGCCCCACTGGGCGGGGTCGCGCTCGTGTTCGCCGTGGCCACCACGGCGCCCATCGCGTTCGGGCGGCAGGCTCCGCTGCCGGTGCTGCTGGTGATCGTCGCGGCGCTGCTGGTGCGGGCCGCGACGACCCAGGAAGTTCCGGCCACGGTCGCGCCGTTCCCGTCGATCCTCGTCATGGCCTTCTGCGTGGCGCTGTTCGGGGGTGGGTGGCTGGTCGCGGTCGCCGGATGGGTCGCCGCCGTCGGAGGGATGGCGGGGGCGATCATGCTGCAGTACTACACCGCGCCGCCCGATTCCGCCTCGTCCACGATCATGGTCTTCTTCGTCACGGCGGCCTGGGCCTCCGGGCTGCTGGTCGCGCGTCGAGAGGAACAGGCCGCTGAGCGGGCCCGGTCGGCGGTCGCCGAGGAGCGGCTGCGGATCGCCCGTGAGCTGCACGACGTCGTCGCCCACTCGTTGTCGATCATCGCGGTGAACGCGGGCGCCGCCCAGGAGGTGCCGCCCGAACGGGCGCGGGCGCACCTGGACGCGGTCGCCGACACCGCGCGGGCCGCCCTGGCGGAGATGCGCCAAGTCCTCCACGCCCTCCGCGCCGACGACGACCCCGCTCTCGGGCCGCAGCCCACCCTCGACGAGCTCCCCGACCTGCTCGACCAGGCCAGGGCGGGTGGCCTGCCGGTCACGTTGGAGGAGGAGGGCGTCCGGCGGGCGCTGCCGGCGGGGCTGGAGTTGACGGCGTACCGGATCGTCCAAGAAGCCCTGACCAACGTGCGGCGGCATGCCGGGCCCGCCGCGACCCGGGTGCGGGTCGCCTACGGCGAGCGCCTCGACCTGGAGGTGGTGAACGCGCCCGGCCACGGGCTGATCGGCATGCGAGAACGCGCCCGCCTCTACGGCGGCGCCCTCCACGCCGCGCCGTCGCCCGACGGCGGTTTCGCGGTCCGCGTCTCCCTCGACCCCCGCTCCCCGGAGGAGCCCCGATGATCCGCGTCCTGGTCGCCGACGATCACGCGCTGGCCCGGATGGGCCTGACCGCGATGCTCGGCGCCCAGCCCGATCTGGAGGTCGTCGCCGAGGCCGCCGACGGGCTCGCCGCCGTGGAGGAGGCCCGGCGGGTACGCCCCCACATCGTCCTGATGGACATCCGGATGCCCCGTCTGGACGGGATCGAGGCCACCCGCCGGATCCGCGCCCTCCCCGACGCCCCCGCGGTCCTGGTGCTGACCACGTTCGACCTCGACCAGTACGTCTACGACGCCCTCCGCGCCGGAGCCGGCGGCTTCCTGCTCAAGGACGCCCCGCCCGGCCGGCTCGCCGAGGCGGTCCGGACGGTCGCCGAAGGTCATGCCATCCTCGCCCCGACCGTGACCAGGCGGCTGATCGAACGGTTCCTGACGATCGCGCCCCGCGACACCGAGGTCCTCGCCCGGCTGACCGACCGGGAGCGCGAGGTGCTGACCCTGATCGGGCAGGGGCGGTCCAACGCCGAGATCGCCACGGACCTGCTGCTGGCGGAGGGGACCGTGAAGACCCACGTGTCCCGGGTGCTGATGAAGACGGGTCTGCGGGACCGGGTGGCGGCGGTGGTGTTCGCGTACGAGCAAGGGCTGGTCAGAGTCGGGAACGCCGGCACTGCCTGATGACCTCTATGGGACAGGCCGCGGTGAGGCCCCTTCCAGTGCCTGTTCTCCCTTGGTTGGATAGCGCACCGGCCCGAGAGTGAGCGGGTCGTCGAGGACACGGTCGACCACCGTTCCGGCCGCCCCTCGCGAGGCCGCCTCGAAGCCCAGCTCCGAGGCCATGATCGTGCACCGCCCCCCGGCCACCGCCCGACGCTCCAGTTCCGCCTGCGCCGGCGGGATCAGCCGGGAGGCCAGCCGGGCGAAGTAGCCGCCGACCACGATCGCGCGCGGGTTGAAGAGGTTCACCAGGATCGAGCCGCCCAGGCCCAGCCAGCGGCCCACCTCGGCCAGCGCGTCGAGGGTGCGGGGGTCGCCGGCCGCCGCGGCCGAGGCGATCGAGTCGACCCGCGCGTCCGGGTCGGCCGAGGTCGCCCCGGCGGGGCCGAGCGCCGCCAGGCCGACCTTCGTCTCCCAGCAGCCGGTACGGCCGCAGCCGCACCTCGCGCCGTCGGGGTCCACGAGCAGGTGGCCCGTCTCGCCCGAGAAGCCGTCGGCGCCCTGGAGTAACCGGCCGTCCATGATGATGCCGCCGCCCACGCCGACCTCGCCGGTCAGGTAGACCATGTCGGAGGTGCCCGCCGCCACGCCGCACGCGTGTTCGGCCAGGGCCGCCAGGTTCGCGTCGTTGCCCACGCCGACCGGCACGCCCAGTTCCGCGCCGAGCAGGTCGGCCAGGGGGACGTGCCGCCAGCCGAGGTTCGGCGCGAAGGTGACCACGCCGTCGGCGACCAGTCCGGGCACGGCCACCACGACGCCCGCCAGGGAGCCCATCTCCCCCGCCGCACTGCGGGCCGTCCGCACCAGTTCGGCGAGGCAGCCCTCGGGGCCCGCGCCCGCGGCGTCGAAGCCCTTCCGGCTGGAGAACAGGACGCGGCCGCCCAGGTCGCAACCATGGGCGGCCACGTAGTCCACGTTGATCTCCAGGCCCAGCGCCCCCACGTGGGAGCCGTCGAGGGTCACGTCACGCCGTGGCCGCCCGATGGCCCCCGCCGAAGAGGTGCCCGCCTCCCGCGCCAGGCCGAGCGACATGAGCTCGGTCATCAGGGAGGAGACGGTGGCCCGGTGGAGACCGGTCGCCTCCACCACGTCCGCGCGGGAGCAGGTCCCGTGGTCGCGCAGGTGCCGGAGCACGCGGGACAGGTTGTCCCTGCGCAGGGTGGCGCGGCCGGTCGTCACGTCAGTCCTGGGCCCTCCCGCCGGCCAGCCGGCTGATCATCAGGGCGACCAGGATGATGCCGCCGTACACGAGCTGCTTCCACTCGCCGGGCACGCCCTGGAGGGTCAGGATGTTCTCGACCAGGCCGATGACCAGGACACCGGTGAGGGCGCCGAGGATGGTGCCCTTGCCGCCGTCCATGCTGACGCCGCCGATGACGGCCGCGGCGAAGACCATGAAGATCCAGCCGACGCCCTGGTTGGCGCTGATGCCGCCGAGGCGGCCGGTCTCCAGGATCCCGGCCAGCGCCGCGAGGGTGCCGCCGATGACGAAGACCGCCAGCACGACCCGCTCCACGCGGATGCCCGCCGCCCTGGCCGCGTCGGCGTTGCCGCCGATGGCGTACAGGGAGCGGCCGGAGCGGAAGTAGCCCAGGGCGGCCATGCCGACGGCGAACAGCACGCCGGTGATCCAGATGGCGGCGGGCAGGCCGAGCCAGACCGCGCTGCCGAGGTAGGTGAACGACTCGGGCAGGGCGAAGAGGCTCTTGCCGCCGGTCAGGCCGAGGTGCAGGCCGTGCACGACGATCAGCATCGCGAGCGTCACGACGAAGGCCGACAGCTGGTAGCGCAGGATGAGGAAGCCGTTGAAGGCCCCGATCAGGGCGCCGATGAGCAGGCACAGCACCACGGCCATCGCGGGCGGCAGGCCCAGCCCGAAGCCGCCGTCGCCGGTGGAGATGACGAGCATGACCGCCACGGCGGGGGCCATGCCGACGATCGACTCCAGCGACAGGTCGAACTTGCCGGCGATCAGGATGAGCGCCTCGGCCAGCACGACCAGGGCCAGCGCCGACTGCTGTTGCAGCACGTTCGTCAGGTTGCCCATGGTGAGGAACACCGGGTCGATGAACGACCCGACGATCAGCAGCACCACGATGACCGGCACCAGCGTCAGGTCGCGGAACCGGCTCAGCCGGAAGCCCGGCCGGGCGGCGAGCGCCGGGGCCGGGCCGGAGCCGTTCGCCGACGCCGCCGGGGTCTTCGGCAGTGTCGAGGCGCGGCGCCCCTGCCGATCACTCATGACTGACACCCTCCATAGCGGCCACGAGGTCGTTGTCCGACCATCCGCGTGGCACGTCCTTGATCACCCGGCCGTGGAACATCACCAGGACCCGGTCACAGATTCGCAGGTCGTCGAGTTCGTCGCTGACCAGCACGGCTGCCGCGCCCCGCTGCGCGGCGTCCTCGACCGAGCCGAGCAGCGACTGCTTGGCCTTGACGTCGACGCCGGCAGTGGGGTTGATGACGACCAGCGCGGCCGGGTCGTCGACCAGGGCGCGGGCCATCACGACCTTCTGGGCGTTGCCGCCCGACAGGTCGCCGACCGGCTGGTCGGGACCCTCGGTCTTGATGTCGAGCTCCTGGATCATGGTCCGGGCGCGGGCCCGGCGCCTCTCGGGCGAGATCATCCCGAAGCGGCCGAGCTTGCCGGCGATCGGCATGGTCGCGTTCTCGCCGACCGACAGCAGGGGCACGAAGCCCTCGTGGTGCCGGTCCTGCGGGACGAAACCCACCCCGGCGGCCAGCGCCGACGGCACGTCGCCCGGCTTCGGCCGGGTCCCGTTGATCGTGATGACGCCGCTGTCGGCGCGGCGCAGCCCGACGATGCTCTCGGCCAGGCCGACCTTGCCGCTGCTGCCCGATCCGGCCAGGCCCACGATCTCGCCGGCCTTCACGGTCAGGTCGACGTCGTGGTAGCGGCCCGCGGAGTTGAGGCCGCGCACCTCGATGACGACCTTGGCCTTCGCGTCGACCGTCCGGGGCTTGGCCTCGTAGGTCACGGCATGCTCGCCGGTCATCGCGGCCACCAGCGCGTCGTGCGGGAGGTCCGCGACGGTGCTGGTGACGATGTGGCGGGCGTCGCGGAAGACGGTGACGCTCTGGCAGACCTCGTACACCTCTTCGAGGTGGTGCGAGATGAACATCATCGTGACGCCCTGGTCCCGCAGGTCGCGCATGCGGTCGAAGAGGCGTCCGATGGCCGGGCCGTCGAGCTGGGCGGTCGGCTCGTCGAGGATGATGAACCGCGCGCCGAAGGAGAGCGCGCGGGCGATCTCGACGAGCTGCCGCTGCTCGACGCCCAGGTCGCCGGCGAGCCCCGAGGGGTCGACGTCGACGTGGTACTGGTCGAGGAGGGCGGTGGCGCGGGCGCGCATGGCGCGCCAGTTGATCACCTTGCCCTCGGTCTGGCGGTTGATGAAGAGGTTCTCGGCCACGGTCAGCGCGGGGATGATCGTGGACTTCTGGTAGACGCAGGCCACGCGGGCCTTCCAGGCGTCGCGGTCGGCGAGCGGCGGGGCCGGCTCGCCCGCGAACCGGACCTCACCGGCGTCGGGGCGCTGCAGGCCGGTCAGGATCGACACCAGGGTCGACTTGCCGGCGCCGTTGCGCCCGATCAGGGCGTGCGTCTCGCCCTGCTTGATGGTGAGGCCCGCGTCGTTGAGTGCGACGGTGGGGCCGAAGCGCTTGGTGATCCCGCGCGCCTCGACCGCCGCCGCGTTCGATGAGGTGCTCATCTAGCTGACCTGGTTGCCCCAGAGGTTGGGGTCATCGACGTTCTCCGCGGTGACTAGCGGAGCGGGGAGCTGGTCCTCCAGGCCGTTGGGGAGCTGGATGATGTTGCTGTCGTGGTCGGTCGGGCCGGGCTGGAAGGTCTTGCCCTCCAGGGCGGCCTTCGCGTAGTAGACGGCGTACTTGGCGTAGAGGTCGGCCGGCTGCGAGACGGTCGCGTCGATCTCGCCGGCGCGGATGGCCTCGAACTCGGCCGGGATGCCGTCGTTGGAGACGACGAAGATGTGCTTGGGGTCGTCCGGCTTGACCAGGAGGCCCTTGGCCTTCAGGACCTGGAGGGTCGGGGCCAGGTGCACACCGCCGGCGTGCATGTAGATGCCCTTGATGTCGGGGTTCTGCTCCAGGCGGGTCTGCAGCATGGACGCGGCCTTGCTGCCCTCCCACTCCGTCGGCTCCTCGAAGACGGTGATCCCGGGGAACTTCTCCTTCATGCAGTCGCGGAAGGCCTCGGCGCGGTCACGGCCGTTGATGGAGGCCAGGGCGCCCATGAGCTGCACGACCTTGCCCTTGCCGCCGAGCTTCTCGCCGAGGAACTCGCAGGCCTTGGTGCCGTAGGCGCGGTTGTCGGCGCGCACGACCATGTAGACGTTGCCCTTGTCGGGGCGGGTGTCCACGGTCACGACCGGGATCTGCTTGCTCGCGAGCGAGTCGAGCGTCGAGGCGATGGCGCCGGTGTCCTGCGGGGCCATGATGATCGCCTTGGCGCCCTGGCTGACCAGCGCCTGGGTGTTGGCGACCAGCTTGGCGACGTCGTTCTGCGAGTTGGTCGGCGGCATCAGCTCGACGCCGTCCTTGCTGGCGATCTCCGGCACGTACTTGTTGTACGAGTTCCAGAAGTCGGAGTCGGCGCGCGGGAAGTCCACGCCGACCTTGCCGCCGCCGGCGGCGGCCGCGGGGGCCGACTCACCGGGGGCGGCGCTCGCTGCGGAGTCGGGGGTGTCGGACGACCCGCAGGCCGCCAGGCCCAGGGCGAGCACGGCGGCGCTGGCGGCGACGGACAGAAGTTTCATGCCGATCGGCCTTTCAGGACGGGGGGGTGAGTGACGGCGGAGGTTCTGCGCGCCTCCGCCGCCGGGGAGCTCTGGGCCACTGCGCTGGTCCAGTACTGACCCCATGGATAGGTGAACGCGGCGAGCGACGCGGGTCGCATCGCCGAGCTGAATCCGGCTGCTTCGGGCGCCACATAGCTGCCGTCCCGGATGACCACCGGGTCGACGAAGTGCTCGTGCAGGTGGTCGATGTACTCGATCACCCGGCCCTCCTTCGACCCGCTGACGGAGACGAAGTCGAACATGGCCAGGTGCTGGACCAGCTCGCACAGCCCGACCCCGCCCGCGTGCGGGCAGACGGGGACGCCGAACTTGGCGGCCAGCAGCAGGATGGCGATGTTCTCGTTGACGCCCCCGACGCGCGCCGCGTCGAGCTGCAGGTAGGAGATGGCCTCCGACTGGAGGAGCTGCTTGAACACGATCCGGTTCTGCACGTGCTCCCCGGTGGCGACCGGGACGGGCGCGACCGCGCGTGCGATCGCGGCGTGGCCGAGGACGTCGTCCGGGCTCGTGGGTTCCTCCACCCACCAGGGGCCGAACTCGGCCAGTGCCTTCACCCAGCGGATCGCGTCGGAGACATCCCATCTCTGGTTGGCGTCGATCGCGATCGGGTAACCGTCGCCGCAGACCTCACGGGCGATCCGCATGCGGCGGACGTCGTCGTCGAGGTCGGCGCCGACCTTCAGCTTGATCTGCGAGAACCCCTCGTCGAGGGCCTCCTTGCAGAGGCGCCGAAGCTTGTCGTCGTCGTAGCCGAGCCAGCCCGGCGACGTCGTGTAGGCGGGATAGCCGTGCTCCCGCAGGGCCGCGATGCGGCCGGCCCGGCCCGGCTGGGCGGCGCGGAGGATCTCCAGCGCCTCGCCGGGGGTCAGGGCGTCGGAGATGTAGCGGAAGTCGACCAGGGAGACGATCTCTTCGGGGCTCATCTCGGCGAGCAGCAGCCAGAGCGGCTTGCCCTCGCGGCGGGCCCTCAGGTCCCACAGGGCGTTCATGACGGCGGAGATCGCCATGTGCATGACGCCCTTCTCCGGTCCCAGCCAGCGCAACTGCGAGTCGCCGATGAGGTCCTGGTAGACGGCGCCCAGGTCGGAGCAGTCACGGTCGACGATGTGACCTTCGAGCGCCTTGATGGCGGCGGTCTGCACGTCGTTGCCGCGTCCGATGGTGAACGCGAATCCGTGTCCCTTCTCGCCCTCGTCGGTCCGCAGCACCACGTACGCCGCCGAGTAGTCGGGGTCGGGGTTCATCGCGTCGGAACCGTCGAGTTCCGTCGAGGTCGGGAACCGGATGTCGTGCGTCTCCAGGGAGATGACCCTCATGCGAGCTCCAGACACATCCGATTAATGTTAGAGACCGGCGGTACCGCCGGGCGGTCGTCTTCGAAAGCCTTTCGAGATAAAGATCCGATTAATTTGCGGACACGATGCCTCGCGGCGCCGTGGACCGATCCCAGGTGGGATCAGAATTCCGCAGGTCGCCGCCGGGCGGAAGGCCCCGCGGCTATCTTCTCGGTTACTCTCCAGACATCCGATGTTTGGTTCTCAAGAAGAATGCCCCGCGTGTTACAGGCATGTCAATAGCCGCAACCGGAAAGAGATCCGATGATTCCGAAGGGCCGCGACCGACCTGACGGTCCGTCGCGGCCCTCGGGCTGACCTGCCTAGACGCCGTAGACGTCGAACTCCCAGAGCGAGTAGCCCCATGCGGTGGCCCGCTGGGTGCCGTAGATCCGGACGTATCGCCCGGTTCCGGTCACCGTGAGGTCGTCGACGCCGCCGTCGCTCGCGGTCTGGGTGTTCACGACCGTCCACGAGCTGTTGTCATTGGAGGTCTCCACCCGGTACTGCCGGCCGTAGGCCGCCTCCCACTGGAGCCGGACCCGGGAGATGGACCGGGTCTGGCCGAGGTCGACGGTGATCCACTGTGGATCGGCGTAGAGACTGGACCAGCGGGTGGCGGTGTTGCCGTCGACCGCGTTGGCCGCGACGTTCGCCCCGGCCTCCGTGCTCGACGCCGTCACCGGTCTGCTCCGTGACAGCAACTGGGCGGTCCCGCCGGCCGGAGTGCCGTACACGTTGAGGTCCCAGAGCGAGTAGCCGTACTGCGTCAGCGCGCGCTGGGTTCCATATATACGGACATACCGCCCCGTGCCACTGACGGAGAGATCGTCCACTCCCCCGTCCGAGGCGGTCTGGTTCGACAGGACCGTCCAGGTGCTGTTGTTCGGGGAGACCTCCACCCGGTACTGGCGGCCGTAGGCCGCCTCCCAGTTCAGCCTGACCCGGTTGACGTCGTAGGACGCCCCCAGGTCCACCGTGATCCACTGCGGGTCGGCGTACAGGCTGGACCAGCGGGTGGCGCCGTTGCCGTCGACCGCGTTGGCCGCGACGTTCGCCCCGGCCTCCGTGCTCGACACCGTGACCGGCTTGCCCTGCGCGAGGTCGCCGCCGCCACCGGAGATCGGCGTCGAGACGCCGGGGCCGGTGAAGGTGTAGCTGTCGAGGTCGAACACGGCCGTGCCGGCCGCGCCCGAAAACGTCAGGTACAGGTCGTGCGTGCCGGTCGGGGCGGTCACGGGAGCGGTCAGCTCCACGTAGTTGTCCCAGCCGCCGGTGTTGGTCACGTTGACGCTGGCGACCACGGGGCCGGTCGGGGAGTCGTACCGGAAGGAGAGCACTCCCCCGGCGTTGGCGGTGGAGACGCGGGCCTTGACCCCGGTGATGCCCTGGAGGTTCACCGCGTGGTGGCGCACCCACTCGCCGTTCTGGATGTCGCCGAGCCGCTTGCCGCCCTCGGCCTGGGCCTGGTCGACGACGCGCGGGCCGTTGAGCGTCACGTAGTGCTCGGCCTGCCACTGCTTGGGCCACAGGGTGATCTCCCGCTCGCCCGTCAGCGGCACCGTGCCGGTGGCGCCGCGGTCGGTGTAGGAGGCCCTGATCACCCAGAACAGCACCGAGTCGGGACCGGCGTGCACCGGGCCGACGTCGAAGGAGGCCCCGCAGCCGGTGCCCTCACCCTCCTCGTGGGCGTGTTCCTGGTGCCCGAGCGCGGCCCGCACGACCACGTTGGCGCACGGGATCGTGCCGTCCTGCGCGTCGGTGGCCGACGCGGAGGCCGTCAGGCGTTCGTCCCACGAGAACAGGCCGCCGTTGGGCAGCCCGCCGACGTTGACGACCGGGCGGTTGTTGCCCACCACGACCGGGATCAAGGTGGTCCCCGTCATGGTGCCGTCGTTGACGGTCAGCCGGGCTCTCTTGTCGCCGTTGGTCGTGTACGTGTACGACGGGTTGGCCGCCGTCGAGTCGGTGGTGCCGTTGTTGTCGAAGTCCCACGCGTAGGTGAGCGGGTTGCCGTCGGGGTCGTTGCTGCCCGCGCTGGAGAACTGCACGGTCAGCGGGGTGAGCCCGTTGTCGACGCCGGCCGTGGCCACCGCGACCGGCGACCGGCCGCCCTGCACGTAGTTGATCTTCACCAGGGCCGCGTCGGCCGCGCCGGAGAAGTACCCGCTGCCGTATTCGAGCAGGTAGAGCGACCCGTCGGGGCCGAACTCCATGTCGATCGGATGGACGAACGGCATCCCGGCGAGGACAGGTTCGATGATCGTCGGGTTGCCGGTCGCGGGGTTGCCGTTGCCGAACTGGACCTCCTTGATCCAGTTGCGGCAGTACTCCGTGATGATCAGCTTGTTGTCGTAGTACTGCGGCCACTTCACCGCGCTGTTGAGGCCCGGGTCGTAGTGGTAGACCTCGGCGTGGTTCGGCGAGCCGCAGCCGCCGGGCTGGTCGAGGGCCGGCCACTCCTTGCTGCCGCCGTGCTGCTCCCACACCAGCGCGCCCCGCGTCGGCGGGAGCTGCTGGAGACCGGTGTTGCGCGGCGAGTTGTTGACCGGGCCGGTGCTGCCGCCGCAGGGGAACCAGCCCCGGGGCGCGTTGGCCGCGAAGTCCCAGTCGTTGTAAGCGACGTTCGGGCCGCCGCAGTAGGGCCAGCCGTAGTTGCCCGCGCTGGTGGCGCGGTTCCACTCGTCGTAGGCGGCCGGTCCGCGGTTGGCGATGGTCGCGCCGGCGTCCGGCCCGACCTCACCCCAATAGAGGGTGTTGCCGCCCTGCTTGTCGACCCAGATCCGGTACGGGTTGCGCGTCCCCATGACGTAGATCTCGGGCCGGGTCTGCGCCGTGCCCGGCGGGAACAGGTTGCCGGCGGGGATCGTGTAGGTGCCGTTGGCCTCCGGATGGATGCGGTTGATCTTGCCCCGGAGGTCGTTGGTGTTGCCCGACGTGCGCTGGGCGTCGTACTGCGGGTTCCGGCTGGTGCGCTCGTCGATGGGTGCCATCCCCGCCGAGTCACCACCCGAGTTGGTGTTGTCGCCGACGGCGAAGTAGAGGTTGCCGTTGCCGTCCCAGGTCATCGACCCGGCGGAGTGGCAGCACAGGTCACGCTCGGTCGGCCATTCGATGATCATGTCTTCGGTGGCGGCCGGGATCGTGTTCGTCGACGGGTTGAAGGTGAACCGGGAGATCCGGTTCACCAGCGGGGTCACCTTGGGCGAGTAGAAGAGGTAGACCCAGCGGTTGGTCGCGAAGCCCGGGTCGAGGGTGATGCCGATCAGGCCGTCCTCGAAACGGGCGTCGAGCGGGAGGGTGAGGGCGACCGTCGTCGCCTGGGTGGCCGGGTTGTACAGGCGGACCTGGCCGCCGCCGGCGCTGGTGCCGCGGTTGATGTACAGCACCTTGCCGTCGGGCAGCACGGACAGTTCGATGGGCTCGCCCATCGACAGTCCGCCGTCGAGCCGGACCTTCTCGAAACCACTCGTGGGTGGCGGCGCCGCGTGAGCGGGTGCGGCGGGCACCAGTGCGACGACGACCAGGGCTAACACGCCCAGGATCGCGCGCAGGCGCGGGATACCTGACATGGGGTCTCCAGTGCAGGAGGGATGGGGACAAGACGGCGGCGCGTGATCACCGAGAGCCGCCGATAGAGAACGCACCGATGGCCGCCCGCCACAAGCGGTCACCGGCGCGCTTACTGCCCCTAGGGGTTCATCACACAGGAACTAGATCAAACTGCTCCCATGGTCCGATCGAGGCGCGGTTGGTGACAAGGTTCTGCGACCCGCCGCCCTCCGCGCACACGTATTGGTTGTTCACCGTGGCCCGCAGGCTGATCGAGCCGTCGCCGTTGGTCACCACCGTGAAGGTCTCCCACGACCCGGCCGAGGGCCGGTCGGCCAGCAGCGGCACGTTGCCGCCGCCCTGGTTGGTCACATAGAGGTTGTTGGCCACCGAGCGCAGCGCGATGTTGCCGCCGCCCAGGTCGACCCGGACGAACTGCTCGGTCGCCCCGGCCGTCGTCTTGTTGGCGATCAGCGGGGTGGTCGCGTTGGCGGCCGACACGAACAGGTTGTTGGCCCGCGAACGCAGGGTGACGGTGCCGGCTGGCGGGTTGCCGCCTCCGGTGAGCACCCGGAGGGCGTCGATCATGCCGACCGACGTGGTCTTGTTGACCACCCGGAGCGTGTGCTGGCCGTTGGACAGGCCGGTCTTGCTGTAGACGACCTGCTGCGCCTGCCGGGCGCCGCTCTGGTAGAGGTTCACGTTCTGCTGGAACACGTTGTCGATGTAGACGTCGACGTTGCCCATGTCGGAGAACCGTTCCGAGAGGATCTCGATGCCGGTGCCGGTGAACGTGTAGGTCGCGGCGGCGTTGACGGTCGTGCTGTGGTGGGTGTCGTCGTTGTAGTCGCCGTAGCCCCGGCCCGTGGTCAGGTGCCAGTTCGCGTCGTAGGTGAGCTCGGTGTTGTTGACCAGGCCCGGGGTGCCGCCGCCGTTGATGCCGAGGGTGGAGGCGGTGCCGCTCAGCGACTTGGCCGCCTGGTTGGCGGTGCCGGTGAGCTGGGTGTAGCTGTAGGCCGACAGCAGCTTGGCGGTGCGCTCCACGACGTAGGTCGTGTTCGCGGCGGTGGCGAAGCTGATCTCGGCGGCCGAGCTGGTGGTGATGATCGCGTTGTCGGAGGTGCGGCGCACGCGGACCTGTTGGGTGCCCCACGGGTTCACCACGGTGGCCTGCTTGCCGTAGAGCGACTTGATGCCGACGTACTTGGTCTCGTTGCCCTCACGCTCGGAGGACACGATGAAGCCGTCCTTGGCCAGCAGCGAGAACTTCCCGATGAACGAGGAGCTGCTCGGCGCGGCCGGGAAGACCCGGATCTTGTCGTTGTACGACTGCATCAGCGACTCGTTCATCGCCGCCATGTGCACGCCGTGGTACTCGAACACGCCGTTGGTGTTGCTGGTGAAGCTGTTCGGGTAGTTCTGGTACCGCTGCGCCATCGTCTTCATGCCCTGGAAGGTCTGGTCGCCCAGGCCCAGGCGGGCGGCCTGCACGGCGTCGTTGGCCCACACGTTGCCGTACGGGTGCGGGCGCACGTTCCAGGTGTTCAGCGCCGTCTGGTAGTCGGGGAAACCGATGCCGGTCAGGTTGTAGGGCCAGATCATCTCCGCCGCGACGTTCTCGTTGTTGCGGGTCTGCGAGATCGGCGGCTGGTGCGGCTGGTAGGCGTTGTTGACCACCGAGTAGGGCACCAGGTTGTTCAGGATGTTCTGCAACTCGGTGCGCAGCGTCGCGTCGACGCCGAGCTGCTGGGCCGTCTGGATCGTCACGGGGAACAGGCTGCGGATCGCGGTCAGGTCGGTAAGGGCGTTCCGCACGTTCCAGTACGTCTCGTGGGCGTTGGAGTTGGCGATGTAGTACTGGCCGGTCGAGGCGTCACGCGACACGAAGCTCCGGTAGAACTTCGCCGCCTCGCGCATGAACGGGTAGGCCGTGTTCGCCAGGTAGTTCGCGTCGTTGGTGTACCGGTAGCGCAGGTACATGTTGTACGCGGCCTCGGCGGCGGTCGACATCGTGTTCTTGGTGTAGTCGGAGTTGATGGTGCCGCGCGCGTTGCCGTCCCAGCCGTAGGTCTCCGGGAGCCAGATGCCGTCGATGCCGTATCTGGTCTGCGTGTACGACTTCAGCGCGTTGTAATTGCGCGAATGGAGATTGTTGAACACGTCCATCAGGTCGATGTGGTTGGACGCGTAGAACGAGTAGTACACGTGGCGCATGTTCCAGTACCAATAGGCGTTGGACCACTTCGACTGGTCTCCGGTGGCACGGAAGACCCCGTTGATGAAGTGGAACGGGTAGTTGCCGTACCCGCCCGCCGCGACGATGTAGTTGCTCAGGTAGTAGAAGTTCTCCAGGTAGTCGTTGTCGGCGCTGCCGCCGTACTGGACGAACGACTTGCTCCAGAAGTCGTGCCAGAAGTTCTTGAAGTTGGTGAGCGTCGTGCCGATTCCGGCGTTCTTGACGTTCGTCAGCTGGTTGCGCGCCTGCTGCACCGAGTTCGCCGAGGGAGCGTTCTTCCGCGAGGCCGCGGTGAACCAGATCGTGTAGTCGTTGTCGGCGGTGATGCTCAGCCGGACGGTGCGCCCGTTGACGGTCGAGGTCGAGTAGTTCGCGCCCTCGACGGTGGCGGCGAAGGTGTAGCCGAACCCGTTGGCGTCGGTCTGGCCGCGGCTGAACCCGGCGACCGAGGAGTCGTTGAACGTCTGGACGGTCCGCCAGGTGTTCAGGTCGGGCGTGTCGGCGATGTTCTGGACCGTGTTCGGGTCCCACAGGCCGAGGTCGACCGTGGTGGTGCCGAGCCCGCCGCGGCCGTCCTCGACGCGGATGCCCATGACCTCCGAGCCGGGCTGGCCCAGGATCGTCACGGTGCGGTTGTTGTCGTACTTGGTGGTCAGCGTGCCGTCGTACAGGTTGAGGCGCTGCTGGTAGGTGGTGTAGCCGGTGTCCAGGCCCGGGCTGGTGTTCAGGGTCAGCGTGCCGGCCGCGTAGGTCGACTGCTGGGCCAGGTCGGCGCCGGAGACCTGCATGGTCATGCCGTTCTGGCTCCACACCATGGCCCCGGTCTTGCCGTTGCCGACCGTCAGGCCGTAGTTGGGGTTGGTGTTCGGGCGGTTGTACACGATGTCGTGCTTGGACAGATAGCCCGCCCGGTTGACGTTCAGGGCCCCGGCCGACTGGTCGAAGGCGTGGTCGGTCGTGGACGCCAGCGCGGGCGCCGTCACCACTCCCCCGGCCGCCAGCCCGCCGACGAGCGCTAATGCGGGGAGCGCTCTCAGAAATCTCATGTCATCGATCTCCTGGTCACCACAGCAGATTCAGGGGGTGTGTCCCTCTGGCAGGGGAGCCGCCGGGCCCCCTGACCGGCGATCGGCGACCGGTATGGGACAGCCCGACGGCCCCTCTGCACAGGCACAGGCCCGACTCGCACTGTTACCAAGTCGGAACTGTCAGGCGCAGTTAACATTGGATGTCTTCGGGCGTCAATAGCCGTCCCCTGCAACACGGAATCCGGGAAACCGATCAAGAATCCCCGGACAGACCGGCGATCAGCCGCTTTTTATGTCGGATGCGAGAAGAAACTCCTTCGGACCGGTCCCAAATACCTCCGATGTCTTGAGATCGTTATCGTCCGTTGACGGTCTCCTGTCAGGTGTGCGAGCCTTTCGGGGCACCCGCACGCGAGTGGCTCCGCGTGCCTTTCGAATCCACCATTCGGGTAGCGGTCGGCGCGCGCTCCTGCGAGCACAGTAAGGAGTCACGGATGCGCCGACTTTTCCTGGCGCTGCTTGGGACGGTCCTGTTAGGGAGCGCGCTCTCCGCCGTGCCGACGGCCGCGAGCGCGGCACCGCTCACGAAGGTCCTCGTCTTCAGCAAGACCGCCGGGTTCCGGCACGACTCGATCCCCACGGGGATCGCCGCGATCCAGCAGCTGGGCGCCGCCAACGGTTTCACCGTGACGGCCACCGAGGACGCGAACCAGTTCACCACGGCCAACCTGGCCCAGTACCAGGCGGTCATCTGGCTCTCCACCACCGGTGACGTGCTGAACGCGACCCAGCAGACCGCGTTCCAGTCGTACATCGCCGGCGGCGGGGGCTACGTCGGCGTGCACGCCGCGGCCGACACCGAGTACGACTGGTCCTGGTACGGCGGCCTCGTCGGCGCCTACTTCGCCAGCCACCCGGCCAACCAGACCGCCGTGGTCAAGGTCGAGGACCGGTCGAACGTGTCGACCTCGCACCTGCCGCAGACCTGGAGCCGCCTCGACGAGTGGTACAACTACCGCACCAACCCCCGTTCGGTCGCCCGGGTGCTCGCCTCGCTCGACGAGTCGACGTACAGCGGCGGTTCGATGGGCGGCGACCACCCGATCACCTGGTGCCAGAACTACGGCGGCGGCCGGAGCTGGTACACCGGCATGGGGCACACCCAGGAGACCTTCGCCGACTCCAACTTCCGGCAGATGCTCCTCGGCGGCATCCAGATCGCGGCCGGGTTCCGGGCGGCCGACTGCCGTCCCGAGACCGGCTACACCCCGCTCTTCGACGGCACCCAGACCAGCCTCGACCAGTGGCGGCAGGCCGGACCGGGCGGCTTCACCCTGGCGAACGGCACCCTGACCTCGTTCGGCGGCATGGGCCTGCTCTGGTATCCGGTGACCCCGTTCGCCGATTACTCGCTCAAGCTCGACTGGATGATGCCGGGCGACGACAACGGCGGCGTCTTCATCGGCTTCCCCGACCCGAACGGCGACCCGTGGCAGCCGGTCGACACCGGTCACGAGATCCAGATCGACGCCACCGACGCCGACCCGACCCGGACCACCGGCAGCGTCTACAGCTTCCGGGCCCCCGACACCGCCCTGCGCGACGCCGCGCTGAACCCGCCCGGCTCGTGGAACGCCTACGAGATCAGGGTGACCGGCCAGCGCGTGGAGATCTGGCTCAACGGCGTGAAGATCAACGACTACACCAGCACCCGGGCCATCCAGAACGGCCACATCGGCGTCCAGAACGACGGCGCCGGTCTCGACATCAACTACCGCAACATCCGCGTCAAGGGTGAGACGACCCAGCCGCCGGCGACCGACCTCGCCCGGGGCAAGACCGTCACCGCCTCCAGCGTCGAGGCGGGCAGCGCCCACGTGGCCGCCAACGCGGTCGACGGCAACACCGCAACCCGCTGGGGCTCGGCCTACGCCGACCCGCAGTGGATCACCGTCGACCTGGGGGCGTCCTACAACGTCAACCGGGTGCGCCTGAACTGGGAGGCCGCCTACGGCCGCGCCTACCGGGTGGAGGTCTCCCCCGACAACACGACCTGGACGACCGTCTCCACCCAGACCGCCAGCGACGGCGGCGTCGACGACCTGACGGTCAACGGCACCGGCCGCTACGTGCGGATCTACGGCACCCAGCGGGCCCTCACCCAGTACGGCTACTCGTTGTGGGACCTGAACGTCTACGGCACCCCCGCCTCCGGCGGCCCGGCGTTGCTCTCCCGGAGCCGCCCGGTGACCGTCTCCAGCGTGGAGCCCGGCAGCGCCCACACGGCCGCCAACGCGGTCGACGGCAACACCGCCACCCGCTGGGGCTCGGCCTACGCCGACCCGCAGTGGATCACGGTCGACCTCGGCCAGACTCGCACCATCTCCCGCGTGCGCCTCCAGTGGGAGGCCGCCTACGGCCGCCAGTACCGCGTGGAGACCTCCCCGAACAACAGCACCTGGACGACCGTCAGCACCCAGACCGCGAGCGACGGTGGCGTCGACGACCTCACGGTCAACGGCACCGGCCGCTACGTGCGGGTCTACGGCACCCAGCGGGCCACCGCCTGGGGCTACTCGCTCTGGGAGTTCGACGTCTACGGCTCCTAGGAACACCTGAGCGGCCCCCCTCGTCTTGCGGGCGAGGGGGGCTTCCCCTTGTGCCCTGGACACGGATCGGCCCCCCTCGTCCCGTGGACGAGAGGGGCCTCACTCCCGGTCTAGAAGCCGGCCGTGATGCGGGTGAAGTCCCAGTTGGCCTGGGCCACGCCCGAGCAGGTGTCGTTCAGGGCGCCCGAGCAGGGGCGGTCGCGGTTGACCGACCAGAAGGCCAGCCGGCCGAGGCCGCGGGCGCGGGCCCAGTCGCGGATCTGGGTCCAGGTGGCGACCGTGGTGATCTCGCTGTTGTCGGAGTAGCCGTTCATGCCCGAGATGCCCATGCGGGCGTAGGCCTGCGCGTCGGTGTAGCCCCAGAGGGACTTGAGCTGGTTCTTCAGGCCCTCGGAGGCGCTGACCGTCGCGTTGTAGATGTTGGAGGCGCCGAAGTTGAACGGCATGAGGGTGTAGTTGTCGATCGGCACGTTCAGCGCGCGGGCCTGCTGGAGGAAGCGGGCCTCGGCGCCGGCCGGGCCCGACTGGCTCGTGCCGATGGTGACGACGACCCGGACGTTCGGGTTGTTCTGCTTGATGATCTTGATGCCGTTGAGGATGCGGTCCTGGACGGTGTAGTTGCCCATCTCGTCGGTGTTCTCGACGTCGAAGTCGACCACGTTGGGGCCGTGGGCGTTGATGACCTGCTGCACGGCGCCGGCGAAGGCGGCCGGGGTGGAGCAGTTCGGGCCGAGCTTGTTGCCGGACCAGCCGCCGAAGGAGATCTGGACCTGGCCGCCCGCGGCCTTGATGGCGTTGATCGTCGACTGGTCGGTGCCGCCGGTCAGGGGGCGCTGGCCGTCCCAGCGCGGCACGCAGCCGCCGCCGGACAGGATGAAGGCCATCGTGAAGGAGCGCACACCGGTCTGGCTCATGATCGAGGTGGCGCTGGGCGGGCTGCCCCAGCCGAGGTAGAGGTAGGGCGTGCCGGGGAACTTGGCCGGGTTGCCCGGGTCGGGGTCGGGGTTGCCGCCGCCGGTCGGGAGGGTCCAGCGCTGGTTGGCGCCGGCGAAGCAGTCCCAGATCTGGAGCGGGGTGCCGTCGGCCGAGGAGTTGCCGGTGGCGTCGAGGCACTTGCCGAGGGCGCGCAGGGTGCCGTCGGCCTGGGGGGTCCAGTTCTGCGCGGCGCTGCCGTTGCAGTCGTAGAGCTGCACGCGGGTGCCGTTGGCCGTGCCGGCGGCGGCGACGTCGAGGCACTTGCCGAGGGCGCGGATGGTCTGGCCCTGGCCGGTCGTCCACTGCTGGGCGTTGGTGCCGTTGCAGGTGTAGAGCTGGACGGTGGTGCCGTTGGCGGGGTTGGCGGCGGCGACGTCGACACACTTGCCGCCGATCCCGGTGATCTGCCCGACCGCCGCCTGGGCGGGGGCCGCGACGACACCGGTGAGCACGAGCGCGGCGGCGCTCAGCACGGCTCCGGCGCGCAACAGTAAGCGGAGGCGCATGGGGGGTCTCTTTCCGACGAGCGAGTACGAGGAGAGGAGAGCCCGGCCGTTGCTTCTCCTCTTAAATTAACTCGGATGGAACACCCTCCTACAGACCCTTGTCAATAGGAAAGTTTCCGAATTAATTCACCCACCGATGGCCTTCGGAATCCACTGAGCTGCGGGAATGCGCTCTCCTGTCATCACCGCCCATCGAGAGTGTGGAGAAGTCTGGTCACTTCGGCCCGCCACAGGCTGTCGGCCGGGAACCACCTGGACCGTTCCGACAAGGCGCGGGCGGCGTGGCCGGCGGCGTCCGCCCGGGCCCCTGTCCGGGCGATCACCACCCACGGCCGCCCCGGATCCGCCCCGCCCCACCACGGCCGGGACCGCACCGCGAACAACCCGGCCGCCAGCCGCGCCGCCCGCTCCGCGTCTCCCGGCCGGTCGGCGGCCAGGTGCGCCTCGGCGGTGAGCAACGCCGCCCGGATCTGCCGCCCCGCGTCGAGCGGCCCCCCGAGCGACACGCAGGCCTCGGCCACGGTCAGCGCGTGCGCCACGGCCTCCGCCACACTCCCGCCCCCGGCCCGTCCACCCGTAGCCCGTCCGGTCCCGGCGGTCGGTCCTGGCCCGTTCTCCCGTGCCGCCTTCGCCGCCGTCCCCTGCCCGGCTCCGGTCGCCGCCAGGCGGGCGGAGGCCTCCAGGGCGCGGGCCTCCCAGGTCAGCACGTGGTGGCCGCCCAGGACGGCGGCCCGGCGGCCCGCCTCCTCGGCCGCCAGTTCCGCGGCCTCCGCGGTGGTCCGGCGGGTGTCCGGTTCGAGCAACGGCAGGGTCAGGAGGGTGACGGCCAGGTCGGTACGGGCCACGCCGGTCCAGTGGTCGTGGTGGCCCAGGGTCTCGCGGCGGCGGGCGAGTTCGGCGCGCTGGGCGGTCAGGGCCCGCCGCAGGTCGTCGGGGCGGGCCCGGCGGGCCAGCCACCGCAGGTGGCCGCTGGCGATCTCCATCGTGACCGGGTCGTGGGGGCCGAGGGAGACCTCGGCCTCGGCGTGCACGGCCGACCAGGCGGCCACCGTCTCGTCGACCTGGCGGGTGCGGCTCAGTTCCCGTTCGGTCGCGGCGGCGATGCGCAGCGCGATCGGGTGGGAGGCGCCCAGGTGGGCGCGGGCACCGGCGAGCAGGTCACCCAGCTCGGCCGCGGCGGACGGGCCGCCCGCGCGCACGATGGCGCGCAGGCGGGCGATCCACGAGCGGTCGGCCGGCTGGGCCGCCCCGTCAGGCCGCGCGGGGGCCGTTGTCACGTTCCCGCCCTTCTGTCCTGACGGTCCGGCGCAGCGCGTCGGCGGCGGCTTCGAGCAGGTCGGCGGCGGCCGTGCGCTGCGGCGGGTCGAGCCGGGCCGACAAGACCGCCACGACCGCGTCGGCGAGCGCGGGCAGCGGCTCGCCGGCCCGTTCCACGACCGGGATCCGCGACTCCAGCGCGGGCCGGACCCCGTCGAGGACCACCTCCGCCGGCACGTGCAGCCCGCGTGTCGCGTCGATGACCACGTTCTGCAGGAGGCAGAAGACCTCGCGCGCGGTGGCCCGGCGGCCGAAGACCGTCATCAGGTCTTCGACGGCGCACACCGGAGGTTCCAGCTTGGTGGCGCGCAGCAGGCCCGGATGGTCGGCCGCGAAGTCGGCCACCGCCAGCACCAGCCCCTCGGCGGCGGCCATCCGCCCGCCCGGTCCTGACTCCAGCATCTGTAGCCAGCTATCGCGATAGGGCCAGAAAGACCAGACCACGGTCTCGCGCGCCAGCTCGGCCAGCGCGTCGACCCGCCCGAAGCAGTCGGGCAGGTCCTCGCCGTAGGCCGTCGCCAGCGAATGACGCGCCCTCGGCCCCACGACCGTGTACAACGTGCTGGTCGAGCCCCCCGACACGTCCAGCACCTCTTTGCCGACCCGGCCACCGGCCTCGGCCACCTCGTGGCAGGCCGCGTAGTAGACCGTCCTGGTCGCCCAGTGGCGTTGTGCGTGGCGGCTCCCCTGCACCAGGCGTTCCCGCCAACGGGCGGCCACGCTCCGGCGAGATTCCGTGAGTACGTCGGCCACGACCCCTCCCACCCGTATGGACATATTCGAATTGTCGACAGAAGACTACAGCTGACTTAAGTGGATTTCACGACCTGATTGCTTTTGGTGGCATTGGTGAGGATGTTCACCAGGCGTTCCCTGCGGAAAGACAGCCGATCGGCCAACACGGAGGCACCCGGGCCGAACCGTGCAAAAGTGACATGAATAGGATGCAATCCGACCTGCACGGAAAGGCACCACGTGACTCCCCCAGCTCGCCGCGGCGGCGCGATCATCACAGCACTGGCCTCGGCGGGGATCGTGGTCTCGGTGATGCAGACCATCGTCATCCCGATCGTGCCCGAGCTGCCGCGCTACCTCCACACCGACGCCGCCTCGGTCACCTGGGTGCTGACCGCCACCCTGCTCGCGGGCGCCATCGCGACCCCGCTCACCGGGCGGCTGGGCGACATGTTCGGCAAGCGGCGGCTGCTGCTGATCTGCCTCGGGCTCCTGGTGATCGGATCGGTGGTGGGGGCGCTCAGCTCCTCGCTCGTGCCGATGATCGTCGGCCGGGCGCTGCAGGGCTGCGCGGCCGGGGTGATCCCGCTGGGCATCAGCCTCATGCGCGACGAGTTGGCCCCCGAACGGCTCGGCTCCGCGATGGGCCTGATGAGCTCCTCCCTCGGCGTCGGCGGTGCCCTCGGCCTCCCGGCCGCCGCCGCCATCGCCCAGAACGCGAGCTGGCACCTGCTGTTCTGGGGCGCCGCCGGGCTGGGCCTGATCGCCATGGTCATGGTGTGGACGCTCGTACCGGAGTCGAGCGACCGCAGCGGCGGCCGGATCGACTTCCCCGGCGCGATCGGGCTGACCGCCGGGCTGCTGTGCCTGCTGCTGGCCATCACCAAGGGCGGCGACTGGGGCTGGGGCGGCCCGCTGACGCTGGGCCTGTTCGGCGCGGCCCTGGTGATCCTGGCCGTGTGGGGCGTCTACGAGCTGCGCCGCCCCGGGCCGCTGGTCGACCTGCGCACCTCCGCGCGGCGTCCGGTCCTGCTCACCAACATCGCCTCGATCGCGATCGGCTTCGCCATGTACGCCCAGGCGCTCGCCATCCCGCAGCTCCTCCAGCTGCCCGCCGCCACCGGCCACGGGCTCGGCCAGTCGATGCTCGTGGCGGGCCTGTGCATGGCGCCCGGCGGCCTGGTCATGATCTTCGTGTCGCCCCTGTCGGCCAAGTTGTCGGCCTGGAAGGGCGCCAAGGTCTCGCTGATGACCGGCGCCCTGGTCTTCGCGGCCGGCGACATCGCCGCGTTGTGGCTGCTGAGCGCCCCCTGGCAGCTCATCGTGGTCAGCATGATCACTTCGACCGGCATGGCCCTGGCGTTCGCCGCCATCCCCGCTCTGATCATGGCGAACGTCCCGCACACCGAGACCGCCGCCGCCAACGGCCTCAACGCGCTGATGCGCTCGGTGGGCACCTCCACCGCCAGCGCCGTCGTCGGCGTGGCGCTCGCGCACATGACGCAGCCGTTCGCCGGAACCCTCGTGCCGACCCTCGACGGCTTCAAGCTGACCTTCGTCCTGGGGGCGGCGGCCGCCATGCTGGCGGCGCTGATCATGGTGTTCGTCCCCGGACGCCGGCGGCCGGTGGCGTATGCCGCCCCCACAAAGGAAGCGGCCGGTATGGGGGCCGGCCACGTTCACCGGCCTTCATAACCGGCATATGGTCCTCGTGAGCGGGGGATGTGGCCCAGAAGGACACATCACCCGATCACACAGCGAGGACCACGATGGATCCGCTTCTACCCGCCATCCAGCAGATGATCGACGCCACCAACCGGGGAGACGGCGACGCGCTCCTGGGGGCGTTCGCCGAGGACGCCGTCGTCAACGTCTTCGGCCGCACGTTCGAGGGGCGCGACCGCATCGCGGAGTGGAACGCACAGGAGCTCATCGGGGCCCATACCGAGATCGTGGTCACGGGGGCGCGCACCACGGGCGAATCGACCACGGTGGCGGTCACCGTGTCCGGCCAGGGTTACAACGGGCCGGGCACCCTGACCTTCCGCACGCACGACACCCTGATCGACCGGCTTGACGTCACCTGACGGACACATCGGTCAAGCACCACGAAAGGGTGGTGCAAGCGGAGGGTCTATCACTTGTTCACGTACGCGATGAAACGTACGAGAAGGAGCGCGGATGGCCCACGAGGGGGACCGCCAGGGACAGGGCACGGCCCTGGCGGCCGGGGAACACGCACTGCACGCGGAGGGGGATCTGCGGGCGGCCCGCCAGTGGTTCGAGCTGGCGTGGCGGAAGGCCGAGGGCGACGGCGACCACGAGGGGATGGCGCGGTCGGCCCTGGGTCTGGGGGGCGTCTGGGTGCACGAGCACCGCACCGCCGAGGCCGAGTCGACGGTGCGCACCCGCCAGTGGCAGGCCCTGGCCGCCGCCGACCCCGGCTCCGACCTGGCGCGGCGGCTGCGCGTCCGGCTGGCGGGTGAGGAGGACTACCGCCAGGGCGCCCATGAGGCGATCATGCTGGAGCTGGCCGAGGCCCGGACCGCCGGCGAGCCGGTCGCCCTGGTCGAGGCGCTCAGCCTCGCCCACCACTGCCTGCTCGGCCCTGACCACGGCCAGACCCGGCTCACGCTGGCCAAGGAGCTGATCGGGCACGCCGGTCGCACGGGCCGCCCGGGCGACACGGTGATGGGGGTGATGTGGCGTACCGTCGACCTGTTCTTACTCGGCGACCCGCACGCCGAACGCGGCCTGCGGGAACTGGAGGCCCTGCTCGACCGGAGCCCCCACCTGGCGGCCGGGTTCATCGCCAGCGCGATCCGGGTGATGCTGGCCATCCGCCAGGGCCGGTTCGCCCACGCCGAGAACCTCGCCACCGCCAGCGCCGAACGCGGCACCGCCGCCGGCGACCGCGACGCCGCGGGCTGGTACGGCGGCCAGCTCGGCACCATCCGCTGGTTCCAGGGCCGCATCGCCGAACTGACCGAACTGATGCACGACCAGGCCGACTCCCCCGTGCTGAGCGCGATCGACAACAGCTACTTCGCCGGCCTGGCCATCGCCGCCGCCACCGCCGGGGAGCACCGCCTGGCGGCCGGCATGCTGGCCCGCATCCGGGGCCGCGACCTGGCGGCGCTCCCCCGGTCGAGCTCCTGGCTCTACACCATGTACGGCGTCGCCGAGACCGCCCACCTGCTCGGCGACGAGACCGCCTCGGCCGAGGTCTACGACCTGCTGAGCCCGCACGAGGGCAGCCCGGTCATCGCCAGCCTGGGGGTCACGTGCCTGGGCTCGGCCCACCACCCGCTCGGGGTGGCCAGCCTGACCATGGGCCGCCTCGACCGCGCGATCGGGCACTTCCGGTCCGCCGTCCGCGACAACCTGGCCCTCGGCCACTGGCCCGCCACCGTGTTGTCGCGCTGGCGGCTCGGCCACGCCCTGGCGCTGCGCCACGGCCTCGACGACGAGGGCGCGCTGCGGGAGCTGGACCTGGCCACCAAGGAGGCCGCCGAACTCGGCATGGAACTCCCGCAGCCGGTCCACCGCCGCTCCCCCGGCCCGTCACCGGCCTCGACCCGCCGCCACGGCCGCCACTGGCGCCTGGACCTCGGCGGCCGCTCGGTGCTCGTGGAGCACAGCGTCGGCATGGGCCACCTGGCGGTCCTGATCGCCAACCCGGGCCGGGAGGTCCCGGCCGCCGACCTGGCCGGCGTCCCCGACCAGCCCCCGGATCAGCCGGTGCTCGACGCCACGGCCCGCCGGGCCTACGAGACCCGGCTGGCCCGCCTCCAGGAGGCGATCGAGGAGCGCGAGGCGCTCACCGACACGGCGGGGGCGACGGCGTTACGCGCCGAACACGCGTGGCTGGCGGCCGAGCTGGCCGCCGCGACCGGGCTGGGGGGCCGGTCGCGCGCGTTCGCCGGCGACGGCGAACGGGCCAGAGTGGCGGTCGGCAAGGCGATCCGCCGGGCCCTGGCCCGGATAGAGGAGCTCGACGAGGCGGTGGCGGCGGAGCTGCGGGCGACGGTGAGGACGGGGGCCCGGTGCAGCTACCAGCCGCGCTGAGCCAGGGTCAGACGATCTGGCCCACGTGGGCGAGCGCCTGCTTCAGCAGGGTGCCCTGACCGCCGGTCATCTCCTGCTGGACGATCGGGGAGGCCGCCTCCTCGGGGGTGAACCACTCCAGGTCGAGGGCGTCCTGCCGGGGCGCGCAGTCGCCGGCGACCGGGACGATGTAGGCCAGCGACACCGCGTGCTGGCGCGGGTCGTGGTAGGGGGTCACTCCCGGGGTGGGGAAGTATTCGGCGATGGTGAACGGCTGGGGCGACAGCGGCACCCGGGGCAGCGCGACCGGGCCGAGGTCCTTCTCCAGGTGCCGCAGCAGCGCGTCGCGCACCCGCTCGCCGTAGAGGACCCGTCCGGAGACCAGCGCGCGGCTGACGGTGCCGTCGGCGCCGATGCGCAGCAGCAGGCCGACGTGGGTGACCACGCCGTTGTCGTCGGCGCGGACCGGCACGGCGTCGACGTAGAGGATCGGGAGGCGCTCGCGCATGAGCGAGAGCTCCTCGGGTGACAGCCAGCCCGCCGCGGTTTCGGTCATTTCGGTCATCGCTCGATCTTATCCGGGTCGCGGAACGACAACCCGGCGGCGGTCAGCGCCTCGGTGAGGACGCGGATGCCCTTGGGCCCCATCCCGTGCAGCGCCAGCAGCTCCTTGGCCGTGAACCGGGTGACGTCCTCCAGGGTGCGGCAGCCGGCCCGGGCCAGCGCCCCGTTCGCGGGGCGGCTGATCGTGGGGAGTTCGGTCATGGTCGCCGATCCTAGGAGACACGCCAGAGCGTGGCGTTGGCTCCGGGGTCGTCGGGGTCCCCTTCCGGCGAGGTGAACCCGGCGCCCCACACCTGCGAGGTGCCCGGCCGGCGCGCCACGGCGGCCAGCGACGCGTCAAACCCCTTGGGCCGGGGCAGCGGTGTGCTCTCCCAGCTCGTGCCCCTGACCTGCCAGAAACGCGGGTTCCAGCCGCCCTGCGCGATCCAGACCCCGCCCTTGCCGTCCGGCTCGGCCTCCGTGTACTGCTGCCCCTGCGCCGCCCCGAGCGACATCCGCCACCGGGAGCCGTTCCAGTGCACGGCCAGCGGCCGGGAGAAGGTGACGTCGTCGCCCTCGGCGTTCGCCCCCTCCCAGGTGACCCCGCCGACGGCCCACACGTTGCGCGCGCTGACGACGGCGACGTCGATGAAGGTGGCGGTGGCGTCCTCGGTGGGCAGCGGGATCTTGGGCAACGTCACCTTGCGCCAGGCCTTGCCCGACCACTGGAAGACGCCGCTCCCCGCGGCCCAGACCTGACCCCCTCCGGCGTCCACGGCCTGGGCGCTGCCGGGGACGGGGTGGCGTTTCCACGACGACCCCGTCCAGCGCCGCGAGGTGTTCCCGCCGACGGCCCAGACCTCGCGGGCGGAGACGGTCTCGGCGTCCGCGGCCAGGAACGTGCCAAGCGACCACGACGTCCAGGCGCGCCCGTTCCAGGCGTAGGCCCGGTTGGGCCCGAAGGCCCAGACCCGGCTCCCGGAGGCGGTGACCGCCGACAACTCGGGCAGCCGTCCGGGCAGCGTCTTGCGCGCCTTGCCCTTGAGCGACTGCACGAACCCCTGGCGCCGCCCGTTCACGGACCGGTGCCCGGCGGCCCAGACGGTGCCGTCGGCCGTGACCGCGACGTCGGCGAACACGTCGTCTCCCGGGGAGTGGACGACCTGGGCGACCTGCCAGGGAGAGGCGGATGCCGCCAATAAGACCGCGATGATTGCGCGCATCCGTCCACAATATTTCCCCATGACCCTGAACGGTGCTCTTCTCCTGCCGGACGGCACCCCGGTCCGCGGCCGCGGACTCCGCCGTCCGCTGCCCTCGGGCCCGCTCCCCGACTTCGGCCTGTACGTCGTGGGCCGCCCCCCGCAGGTGCCCTGGCCCTCCGAATGGGTGCGCTGGCCCGACTTCTGGCTGCCCTCCGACTCCGCCCGCGCGGCCACGGCGATCCGCGGCCTGTACGACCGCGCCGCCGCCGGAGCCGACGTCGAGGTGGCGTGCGGCGGCGGGGTGGGCCGAACCGGGACGGTGCTGGCCTGCCTGGCCACGCTGACGGGCCTGGGCCCGGACGAGGCGGTGGCGTGGGTGCGGGCCAACCACCACCGGAGGGCGGTGGAGACCCCGTGGCAACGCCGCTGGATCCACCGCTTCGCCGCCTCCCTATAGGAAGACGACCTCGGGTTCCTCCCGGCCGTGCAGCAGACGATCGGGACGGACCGTCAGCAGCCGGACCGGATACCCCAGGTCGGGCATCTCGTGGACCCGGCCGGAAGGGGCGTGGAAGCCCATTCTCATGAGGAGCGTGTCCTGGCCGTGGGCCGTACCGGCCAGCACCCAGGCGAGTTTGCGGCCCAGCCGGACCGCCACGACCGCTCCGGCCAGCACCAGCCGGCTGCCCACGCCGGCGTGCCGGTGCTCCGCGCCGACCAGCCAGCGTCCGCCTTCGAGCACATCGGCGGCGGTGAGGCCCGCCTCGGTCAGGATGTCGGCCGAGCGCGGTTCGAGGGTGAGCACCCGGCTCGGGTTCAGGTCCTCCAGCGGGGCGAGCCGGGCGCACCCGGCGAGCCCGCCGTCGGGGGTGCGGGCCAGCAGGTGGTGGGCGGGCCCGTCGTGGACGTCGTGGTCGAGCCCGGACGGCAGCCCGAAGGACCTGAGCACCTCGCTGCGGAACCCGACCAGCTCCCGCTGCCAGGGCCGCCCGCCGAACTCGCCGTCCGGCGGGTGGACCTCGAAGGTCATCATGCCGACCCCACGGCGAGGTAGACGGGCAGCGCCATGAGGAACTCGTCCCTGCCGGCGGCCTCGCGCAGCGCCGAGAACCACGCGCCGGGGGCCGGGACGAGCCGTTCGTCGAGCACGGGGATGACCGCCGCCGCGTCCGCCAGGTCGGTCGACACGCCGAGGAACGCCGTGACCTCGACGGTCGTGAGGCCCTGGCGCACGAGGCGGCGGCGGAGGGTACGTCCCATCGACGGGTGGGGCACCACCGTGCGGAAGACACCGAGCACCTGGTCGGCGAGGTCGTCGTCGACCCCGTCGACCACCAGGCCGGTCCAGTCGACGTCGACCAGGCAGATCCGGCCGCCGGGGGCCAGCGCCCGCACCAGGTTGCCGACGACCCGGTCGGGGTCGGGGACGTGCTGGAGCACCCGTTCGGCCCACACGACGTCGAAGGCGCCGGGCCGGTGGAGAGCCGCGAGGTCTCCCGTCTGTGCCGTGATGCCGGGGATCTCGGCGGCCACCGCGACCATCGCCGGGTCGGCGTCGATCGCGGTGACGTGCGCGCCGAGGCCGGCGAACCGGGCGGCCATGTCGCCGGGGCCGCAGCCGGCGTCGAGCACCCGCTCCCCCGGGCACACCTTGACCAGTTCGACGCCCCGGTCCCGGATCGTCCTGACCAGGGCGTGCCGGGAGACCCGGGCCAGATAGTCGCGCATGTCCCGACCGTGAAACACCGCCATGTGGCGCTCCCGTGGCTGTATCCGGCTGACGAGTCGAGCGTGACAACGGGGACACCAACCGGCAAGGACCGTTCCAGTCAGGCATTCCTCTCTAAAAACGACAAATCGGTAACTGTGCGCCCCGCGTCACCAGTCGCGGGTGGCGATGAGTTCCTCGACGTCGGCGTCGTCGAAGCCGTAGGCGGAGGCGACGATCCAGAAGTCGTCGGCGATCCACTCCCGCGCGGCGGTCTCGATCTCGCTCCCCGCTTCGTGGAACTCCTCGTCGAGCGTGTTGAACTCGTCGGTCGCCGCGTGGGTCAGCGTGTAGAGGGCGGCCAGGTCGGCGGGCCGCTCGGCCTCGATGCGGTCGCACAACCGCAGCAGGATCGCCCTGCCCCTGTCGACGAGGTGATCGGGGAAGTAGTCGTCGCGGTACATGCCCGCGAGGAACGGGTGGGCGGCGATCTTCGGGTTGACGGGCATGCGGGCTCTCCTGCTCCGGACGCATCGATCAGGCGGTGCAGATCCTGCCGCGCCCCACCGACAATTCCGCCGTCACTCGCTCTCGCGGTAGGTCGCCGCCCGGAACAGGAACGACGCCCACGACCGGAACGGACGCCACGTGTCGGCCAGCCTCTTGAACTCCTTCGGCGGCGTGTCCTCCGGCAGCCCGTAGGCCTCTCGGAGCAGCGCGAACAACCTCGGCTCGTCACCGGGGAAGGCGTCGGGGGCGCCCGCGCCCCGGATCAGGATGAGCCCGGCGGAGAACGGCCCCACCCCCGCCAGCGCGCGCAGCTCCGCCAGCGCCTCCTCCGGCGGCACGCTCCGCAGGTACTCGGTGGTCAGCACCCCGTCGAGGGCCGCCCTCGCCAGGCCCCTGATCCACTCCTCCTTCTGGGCGGGCAGCCCGAACCCCTCGGCGTCGACCAGGCTGATCGGCGGCGGGAAGACGGCGTGCTCGGCGTCGTCCACGACGATCCGCGCGCCGAACCTCTCGGCGATGCGCCCCTTCAGGCTCCGCGCGACGACCATCGACGACCGCTGCACGATCACCGCCCAGACGGCCGCCTCCCACGGCGTCCAGAAACACACGGGCCGCAGGCCCGGATGGGCGGCCCGCAGGTCCTTCAGCACGGGGTCGGCGTCCGCCACCCGCTCGAAGCCGGTCCCGTCGACGTCGAGCGACAGGATTCTCGCCACCTCGCCGCGCAGGGCGGGCCCGGCGGGCCGGGTGGTCTCGGCCCGCACCCCGCCGGGGGCGGCGGTGACGGCGACCCCCACGGGCCTCCAGTCGTGTTCGGCGCAGTAGGCGAAGCGCAGGGTCCCGCCGTCCGACGGAAGCGTGCTCGCCGCCGGCCACTCCTCGACGAACCGCAGCGTGGCGGCGAAGTCGAAGGCGCCCCGGGCGGTCAGCGTGAATCCGTGCGTGGTCATCTGCGCATCGTAGGGGCACGGCGAATGTGCGTTTCTCCATGTTCGCCGGGGCCTCCCGGCACGATGACGCGGTGCGTCGGGAGTGCGGCGTACAAGAGGAGCGGCCATGGCCGTGGCGTGTTCGACAGCAGACTCCACCCCCAGGCCCCGGGAGCAGCAGTCCGGCGGCTTCTCCTGGACGGGCACCCGGTCCCTGCTCGTGACCGACTGGCCGGCGGTCCACGTCCACGACACCGGCGAGTTCGGGGCCGCTGCCGTCACCGCCCTCGACGCGGCCTCCGAGCCCGACGCCTCGGTCGCGCCGGCCGACCGCAGCACCCGGCTGGTCGCCGACGTGCGGCTGCCGGGCGGGCGCTGCGATTGTCGTCGGGGCCGCTCGACCCGGCGGCGCTGCACGCGCTGACGCTCCTGGTCGGCCGCCCGCCGACTGGGGCGACGTCGCTTCCCGAGGACCCCGGTCAGGGTGGCGACGACGGCCCCTGGTCGGTTCACTCGGACTGGTCGGCCGCGTCCATCGGCGGCGACGGCGACGTCAGCTTCACCGTCGGCTGACCGCGCTGTAGTTCTGCCCGACGGGCCTGCCCGGGACGGGCCGGGCGATCAGCGCGACCGGGATGAAGAAGCAGATCTGGCCGATCGCGACGGTGAGCGTCCAGAGGGCGTGGTCGTCGTAGAGTTCGGCCGCCCGCGCGAACAGCTCGTCCGGCACGAAGGGGCGGGGCGCGAGCACCGCCTCGACGAGTTCCAGCGCGACTCTTTCGGCGTCGGTGAAGCAGGGCGCGTCACGCCACGACGCCACGGCGGTGATGCGCTCCTCCGTCTCCCCCGCCTCGCGGAGGTTCCGCGTCTGGCGGAGGGCGTGATAGGTGCTCCCGGCCAGTTGCCCGGCACGGAGATGCACCAGGTAGACGGTACTGTCGGGGATCGTGCCGTTGTGGACGGCCTTGGACATGCCGGCGGCGATCGCCCCCATACCGGGGAAGTAGCGCATCGGGTCGGGCAGCCGGGACTGAAGTTCGGTCATGGTCACCTCGACGACGTGACGGCGCCGAATGTGAGGCCTCACATCCCGGGCGGCTGTCTCGTCGAGTGGGGTGAAGGGGGCGACGTGACAGAACTGAACGAACGACGACATCTGATCAACCTCTCCTACCGGCTCCTCGGCTCTCTGGCGGACGCGGAGGATGTCGTACAGGAGACCTATGCGCGCTGGTACGCGCTGCCACCCGACCGGCAGCGGGCCATCGTGTCACCGGGGGCGTGGCTGACCACCGTGGCCAGCCGCATCTGCCTCGACCTGCTGGGCTCGGCCCGGGTCCGGCGCGAGCGCTACGTGGGCGAGTGGATCCCGGAACCGGTGCCCGAGCAGCCCGGCGACCCGGCCGACCGGGTCACCCTGGACGAGTCGGTCAGCATGGCCTTCCTCGTCGTGCTCGAATCGATGACCCCGGCAGAACGGGTCGCGTTCATCCTGCACGACGTGTTCTGCCACTCCTTCGCCGAAGTGGCGGAGATCGTCGGCCGCAGCCCGGCCGCCTGCCGCCAGCTGGCCTCCTCGGCCCGCCGCCGCGTCGCCGCCGTGCCGTCGGTGCCGGCGACGGACCGCGCCGACGTGGTCAGGGCCTTCAAGCGGGCGTGGGAGGCCCACGACATCGAGGCACTCATCGCCCTGCTCGACCCCGGCGTGACGGTCACCGCCGACGGCGGCGGCCTGGCCGACGCGGTGCTGCGCCCGATCGAGGGCGTCGACCAGGTCGTCCGCTACGCCGCCGAACTCGCCGGAAAGCTGCCCGACCTGACCCTCGTGGAGCGCACCGTGAACGGCCAGCCCGGCCTGGTGATGCGCCAGGACGGCGTGACGGTGACGGTCCTGGCCTTCGACGTGGCCGGAGATCTGATCACCCGCATCTGGGCGGTCCGCAACCCGGAGAAGCTGCGGCCATGGTGACGAACGTCCTGATCGCCGTGCGGACACTGGTGCTCTTCATCGCGCCGATCACCGCCGGCCTGCTGCTGACCACACCGAGCGGGCTCGCTCTGCACAGCGCGTCGGCGTACACGATGTTCACCGTCGCGGTCGTCCACGTGATCGTGACGATCGTCCAGTGGCGACCGCTCGGGGGCTCGCCACAGCCGATCCTGTACGCCGCCCTCTTCCTCGCCCTGACACTGGTTCAGGTGGCTCTGGGGATCGCGGGGGTGGCGGTGGCCCACGTGCCGCTGGGGGTGCTGATGTTCGGCCTGAGCCTCGTCCAGCTCAGCCGGGCCAGAACTGAACCAGGTAGGCCTCGTCCGGAGCGTCCGGCCTGAGGATCCGGAAGCTCCAGCGGCTCTCCGTCCGGCCCAGATGGAGGTAGGCGACGCACTCCAGCCCGTAGACGCTGCTCACGCAGATCTCGGCCGACTCGAAATAGACGACGCCGGCACCCGCCTCCCACCAGTCGTCGGGCCACTCGGGGACCTCGTCCCCAGGAGGCGGTGACCTGGATGCAGTTGTCGATCACCTCGGGCCAGGAGTCGTCCGCCGGAGACTCCTCACCGTCGAACCCGTCCACGTCCTGGATGTAGAACATGCCCTCATCGAGCCCGATCAGGTTTTCGCCGCTGTCGAGAAGGTCCTTCAATGTCCAGGTCGGTCGTGGGTCCACGCGCTGGTGTATCAGTAACTCCGCTGGCTCTGCACGTTGAGTTCGGTCATCTTCACGCTCTTGGCCGGGTCGGTCAGCGGGTCGTTGATCTCCAGGATGTCGAGCCCCTTGGTGATGTCGCTCGAATAGATGAACCCGTTGTAGTAATAGGCCGACCACGACCCGCCCAGGCTCAGCCCCGCACGCAAAGGCCCGCGCTCGAAATAGCCGATCTCCCGCGCGTTCTCCGAATCGGTGAAGTCCCACACCGAGACGCCGCCCTGATACCAGCCCTGGACCATGATGTCCTTGCCCTTGACGGGAATCAGCGATCCGTTGTGCGCGACGCAGTTCTCCTCGCCCGTCTGCACCCGCGGGATTTTGAAATAGCCGCGCCGCTCAAGGGTGTTCTCGGGCGTCAGGTCGTAAATGGCGTTCGCGCCCTCCTGCACCCCGGTCGCCTTGTCGCAGGTCGCCGAGGTCCCGCCGCCGAGTTCGTCGCTGAATACCAGTTTCGTGCCGTCGTTGTTGAAGGTGGCCGAATGCCAGACGGCGAAATTCGGGTCCTGTACGACCTGGAGGACCCGCGGCAACAAGGGATTGGAGATGTCCATCAGCACGCCGTCGCCGAAACAGGCCCCCGCGGCGAGTTTCCGCTCCGGATAGACGGTCACGTCGTGGCAGCCCCGCGGCTCCTCGTACTCCGAGCCCTCGGTGACGGGCCGCTCCCCGAACACCGGCGGCCGGGCGGCCACCCGGGCGGTCTCGGGGGCGTCCACCGGCACCTCGATGACGTCCATGGCGGAGTGCGGCGGCGGGCAGGTCGTGGAGTCGGGGACGGGCCCGGAGGAGGCGACGTAGACGTACACGGTCTTGTCGCCCGGCAGCACCGCATGGGTGTGCGATCCGCATTCGGTACGAATTGAGGTCACGTACTTCGGCCGCTTCTTGTCGGAGACGTCGAAGATGCGCACGCCCTCCCACGCCCCGGCGGCGCCTTCGTCCGAGTCCTTGGAGACGCACGATTCGTTGTCTCGGGGGAAGTCGACGGAAAGGAACAGCAGATCCCCGGTGACCGAGATGTCGTTCTGGCCGCCTTCGCAGACCGTACGGGAGACGACCGAGGGTTTCTCCGGGTCGGAGATGTCGACGATCGTGAACCCGGCATAGTTTCCGACGAACGCGTAATCGCCCTGAAAGGCGAGATCGGTCCCCCACGCCTCGTCGCCGTCGAAAGGCGCCTCAAGAGGGACGTTGGCGACGACCCGGATGTTGTCGCTGTGATCGATCTCGTCGACCGCCAGCACGGGCGCCGCCGAGGAGGCCGCCGCCTGCGGGGACGCCTTGGGAGGCGGAGTGTCACCGCCCGGAGAACACCCGGTCGCTAAGAGGGCCACCACCAGGACGCAGAAGATCCGCCTCATGGGGGAACGCTATGGCACGGATGGCCCGTTTACGTGGGGAATGCGTAACGGTTTCACGAGCTCCAGAGCATGTTGGACAGCTCTTCGTCGAGATCCATGAAGTCGACCTCACGCCCGGCCGGCACCAGCTCGTAGGTCCGGTGGAGGAACTCGGTCAGCGGCGCCAGCGGCACCTCGAACAACGCCTGCCCGAACGGCGAGGTCAGGCTGATGTGGAGCGTACGCTCCCCGTCGGACCGGGCCGGCCACACCTGGACGTCGCCGTCGCCCACCCGCCGGACGATCCCCACGGTCAGCAGTTCGCGCGCGAAGATCCATTCGACCGGCTCGTCGTTCCCGACATGGAAGGCCATGCGGATGGCGTAAGGGTCTTCGGCCGTGTAGCTCAACCCCGCCAGCAGCGGGACGGTCGTGCGGTCTGGGACGACAAGCCGAAGGCCCAGCTCGGCAGAGACGGTGGTGCTGTTCATCGTCAGCCAAACCTTTTCGTCGTCGGGACCCCCTGCGGGGCTTTCACTGCTCAGACGGACCACGTCCCGAGCTATGACGCGGAACGAAGAAACCTTGCAGGGAAGATTCCGCCGTCCGGCCGTTCTGTAACGCACAGCACAGCCAGACATTTTGGCATCTACCTGCACAAACACCATAACCGACCCGGTGTTTGCGATGGTTTTGCGTGTCCTCCGAGACGTGGATGGGCTTCAGGTGGTGCTTATTGGTCGAGTGTGGAGCATCACGATGCTATGCCAACAGACCGCCACGCCGCCCGTTCCTGGAGAACCTTTCGATGACGATGCGGGGACAGACCTGAGACACGGCGGGGACTCCAGGGGTCGGACGGGCCTCGACTCGGGCTTCGCTTCGCGTGGAGGGGGTGGAGTGCGGTATGGTTCTTGCTGTCGGACCCCGCAGGGGAACGATCATCCCGGGCGATTAGCTCAGCGGGAGAGCGCTTCGTTCACACCGAAGAGGTCACTGGTTCGATCCCAGTATCGCCCACTCTGGAGAGGGAGACCTTGGTCAGCGGCTTCGCCGCTTTCCCGGGTCTCCTTCGTCGTTTACACGGGGGGACGACCCCCCGAACCCCCGATACGAGAGGGCTTCGCCCCCTCGCGCTCCCCCCGGTCCGCTCTCGCGGCCCTTTCGTCGCTGGCGCTCCGGGTCGCTTCGCTCCTGGCGAAGGGCTCCGCCCCTCCCGCTCCCTGGAACTCCTCGCTTCGCCCGGCCCGTTGGCTCCCCAAACGAAGTTCTGGCATGAGATGGGACGGCTCGGTGGCCCTGATCGCCGTACGAGCGCTCAACGTCAATGGCTTTGGGAACTGAGGTGCTTCGCGATTGTGTCGTGCCAGGAGCGCATGAAGGCCGAATAGCCTTCGGCGAATGCCTCGAGTTCAGCTTGGGCGGGTTCCGTCAGAGCGGTGAGGTCGTATGTCACCGTGACTTCGGTGATCTGCGCCGATGCGGGGGCAAGGGTGACGGTTACGGTGCCGGCGCGGTGTCCTGGGGTCAGTCGAGCGTAGGACATCATCTGGCCGCGTCGCCGCTCCAGGACGACCCAGGTGGTGGCGTCTCCGTCGGCGTGTGTCTGGAACACGGTGCCCGGGAGGGTGTCGTCCTGCTCCCCCATCGGGTCGGGGAACACCGGATCCCAGCCATCGACCCACGCGCGCTCACCGGCCGGAGTGAACAGGTGGAAGGCCTCCTCCGGCGGGAGGGCTACCTCGAAGCTGCCCGTGAGATGGCATCGCGTTTTCATTTCTCCTCCAGTTTGTGGGCGTCGGCGACGGTGAGGGTCAGCCCGTACACCGACTTCAGTTTGTCGATCTGGGCGATGGTCTCCGGCCCGAACGGCACCTTGCCCTCGAACGCGTGCAGCACGATCCCTTCGACGAGATCCCCTAGGGAGATGTCCAGGTATTCGGCCAGTCCCTTCAGGACCTTCAAGGTGTTCCGCTCGATGCGGAGACCGGTCTGAGCACGCTCGATTTGTACCATGGTAACAATGTACCAAGATCGGCGATATGCGGCCAGTCGTCGACGGTCGAATGCTCATCTACGCAGCGGCGGTGTGAGCCCGGCCTCTTGGGTGGGGCACGATGGCGCGGTGGGCGGTCTCGATTTCTTCGCCGATCTGGTGATCACGGGCACGGTGCTCGGGTTGGACCAGACGAGCGGGCGGGCAGCCGTGGAAGCTGCCCTCGATGGGGAATGCGGTGGAGCGGTGGCCGGCGGCGGTGCCTCCCGTGGCCGAGGTCGCCCGGCTGTGCGCCCAGCGGCCCGTCGATCCCGGTGGCATCCGGCTGGCCCGCCGGCTTCGAAACCAGATCCACGCCGTCGAGCCGTTCCTGGGTCTTGTCATGCCCGCGACCGAGGTCCGCGCCTGGGGCGAGGTCAAGGCCGCCCTGCTCAGCGAGGGGTGAACGGCGTGGCGTCCCGGTGGCCTCCCTCGGGTCGGCGACGATCTTGGGGGAACCCATCATGGAGGCTGCTCGTGGACGTCATCGGCGCCGGTTTCGGGCGGACCTGCACGCTTTCCCTCAAAGCGGCCCTCGAACAACTGGGCTTCGGCCCCTGCTATCACATGGCCGACGTCGTCGAAGATCCTCGCCGGGTCCGCCAATGGCTGGAGGTGGGCGACGGCAGGACCACGGACTGGGACACGATCTTCCAGGGTTTCAGGTCGGCCGTCGACTTCCCCGCCGTCTCCTACTGGCGGGAGCTGATCACCCACTATCCCGAGGCCAAGGTCGTGCTGACCGTCCGTGATCCCGACCGGTGGTACGAGAGCGCCCGGGACACGATCTTCCATCGGGCGGTCGAGAACGACGAGCCCGATTCCCGGTGGCAGCGGTGGCTGCACCGGATGATGTTGCGGCGGGTGCCCGAGATGGCGTTGTTTCCCCAGATGGCCAAGGCCACCGTCGCCGATCGGGTGTTCGGGGGACGGCTGGACGACCGGGAGCACTGCATCGAGGTCTTCCTTCGCCACAACGAGGCGGTGAAGGCGGCGATCCCGGCCGATCGGCTGCTCGTGTACGAGTGCCGGGAGGGGTGGGGGCCGCTGTGCCGGTTCCTCGGGGTGCCGGTTCCCGACGTGCCCTTTCCGCACGTCAACGATCGTATCCAGTTCAACCGCCGGCGGCCCTGGCTGGAACTGAGGCGGCTCGTCCTCGGGCGGCGTCGGTTGGGAGGGTGATGGTGAAGACCGCTCCTTCGCCGGGGGCGCCGCCGACCGTCAGGATTCCGTCGTGGCCGTCGACGACCTCTTTCACCAGGGCCAGGCCGAGGCCGTAGCCGGTGCCTCCGGTCACGTGGCGGGCGAACAGGCGGGCCGGGTCTCCGGGGGCCAGGCCCTCGCCGTCGTCGGCGACCGTCAGGCTGACGCGGTCGGCGGCCGAGGCCAGGGTGATGGTGATGTGGCCGCCGGGGGCGGTGTGGGTCAGGGCGTTGTCGACCAGGGCGGACAGGACGCGGCGGAGGGCGGGGGCGGCGCCGCTGACGACCGCCGGGGCGGGGTCGCGGTGGACTTCGATCGTGACGCCGCGGGCCTGGGCGCGCGGTGACTCCGCCTCGGCGAGTTCCTGGGCCAGCAGGGCCAGGTCGACCGGGCGGCGGAGGCGGTCGCTGAGCAGCAGGTCGTCGACGACCTCCCCCAGTTCGCGGGTGCCGTTGACGAGGCGGTCGACGTCCTCCACCGGGAGTTCGCCGCGTCGGAGGCGGATCGAGACGAGCTGGGCCCTGGTGTGCAGGCGGGCCAGGGGGGTGCGCAGTTCGTGGCTGACGTCTTCGGTGAAGCGGCGCTGGCGGGCCAGGGCCTCGCCGAGCGGGGCGATGGCGCGGCAGGCGATGAGATGGGCGATCAGCACGGCGGCGAGCAGCGCCACGATCTCGGCGGCGATCAGGGTGTGCAGCAGGCGGCTGCGTTCGGAGACCTGGTAGCGCAGGTCGAGCGCGGCCTGGCGGATGACGTCGCCGCGGCGTTCGGTCCGGATCAGGTACTCGAGGCCGCCCAGTTCGACCCGGTCGACGCGGACGCCGCCGTCGCGGGCGACGGACCTGATCCCGGCACGCCACGGGAGGGCCTCGGGCGCGCCCGGGGAGCGGCGGATGACGTCTCCCTCGGCCTCGACCAGCCACAGGCAGGGCGGCGGGCTGGTGAGCAGGGCGCGTTCGACCCCGGCGCGGACCTCGCGGCGGGCCGCGGCGTCCTGCTGGCCGACCATCACGCTGTAGACGAGGGCGCCCATGATCAGCAGGAGCACGGAGATCGCCCCGGCGGTCCGCAGGGTCACCCTGCGGCGGGCGCGGGTCAGCAGCGCGTTCACAGGCTGCCCAGCCGGTAGCCGACGCCGCGGACCGTGCGGACCACGCCCGAGCCCAGTTTGCCGCGCAGGTAGTAGACGTAGGTGTCGACGATCGACTCCGTGGTGGCGCCGTCGAAGACGCCGCGGCGCAGCGACGCCCTCGTGTGGACGTGGCGGGGGCGGACGGCCAGGGCGCGCAGCAGGCGGCACTCCTGGCCCGAGAGGGGCACCTGCGCTCCGTCGGGCAGGTGCACCGCCTGGGCGCCCAGGTCGAGCCAGGCGCGGCCGAGCGGGAGCAGTTCGGCGTGGTCGGCGTGGCGGCGGTGCAGGGCGCGCACGCGGGCCAGGAGTTCGTCCACCTCGAAGGGTTTGACCAGGTAGTCCTCCGCGCCGGCGTCGAGGCCGGTCACTCGGTCGTGCACGGTGCCGAAGGCGGTGAGGAAGAGCGCCGGGACGGTGACGGCCCGGCGCCGGAGTCGGCGGAGCAGGTCGAGGCCGTCGAGGGCGGGCAGCCCCCGGTCGACGACCATGACGTCGTAGGCCCGGCTGAGCGCCAGGTGGAGGCCGCGTTGTCCCTCCAGCGCGTGGTCCACCTCGTAGCCGTGGTCGGTGAGGATCTCGACGAGGAGCGCGCCGAGTTCTCGGTCGTCTTCGATGAGCAGCAGCCGACGTGCCACGGAACCAAGTTGTCACTCCAGCCTCCGAAGCGCCAGAGGGTGGGAGATCCCACCTGTGGTTCCGCTGAAAGTAGATGAAATTTACACCAACTCGTCCTCCCGGTCCGGCTCTCTGGTCTCCAGCCGGGCGGGCAGGGCGAGCTGGTAGAGGGGCACCGCGCCGGCCGTGGTGATGACGGCGACCAGGACGAGCATCGCGAAGACCTCCTGGCCGATCATCCCGTGGGCCAGGCCGATGTTGATGAAGATGAGGATCATCAGGCCGCGGGCGTTCATCAGGGCGCCGACGGCGTACGACTCGCGCCAGGAGAAGCCCATCCCGCGCATCGACACGGCGCAGCCGAAGTACTTGCCGACGAACCCGGCCACCAGGATCAGCAGGAAGGCCAGCAGCATCGTGCCGCCCGCGATGCCGTCGAGGTGGGTGTTGAGGCCGGAGAAGGTGAAGAACACCGGCAGCAGCAGGGTGGAGACGACCTCCATCATGCGGCTGTGCAGGGCCTCGCGGAACTTCGGGTCGCGCGGCATGGCCAGGCCCGCGATGAAGCCGCCGAACACGGCGTAGACGCCGATCCAGTCGGTCAGCCAGCCGGCGGTCAGCGGGACGAGCACGACGACGTACATCATCGTGGGGGTGAAGGTGCCCGTGGCGGCGAAGCGGGCGCCGAGGGGGCGCAGCAGCGGGGCCACCAGTTTCAGCACGACCACGGCGAACAGGGCGGTCAGCGCGATCGTGCGGATCGCGCCGCCCGAACCGGTGTCGAGGTGGAGGGCGGTGAGCAGGGCCAGCAGGCACCACGCCACCGCGTCGTCGACCGAGGCGGCGAGCAGGGTGAGGCGGCCGATCGGGGAGTTCTGGAGCCCGCGTTCATAGAGGATGCGGGCGAGCATCGGGAACGCGGTCAGCGAGAGGGCGCCGCCGAGGAAGAGGGCGAACTCGAAGCGGCTGACCTCGCCGCCCGACAGGGTCCCGTACAGGAGCAGGCCGGCGCCGAAGCCGAGGGCCAGCGACGGCAGGAAGCCCGAGAGGGCCAGCACGCCGGCCCTCTTGACCTGGGCGCGGCTGCTCGCCTTGTGGTCGAGGCCGGCTCCGACGAGGAACATGTAGAGGGTCAGGCCGATGGTGCTCAGGACGTACAGGATCGGTTTGATCTCGGGCGGGAACAGCGACTGCTGCGCGGCCGGGAACAACCAGCCGAACAGGGTCGGCCCGAGCAGCACGCCCGCGACCATCTCCCCCAGCACGCGGGGCTGGCGCACCATCAGCGCGAGCTGACCGCAGAGCGCGGCGACGGCCAGGATGACGACCAGGGCGGGCAGCACCTTCAGGATGAGTTCGAGATTGGCGTCCATGTGATCACCTGTCTCCGAAGTGGCGGGCGCAGAGGGCCTGGCGACGGGCGTCCCAGACCATGTAGGCGCCGAGCACGAGCTGGACGAGGCTGCGCCAGACGTCCTCCCACCGGTCGCGCACCGCCATGACCCGGAGTCTCCAGGCGGGCGGTTGCGAGCCGGCGGGGGTGAGCAGGCAGGGGCCCCGGTTGGGCAGGGAGCGGGTGTGCCGCGCCGACGACGAGAGCTCCCAGCGGGAAAGGAGCTCCCGGCACGCGGCGCGCAGCGCGATCGGCGCCAGGCGCCAGGCCGGGCAGGGCCGGTTGGCGGCCATGCCGAACGGGATGTGGTTGAGGTCGCGCACGCCGTGCTCGAACCGGGCGGGGTCGAAGCGGTCGGGCTCGGGGAATCCGGCGCGGTGGAAGTCGGGATAGTTGAAGCAGAGCACCGTGCCCTCCGGGATGTCCGGCATGTCGCCCCGGGTGATGCGGTGCGCGACGCCGAACAGCGGATAGAGCCGGAAGGTCTCGTTGATGACCTGGTCGAGGAAGCGGTCGTCTCCGGTACGGGCCCGCGCCTGCGTCTCCTTGTGGTGGGCCAGCACCATGCCGAGGTGGGCGGTCGCCTCGGCCATCTGGACCACGGCCGTGTTGAAGAAGACGCCCTGCAGGTAGAGGGCCTGCTCGTGCCGGGTCAGGCCGCCGGGGAGCGGCTGCCGGACGTCGTCGAGCCGGGTTTCGAGGTAGGCGGTGAGCCGGTCGCGGCGGTCCATGTGCCGCAGGCCGGTGCACTTCAGCGCGGTCACCACGTCGTCGGCGTTGGCCACGATCAGGGCGCGGGCCTCGGGCGGGCACCGCTCGCCGAAGACGAGCTCGTAGGAGAACTCCGCCCAGACCGGCATGGCCAGGTCGCGCAGCCGGTAGGCGGGGGCGGCGCGGCGGGCGCACCGGACCGCCAGGTCCTCGATCGCGGTCTTCGAGACGGCCAGGAACCCGCGGGTGGCGGCGGCCACGGCGTCGTAGCGCTCCCCCGGTTCCAGGTGCTCCTGGTGGATGTCGGCCCCCGGGGACAACCAGTACCAGAACAGGTCCGACAGGGCCGCGCCCCGGCTGCGGCCGGAGGCGGCCGGGTGGGAGTAGACCTCGCGGAACCGTTCGACCGGCACCGCGACCGTCTCCTGGCCGTTGACCCGCTCGAACACCAGCAGCCGCAGGGCGACCACCCGGCCGGGCAGCCACCAGGGCAGGCTCAGCACGAACAAGGCCACGAGGATCAGCATCGCCGCACCACGCTCCGGTCGAGCGGGGCGCCGGTCAGGGCCATGGCGACCTCGATCTCGGCCCGGAGGCGGCGCAGCACCTCGCGCACGCCCCGCTCCCCCTCGGCCGCCAGGCCCCACAGGATCGGCCGCCCGACCAGCACCGCGCGGGCCCCGAGCGCGAGGGCGGCCACGACGTCGGTGCCGCGCCGCACCCCGCCGTCGACCGTCACCGGCACCGCGCCGCCGACCGCGTCCACGATCCCCGGCAGCAGGTCGACCGCGGCGGCGACGCGGTCGAGCTGGCGGCCGCCGTGGTTGGACACCATGACCATCGCGGCCCCGTGGGCGACGGCGGTCCGCGCGTCGTCGGGGTGGGTGACGCCCTTCACGATCAGCGGCAGGCCGGTGACCTCGCGCAGCCGGTCGAGATGGGCCCAGGAGATCTCCGGGGAGAACTCGATCGGCCGCACCACGTCGCCCTCGCGGAGGTTCTCGCAGGCCAGACCCTCAGGCAGGTCGTGGAAGCCGTTGTGGACGTCGCGCGGGCGGACGCCGAACACCGGCGAGTCGGCGGTGACGACGAGGGCCCGGCAGCCCGCCTTCTCCGCCCGGCCGGCGACGCGCTCGGTGAAGGCCATGTCGGGCTGCACGTAGAGCTGGAACCAGAGGGTCGCGCCGGTCTCCGCGATGGCCTCGACCGGGGTGGTCGAGGCCATGCTGACGATCATGACGGTGTCCTCGGCGGCGGCGGCCCGCGCGGTCGCCAGCTCGCCGTCGGGGTGCGCGAGCCGGTGGAAGGCGGTCGGGGCGACCAGCACCGGCAGAGAGGCACGGCCGCCGGGCAGGGTCACCGCCAGGTCGGGTCGCACGCCGCAGAACACGCGGGGGGCCAGCCGCAGCCGGGCGAACGCCGCCTCGTTCTCGTGGACGGCGCTCTCGTCGCCGGCCCCGCCGGCGAAGTAGTCGTAGTGGGCCTTCGGGAGGCGCTGCCTCGCCACGGCCTCGTACGAGGGCATCAGGTCCGCCGGGCGAAGAACGCCCGCAGGGGCTCCAGGTGGACGTCCGGGGAGGTCCAGTCGTTCTCCAGGTTCTCGGTCACGTGGTGGACGGCCGGTTCCTCGCCGGGGCGGTGGTGGCGGACGACCGGGTGGAGGTAGTGGCCCTCGTCGGCGCGGGCGGCGTCGCTCTGGGTGATCCGGCCCACGGTCACGTCGAAGGGGTCGACCTGGTCGTGGCCGGGGCCGTACTCCAGCGTGATCGTGTAGTGGGGGCCATCGATCGGCAGGTCGACCGGGCGTTCCTCCAGGTAGCGGCCGTCGTGGGTGATGACGTCGGCGATCACGCCGAACTGCTGCCACAGGGCCGAGCTGCGGTTGACCCGGTCGAGCACCGCCTGCGCCATCGCCTTCGGGTCGGCGCCGACCTCCTTCGCGGGCCAGGGCACGTCGTGGTGCCGCTCCTCCAGGATCCGGTGGAGGGCGCGGGCGCCGTACCGGAAACCGTGGATGAAGCCGCTGGTCCCGCGCTTGAAGTCGCGCGACTGGGTGATGGTGCCGGCGAAGTAGAGGCCGGGGACGTCGACCGACTCGTAGGCCGGGGTGAGGGCCGGGAACCGGCCGCTGGCGTGGAGGGCCGGGCGGCAGGTGTCGTCGAAGATCGACCGGTCGAAGGCGAAGCCGGCGCAGACGATGACGCGGTCGTAGGGGATGTCCTTGGTGACCTCGTCGGCCCGCACGAAGGCGACGGTCACCCGGTAGGTGCCGTCGTCGAGGCGCTCGATGTGCCGCACGTCGCCGTCGAGCACGGCGTTCTGGGACTTGAGCTGGTAGGTGTCCAGGAAGTTGTTGTTGACCGCGCGCAGGTGGCCGACGTAGTGGGTGCGCCAGGCCATCTTGACCGAGTGGGGCCCGGCGACGTGGACGACGGCGGCGGTCTCGACCAGGTTGTCGGCGGTCTCGAAGGCGGAGTTGCCCTTGCCGATGATGAGCACCCGCTTGTCGATGAAGTCGGCGGGGTCGACGGAGACGGCGCCGTACTGTTCGGCCTGCTCGATTCCGGGGATGGGCGGGATGTTCTCCCTGCTCACGCCGGTGGCGACGATGACGCGCCGGGCGGTGCGCACGACGCCGTGGTCGTCGGTGACGGCGAAGCCGCCGTCGGTTCTGGTGACCTGACGCGCGCGGGAGCCGTACACGACGTCGAGGCCCTCGGCGAACCGGGCCAGGTAGCGCACCATGTCGTCGGCGTGCGGGAAGTAGCGGTCGCTGAAGCGGGTGAACAGCAGCTCCGGGTCGTCGGACAGCAGGCTGTTCCAGTCCATCCGCAGGTTCAGCTCGGGGTCGTCGGTGCCGTTGTACTTCTTGTTGATGGAGATGAGGGTCCGATGGCGGGGGAAGGTCGCGAAGAACGTGCCCGGCTCCGGGCCCGCCTCCATGATCGTGTACGACCTTCCGGCCGCCCTCAGGAACCATCCCATCTGCAGACCGGCCGGTCCCGCGCCGATCACCAGGTAATCCAGCATGCCCCCAGTGTTGGCGGGCGATTCTCAGAGAACGATCAGAGACAGTAAGGCCTTCTTGTCAGGTTTGCCGGACGCGGCCAGCGGCACCTCCTCGATGACCGTGATCGTGGCCGGCACGTGGTCGGCCCCCAGCTCCTCCCGCACGTGGTCCTTCAGCTCCCCGATGTCCGGATCCCGGGCGACGACGAACGCGTGGGCCGCCTCGCCGGTGGCCCGGTCGGGGGCGCCGACGACGTAGGCCTCCTCCACACTGGGGTGGCTCTCCAGGGCGCGTTCGATCGGCCCGAGGTAGACGACCATGGCGTTGACCATGACGGCCTCGCGGGCCCGCCCGACGATGTGGATGTAGCCGTCGTCGTCGACGTGGCCCAGGTCGCCGGTCCGGTACCAGCCGTCGGCGATCGGGTTCTCCTCCCCGTTCCAGTAGTCCCTCATCAGGTAGGGGCTGCTGACCAGCAGCTCGCCCTCATGGGCCCGGACCTGGACCATCGGATGGGGGCGGCCGACGGTGTCGGCCTTCGCGGGCAGGTCGCGGGGGGTGAGCATGGAGATCGACCCGGCCTCCGTCGCGCCGTACCCCTGGTAGACGACCGGCCCGAGCAGCTTCACCGCCTGCTCCAGCCGGGACGCGGAGATCGGCGAACCGCCGACCATCATGGCGCGCATGTCGGGCAGCTCGGTGCCGGTGTCGATGATCTGGGTCAGCCGCGGGACGGTGAAGATCGACCCGGTGATGCGGAGGTCGCGGTAGACGCGGGGGAACTCCGGGTCCACCGGGATCACGACGGTGCCGCCGCCGAGCAGCGCCAGACCGAGGAACTCGAAGACGACCATGCTCGCCAGCGTGCCGAACAGCAGATAGCGCTCGAACCCGGCGGCCATCTCCCGGGCGACCGGCGACCACACGCCGGGCTGCCAGGCCCAGTGCCGGTCGAGGGCGTCGTAGGTGAGGGCGCAGCCCTTCGGCCGTCCGGTGCTGCCGCTGGTGAAGGCCAGCATTGCGACGTCGCCGGGGCGGCCCAGCGGGGTCAGGTGGCTGCGCGCCCCGGCCTCCGGCAGGGTCGCGTCGTCGACGACGTGGTCGACGTCCATGGCGAGGACGTGCTCCAGCTGCGCCTTCGAGTAGCCCGGCCGCACGCCCACCACCCGGCAGCCCAGGACGTGCGCGGCCATCTGGGCCGCGAACGCCTCCGGCGTGACCGAGGTCCGGAACGCGACGGCCCTGCCGCGCAGGCCCTTCGCGTCCAGGGCGCCCGCCATCGAGCCGATCATGGCGAGCAGCTCGGCGCGGGTGACGACGCGCGGGCCGTGCTCGAAGACGGGCCGGCGCGGTTCCTCCCGCAGGAGGTCCAGCAGCGGTGCGGGGAAGACCATGACGCGTCTCCTTCGGGTCTGGGAAAGCGGCGACGGACGCGATACAACCACCGTGAGATCAGAACCCGATCAGACCCGCGGAGGCCGCTCGTGGACGTCATCGGCGCGGGATTCGGCCGGACCGGCACCAGGTCGCTGAAGGCGGCCCTCGAACTGCTGGGATTCGGCCCGTGCTACCACATGGCCTCCGTCATCGCCGAACCCCGCCGGGTCGGGCAGTGGCTCGACGTGGGCGAGGGCCGCTCCGCCGACTGGGACACGATCCTCGCGGGCCACCGGTCGGCGGTCGACTTCCCGGCGGCCTCGTACTGGCGCGAGCTCGCCGCCCACTACCCGGCGGCGAAGGTGATCCTGACGGTCCGCGACCCCGGCCGCTGGTACGACAGCGCCCGGGAGACCATCTTCCGCCGCGAGATCGAGGCCGGCACGCCCAAGCCGTGGCCGCAGCGGCTGAAGACCCGGCTGATCGCGTGGCGCGCGCCCGACTTCGCGCTCTACCCGCGGATGGCGAGGGCCACGATCTTCGACCGGGTGTTCGACGGGCGGGTGGCCGACCGCGACCACTGCGTGGCGGTGTTCCGGCGGCACGCCGAGGAGGTGCGGGCGGCGATCCCGGCCGACCGGCTGCTGGTGTTCGAGTGCCGGGAGGGGTGGGAGCCGCTGTGCCGGTTCCTGGGGGTGCCCGTGCCGGAGGTGCCGTTTCCGCAGGCCAACGAGCGGGCGGCGTTCCAGGCGAAGAGGCCACGGCGGGCCTTGTCGCTGATCCTGCGGGGTCGCTGAGATCGCGGCGTTCAATCCGACTGAAGGTAGGGCATGAGCTTCCGCAGGACCACGGCCGCGTTCCTGGCGGCCGCCTCGTGGTGGCCGTAGTGCCGGTCGGGCCCCGCGTGGTCGGAGATCCCGCGCACGACCACCCAGCCCTGGGCCGTGTGGTCACCGGCCTGCTCGTAGAAGGCCTGCGTGAACCCGCCCGCCTCCATGTCGACGGCCAGAATCTTGTCGTTGTAGGCCTGAAGATGCCGGACGATCTCCGACTTCTCCTCGGCGATCACCGCCTCCCCGGAACCGATCGGACTGCCGTGGACGCGGAACCCGGAGATCGACGCCGGTTCGCCTTTTTCGACGAAGAAGTGGTTGACGGCGTGGACGACGTGGGCGGTCGACGGCTTCTCGTCCGACCTGTGCCGGGTCCCGTCGGGGGTCAGCTTGCGCAGGTCGTAGTAGATGACGCTGGTGGCGATGACGACATCGCCGAGCTCGACGTCCTCGTGGATGCCCCCGGCGATGCCGGTGAGGGCGATCACCGGCGGGTTGAAGATCCGCTGCAGGTTCTGGCAGGCCATGATGACCGACCGGTTGCCCTGTGCGAGGGTCTGCAGCGCGGCGACGCGCATCCCGTCGACCGTCCCCTCGTGGAAGTGCAGCCCGGCGGAACGCCTCGCGACCAGCCCGAGCTCGTCGCGGACGGCCTGGGTCTCCAGCGGTTTCATGGTGATGACCCCGAGATCGGCGAGCCGTTCGGGACGGGAGGATCGGCCGCTCGCGTGGTAGGTGGCGTTGGGGCCGACGGCACTGTGACTCACGTTCACCGTGCCGCCGTGATTGGCGATGCCGCTGTTCATCCGTGCGCTCCTTCTTCGGCCTTGCTGTCGTCGCGGACGTCGTTGCGGTACTGCGAGTGGGGCCCGACGGCGGAGTCCTTGACGTCGACCCGTCCGCCCATGTTGAGGATTCCGGCGTTGATGATGCTGGCCGCGCGCTTGCTGAAGCCCGACACGTCGACACCGCGCCCCCGCAGGAAGGTCTCGGTGCAGTTGAGAAGCCGAAGCTCGATCAACTTCACGTGGTCCTGAATGGTGACCTCGTCGAACGCCGACTTGTTCTCCCAGTCAGTCGCCCGCTCGGCCCGGATGCTGACCACCGGCCCGACCGTGCGGCCCCGGCGCGGCCGGACCAGCCCGTTCCGCCTGGCCAGACAGGCCCGCACCACGGTCCACGGCGCGAGAACCAGCCGGTACGCCGCACTGACCTGCCCCGGGAGCCCCGCCAGCGCTCGCAGTACGGCGCGGACGACCGCTCCGCCACCGGACTCGGCATGGCCCTCGAGGATCTGGAACTCCCTAGGCGTGCGGGTGAGCGCGGTCGCCGCGAAGTCGAGGCTGAGAGTACGGCCCTTGACGGTGACGCGCAGGAAGACCGTGGTGACGATCTCGCCGGTCGCGCTGGTCCTGATCTCCAGAAAGTGGTGCAGCGCGCCGTAGGGGCTGTCGACGGCGGCGTCGATCTCCGACTGGTCGAGCCCCTTCCACAACCAGGCGGGCCGGTGGGCCACGTCGTCTTCCGGTGCGTAGAGGCGGTCGCGGATCTGGAAGCCGGGGAGGGACGTCGGGTCGTCGGCGTCACCGATGGGGGCCATGGCGCCGCGTAGGTAGGTGACGAGTTCGGAGGCCTGGAAAGGGGGTCGCGCGAACTCCACCTTCTCCTCGCCGTCACCGTCGGCATGAAGCTGAATGGCGAGTGGGGGCATCCAGCGGTGCACGAGCAGCCCCGCCCCCACGAAGAACTCCTCTTCTTCTTCGTCGAGGCGCAGTCTGGGCAGCCGCAACTCGTCATCCTCCTCCGGGTCGGGCGGCTCGGGTCGCCGGTAGATGACCACGGGGTGGTCCTGCTGCGCGGCGATGTCGGCCAGTCGCACTGTCGTGGGGGTGTCGTCGAGCGGATCGGCGTGGTGCATGGCGTTCATGCACCACTGAGTGACCGCCGCCCGGACGGCGACGACACCGGCGAGGAGCCCGAGCAGCAGCAGTGTGGTCCGCACCATCGCCTCCGGATGGACTTCCTGCATGCTCGCCAGCAAGAAGGGCGCGGTCAGCAGACCGAGCACGGCCCACCCACCGAGGCGGACGATGCGCCGCGCCTGCCGCAGCGCCTCGGTGTCGCTCCGCCAGGTTGTGCGATGGAGGAAGGAGTCAGCGGCCGCCTTCGCCTGACGGCGCGCCAACTCCCGTCCCTGCCGAGTGGCCAGCCGGACCACCGTCACCACGCACAACACGCATCCGACGCCGACCACGGCCGGCGGGTTGGCTGCGAAGCCGACCGAGAGTGTCAGCACGACAGCGACATGTTGCGCGTGTTCCAGGAACCAGGCACGCCAGGCATGCCGGATGACGGGCACAAGGTTGAACCCGTAGGAGGGCGCGATCATGTGCCGGGTGTCGTTGTGCACCTTGTGCAGGACCTTGATGCGGAACGTCCGGTCGAGGTAGACGCCCGCGCAAAGGTGGCGGGTCGCGGTGTCCAAGCGGAGGGTGCGCATTCCGACCTCCTTTAGGTCAAGCCGACCATAAAGGAGGAGCTACTTTGGGTCAAGTTGACCATTACCGGTACTGTGTGGCGATGACCGTGACCCGCCTGCCCCGGCCCTACATCCGGGTGACCGCCGATCTGGTGATCCTTACCGTTCGCTCAGGCGAGCTGCACATCCTGCTGATAGACCGGGGCAACCCGCCATACCTGGGCCGCCCGGCGCTCCCAGGTGGATTCGTCCGCGACGGCGAGACCCTCGAGGGTGCGGCGTACCGGGAACTCGCCGAGGAAACCGGCCTGCTGGCTTGTGACGTCACCCTCGAGCAGCTTCGGGCCTACAGCGAGCCCGGACGGGATCCTCGCGGACGGGTCATCACGATCGCCTACCTCGCGCTCGGCCCCGATCTACCGCTCCCGATCGCGGGGACCGACGCGGCGGCCGCGCGATGGGTGCCGGTCGAGCAGGCGCTGGCCACCGAACTGGCCTTCGACCACGCGGAGATCCTGCGTGACTGCCTCGAATCGGCGCGGGCACGCCTCGAGCACACGACGGCGGGGGCCGCCTTCTGCCGGGAGCCCTTCACCGTGGCCGACCTCCGGCATGTCTACGAGGCGGTGTGGGGTCAGCGACTCGACCCGAGCAACTTCCGCCGCAAGGTCACGAACACCGCGGGATTCATCGTGCCGACGGGCGAGCGGCGGTTTCCCGACGTGGGACGTCCGGCCGCCCTCTACACGCGCGGTCCGGCGACACTGCTGATCCCGCCGTTGCTGCGGACGGCCACCGACGAACCCTAGCTCGCGAGCATCGACCGCATCCGGCCGATCTCGATCTGCTGGCCCGTCACGATGTCGAAGGCCAGCGTCCGCATCAGCTGGTCGCGGCCGCCCTTCAACTGCTCCCCCGCCATCGTCACCGCCCCCTCGTGGTGGCGGATCATCAGCGTCAGGAACAGGCGGTCGAACGCCTGCCCGCGCGCCGACCGCAGGTCGTTCATCTCCTCCAGCGAGGCCATGCCGTAGCCGGTGGTGTGGGCGTGGCCCGCGGGGACCTGGCGGCCGAGGCGGGTCAGCCAGCCGGACAGGACGCCGATCTCGGGGCGCTGGGCGGCCGCGATCCGGTCGGCCAGGGCTCTGACCTGCTGGTCTTCGGCGCGGTCGGGGACCAGGCCGGTCATCTCCAGGGCCTGCCGATGGTGGCCGATCATGCCCTCGGCGAACCGCACGTCGGCGGCGGCCACGTCGGCGGCGTAGGTGCCGAGGGTCTGGCCGGGGGTCGCGACGGCGCCGCTCTCGCCGGGGGCGCCGGGCAGGATCACCGGCGGGCCCGATCCGGCCACCACCGGGCGCGGGTCGTCCGCGCCGGGGGTGCAGGCGGCCACCGTCGCCAGGGCGATGGCCGCTAAGACGGCACGTCTCACGGGTCGAGGTCGTCGGCCGAGCGGGCCGCGAAGGCCTCCATCGCCGCGCGGGTGACCGGGCCGGGGCCGACCGGCAGGGCCTTGCCGTCGACGAGGCCGATCGGCTGGATGTCGCGGGTCGTCGAGGTCAGGAAGGCCTCTTCGGCGTCGTAGAGGGCGGCGAGCGGGACGTCTTCCTCGACGGCGTCGGGGTACCACTCCAGGGCCAGGGCGCGGGTGACGCCGGCCAGGCAGCCCGACGACAGGGTCGGGGTGATCAGGCGGCCGCCGCTGACGATGAAGATGTTGCTGCCGGTGCCCTCGCAGAGGTTGCCGGCCAGGTTCTCGAAGATGGCCTCGCCGCCGCCGCGCTCCTTGGCGTAGGCCAGGGCCTTGGCGTTGTCGCCGTAAGACGTCGACTTCACGCCGGTCAGCGCGCCGCGCTCGTTGCGGGGCCACGGGACGACGACCACGTCGGCGGTGGCCGGGAACGGCTTCTGCTCGCCGACGATGATGATCGTGTTGGTGCCCTCGGAGCCGCGGTCGCTGCCCAGCGGGCCGGGACCGCTGGTGTAGGTGATGCGGATGCGGCCCAGCGGCCACTTCGGCGCCGCCGCGACGGTCTCCCGTACGCCGTCGGCGATGGCCTTCGTGTCGGGTTCGGGGAGGTCCATGCGCTTGGCCGAGAGGGCGAGGCGGTCGAGGTGGCGGGTGAGGGCGAAGACCTCGCCGTTCGTCACCTTGATCGTCTCGAAGACGCCGTCGCCGACCATGAGCCCGTGGTCGAAGACGGACACGACCGCCTTCTCCGGAGCGATCAGGTCGCCGTTGACCCAGATGGGAACCGCCATGTGAGACTTCTACCCTTCGTCTGAGCGGGATGCGAGCGCGATGAGCCGGGACGCCTTCAGCTCCGTCTCGCGCCATTCGTGCCCGGGGTCGGAGCCCCATGTGATGCCGGCACCGGTGCCGAAGCGGATCTCCTCACCGGTGATCCAGAAGGTGCGGATGCCCACCGCCAGGGCGGCCTCGCGCCGATCGGCGTCGACCCAGCCCACCGCCCCACAGTATGGCCCCCGGGGCGCTGGTTCGAGCGCATTGATGATGCTCAGCGCGGACGATTTCGGCGCACCCGTGACGGAACCGGGCGGGAACGTCGCGGCGAATATCTCCGGCCACGATCTCCGGGTGGTCGCCTGGACGGTCGACACGAGGTGCACCAGCCCGGGATGCTCCTCCACGGCCAGCAGCTCGGGCACCGTCACCGAGCCGACGTCGGCGACGATCCCGAGGTCGTTGCGGACCAGGTCGACGATCATCACGTTCTCGGCGTAGTCCTTCTCCAGCAGGTCGGCGTAGGTCTCCCCGGTCCCCTTGATCGGCCGCGAGGTGATCACCGGGCCGCTGCGCCCCAGGTAGAGCTCCGGCGAGGCCGACACCACGGTCAGCCCCGGCACGTGGATCACCGCCGAGTGGGGGGCCGGGTTGCCCTCGGCCAGCAGCCCGGCCAGCGCCAGCGGGTCGCTCCGATGGGTGAGCGGCGCCGACAACACCCGGCAGAGGTTGGCCTGGTAGACCTCGCCCCGCTCGATGTGGTCGCGGATGGCCCGCACGCCCGCCTCGTAGCCGGCCCGGTCGAGGGAGGAGCGCCACTCGGAGCGGCGCGGGCCGATCCAGGGGCCGCTGGGGGCGGGCAGCGGGGCGGGGCGGACGTCGTCGAAGCGGGCCAGGGTGACCTTGCCCTCGAACTCCACCACGACCGCCCACCAGCCGCCCTCATCCAGGGCGGCCAGATCGGTGGCGACGTCGCTCAGGCCGGTGGCCAGACGGCCCGCGACGTGGGCGAAGGCGTCGTGCATCCGGCCATTCTCCCAGCGGCCTCCGCGAGCACTCGCGTCAGCTCCCGTGCCGCGGGCAGCGCCACGCGGGGCAGCGCCGCGAACACGGTCCGTCGTGGCGCGTTCGCGGCGATCGGGCGCAGCACCAGGTCGGGCCGCATGCCCTGGGTGGCCAGGGCCGGGACGAGGGTGACGCCCAGCCCGGCGGCGACGAAGCCGAGCTTGGCCGTCCACTCCCCCACGCGCATGCCGACCCTCGGGGCGAACCCGGCGGCGGCGCACGCGGCGGCGAGCATGAGGCCCTGCCCTGGGCGGGCGCCCTCGATCCAGTTGTCGTCGCGCAGGTCGCGCAGGTCGATCTCGGCCCGGCCGGCGAGCCGGTGGCCGGCGGGCAGGCCGACGAGGAACTCCTCCTCCAGCAGCGGTTCGAGCGTGATCGAGGGCGGCGCGTCGAGCCCGGCCGGGTAGTCGCTGACCACGGCCACGTCGATGGCGCCCTGGTCGAGCCGCTCGACGAGGTGGCCGGTCATGCCCTCGATGAGGGTGGTGTCGACGCCGGGGAAGGCGGCCCGGTAGTCCTTCAGCGCCGCCGGGACCAGCGCGGCGTTGGCGGTCGCGAACGCGCCCACGCGCAGCCGCCCGCCGGTCCCCCGGTGCACGGCGGCCAACTCCTCCTCGGCCCGCTGGAGGCGTTCGAGCACCTCACGGGTGTGCCGGTGGAGGGTGGCGCCGGCGGGAGTGAGGCGCACGCCCCGGGGCAGCCGCTCGAAGAGCGGGCCGCCCGCGCGGGACTCCAGCGCCGCGACGCGCCGCGAGACGGCCGACTGCGTGTACTGGAGCTCCACGGCCGCCGCCGTGAAGGAACCCAGCCGGGCCACCGCGTCGATCAGGCGCAGGGCGTCGGTGTCGAACACTCAAGCTCCTGTTCTTCGGGCTTTGGTATTCCGTGACCGCATGGCTTCCATGAAATGTACGCGCTGGTGGAATGCCTTGGGCAGGGGCTAGGGTCGAAATGTGATCGCTTTTCTGGGATTGGGGAACATGGGTTCCCCCATGGCCCGCCGCCTCGTCGCCGCGGGCCAGAAGGTGACCGTGTGGAACCGCACGCGCAAGGAGCTCGACGGCGCGGCCGTGGCCGGCTCGCCCGCCGAGGCGGTGGCGGGCGCCCCGATCGTCATCTCGATGCTGGCCAACCCCGCCGCCGTGGCCGAGGTCGTCGAGGCCGCGAAGCCGGGCCTGTCGGCCGGGACGATCTGGGTGGAGATGTCCACCATCGGGCCCGACGCCGTGGCCGAGGTGCGCACCCAGTTGCCCGACGACGTCCGGCTCGTGGACGCGCCCGTGCTCGGCACGGTCGGCCCCGCCGCCGAGGGCAAGCTGCGCGTGATCGCCGGGGGCGACGCCGCCGACGTCGAACGGGTCAGGGACGTGCTGGGGGTGTTCGGCGTCGTCCACCACTACGGGGAGCTCGGCTCCGGCGCGAAGATGAAGCTCGCCGTGATGGCCGGGCAGCTCTCGGTTCAGGTCCTGCTGGCCGAGAACCTCGCCTACGTGCGGCGGCTGGGCCTGTCGGCCGACGACTACTTCGACCTGCTCGAAGCGACCCTGCTCGGCGCCGCCGGCGAACGGCTGCGGCCGGTGGTCGAGGAGGGCGTGCCGGAGACGCGGTTCAAGCTGGCCCTCGCCGCCAAGGACCTCACGCTCGCGACCGAAGGGCCCGGCGAGGTGCAGACCCTGGCCGCCGCCGCCCGCGACCGCTACGCCCAGGCCGCCGAGGCCGGGCACGGCGAGGGCGACGTCACCGGCATCGTGCCCGCCCTGCTGGAACTGCCGTGAAGCTGAACCCGCCCACCGTCCCGCCCACCAACGGCCGCTACTCCCACGCGGCCCGGACCGGAGACCTGCTGTTCGTCTCCGGCCAGGTCGCCGTCGACGCCTCCGGCGAGGTCGTCGGGCCCGGCGACATGACGAGACAGTCGGAGGTCGTGTACGAAAACCTCCGGCTGATCCTCGAAGATCAAGGGGGCACCTTCGAGGACGTCGTGCACATCCGGACCTTCCTCACCGACATGGACGGCCTGCTCGACCACGCCGCGGTGCGTGGGCGCTATATGCCGTCTCCCCCGCCCGCCAGCACGACCGTCGAGGTGTCGCGGTTGTTCATGCCGGGCCTGGTGGTCGAGGTCGAACTCGTCGCCGACCTCGCCGGAAGCGGCCGGTGAGCGCCTTCTCGCCGTGAGGAGCGGAGACGGCGGGAGGGGCCGGGGCAGGCGGAGCCGTAACTAGGAAAGTGGGCCGGTGACCTTCTCCACCGCCTCGACCAGCGCGCCCGAGGAGATCAGCCGCACGACCGCCTCGATCTCGGGCGCGAGGAACCGGTCAGGACCGGGCCCCGCCACCGACTCCCGCAACAGCGCCAGCGCCGCGCCGGTCCCCGGCGCGGGCCGGTGCGGCGCGCGAAGGTCGAGCGCGCGGGCGGCGGTGAGCGTCTCGATGGCGAGCACCCGGGTCAGCCCGTCGATCGCCGTGCGCAGCTTCCGCGCGGCCGACCAGCCCATGGAGACGTGGTCCTCCTGCATCGCCGACGACGGGATCGAGTCGACGCTCGCCGGCACGGCCAGCCGCTTGAGCTCGGAGACGATGGCCGCCTGGGTGTACTGGGCGATCATGTGCCCCGAGTCGACGCCCGGATCGTGGGCCAGGAACGCGGGCAGGCCGTGGTTGCGCGCGACGTCGAGCATGCGGTCGGTCCGCCGCTCGGCCATCGACGCGACGTCGGCCACCGCGATCGCGAGGAAGTCGAGGACGTAGCCGACGGGCGCGCCGTGGAAGTTCCCGTTCGACTCGACCCGCCCGTCGCGAAGGACGACGGGGTTGTCGATGGCCGACTGGAGCTCCCTCCCGGCGACGAGCGCGGCGTGGTCGGCGGTGTCCCGCGCCGCGCCGGCGACCTGGGGCGCGCAGCGCAGCGAGTAGGCGTCCTGGACGCGGGTGCAGGACCCGTCGCGGTGGGACGCCATGATCCCCGAGTCCCGGAGCAGCGCCCGGAGGTTGGCGGCGGAGGCCCGCTGACCCGGGTGGGGCCGGAGCCTCTGCAGGTCGTCGGCGAAGACGGCGTCGGTGCCGAGCAGCGCCTCGACCGACATCGCGGCGGAGACGTCCGCGGTCTTGAGCAGGTTGCGCAGGTCGGCGAGGGCGAGGATCAGCATGCCGAGCATGCCGTCGGTGCCGTTGATGAGCGCCAGCCCTTCCTTGGCGGCCAGCTCGACCGGCTCGATGCCGGCCTCCTTGAGGGCCTCACCGGTGGGCCTGAGCGTGCCCTTCGCATCTCTGACCTGGCCTTCGCCCATGATCGTGAGAGCGACGTGAGAGAGCGGGGCGAGGTCGCCGGAGCAGCCGAGAGAGCCGTGTTCGTGGACGACCGGGGTGATCTTGGCGTTGAGGAGGTCTTCAAGGACCTTGGCCGTCTCGGGCCGGACTCCCGTGTGACCGGTGGCGAGGGTGCGCAGCCTCAGCAGCATGAGGGCCCTGACGACCTCGGTCTCGACCTCGGGGCCGTTGCCGGCGGCGTGGGAGCGGATCAGGCTGCGCTGAAGCTGGGCCCGGAGTTCCGGATCGATGTGCCTCGTGGCCAGGGCGCCGAAGCCCGTGGAGACGCCGTAGGCAGGGGTGTCTCCCTCTGCGAGCTCTTCGATGCGGCCTCTGGCCGCGGCCATCTCGGCTATGGCGTCCTCGGTCAGGGTGACCTGGGCGCCTTGACGGGCTACGTGGACGACGTCCTCGAAGGTCAGGTCTCCGATCGGCACGACTTCGCTCATGGTGCTCCCTCAGGATGTCACTATCGTGGAGCATGTTAGCTCCTTACGTGTCCTATCGATTTGGGGGTCGGGCGAAGATTCGCTAGTGTTCTCTGCGTGGCCCGGGGAACCGGGAAGCACACGCGGAAGTGGCTCAGGGGTAGAGCATCACCTTGCCAAGGTGAGGGTCGCGGGTTCGAATCCCGTCTTCCGCTCGGAAGTTTGCTTGGACGATTAGCTCAGCGGGAGAGCGCTTCCCTGACACGGAAGAGGTCACAGGTTCAATCCCTGTATCGTCCACCAGGAGACGGGAGACCTGCGGTCGCGCTTTGGCGCTTCGCGGGTCTCCTTCCTTTATACGGGGGGACGACCCCCCGAGCCCCCCGACACGAGAGGGCTTCGCCCCCTCGCGCTCCCCCCGGCCGCTGTCGCGGCCTGTCATCGCGTCGCTCTGGGTCGCTTTGCTCCGTGCGAAGGGCTCCGCCCCTCGCGCTCCCTGCAACGGCCTCGCTTCGCTCGGTCGGCTCTCGCTTCGCTCGATTGATTGGTCGCTTCGCTTATATGCGGGCAGTGCGAGAGGAAGGCATCTCAGGCGTCAGGATGCGCTTGCGAATCTCCACCTTGTGGGTCCTGCTGGTCGCCATCCCACACTCCTGTCGAGCTGGTGAGAGCCCGCCGATACAGCCCTCAACTGTCGGCGATTACGCCGCCGTTCACCCTGAGGGCGGCACTTCACTACAAGGCGAGCAAGGGTCCGGACTTCTATGACACCAAGAACTAGGTGTACGTGGAATTGACCAGCCGAGCGAGTCTCCGCAAACCACCTCGGCAACAAGAACAACCGTGGCATACGTTCTTTATCGCAGCGCCGCCGCAATGCCGAGGGGCCGGTCGAGCACCACTTCCCGTGGAACTGGAAGAACCATGAGACATCCCAGGGTCATTCTCGGTGTCGATCTCGACGGGGGCGATTTCGGCGGGCAGAAGCTGACCGATCTCGTCATCGGCGAGGGCAGCAGGCTGACGCGGTGCGACTTCACCAGAGCCGTTCTCCGCGGCGGGTCGCTGGGGGCGGGCGTGCTTCCCACCGAATACCTGGAGTGCGACTTCAGCGGCGCGCGGCTCAAGCGGGTGTCACCGGGCCGCGCGTCGTTCATCTCCTGCGTGTTCAACGGCGTGCAGATCACGGACATGATGTCGCTGGAGGCCGAATTCATCGACTGCACCTTCACCGGTCTGCTGAAGTCGGTCACCTTCAGCGCCACGCCCGACCTGCTCGACGACCGGCTCCTGCGGACCCGCAACCGATTCACGGGCAATGATTTCTCCGGCGCCGAACTGCGCGAGGTCGGTTTCCGGGGAGGTGTCGACCTCGACGCCCAGCATCTCCCCGGCGGAGACGGGTTCCTCCTGCTGCGGCAGGCGGCCGGGATCCTCACCGAGGCGATGAAGGACATCGCCACCTGGACCTCCAAGCCGGACCGGGATGAGGCGTCGATCGTGACCGGTGTCCTCCTCGACGAGACGGCGGCCGGCCAGCGTGACCTGTTCATCGCGACCTCATTCCTGACCAAGCGCCTCTCACCGGATTACGCTCAGCGACTGCTGTCGATCATCACGGCGTGAAGCCGGAGGCCGGGTCCCGCAGCGGGCCGCCTCCGTCCGTTCCGTCAGCGCAGGCCGGCGGGGCGCAGGTCGGTCCACGTCGCCTTGATGTGGTCGAAGCAAGGCCTGGCGGGTGGCAGGGCCGAAGCTGACCGTCCATCCCGCGCGGCCACGGCTAGTTCCGCCCTCGGTTCGACGTCATCAACCTGCGCGGCCACGCGCTCGCCGCCCGTGGCAGCAGGCGGCGGCGGGCGCCACCTCGTCTGCCGCCGTTGCGTCAACTACTGTCGTGAACGCGATCAGGGCTTGGATTGACTAATGGATATCAGGACGGCCCAGGATCGCGGCCCGGATCGGAGTGCAGGCAGAGCAATGGGCGATTTGCGCAGACTGCCAGCTCCAGGGATTCCTCGAAGGTGGAACCAAGTTTCCAGATCCATCCCATACCAGTAGCGATCACCATGCCTCCGGCTTCGACGAACACGCTTGAGTAGCTCAGCCATTCGCCGATAGGGAAAAAGTTCCCACCGAGAACACCCTCTACCTCTGCCGCCAGGCTGCGCTGCCCCGACCCAGCGGCAATGGGGTCAAAATTGTAGGGCTCGTCATTGGTGAAGTTCGGACCGACCATATTGACAGGCTCGATCGAGAGCCCTCCCACCGCCGCGAGGATCTCTTCTGCCAACGGATGGGCTCGGTACCCTTCGCCGGTCAATGGCCTCACCCATTGACCGGCGTCGACCTTCCTCTCTGGACTCCATCCGGCCGCGACAAGCGCCCCGAGCACGTCCTCACCAAGCCGGTCGAAGCAAATCATGGACATCGGTCAATCCCGGATTCTGAGTAGTCGGCCGCAGGAGCGGGCCACCTTACCCGTGGCGGCTGAGCCGGTTCGGTATCGGACGGCGAACTGGGGCAGCTCACGACGGACGAAGAGGCCTTAAGACGCTCCGATACGGAACGTGGATGTCATCGGCCAGGCTGACGCATCGCCCCGCTCCCGGCGAGGGTGACGTCCGTTGGCCACGGGGGAACCCGACACACAGTTCCAGGTGGGCGGTTGCTCTGGAGGTCGATGAACTGCCCTCACCTCTGGACGCCACACGGTCGGGACAAACCCTTGCTCTCTCCAGAGATGGACGTCGACCAGCCCATCGCAGCGGGCTGGGTACCGAGGGCCTCTTACCGTCCGGCAGGTGATTCGGGAGACTGTGGTGGCATGAGCCTCGACATCGCGCGGATTCGCGCGCTTTATCCCGCCCTCTCTGACGGATACGCCTGGCTGGACGCCGCCGCGGGCACTCAGGTGCCCCGGCCGGTGATCGAGGCCATCGCCACCGCCTATGCCGAGGGCATCGGCAACACGCACGGCGCCTTCCCGGCCAGCGCGCGGTCGGACGAGATCGTCTTGCGGGCGCGGCGGGCCGTGGCGGACCTGGTCGGCGGTGATGCGGGTGGTGTGGTGTTCGGGCCGAACATGACCACTTTGACCTACCGGTTCGCCTACGCCCTGGCGAAGGACTGGGGGCCGGACGACGAGATCGTGGTGTCCCGGCTCGATCACGACGCGAACGTGCGGCCCTGGGTGCAGGCCGCCGCCCGGGCCGGGGCGCGGGTCCGGTGGGCGGACGTCGAGGTGCCGAGCGGGGAACTGCCGGCCGGGCAGTACGACGAACTGGTGACCGACCGGACGAAGCTGGTCGCGGTCACCGCGGCCAGCAACATCCTGGGCACCATGCCCGACGTCCGGCGGATCACCGAGCGGGCCCATGCCGTCGGCGCGCTGACCTACGTCGACGGTGTGCACGCCACCCCGCACGGCCCGATCGACATGGTCGCCCTCGGCGCGGACTTCTACGCGACGAGCGCCTACAAGTGGTCCGGGCCGCACATCGGCGCTGTCGTCGCCCGGCCTGAGCTGCTCGAACGGCTCTCGCCGGACAAGCTCGCCTCCTCGCCGGCGCAGGTGCCGGACCGGTTCGAAACGGGCACGCTGCCCTTCGCCGACCTGGCGGGGGTGGCCGCCGCGGTCGACCATCTGGCCGGGCTGGACCCGGACGCGACCGGCACCCGGCGGGAGCGGCTGCTCGCCTCGATGGCGGCGGTCGAAGCCCACGAGCAGGCCGAGCTCGCCCACCTGCTCAAGGGGTTGTCCGCGCTGCCCGGCGTCGGGCTGGTCGGCTCGCCCGGGCGGCGTACGGCCACCGCGTTCTTCACCGTCGCCGGATACACGCCGCGCCAGGTGGCCGAGCATCTGGCCGCTCGCGAGGTCAACGTGTGGGATGGGCACTGCTACGCCTGGGAGCTCACCCAGGCCTTCGGCATCCGCGACGCCGGGTCGGGCGTGCGGGCCGGGCTGGTGCACTACAACGACAGGTCGGACGTGGACCGCCTGCTCAACGCCCTGGACGACCTGACCGGCTGACTGGCGGCGTCAGGTCGAGCGCCGAACAATTTGGCGCCTGGCCCGTATCGAGCGTTTGGAAGCCCGATGACCAACCGGTTCCCGATGCCTGACAGTCGGGGGTGCCACCGGTGGACTGCCCCACTGTGGTGTAAACAGTCCCGTCGCCTGCGACTACGTCCAAGGCTTTCGCTTCGCTCGATTGATTTCCAGTAAGGATTCAGGGCTCCCCGTTTCACCCGCCGGCATTCGTATGGATCGCGCGTCGGCCTCTGCTGCCCGGACTCGCTCTCAAAAGCGTCGCATGCTCTTCGCATTGACGCGTAGTGCAACGGCGAATTGCGTCATGAACGGGAATACCAGGCACCATGCCCGTTTCCGGCCTCCCCTGCGGGTAGCGGGGCTCCCCTGCCCCGCTGCCCGGCAGCGGCCGAGGTTGATCAGTCGACGCACATCGCCTGGTGGGTGGACTGGAAGACCCACGTGCCGCCGCCCGGGGAGGCGTAGGTCAACAGGGCGCTGTAGGTACCAGCGTCACAGTCATGGCCGACCGCGAGAACGGCCGCCCGCGACCGCTGATGGGCCGCCGCGAGCCCGGCCGCATAGGTGCTGCCCGCTCCTACGACGGTGGCGCTGCGGGGGGTGTCATAACCGTCGGCGTGCGCGGCCATGGGCGTGCTTGCGAGGCCGGCCGCCACCACCGCCGAGACGAGGCCGAACCGGCGGAGCCGAGTTACTTTTTTCATGCTTCTCCTACAGGACGGATCATTCGATCGCCTGAGGATAAATTTCGAACGGACCGAGGCGAAGGCGCTATTGACCTGCCGGTCACCAGAATGTGGCTCACCATGCTGTTTCTTCGTGGCGGAGCATGTAATTTACAGCCGAACGAAGCTTTCACGCGGTTGAAACAAGGGACACGGATAGAATTGTCCGTTCGTCTCCGGGGACGGTTCGCGACCAGCCGTCCGCCCGGGAGGACGCGCCCCCAAAGCATGGCCGTGGCCCCGTCACGCCGGAGAAGCCGGGCAGTCGGCTCGCAGCATCGATGCCGGTGCGCGAGAAGCGATATGCAGCGTTTCCAGAGCTATCATCCACGAATGCCTGTTGACGGTACGTCCTCTCGCCTGGGAAGCCCCGTCACCATGCTCCGGGAGTACCGGATCGCGTTGCCCGACGAAAGTCGCGGGCGTCTGCTCGCGGCCGAGCTCGTCGATCGGGGGCATCGCTGGGTGCGGCTGCGGCCGGTCTACCTCCCCCATCTCGACCTCGCCAACCCGTTCTTCGGCGAACCCGGGTTCTCGCGGCCCGAGCTGGAGGGCTGGTGGCACGTCACCTCGGTGGTCGACGAACTCGTCCCCGACGACGACATGGAAGACCACCAGCTCGAATGCGAAGAGGTCGCGGTCGCGGCTGTCGCCCGGCGCCATCAGGGCTTCTGCGACGGCGGGTCCATGGCCGACCGTGAAACGCTCCTGCGCCATCTGGACCTCAGGGGCCTGCTCCACGATCAAACTCAGGAACAGGCCTACCGACGGCGCGCTGCCATCGCGCGGTCCTTCCCCGCCCGGCGCGTTGTCCCGCCGCCGTTGGTCGCGGCGGCGGCGCCCGTCGAGGGAGGATTGCCACCGCTGCTGGACACGGTCCGCGTGGCCGCGAGCCGGTTGCATGCGGACGGCACGGCCACTCCGGTGACCGACTGGTGGCTTACCGGCGAGCCCGAGCACTACGAAGACGATCAGGAGTTGCTGTCCGGGCTCTTCGACGCCGTGCTGCACCAGGGCACGTGCTCGCCCCATACCGCGGAGCAGGTTCCCCTGCTGGCCGGGATCGTCGGACACGACCAGGTCGCGGCCCCCTACCGGGCGTTTCTTCTGTTCCTGCTCGCCGAGGCCGGAACCGTCGGACGCCGGCTCGCGGCCCGAGACGCCGACAGGCGGTCTGCCCTCGGTCTCGGTTTCGGTCAGAACGCGGAGGAGACGACGGCCCAGAACGCCGTCGCGGCCGTCGCGCCGGCGCTGCTGCGGCGCTGGCCGGAGGAATGCGAAGCCGTCCGGTGCGGGCTGGCCTTCCTCGCCGCGGGCTTCCCCGACAGCGCACGCGCCGCCGGAGTCATCGAGCCGATCGCCGAGATGGCCGCCGCCTGTGCCGAGCGCCACCGGGCCGCGATGATGCGCCTCGCGCACGCCCTCGCCTCGGCGGACGGCGAGGCGCTCCGCGCCCGCTACTCCGAAGCGATCGCGGGCACACCCGTCAGGCTGACCGGCATTCCCAGTCCCGTCGCACCGGCCACCGCCGCCGGCCTGCACATCCTGCACCTGATGCTCGAATCGGAGACCGATCTCATCCTGCAGGCCGGCGCGTAGAGGGCCCCGAACCGGTCAGCGGCGCAGTTCGCGCCGGATGCGCTCGCTCACGTTGCGCAGCACGGTCAGGCGCATCATGTCGGTTCTGTTCGACACCTTCATGAGGAGGACCTCACTCGAGGCCGCGCTCGCCGCCTCGGCGGGCTCGGGCCACAGGCTCCGGTAGAGGACACGCAGGGCATGAGCGGTCAGTGCCACCCGGTCGGCCTCCGGGCCGTCTCCGAGCGATTTCGCCTTGTCGATGGTCGCCTTGGCCTGCTTGATCACCCGGTCTCTCAGTTCCTGGCGCTCTCCCGGGAAGCGTTCGCCGGTGTCGAGCAGGCGCAGGACCTCACCCCCGATCGGGTCTTCCACCAGCTCGGCGTATCTCGTGTCGGCGGGGTGCACCCTTTTCGCCCTTTCGATCATCGGGTCACGGCGGGACCAGCGACGCCAGGGGCACGTGGTGCTGGCCCGCGTGGATGTCGCGGTCGCGCAGGCTCCCCTGGGCCACCGGCCGAGGGAAGGAGATCTTGACCACGTTGAGGGCGGGGATGCGGAAGATCTGCACGGTCGCCGGGTCGACTCCGTACAGGCCGCCGACGACCTGCTCGTTGATGAAGTGTGCGTCGGCGACGGTCGTGTAGTCCTCCGCCGTGCGCATGAACAGCTCCATCGTCACCCAGAACGGCCCGGCGTTCTTCGACCGCACCTCAAGGGCCAGTTCGCCCAGCGTGGGCCTGCTGCTCATCGGGGGGCTCCCTCGATCTCGACGCGGAAAAGGGCGGTCGGGTCGTCGACGTCCACGACGTGGTTGAGCACGAACTCATAGGTGGCCCCGCGTTCGGTCTCGGCCGGGGAGGTGGCGAAGGCGAGGCTCGGGAGGTAGTCCATGTCGGGGGTCGGCAGGTGCAGCATCAGCGGGTTGGCGATCTTGGCGATGGCAGTGGCGGTCGCCTGGTCGGGGGCGTTGACCAGCAGCATCACGCCGACCTCCCGGGGCGGGCCGGAGGCGGGGTCGAGGTCGCCCAGCACGGCGTTGTACCCGTACGGCCGGAGGTCCACGGCGTAGTCGCCGGGGCCGAGGTCCAGGGTCTGGCGCACCCGGGCCGCGAGGATCTCGTGCATCAGCGCGAGCCAGTCGTCGATCCGGGCGAGGATGTGGGGGTCGCGGATGGCGGTGAACGACATGGTCTCGTAGCCGGTGACGCGGGCGCCTTCGAGCTTGACCGTGTACTGGTCGGCGACCTCGAAGCGGGAGCCTTCGACGCGCACCCGCCGGTCGTCGAGCGCCGTGTAGACGGCGTCGGAGACGACCAGGGTTCCCGCGGGTTCGCGCATCTCGAAGGGGTTGACGGTCTCGTAGAGCATGTGGGCCGCCACCGACGTCGTCGTGCACGCCGCCGCGGGGTCGAGCGGCTCGATGACGAAGCCGTCGTGGTCGATGGTGGCGAGCACGCCGCCCGCGCGCGGGTTGGTGGTGCACTGGCCGCCGCATTCGATGATCTTGGACGCGTGCCAGGTGGGGCCGGGCGGCATGCCCTTCATCAGCGGGTACGCGGCGGCGACGGCGGTGTCGGTGGCGCGGCCGGCGAGCACGACGTCGGCCCCGGCGGACAGGGCCGCCTCGATGGGTTCATGGCCCATCATGCCGACGATGTGGGTGCACGCGTCCAGCGTGGCGGCGTCCAGGGCCTCCATCGGCGCGAGCGGGTGGACGCGGCCCTCGCCGAGCCGTTCCTTCAGGTCGGCGGCGGTCTGCTCGCTGTAGATGCGGGCGACCCGCAGAGCCAGGTTCTCCTCCCGCAGGATCGTGTCGGCGATCGCGGCGACCCAGTCGACGCCGGAGTCGGTGCCGCTCGTGCCGCACGAGCCCACGATCAGCGGGATGCCCGCCCCGGCGGAGGCGCGCAGCAGGAGGCGCAGGTCGCGGGCGACGGCGGCGGCGCTCGTCTTGGCCGTGCCCGAACCGAGGTAGTACGGCCCGGAGTCCGTCGACCCCCCGTCGACGGCGATCACGTCGGCTCCGAGGGCGAGGCCCCGGTCGATCGTCTCCGGCGGGAAGCCGGCCCCGAGCATTCCGCTGGGGACCAGGATCCTGATCACATCGTCCTCATCTCTCTAGCAGGTGGGCGTTGAGCGAGGATCGTGGACGTCCCCGCAGTGCGGCGATCAGTTCGCGCGCGCCCTCCAGACCGGCGGCCCGCCTGGCCTCGGCCGTCTGCCCGGCCAGGTGGGAGTAGACGGTGATGCCGGGCACGTCCCGCAGCGGGCTGGCGGCCGGGAGGGGTTCGACGCCGGTCACGTCGAGGGCGGCGCCGGCGAGGCGGCCCGCGCGCACGGCGGCGGCCAGGGCGGTCTCGTCGACGATCGCGCCCCGGGCGGTGTTGATCAGGTGTGCCGTCGGCTTCATGCGGGCGAGCGCGGCGGCGTCGATCAGGTGCCGGGTGTCCGGCCGAAGGGCGGTGTGCACGGAGAGGAAGTCGGCCGTGGCCAGCAGTTCCGGCAGGTCGACGAAGCGCACGCCGGGGTCGTGGCGGTGGTCTTCCGGTACGCCGGTCGTACAGAGCACGGAGAGGCCGAAGGCTCTGGCCAAGGGCGCCACGGCGCGGGCCGCCGCGCCGTAGCCGAGCAGACCCAGTGTCTTTCCGCGCAGTTCCGCACCGTCGTCGCGGGGCCAGTGACCGGCCCGGACCCCTTCGGCGACCGGCACGAGGCGGCGGGCCTGGGCCAGCAGCAGGGCCATCGTGTACTCCGCCACCGCGTTGGCGTTGACGCCCGGCAGGTTGCTCACCGAGACGCCCGCGCGGGTGGCGGCGGCGACGTCGACCGAGTCGTATCCCACGCCGGTGCGCACGACCGCGCGCAGCGCCGGGGACTCGGCGAACACCTCGGCCGTCATCGGCTCGTTGGCGATCAGCGCGCCCGCGCAGCCGTTCAGGACGGCGACGAGCTCGCCGGGTTCGCGGACGCCGCGCAGCGGGTGGTGGCGGGTGGTGAGACCGGCCTCGCGCAGGAGCACGTCGACCTCGTCGCCGGGCGTCAGGTAGTCGGTCGTGACCAGGACGGTGGTGGTCATCGGGCGGCCCGCAGCCGGTCGACGCGGAGGACCAGCACGACGGCGGCGACGGCCAGGACCGCGATGTGCAGGAGCATCAGCCGCCATCCGGTGAGGTCGACCGCCAGGCCGACGAGGGCCGGTCCGGCGAATCCCCCACCGGCCCAGCCGACCGTGTACAGGCCGGTGTAGGTGCCCAGCACGCGGCTCGACGGGGCCAGGTTCCACAACACGACGACGGCGTTGACGATGAAGGCGGCGGCGCCGGCCGTGCCCAGGCACAACGCCACGACGGTGACCGCCGTGACCGGGACGGCGGCGCCGAGCAGCAGGCCCGCGGCGAACAGGGCGATCCCGGCGGCCATCACCCGGAGCCGCCCGAACCGCTCGGCCAGCAGCGCGGCCGGGAAGGCCGCCAGGATGAACACGACGCCGCTCGGCAGCGTCAGCCCGCCCGCCTCGCCGTCGGACAGGCCGAGCACCTCGACGCCGTAGGGGGTCATCAGCGAGCGCGAGGCGAACCACGCTCCCCCGAAGACGAACACGGCGACGATCAGCAACAACCGGCTCCGGTCGGCGGCGAACACCAGGTCGCCGATGACGGCCCGCGTCGTGACCTTCGCGTCGTGGAGGTGCGGGCCGGTCGCGTCCTCGGCGAGGGCGGCCTGGTAGGCCGGGGAGCGGCTGTCGCGCACCCCGGTGACCAGCACCGCGGCGGCCACCAGCATGAGGGCGGCGGGCACGGCGAAGGCGAGCTCCGGATGATCGTCCACCAGCAGCAGGCTGACCAGGGCCGCGACGACCGTGGTGAGCGCCGAGGCGATCTTCACGACGGCGTTGGCGCGGCTGCGGCGGTCGGGCCCGATGAAGTCGGGCATGAGCGACTCGCTGACGGGCTTGAAGCTGTTCATCACCAGCGCGTACAGGAAGATGACCAGGATCAGCGGGCCCAGCGACCCGGCCAGCGGGATGAGCAGGAACAGCACCGCCCCCAGCGGCATCATGACCGCCAGGTAGGGGATGCGTCGGCCCCAGGCGGTGCGGGTGTTGTCGGACCGGTTGCCCATGTAGGGCTGGACGAAGATGCCCAGCAGGTTGTCCATGCCCATGAGCAGGCCGATGACGGCGGCGCCGGCGATGTGGTCGCGCAGCAGTTCGGGCACGCGGTTGTCGTAGAAGTTCCAGGTCGACTCCTGGGCGAACACCGCCAGGGCCACGTAGAACGTGATCCTTCGGGTGCCCTGGGTCGTGCTCGCCATGGCGTCCTCCTCGCTGTGACAGCAGTCACACTATTTGCCATAGCAAAAAAGTCAACAGATAGCATCGAGCGATTGCCATTGCTGCTGTTATCGTGATCGGCATGATGGTCAAGCGCGCCGACGCCGTCTACGAGGCCCTCCGCGAGGAGATCGGCACCCGGTCGCTCCGGCCGGGCCAGAAGGTGACCGAACGGGGCCTGGCCGAACGGCTCACGGTCAGCCCGACCCCGGTACGCGAGGCGCTGGTGCGGCTCGAACACGAGGGGCTCATCGAGCGCACCGGCCCCCGCACGGTCGTGGTGGCCGACATCGCCGAACGCGCCATCGACGACCTGGCCGAGGTCGAGATCGGCCTGCGCGGCCTGGTGGCCAGGTTCGCCGCCCGCAACGCCACCCCCGAACAGCTCGACGCGCTCGACACGATCCTCGACGCCGCCGACGACCTGCTGATCGTCATCGTCAACCGGCACCGCAACGGCGAGAACGTCGACCGCCACGTCAGCGCGCTGCTCGACCGCATGGAGGAGTTCAACGACGCGGTCAACGCGTGCGCGGCCAACCCCGTGCTGATCCGGCTCCTCGAACAGTCCCGGGTCTTCTCCCGGCCCGAACGCCGGGCGCTGCGCCTGGAGAAGATCGCCGAGGACGAGAGGTTCGGTCTCGACCGCTACGCCGGTCACCGCGCCCTGGTGCGCGCCCTGCGCCAGGGTGACCCGGTGACCGCCGAACGGCTGGTCATCGACGACGCCCAGGGCGGCCTGGACGCGCTGCGCCGGGGCGACCGATGACGGCCCACCGGATCGCCGTGATCCCCGGCGACGGGATCGGCACGGAGGTCGTGCCGGAAGGACTGCGGGCCCTGGAGGCGACGGCCGGGGTGTTCGGCCTCGACCTGCGGTTCGACCACTTCGACTTCGCCAGCGCCGCCTACTGGCGGCGGCACGGCACGATGCTGCCGCCCGGCTGGCAGGAGACCCTCGGCTCCTACGACGCGATCTTCTTCGGCGCCGTCGGGTGGCCGGAGGTCGTGCCCGACCACGTCTCGTTGTGGGGCAGCCTCCTGCTGTTCCGGCGCGTCTTCGACCAGTACGTCAACCTGCGCCCCTGCCGCCTGATGCCCGGCGTGCGCAGTCCGCTGGCCGGGCGCGGGCCGGGTGACGTCGACTTCGTGGTCGTCCGGGAGAACACCGAGGGCGAGTACTCCAGCGTCGGCGGGCGGATCTTCGAGGGCACCGAGCGCGAGACCGTGCTGCAGGAGACGGTGATGACCCGCGTGGGCGTCGACCGCGTGCTCCGTTACGCCTTCGAGCTGGCCGGACGGCGGCCGGCCCGGCACCTGACGTCGGCGACGAAGAGCAACGGCATCTCGATCTCGATGCCCTACTGGGACGAACGCGTCGAGGAGATGGCGCAGCGCTTCCCCGGCGTCGCCTGGGACAAGAAGCACATCGACGCGCTGGCGGCCGACTTCGTGCTGCACCCCGACCGCTACGACGTCGTGGTGGCCAGCAACCTGTTCGGCGACATCCTGTCCGACCTGGGCCCCGCCTGCACCGGCACGATCGGCATCGCCCCGAGCGCGAACATCAACCCCGACCGCACCCACCCGAGCCTCTTCGAGCCGGTGCACGGCTCCGCGCCCGACATCGCCGGTCGCGGCGTCGCCAACCCGATCGGGCAGATCTGGTGCGCCTCGATGATGCTCGACCACCTCGGCCACCCCGACGCGGCGGCCCACCTGCTGGGCGCGATCGAGGACGTGCTCGCGGCGGGCCCCGGCGAGGCCCCGCTCACCCCCGACCTGCACGGCCGGGGCACCACCACGGAACTCGGCCGGGCGATCGCCGCCCGCGCCGTACGGCGTTAGAGGAGCACGACCATGGACGCGGACGTCATCATCGTGGGCGCGGGCCTGGCCGGGCTGGTCGCCGCGCACGAGCTGACCACCCGGGGCAGGAAGGTGGCGCTGGTCGACCAGGAGAACGCCGCCAACCTGGGCGGGCAGGCGTACTGGTCGTTCGGCGGGCTCTTCCTGGTGAACTCGCCCGAGCAGCGCCGCCTGCGGGTGCGCGACTCCTTCGAGCTGGCCTGGAGCGACTGGCAGGCGAGCGCGGGGTTCGACCGCCTGGACGACGAGGACCGCTGGGCGGTGCGCTGGGCCCGCGCCTACGTCGAGTTCGCCGCGGGTGAGAAGCGGTCCTACCTCGACGCCCACGGCATCCGGCTGACGCCGGTCGTCGGGTGGGCGGAGCGCGGCACGCTGCGGGCCGACGGTCACGGCAACTCCGTGCCCCGCTTCCACGTGGCCTGGGGCACCGGCACGGGCGTGGTGGGGCCGTTCATGCGCAGCGCCCAGGCGGCGGCCGCGGCGGGCCTGCTGACCTTCCACCACCGCCATCGGGTCGACGAGCTCGTCGTGCACGACGGAGCCGTCACCGGGGTGCGCGGGAGCGTGCTGGCGGCGGACGAGTCACCGCGCGGGGTGAGCTCCAGCCGCGAGGTGACCGGCACGTTCGAGCTGACCGCGCAGGCGGTCATCGTCAGCAGCGGCGGCATCGGCGGCGACCACGACCTGGTGCGCCGCTATTGGCCCGACCGGCTGGGCAGCCCTCCGCAGCACATGATCACCGGAGTTCCGGCCCACGTCGACGGCCGCATGCTGGCCATCAGCGAGAAGGCCGGGGCGCGGATCGTCAACCCCGACCGGATGTGGCACTACACCGAGGGCGTGCAGAACTGGGACCCGGTGTGGCCCGGCCACGCGATCCGCATCCTGCCGGGCCCGTCGTCGATGTGGTTCGACGCCCTGGGCCGCCGCCTGCCCGAACCCTGCCTGCCCGGCTACGACACCCTCGGCACCCTCAAGCACCTGCGCACCGATCCTGACATCGCCCGATACGACCACTCGTGGTTCGTGCTTACCCAGACGATCCTGGAGAAGGAGTTCGCGTTGTCGGGCTCGGAGCAGAACCCCGACATCACCAGCGGCGACCGGAAGGCGGTGCTGCGCAGCCGGATCTTCGGCAAGGGCGCCCCCGCTCCGGTGGACGCCTTCAAACGGCGCGGCGCGGACTTCGTCGTCGCCGGCACCCTGGACGAACTGGTGGCGAAGATGAACGGCCTGACCGGCGAGGCCCTGCTCGACGCCGGCACGATGCGCCGCCAGATCGTGGCCCGCGACCTGCAGGTCGCCAACCCCTACAGCAAGGACGCGCAGATCCAGGGCATCCACAACTCGCGGCGTTTCCTCGGCGACCGGCTCAGCCGCACCGCCGTCCCGCACCGCCTGCTCGACCCGCTGGCCGGTCCGCTGATCGGCGTCCGGCTGCACGTCCTGACCAGGAAGAGCCTCGGCGGCCTCCAGACCGACCTCGACTCCCGCGCCCTCGGCCCGGACGGCCGGCCCGTCCCCGGCCTGTACGCGGCGGGTGAGGCCGCCGGTTTCGGGGGCGGCGGCCTGCACGGTTACAACGCCCTGGAGGGCACCTTCCTCGGCGGCTGCCTGCTGTCCGGCCGTCAGGCCGGGCGGGCCGCCGCCGAGGCGACCGGCTGAACGCCGCGCGGGGTCAGCCCTGGGTGAGCGGGGCCAGCTTCGGGTCGTTGGCGTACGACTCGGCGGCGTTGTCCTTGGTCACGATGACCGGCGGGAGGAGGTAGGCCGGCACGACCTTCTGGCCGTTGTCGTAGGAGTCCTTGTCGTTGATGGTCGGCTCGTTGCCGGCCTGGAGCGACTTGACCATGTTGATCGTCTCGGCCACCAGCTTGCGGGTGTCCTTGTTGATCGTGGAGTACTGCTCACCGGCCATGATCGACTTGACCGACTCGACCTCGGAGTCCTGGCCGGTCACGACCGGGATGTCCTTGCCGGCGCCCTTGACCGAGGTGATGATCGCGCGGGCGAGCGTGTCGTTCGGCGACAGGACGCCGTCGAGCTTCTTGTCGCCGTTGTAGGTGGAGGTCAGCAGCGAGTCCATGCGCTGCTGGGCGTTCTCGGCCTTCCAGCCCTGGATGGCGGTCTGCTTGATGTCGGTCTGGCCGGAGCCGACCACGACGTCGCCGCTGTCGATCAGCGGCTTGAGCACGTCCATCGCGCCGTTGAAGAACACGCCCGAGTTGTTGTCGTCGGGCGAGCCGGAGAACAGCTCGATCGTCCACGGGCCCTCGGGCTTCTTGGCCTTCATGCCGTCCAGGAGCGCCTGGCCCTGGAGCTGGCCGACCTTGAAGTTGTCGAAGGCGATGTAGTAGTCGACGTCGGGGGTGTTGGTGATCAGCCGGTCGTAGGCGATGACCACCGCGCCGGCCTCCTTGGCCTGCTTGACCTGGGTGGTGAGCTGCGCGGCGTCGGTGGCGCCGATCACGATGACCTTGGCGCCCTTGGTGACCATGGCGGAGATCTGGGCCTGCTGGTCGGCGACGGTGGTGGAGGCGCCCGCGTACTGGACGTCGGAGGTGAAGCCGGCCTCCTTGAGCCCGTTGGTGAACAGGTCACCGGCGAGCACCCAGTTCTCGGAGGTCTTGGACGGCAGGGCCACCCCGATGAGGGCGTCGGCGGCGAAGCCCTTGGCCGGCGCGGCGCTGGCGCCGGTGTCCGCGGCCGGGGCGCCCTCCCGCTCGTTGGAGCAGGCGCCCAGCGTGAGCAGCGCCACGGCGCCGATCAACGCGACGCTCCTGGTCAGATATTTCCGCATGGTGAAACTAGCCCTTCTGGGGATGGTGATGTCACGGGCGTGTGGGGAACGCGCCCGGGGAGGTCAACCGGCGACCGGAGCCTTGTCGGCGTCCGACGACGGGGAAGGTCGATTGGCCGGTGGGGCCGGATCGTCCCGGCGGAAGGGGCGCATCAGCGACCCGATGATCGAGAAGCGGCCCTGGCTCTTGTTGTAGACGTCGAAGGCCACCGCGAGCAGCAGGACCAGGCCCTTGATGATCTGGACCATGTCGGAGCCGACGCCTTCGAGCTGCAGGCCGTTGTTCAGCAGGGCCATGACCAGGCCGCCGACGATGGACCCGCTGATGGTGCCGAGGCCGCCGGAGACGGCCGCGCCGCCGATGAAGACGGCCGCGATGGCGTCGAGCTCCCAGCTCAGGCCGTCTTGGGGGCCGGAGGCCGACGACCGCGCCACGAAGATCATCCCGGCCAGCGCGGCCAGGACGGACATGTTCATCATGACGAGGAAGTTGACCCGCTTCAGCTTCACGCCGGACAGTTCGGCGGCGCGGGAGTTGCCGCCCACCGCGTAGATGTGCCGGCCGCCGATGGTGTTGCGGGTGTAGTGGGAGTACGCCAGCACCAGGGCGATCAGGATGATGCCGGAGATCGGCAGGCTGGTGCCGACCCGGCCGCCGGCGAAGCGCAGCGTGGCGAACACGATGACGCCGACCATGACGGCCATCCGGAGCACCGAGATCCACATCGGCGCGACGTCGGCGTTCATCTCGCGCCGGGTCTGGCGGGCCTTCAGCTCCCGCCAGATCACGCCCGCGCACGCGGCCAGGCCGAGCAGCAGCGTCAGGTTGTTGTAGCCGGTGTTCGGCCCCACCTCGGGCAGGAACCCGGCGCCGATCGTACGGAAGCCCTCCGGCACCGGGACGGTGTCGGCGTTGCCGATGTACTGGTTGCCGCCGCGGAACAGCAGCATGCCGGCCAGCGTCACGATGAACGCCGGCACGCCGACGTAGGCGACCCAGAAGCCCTGCCAGGCGCCGATCAGCGCGCCGACGGCCAGCCCGAGCAGGATGCCCACCGGCCACGGCAGGGAGAACTCCTGCATGGTCTTGGCCACCACGATGCCGGTGAAGGCGGCGACCGAGCCGACCGACAGGTCGATGTGCCCGGCCACGATCACCATCAGCATGCCGATGGCCAGGATGAGGATGTAGGAGTACTGGCTGACGACGGCGATGAGGTTGCCCGAGGTCAGCGTCAGGCCGTCGGTCCAGATCTGGAACAGCAGCACGATGGCCACGAGCGTGAAGATCATGCCGAACTGGCGGGCGTTGGAGGTGGTGCCCCCGAACAGGTTCTTCTGGAGGTCTTTGATTCGGCTCATCGGATCGGGGTCTTCTTGGTAGAGGTCATCTGTTTCATGAGGAGTTCCGGGTCGGCCTCGGCGCGGGGGACCTCGCCGGTGACCGTGCCCTCGAAGACCGTGTAGATGCGGTCGCACAGGCCGATGAGCTCGGGCAGCTCGGAGGAGATGACGATGACGCCCTTGCCCTGGTCGGCCAGCCGCTGGATGATCCCGTAGATCTCGTACTTGGCGCCCACGTCGATGCCCCGGGTGGGCTCGTCGAGGATCAGCAGGTCGGGGTCGGTGAACATCCATTTGGCCAGCACGACCTTCTGCTGGTTGCCGCCCGACAACTTGGTCACGCCCTCGTCGACGCTGGGCGTCTTGACCCGCAGGCTCTGCCGGTACTCCTCGGCGTAGCGGTACTCGCGCACCGGGTCGATGACGCCGTGGTGGGCGACCTTCGACAACTTGGCCGCGACCATCGAGGTCTTGATGTCGTCGAGCAGGTTGAGGCCGATCGCCTTGCGGTCCTCGCTGACGTAGGCCAGGCCGTGGTCGATGGCGTCGGACACCGTGCGGAGCTGGACCTCCTCGCCGTCCTTGAAGACGCGGCCGCTCAGGTAGACCCCGTAGGAGCGGCCGAACAGGCTCATCGCCAGCTCGGTGCGCCCGGCGCCCATGAGCCCGGCGAACCCGACGATCTCCCCGCGCCGGACGTTGAAGCTCGATCCCTTGCACACCAGCCGGTCGGCCGAGATCGGGTGGCGCACCGTCCAGTCGCGCACCTCGAAGAAGACCTCGCCGATGTTCGGCGTGTGCTCGGGGAATCGGCTGTGCAGCTCGCGGCCGACCATGCCGCGCACGATGCGGTCCTCGTTGACGCCGTCGGCCTTGACGTCGAGGCTCTCGATCGTGCGGCCGTCGCGCAGGATCGTGATGGTGTCGGCGATGGCCTCGATCTCGTTCAGCTTGTGGGAGATGATGATCGAGGTCACTCCCCGGTCGCGGATGCCCCGCAGCAGGTCGAGCAGGTGCCGGGAGTCGGCCTCGTTGAGCGCGGCGGTCGGCTCGTCCAGGATGAGCAGCTTGACGTCCTTGGCGAATGCCTTGGCGATCTCGACGAGCTGCTGCTTGCCGACGCCGATGTCCTTGATGAGGGTGTCGGGGTCCTCACGGAGGCCGACCTCCTCCATCAGTTCCAGCGCCCGGCGCTGCGCGGCCTTCCAGTCGATGCCGCCCCGCTTGCGCGGCTCGTTGCCGAGGAAGATGTTCTCGGTGATCGACATGCCGGGCACCAGCGCGAGCTCCTGGTGGATGATCACGATGCCCGCCTTCTCGCTCGCCCGGATGTCGGAGAAGCGCACCTGCTCGCCCTGGTAGACGATGTCACCGGTGTAGGTCCCGTGGGGATGGACGCCGCTGAGCACCTTCATGAGCGTCGACTTGCCGGCGCCGTTCTCCCCGCAGATCGCGTGGATCTCGCCCTGCCGCACCTCGAGGTTCACGTCGGCCAGCGCGGTGACACCGGGGAACGTCTTGGTGATCGACCGCATCTCCAGCAGGACCGGCGCGCTCGTCATGGACGAGTCTCCGTGGTCACAACATGCCTCACTTGTTTCATGACTTAGTTGTTAGAACTATCCGAAGGACCATAAATCCATTGGATTTACTAAGTCAACGCTCTGATGCAGACTGTGACCCGACAGACGAGCAGGAAGGACCCTGAGTGCGACAGGCGGGTACAAATCTTCCCAAAGTGGGACGATACAACCAAGCTGTGGTGCTGGACCAAATCCAGCTCGCCGACGGCATCAGCCGCGTCGAGATCGCCGAACGCACCGGGCTCACCCCGCAGACCGTCTCCGGCATCGTCCGCCGGCTCATCGACGAGGGCATGGTGCGGGAGGACGGCGCCAGCCGCGTGCTCAACGGCGGCAAGCCGCGCACCACGCTCCGCCTCAATCCCGACGCGCGCGCGGCGGTCGGGGTGCACTTCGACCCCGTGAAGCTCACCTGCACGGTCGTCGACCTCCTCGGCCGGCCGCTGGCCGTCCGGCGGCGGCCGGTCAGCTCGGGGACCGACCCGGCCGACGTCGTCGCCGCGATGGCCGCGCTCGTCGGCGAGGTGCTGGCCGAGTCGCAGGTCCCGTCCGACCGGGTGCTCGGCGTCGGCCTGGCCGCGCCCGGGCCGCTCGACCAGAACCGCGGCCTGATCGTGGCCCCGCCCCAGCTCTCGAACTGGACGCGGGTGCCGGTGCAGCGCATGCTCGCCGAGGCGACCGGGCTGCCCGTGACGCTCGACAACGACGCCACCGCCGCCGCCGTCGCCGAACGCTGGTCGGGCGCGGGCAAGGGGGTGGCCCACTTCGCCTACCTCTACTTCGGCACCGGCATCGGCGGCGGGCTCATCCTCAACCACCAGGTCTACCGGGGCGGTTCGCTGAACGCCGGCGAGTTCGGCCACTCCACCGTGCTCGCCGACGGGCCCGCGTGCTACTGCGGCAACCACGGTTGCCTCGAACGTCTGGTCAACCCATCGGCCCTGGTGGAGCAGGCGCACGCGAGGCTCGCCTCCGGCGGCCGCGGCGTGCTCGCCGAGCCGTTCGCCGCCGACCCGGCCGCCGTCGACCACGCAGCGGTCCTGCTCGCGGCGGCGAACGGAGACCCGCTCGCGGTGGGGATCATCGACGAGGCGGCCGCCCACGTGGCGTCGGTCGCCGTCAGCGTCGCCAACTTCGTCGACGTCGACCTCATCGTGCTGGGCGGCCACGGCATCGAGCACGTCGAAGACCGGTTCGCGGCGGCCGTCGCCGCCGCCCTGTCCACCCGGCCGCTGTCGCGGCACATCCGGGTCGTCGAGGTGGCCGCCTCTCCCCTGGGCGCCGACGCCGCCGTGGTGGGAGCGGCGACGCTGGTCCTGCACACCACGTACTCGCCGCAGTTGTCGGCCTTCCTGTCGCACTGACCCCGTCGCCGGGCCGGCGAGCGGGTGGTGAGTAGCATGCGGCCCATGTCCGGTTTCGAGCCCTTCACCCAGCAGACCGGCGCCGCGGCGCTCGACGACCTCCGGGCGCGGCTGCGCGCGACGCGCTGGCCCGACAGCCCCGACGACGCGGGCTGGTCACTCGGGACCGACCTGGACTACCTCCGTGAGCTGGTCGCCTACTGGGCGGACGGGTTCGACTGGCCGGCGCGGGAGGCCGAGCTCCTGCGGCTCCCCCGCTTCCGCGCGACGGTGGGCGGCCTCGGGATCCATTTCGTGCACGCCAAGGCGGTCGCGCCGGCCGGCCGGGCGATGCCGCTGGTGCTCAGCCACGGCTGGCCCGATTCGTTCTGGCGCTACCAGAAGGTCATCCCGCTCCTGACCGACCCCGGCGCGCACGGCGCCGACCCCGCCGACGCGTTCGACGTCGTCGTGCCGGACATGCCGGGCTTCGGCTACTCCGACATCCCGAAGGGCCCGGCCCTCGACTCCGTCGCCGTGGCCGGGTTGTGGGCCGAGCTCATGGACCTGCTCGGCTACCGGACGTTCGGCGCCGCGGGCGGGGACATCGGCAGCCATGTGAGCCGCTACCTCGCGCTCGACCACCCCGAGCGGGTGACGGCCGTGCACCGTACCGACGCCGGAGTGCCGTTCTTCGCGGGTGACCCGGCGGAGCTCACCCCGGAGGAGCGCGCCTGGATGGAGGGCGCCGTGGTGTGGGGCCGGGACGAGGGGGCCTATGCCGCCATGCACCGCACCAAACCGCAGACGGCGGCGGTCGGGCTCACCGACTCGCCGGCCGGGCTCGCCGCGTGGATCGTGGAGAAGTTCCAGGCGTGGAGCCACGGCGACGCCGGTTCCGCCTTCACCATGGACGAGATCCTCACGAACCTGACGATCTACTGGCTCACCGGCACGATCGGCTCCTCGATGCGCATGTACCGGGCCAACGCCGCCATCCCGCCCGCGCAACTCGCCCGCCGGGTCGAGGTCCCGTCCGGTTTCTCGATCTTCGCCGGTGACATCGTCCGGCCGCCCCGGGCCTGGCTCGAACGCACCGCGAACGTCGTGCGCGCGACCGAACCCGCCCGCGGCGGCCACTTCGCCGCCTTCGAGGAGCCCGAGATCTACGCCGAGGAACTGCGCGCGTTCTTCCGCCCCTACCGGACCGCGACGACGGGCTGAGCCCTCGTTATCGTTGAGAGTGGACCACAGCCGGAGAGCGGGGGCTCGGCATGGAGGTGTTCCACGGATGGGCGCGCAACCTGCTCGCCCACGTCAGCGGGGCCGGAGACGCCAGGCGATCACGGGAGATCTACCAGACCTCCACCATGAGCGCGCTCCTCGAAGGGGTCTACGAGGGCGACGTGACCATCGGTGAGCTGCTGAAACACGGGGACTTCGGCGTCGGGACCTTCAACCGGCTCGACGGCGAGATGCTGATCCTCGACGGCGTCTGCCACCATCTGCGCGCCGACGGCAGCGCCCACGTCGCGGCCATGGACGAGAAGACGCCCTTCGCGGTGGTCACCCGGTTCCGGCCCGACATGACCATCCCGGTCACGTCGGGCGGCGACCACGCCGCCGTGACCGAGCTGATCGACGGCTCCGTCAGCAGCGTCAACGTGATCTACGCCATCCGCATCACCGGAACGTTCGGCCAGGTCCACACCCGGACCGTCATGGAGCAGACACCGCCGTTCCCGCCGCTGACCGAGGCGACCAAAGGACAGGGGGAGACGACGTTCACCGACGTCAGGGGGACGCTGGCCGGTTTCCGCACGCCCGACTTCGAGCAGGGCATCTCGGTGGCCGGCTACCACCTGCACTTCGTCGACGAGAGCGGGCGGCGCGGCGGGCACTCGCTGGGCTTCCGGCTGGAGCGCGGCACGATCGAGCTGAGCGTCCGGTCGGAGATCCATCTGAGCCTCCCCCGGACCCGGCAGTTCCTCGACTCCAACCTGACCAGCGGCGACGTCGCCGCGCGGATCCACCAGGCGGAAGGCGGCTGAGCACATGAGCCACGACGACGGATCGGCGCGGTCAACTCGGGGCCTGGCACGACCAACCTGGTCACCGGCCTGATCACCGCCACCACCGAGCAGTTCCCCATGCTCGCGATCTGCGGCGCGGTCGCCCGGCGCGACCGGCTCAAGCGCACCCACCAGACGATGGACGCCTCCGCCGCGCTCAGGCCCGTCACCAAGTACGTCGGCGAGGTCGACGATCCCGACGACGTCACCGAGGCGATCGCCAACGCCCTGCGGGCCGCCGTGACCGAGCCGCGCGGCGCGGCGGCGGTGATCCTTCCGATGGACGTGGCCGCCGCGCCGACCGGCGCGCGGATCCAAGGCCCGATGCCGGTGCCCTCACTCGGCCCCGCTCCCCGTGACCGGATCCGGCGGGCGGTGGAGCTGATCCGCGACGCCGAGCGGCCGGTGGTGCTCGCCGGGCTGCGGTCGGCCGGCCCGGACGCCTGCGCCGCCCTGCGCGAGCTCCTCGCCGGCACCGACCTGCCGGTGGTGGAGACCTTCCAGGCGGCCGGCGTGGTGTCGCGCAAGCTGGAGGACCACGACGCCACGGTCGTGGCCGACGTCGGCTCGAACTACATCTACACCGCCCGGCACTTCCGCAGCTACGAGCCCGGCCACCTGCTGTTCTCCAACGGCCAGCAGACCTTGGGCGTCGCGCTGCCGTGGGCCATGGCGGCCGCCCTGCTCCGCCCGGCCACCCAGGTCGTGTCGATCTCCGGCGACGGCGGGTTCCTGTTCACCGCGCAGGAGCTGGAGACGGCCACCCGGCTGGGCCTGCGGCTGACCCACGTGATCCTGCGCGACGACACCTACGACATGGTCGCCTTCCAGGAGAAGCTGAAATACGGGCGCACCTCCGGAATCCGGCTCGGCGACTACGACGTCGTCCAGTACGCCGGGGCCTTCGGCGCCCGCGGGATCAGGGTCTCGACCATGGAGGAGTTCGAGGCCGAGCTACGGAACGCCCTGAGCCGCGAGACGCTGACCATGCCCGGCGTGACGGTCATCGACGTGCGCGTCGACTACAGCCACAACGCCGGCCTGTTCGCCCACCTGCACGACGGCGTCCTGACCTGAGCCCGCGCCCGTCACCGCCCGCGGGCGTCGGGGGTGTGAGAGCGCCGCACGGTCGGCCACAGGGCGGCGTTGGTGATGACCGCGCAGATCAGCACCAGAACACCCAGCAGGATCTCCAGGATCAGGGTGCCCGACATGAAATCCCCTCCTCGGCCGTCCGGGTGTTCTTTTCACTATCCGTCCAGGGCACAGACCTGGTCAAATGTCTGGAGTCACCCCCGCGGACCCCCCTAACCTGGGATGACGGGGGGAGTACTTCCCAAGAGCCGATCCGGTCAGTACGGACGTGACGAACGTTCCCGGATGGCCGCCCGCGCGAGAGCGGGCGAAGGAGACCTCGAACAGCCGTTCGAGGGGGTTTCATGCCAGCCGATCTGCAGACGATCGGTTCACCGGCCCTGTGGGCGATCACCGTCGCCGCCCTGGCCCTGCTGCTGACCGTGGACTTCATCCTGACCCGGCGTCCGCACGAGGTGCGGATGCGCGAGGCCGTGGGATGGTCGGTCTTCTACCTGGCGCTGCCGCTGCTCTTCGGCGTGTACGTCTGGGGCGTGCACGGCTCCGGCGTCGCGGTGGAGTTCTACACCGGTTACATGGTGGAGAAGTCGCTGTCGGTGGACAACCTGTTCGTGTTCATGCTGCTGCTGTCGTCCTTCGCGGTGCCCGACGCGCTGGCCCAGCGGGTCCTGCTGCTGGGCATCATCGGGGCGCTGGCGCTGCGCGCGGTCTTCATCGCCCTCGGGGCGGCCGTCCTGCAGAGCGGCACCTGGGCGTTCCTGCTGTTCGGCGCGATCCTGATCGCCGCCGCCGGGAAGATCGTCAAGGACGCGGCGGGCGGGCACGGGCACGAGGTCGACATCTCGTCCATGCGCACCGTCCGGCTGCTGCGCCGCCTCATGCCGATCACCGACGACTACCGGGGTTCCCGCCTGGTCGTCCGCGAGGGCGGCCGGCGCGCGCTGACCCCGCTGGCGCTGGCCGTGGTGGCGGTCTTCGCCACCGACATCGTCTTCGCCGTCGACTCGGTGCCCGCCGTGTACGGCGTGACCCAGGACCCGTTCCTCGTGTTCGCCACCAACGCCTTCGCCCTGCTGGGCCTGCGCGCGCTCTACTTCGTGCTCATGGACGTGCTGACGAAGCTCCGGCACCTCAACCACGGCCTCGGCGTGATCCTCGCCTTCATCGGGATCAAGCTCATCCTGCACTGGGCCCACCAGGTCTGGACGTGGGTGCCGGAGATCCCGACGCTGCTCTCGCTCGGGGTGATCGTGGCGATCCTGGCCACCGTCACGGTGACGAGCGTGCTGGCCAACCGCCGCGACCGGCCGCCCGCCGAACCGGCCGCCGGCCGCAGGCGGGAGAGGCTATGACCCCGCGCGTGCCTGGCCGACGGCGCGCGGCAGCTCGGACAGGCCGAAGCCCAGCTGGCTGTACAGCTCCAGCTGGTCGTAGTAGTCGCGGTGGGTGACCACCAGGTCCCCGACGACATAGGTCATGCACGCGGCGCGGACCGTGACGTGACGCCCGGTCCCTTCGATCTCACGCCCGTCGGGCAGGAGCAAGGGCCCCAGGTGGGTCCCGGTGAACACCCATTCCCTGACCATGGGATCGTCACCGGGCACCTCCAGCCACGCCGTCTGGCGGTAGTCAGGAAAGGCGCCGAAGGCCTGCTCGTAGAACCAGGCGATCTGGTCCCGTCCCTCCGCGATGCCCGCCGGGGCGACGAGGACGGCGTCGGGACTGTACATCCCGAGCAGGCGGGGCAGATCGTGAGCGTTGATCGCGTCGCTCAGACGGCGTCTGATCTCCCAAGGATCGGACATGACAAAGGCCCTTCCGCAGTGGCGGGAGGAGACATCGCCTCATCGAGGCCGGAAATCGGGATGACATCGTGTGGGGCCGACGTCTCAATCCCCCTTCATCCTGAGGCTACCCAGCACGAAGTCAGCCGCCGATCTCGATACCGTCGTGCGCACGTTCGGGAAGCGGCCGGGCTTTCCCGGCCGTCCCATGACCGTGCCATCAAGACAAAGGACCGGCCTTCGCGGCCGGGCGGCCGAAGACCAGATGGAGGATGTCGGCGATCACCGCCCACACCAGGGTGGCGAACACGAGCGCCAGCCAGGCGGGCAGCGTCACCGCCAGTCCCCAGACGCATCCGGCGAACCCGACCAGCCCGACCGCTCCCAGCGCCATGCCCCGGGCGTCCGGGACGGCCGGTCGGGCCCGCTGCTCCTTGGTCTGGATCAGGGTCAGCGCGGCGGCGACGACGGCGGGCACGGCCAGGAAGATGCCGCCCACCACGGGCCCCCACCGGTTCCCGATCAGCCCGGCGACCACGAAGACCGCCGCGCCGACGGCGAACCGCACGGCCAGGCCCCGCACCGACATGGAGGGCAACCGCAGGCGGATGCCCTCCTCCCGGATCATGACGGCACCACCGACACGGCGAGGGGGTGGGCGACGAGCGGGCGGATCCCGTCCATAGGCGTCCTTCGGTCAGGGGGGCCGGAGCAGGGTCACTGCCCACCGACGGCGATCTCATGCCGTGGGCGCGGCGCCGAGGTGATCCTGTCCGGGCCAGATCCGCCACACCTGCACCTCGCCGCCCCGGCAGCACGTCGCGAGCCGCGTCCCGTCGGTGTCGAAGGCGACCCGCGTCGGAAAGGACGGCTGGGTGATCCGCAAGATCTCGGTGACCGTCACGGCATCGCGGAGCACCGTGGCGGCCGTCCGCGCCGCGGTCGCCAGCAATCGGCCGTCGGGACTGAAGACGACGCTGGTCGACCCCTCGCCGAAGGTGTGCAGGGGAGCGCCGGTCGAGACGTCCCAGATCCGGGTGATGCGGTCCCCGGCGGTGGCCAGCGACGTCCCGTCGGGGCTGAAGACGGCCTTGGCGGCGGTGGCGGCGTGGCGCTCGAAGCGGGCGAGCGGGCCGCCGTAGCGGAAGGTCCTCCGCAGGCCGCCGTCGAGGCCGACCATCCGGGTCCGGCCTGTGGTGGTCAGTGCCAGGATGTCTTCTCCGGGGTGGAAGGCGACGTCCAGGACGTCCCTGTACGCCGTGATCGTGGTCAGCCGCGCCGGCCGCAGATCGGCCACGGCTCCCCGCGTGGGGGGCGTCACGACGGGCGTCGGCCGGACCACCGGGCGCGGCGGCGCCTCCGGGCGGAACCGGGCGGCGAGGTGGTCCTGGAACTCGGCGTGCCGGAACTGGTACACGGGGCCGACCACACGCAGCAGCCCGAGCCGGTGGGCGTCGTCGAGGAACTCCATCAGACGGCGCGGCAGCAGACCTCGGCGGGCCAGCCGCGCGGCCGCCACGAGGTACACCGGCCACGCGTGGCGGGTGCCGCCCGTGAACGCGGTCAGCGCGCCCGCCGCCGCCGAGAGGGCCGTGACTGTGACAACCGGCTCCGGCCGGACGATCACGGCGACGACGGCGCCGAACATCGCACCGATGACCGCACCGGCCACGACGCGGGTCACGGTGAGCCGCCGGTCGGCCCTCCACTGCTCCACCGGCGTGCCGGCGGCGTTCTCGTCCAGCCACGCCGTGACGGACCCGGAGACCACGGTGAGGGCCAAGGTCAGCCCGTACAGGAGAAGGAGCGTGAGCGCGTACGGGAAGGCGGCGCCGGACACCAGCGCCAGGACGTGCAGACCCCCGAACAGCGCGCCGAACCCGGCGAGCAGCAGGAGGGCCAGGCCGGCCCGGGACGCCAGCTCGCGGAACAGGTCCGCGGACCGGCCCCGGATCCGGACGTCCGCCGATCCCGGCAGATCCCGTTCCCATGACCAGTGGTCGCCCGCGGGCCCCTCGTGATATTCGACCATGATGATCACCGCCGCTCCCAGCGCCCACCAGAACGGCAGGCCGAGGGCGACCACCCCCACGGCCACCGCCCACAGGACCCCGCTCGCGAGCACCCCGAGATAGCCGAAGGGCCCCGGCGGACGGTGCGTCAGGACGTGCGCACCCAGCCGCCACCAGGCCAGGTCGCGGCTGCCCAGACTCGGCCTGCCCACCCGGCGGTCGGGGTTGGGCGTGTGCTCCAGGAGGAGGGCGAGGTTGCCCAGCCAGCGGGTCATCTGGCCGGAGGTGTATCGGCGGCGGGGACGGAACAGGTCGGTCGCGGGATGCGTCGTCGGAGGGCGGGCGCTGATCGCCGTCGGAATCAGGCGGTCGAACAGATGCGCGCGGAGCTCGTCGCCGCTCGGGAACCGCGCGGTGTCCAGCAGCGTCTCCGGAGACTCCCGGGCGTCGGCGTAGGTGGCGCGCAGCAGCCACAGGCCCAGCGGGCTGGACGCCGTCTCGGCGAGCGGGCGGGGCGGGTCCCGCCGCAGGCGGGCGATGACCTCCCGCCATTCCGATGTGAGGGTCGTGCGGCCGATCACGGCCGAGAGGTAGTCGGCCGCCGCGACCGGGGAGACCGGTTCGGCCTCGATCACCGCGCCGTCGCTGATGGTCTGCCCGGCCCGGACGGCCTCGCCGTACTCGTCCCTGCGGCAGGTGATGATCAACCGGTTCCGCCGCGACAGGGCGGCGTTGAGCCCCGTGAGGATCAGCGGGCGGACGTCGGCGGGGACCTCGTCGAGCCCGTCCAGAACCGGGATGACGTGGGCGTCGGAGAACAGGTTCGCGGCGGTCTCGGGGCCGAAGCCCCGCAGCCAGCCGTACCCCTGGTCGAGGCGGGTGGCGAACCAGCCCACGAAGTCGGGCTGGACCGAGGGGTCCCACCCGGCCGCCGACACCAGCACGGGCACCGGCCCGTCGCGGTCCTCCGCGAGGCTGAGCACGAGCTGGACGGCGAGCGTGGTCTTCCCGGCCCCCGCTCCCCCGAGAATGATCAGCCGCCCCTTCGGGATCCTCCGGTACGACTCCGCCAGCTCGTCGACGCGGTCGGCCGAACCCGACCAGGTCACCTCGCCCGAAACGGTCACCCCGTCAGGCCCGGCGTCGAAGACGGGTTCTTCGACGAGGTTCCAGCGCACGGGCATCGGCTGCGGGTTGTCCAGCGCCAGCACCCTCGACTCGGCCCGCCACTGGCGGCGTACGGCGGCGCGGAGGGACGTGGCCGCCTCTTCGAGGAGGGCCTCCTCCTCGGCGGGCGCCGGGCGCGAGCGTGCCAGCTCGATCCGGATCGACCAGACCACGAGAGCGGCCACCAGGAACGCGGTGAGCGGGCCGAACCACCACGCGTCGACCGCCACGGTGCTGGTCCAGAGATTGCCGACGAGCCCGATCGCCACGGGGATGAGCACCAGCGTGATCGGTGACACCTTCCGGCCCCTGGGAGTCACGACCACATTCTGCGGTGGGGACTATCGGATGAGGAGAGGGTTGACCCGCCATCACCGGTGGCCCGGCGGGCGCCGGGATGGTGAAGTAGGGCGGTGACCACCCTCCGACCGTCGACCCTGGCCTGGGTGCACCGGCACCTGGACGCCGGTGAACGCGTCGTCACGGCGGAGCCCCTGCACGGCGGCATCACCGCCGACATGCGGCGCCTGACCGTCGGCACCCCCCACGGTGACACCCGTCACCTGGTGCTGCGGACCTTCGTCGACGTGGCGGACGCCGAGGAGTGGCTGAACCGGGAGGCGCACGCCCTGACCCTCTGCGCGGGCTCCGGCGTACCGGCCCCGGAACTGGTCGCGGTCGACGCGACCGCCGCGCACTGCGAGCACCCCTCGCTCCTGATGACCCATCTGACGGGCCGGGTGGTCCTCGACGACGCGGGCATCGAGACCCGTGTCCCGCTGCTGGCCCGTCAGCTCGTGGCCATCCACGCACTGCGGCCCGCCGAACGGCCCCGGCACTACGTGACGCTGACGACCGCCGACACGGTCGTGGTCCCGGCGGGCGCCGACGCGGCGGCCTGGGCCGAGGCGATCGACATGATCCGCCGTCCCCCGCCGCCCTTTGACGGGCGGGTCGTGCACCGGGACTTCCAGCCCGGCAACGTCCTGTTCGACGTGCCGCCCCGGATCACCGGCGTCGTCGACTGGGCGGCGACCTCCTGGGGACCGGCGGACCTCGACGTGGCCCACTGCTCCACCAACCTCGCCCTCCTGCACGGACCGGAGTGGGGCCGGAGGTTCGCGGAGGCATATGAAGAGGCCGGCGGCGTGCTGGCCGAGGCCCCGGACGAGCGCCTGTACTGGCAGGTCCGGGACGGCATGGCCTGCTCGGAGGAGGTCGCGGTGGTGTCGCGGCCGTGGCGGGAGGCGGGCCGGACCGACCTGACGACGCGGGTCGTCGAGGAGCGCCTGGACGCCTATGTGACCACCCTGATCGGCGCCCGCGCCTGACCTGATCGTGACAGGATCCGCGTCATGGCCGATGTCACACTTCGTCCCGTCACCGACGACAACCGCGCCGCGGTGACGGCCCTGCGGGTCTCCCCCGTCCAGGAGGAGTACGTGGCGAGCGTCGCCGACTCCTTCGCCGACGCCGAACGGTATCCGCAGGCGATGCCGCGCTACTGGGCGATCTACGCCGGCGAGACGCCGGTCGGCTTCCTCATGATCAGCGACGGCGTCCCGCCGGGCGACCCGTCGATCCTCGGGCCCTACTTCCTGTGGCGGCTGCTCATCGACGCCGACCACCAGGGACGCGGCCACGGCCGGGCCGCCCTGGCCGCGCTGCGCGACTACCTGGGCACCCGTCCCGGCGCCACGGAGCTGCTGACCAGCGTGCACCCCGGGGAGATCGGCTCCCCGATGGGCTTCTACCTGCGGCTGGGCTTCCAGGACACCGGGACCGACCACGAGGGCGAACGCGTGCTGCGGCTGCCGCTCTGAGCCTTCTCACTCGTCCTGCGAGACGACCGAGGTGAACCAGTCGAGGGTCGCCACGATCACGTCGAACACCGCCGGATCGGACAGCCGCGAGTTGGGGATCGACGGATAGAGGTTCAGCTTCGCCACGGGGATGTCCACACCGGGCGCGTCGTTCAGGCGGGCGCGGAGTTCCTCGCGCATCGCCAGGTCGTCGAACGGCGGGCGCTTCAGTAGCGATCCGAACGGGATCTCGAAGGTCTTGGCGTACACGCGGCCGACGACCACGTCGCGGCCGCCCGATCTGCGGGCGAATCCGCAGGAGGCTCCCGCCGAGGTGCCGTGGACCAGACGGCCACCCGTCTTGACCCAGTGGTCGATCACTCGTTGCACCGCCCCGGCCGCCTGAGGGCCACTCGCGTCGTTGAGCTGCGCGAGCAGGTGCGCCGCTCCGCCGGAGGCGGGGTCGAACTCGCCCACGTCGTCGACGATGTCGGCGCCGGGCAGGCCGACGAGTTCGGCTAGTTCGCGGGCGGTCAGGTGCCGGGCGGGATCCGCCTTCCCCGTCGCGTCGAGGGGCACGCCCTCCGCTTCGAGCAACGCGGTGACGTCGCGGGTGTCGTCCGGGTCGGGCCAGCGGAAGCCGTCGGAGACCTGGCCCGACTTGGTGAGGACACGGTGGGCGTTGAGCACGGTCGTACTGCCCAGGTGGACGCCGACGGGGACCGCGTGAGATCCGATGAGTTCGGCCAGATCCGAATACGACGTCCAGGTGCCCGGCGGCAGCGCGGCCAGGGCACTGTGCAGGAGGGTCCAGTCGCGGGAGGCGGCGGAGCCGCGGCCGGTCTTCTCCGGGCCGGGCCAGATGGCGATCGCCCGGTCGGCCAGCAGGTCGGCGCGGGCCCGGATCTCGTGCTCGCCCCAGGTGTCGTGGGCGGCGATCTCCTGGTTCATGGCGAGGCCGCTCTTCCCCAGGGCGGCGCGCTTGACGGCGAACGAGTGGTTGCTCAGTTCGGAGTTGTAGCCGCTCAGGGTGAGGTTGCCGAGGGTGTGGACGAGGCTGCTGTGGAGTGCCTCCGGATCCGGGGTGGCGAGTTCGGCCCGCCATGCCGGGGTCAGGGTCTGCGGGAGGACGTGTTCGATCGTGATGCGGCGGTCGGCGAGGTCGACGCGCTCCTTGCTGCCCAAGGACTCCTCGACACGCCGGAGGACGAGTTTCTGCTGGACCGCGCGGCCCTGCCAGTAGAAGGCCCGGTTCCTGATCTCGGCCCGCAACTGGTCGTCGTCGGCCCAGTAGAGACGCGCGGCCGACAACTCGCGGCGCACCTCTCCCGCCGGGTCGTCGGCGGTGACCGTCGCGGCGAGCCGCTGGAAGATGCGGTTGAGGTTGCTCGTGGACACGGCGGCGATCAGGCGGCGGACGAGGAAGCTCTCGACGTAACTGAGCGCCTCGGCGATATCCGCGTCGTCCACCAGGCCGTCCTCCCGGAACTCCAGCAGGCGCATGACGAGCGGGTAGGTGGTGGTGGCCTGCCACTCGTTGAGGAAACGGAGCCTGTCGGCGATCTCGCCGTCTCCCTGGGGAGTGAGGATCGACCGCAGATGCCGGGCGCGCCGGTGGAGGCCGGCGACGTAGGCCTCGATGCGCGACTCGTCTCTGCCCATGGCCTGCAGGAGCTCCTGATGCCCCCGGTAGACGGCGTTGTACTGGGCGGCGTCACCGCGTTCGAGCACCAGGACCAGGTACATGAGCTGTTCCATGGCCTTGGCGTCGAGGAGGTCCTGGATCGGTTTCCAGTGGTCGTCGTAGACCCGCTGTCCTCGTGTGGGGAGGCACATGAAGACGTAGTTGCGGATCAGGTCGACCTGGCTCAGCCGCATGCCGGTGTTGTTGATCGATTCGAAGATGCGGAAGGCGTTGTCGTCCTTCTCTACCGTGATCAGCACCAGGTTCAGGCGGTCGAGCAGCACCGACTCCACCCGCGCGACGTCGTGCGGGTCGGCCGGGTCGTCGAACTCCTCGATCACGGTCCGGAAGAACTGGTAGGCGTTCCCGACGAGGCTGCCCAGCCTGCCCTCCGGCACCGCGTCGACACAGGCCTTGAACGCGTCCCGGTCGGCCTGCGTGGGCAGCAGACGGTAACGCAGGTCGCCGCGCTGGAACTTGTTGATCAGGTGGAGTTCGTCGATGCGCTCGCGATGACCCGGGTCCTCCGGGACGAGATGGTCGCGGAGGGCGCACAGGGCCAGCATGAGCGTGGTCAGCCGCTGCTGGCCGTCGACCACGATCCATTGGGAACGGTTCGGCGCGAGGTCGGGGCCGGGGGCGAGCACGACGGACCCGAGGAAGTGGCTGGGCGCGTCCACGCGCTGGTCGGCGAGCAGGTCCACCTGCGCGCGGATGTCCGCCCAGAGCCGGCCGAGTTGTTGTCGCTCCCAGGTGTACTGGCGCTGATAGAGCGGCACGAGCAACTGCTGGTCACCCTGGATCAGCCGGCGGAGTGTGATCTCGGTCGCCTTCACGCCACTACTTCGCGGCGGGAACACCTCGCGTTACGTGCGACCCCGCGCCGGAAGACCTTTCGCGTCCGACGGCTGCGATCTTGGATACTCGTCGTCACACGGTCGGACGGAGAAGGGAGGGGCACCATGCGGCGAATGCCCCCGCCCTGTGAGGCTCACGTGTGACGCCGGTCCCGTGAGCCGTCTCGAACCGGTCGGGTTCGAGACGGCTTTCTCTTTTCCGGCGGGTGAGGGCGCTGGTGTGCTCGACGGTTTCATACGCCGTTCCGGGTGGGTTCGATTCCCACACCCGCCACCACGAGTTTTTACACGGTCGTCCGGACGGTCCGGGCGGCGGTGACCATGTTGGTCAGCGCCGCCTCCGTCTCGGGGTAGGCGCGGGTCTTCAGGCCGCAGTCGGGGTTGACCCACAGCCGGTCGGCGGGGACCGCCTGGAGGGCCGTGCGGAGGTTGGCGGCCATCTCCTCGCTGGTGGGCACGCGGGGTGAGTGGATGTCGTACACGCCGGGGCCGATGCCGTTGGCGTAGCCGGCGGCGCGCAGGTAGGGCAGAAGTTCCATGTGGGAGCGGGCGGCCTCGATGCTGGTGACGTCGGCGTCGAGGTCGGCGATGGGGCTGAGGATCTCGCCGAACTCCGCGTAGCACATGTGGGTGTGGATCTGGGTGGTGTCGGCGGCTCCGGAGGTGGCGAGGCGGAACGCGCCGACGGCCCAGGCCAGGTAGGGCTCCCGGTCGGCCTCGCGGAGCGGGAGGAGTTCGCGCAGGGCCGGTTCGTCGACCTGGATGATCCGGATGCCGGCCGCCTCCAGGTCGGCGATCTCGTCGCGGAGGGCGAGGGCGACCTGCCTGGCGGTCGCGGCGAGGGGCTGGTCGTCGCGGACGAACGACCAGGCCAGCATCGTGACCGGGCCGGTGAGCATGCCCTTGACCAGCTTCGGGGTGAGCGACTGGGCGTAGGCGGTCCAGGCGACCGTCATCGGGCGGGGGCGGGTGACGTCTCCGTACAGGATCGGGGGGCGGACGCATCTCGTGCCGTAGGACTGGACCCAGCCCGCTTCGGTGGCGGCGTAGCCGTCGAGCTGTTCGGCGAAGTACTGGACCATGTCGTTGCGTTCGGGTTCGCCGTGGACGAGGACGTCCAGGCCCAGGTCCTCCTGGAGCCTGATCACGCGGGCGATCTCGGCGCGCATGGCCTCGGTGTAGGCGGGCTCGTCGATGCGCCCGGCCCGCAGGTCGGCGCGGGCGGCGCGGATCTCGGGGGTCTGCGGGAAGGAGCCGATCGTCGTGGTGGCGAGGTCGGGCAGGCCGAGTGCCGCCCGCTGGGCGGCGAAGCGGACCTCCCGGTCGGACCGCCGGGCGTCGAACCGGACCGGCTCGCCGGGGGCGGCCTGCGGCGGGGTGACCCTCGCGTGCTCCGACTCCAGGTCGGCGGCCAGGGCGACCAGTTCGGCGACCTTCTGGCGGGCGAAGGCGAGCCGGTTCCGCACGGCCGGGTCGAGGCCCGTCTCGGTGTCGAGGTCGACGGGGACGTGCAGCAGGGAGCAGGAGCTGCTCAGCTCGACCGTGTCGGCGAGACCGAGCAGGATCGGGTACGCCGACCTCGCCCGCGCCGGGTCCGCACGCCAGACGTTGCGGCCGTCGACGACACCGGCGACCACGGTCGTGCGGGGCAGGCCGCCGGCCGAGGCGAGCGCCTCCAGGTTGCCCGGGCCGGCGACGAGGTCGAGCGCGACCGCCTCCACGTCGGTGGCGGCGATCTCCCGCAGCGCCTTCGGCGCGACCGCGCCGAAGTAGGTGGCGAGCAGGATCTTCGGGCGGCTGGCCAGGCCCCCGAGCCGACGGTAGACGCGGCCGAGCGCGCCGGTCTCGCGGGTGTCGAGGTCGCGGGCGAGCACCGGCTCGTCGAGCTGCACCCACTGGCAACCCGCGCCGGCGAGCCGTTCGAGCAGCTCGGCGTAGGTCTCGACGAGGGAGTCGAGCAGGTCGAGCGGGGTGAACCCGTCGGGTGAACCGGGCGCGGCCTTGGCCAGCAGCAGAAAGGTGAGCGGGCCGACGAGCGCCGGTCGGGTCTCGATGCCGAGCCTGCGGGCTTCGAGGTATTCGGCGACCGGTTTGGCGGCCGAGCCGTCGGCCAGCCGGAAGCGGGTGTCGAAGGCCAGCTCCGGCACGATGTAGTGCTAGAACATTCACAAGGGACATATTTCGCCGAGGAGGAGATCATGACCGCTGACCTGGTACCCGTGGCGTCCTACGCCAGGATCTCCGCCGACCTGCGGGGCGACGAACATGGTGTGCAGGATCAGCATCGGATCAACCGCGAGACGGCGAAGCGCCACGGCTGGACGGTCGTCCACGAGTTCACCGACAACGACAAGTCCGCCGCCAAGGCCGACGTCTACCGCGACGAGTTCGAGTCGATGATCAAGGCGTTACGGGCGGGCAGGCTCGCGGACGGCCCGGCGCTACGCGGTGTCGTGGTCGTCGCCAATGACCGCCTGGCCCGGCGTCCTGGCGACTACGAACGCTTCGTCGAGGCGTTCACCTACAACGACGGCTTCGTCTTCGCCGACTCCAAGCAGCGCTCAGACCTCTACAGCGAAGACGTCGAGAGCATGGGCCTGTTCGGCGCGGTCATCTCCAAGATGGAGGTCCGCAAGATGCAGCGCCGGATGCGCGCCTCCCACCAGTCGCGGGCACTCCAGGGGCGGGCGGTCGGCGGCCCCCGGCCATTCGGGTGGAAGGACGACCGCATCACCCTCGACGAGAGCGAAGCGGCGTTGCTGCGGCAGGCCGCGCGGGACTTCGTGACCGGCTCGTCGCTCTACTCCATCGTCATGGACTGGCAGCGCCGGGGCATCCGGACGCCTCGCGGGAACGAGTGGCGCAAGACGACGTTGCGGGCGGCCCTGTCCAAGCCTCGGATGTGCGGCTATCGCATCTTGCGCGGCGAGATCGTCTGCGACGCGTCCGGTTCTCCGGTCGTCGGCGACTGGCAGGCGATCCTGACCCCAGACGAGTGGCTGGCGGTGCGGGACATCATGGACTCGCGCCGTGGACACAGCGTGAAGCGTGGCGGCGCGCTCGGTGCTCCGCTCCCCCGCGACTACCGGGAGCATCGCCACCTGCTGACCGGCATCCTGCGCTGCGGCCGTGTCATCGAGGGCGGCGGCATGTGCAACGCGGTGCTCCGGACCAAGAAGTACGGCAAGGAGAAGCGACTCCAGTACTTCTGCCCCGGCCGAGATGTCGGCGGCTGCGGCGGAGTCGGGCGGCGCGCTGACCTCGTGGACTTCGCGATCTCGGAACTCGTCCTCCAGAAGATGGAGTCCGCTCAGTTCGTCGACGCCGACGACGCGCCGCAGTGGTCCCGCGAACAGGAGCTCTCGGACCTGGAAGAGCAGTTGAAGGAGCTGACTCGGCAGTGGCGGGCTCAGAAGATCTCCAACAACCTGTACTTCGTCCTGGTGCCGGAGCTTGAAGCGGACATCGCCCGGCTGAGGGCCGAGAAGAACTCGGTGCTCGGCATGGCCGAACGCGCCCGGGTGAACCGGGAGATCGACGTCGAGGACATCCGGCGGCGCTGGTACAAGTCGGAGGAAGACGGCGGGCTGCCGTTGTCGCGGAAGCGGGCGCACATCCGAGAGATGCTGCACGCGGTGATCGTGCATCCGGCAGGCCGGGGACGCACGAAATTCAACCCGGATCTGCTCGAACCGGTGTGGGTGGAGTAAGACGTCCTGGACGTCCTCAGCGTCCCTGCCCTGTCGCATGGGTGACAGCTCCCTAACCCGGCGCTCGTCACCAGCCGATATGAGGGACGACCAGGGACGCCGACGGACGCCGAGGGGCACCCACGGACAACTGCGCGAAACGGTCGGTTTCCCGCTCTGACCTGCGTAGATTCGGTGTTTACGTGGTACATCTAAAGATGACAAAAGCCCCCTCCCTCCGACGTAAGCGAGCAACCGGCCGCGACGAAACAGAGCGAACCAAGCCACCGGGTGAAAAGAGAACATAGCCGTTCCGCTGGAGTGACCCGGACCAGCGGTAGGCCATCGGCATCGCTCACCGGTCCACCGTCGCACAGACCCTCCTTGCACTCGGCTCGCTGAAAGCGCCATCCCCGCATCCGCCGTGAGCCGTCTTCGGCATGCGCGCGGGTGCCTCGTCGGACGTGACGGGCGGCTTCCCTACGCAAGAGAGGAGGCCCCTGCTGGTACCCGAGGAACTGGGTCCATACGCCGCGCTTGTCGGGGAGTGGTGCAAGCGCAAGGTCGACGAGTCGCCCCGGTGGTCGGCCGAGAAGTGGCGTCGTATCGCCGCCATTCACGGCATCCGGTACGCCGACGACTCGTCCCCCTCGCGGAGCAGGAAGGACGCGGCATGACCGAGCCGAGCCTTTTCACTCCCGAGATCCTGGCAGCCGCCCAGCGCGCCGCCATGCCGGACTTCACCCGGTGGCGAGAGATGGTGCGCGCGACGGGCGGCTGCGCCCAGCCCATCCGACTGCAAGGTCACCGCATCACCTTCGACTCCGGCTTGGAAGTGCTGGACGTCTACCGGACGCGCGACGAGCCGACCGGGTACCTGCTGACGTCGTGCGGCAACCGTCGCGCGTCGCGGTGCCCGGCCTGCTCGGAGGTCTACCGGGACGACACCTATCACCTGATCCTGTCCGGCCTGCGGGGCGGCAAGGGCGTACCCGAGGATGTGAGCGCCCATCCTCGGGTCTTCGCCACGTTCACCGCTCCCTCGTTCGGGGCCGTTCACTCGTCTCGGCAGAAGGACGGCAAGGTGATGCCGTGCCGACCTCGCCGGGATGGGCCGGTGTGCGAACACGGCAGACCGGAAGCCTGCGGCGTCCGGCATGGTGACGATGACGGGCAGGTGGGCCAGCCCATCTGCGTGGACTGCTACGACTACGCCGGTGCGGTGCTGTGGAACGCGCACGCGGGCGAGTTGTGGCGGCGGTTCACTCAGGCGCTTCCGGCGACCTTCGCCCGGCACCTGGGAGTCTCGCGCGCCGCACTGCGGCGGCAGCTCCGTCTGTCGTACGCCAAGGTGGCCGAGTATCAGGCGCGGGGGCTGGTCCACTTCCATGCGGTGATCCGACTCGACGGACCGGACGGGCCAGCCGGTTCGCCGCCTGGTTGGGCCACCGTGCCCGTGCTCCAAGACGCCATTCGTGAGACGGCGGGATCGGTGATGGTCTCCGCGCCGGGCTTCCTCGGCCGGTGGGGCACCCAGCTCGACGTCGATCCCATCTATGTCGCCGACTCGCTCGATCACCTCGGTGACCTGCGGGTGGCGGGCTACATCGCCAAGTACGCGACCAAGGGGGCCGAGTCGGCGGGCACGGTGGACCGGCCGATCCGTCAGCTCGGCGACGTGGCGCGGTTGAAGGTGACCGAGCACGCGCGGCGCATGATCTACACCTGCTTCGGCCTGGCTACCGATCCGGCCTACGCCGAGGTGCCGTTACGGCATTGGGCGCACATGCTCGGCTACCGGGGCCACTTCTCGACCAAGAGCCGCCACTTCTCGACCACCCTCGGGGCACTACGTCAGGTCCGCGCCGACCACCAGGCGGACAAGGCCCGGGAACGGCGCGGGCTACCCGAACCGGGAGACAAGCAGACGGTCACCGTAGGGCAGTGGCGCTTCGCCGGTGCCGGGCTCCGTCACGGTGAGCATCTGTGGGTGGAGATGATCCGGAATCAGGTCGCCACGGCGCGGCAGATCGAACGCGAGCGAAGACGGAACCAGGCTGACTGATTCGCCGATGGGGAGTGGTGCGGCCGGCGCAATGCGAAGCACCCGAAGGGCCGCGAAGCGGTTGGGCCGGCGGCACCACGGCGATTCCCGAACTGGTGGCGTGCGTGCTACTCGTCGGACTCGTCCCGCTGAGGCGGGCCGCCGGTCTCCGGGTCGGCCACGAAGGTGCCCTTGCCGAGGACGGTGTAGATCTCGCCAGACTCCAGCAGGGCCTTGATGACCTTGCGGGCCGTGCCCCTGGCGACGCCGAACTCCTCGGCCATGCGCGGTTCGCCCGGGATGGGGTGTCCGACCTTGTACTCCCCCGACTTGATGCGGCGGCGTATCTCTGCCAGGACGGCTTCCCACTTGAGCTCGTCGGGCCGGAACTCGATCACTGGACCAGGTTAGGAACGACAGCGTTCCATGTCGTTACCAGGCGTACCCATGGGAACCTATGAGTAGGGCTAGGAAGGAGTAGGAAGGTTGGCGTAGCCTCGACCTACTGCCGTCCCCCAAGAGGAGCACCCATGCGCCCGACCATCGCCATCAGCGACCAGGACGTGGAGCAGCACAGCCGGACCTTGCGTGCCCTCGGTGCGCTGTTGGCGGCGCATGGCCTTCGTGTTCGTCTCGTGCGACGTATCGCGCTGAGGCTTGGGCAAGCCTGGACGGCCCCCGAGGACAGAGGGGTCGAACTCGACGTCTACGGGCGACGCGGGCAGCTTGCGATCGTCACCGTGAGTCTCGGAGACGGCTCGTCGTGGTTTGCGATCAGGCGGCGGCGGGCTGGCTCGGACGTTACACGGGTTCCCGTTGCAGAGCCGCAGTCTGTAGCCGTGCGGCTCGTCGACTGGGCCGCTGACGGTACGCGGTGAAGCGGCTCCGGCGATGGGATCTTTAGACGACTTGATCGGCTGCGTGAGCCCTCACTATGCGGTCGCGCAGAAAGATCACATGCGGCTTGAGTGGTACGCGCCGACTGCGGGGGCTGATCGGGTACGGGCCATGGCGTGGACGTGCGATTGCCGCGCCACCATCTATGAGCTGCTCCATGCGGGTGGGCGGGCCTTCATCCGCAAGACGATCCAGAGCGAGCCGAAACCGAAGATCGCGGAGACGTACCGCTGGCCCGTCAAGGACGCCAAGGCCGTGTGGGATCGGCTGCTTCGCGGCGAAGCACGGTAGATCCTGCGGAGGTTCATAGCGCGCCCGGGATGGCGAGACGGGCCAGCCTTCCCCGCCGCCCCCATAGCTGCCCGCATCAGCGGCCCAACCGAGGGACACAAACAATTGGGCGGCAAAGACTGCGGTCATTGCTGCGGCTATCAGGGCATTTATTCCACAGAATGGTCGATTGCCAAAATTCCAACTTCCTCGCAAATGGAAAAATGGAGCTCCATCGAGATTTCAGAGATTTCCTCTGCGATATCGCGCGTAGCCAGCTCCCGAGGCATAGGGAGCGGGCTTGCCCTAATCTCATCGGACCATTCGGCTACGTGGTGCAGTATGGATCCTGCGATTGCCGAGATTTCCGATTCCTGGCCCCAAGTTCTCTGAAAATCCAATGCCGAGCACAGCGCATAGGCATATCTTTCCGCCCAACTGTTGTCGCGGTCTGCAGGAATAGCGGATGTCTTTAGCTTAGATTTCGCGCTCGCGTGATCGATCTCTGCCTGCACCCAGGCCCCAAAGAGGGTTCGAAACTCCTGATAGGCCGCAATCCGAGTAATTTGGTCATGAGTATTTCCATAATTTGCCGAGAGCAGCGGATTAAGTGCGGCCTTGTATTGCCGCATAGCTTTCCGATCTAATGAATTATATTCACCGTCATATCGTGTATGACATGTGGGACAAAGAGCGATGAGGTTCTTGAATTCATGTCTTTTGACTTTCGCCCACGGGATGATATGTGCAATCTCAACCGGCGTGGCGCGACATGTCGGAATTGCACAACGATGGCCTGCCTCAATAAGGACTCGACGCCGTAGTTCGCGGGGGATTGCCGGTCTCGTGGCCATAAGCGGCAGTATAGCGATTGCTATCAAAACTAGGTAGAGAAGCCATAGCCTTCGAAAAGGGCTGCGTATCGTGTCAACTTTGCCCCGCACCTTGGATCAGGATCGCTCAGCCTGTCCGGGCTCGGCGTTGGGTGCTGGCGGCGCGGGCCGCGACCGGCCGAAGAGCCGCAGCGCGGTCCGCGATCGCCAGCGCGCGGCACGCCGCAGGCGAGGCCGCCTTGATCATGTAGTGAAAATCCTCGCGGCTGCATACCTTCGACTGATCTTGCTGGCATCTCGACGAACGTGACGTGACCCGGGGTGCGGCCAGTGATGCTGGTCAACGGCTCTGCGTCGTTGCTCGGACCGCTGCGACGCTCTGCTCTTCGTCGACTCTCCATGTTGCCTTTGTGCACCAACTACTGGTAGTTGGTGTCGAACCACTTCGTCATCTCCAGCGGCGGCAGGTCCGCGGTGCCGCGTGCCATGGCGAAGTAGCGGTCGAGGCCGGTCAGGGCGCGGTATCGGGCCGGGACGGCGTCGATCATGACGGTGGTGTCGAGCACCTGGTCGTACAGGCTGAAGGTGTTGGACGGGATGGTGTCGAGCCCGGCGTCGCGGAGCTCGGTCCAGACCTCGCGGCGCAACCGCGCCGCGGTCGTCTCCAGTTCGGCGGCGTCGATCACGCCGGCCCAGTGGTTCTCGGTGGCGAACTTGAGTTCCCTCCGCGCGCCGATGCGCGGGTAACCCAGAATCGTCGTCTTCACGGCTGCTTCCCTCGTCTCGCCGACATGCGGCCACGTGAAAGGGGAGACAGCGCACGACGCGCAGGCCCTCCCACGAGGCCGCGGACCACCACGCGCCGAGGTCGGCGCGCGGGCGGAGGCAGGTCTTCGGACTCGTGGGCGTGGTGCTCGTTCCTAGTGGCCGTCGCTTCCCAAGCCCGGAGGGCTCAGTGCTGGTGACGGCGGTCGTTCCCACATACCGCTGCGGGGCAGTCCCGGATTCGCACCGGGTTCCCTCTTACGACGCCCGGCTCTGGCGGAGGCGGGCGAACCATCCACGCCGCCGAGCTTATCCGCCATCGCGCCACCATGGACGTCGATCACCCGAGAAGGTACGGTCTGCGCGAGAAGTCGACCATTGGAGCCTGTCGCATGCCCTCCAAGACGGCCAGATCGGCCCGCCCCCTCCCCATCCAGGAGAAGCCCGGCCCGGGACGGTCGCGGTACGCGATCGGGCTGGTGGCCGCCATCCTCGTGGCGGGCTCGCTGGGATATCTGTTCGGGGCGCCGGACGCCACCGAGACCTCGGTCGCCGAGATGCGGGCGGCCGAGATGAAGCGCGACGCGCAGCAGGTCACGGAGCTGACGTCCACGGCCCGCACCACGGTTGGCGAGATCACCTCGGTCATGGTGGGCCTGGGAGAGGCGCTGCCGCCCGGCGGCGCGCTCGCCGCCCGGACGCCCGCCGACGCCGAGATCGCCGAGTGGCAGAAGGTGATGAAGCAGGCGGTCGACCGGCACGCGGCCACGCCGTCGGGCACGACCGCGACCAACGTGGCGCGGGCCGGGTTCCGCAGCGCCGTCGACGCCATGGCGATCGCGGTCGACACCTACGCCTACTGCCGGAAGGTGCCCACCGACGTGCGGGCCGGCTGCCTGGAGGTCGCCCTCCGGCAGCGCACGGCCGGCGTGCTGGCCTGGTCGGTGGCGGCCACCCAGCTCGACCAGATCAACGTCGACGCCGGCCACGGTCACCAGCACGTCTACCTCACCAGCACGCCGGGTGAGGGGGCCATGATGGCCGACCCCGTCCCCGAGGGCTCGAACTAGCGGGCCAGGGGCAGGTTGATCCTGGGCAGTCCGTCGGGGCCGTGGGTCACCTCCGCGGTCACGCCGTACACCTCGGTGAGCAGGCCGGCCGTGACCACCTTCGCGGGCGGGCCGTCGGCGACCAGGCGGCCTCCGCTCAGCACCGCGAGCCGGTCGCAGGCGGCCGCGGCGAGCTGGAGGTCGTGCAGGGCGGCGACGACGGTGACGCCCAGCGACCGGACCAGCCGCAGCAGCTCCACCTGGTGACGCAGGTCGAGATGGTTGGTGGGCTCGTCGAGCAGGAGCAGGCCGGGCTGCTGGACCAGCGCCCTGGCCAGGTGCACCCGCTGCCGTTCGCCGCCGGACAACCGGGCGTAGGGGCGGCGGGCCAGCGAACGCACCTCGCAGCGTTCCATCGCGTCGTCGATCAGGTCGTGTTCGGCGCGGGTGAGGCGTCCCAGGGTGCCCAGGTAGGGCACCCGGCCGAGGGCGACGATCTGCTCGACGCTGTTCTCCAGGTCGGCGGGCGACTCCTGGGTGACGACGGCCACCCGGCGGGCCACCTCGCCCGCCGGGGCGGTCCACACGTCGAGCCGGTCGACCGTGATCCGGCCTCGGTCGGGCCGCTGCCGCCGGTAGACGCAGCGCAGCAGGCTCGACTTGCCGCTGCCGTTGGGGCCGATGAGGCCCAAGATCTCCCCCGGCGCCGCCGACAGGGTGACGTCGTGGAGCACGGGCGCCCAGGAGAGGTCCTCGATCTCCAGCGAGAGGCTCACGACAGCGCCCTCCGGTTGGCTCGGGCCAGCAGGACCAGGAAGAACGGCGCGCCCAGCAGCGCGGTGATGACCCCGATGGGGATCTCGTCGGGCTGGTTGAGCAGGCGTGCCCCCACGTCGACCCACACCATCAGCAGCGCTCCGGCCAGCGCGCTCAGCGGGACCACCCACCGGTTGTCGCCGCCGGCGACCATGCGGACGGCGTGCGGCACCATCAGCGCCACGAAGCCGATGCCACCGCTGACCGACACGACCGCGCCGACCGTGATCGCCGAGCCGACGACCAGCCGCGTCCGCAGCCGGTTCACCTCGACGCCCAGGCTCGTGGCCCCCTCCTCCCCCAGCACGAGGGCGTTGAGTTCGGCCGCGCGCAGCCGGAACCACACGACGGAGATCGCGACCACGACCGCCGGGACGGGCAGGTCGTTCCATTGGGTGCCGGACAGGCCGCCGAGGGTCCAGAACAGCGCCGACCGCAACTGGGAGTCGGGTGAGTTCAGCACGATGAAATTGGTCGCGGCCTCCGCCAGTGCGGCGACGGCGACCCCCGACAGGATCAGTGAGGTGACGCCGAGCCGGCCGCCGCCGCGCGCCAGCAGCAGCACCACGGTGAAGGTGAGCATGGCGCCGGTGAAGGCCGCCACGGGCAGCAGCCACGACAGGCCCGACATCAGCGCCAGCACCGCCCCCAGCGACGCCCCCGAGCTGGCTCCGATCAGGTAAGGGTCGGCCAGCGGGTTGCGCAGCACCCCTTGGAGCACCGCGCCGGTGACGGCCAGGCCCGCGCCGACGATCGCACCGAGCAGGACCCGGGGCAGCCGGATGTCGCGCACGATCACCGCGAGCGGTCCGGAGGGGGCGTCGTGGGTGGCGAGGACGATGCGCCACACGTCCAGGAAGGGGATGTCGACCGGTCCCAGGCCGACGGCGGCGACAAGGGAGACGCCGAGCAGCACGCCGAGCAGCACCACCGAGCCTGCCAGGGTCACCCGACGGCCCGGCGGGTCGGTGGAGACCCGCCGGGCGGCGACGCGGACGGTCAACGGGCGAAGCCCTCGGCCAGGGCCTTGAGCGCGCGGCCGCTGCGCAGGCCGGGCTGAAGGTCGTTGACGGGGATGACGACGAACCGGTTCTCCTTGACCGCGGTGACGTCCTTGATCGGGGCGTAGGAGCGCATCCACTCGATGGACTCGTCGGCGGGCTCGAAGACCTGGTCCTCGACGATGATCACCTGGGGGTCGCGCTTGACCAGTTCCTCCCAGGACACCTGCCCGAACTCCTTCGTCTCGGGGAAGATGTTCTCCCCGCCGGCCCGGCGGGCCAGGTCGTACACCAGAGTGTTCGCGCCGCTGGTCAGCGGCTTGTCCTTGCCTCCGGCGTAGTCGAAGACGCGCAGCGCCGGGGTGACGGGGGTGACGGCGTCGACCTCGGCCTTGAGCGCGGTGACGAGCTGCTCGGCCTTGTCCTGCACGCCGAAGACCTGTCCGAGCGCGCGCAGGTCGTCGTAGGTCTGCTCGACGGTGGCGGTGCCGCCCGGGCAGCTCGCCGACAGCAGGTGGCTGTTGACGCCCTCCTTCTGCAGGACGGCGCGGTCGCCGAGGGCCTTGGGGCCGTAGTCGTCGGGGTAGCCGCTGACCACCAGGTCGGGGTTGGCGGAGTAGACGACCTCCTTGGACGGGGGCGGGAAGGCGGATTCGGAGATCACTTTCACGCCGGTCAGGTCGGCGGCGTACTGCTGCATGATGTCGGTGGCGGCGACGGTGCCGGCCATCCGGTCCTTCAGGCCCAGGGCCAGCACGACCTCGGTGGCGACCGTGCTGGAGGTGACGATGCGCTCCGGCGGCTTGGCGTAGGTGTAGACGGTGCCGCAGTTGCTCACCTCTACCGGACCGGGAGCGGCCGAGGGCGCGGGGGCGGCCTGGGTGCCGGACGTGCCGCAGCCGGCCAGCAGGACGATGGCGGCCAGCGCGAACAGGGGTTTCTTCACTGTTTCTCCTTGGAGGCGACACGTGCGGCGTACTCGCCGCGGACGCGCAGGGTGTCGAGGATCGCGGCGGGCACGTCCCCCGCGACCTCGGTGGTGGCGGCCACCAGACATGCCTGGTCGGCGGCGAAGGCGGCGAGACCGGCGGGGGTCAGGTCGGCCAGGTCGGCGGCCGGGACCCGCTCCGACACGAGGGCGATCCACTCGTCGAGGGCGGCCCCGTGCGGGCGGGCCCCTGTGGCGGCGGCCACCAGGCGCAACACGGCGGCGCGTTCGAGCTCGTCGTAGCCGCCCTCGGCGCGCAGGTCGTCGAGGACGGCCGCGGCGACGGCGGGCGGGAGCGCGGTCCGGCCGACCGGTTGCACCGCCCGCCACTGCGAGGTGCGTTCGAAGTGCCAGGCGCGGTCGGCGGGCCGGATCTCGTCTGCGGCCAGCAGGTCGAGCAGCGCGAGGGCGTCGGCGCGTTTCACGTCGCGCCGCCCGCCGGGCAGCCAGTCGCGCAGTGGCGTGTCGCGACCGTCCAGCAGGCGGGGCCAGCGGCGGTCGGGATAGTGCAGGTCCTTCGCGGCGGCGAGCAGGCCGGCCGCCTCGCCGCCGGAGATCACCCCTTCGGTCACGGCGGCGCGCAGCGTGGCGCGGATGGTGACCATCGCCTCGTTGACCGGGCGGTATCCCTGGTCGGCGTCCAGATGGGCGACCGCCACCTCGTCGTCGTCGATCAGCTCGCCGGTGACGAACGCCCGGTAGACCTCGCCCACGCCGGTCATGCCGTAGGGCGCGAGCTCGGCGGCGCGCAGGGCGCCCATGCTGGCCGCCCCGGCGACGGAGACGCCTTCGGACATCGCCCAGAGGAGCTCCTTGTGCCAGACGGCGGGGACCCGCTCGTACACCCCGTCGACGAAGGCGACGACACGGGGGCGTTCGGCGGCGACCAGCGCGGCCACGTCGCCCTGCCCGGCCGGCGGCAGCACCACGACGTCGCGTCCGGGAAGGCGGTCGTGCACGACGGAGGCCGGGATCGTCGGGCCGGCGAAGACGGCGATCTCAGGCATCGGCCGGCTCCGCTCCGAGGGCACGCGCCCGGGGACCGGGCAGGGTCGGTTCGCCGGTCAGCGCACCGGCCCCCTCCAGGCCGGGCACCAGCACCTTGACCACGGGCACACCCAGCGACGGCCGGGTCAGGTCGACGGCGGCCACCTGGTCGAGGCCCGCCGCCGCCAGCCGGTCGAGCAGCCAGTCGAGGTCGTCGCCGAGCAGGTCGTGGTCGGCCCCGGTGACCGTGAACGGCCGGGCGTGCGGCAGGGTCGCGCGGAACGCGTCGCGCAGCTCCGTGACGCCGCCGGTGTCGGTGGTCTGCGCGTAGCGCTCCCGGGTGACGTCGTCACGCGCGCCCGAGATGGTGATCAGCCGCGACTGGGCCGCCTCGGTCAGCGCCCGCTGGACCGCGATGGACGGGCACGGATGACAACCCAGCCCGGTGGCGGCGGGCAGCGGGCGGAACGGGTCGGGTTCCGCCTCCACGATGTGGCAGAGCACCACCGGGACGCCGAGGTCGGAGGTGAGGTCGAACAGCGCGGCCTCGACGCCCGCCCGGTCGTAGAGGTCCAGCAGCCGCACGGTCTCCGGGTCGGTCAGCGTGGCGGCGTCGATCCGGGCCCCGGCCTGGGACGGGCCGTCGCGGAGGTCCCACAGGGCCGCCGCGTCCCGTTCGATCAGTTCGCACAGCGCGTGGACCAGCGCCTCCAGCGCGGTGTTCCCCCCGGCCAGGCCGTTGCTGTCGCGCGACAGGCCGTGCCCGGTCAGCGCGGGCGGCAGGGTGAAGTCGAGGCTCACCGCCTCGTAGGGCACCGCTCTCGGTTCGCCGGTGCGGACGTCGGCGCCGTCGATCCAGAGCAGGGGCGTGACGTCGTCGAGCACGCCGTCGGCGGTGCGCGGCAGCCCGCGGGGGTCGAGTGCCGCAGGGCCCAGTTCGGCGGGCCGGGCCAGCCGCAGGGGGCGGTCGATCACCTCGGCGTGGGCGTGCTCGACGGCCTCCATGGCCGCCGACACGCGGCTCGCCGCGCGGCTGACGCCCTTGCCCTGGCTGACCGAGAGGCTGCGCGCGTTGGGGCGATAGGCGGTGGCGACCGGGATGCCGATGAGGTCGAGGCCGGTGACGTCGGCGACGCGGGTGACCCCGCACGCGCTCAGAGCCGGGCCGAGCCGCCGCCAGGTGTCCTCCAGGGTGGCGGCGCGGTGGGTGCCGGTCCTGGCGACCTTGCGGCCGGGCCGGTCGAGGTTCCAGGGATCAGACATGCGGCACCGGCAGCCTCTCGACGTGGCCGGGCAGCGGGTCGGCCCCCGCGCCCAGGAAGGGGTAGGCGGCCGGTCCGGTGGAGCGCAGCCCCGGCACCACGACCCGGGCGACGTGCAGCCCCACGGCGGCCAGGTCGGGGGTGGTGAGATCGATCGTGATCACGTCGAGGCGGGGGGCGGTGGACGGCGTACCGGCGGGATCGCCGCCGTCGAGGCGGTCCCGGATGGCCGAGGCGACCCGTTCGTCGGCGAGGAGCTGCAGCGTGCAGAGCACGTCGGTGGCGTCGCCCAGGTCGGGGGCGTAGGAGTCGAGATACCGGCGGTCACTCCGGTGCGGCATCAGCGGGCCGGCCGGGCGTTCCCACTCCGGGATCCCGCCGGCCACCTCGGCGAGGGCGTCCAGTGAACGCAGCGCCTCGGCGGCGGCCGACCGGGCCGACCCGGTCGCGCAGCCCACGCCGAGCAGCCCCTCCGGGGTGACCGCCGTGCAGAGCACCACCGGTGCGCCCAGCGTGTTGGGGACCGACCGCCACGTGAGTTCCGCGCCGTCCGGGACGGGCAGCGGCGGCCCGTCCAGCCGGGGGAAGGCCGCTCCCCCGTGCCAGGCGGTGGCCAGGGCGTGCCGTTCCACGACCTCGGCGAGCGCCGAGGCGCGGGCCGCCTCCGGGGTCGGCCCGGCGGCGATGCCCGCCGCGATCGGCAGGTGCGCCGGGCGGCCCCGCACCAGCGTGTGCTCGCCGGACGACAACCAGACCAGCGAGGCGGGCACCCATACGGGGCTTCCGTCGCCGGCTCGTCCGGGCGTCCACGAGAGCACGTCGTCGCGGCGCAGGCCCACGAACGGGAAGCCGGGGCGGTCGTGCTGGTCCGGGGAGTAGAGGGCCAGCCGCTCGGGGTCGACGGCGGAATCGAGGTCGTGCCAGGTCGCCCGTCTGAGCCTGGCTTCCGGGACCAGGTGGCCCGCGTAGCGTTCGGCCGCCTCGCCCAGCGCTCTGATCCGGGCGCGGGCGGGGTCGCCGAAGGACGCGCCCCCGACGACGGGGTTGCCGAGGGGATGGCCGAACCGGCCCGTGGCGGCCAGTTCGGCGGTCGCGGTGTGCAGCACGGCGTGGCTGCGCCCGGTCACCACGCGGGTGACCGGCCCGGTGCGGGGGTCGAGCAGGACGTCCATCGGATCTCTCAGGTGTGCGGGAGCGGGACGAGGTTGACGTCGGCCTCCGCGATCGGGGCGGCGCGCAGCCCGAGGCGGACCGGATCGGCGTAGAGGCGGTCGCCGCCGAGGAAGGGGAAGGCCGCGGGCGGGTTGGAGTAGGCGCCGGGGACGATCACGCGGACCACCCGGGCCCCCGTCGCGGCCACGTCGGCGGTGGTGAGGTCGACGGCGTGGGCGCGCAGGCCCAGCGCGTGGATCCGGTCGAGGTAGGCGCGGCGGACGTCGCCGGTGATCGTCGGCAGGTCGTCCAGCCGGACCGGGCGGGCGTCGCCGGTGATCGGTTCGAGCTCCTTGACCATCGCCGGGTCGAGCCAGATCTGGCTGTGGCAGGCCAGGTCCACCACGTCCCGGAAGTCGCCGCGGTACGACCGGGTGTAGGCCCGGTCGGACCGGTGCGGCTTGAGCATGTCCGCGCTGAGCACGCCCTCCTCGACGGCCCGGTGGATCGCGCCGTCGGGTTCCAGCAGGCCCAGGGAGTAGATCCGCAGGGTCACCGCCTCGGCCAGCGCCTTCGCCACCGCGTGCGCCGGATCGGGCCGGGCGGCGACGCCGAAGGTGTGGATGCCGAGCGCCGGGTCGTGGAGCAGCACCCCGATCACCGCGACGTCGAACGTCGTGGGGATGCGCACCACCCGGTAGCGGAGGTCCCCGGCGGCGCCCGGGGCCCGTCCCCAGCCCGGCCCCAGCGACGGGTCGGGGCGCAGCAGGTGGGCCAGGCGGGGGTCGGCCACCTCCACCGGGTCGGCCGGGAGGCGGTTGGCCCACCAGATGACGGTGGCGTCCCGTTCGATGACCTCCTCCAGTGCCGAGGTCAGCGCGAAGCGCAGGTCGGGACCGGCCGCGAGACCGGCCAGCATGGCGTAGTTGGTGGCGGGTTCGGCCGCGCGCGGCGGCACGAGGTAGTTGACGAAGACCAGCGAGGCGGGCACCCACACGGGCGGCCCGTCCAGGGTGGTGCCCCTGATCCACAGGACCGGCAGGTCGGCGGCGAAGGGGACGAAGGGGCATCCCGGTTCGGCGTACTGGCTCGTGGAGTAGAGCGCGAGCGTCGCCGGGTCCAGGGCGTTCTCCCCGGCGGCGGCGAGTTCCGCGTGGGTCGCCCGGCGCAGGCCGGCCGGGACGAAGTTGCCGCAGTACCGTTCGATCGCCTCACCGGCCGCGCTCGTCAGGGCCCGGCCGGGGTCGTGGAAGGCGGTGCCGGTCGCCACCCGGTCGGCCGGCCACGGCAGGTGGTCGGAGACGGCGGCGACCGAGGCCGTGCACACGTTCAGCCCGGCGGGCCACCAGGGCTCGGGCGGCACCTGGTCGAGGCGGGTGATCAGTCCGGTACGGGGGTCGGGCGGCACGGGGTTCACCGGCGGCCTCCCGGGACCAGCAGCTCGACGTCGGAGACCGTGACGGTGACCGGCGTCTCCGGCGCGGTGTGGCGGGGCCGCCGCCCGACGGTGAGCTCCAGGTGCAGGGTGTGGCCCGCCGGAAGGTCGACGGCGACGGGCGCGCAGCGCATCTCCGCCACCGTGTGTCCCGGCGTGAGGGGCGCGGTGCCGTCGGCCAGCCGGGTGCGCACGCCCGCCGGGGTCTCGTGCACGAGCGTGGCCACCAGTTCGGCGCCGCGATCGGTCCCGACGCGGCAGCGCACCCGGGCGGCCCCGCGCCACTCGACGTGGCCGGTCGCGCTCAGCCGCACGACGTCGGCTCGCGGCCCGACGACCGACAGGTCGGCCGAGTGCGGGAGCGAGGGGTAGGGGTCGGCCGGATCGTGGTCGATGGAGGAGGACGCCGGACCGGTCAGGGGCAACGCCCACAGGTCCGGCCGCGCGGCCGGACGGGGGTCCGTCTGCTCCCACCGGTTGCTCCCCAGCACCAGGCAGCGGTGGCCCTCCACCGGGTCGGCGCCGGTCGCGACCGCCACGAGCCACGGCAGCGCCAGGTCGGAGGGGCCGGGGTCGACCGGGACGTCGATCGCGCACTCCGGCTGGAGCCGGTGGGTCAGTGGGGAGGCCCACCCGCCCATCACGACGGTCGCCCGCCGGGCCAGGGCCGCCTGGCGCAGCGTCGTGGCGGCCGAGCCGCAGTACCAGCTGCCCAGGTGCAGGGTCGGCAGGTCGGCGGCGCGGATCCGGGACGCCGCCCGGCGGGCCTGCGGATGCCAGCTGCTCGGCGTGGGGGGCCAGGCGCCCAGCGGCACCGGCCAGGCCGGCCGGGTCAGCGCCAGGTCGTAGAGGCCGGGGCGGAGCTGGCGGCCGCCGCCGATCTCGGTACGCCACCACAACTCCTCGTCGACGGCCACGGCGGCGGGCGGCCAGGACTGGCGGCCGGCCACGCCCCGCACCGACGGGTGGCCCATGGCGCACCAGGCGGCGTAGGCCTCGTAGGCGGTGCCGTACAGGCAGGTGACGCCGTCGGACCACGGCTGCGCGGTGATCCAGTCGAGGGCGGCGTGGCCGTCGGCCCGCTCGTCGGCGCCGGCCTCGAACTCGCCGGGTGAGCGGTGGCGTCCGCGCAGGTCCTGGAGGACCACGGCCAGCCCCGCGCCGGTCAGCGCGTCGGCCTCGGGCCACAACCCGGGCGTGCCGTAGGGGGTGCGGACCACGACGGTCGGCGCGGGTAGGCGTTCGGGCAGGAAGACGTCGGCCACGAGCCCGGCGACCGGGACGTCGATCATGATCACGGCTGCTCCGTCATCAGCCCGGCGGGCACCGGCAGCACGGGGTGCCGGTTCAGCAGGCCGGTCGCCGGGTCGAAACCCGCCTGGACCCCCGTTCCGGGGGCGTCCTCGCCGTGGAGGTACGCCCACACGTCCGCGACGATCAGGGCGGCGGCGACGCCGGCACCCAGCAGGAGCGCCGGGCCGGGCTCCGGAGCGCCGCCGGAGTCGAGCCACGCCCAGTAGGCGCCCAGTTCGTCCGGCCACGGCGAGGCGGCCAGCCGTCGCAGCCGCAGATCCTCGTAGGAGGCGGTCGCGGGACCCGTCCAGAACGGACCGGCGTACCAGCGCCGCCCTTCGGCGAACCCGAGGTGCAGCGCGGTGCCGGTCTCCCGCGCCTCGGCGGCGAGCCGCCGGAACAGGTCGTCGCGCGGCCACGGCGCGACGGCGACCCGCACCGCGACGTCCTCGTCGCCGCAGGTCAGACCGGTCCGGCCGAGCAGGAGGGCGACCGCCTCGGCCAGCGGCCCGTCGCCGGTCAGGGCGACCGCGCCGGGCCTGCGCGCCGGGACCGGCTCCAGCACGCCCTCCTCGGCGAAGACCTCCGCCAGGTCGGGGTCGCCGGGCGGGGGACGGTCGGGGCGCCCGCCCGGGGGCGCGGACACGGCGAGGAAGTCCTCACCGGGGGTGTGCACCAGCCAGCCGTCCCGCGTCGGGACGAACGACACCCCGCCGGCGTACCGGCCGGTGGGCTCCATGGGCTTTCCTTCCTGCTCTACGCTGCGAGGACCACGGGCGGGGACGCGATACGCGCGCGTCCCCGCCCGTGGGTGGGCCGGCTAGCGCCAGGCCACGCTGGACCGGGTCACGGTCGAGTGGTTGTTGGAGTGCACGCTCGCCTTGACCTGGGCGACCTTCAGCTTCGTCACCTTCATCACGGATCACCTCCTCGTTGCGTCGTCGGGACGGGCCGCCCGTCCAGGAGCGCGGCTGCGTCCGCCTGCGCCTGGACGAGACGTCGGTAGGGCGCGCACCGCGCCATGAGCTCGGCGTGGCGGCCGAGGTCGGCGATGCGGCCGTGGTCCAGCACGGCGACCAGGTCGGCGTGCCGGAGCGTGGTGAGCCGGTGGGCGATGACCAGGGTGGTGCGCCCGTTCCTGACCCGGTCGAGCGCGGTCTGCAGCTCGTGTTCGGACAGGGCGTCGAGCTGGCTGGACGACTCGTCCAGGACCAGCACCGGCCGGTCGCGCAGCAGCGCCCGGGCGATGGCGACCCGCTGCCGCTCCCCTCCCGACAGCGCGGCCCCCCGCTCCCCCACCACGGTGTCGAGGCCGTCGGGCAGCCGCTCCAGGAAGGGGGTGACACGGGCGTCGGCGCACGCTTGGGCGACGTCCTCAGCGGACGCCCCGGGACGGGCCAGCTCCAGGTTGGCGCGCAGGGTGTCGTGGAAGAGGAACGCCTCCTGCGGCACGTGGCAGACCAGCTCGGTCAGGTCGTCGACGGGCAGGTCGCGCAGGTCGGCTCCGCCGATCCGGACCGTCCCGGAGGCCGGGTCGAAGTGCCGGAGCAGCAGGTGGGCCAGGGTCGACTTGCCCGCGCCCGTCGCGCCCGCCAGGGCGAGCGTCGTCCCGGCCGGGACGGTCAGCGAGACGCCGCGCAGCACCGGGCGCGTCTCGTCGTAACCGAACACCACCTCGTCGAACTCGACCGCGGGAGGCCCGGTCAGGACGGGAAGCGCCGCGCGGCCGGTGTCGGGGACGGCGGCCGGCTCCTCCAGGAGGTCGAACACGCGGTCGGCGGAGGAGGAGGTGAGGCCCCACACCCGGGTGACGTTGAGCAGCATCGTGATCGGGGTGAACGCGGCCCCCGCGAGCGCGACCGAGGCCAGCAGCGCGGGCGCGGGCAGGCCGGTGTGCAGCCCGGTGGCCAGGACGCTCAGGCTCGCCCCGCCGATCGCGGCCCCGCCGGCCACGGTCTCCAGCCCGGCGCGGCGGGCCTGCCGGCGCTGCGCCGCCGCGAGCCGCCGGTCGGCGTCGCGCAGCCGGTCGAGCCGGTCAGTTCCCCGGCCGAAGGAGAGGATCTCCCGCAGGCCCTGCACCAGGTCGGTGACCTCGACGTTGAGCCCGGTGAGCGCGTCGGTGAGGTCGCCGCCGTGGCGCGCCCCCGCCCGGCGCAGCGCCGGCGGCACCGCCGCCGAGGCCGCCATCCAGGGCAGCAGCACGAGCGCCGCCCAGCCGCCGCCGATCAGCGCCATCGCCGCCAGGGCGGCCGGCGCGACGACCAGCGCCGCCGCCACGTAGATCGAGGTGTGCGCGTAGAAGATCTCCAGGCTCTCGCTGTCGCGCAGCGCCCGGACGACGAGGTCGCCGCCGCGCCTGCGGATCAGCCCGCCGGGGGCGATCCGGGCGAAGGCCTGGTAGAGCCACTGCCGCACCTGGGCCAGGACGCGGAAGGACAACTCGTGGGAGATCCACGACTCGACCCAGTTGGCGACCGCGCGCAGCGCCGTCAGGCCGAGGGTCCACCAGAACAGGGGCCACAGATCGGCGGCCCCGGAGAGGGCCTGGCCGGCGGTGGCGGCGGCGAGCACGACCGCGCCCATCCCGGCCGCCTGGTTGACGACCGCGAACAGCACCGAGATCCCGAACGGGCGCAGGTGCCCCGACAACACGCGCAGCAGTCCCGCGGTGCCCCGCCTCATCGTGCGCCTCCGGCCTGGGCGGCGACCAGGTCCGACCAGGCTCCGGCGCGCCGGGCGAGGTCGGCGGGCGCGCCGTGCTCGACCAGGCCGCCGTCGTCCAGGACGGCGACCGTGTCGGCGTCGACGAGGCTGGACAGGCGGTGCGCGATCATGATCGTGGTGCGGCCGGCCCGCAGTTCGCCCAGCGCGTCGCGCAGGGCCGCCTCGGTCTCGCCGTCGACGGCCGAGGTGGCCTCGTCGAGGATGAGCACCGGCGCGTCCTTCAGCAGGGCCCGCGCGATCGCGATCCGCTGGCGTTCGCCGCCCGACAGGCGGGCTCCGCGTTCGCCGACGACGGTGTCGAAGCCGTCCGGCAGGCCCTCGACGAGGTCGAGGATCCGGGCGCGGCGGGCGGCGTCCCTGAGGGCGGCGAGGCCGGCGTCCGGCCGGGCCAGCCGCAGGTTCTCGGCGATCGTTCCGTGGAAGAGGTGGGTGTCCTGGGCGACCACGGCGGTCATCGCGCGGACCTCGTCGCGGTCGAGGTCGCGCAGGTCGACGCCGTCGGCCAGGATCCGGCCGCTCTGCGGGTCGAAGTAGCGCTGGAGCAGGGTGACCAGGGTGGACTTGCCCGATCCCGACCGCCCGGTGACGGCCAGGGTCGTGCCCGGTTCGACGACCAGACTGATCCCGCGCAAGGCGGGGCGGGCCGCGCCGGGGTAGGTGAAGGTGACCTCGCGCAGGACCAATCGGGGCGGCCGGTTCGACGGCCGCCTCCGGACCGGCGTGGCCGGTGCGGGGGCGGGCGCCTCGGCGTCCAGCAGGGCGAAGACGCCCTTGCCCGCGGCCAGGCCGTGGAAGCCCTCGTGCCAGTAGTTCTGCAGTTCGAGCAGCGGGCGGAAGGCCTCCGCGGTGAGCCAGGCGATCAGGAGCAGCCCGGCGGCGTCGAGGTGGCCGGTGGAGTGGCGGATCGCGGCCACCACCACCGCCAGGCTCGTGCCCGCCGACATGAGGAACGCGCTGACGACGTAGACGGAGCTGGAGGCGGCGAGGTCGCCCATGGTCGCGCGGTAGAGCGCCAGGGCGTCGCGCCGGAGCCGGTGGCCGTAGCCGCCGGTCGCGCCCAGCGCCTTCAGGGTCGTCATGCCCTGCAGGGCGTCGAGCACCCGGGCGGCGAAGTTCTCGTACGCCGTCCAGTGCCGCTGGGACCGCGCGCCCATGATGCGCCGCCAGAAGGGCCGGGAGGCGGGCACCAGCACCACGCAGGTCCCGGTGATCGCGCCCGCCACCGGATCGTGCCAGGTCAGCACGGCCACGATGATCAGCGGACCGCCCACGCTCACGACCACCTGCGGCAGGTAGAAGCCCACGTAGGCGCGGATCGCCTCCACGCCGTCGGCGATCGTGGTCCGCAGCGTCCCGGCCGGCGCGCTGACGGTGTGGCCGGGCCCCAGGTCGAGCAGCCGCTCGGCCAGCCGCAGCCGCAACCGGGCCTGGACCAGCGACGCCGTCCGGTTCGCCGCCTGGTCGCGGCCCCATAAGAGCAGGCAGCGCAGCAGGGTGAACAGTCCCGTCAGCACCAGCGGCCCGGCCACGTCGCCGGGATCCGGCGCGCCGGAGACGAGGGCGCGCCGGATCGTCTCGACGAGCGCGACCGCCTGCCCCGCCCCCGACGCCGCCGAAAGGAGCGAGAGCAGGGCGGTCGCCGCCACAGGGCCGAAGGCGCCACGCGCCAGACGCAGCATCCGCCGCTGGACGAGCACGTTTCGCCTCCTTCCTGTCGGGTGAACCGGGAGAGACGCTAGGCGCCAACGATTTTCATTGTCAACGAAATTTTGGGGATGGTTTTCATTTTCTTTGCACGGTACGGTCCTGGCGTGACCGAAGAGGAGCGAAGCGCCACCGGCCTGGGCTCGTTGCTGGCCGGGAACCGGGACTTCCGGTTGTTGTGGCTGGGGAACCTGGTCAGCGTCTGCGGAGGCTGGTTCACCGCCGTCGCCGTGTTCGCGATGTTGTACGAGCACACCGGCGCCGCCGTGGCCGCCGGCGCCTCACTGGCCATGCGCTACCTGCCCGGCGTCCTGTTCGGGACCTGGGGCGGGGTGCTGGCCGACCGGCTCGACCGCAGGACGATCATGCTGGCCGGCGACGGCGTGCTCGTCGTGCTCGCGCTGGCGTTCCTGCTGGCCGACAACCCCGGCACGGTCTGGCTCGCCTACCCGCTCACCTTCGCCTCGGCCGCCGTCGGCTTCGTCTTCCAGGCCGCCCGCAACGCCTGGATGCCGTCGCTGGTGCGGCCGGAGGAGGGTGTGCTCTACGCGGCGGCGGTGCAGGTCAACGGGCTGCTGTTCCAGGCGGTCGGCGGGCTGGCCGGGGCCGCCGCCGTCACCCTGGTCGGCTGGCGGTGGGCCTTCGTGGTGAACGCGGCGTCGTTCCTGGTGTCGTTGTACTTCACGGCCAAGGTCCGGCGCGGCGACCGGCGCGGCGACACCTCGCCGGGGGCGGCGCGCGGCCTGCGGGCCTTCCGCGAGGGGCTGCGGGCGGTCCGGCGCAGCCGGCTCGTCTCGGCCCTGCTACTTCTGGAGGCGGTGTTCTGCCTGGGCCTGGGCGGGTCGATCACGGCCATGACGGCGCTGGCCGTGCAGGTCCACGACCTGGGCGACGGCGGCACGGGCTGGTTCTACGCGGTCCAGGGGCTGGCCGGGGCGGTCGTGCTGCTGGTCGCCGCGCCCCGGCTGAAGCGGCTGCCCGAGGAACGGCGGCTGGTCGTCCTGGGGGTGTCGTGCCTCGGGGAGGGCCTGCTCACCGCCGCGCTCGGCCTGCCGTCGAGCGCACTGGGGGCGCTGGCGGTCTGGGGGGCCGCCGCCTGCGTGGACGTCGTCTACGGGCCGGTGTCGATGGCGGTCCTGCTCGGCCACTCCCCCAACGAGCTGCGCGGACGGGTGGTGTCGTTGTGGAGCGCGACGGCGACGGCCTCACTGGGCGTCTCGGCCGTCGTCTCCGGGGCCCTGCTCGACGCGCTGGGACCGGCGGCGCTGCTGCCGGTCCTCGGCGCGTGTATGGCGCTGCCCGGCGCGGCCTGGCTGGTGGCGCTGCGCGCGGGCCTGCTGGGGGTCACTCGTACGGTTCGACCGGCTGCGGGATCGAGGTGATCGAGGTGGCGGTCAACTCGGGGGCGATGATGCCGGGTTCCAGTTTTCCGGACGGGGGCCGTTTCCAGGTGCCGACCACCTCGACCCAGGTGTTCTCCGGCGGCATGTCGGCGTCGAGCACGGCCACCTTCAGGGCGACGCCGTCGGCGGCGCAGCAGGCGATCTGGATCCGGGCCAGATACCAGCGGTCCCTCTTCGTCTCCGACGGGACGGCGAAGCCGGTCAGCCTGACCTGCTGCCCCACCAGCGAGTCGGCCGACTCGCCCCACGCCCGGCCGACGAACTCGCCGATGGTCATCTCGTTGACCGTCCCGGCCGAGAGGGCGTCGTAGGACTCGGCGGCGGCCACCGGCCGTGCCTGGGGCTCCTCCGCCTTCGCCGAGAAGGCGCCGAGGGCGGGCGGGGCGATGAGGAAGATGGCGAAGACGGGAAGCGTCAGCAGCCAGGCCACTCCGGGCGCATGCGAGTGGTCGTGGTCGTCCTCGTGGGCGCTCGCCCCTCTCCATTCCTGGACGAGGCCGATCACGCCCAGCAGGAGGACCACCACGCCCGCGGCGATCAGGAAGGGCCGGAAGCCCGGCTTGACGTAGTTCAGGTAGGTGGTGGACACGGTGGTGATCCGCAACACCGCGCCGCCGAGAAGGATGAGGATCATGCTCTGGGTCAGCCGGTTCACAACAGGACCTCCCCGGCCGCCATGCTGACGACCACCGCGAGAACAAAGGTCAGCGGGATGAAGCGGGCGGCGAACCGACGCCCGAAGGTGCCCGTCTGCAGGGCGATCAGCTTCAGGTCGACCATCGGCCCGACCACCAGGAACGCGAGCTTGGCCGTCGGCGAGAAGGCGGTCAGCGAGGCCGCCACGAACGCGTCGGCCTCCGAGCAGATCGACAGGATCACCGCGAGCAGCGCCAGGACCAGCACCGACAGCACCGGGATCCCGGCGACCGACTCCAGCCACGCACGGGGCACCACCACGTTCATCGTCGCCGCGGTGGCCCCGCCGACGACGAGGAATCCGCCCGCGTGCAGGAAGTCGTGGCGCATGGCCTCGACGAACGAGCGCCATTTCGGCCCGTGCCCGACGGGGCGCGAGGGGATGCGCAACCAGTCGGCGCGGCCGAACCGCAACCACACCCATCCGGCCACGACCGCGACGACGAGCGAGGCCCCGAACCGGGCCACGGCCATCATGGGCTCGCCGGGGAAGGCCACCACCGTGGCGACGATCACCACCGGGTTGATCGCCGGCGAGGCCAGCAGGAACGCCAGCGCGGCGGCGGGCGTCACGCCCCGCGACATCAGCCCGGAGGCGACCGGCACCGACGCGCACTCACAACCCGGGAGCACCGCCCCGGCCGCCCCCGCCACCGGCACCGCCAGGAACGGCCGCCTCGGCAGCGCCCGGGTCCAGAACGAGGCGGGCACGAACGCGGTGATCGCCGCCGACAGCAGCACCCCGAAGGCCAGGAAGGGCAGCGCCTGGACGCAGATCGCCACGAAGATCGTCGCCCAGGCCTGTAACGCCGGGGCCGTCAGATAGGGCGCGAACACCAGCCGCCCGAGCAGCAGCAGCCCGACGACCACCACGAAGATCCATGGACTGACGGCGCCCAACGGCTGCCGCCGCCCCCATTCGGGCGGCGGCACCTCCTCGGAGACCTCGACCCCGACCCGTTCAGACATGCGCCGACGCTCCCGCATTGTGATGAAAGTGGTGATGATAACCATGTGTCGGCGCTGATTGTAGGGACAGAAGCGGCGAGCCGCCTAGACCCGATCTTCGTCAGAGGAAGCCCGTCGCCCGGCGAACCGGAACACGACCGGTCGCCGCCGCCGGCGGCGCGGACCGGGGGCGGCCGTCGGCGCCGGCCACGCGGAGCCGTAACGGAAGTGCTCAAGCCGCCGTCCACGCGAGGCGAGCTGGGCGCCGGAGCGGACGGTGCCGGGCAGCCCGGCAACCGGGCGGCCTCCACAGCTTCCGTGATCGTTCCTTTGGGGAGTCCCGACGTGCGCGGCCACCGCCGGCCGGGCGACTGCCCGGCCGGCGGCGCCGTGAACGGTCTCACGAGGGGTGCGCGGCGGCCGCCGCGCGATCACTGCGAGTCGCCCGCCCCGCGTTTGCGGCGGCCGCCCATGGCCACGACGAAGCCCACGCCCACCAGGGCGATCAGCGCGCCGACGAACCACAGGTAACCGCCGCCGGAGTCGGTCTCGGAGGCGGAGACCGGCCGCGCGGAAGGAGCGGAGGAGGCGACCGGTGGTGGAACCGCCTCCGCCGAGGCACTCGCGGCCGGGGCGGCCGCGAGCGGGGTGTCGCCGCCGGTCGGGCTCGCCAGGGTGAACGGGATCTCGCCCTCGATCGGGTGGCCGTCGGAGGAGACGACCCGCCAGCCGATCACGTATCTCCCCGGCGCCGGAGCCGACAGCGGGCGGGCCGTCAGGTCCTTGCCCCGGACCTCCGGTTCGGTCAGCTCCACGGCGGCGCCCGCCGCGTCGTGGAGGACCATCGCCGGGAACCGGACCTGGGACGAGAAGGTCAGCGTGATCGCCTCCAGCGACCCGACCGTCGCGTCCCTGGCCGGGTCGCTGGCCTTGAGCTGGTCGTGGGCCAGGGCGGGCGCGGCCGCCAGGAGGAGCGTCGCGATCACCCCGGCCACAAGGCCGAGGAGCCTCATGACAGGACCTCCTGGCCGATCCAGCCCTTCTCGTCGCAGCCCGGCGGGATGACGAACACCGCCGACCCGATCGGGGTGATCCACTCGTTGAGCAGGTCGGCCTCGGCGAGCTGCCGCTGGATCGGCACGAACTGGCGCTCGATGTCCGCCTGGTAGGAGGCGAAGATCAGGCCCGAGTCGGCGTGGCCCTGGGCGGTGACGTCCTCGTCGTAGTTGTACGGGCGCCGCAGGATGCGGAGCCGCGGGTCGCCGACGTGGGCACGGCGGATGTGGGCGTACTCGGAGATGACCGGGAAGCCGTGGGCGCCCTTGGCGGCGAGGTCGGGCGGGTCCTGCTCCCGGGTGCCGGTCAGGGGCGCGCCGGTCGACAGGCGGCGGCCGATGGTGAACTCCTTGGCCACGACGTCGGCGGCGTCCCAGGTCTCCAGTTCGGCCCTGATCCTGCGGACGACGAGCTGGGTCGAGTGGTCGGGCCGCCAGACCGCGAGGTCGAAGTCCGGGGTGCCGGGCTTCGGGTTGGCGGTGCCGTCCATCTGGCCCATGACGTTGCGCTGGGTCTGGCCGCCCGGCTGGGTGCCGGCGGCGCGGCGGAAACCGCGCTGGGTCCAGCGGACCGTCGCGAACGAGCGGGCGTCCTTGACGATCATCCGGAGGGCGTGGCTGACGGTCAGCGGGTCGTCGGCGCAGATCTGCACCAGCAGGTCGCCGCCGCTCCACCTCTTCTCCAGCTTGTCGACGGTGAACTTCGGCAGGGGCTTGATCGGGGACGTCAGGCCGGCATGGGCGTACAGGCCGGGACCGAAACCGAACGTCACGGTCAGGCGCGCGGCCGGCGCCGCCAGTTCGGGCTCGGTGTCGGCGAGCGCCGGGCGGCCCTGGGTGAGCCGCCGGGCGTCGTCGGTGAGCAGCCGCATCATCCGCCGGAGGGCGTCGCGATCGGTGTCCTTCCGCAGGTCGAAGGCGACGAAGACGGCGTGGGCCTGCGGTTCGGTGGCGATCCCGGCCTGGCGGGGTCCGTGGAAGGGGACGACGCTCTCGCCGGTGCGGGCCGACGCGGCGGGGGTGAACGCGGCCACCCCCGCCACGACGCCGCCGGCGAGCAGTCCCCGGCGGGTCAGGTCAGCCATTGTGCGAACCGGGCTGGTAGTCCTCCTTGGCGCCCGCGAAGTCCTTGCCGACGGCGGTGAACTCGAAGGTGCCGCCGTCGGCGAGGGTGAGGGTGAACGGGATCTCGGCGCCGGGCTCGACGGCCTGCTTGGCGTCCATGATCATGATGTGGTCGCCGCCGGGCTTGAGCTCGTGGGAGCCGCCCGCCGGGATGACGAAACCGCCCTGCTTGGGCTGCATGACCATCTTGCCGTCCTTGTCGACGACCTCGTGCAGCTCGATCATCGGCGACAGCGGGCTGGCGCCGGAGACGACGGTGATGTCGGCGCCGGAGTTGTTGACCAGGGTGCCGAAGGCGGCGGTCATGCCCTCCTTGGCGGTCTTCACCCACGGGTCGGTGATCGACAGGGCGGCGGCCGCGGGAGCGGCGGGGGCGGTCTCGGCGGGGGCCGAGGCAGCCGGGGCCGAGGCGGCCGGCGCGGCGGCGGTCGGCGTGTCGGAGGAGCCGCAGGAGACGACCGTGGCGGCGGCGGCGAGGGCGAGCAGGGACAGCGCGAGGCGCGAAGACATGATGAGAAGAACCCTTCGGGGAAAACGGCAACGTCAGAGGGCCGCGCTGAACCTCGTGTTCAGGCGGCGAGGAGGCTGACGCTGCCGGGAGGCCCCCGGCGGCTGATCTCGTGTCGGAGGGGCGCCGACGCCGGGATGTCGACCCGGTCGGCGGGCGTGGCGGGTTGCGGATGGGCGGGTTCGACCGCCACTCGCAGCAACAGCAGGAGGCGGACGCCGAGGCGGCGCAGCAGGGCCCACAGGAGCGCCTCGCCACGCGCCAGCCACAGGGCCGTGAGCCCGGCCGCCCAGGCGTGGGTGAGCAGCATGCTCAGGCTGGGCAGCAGCGTGGTCGGGTGGTGGTGGCCGAGCGCCATCGGCTCGACGGTGTGGGCGTAGGAGAACAGCAGGTGGAGCACGGCCTGGCAGCCCGCCAGCGCCGGGAAGATCACCCGGGCCGACCGTTCGCGCCCGGCCAGGGCGACCCCGACCAGGAACGAGAGGGTCAGCGCCACCAGCACCGCCGTCGCGGTGGTCGAACCACCCGCCCAGGCGTGCGCGCCGACGCTCAGCACGACCGAGACCGTCGCGAAGACGGCGGCCCGGACGACGCGGAAGGGCGTCGATGCTGAGGTGGCACTAGTCATGGCGCGGTCATCATCGCACGGCGTACGGCCGCCTCCCAATACGCCCCGGTCCGGGAGAGCGAGGAGCACCCCGTGCTCTAGCGGGCCAGGCGGTCCAGGAGTTCGCCGAGCAGCGCGCGTTCGCCAGGGGTGAGGTCGCCCGGGTCGTCGCCGACCAGCGCGCGCAACGTCAGTGCGGCGCTCGCGCGGTTCGCGGGGGCGTCGGCGGAGGGCGTGTGCAGGACTCCGGCCAGCGCGGCCTCGCGGACGCGTCCGGACAGCCCGAAGTCAGGCTCCGGCTGGCTGATCAAGGTGAGCGTGATGCCGACGTTGGCGGCGAGCACCTGTTCGGCGGCGTCGTCCGCCGGCACCTTGAGCAGGCCCTGGGCGGCGGCGGCGGTGAACCGCTCACGCAACGCGGCGTGCGCGGGAGCGGTGACGGCGCAGGGCTTTCCCGGCTCGGCGCGGCCGTAGAGCAGCCCGTAGAACGACGGGTGCTCCAGCCCGAACCGCACGTGCCTGTCCCAGCCCTCGCGCAGGTCGCCCAGGGGGTCGCCGGAGCTCTCGACCGCCGTGTACTGGGTGAAGCCGTGGTTCACCACGGCGTCGATCAGGCCCTGCTTGCTGCCGAAGTGGTGGTACAGCGTCGGGGCCTGCACCCCGGCGCGTTCGCACACCGCCCTCGTGGACACCGTGCCGCCGCCTTCCAGCAACTCCGCCGCGGCGAGCAGGAGCCGATCCCGTGCGTTCTGCATGTTTGCTATATTAGCGCATATAGCGCTACATTGCTCGCTATAGCGAAAGGAGAAGTCCATGAGGACTTGGTTCATCACCGGTGGCACGCCCGGAGGGTTCGGCCTGGTCTATGCCGAGGCCGCGCTGAAACAGGGCGATCAGGTGGCAGTGACCGCGCGTCGACCCTCTGAGCTGCGGGAATGGGCTGAACCATACGGCGGCCGTGTGCTGGTTCTCCAGCTCGACGTCACCGATGCCCAGCAGGTGCGCGCGGCGGTCAAGGCGGCGGAGGAGCGGTTCGGCGGGATCGACGTACTCGTCAACAACGCGGGCCGTGGCTGGTTCGGCTCGGTCGAGGGGGCCCCTGACGAGACGATCCGCCGCACGTTCGACCTCAACCTGTTCGCCGTGGTCGAGGTGATACGCGCGGTCCTGCCGGGTATGCGGGCACGCGGCGACGGCTGGATCGTGAACATGTCGTCGGTGGCGGGCCTCGTCGGCGCACAGGGGTTCGGCTACTACTCGGCGGCGAAGTTCGCGCTCGAAGGACTGTCGGAGACACTGCGCCAGGAAGTCGAGCCGTTCGGTGTGCGCGTGCTCGTCGTAGAGCCGGGAGCGTTCCGCACCAAGGCCTTCGCCGGCTTCCAGGACGAGCCCGTCAACGAGACCGTCGACGCCTACGTGCCGATGGTCGAGGGCGTCAAAGCGGCGTTCGTGGCACACGACGGCAAGCAAGAGGGTGACCCCGAACGCGGAGTGCAGGCCGTGATCAGCGCGATGAACGCACCCGTTCCGCCCCAGCGGATCGTGCTCGGCAACTCCGGCTACGACGTCGTCGTCGCGATGCACGAGAAAGCGCTCGCGGAACTGCGCGCGAACGAAGAGCTCTCACGCGGTGCGGACTTCTAAGCCCGTCGCCAGAAGTCGTGTCCGTGACCCGCGGGAGCGGACCGACTCACCACACACAACCGACCCGAAGACCGGAGAACACAAATGGACGACATCACCCTTCCCAAGGCCGTCGCGAACTTCATCGCGGCCACCAACGCGCACGACGCGAACGCGCTGGCCGCGGTCTTCGGCGACGAGGCCACCGTGCGCGATGACGGGACGACCTACACCGGCGAGGCCGAGATCCGGGAGTGGATCCAGGGGCACCTGATCAACCCCAAGACTGTGATCACGCCGACCTCGTTCGCGGACGACCGTCTGGTGGCCTCCGGGGACGGCGAGTTCCCCGGCGGCCCCCTGTCCTTCGCGTTCGTGTTCGGCATCAAGGACGACCAGGTCACCGACCTCACGATCGACCCCGTCTGACTCATCACCGGCCCGGGCGGTCTGAAGGCTGCCCTTGCCATGAACAGGGACCGGGGCGGATCGAGCCCCTGCTGCCCGCGACGGACTGCAGGAAATCCCCACCCGCGCGCTGGGGCGGTCACGGCGAAGACGGTTTCCAGCACAACAAGGGGTCGGGGTGGTCGGCGAAGCCGAGGTCGCGGTAGAGGGGTTCGGCCTGCCGTGAGGCCGTCAGGTCGACCCGTACGGCGTCGCGTTCGCGGAACCAGCCGAGCAGCCCGAGCATGATCGCCCGGCTGTGCCCGCGCCGCCGGTGGGCCGGGTCGGTGACCATGCCGATGACGTGGCCGATCCGCCCGTTGCGCGAGTGGGGGCCGGGGAACCACTGCTCGACGGTGCCGATGCCGCAGGCGGCCAGGCCGGTGTCGGCGTCCACGACCAGGATCCGGCAGTCGGGTTCGGCCAGCTTCCGGCCGAAGACCCGGGCGAGGGCGGCCCGCCAGTCGTCGGCGGGGTCGGCCGGAGAGAAGAACTCGCCGCCGAGGTCGTCGAAGAGCAGCGCCCTCAGCCGGACGAGTTCGGGAATGTCGTGCCTTGTTGCCGTTCGTACCATGACGTCCAGGCTGCTGTAATGAGCTGGTGCACCTCAACCCTTACGGCGCGGACGTGGTGAACTTCGCCGCGGGCCTGGCCAACCACCCTCCCGCCACCGCCGGGGAGCTCGCCGACCGCTGCCGCGCGGCCGGGCTGGTGCTGGAACTGCCCGTCGAGGCCGCCGACCTCGACCGCACCCGCGCCGTCGTCGACCAGTGGACGAGGGTCGTCGACGCCCCCACCGAGCGGGAGAAGGCGGACCTGGTCAACGACATGCTGGCCCGCTCGGCGGCCTATCCCCGCCTCACCGACCACGCCCACGGATGGCACCTGCACTACCGCGACGACCGGCAGCCGCTCGGCGCCGTGTTGTTCGCGCTGATCTCCGTGGCCACGGCGATGCACCTGGTCAACCGGGGGATGGACCGGCTCGGCCGGTGCGCCGTCGAGGGCTGCGACCAGATCTTCGCCGACACCTCCCGCACCGCGCGCCGGCGCTACTGCTCCCAGCCGTGCGCCAACCGCGACGCGGTCCGCCGCCACCGGGCCCGCACCATGGCCTGACCGGCGGCGCCGCTCAGGCCCGTTTCGCGTACACCTTCTTCAGCTTCGCGACCGCCTTCTTGGTGTTCTTGACGGTCGTCGTCCAGGTCGAACGCCCCTTGCCGCTCTGGCCCTGGTAGACGATCACCGCGCTCTTGTACGCGACCACCACGAACTCCGACACGTAGGTAGCGTTGCGCCCCAGACCGTAGGGGACGTAGTCGAAGGTGACCTCGAAGGCGTAGGTGGCGTCAGCCAGGTTGGCGACCTTCTTCCGCTTGAACGAACTCTCCCCGCGGAACCCGGTCTGGCCGTCACAGGCCGGACCGACCCTGCTCGCGGCGGCCTTGAGGCTCTTGATCGTGGCCGCGTTCCCGGTGAAGACCTGATGCAGCGCGGCGACCTTGCCGAACGTCCACGCCGACGGCCGCGTTCCGCCGAAGGCGGCGTCGTAGTCCTTGAGCGCCTCCATGCACCGGGCGTGGTCGACGCGGAAGGTCGACAGAATGCCGGCGTCCACATCGCGGACGAGCACGGCCGTGCCCTTGCCGAAGTCCTTCGCCGTGAGAAGCGCAGACTTGATCTCCGCGTCCGAGAGCGGCGCCACCGCCAGCGAACCCGCCAGCACCAGAGTCATGATCATGTGGGCACGCTAACGACATCCCATCCTTTGATCAATGAAACTGCACGAACCGGTGGAGCCGGTCGCCTCGGCGGCCGGCTCCACGGTTTGCCTCACGGGTTGATCAGACGCGGGTCCACTTCTGGTTGCCGCCGCCGTGGCAGGTCCAGATGTGCAGGCGGGAGCCGTTGGCGGTGCCGGAGCCCACCACGTCCAGGCACTTGTTCGCGGCGATGGCGGTGATGCTGCCGTCGGAGTTGAAGCGCCACTTCTGGTTGTTCTGGCCGTTGCAGTCCCAGATGCTGACCGCGGTTCCGTTGGCGGTGCCGTTGCCGCTCACGTCCAGGCACTTGTTGCCGTAGACGCGCAGTTCGTTCGCGGCGGTGGAGGTCCACCTCTGGTTGGTCTGGCCGTTGCAGTCCCAGATCTGCACGATCGCGCCGTTGGCCTGGGAGGCGCCGCTGATGTCCAGGCAGCGGCCCGACGCGACGCCCCGGATGGCGCTGGTGGTGCCGGTCGAGGGAGACGGGGACGGGGAGGGCGACGGCGAGGGAGAAGGTGACGGCGAGGGCGTCACGGTGGTCAGTTCCTTGATGCGGATGTTGCGGTAGGCCACCACGTCGGGGGAACCGTGGTTCTGGATGCCGATGTACCCCTGGGTGAGCGAGCGGGCCGGGTCGGTGTTGGTGAAGTCGTTGATCTTGGTTCCGTTCAGGAACACCTGGAGCCGCTCACCCTCCACCAGCAGTTCGTAGGTGTTCCACTGACCCGGCGGGTTCAGGGCCGCGTCGCGGGCGGCGATGTCGGCCGCCTTGAAGCCGTAGATCGCGCCGGTCGTCTTGTCGGCGGTGTCGGTCGCGTCGATCTGCACCTCGTGACCGGTGTTGAGCGCGGTCTGCGGGTCGCTGGTGGCGGGGAAGCCGACGATGACGCCGGAGTTGGAGTCGCCGTTCAGCCGCCAGTCGAGCTTGAGCGAATAGGACGCGAACTGCTTGGTGCTGTACCAGAGCATGCCCATGCCGCCCGAGGAGGTCAGCGTGCCCGAGCTGTTCGAGAACGACCCCGGCCCGGCCTGCTGCCAGCCCGTCGTCGAGCCGTTGTACAGCGCGGTGTAGCCGGTCTCGGGACGGCAGTCGGCGTGGGCCGCCTTGGCCGCGTACTTGATGCCGCCCAGGAGCAGGGTGCGGAAGTTGGAGTCGGAGTACGACGCCTGCGTGTGACCCAGGCCGGTGTAGAAGGCGCGGCCCGACTGCTGCGGGTGACACCAGGTGATCGGGTGGTCGCCCATGCCGCCGCCGCTGTAGCTGCTCTCGTCCAGGTTCTGCAGGACGCGCACGTTCGGGCGGGGGTTGCTGCGGAAGCTGTACCACTCGTCGCTGCGCGACCAGGTCGTCCCGAGGTGGGAGGTCGCGGGGTGCGCCCGGTCCTCCTGGCGCACGGTGGCCTGCTGGATCGCGGGGTGGCTGTTGAACCAGGCGCCCACCAGCTGCCCGTAGAAGGGCCAGTTGTACTCGGTGTCGGAGGCCGCGTGGACGCCGACGTAACCGCCGCCGCCGTTCACGTAGGTCTGGAAGGCCGACTGCTGGGTGTCGTTCAGCACGTCGCCGGTCGTGTTGAGGAACACCACCGCCTGGTACTGGGCGAGGTTGGAGGTGGTGAAGACGTTGGAGTCCTCGGTCGCGTCGACGGTGAAGTCGTTGGCCGACCCGAGGTCGCGGATGGCCTGGGTTCCGACGGCGATCGAGTCGTGCCGGAATCCGGCCGTCTTGGAGAAGACCAGCACCTTGAAGGCGGCGGCGTGGGCGGGCACGGCCGGGATCACCGTCGCGGCGGCGGCGGTGGCCAGCGCCACCGCGGTCACCGCCAGGCGCCTGAGCGCGGCAGAGGTCAGATGTCGCAGCATGGGGTTCCTTCCGTGGTGACGCCCGGCGCGGTCGCGCCGGGCGTCACACCGATGGTTTTCTGGCTGGGGCGCGGAGCCTCAGACGCGGGTCCACTTCTGGTTGTTACTGCCGTTGCAGGTCCAGATCCGGGCCTTGGTGCCGTTGGCGGTGCCGTTCACCTCCAGGCACTTGTTCGCGCCGACGGCGGTCATGCTGCCGTCGGAGTTCAGGCGCCACTTCTGGTTGTTCTGGCCGTTGCAGTCCCAGATGAGGACCGCGGTGCCGTCGGCCGTGCCGGCGCCGCTCACGTCCAGGCACTTGTTGCCGTAGACCCGCAGCTCGCTCGCGGCGTTGCTGGTCCACGACTGGTTGGTCTGGCCGTTGCAGTCCCAGATCTGGGCCAGCGCGCCGTTGGCGGTCGACGCGCCGTTGACGTCCAGGCACCGGTTGGAGCCGGTGCCCCGCAGCGCGTTCGTCCAGCCGGTCGAGGGGGTGCCGGTGGCGAAGGTGAAGGAGTCCACGTCGAACAGGTAGCCCTGGCCCGTCGCGCCGCGGAAGACCAGGTACAGCGTCGTGGCCCCGGAGGGCGCGCCGCTGAGGGTCGCCGAGACGTTGGCGAAGGTGTCCCAGCTTCCGGTCGCGGCCACGGTGGCCGTGCCGAGCAGCGTGCCCGTGGCCGAGCCCGCCCGGACCTCGATCCGGCCGCCCGCGCCCGCGGAGGAGACCCGCGCGGTGAAGCTCGTGGCGTTGCTCAGGTTGTACGGCTGGAAGGAGATCCAGTCGCCGTCGTCGATGAAGCCGACCGTCTTGCCGCCCTCGGCGGCGGTCTTGTCGGCCGTCTGCACGCCCTGCTGGGCGCCGAAGTGCTCGGCCTGGCGGAGCCTCGGCTGGAGCGTCCGGGTGCTCGTGGAGGTCAGGCTGCCGTTGTCGGTGTAGGAGGCCGTGAAGACGCCGTAGATGTTCGCCGCCGAGTCGTGCTCACCGTCGACCGGCACCGCGATGGAGCCGCTGCACCCGGTCTGGGAGGTGATCTGGTGGGCGTGGCTGTCGTGGCCCAGGAAGTAGGTGACCGACACCCGCGAGCAGTCGATCGTGCCGTCCTCCGGGTCGCTGACCGAGACCTGGTAGGACACGGTCTCGCCGAAGGAGAACAGCCGGCCGTCGCCGGGGGTGGTGAGCGTGACCGACGGGGCGGTGTTGCCGACCGTCACGTTCACGCTCGCGCTGCCGGTCAGGCCCTGCGGGTCGCGGACGGTGAGCGTGGCGGTGTAGGCGCCGTTGGCGGTGTAGGTCTTGCTCGGGTTGGCGGAGGTGGAGGTGGTGCCGTCGCCGAAGTTCCACGAGTACGTCAGCGAGCCGCCCTCGGGGTCGGAGCTGCCCGACGACGAGAAGTTCACCGTGAGCGGGGCCGCCCCGGAGGTCTTGTCGGACGAGGCCCGCGCGATCGGGTTCCGGTTGGCCTGGCCGATGTACTCGACCCGGTAGAGGGCCTGGTTGTTGTTGCCGGTGCCGTAGTCGAGCACGTACAGCGCCCCGTCGGGGCCGAAGGCCATGTCCATCACCTGCGTGCCCGACCAGGGGAACGCGGAGATCTCGCCGTAGCCGCCGGAGGAGGTCACCTCGATGGCCTTGATCCAGCGGCGGCCGTACTCGCCGGCGAAGAAGCGGCCGTTGAGGGCCTGGGGGAACTTGACGCTGGAGTTCAGGTTGGCGTCGTAGCGGTAGACCGGGCCGCCCATCGGCGACTCGGAGCCGGAGCCGAACTCCGGCGGCGAGCCGGCGTCACCGGCGTACCGGATCCACGCGGGCTTGGCCGCGGGGAGGGTGGACAGACCGGTGTTGCGGAAGGAGTTGTTGGTCGGCCCGCCGGAGCAGTTGTACTTGCTCCCGGTGCTGTTGCTGGCGAAGTTCCACTCGTTGTAGGTCTCGCTGGTGCTGTTGGAGCCCGTGCAGTACGGCCAGCCGTAGAAGCCGGGGCCGGTCACCCGGTTGAACTCCACCTGGCCGCTGGGGCCCCGGTTGGAGTTGGACGACCCGGCGTCGGGGCCGTAGTCGCCGAGGTAGACGACGCCGGTCGCCTTGTCGACGCTCATCCGGAACGGGTTGCGGAAGCCCATCGCGTAGATCTCGGGCCGGGTGTTGGCGGTGCCCGGCGCGAACATGTTGCCGCTGGGGATCGTGTAGGTGCCGTCGGCCTGCGGCTTGATGCGCAGGAGCTTGCCGCGCAGGTCGTTGGTGTTGGCCGCGGAGCGCTGGGCGTCGTACTGCGGGTTGCGGTTGGTGCGCTCGTCCAGCGGGGAGTAGCCGCTCGACTCGAACGGGTTGGTGTCGTCGCCGGTGGTCAGGTAGAGGTTGCCCTGGGCGTCGAAGTCGATGTCGCCGCCCACGTGACAACACTGGCCCCGGTCGTTGGCGACCCGCAGGACCACCTTCTCGCTGGAGGTGTTGAGGGTGTCGTCGGAGTTCAGGGTGAACCTGGACAGGTACAGTTCACCCTTCCACGCGTCGAACTGCGACTGCGTGCCGGTGGCGGGGGCGTCGCCGCTCGGGGTGCTCAGCCGGGGCGAGTAGTAGAGCCAGACGTACCTGTTGGTGGCGAAGCCGGGGTCGACCGCCACCCCCTGGAGGCCCTCCTCGTCGTGGCTGTAGACGTTGAGGCGGCCGGCCACCTTGGTGTTGCCGTTGACGTCGGTCACGCGGACCGTGCCGTCGCGGGCGGTGTGGATGACCGAGCGGTTCGGCATCACGGCCAGGGACATCGCCTCGCCCAGCTCGTTGCCGCCGGAGGCGAGCGACACCTGCTGGTAGTCGGAGGGCGAGATGGTCAGCGCGTTCGCCGGGGAGGCGGAGAGCGCGACGACCGCGGGCGCGATGAGCGCCATCGTGGTCAGCATCCTGAGCCACGGACGTCGGGACATGCGGTGTTCCTTCCTGACAAAGGAGAAGTCAGGGCAAGGCGCGCGCCGCCACGCTGTTGCCGGGAGGGTCATGCTTCTCGTGCCCGGAGGTGTGCCGCCTCGGGAGCATCGCTACCTATTACGTTCAGGCCACCCGTGATCGTCAAGGGCTTAAGCCTGCTTATTTCATCGACCGCCTGCGGAGGACCGAGCCGCGGATGGCCGTCTGACCTTGATGAGCTGCGGATATCGTCACCGTCGCCGGGACACCCGCCGGAAATCTGAATGAATCATTCAGGCGTGTCGCCCGGATGAGCCCGCTCAAACCATGGCCCATGAGGCGAGTCAGTCATACTCTTACGGCGAATCGAATCGATTCGCTCCGTTTCCCCCTCTCGAAGGAGCTCGACCATGCACATCCCCTTACCGGGCCGCCCGGTACTCGTCGCGGCGGTCGTGGTGGTGCTGACCACGCTCCTGGCCACCACCCTGACGTGGTGGGCCCCGGCCACCGCGGCGACCACCCCGCTGGTGGGCACGGCGTCCGGCCGGTGCCTGGACGTGCCGGGGGCCTCCCAGGCCAACGGCGCCCAGACGCAGATCTGGGACTGCAACGGGCAGGCCAACCAGCAGTGGACCACCACCACCGCCGGTGAGCTGCGCGTGTACGGCAACAAGTGCCTCGACGTGAACGCCGCGGGCACGGCCGACGGGACCAGCGTGATCATCTGGGACTGCAACGGCCAGAACAACCAGAAGTGGCGCCTGAACTCCGACGGCAGTGTCACCGCCCTCGGCGCGAACAAGTGCCTCGACGTGTCCGGCTACGGCACCGCCAACGGCACCCGGGTCCACATCTGGACCTGCCACGGCGGGGCCAACCAGAAGTGGTCGACCGGCGCCCAGCCCAGCCCGTCGCCCACGCCCACCACGAGCCCGAGCCCGCCGCCGCCCGGCGCCCGCCCCTGCGACATCTACGGCGCGGGCGGCACGCCGTGCGTCGCGGCGCACAGCACGACGCGGGCGCTCTTCAACGCCTACGCCGGGAACCTCTACCAGGTCAGGCGCTCCTCGGACAACACGACCAGGAACATCGGCGTGCTGACCGCGGGCGGGGTCGCCAACGCCGCCGCGCAGGACTCCTTCTGCGCCGGCACCACGTGCGTCATCACGGTGCTCTACGACCAGTCCGGGCGCGGCAACGACCTGTGGTACCAGGGGTCCAGCGTGGTCCCCGGCTCGCCGCAGAGCCGGCCGGCGGTCGCCACCACCGAGTCCCTCACGGTCGGCGGCAACAAGGCCTACTCGCTCTACATCAACCCCGGCAACAGCTACTGGCGGGACGGCCACCTGACCGGCGTCCCGACGGGCAGCGCCCCCGAGGGCATGTACATGGTCACCAGCGGCGTCCACGTCAACAACGGCTGCTGCTTCGACTACGGCAACAGCGAGACCACCAGGAAGGCCGACGCCGCCGGCGCCATGGACGCCATCAACTTCAGCACCCAGTGCTGGTTCGGCGGCTGCCAGGGGACCGGCCCGTGGGTGCAGGCCGACCTGGAGTGGGGTCTGTTCCCCGGCGGCAGCCAGTCGTGGAACCCGAACCAGCGGGCCTTCCCGCACAAGTTCGTGACCGCCACCCTGAAGAACAACGGCACGACCCGCTTCGCCATCAAGGGCAGCAACGCCCAGTCGGGCGGCCTCTACACGCTGTACGACGGCCCGCTCCCCAACGGCTACAGCCCGATGAAGAAGCAGGGCGCCATCATCCTGGGCAGCGGCGGCGACTGCTGCAAGCCCGACGGCGGCGCCAACCTCAGCGCGGGCACCTTCTACGAGGGCGCCATGGTCGCCGGATATCCGACCGACGCCGTCGAGAACGCCGTCCAGGCCGAGGTGATCTCCGCCGGCTACCGCTGACGGACCGGGCCCCGGAGGGCGGCCGCGAACCGGCCGCCCTCCGGGGTCACCCGGCCTTCGCCGCCTGTGCACGGGCGGCGTCGCCGATCGCGGCGAGGTCGTCTCCGGGACCGCTGACGACGATCAGGTGGTCGTCGGTGAACACGGCGATCTCCGTCGTGTCGCCGCGCACCACCACGTTGGACGGTCCGGGCCGCGACTCCACCTTCCCCGCCGAGGAGCACTCGGCGTAGAAGCGCTTGAAGGTCTGGAAGACATCCGTGCCGGAGACGACGACCTCGGACACCGACGCCCCGCCGGCCGACTCGAACACCCGGAAGCGCACCCGGGCGTCCTCCGGGGCGATGGTCCGCTTCCCGCACGGCACCAGCGCCTCGTCGAGGTCGGCCCAGCGGGTGTCGCCGGTCGTACCGGCCGTCCAGGGGCCGCCCGGCAGCTGCGCCGCGTCGAGGAGCACCTGCGGCGGCGGCGACGGACCGGCCGCGACCGGTTCCTCCTCCCCGGTGCAGGCGGACAACCCGGCCACCGCGACCGCGACGACGAGCGCCCATCGGCTCATCTGATCCTCCTTCGAGGGGACGACGACGAAACGGACGACACCGACGCCGCCACGACCGCCAGCAGGGCCGCGAACCCGGCCAGGGCCAGGTGGAGCAGGCGGACGGGCGCGGTCTCCGGGAGGGGGACCGTCCCCGTCGCCATCACGGCGCTCGCGGCGGCCCACACGGCGCCGACGCCCGCTTTCACCGGGGACACGGGGGTGACCGCGTCGAGACAACCGCACGGGACCCGGCCGCGTACCCGCAGCAGGACCAGGAGATACCCGGCCAGCGCGGTGTGCCACACCGCCGCCGCCAGCCAGACGTGCCGCCCGGGATGCCCCCAGAGCCAGACGCCGACCACCGCGACGCCGAGCACCGGCTCGATCAGACCGGCGGCGCGGATCGCCCAGGCGGGCAGCAGGCCGTGGGCCCGCGTGACCTCCTCGGAGCGCAGGAACACCGCCGCCACGAGCAGCAGCGCACCGGCCAGGGCGACGTCCGCGATCAGGATCACCGGTCACCACCCCAGGAGCAGGATCGCCAGGGCGGCCAGGAACCCGGCCCCGCACCACCGGCCCACCCACGCGAGCCCGCCCAGCAGGTGGCGGTCCCAGCCGGAGGGGTCGCCGCTCAGGGAGCGGGTGAGCGGCATCAGCACCCGGCCCAGGCCGAACCCGAGCCCGGCCAGCACTCCGGGGAGCAGCCCCCCGACGAGCACGACGGTGAGCACCAGGGCGTGCGGGAGCGCGGTCGGCGTGAACGTGCGCACGCCCGTGCCCATCTCGAAGCCGAACTGGAACGGCCCCTCGAACCGGCTGCGCGGGATGATCTCCTGTGGCACCAGCCTGCGGTTCTGGATCAGCGCGAGAGGACGTCCGGCCAGCTCGAAGGCGAGCAGCACCGCCACGACCGGGATCAGCGCCCAGGTCCGCACGGCGTCCGGCACCACCGAGACGAGGCCGCCGAAGGCCCCCGCGACCGTGCCCGACACCAGCCCGCCCAGCACCAGCCCGGACGAGAACGCCGTGAGTTGTCCCCGCCAGACCGGCGAGGTCAGCAGATCCGCTGAGTTGAGGCTTCAAACCGAGCCGGACAACGAGAACCCGGCGACCACGCCCATCAGCGCCCAGGCGAGGAAGTCCAGCCTCCCGGGCCAGACCGCGCCGGCCACCGCCACGAGCGCCGTCAGGGCGAAGAGGAACCCGGCCGTGCGGGTGGCGGGCAGACCCCAGGGCAGGGTCACGGGTTGGCCCGGGAGCAGATGTAGAAGGTGCTGCCCGCGCCGTACACCACGAAGCGGCCGTCGGCGCAGCGGTAGGGGGTGCTGCCGGCCGTCCAGCGCCAGGCGTTCTTCTTGGAGACCCCGCCCGCACCGCACTCGACGATCGGCGTGTAGTAGGAGTAGGCGTTGCCGTCGGTGCGGAACCAGCCGTCGCTGCCGCAGTAGCTGCTGGCGTACGAGCCGCCGACGCACACCCGCTGGGTGGTGCCGTCGCGGTAGCCGTCGAAGTTGGCGTAGCCGCTGTTGGAGCAGCCCGACCACTCCGTGCCCACCGTCGCCGAGGCGCTTCTGACACGCGCGGGCGGCAGCGCGCCCACCACGTTGAGCGCCAGGGCGCCGCCGAGCACGCCGACCGACTTGACCATCGTGCGGCGCGACACGCGGGCCCGGACCGGCGGACGCGCCTCCACGTCCTCGTCCGCCGACGGCACGTCGGACCAGTAGTCGCGGGTCATGCGGTCACCTCACGTTCGACGATTCGGGCAGGTCCACCCCGAGGAGCCGGTCGAGGTCCGGGTCGGACCCGACCACGCGGCGCCACTCCTCGGCGCCGTCGGGGGCGTACTTCACGAGAGAGGGGGTCGCGCCGACCGCGACCGAACCGAGCAGGTCGGCGTCGACGACGGCCTCGACGTGGGGGGCCGGTCCGGCCCAGGCCGCGCACGCCTCGCCCGCGCTCAGCAGGACGAGACGGCCGTCCACCCGGCCGGGCGGCATCCCGGCCAGGTGGGCGGCGCGGTCCCGGCAGCTCGGACAGTGCTCGGAGACCACGAGGACGAAGGTCGGCCGCCCGTCGGCGGAGGCGAAGCGGGGCACCCTCCGGACGGCGTCCGGGCCGGGGGCGGCGGCGGGGGCGGCCAGCACCGCCTGCTGCAGCTCGCGCACGATCCGGAGCAGCGCGGAGATCGCGAACAGGGCGATCACCATGCCGAGGAAGGCGAAGACGGCCAGCGAGTTGACGACGTTCTGCACGGCGGTCAGCTCAGCCCGCACGTGAGGGAGTCGGCGACGGCCGCGAAGCGCGGGTCGTCGGCGTCCCGGGCGGTGAGGATCGTGGTCGTCGAGGTGTTGACCAGGATGGCCGAGCGCAGCAGCCGCCCGTCGTCGGCCCGTTCGTCGCGTTTCCACAACGCGCCGCCGCGCACCCGTTTGCCGCTGCCGCCGGGGGTGGGCAGCGCCCCGGCCGGGTTCACCTGGATCGAGCAGACGCCCTCCAGGCTGTTGACCGCGAGCAGGCCGTCCAGGCGCACCCGCGCGCCGAGCCGGGGGGCCACCACGACCCCTTCCGGGGAGTCGCGGACGTCGAAGGCGGCGAGCTGGCCGATGAACACCTCGAACGGCACGTTCGTGCCCTGGATGAACGTGTAGAGCTCGTGGTGCGGCCCGATCCAGAGCATCGTGGTGCCGCCGTTCTCCGGGTCCTCGTGGGAGACCAGCCGGGCCCCGTTCCACGACACCTCGCGGACGGTGAACCGGTCGTACTCGCCGAGGTGGCGGGCGATCAGCTCACGCGCGCCCGCCGCGCCGGTGTGGAACCGCTGGGCGCCGTTGTCGCCCCGCGCCCAGAACAGGTAGTCCCAGCCCATGGTGAAGGGCTGCGGGCTGCCGTCGACGGTGAGCGTACGTCCATCTGGTGTTCGCGCTAACATCGCCACGCCACAAGAGTGAGCGGTCCGCGTCCACGTCCGCCACACGACCGCCATACTGCCGCCACATCACAGGCCGGCGTCCTCCATGAGGATGCGGTCGTGCAGGGCCGTGAGCGTGGTCGACGGTCCGACGCCGATGTGCTCGACCAGCGCCGCCCGGCAGTCGTGGTAGGCCAGCAGCGCGTCGGCCCGGCGTCCGCTCTTGTGCAGGGCGAGCATCAGGCGCGCGCGCAGGTCCTCGCGCAGCGGGGCGCGGTCGACCGCGATCCGGAGCTGGTCGATGGCCTCGTCGTAGGCCCCCAGGCGGATGCACGCGCCGGCGAAGTCGCCGATCGCGGCCGTCCGGCGCTCGTTGAGCTGGGTGGCGGCGTTGCGCAGCGCCTCGGAGCTGTCGGCCAGGTCCTGGAGCGCCCCGCCGCGCCAGAGGGCGAGCCCGTCGCGCAGCAGGCGGGCCGCCTCGGCGTCGTCGTGCTCGGCCAGGGCGGCGGCCGCCGCCGACCGCGCCGCCTCGAAGTCGGCCAGGTCGAGCCGGCCCTCGACGTCGGCCACCCGGTAGCCGCCGGGCTCGGTCCGGATCTCGACGCCGGAGCAGGCCAGCCCCTTGCGCAGGTCCGCGATGTACGTCTGGAGGTTCCGCCGCGCCGACGGCGGGGCGCCGTCGCCCCACAGGACGGCGATGCAGCGCTCGGTCGGCACCGTGTGGGGCGAGTCGAGCAGCAGGAGGGCGAGCAGCTGGCGGTGCTTGATCCGGGTCACGGCGAGCTGACTGCCGTCCGGCCGTTGGATTTCGAAGTGCCCGAGCAGGAGAAATCTCATGGAACTCCAGCCGACTCTGGGGGGAGCAGCGGAGACGGACGGGAATCGAACCCGCCGCGCCGAGATCCTCGGCGCCACCGGTTTTGAAGACCGGGAGGGCCACCAGGCACCTGCACGTCCCCGATGGTAACGCTATCAAAGAAATGTTCTGGAACCAGAGGCGTCCTGGCGCCGGGTGACGCCGAGCCGGTCGAGGTGCTCCAGGAGCGGGACGACGACCCGGCGGCTGGTGTTCAGCACGGTCCGCGCCTGCGCCACGGTGAACGGCCGGGGCAGCCGGGCCAGCACCGCGGCCGCCTCCTCCGGCGCCTCGGGCGGCAGGACGACGCCGGGGGCCAGCCGGACCAGCTCGCCCGCCGCCTCGGCGGCGGCCAGCGCACGCGCGTCGAGCCCCAGTTCCGCCAGCCGGGCCGCGTCCGGCGCGGTGAACGGGTCGTCGGCCCAGGCCCGCCGCAGTTCGGCGACGCCGGGGGTGCGGGCCGGCAGGACCAGCCGCCCGCGCACCAGGCGGATGGGGGTGCCCTCGGCCAGGGCGTCGACCAGCGACCGGTCCGACAGGTCGAGCAGCCGCCGCGCGGTCTCCGCCGGAATGCCCGGCTGAGCGGCCACGGCCTCGGTGAGGCGGGTGCGGAGCCCCGCCCAGTGGGCGGGATCGGCGACCCAGTCCCCCGCGACCGGTTCCGCCGTGACGGGCGTGCCCATGGCGGCCAGGTCGCCGCGCCGGGCCAGGCCCCGCCGCCGCAACTCGGCCGCGCCGTCGGGGCGGCCGGACATCCCGGCGAGCTCGGCGGCCCGCGCCTTGGCCGCTCCCCTGCGCCGCAGCTCCGGCGGCCGGACGTCGAGCACCACCGCGCCCCACACGCGGCGGCTGCCGGGGTCGCGCAGCAGCGCCCGGTCGCCGACCCGCAGGGGCAGCGGCCGGGGCAGGGTGACCCGCGCCGCGCCGTCGCCGAGGGCGCGCAGCCGCGCCGGTTCCGCCGCCGTGCCGAAATGCCAGGTCACGTGGTCCGGCGGACACCCTTCACCGGAGACCCGGATGTCGAGCACCCCGACGTCGAGCCAGCGTCCCGGGGTCACCAGCGTGTCCCCGCGCCGGGGACGCGCGCCGCCGCGCAGGTTCACCGCGACCCGCGCGGGCGCGGCGACCTCGGCCTTGGCCTCGTTGAGGCTGTGCAGGCCCCGGACGCGCACCTCGTCGCCGCCGAGCCGGAGCACGTCGCCGACCCGGATCACACCCGCGCCCAGCGTCCCGGTGACGACGGTCCCCCGCCCCTCGACGGTGAAGACGCGGTCGATCCACAGGCGCACGTCCGCCTCCGGGTCCGGGCCGGCCATCGGGATCGAGGCCAGCAGGGCGCGGAGGCCGGGCAGGCCGTGGCCGGTGACCGCGCTGACGGCGATCGACGGCACGTCCGCGAGGGTGGTGCCGCGCAGGCGTTCACGGCAGTCGGCCAGCACGGGTTCGGGGTCGGCGAGGTCCGACCGGGTCACGGCGAGCACGCCCCGGCCGACGCCCAGGGCGTGCAGGATCTCCAGGTGCTCCTGGGACTGCACCGCCCAGCCCGAGTCGGCCGCCACCACGAACAGCACCGCCGTGACGGGGCCGACCCCCGCCAGCATGTTGCCGACGAAACGCTCGTGACCGGGCACGTCGACGAAGGTGAGGTCTTCGGTCCACACGTAGCCGAGGTCGATGGTCAGCCCGCGTCTGCGCTCCTCCTCCCACCGGTCGGGCTCCATCCCGGTGAGCGCCCGCAGGAGGGTGGACTTCCCGTGGTCGACGTGCCCGGCCGTGGCGATCACCCGCACGCCGCCACCACCGCGTGGAAGAGGTCGTCGTCGCGGTGCGGCGCGACCGCGCGCAGGTCCAGCAGGCAGCGCCCGCCCTCGACCCGGCCGACCACCGCCGGGTCGCCCGTCCGCAGCGGCCCGGCCAGCGCCCCGGCCACCGCCACCGCCGCGCTGGGCAGCACGACGCCGGGTGCTCCCCCGCCGCCGACGGCGGCCCCGGTGTCCAGCGCCTCGGCCGGCACGCCCGCCTCGGCCAGCCGTGTCACCAGGTCGTCGGCGCGGCGGCGCAGGGCGGCCGGGTCTGCGCGCAGGGACTCGCGGGCGGGGTTGGCGGTGTGGGTGAGCGTGGCCTCCATCGCGGCGAGCGTCAGCTTGTCGACGCGCAGGGCGCGGGCCAGCGGGTGGCGGCGCAGCCGCTCGACCACGCCGACCCGTCCGAGCAGCAGGCCGCACTGCGGACCGCCGAGCAGTTTGTCGCCGCTGGCCGTGACCAGGTCGGCGCCCGCGCGGAGCCATGTCGCCGCGTCGGGCTCGTCGGGCAACAACGGTTCGGGCGTCAGCAGGCCCGAGCCGACGTCGGCGACGAGCGGCACGCCGAGCCCGGTCAGTTCGCCGACGGACGGCGTGGCCGTGAAGCCCTCGATCCGGTAGTTCGAGGGGTGCACCTTGAGCACGAACCCGGTCGCGGGCCCGATCGCGCCGGCGTAGTCGGCCACGGTGGTGCGGTTGGTGGTGCCGACCTCGCGCAGGCGGGCGCCGGTGGAGGCGAGCAGGTCGGGCAGCCGGAAGCCGTCGCCGATCTCGACGAGCTCGCCGCGGCTGATCACGATCTCCCGCCCTTGGGCCAGCGTGGTCGCGGCCAGCACCAGGGCGGCGGCGTTGTTGTTGACGAGGTGGACCGCCTCGGCGTCCGGGACCGCCCGCGCGAGCGCGGCCAGCGCCGTTCGGCCGCGCCGGGCCCGGCGGCCGGTCTCCAGGTCGAACTCGACGTCGGTGGTGCCCGCCGCCGCGCGGACGGCGTCCAGGGCCGGGGCGGAGAGCGGGGCCCGGCCGAGGTTGGTGTGCAGGAGCACCCCGGTGGCGTTGATCACCTGGCGGGGCCCGCCGCCCGGCAGCGACCGCACCACCTCGTCCGGCACGTCGGCGGGGCCGATCTCGCCGTCTCTCGCCCGTCTCTGGGCCGCCCGCACGGCCCCCTTGACCCGGTCGCGGCCCATGCGCTCGACGAACGGGGCGAGGCGGGGATCGTCCAGGAGCGCGTCGGTGCGCGGGATGTGGCGCCGGGGATCGGTCACGACAGATCGGGATATACCAATCCGCCGTTCCGCGCAATGATCCCGATCATGGTGAGACTGACCCAATACGCCCAAGGCGGCGGCTGCGCGTGCAAGATCCCACCCGGGGAGCTCGAGGACGTCCTGACGGGTTTCGGCGTCACCCCCCAGGACCCGGCCGGAGAACTGCTGGTCGGGCTGGAGACGGGAGACGACGCGGCCGTCGTCCGCGTCGAGGGCGGCACGGCGGTGGTCGGCACCGCCGACTTCTTCACCCCGGTGGTGGACGACCCCTACGACTGGGGCCGCATCGCCGCCGCCAACGCCCTGTCCGACGTGTACGCCATGGGCGGCCGCCCCCTCATGGCGCTCAACCTGCTCTGCTGGCCCCGGGAGACGCTCCCGTACGACCTGGCCCGCGAGGTCCTGCGCGGCGGCGCCGACGTGGCCGCGCTGGCCGGCTGCCACGTGGCGGGCGGCCACAGCGTCGTCGACGCCGAGCCGAAGTACGGCATGGCCGTCACCGGCCTCGCCGACCCCGCCGCCCTGATGCGCAACGACGCGGGCCGCGCCGGGCTGCCGCTCTCGCTGACCAAGCCCCTGGGTCTCGGCGTGCTGAACAACCGCCACAAGGCGACGGGCGAGGTGTTCCCGCAGGCCGTCGCCGTCATGACGGCGCTGAACGCCGCCGCCAGCGAGGCCGCGGTCAGGGCCGGGGTGCGCTGCGCCACCGACGTGACCGGGTTCGGGCTGCTCGGTCACCTGTTCAAGCTGGCCAGGGCCTCGGGGGTGACGGCGGTGCTGGACAGCGCGAAGGTGCCGCTGCTGGAGGGCGCGCGGGAGGCCGTCAGGGACGGCTTCGTGCCCGGCGGCTCGCGCCGCAACCTCGGCTGGGTGGCGCCGCACCTGTCGGGCGGGGCCGATGAGGAGACGATGCTGCTGCTGGCCGACGCGCAGACCTCCGGAGGGCTGCTGATCGCGGGAGAGGTGCCCGGCGCGCCGGTGATCGGCGAGCTGGTGCCGCGCGGCGAGCACCCCATCGTGATCAGGTGACGCGCTCGCCCGGTTCGCGTACCAGGTTCTCCCGCAACCAGGTCTCGGTCGTGCTCACGTGCATGAGCGCGGCCGCCTGGGCGAGCACCGCGTCGCCCCGCTCCAGCGCCCGGTAGATGGCGACGTGCTCGGAGACCGTGCGACCGGCCACGTTGCCCTCCAGCACCCCGCGCCAGACCCGGGCCCGGACCGTGCGGCTGGCTATCCCGACGAGCAGGGCGCACAACGCCCGGTTGCCGGTGGCCTCGAACACCGCGCGGTGGAAGGAGTCGTCGTGGTGGGTGAGCAGCTCGACGTCGCCCTGGGCGGCGACCATGGCGTCGAGGTGTCTCTCCAGCTCCGCGAGCTGGGCCGGCGTGATGCGGGTGGCCGCCAGGCTGGTGGCCACCGGCTCGAACAGCCTCCGCACCTCGGTGATCTCCAGCAGGTCGTCGCCCTGCATCATCTCGACCGCGACGCCGACCCCCTCCAGCAGCAGCGCGGGGTCGAGTGAGGTGACGTAGGTGCCGTCGCCCCGCCGCACCTCCAGCACCCGGGTCGTGACCAGGGAGCGGACGGCCTCGCGGAGCAGGTTGCGGGACAGCCCCAGCGAGGCGGCCAGGTCCTGCTCGGGAGGCAGCCGGGCTCCGGGAGGGAGCGTCCCGTCCTTGATGAGCTGCCGGATGCGGACGATCGCCTGCTCGGTCAGAGACATAGGAGCATCCTGCCCCCAAGGCCCCCTCCCGGGGAAACCCGAGACAGACATGTGATGTTCGACGGCGAGCAGATAACGGCGTTCTGACATAAGTGCAGGTGATCGCGATTATGTTCGTCAGCTCTAGACACCGACATGGTTTGGGTCATAGAAAGACATCCCATGTCCGGCGCTCAAAGCGGGCTCACCGCAATGGCACCCGAAGGAGTGACGATGAGAATCAGACGCTTACCCGTCGCCGTGACGTTGTCAATGGCGGCCTGCCTCTTGGCGGCGTGCGGCGGGGAGGAGAAACCGGGGCCGACGGCCGACGCCCCGGCGAAACCGGTCATCGGGGTCGACTACCCCCGGTCCGACACCGACTTCTGGAACTCCTACATCAGTTACGTGCCGAAGTTCGGCGGCGAGATCGGCGCCGACCTGAAGACCACCAACTCGCAGAACGACATCGCGAAGCTCACCGCGAACGTGCAGAGCCTGGTGAGCCAGGGCATCCGCGGGCTGGTCATGGCGCCGCAGGACACCGCGGCGGTGGCCCCCACGCTCCAGCAGCTCGAAGGCAAGAAGATCCCCGTGGTCCTGGTGGACACCCGGCCCGACACGGGCAACGCCTTCATGGTCGTCCGCGCCGACAACCGCGCCTACGGCGAGAAGGCCTGCCGTTACCTCGGTGAGCAGCTCAAGGGCGCCGGCAAGGTGGTCATGCTGCAGGGCGACCTCGCCTCCATCAACGGCCGCGACCGCACCGAGGCGTTCAACGAGTGCATGGCGCAGAACTACCCCGGCATCAAGGTCTTCGGCGAGGCCACCAACTGGGACGGCGCGGTCGCCTCGCAGAAGTTGTCGACGGTGCTCACCGCCAACCCCGACGTCAAGGGCGTCTACATGCAGTCGAGCTTCGCCCTGGCCGGCACCCTCCAGGTGCTCAAGCAGCGCAACCTGCTGGTCCCCCCGGACGACCCCAAGCACGTCTTCGTGGTCTCCAACGACGGCATCCCGCAGGAGCTCAAGGACATCGCGGCGGGCAACATCGACGCGACCGTGTCCCAGCCCGCCGACCTCTACGCCAAGTGGGCGCTGGAGTACACCAAGGCGGCGATCGACGGCAAGACCTTCGCCCCCGGGAAGACCGACCACGACAGCACCATCATCGAGGTCCGGCCGGGCCTGCTGGAGGACCAGCTCTCCGCGCCGCTCGTCACGCGCGACGGCGCCACCTACGGCGGCATCCCCAGCGTCAAGCACGACGACAAGTCGCTCTGGGGCAACAACCTGAGCTGAGAGGCACGACGATGGGCGCTTCCACGAGCCCTTCCTCCGTGAACGGCCCCGTCGCCGAGGCGGAGCGCATCACCAAGAGATACGGCGAGACCGTGGCGCTGGACGGCGCCCACATCACGATCATGCCGGGCGAGACCCACGCGCTCGTCGGGCGCAACGGCGCGGGCAAGTCCACCCTCGTCTCCATCCTGACCGGCCTGCAGGAGCCCGACGAAGGGGAGGTCCGGTTCGCCGGACGGCCCGCCCCCCGCCTGTCGGAGCGCGACGCCTGGCGGGAACGGGTCGCCTGCGTCTACCAGAAGTCCACGATCATCCCCGAGCTGACCGTGGCCGAGAACCTCTACCTGAACCGCCACGACCACAACGGCCTGCGTCTGGTGAGCTGGAAGAGCATGTGGCGCAAGGCCGCCGAGCTGCTGGAGGCCTGGTCGGTGGACGTCGACGTGCGCCTGCCGGCCAAGGAGCTCGGCGTGGAGCAGCGGCAGTTCGTCGAGATCGCCAGGGCGCTGTCCTTCGGCGCGCGGTTCATCATCCTGGACGAACCCACCGCGCAGCTCGACGGCGCGGCGATCGCCCGCCTCTTCGACCGGATGCGGGCGATGCGCGAACAGGGGGTCACCTTCCTGTTCATCAGCCACCACCTCCAGGAGATCTACGAGATCTGCGACACCGTCACGGTCTTCCGCGACGCCCGGCACATCCTCACCGCGCCGGTCATGGAACTGCCCCGGGGAGACCTGGTGGCCGCCATGACCGGGGAGGCGGCGGGCCTTCAGGAGAGGAAGGCCCGCCCCTCCGTCCCTCCGGACGCCGATGTGATCCTGGACGCCCGCGGGCTGACCGACGGCGACCTCTACACCGCCGTCGACCTGCGGGTGCGGGCGGGAGAGATCGTCGGGCTGGCCGGCCTCGGCGGCAGCGGGAAGACCGAGCTGGCCGAGACGATCGCGGGGCTGCGGGCCCCCCGCGAGGGCACGGTCGAGGTCGCCGGGCGCCGCCCGCGCGCCGGGAGTGTGCCCGACTCGCTGGCGGCGGGGGTCGGGCTGGTCCCCCGCGACCGCCACCACCAGGGGCTCATCCCGTTGATGTCGATCGCCGACAACACCACGATGACCGTGCCGGAACGGCTCGGCACCGCCGGGCTCGTGAGCGGCCGGCGCCGCGACGACCTGGCCCGCGAGATGATCACGAATCTGGCCATCAAGACCCCCGGCCCGGAGCTGCCCGTCAACGGCCTGTCCGGGGGCAACCAGCAGAAGGTGGTGATGGCCCGGGCCCTGGCGAGCGACCCCCGCCTGCTCGTGCTGATCACCCCGACGGCGGGCGTGGACGTCCGGTCCAAGGAGTTCCTGCTCGCCAAGGTCGAGGAGATCGCCGGGAAGGGCACCGGCGTCGTGATCGCCTCCGACGAACTGGACGATCTGCGGCTGTGCGACCGGGTCCTGGTGATGTTCCACGGCCGGGTCACCACCGAACTGGCCGCCGGCTGGCACGACCACGAGATGGTGGCGGCCATGGAAGGAGTCGAGCTCGATGCCTGAGACCACCGCCGCCCCGACGGAGACCGGCCGGCCCGCCCCGAAGGGATCGGGCAGGTCGCCCGCCGGGCTGCGCCTGGCCCGGTTACGCGACTTCGCGCTGGTCCCGGCGATCATCGCGATCGCGATCGTCGGGCAGATCGTGCACCCGATCTTCCTGCAGGCCGACAACCTGATCAACATCCTGCAGACCATGTCGGAGATCTCACTGCTCGTCCTGGCCCAGGCGCTCGTGCTCATCGTGGGCAAGATGGACCTGTCGCTGGAGTCGACCTTCGGCCTCGCGCCGGGCGTGGCCGCCTGGCTGACGGTCGCGGTGGGCACCGGCTCGGGGCTCGGGCTGCTGTCCGGCTTCTGGGCGATCCCCATCACCCTGGCGGTCGGCGTGCTGGTCGGGGTGGTGAACGCGTTGTTCATCGTCCGGTTCGGGCTCAACGGGTTCATCGTCACCCTGGGCATGCTGATCGTGCTGCGGGGCCTGCTCACCGGCATCTCCGGCGGGCAGACCTTCTTCAACCTCCCGGAGTCGATGACCTACCTGGGCTCGGCGATGTGGCTGGGGGTGCCCGCCTCGATCTGGATCTGCCTGCTGCTGTTCGCGGCCGGCGTCCTGGTCATGGGCTTCACCGGGTTCGGCCGCTCGCTGTACGCCATCGGCGGCAACGTCGACGCCGCGAAGGCCGCGGGCATCCGCACCGACCGGGTGCTCTGGATCACGCTGATCACCGCCAGCGTGCTGGCGGCGATCGGCGGCCTGCTGCTGACCGGGCGGCTGGCCTCCGTCGCCGCCGCGCAGGGCGACGGGGCGATCTTCACCGTGTTCGCCGCCGCCGTCATCGGCGGGGTCAGCCTCAACGGCGGCAAGGGCACGGTGTTCGGCGCGTTCACCGGCATCCTGCTGCTCTACATGATCCAGAACGTCCTCACCCTCGCGGGCGTCCCGGCGCAGTGGATCGAGGCGCTCAACGGGGCGATCATCCTCACCGCCCTGGCCCTGTCGCGGCTGACCGGCGGCAAGACCCAGGAGTGACGCCCCCGTGATCTCGCGTCCGGGCGTCTACGACGGCAGCAGAGGGAGCAGCGCGTTGAGGCGTCCGGACGCGAACCCGGACAGGTCGAGCGAGCAGAAGGTGAAACCGGCGCCGCGCACGGCGGCGTCGACGTGGTCGCGCAGCTCGCCGGCGCGGGCGATCTGGTCCTTCGGCACCTCGATCCGGGCCAGGGTGCCGCCCGCGTGGGCGCGCACCCGGCACACCGGGAAGCCGAGGTCGCGCAGCGCCGCCTCGGCCGCCTCGATCCTGGCCAGCACCTCGGGCGTGACGGGGTCGCCGTAGCTCACCCGTGAGGCCAGGCACGGCGCGGCGGGCTTCTCGGCGGTCACCAGGCCGAGCTCCCGGCTGACCGCGCGCACGTCGGCCTTGGTCAGCCCGGCGTCGACCAGCGGCGTGATGACCCCGCGCTCGGCCGCGGCGCGCTGGCCGGGCCGGTGGTCGCCGAGGTCGTCGAGGTTGGTGCCCAGGGCGACGGCCGCGCCCATGGCCGCGGCCAGCGGGGTGAGCGCGTCGAACAGCGCGGACTTGCAGTGGTAGCACCGGTCACGCCCGTTCGCGGTGTACTCCGGCCGCTCGATCTCGTCGGTGCAGACCTCGACGTGGGCCAGGCCGTGCTCGCGCGCGAAGGCCCGCGCGGCCGAACGCTCGGACGCGGCCAGACTCGGCGACACCGCGGTGACCGCCAGGGCGCGGCTCCCCAGCGCCCGTCCGGCGGCGAAGGCGAGCAGGGCCGAGTCGGCGCCGCCCGAATAGGCGACGACGACCGCCTCCTCCTCGCGCAGCCGGGCCGTCAACCGCTCGACGGGGTCACTCATCGTTGTCCTCTCTGAAGTCACGCGAGCCCGCCAGGCTCTCCTCGACGCCCAGCACGTGCATTGCGGCGTGGATGCGGGCCCGCTCCGGATCGCGCGCGAGCAGCGCCAGGTAGACGGCGCGGTGCTCCCCCAGCGTGCGCTGGACGGCCTCCGGGTCGGTCATGCCGCGCCAGATCCGGGCCCGGACCGTGCGGCCGGACATGTTCTGGATGACGGCGGCCAGCACGGCGTTGCCGCAGTGGGAGGTGATCAGCGCGTGGAAGTCCTGGTCGAGGGCGACGAGCTTGCCGTGGTCGATCTCCGGTCCCGAGGCGAGCCGCTCGGCCTCCTCCAGCAGGTTCCCCAGGGCGACGAGGTCGTCGTCGGGGATGCGGACGGCCGCCAGGGCCGTCGCCTCCGCCTCCAGGATGCGGCGTACGTGCAGGAACTCCCCCGCGCCCGCGTGCTGGTGGATGTCGGCGACGAAGCTCATGCCGTCGAGCAGCAGCGCCGGGGACAGGCTGGTGACGTAGGTGCCGTCGCCCTGGCGCGTCTGCAGGACCCGCATCGCGATCAACGCCCGCACGGCCTCGCGCAGGGTGTTGCGGGCGATGCCGAGCTGGTCGGCGAGCTCCTTCTCGATCGGGAGTTTCTGGCCGGGACGCAGCTCGCCGTCGACGATCATCTGCTTGATCGTGTCGATCGCGCTCTCGATGACTCCCACGCCACCATCCCTACTGCCGTGCCCACCGCGGGCCATCAGGGTAGCGGTAGGCCGCCACGGACTCCGGACGCATCTGGGCGCTGTAGCCCGGCGCCCCGGGCAGGCGGTAGCGGCCCCCGTCGATCCGGACCGGGTCGGTGAAGTGCTCGTGCAGGTGGTCGACGTACTCCAGCACGCGTCCTTCCAGGCTGCCGCTCACGCAGACGTAGTCGATCACCGACAGGTGCTGGACGATCTCGCACAGGCCGACGCCCCCGGCGTGCGGGCACACCGGCACGCCGAACTTCGCGGCCATGAGCAGGATGGGGATGATCTCGTTCACCGAGGCCAGGCGGCAGGAGTCGATCTGGCAGTAGTCGATCGCCTCGGCCTGGAGGAGCTGCTTGAACATCACCCGGTTGTGGCAGTGCTCCCCGGTGGCCACGCCGACCGGGGCGATCGCCTTGCGGATGGCGGCGTGGCCCAGGACGTCGTCGGGGCTCGTCGGCTCCTCGATCCACAGCGGCTCGAAGGCGGCCAGCCGGTTCACCCAGGAGACGGCGTCCGGCACGTCCCACACCTGGTTGGCGTCGATCATGAGGTGGCGGTTGCCGAGCTCCTCGCGGGCGATGGCCAGCCGCCGCAGGTCGTCGTCGAGGTCGGCGCCGACCTTGAGCTTGACGTGGGTCCAGCCGTCGGCCACCGCCTCCCGCACCAGCCGCCGCAGCTTGCCGTCGTCGTAGCCCAGCCAGCCGGGCGAGGTGGTGTAGGCGGGGTAGCCCCGCTCGGCCAGCTCGGCCACGCGCTCCTCGCGGGTGGGCCACAGGCGGGCGAGCATCTCGACGGCCTCGGCGGGGGTCAGCACGTCGGACAGGTAGCGGAAGTCGCAGGCCGCCACGATCTCCTCGGGCGTCATGTCGGCCACCAGTCGCCACAACGGCTTGCCGGCCCGGCGGGCGGCCAGGTCCCAGGCGGCGTTCAGCACGGCGGCCGCGGCGAGGTGCACGACGCCCTTCTCCGGTCCCAGCCAGCGCATCTGGCTGTCGGCCATGATCTCCCGGTAGAGGCCGCCCAGGTCGGCGGCGAGGCCGTCGACGTCGCGGCCGTTCAGCCGGGCGGCGATCTGGCGGGCGGCGGCCACGCACAGGTCGTTGCCGCGTCCGATGGTGAAGGTCAGGCCGTATCCCGTCAGGGCGTCGTCGTCGGTGCCGAGGACCACGTACGCGGCGGAGTAGTCGCCGTCCGGGTTCATCGCGTCCGAGCCGTCGAGGGTGGCGGAGGTGGGGAACCTGACGTCGATCACGTCCACTGCGGTGATCGTCGGCATAATGATCTCCAATTGATCGGATGAATACGGGTTAGACGGTAGGCCGAGACCCGTCTGAGGTCAACAAACTAGCCGATTGGTCGTTTCTCGTCTTCACTTAACCCGATGAATCTGCCCATCTGCCCGCGTGCGAGCGCACAACGGCCGGTCGGGCGCGGTGATCCGCGGAGACGATCACCTGCGAGGCCGATCAATCCCATGTCTCACCATGATCATGTGGCGAAAGAGGGCAAATGTCGGCCCTCACAACACCTATTGACCCTATTAATCCCATGTTTGTAACCTGACGGTCACATTGCCTCGCGTGTGGCGGGCCCACCCGTACCCCAGGGAACGGAGAACCGAGAGATGTCTGACTTATCCCGCAGGCAGGTGCTCAGATACGGCGCGGCCGGAGCCGGCGCCGCGATCCTGCCCCTGCAGTGGACGGCGGTCGCCAGGGCCGCCGCCGCGCCGCCGGCCGAGGCCGGTGACCTGGCCCTGTGGTACGACGAGAGCGCCGGCACCGACTGGCTGCGCGCGTTGCCGATCGGCAACGGCCGGCTGGGCGCGATGGTCTACGGCAACGTCGACGTCGAACGCCTGCAGCTCAACGAGGACACCGTCTGGGCGGGTGGCCCCTACGACCAGAGCAGCGGCCGTAATTCGGGCTCGCTGAGCCAGATCCGGAATCTGGTGTTCCAGAACCAGTGGAGCCAGGCCCAGAGCCTCATCGACCAGAACATGCTGGGCCGCCCGGCCGGGCAGCTGGCCTACCAGACCGTCGGCAACCTGCGGCTCACGTTCGGCAGCGCCAGCGGGGTGTCGGAGTACAACCGCTACCTCGATCTGACCACGGCCACCACCGTGACCACCTACGCCCAGAACGGCATCCGCTACCGCCGCGAGGTGCTCGCCAGCGCGCCCGACCAGGTCATCGCGATCAGACTGACCGCCGACCGCGCCAACTCGATCAGCTTCTCCGCGACGTTCGACAGCCCTCAGCGCACGACACGCTCCAGCCCCGACGGCACGACCGTGGCCCTCGACGGCGTCTCGGGCGACTTCGAGGGCATCACCGGCCAGGTCCGCTTCCTGGGGCTGGCCCGTGCCGTCGCCGAAGGCGGCAGCGTCAGCAGCTCGGGCGGCACCCTCCAGGTGACGGGCGCGACCAGCGTGACCGTGCTGGTCTCGATCGGGTCCAGCTACAAGAACTACCGCGACGTCACCGGCGACTACCAGGGCATCGCCCGCGGGCACCTGACCGCCGCCGCGGGCCGCACCTGGACCGACCTGCGCGGCCGGCACATCGCCGACTACC
>NZ_BSSX01000009.1:0-493401 GCF_030269205.1 Herbidospora sp. NBRC 101105 | reverse complement strand
CTCACCCGTTCGCCGCTCGAGTACCCCGAAGGGCCTTTCCGCTCGACTTGCATGTGTTAAGCACGCCGCCAGCGTTCGTCCTGAGCCAGGATCAAACTCTCCAAAAGATGTCTTCAGAGAATTTTCCCGGCTGACATAATGTCAACCAAAGGAATCCGTCTAATAGACGGGGTTGTGCATCATGCACTGGCTTTTAGCACACTGTTGAGTTCTCAAGAAACGGACTTGCTTTTGTTTTTCTTTTGTCTTGCTGTTGTGCCTTTATCTTCTCAGCGGCCCCGGTTAGTGTCAAATTCAGCGATTTGACTTCCGGGTCCGAATCCGAGAGGAATTCGGCACCCCCCTTCCGGAGGGCAACCCCTCTAACTTACCAGCGATCGAGGCGGAAGGCGAACCAGCCGCTAGACCGTGGTGTTCAGGGGATGAAGCAACCCACGCCGGATCGCCGTGAGGCGGTGGGTGGGGTTTCGCCGGACCAGGCCGACACGAGAAGACTAACAGTTCCCCCGACCACTCACGCCACAAACGACTGCCGTGGCCTGACAACCAACCTGGTCACTCGCGCATCTAAGTAGCACCCGGTTCGAGCGCGGCCGCCTGACCTCGGTGAGGGCAAGCCGATGTCAAGCCGACCGCAATCAGGGCGGGATACGAATGAGATGCGGGAGTCACCCGACGCCAACCCGGCGTCTGGACCCCCGCCGTGGAGGTGGCCATCATGACGCAGCGGTCGGAGTTCGATGACATCCGCGCCCACATCACGGCCGAGGCCGGGCACGCCGGCGATCTTCTCCGGATCGCCCGGGAACTGCTCGACGATCTGGAGCAGGCGCGCATGCGAGAGGCGTCCCTGCGCAACTACTACCTCGCCCTCCTGACGGCCAGTCGCGCGACGGTCGCCGCCCACGCGGCCGGCGACCCCGAGCCTATGACCTTCCTTGAGCACGAGCTGGCCAAGAACGGCCAGCTGCCCGTGGGCGAGGAGGCCGCCCGGGTACTGGCCGACGCCAAGACCGCCCAGGCGCTCGTGGCCGCGCTCGACCAGCCGGTCCGCCAGCCGCGGCGCATGGGCCCGGCGAGCAGCCGGCTGCGCCGTTGCGTGAGCGTGCACCGCAGCCTGCCGCACTGACCACAGCCGTAGCGCTCGAAGCCACCGCGGCATAACGCGGAAGGCGACCGCACCAGGGGCTGCCACCCCGCGACCGCCCTCCGCCGATGGCCCGCACCCCACACCCACACCCCGGGGTACGGCCGGGCCCGGTTCCGATCCCATCGGAGCCGGGCCACCCAAAGCACCACCAAGGGGGAACGGGGGCCTGATCCTGGGGGGTCGGGATCAGGCCCCACCCACAACCGAGGGTCCCGGCCCGACATGGGCCAGGGCTTTTTCTTCGTTACGGCTCCCGCCCACCCGGCGCCCCCGCCGTCCCCGGCCCGCCAAGCGCCCGGCGCCAACCGGCCGCTTCCGGAACCCACCGCCACGAGCCATCTTTGGCATCTCGCCTTGGACGTTCTCAACAGTCCAGGGCCTTGGATCGCCTGCAATGAGCCGAGGCGGTCACCGACCCGCCGCTCCCTCGGATATCTCGGCAGCCCGACTTCCCCACCTCCACCGGCAGCCTCGAACAGCCCGACTCATGTGCGGGGAGTTGTCCAGCGCGACGGCAATGTCCTCACGGGCAGCCAGGGCCGCCGGCGAGTCCAGCGGATCACGCGTGACGTCTTGGTCGGGATCACGGCCACCCGACCGCCTTGGTCGCCACGGGACAGCCCGGAGCGTGGTCTCGGTCGCGGCGCAGCCGCCGAGCGCCCCTCCGGCATCCATCTCAGGGAAATATCGCGATTTTCCGATATGACCAGCCAAGACGCGCGGCAAAAATTCGACTTCAGATCATTCGGCCGGAATCGTCAGGTCGTACACGAAGAAAAACAAAGTGGCCCGGTTCCAAAGAACCGGGCCACTTTCTTGGTAGCGGGGACAGGATTTGAACCTGCGACCTCTGGGTTATGAGCCCAGCGAGCTACCGAGCTGCTCCACCCCGCGTCGGTATGTATGAACACTATCCATGAACGTGGAGTAGCGCAAATCAAAAGGCCCGGAGAGTGATCTCCGGGCCTTTTGGCTGAGTAGCGGGGACAGGATTTGAACCTGCGACCTCTGGGTTATGAGCCCAGCGAGCTACCGAGCTGCTCCACCCCGCGTCGGTGTGTCTTAAGACTATCCGGCGCGGGGTGATGCGGCAAATTGAATGCTCGGATCAGGGCGCTTGCGGTGGTGTCGACGGTGTCGGCGTGGGTGTCGGGGTCGCCGATCCCGAGGCTACCGGGGTCGGGGACGGGCTGGGTGACGGGGCCGGGTTCGCCGCCGCGCCCTGGGCCGCGGCCAGCTCGTCGAGGGCGGCCTTCAGCGCGGCCTGGGCGGTGCCGTAGGCCTGCCAGTTGGGCGGGTTGGCCGCCAGAGCCGCCTGGGCGTCCTCGTAGGCCTTCTGCGCCTTGCCCAGGGCCGTGGCGACCGTGGCCTGCTGGGTCGGCGTCTCGGCCTGCTCGTTCTGCGTGGGCTGGGTCTGGCCCTCGTTCTGGTCGGTCGGTTGGGTCGTGCCCGACTCGCCGAAGACCTGCTTCAGGGCGGTCTCCAGGTCGTCGCCGAAGCCGACACGCTGGCCGTAGAGGACCAGGACCTTCTGGAGGGTCGGGAAGCGGCCGGCCGCCTCGTCCTTCGGCTGGATGTAGACCGGCTCCACGTAGAGCAGGCCGCCGCCGAACGGGAGGGTCAGCAGGTTGCCGAAGATGACGTCGGTGGCGCCGCCGCTGCCTCTCAGGATGTTGAGCTGGGCGGAGACGGTCGGGTCGGTCAGGAACGTGTTCTGCGCCTGGGGCGGACCCTGGATCGTCGTCGTGCTCGGCAGCTGGAGGATCTCCAGCTTCGCGTTCTTCGCGTCGGCCGTGGCGTCGACCGCCATGAACGCGGCCATGTTCTGCCGGTTGTTCGGGACGAACGTGGTCGTCAGGGAGAACTTCTCCTGGGCGACGCCCGGCATCTTCATGGTCACGTAGTAGGGCGGCTGCTTGCTCTTCTTGGTGGCCGGGTCTTCCGGGACCTTCCAGAAGTCCTGGCCGCCGAAGAAGGAGTCGGGGTTGGTCACGTGGTACTGCGTGAGGATCTCGCGCTGGGCCTTGAACAGGTCGGCCGGGTAGCGCAGGTGCTCACGGAGTTCCGGCGAGATGTCCGACGCCGGCTTGACGATGGTGCCGAAGGCCTTCTGCCACGTCTTCAGCACGGGGTCGGTGTCGTCCCACGCGTAGAGGGTCACCGTGCCGTCGTAGGCGTCGACGGTGGCCTTCACCGAGTTGCGGATGTAGTTGATGTTGTCGCGCGGCACCTGCGGCACGCCGGGCTGGAGCGAGGAGGTCACGTCGGTCGTGAGGCTCTCCAGGCTGTGGGGCTCGGAGTAGGGGTAGGCGTCGGACGTGGTGTAGGCGTCCACGATCCACTTGATCCGGCCGTCGACGATGGCCGGATAGGGGTCGCGGTCGAGCGTCAGGAACGGGGCGACCGCCTGGATGCGCTCGATCGGCTTGCGGATGTACATGATCTTCGAGTCGGCGTTGATGCTGGAGTTCAGCAGCAGGTTGGTCTCGCCGTACTTGAGGGCGTAGAGGAACCGGGTGAAGATCCCGCCGATCGGGACGCCGCCGCTGCCGGCGTAGGTGTTGTTCTTCTGGCCGCTGGTGCTCTGCTCGGGGTAGTCGAGCTCGACCGGGTTGCTGCCCTGCGGGCCGCCGACGATCGAGTATTCGGGCGAGTTCTCGCCGAAGTAGATCCGGGGCTCGTACTTGCCGAGGGCCTGGGTCGGCGGGATGTCCTTCTCGTTGAAGTTGGGCACGCCGCTGCCGTCGACCGCGCTGCCGGGGGCGGCCACGAAGCCGAAACCGTGGGTGTAGACCAGGTGGTCGTTGATCCAGTTGCTCTGGGCGCTGGGCGGGGCGCCCATCTCGCGGACCGCCACGACCGTGTCTTGAACCTTGCCCGTGGCCGGGTTCTTGTAGCGGTCGATGTCGAGCTGCTCGGGGAACTGGTAGTAGCCGCGGATCTGCTGCAGCTGCTGGTAGGTCGGGCTGAGCACCGTCGGGTCGAGCAGGCGCAGGCCGGGGATCTGCGACGACTCCTTCTGCAGCACCTCGGGCTTGGCCTCGGTCTCGGCGCCGTATTGGGTGACCGTCGCGTTGTCGACCCCGTAGGCGGCTCTGGTCGCCTTGATGTTGCGGTCGATGTAGTCGCGCTCCTTGGCCTGCTGGTTCGGCTTGACCTGGAACTGCTCGACGAGCGCCGGGTAGACGCCGCCGATCAGGACCGCCGACAGCACGAGCAGGCCGAGTGCGACGCCGGGCAGCATGCCGCCGGAGCGCACGACCCCCGCGAAGAACAACACGGCGCAGATGAGCGCGATGAACGTGAGGATGGTCTTGGCCGGGAGCACCGCGTTGACGTCGGTGAACGAGGCGCCGTACACCTTGCCCCGATCGGAGAAGACCAGGCCGAAGCGGTCGAGCCAGTAGGCCAGCGCCTTCAGCAGCACGAACACGCCCAGCAGCACCGACAGGTGGACCCGCGCGCCGCGCGAGGCGTGCACCCCGCCGGGGGTCTGGATGCGGAAGCCGCCGTAGAGATAGTGGACCACCGCCGCCGCGATCGCCGACAGGACGACCGCGATGAACAGGAAGTTCAGCACCATCCGCAGGAACGGATAGGTGAACGTGAAGAACGACAGGTCCATGCCGAACTCGGCGTCGACCTTGCCGAACGGCGTGGCGTTCTGGAACAGCAACCAGGTCTTCCACTGGCCCGAGGTCGACGAACCGGCGAACAGGGCGAGGATCGCCATGCCGATCAGGAAGATGATCTTCCGGTGCGGGTCGATGGCCAGGCGGTAGCGGTCGGCCCCCTGGGCGTTGCCGAACATGCCGGGGCCGAACATGGGCCGCACCCGGAAGGCCAGGGCCATGTTGCCGCCGACGATGCCGACCATCAGGGCGGCGCCGACGACGAACAGCAGAATCTGGGTGATCAGCATGGTCGAGAAGACCGAGCTGAATTGCACCGAGTCGTACCAGAGATAGTCGGTATAGAAACCGGCGAAGATGTAGAGGACGATCACGACCGCGACGATCGCGATTCCCACGGGAATGAGCAGGCGGGGCCGGCGGGGCACGCGCATCGCCCGACCGGCTCCGGGGCTCCGGAAGCTCAACGCCAAACCCCTTTGGTCAAAAGCACAAACGGTCTGTGCCTGGCAACCTACACCGCGTTCGGCAGTGCTGCGCTTCCCGAAAGCTCTCGGGAAAGTGTTCAGGAAGTGCAGGCGGGGACGGATCCCGATCCGGTCCGAATCGCGTCGATCGCCTTGATCGCGCCGTTCAGCGTGTCGACTTTGACCAGGCGCAATCCGTCGGGGACGGCCGCCACGGCGGCGGGGCAGTTCGCCGAGGGCGTCAGGAAGATCGTCGCGCCGGCCTTCTTGGCGCCGACCATCTTCTGCTCGATGCCGCCGATGGCGCCGACGGTGCCCTGGGCGTCCATCGTGCCGGTGCCGGCGATGGCCTTGCCGCCGGTCAGCGGGCCGGGGGTGAGCTTGTCGTAGATGCCCAGGGAGAACATCAGGCCGGCGCTCGGGCCGCCGACGTCGCCGACGCTGATGTTGACGGTGAAGGGGAACTTGTAGGACATGCCCATGCGGACGCCGACGATCGCCTGGCCGCTGGACCCCTTCACGGTCTTGACCGTCACGTCCTGCTTGGCGCCCTTGCGGTCGACGCCGAAGGTGACGTCCTCGCCGGGACTGTGCTTGCGGACCAGGGCGGCCACCGTCTCCATGTCGGTGGCGGGGGCGCCGTCGACGGTCATGATCAGGTCGCCGGGCAGCAGCTTGCCCTCGGCCGGGGAGCCCTTGTCGGTGCTGGCGACCTCGACCACGTTCTGGTAGGCGATCTTGAGTTCGCGCAGGGCGGCGGCGGTGGAGGTCTCCTGGGAGGTCGCCATCTCGGCGGTGTTCTCCTCTTCGACCTCTTCGACGGTCTGCTCCCTGGGGAAGATCGTCTCTTCCGGCACGACCGCGATGGTGTCGTCGAGCCAGCCGCGCAGCGCGGTCAGCAGGCCGATGCGGTTGCCGGGGCCGCCCTGGTAGGCGACGGTGACCATGCTGAGCATGCCGGTCGTGGGATAGGTCTGGTGGCCGGCGACGGTGATCACCGGCTTGCCCTTCACGTCGCCGATCGTGTTCTCGGTCGGGCCGGGTGACAGCACGACGTAGGGCACGGGGAGCATCGCGCCGCCCACAGCCAGCGCGAGTGTGAGGAAACCCGCCACGAGCAGGGTGAGGGCACGTCGGGACATGCCAGAACTCTAAGGGCTCGCCGATAAGGAGCGGCTAACAGGCGCCGACCCACTCGGCCGATCCGTCGGCGAAGCGCTGGTTCTTCCAGATCGGCACCTCGTGCTTGAGGTCGTCGATCAGCCGGCGCGAGGCCGCGAACGCCTCGCCCCGGTGAGGGCAGGCCACCGCGACGATCACGGCGATGTCGCCGAGCTCCAGGTCGCCGACCCGGTGGACGGCCGCCAGCGCGGTCACCGGGAAGTCGGCGGCCACCTTCTCGGCCACCCGCCGGAGTTCGGCCTCGGCGCTCGGGTGGGCCGAGTAGGACAGCAGCTCGACGTCGCGGCCCTCGTCGAGGTCGCGGACGGTGCCGATGAAGAGCGTGGTGCCCCCGGCCGCGTGGTCGCCGACGGCGGCGACGACCTCGTCGACGGAGAGCGGGGTCTCGCGGATGGCCAGGAGGCGGATGACGTCCACCCCAGGAGTCTAAATCTTCTTCTTCCGCCGGGCCGCGCGGACGATCGCCGCGGTGCCGATGACGGCCACCGTGGCGCCGGCGGCGGTGAGGGTGGCGTCCTTGCCGGACAGGCGGCGGCCGACGACGGCGTGCTTGCCCTCGCGGTAGGTCATCAGCTCGCGCAACGCGGCGTCGTTGGTCCAGGCCGGCTTCCAGCCCGCGGCCCGCAGGGTCGCGCAGTCGACGACCCAGGGGTAGACGACGTAGTGGAGATCGGTGGCCGGGGCGGGGGTGATGCCCAGGCGGTGGAGGCGCTGGGCGGTGGAGAAGGTCAGGCCCGCGGGGAGCTCGAAGCGGCGTACGCCGGAGATCTCCTCGACCTGCTCCATCTCCAGCCAGCCATCGGAACCCACCGCGACCACGCCGTTGACGTGGCCGAGCGCGGCCAGTTCGAGGGCCGAGACCAGGTCGTCGACGTGGCAGAACTGCCAGCGGGGCAGGCAGCCCTTGACCACGAGCAGGCGGGGGGCCTCGAAGTGGCGGGTGACCACGGTGTCGACCTCGGGGCCGACCAGGGCGGCCGGGCGCAGCACCACGACCTCCAGGCCGGGGTGGGCGCGCAGCGAGCGGCGGACCAGCGACTCGATCTCGAGGTGGTCGCCCACGACGCCGGTGTCGGACTCGGCGGCCACGGGGGCGTCTTCGGGCAGCGGCACGGGGTTGTCGGCGTCGGCGCCGTACACCATCGCGCTGGTGACCAGCACCACCCGGCGCACCCGGGCGGCGGCCGAGGCGGTGAGCACGGTCTGGGCGGCCCGCAGGTTGTAGGCCCGGCGTTCGGCGGGGTCGCCGTCGAGCGAGAAGTCGCCCGCCAGATGGACCAGCACGTCGACGTCGGAGATCCGGTTCGCCAAGAGCGGATCGCGGATGTCGAGCACCCGCCAGGTCACGTCGGTGACGTCGCCGCGTTGCGCGTCGATCGCCACCACACGGCGGAAATCCGCAGACGAGGCGACTTTCGACAGGAACGCCCTGCCTACTCCCGAGGCCGCGCCGGTGACGGCGACGACGGGCGGACGATGGCGTTTCGAGACTGGCACGCGGTCCTCACTTTGCGCTGACACGCCCCACGACGGATAACGTGGCGGATGTGGACTCCTCCATCCTGCACGAGGTGGCGCGGTGACTGACCTGCCAGGTCGCGAAAACGATCCTAACGAGAACCCGTTCGCCATGTTCGGCAACCCCGAGCAGATGGCGCAGGCGATGCGCCAGTTCGCCGACATGCTCTCGGCCCCACCCGGCTCCGGCCCGGTGAACTGGGAGATGGCGAAGAACATCGCCCGCCACGCGGTGGTCGCCGACGGCGGTGACCCGAGTGTGATGGAGGGGGAGAGACGCCAGGTCGTCGACGCGCTGAACCTCGCCGACCTGTGGCTCAACGAGGCCACGTCGTTGCCGAGCGGCGTGGCGAACCCGCAGGCGTGGAGCCGGTCGGAGTGGATCGAGAAGACCGCCCCGATCTGGGGTCAGCTGTGCGACCCGGTGGCCGCCAAGATGGTCGAGACCATGGGCGGCAGCCTCGGCGCCGCCGGGCTCCCGGCCGAGGCGCAGGCCATGGCCGGGCCGCTGATGGGCATGCTGAAGCAGATGGGCGGCATGATGGTCGGCCAGCAGATCGGCCAGGCCCTCGGCACCCTCGCCCGCGAGGTCATCGGCACCAGCGACATCGGCCTGCCGCTGTCCGACACCGCCGCGCTGCTGCCCGGCGGGATCGCGGCGTTCAGCCAGGGGCTCGAACTGCCCGCCGAGGAGATCCGCCTCTACCTGGCCCTTCGTGAAGCGGCGCATCACCGGCTGTTCCAGCACGTGCCGTGGCTGAAGTCACATCTGCTCGGGGCGATCGAGGAATACGCTCGCGGCATCACCGTCGACGTCTCGGCCCTGCAGGACAAGCTCCAGGGGCTCGACATCAACGACCCGTCGCGGCTGCAGGAGATCCTCTCGGGCGGCGACCTGCTCAAGCCCGCCGAGACCGAGCGGCAGAAGGCCGCCCTGGCCCGCCTGGAGACCACGCTCGCGCTGGTCGAGGGCTGGGTCGCCACGGTGGTCGACGCGGCGGCGGCGGGCAAGCTGCCCTCGGCCGGCGCGCTGGCCGAGACGGTCCGGCGCCGCCGGGCCTCCGGCGGTCCCGCCGAGCTCACCTTCTCCACGCTGGTCGGCCTGGAGCTGCGGCCCCGGCGGCTGCGCGAGGCGGCGGCGCTCTGGAAGGCGCTGGGCGACGCGCGCGGCGTCGACGACCGCGACGCGGTGTGGAGCCACCCCGACCTCATGCCGAACTCCGACGACCTCGACAACCCCGAGGCGTTCGTGGCCGGCAAGGAGGACTTCGACCTCGGCCTGCTGAAGCTCCTCGAAGAAAACGACGACGACGACAAGTGACCCTGCGCGACGAAGCCGCGGCGCTGCTCGCGGCCTGGACCGGCCCGACACCGCAGGAGGAGACGCTCCGCCAGGAGTTCCTCCGTCATCTGGCCGAACACGAGAACGGCATGTGGCGTGAGTGCGTACCGGGGCATCTGACCGCCACGACGGCGGTGTTGTCCCACGACGGCGCGAAGGTGCTGCTCACCCACCATCCGAAGGCGAAGTTGTGGCTCCCGATGGGCGGCCACTGTGAACCCGGCGACCAGACGCTGCCCGACGTGGCGCTGCGTGAGGCGGTCGAGGAGTCGGGCATCCCGGGCCTGACCCTGCTGCCCGGTCCGCTGGCGCTCGACCGGCACGAGGTGTGGTGTCATCCGCCGCAGTGCTGGCATCTCGACGTGGAGTTCGGCGCGGTCGCGCCGCCCGGCGCCGAGTTCGTGATCAGCGACGAGTCGCTCGCGCTCGACTGGTTCCCGGTCGACGACATCCCCGAGCCGAGCGACATGGCGACCCGCCGGCTCGCGCGCAGGGCCCGCGCGATGCTCGCACACGATCTTCACAATTGACTTACCCCTCCCCTGCGCGGCGCTGGTTAGTGTGGCCGGGGTGGACACACAGGTAGGCGTCGAAGTCGGCGGGGAGATCCGCTCGCCCGCCCCCTCACCGGGGCGTAAGCGGCGGGCGTTCGCCTGGCTGCTGGCCGGGGTCAGCGTGGTCTGGGCGGTCTTCCGGCTGACCGGGATCGAGCTCACCGGCTTCGGCACGCTCCTGTCCACGGGCACGCCCTACGCGGTGCTCGGGGCGGTCGTGGCGGTCCTGGTCGCGGTGCTGAGCCGGGCGCGGTGGGCCGCGACCCTCGCGCTGGCCTCGGTGGTCGCGTTGTCGTTCGTGGTGCTGCCTCGGGCGCTGCCCTCGGCGCAGCCCTCGGCCGACGGGCCGTCGCTCCGGCTGCTGTCGGTCAACATGCGCTTCGGGCGCGCCGACGTCGGTTCCCTCATGGCTCTTGTACGTTCTGCGCGTCCCGACGTCATCTCGGTGCAGGAGCTGAGCCCCCGGGCCGTCGAGGGGCTGGCCGCGGCGGGGCTGGGGGACCTGATGCCGTACACCCATCTGGAGCCCCACTGGAGCGCCGCGGGGTCGGGCATCTACTCGCGGTTCCCGCTGACCCCTCTGGCGCCGTTCGCGCCCGGGGAGGGGCACCGGATGCCGTACGCGAAGATCGAGGTTCCCGGCGGCCCGCCCGTCGAGCTGGTCGACGTGCACACGGTGGCGCCGCTGGGGCGCGACATCGGGCTGTGGCGCGACGGGCTGCGCTCGCTGCCCCGGCCCGAGGCCGGCACGATCCGGATCCTGGCGGGCGACTACAACGCCACCTTCGACCACGCGGAGTTCCGCGCGGTGCTCGGTCACGGGTGGGTCGACGCCGCCGACGCCACGGGGAAGGGCCTGATCACGACCTGGCCGGCCGGACGGCGGCTGCCGCCCCTCATCACCATCGACCACGTGCTGGTCGACCCGCGGGTGGCGGTCGGGCACGCGAGCGTGCACGACGTGGCCGGCACCGACCACCGGGCGGTCTTCACCGTGCTCAGGCTTCCTTCTTCAGCGGCTGGTTGAACCGCAGCAGGTTGCCCGAGGGGTCGCGGAAGGCGCAGTCGCGGACGCCGTAGAACTGGTCGATCGGCTCCTGGAGGACCTCGGCGCCCGCTTCGGCGATCTTCTCGAAGGTGGCGTCGCAGTCGTCGGTGGTGAAGATCAGACCGCGCAGCAGGCCCTTGGCCAGCAGCTCGGACATGGTCTCCTTGTCCTCCGCCGAGGCGTTGGGGTCGGCCAGCGGCGGTTCGAGCACGATCTCCACGTCGGGCTGCGACGGGGAGCCGACGGTCACCCAGCGCATGCCCTCGTAGGAGACGTCGTTGCGGACCTCCATGCCGAGCACGTCGCGGTAGAAGGCCAGCGCGGTGTCGTGGTCGTCGACGGCGATGAAGCACGTGTGCAGTTTGATGTCCATGCTTCTCACGCTAGAGGGCGACCGCCGGCGTTGGCTTCTCCGTTCCTGACCGGCCTGGTGTGGATCTTCGCGATGCAGGCGGGGATGGCGGCGGCCTCGTCGTGGGAGCGGGCGCGGTAGGCGCTGGGGCTCTCCCCGACCAACTCGGTGAACCGGGAGCTGAAGGAGCCGAGCGACGTACAGCCGACCGCGAAGCAGACGTCGGTGACGGACATGTCGCCGTTGCGCAGCAGCGCCTTGGCCCGTTCGATCCGGCGGGTCATGAGGTAGCTGTACGGCGTCTCGCCGTAGGCGGCCCGGAAGCTGCGGGAGAAGTGGCCGGGAGACATGAGGGCCGCCTTGGCCAGGGCGGGCACGTCGAGAGGGCCGGCGTAGTCGCGGTCCATCATGTCGCGGACCCGGCGCAGCCGGACGAGGTCGTCGCGGTTCACGACAGGACCAACGCCCTGGTGGAGTCCCATCCTTCCAGGCCCGGGTCGAGGCGGGCGAGGTCGTCGGGTGTCCGCAGTCGGTGCCAGCCCGGCCCGGTGGCGACCTTGCGGGGGCCGGGGGCCTGGGCGCGCAGCGCCTTGACGACCTGGGGGTGGTCGACGTCGAGGGTCGCCCACGCGGGGAACGGCAGGTGGGCGGCCACCGCGACCGCTCCCCCGGTGTCGGACGGGCAGACGGCGATCTCGGCGCGGCCGAGTTCGCGGAAGAGCTTGCCGATCAGCAGCGGCGGCAGGTCGGGCGCGTCGGCGCTGACCACGACGGCCTGGTCGGCCGGGGGCAGCGCGGCGAAGGCCTGGTCGGCGGAGTCGACGGAGATCACCGGCGTGCCCGGCCAGGCGATCTCCTCCAAATCTGGGACTCCAACCGATATGATCACGGGGGTCACCAGGTCGAGCCCCGCGACCATCTCGTACGTGTCCTCGGCCACGGCACGAAGGAACTCCTCGCGGCCGACCCCCGGTGGCGCGGCGTCACCGCACGAGGGGGTCACCAGGACGGCCACCAGCCGTTCGGTCAACATTCCTCCGGGGTGCCGCTCGCGGCCATGGAGAATCCCTCCAGGAAACCGCGCGCCCGTTCGGCCTTGGGGTAACGTTCGACCAGCGCCCAGAACCGAGGGCCGTGGCTCGGCACCAGCAGGTGCACCAGCTCATGCATGATCACGTAGTCTACGACCCACGCGGGCATCCCCCGGAGTCTCGCCGACAATCGGATCGTGCCATGATCTGGTGTGCACGACCCCCATCGGTGGAGCTGGTTCTCGACCCAGCGAACACTCGATGGCGCGGCCCGTCCGTCGAGGTAGCGGGCCGACAGTTCCCGCGCGCGATCGAGCAGGTCGTCGTCGCTCGGTCTTTTGCGCTGCTCCTTCGCCGCCAGGCGTTCGAGCATGCGGCGTACCCACTGCTCCTCGTCGGTCGTGCTCAGACCGGCAGGCAGCAGCACGATGGTCTTGTCTCCATCGCGGTACGCGGAAACGGTTCGCCGCCGTCGTGCGCTCCGACGAACCTCGACTGTCTCGGGGGGCACATATGCACGGTACTCGACACGCGCGGAATTCCACAGGGGGTCACGGGCGTTCCCGCTGGTCAATCAACGTTTCCCCCACGTTAAACCGGCACACCGGTCCCATCCGTCGTGTGCGGGAGAGCTGGGGAGAGTGCCCGGTAAGGCCGGTGCGCGGCCTGTTTCCGGGATTGCGGGGCAACGAATGGATATGGGCGGCGGCGCAGGAGTAAAACCTGCGGTGCGGGCCTGACCTGCGCGGACGCGCACCGGGACACCCTCGGCGGCGGCGCGCACCCGGCGTCAGTGATCATGCCTCGCCCGGCGGCCGGTGGCACCGCTCTCCGAGGAATGATCAATAGTGGTCCGGCGGACGTGAATGCGGGCGTGCCTCTTATCGATCTTTTCTCGCATACATCCGATTCGGGGCCGGAACTCCCACTTGAAGAAATCGGGGCCTGGCGCTCGACGGGTGGGCCGGTGGCGACGGACGGTTATCCACAGGCGGCGGGAAAGCGGCTCGGGTGACCGGCGGGATGTGACAGTTTCCCGGCCATGACACAACCCTTGGGTATGGCCAGCCGGCCGCGGGTGAAGCCCGCCGTCGGCGTCGCCGCGCGTGACGAGGAGACCCTCCAGTTCGGGCTGCACCCCGCGCGGGCCGTGCTGCTGACCGGGCTCGACGAGCGGGCGCGGCGCTTCGTGGGCAGCCTCGACGGCACCAGGACGCTGGCCCAGGCCATCGCCGACTCCCAGGTCGACGAGACGATCGCCACGCGCATCATCGACCTGCTCGCCGGGCGCGGCCTGCTCGACGACGTCTCGGGGCCGGCCCCGCTGACCACGCTCAGCCGCGAGGAGCGCGACCGGTTCAGGCCCGACCTGGAGGCCCTGTCGCTTCCGCCCACGGTGTACGAACTCCCGGAGACCGCCTCCGGACAGAAGTCCCCTCCCCCGGCCCTGGATGGGGGCCTGAAGGCCTTCGCGGGCAGACAAGGGTCTTATGTCCGGATTTACGGCGCCGGGCGCATAGGGGCCCGTGTGGCCGCCCTGCTGGCGGCGGCCGGGGTCGGGCGTATCTGCGTGCTCGACCCCGAGTGCGCGCGGGCGGAGGACGTGGTGCCCGGCGGGCTCGGCTGGGAACACGTCGGCAGGCCCCGTGAGGAGGGCGCGGTGGCGGTGGCCGCAGCGGTCGCGCCGAGTGTCACGGCCTGGGCGGGTCGCGCCGCCGCCGGGCTCATGGACGGCGCCGCCGCGCCCGACCTGGTCGTGCTGGCGCCCGTCGGCGCGCCCGATCCGCTGCTGGCCCACGACCTCACGACGCTCGGCATCCCCCATCTGCTCGCCACCTGCGCCGAGGGGTGCGGCGCCGTCGGGCCGCTGGTCGTTCCGGGCCAGTCGCCGTGCCTCTCGTGCATCGAACTGACCCGGCGCGATCGGGATCCGGGCTGGCCGGCGGTCCGGGCGGCCATCAGAGGGCAGTCGGGATGCGACACCATCACCTCGGGTCTGGTCGCGGGGCAGGCGGCCGGGCAGGTGCTCGCGTTCCTCGACAGACGTGGGGTCGACGCCGTCGGAACGGCCGAAATCCTGCCCGATTTACAGTGGCGGCGCCGGGTGTGGCCGCGTCATCCCCGATGCCGTTGTAGTCGAAACGACCAGGCTGGGCTAACAATGGTCGCGTGAGTGACCTTCCGCGCAACGCCGTGACGCGCTCGGCGAAGCTGGCGGCCCTGCCCCTGGGGTTCGCCGGGCGCACTGCTCTCGGCCTGGGGAAACGGATCGGCGGGAAGTCCGCGGAAATCGTCGCCCAGGAGATCCAGGAGCGTACTGCGGCGCAGATTTTCAAGATCCTCGGTGAGCTCAAGGGCGGGGCGATGAAGCTCGGCCAGGCGCTGTCGATCTTCGAGGCGGCACTGCCGAGCGAGATCGCCGGACCCTACCGGGCCACCCTGACCAAACTGCAGGACGCCGCGCCCCCGCTGCCCGCCGCGACGGTGCACCGGGTGCTCGCCGAAGAACTGGGCGACGACTGGCGGGAGAACTTCCTGTCCTTCGACGACCGCCCGGCCGCCGCCGCCTCGATCGGGCAGGTCCACCGCGCGGTCTGGCACGACGGCCGCGAGGTCGCCGTGAAGATCCAGTATCCCGGGGCGGGCAAGGCGCTGATCTCCGACTTCAACCAGCTCGCCAGGCTGGGCAAACTGTTCGGGGCGCTGCTGCCGGGCCTCGACGTCAAGGCCGTGCTGGCGGAGCTGAAAGACCGGGTGGTCGAGGAGCTCGACTACTTCCTGGAGGCCGAGGCGCAACACGCCTTCGCGGTCGCCTTCAAGGACGACCCCGACTTCCGGGTCCCCGACGTGATCGCCGCCAACGAACACGTCCTGGTGACCGAGTGGATCGACGGCACCCCCCTGTCGAAGGTGATCACCGGCGGCGGGCAGGAGGAACGCGACCGGGCCGGCCTGTTGCTGACCCGGTTTCTCTTCAGCTCGCCCGCCCGCGTGGGCATGCTGCACGCCGACCCGCACCCCGGCAACTTCCGCATGCTGCCCGACGGCCGGCTCGGCGTGCTCGACTTCGGCGCGGTCAACCGCCTGCCCGACGGCTACCCGCCGGTCTTCGGCCGCCTGGTGCGCCTGTTCAACCAGGGCGACATGGACACCGTCGTCGACGGCCTGCGGGCCGAGGGCTTCATCCGGCCGCACATCGAGATCGACGTCGAGGCGTTGCGGGCCTTCCTGGCGCCCTACGTCGAACCGACCCAGGTCGAGGAGTTCACCTTCAGCCGGGAGTGGCTCCAGACCCAGGCGGCGAGCGCGACCGACCTCCGCCCGACGAACGTGGTCCGCCACCTCAACCTGCCGGCGACCTATGTGCTGATCCACCGGGTCCACGCGGCGGGCGTGGGCGTCCTGTGCCAGCTCGGCACGACGGCCCGCTTCCGCGACGAGGTCATCGCATGGGTCCCCGGCTTCGCCGACGAGAACGAGGAACCGGCACCCGCACCTTGAGCCGGCTGCTCGGGCCGGGCGCGGGTCTGTTCGGTGGTCAGTCCGGCTGTTCCCCTGTGGGGCGGCGGGCCAGTAAGTATGCCTGGGGGAAGCCGCGCTTGGTGTCCTCGCCTGGGGCGATGACCAATCGGGCGACCTCGGGCAGGTCCGCGTCGAGGAGGAGTTCGGCGACTCGGTCGGGGGAATAGCGGTGGGCCGGGGTTACCGAGTGGTCGAAGGGCTCGCCCAGCCGGGTGGGGTCGTCGTCGGCCTGGAAGCCGAGCAGGAGATGGCCGCCCGGCACGAGCACGCGGTGGAACTCGGCGAACGTCTCGGGGAGGCGTTCTGGCGGCGTGTGGATGATGGAGTAGTTGGCGACGACGCCCGCGAGTGTCGCGTCGGCGGCGGTGAGGGCGGTCATCGTGCCCACGTCGAAGCGCAGTCCCGGGTGGGCGGTCCGGGCGAGCGCGATCATCTCCGGTGACACGTCGACGCCGTGGGCGCTCACACCCAGCATCGACAGGTGGGCGGTTACGTGGCCGGGGCCGCAGCCCACGTCCGCCACCGGGCCGCCGCCCCCGGCGCGGACCAGTTCAGCGAAGACCACGATCATCGCGTGGGCCAGCGGGCTGGAGTGGTAACGCCCGGGGATGTCCCGGGCGTAGTTGGCGGCGACGGCGTCGTAGGCCGCGCGGGTGGTGGCGAGGGAGTCCGGTTCTGTCACGGTTGGAAGCATGCAGAAGGCCCGGGTGTGTAGTGGTACACCCGGGCCTTTTTCTACAAGTGGCCGTTAGAGCCTCGACAGGGCCGCCTGGAGGGCGGCGGTGGCGCGGGCGGCCCGCTTACGGGCTTTGTTCGCGTTGGCCACACGACTGGCGAGGCGGTGCTCCGCGGCTTCCCGCTGGAGCCCTCGTATTCGCTCATCCACCAGTTCCTGGAACAGATGTGGGGCGGTGGAGGTGTGGAAGGTCATCGGACTTCTCTTTTCTGCAGGTCTTCGGGTCGGGTTGTCTGTCGGTCGTTCGTCAGAGCGGGAGCGGGGTCTTGCGGGGACGACCACGGGGCCGCTTGCGCGGAACCACGGTGCCTCGCAGGATCAGCTCGCCGCCCCAGACGCCCCAGGGCTCCTCACGCTCGAGGGCCCGGGCCAGGCAGGTCTCCCTGATGGGGCAGCCGCCGCAGAGCGCCTTAGCGAACTCGACGTCTTCGGGAGACTCGGCGAACCAGAGGTCGGGGTCGGTACGACAGGGGATTTCGGCTTCGATCAGGTCCATGACCGGGGCCGCCATCTGCGTCACCTCTTTGTGAATCGGGTTGGTGTCTGTCCTCTGCAGTGGGGGGATACGGGCCGGAGAAAAAACAAGAAGGCCGCGGATCCGATGTGGGGATCCGCGGCCTGGAGGCTGACTGACCGGTCAGGTTGTGACTGGCCTACTCCAGGCAGGACGCGGACGCCCCACTCCACCCTTGGTGGTGTGGCTGGTCTGCTCGATACGCACGCGCCGGACTAGCGGGTTCGGCGCGAAGGCGCCATCGACGCGCAGTTTGGCGTGCGAGCCATAACCGGCATCGGTGGCAGGGCATGCGGCGGCGAGCCACGGCGTGGCGTTCGACATTCTGATGCTCAGCACGGGGCTCACCTCCTGGTGACTAACTCGGGGGGCCGGACAGTAGCGTCCGACTCGCATGTGCATGACCCTAAACGGCAACCCGCCGAGTGGGCAACACATTTTCGACCTGCGATTACATAGAAATTTTCCGGGTTCAGCCAACCCGGATGAGGCACTCCTGCACGACCGACACGGCCAGTTCGCCGGAGGCGGTGAACATCTGGCCCTGGGCGAGGCCGCGGGCGCCGCCGGACCACGGGGATTCCTGCGCGTACAGGATCCAGTCGTCGGCGCGGAACCTGCGGTGGAACCACATGGCGTGGTCGAGGGAGGCGCCGGAGATGTTCGACGAGCCCCAGGCCAGGCCGTGGGCGAGCAGCACCGTGTCGACGAGGGTGTAGTCGGAGGCGTAGGCGGCCAGCACGACGTGGAGCAGCGGGTCGTCGGGCAGGTCGGCGTCGTAGCGGAACCACACCTGGTTCTCCGGGCCGACCAGGCTCGGGTCGCGGTTGGCCTCCCACGTCAGCGGGGTGACGTAGCGCGCGTCGAGGGGGCGGGGGCGCGACAACCAGCCCGACCACTCGGGGTCGTCGCCGATGAGCTTGCGCAGCCGGTCCTGGAGAGAGGCCAGGTTTTCGGGGCCCGGCACGTCGGGCATCACCGCCGCCTGGTGGTGGACGCCCTCCTCCTCGATGTGGAAGGAGGCCGACATGGTGAAGATGACCTTGCCGTGCTGGACGGCGACCACACGGCGGGTGCTGAACGACCGTCCGTCGCGGACGCGGTCGACCGTGTAGACGATCGGCACGGCCGGGTCGCCGGGGCGGATGAAGTAGGCGTGCAGCGAGTGCACCTGACGTTCCCGGTCGACCGTGCGGGCCGCCGCCATGAGGGCCTGGGCGGCGACCTGGCCGCCGAAGACCCGCTGGATGCGCTCTTCGGGACTGCGGCCGCGGAAGATGTCGAGCTCGATCTGCTCCAGGTCGAGCAGGTCGAGCAACTCCTTGAGGGCGGAGTTCACGAGGCCTCCAGACGGCGTCGGACGAGGGAGAGTACGGCTTGACCGTATCGCTCCAGTTTGACGCGGCCGATCCCGGCTATCGCGAGGAGGGCCTCCTCGGTCGCGGGGGCACGTTCGGCGATGGCCTGGAGCGTGACGTCGGTGAAGACGACGTAGCTCGGCACCTTGGCCTCTTTGGCCGCCTCGGCCCGCCACGCCTTCAGTTCCTCCAGCAGCGCCTCGTCGTATTCGGCGGGGCACGTCGCGCAGCGGCCGAGCTTCTGCTCGGGGCCGGTGGCGAGCGTGCGGGCGCAGATCCGGCAGGTCGCGGGGGCCGCGACGGTCCTGCGGGCGGCGGGCTTCGGGGCGAACGAGGGCTGGGTCGCCGGGGTGCCGGCCAGGGACTCCACGAAGCGCGACGGGCGGCGCGACCGGCGGCCGCCCGGGGAGCGGGCCAGCGCCCACGACAGGTTGAGGTGGACGCGGGCCCGGGTGATGCCCACATAGAGGAGGCGGCGCTCCTCCTCGATCTGGTCGGGGGTCTCGGCGTACACGATCGGGAGCATGCCCTCGGTGAGGCCGACCAGGAAGACGGCGTCCCATTCGAGGCCCTTGGCGGCGTGCAGCGAGGCCAGGGTGACGCCCTCGACCGGCGGGGCGTGCTGTTCGGCGGCGCGGCGTTCGAGGTCGGCCACGAAGGCGGGCAGGTCGCCGCCCTTGGCGGCCAGGTCTTCTGCGAGTTCGGCGATGGCGTTCAGCGACTCCCACTTGGCGCGCGCGGCGCCGCCGCCGGGCCGCTCGGGGGTCAGGCCGATGCCGGCCAGGATCGCGTGGACGGCCGGGGCCAGCGGCTCCTCGTCGTTGGCCGAGCGGGCGGCGCCGCGCAGCAGGACGACGGCCTGACGGACCTCGGGGCGCTCGAAGAACCGCTCCGCGCCGCGCAGCAGGTAGGGCACGCCGGCCTGGGTGAAGGCCTGTTCGTAGGCCTCCGACTGGGCGTTCACCCGGAAGAGGACCGCGATCTCCCTGGTCGGGACGCCGTCGGCCATCAGCTTCTTGACGCGGAGCGCCACGCCCATGGCCTCGGCGGCCTCGTCGTCGTATTCGGTGAAGACCGGTTCGGGGCCCGGCTCGCGCTGGGCGACGAGTTCGAGGCGGTGGGGGCTGCGGGCCATCACCCGGTTGGCGAGGGTGACGACCTCGGGGGTCGAGCGGTAGTCGCGGACCAGCTTCACGACCGCCGCGCCCGGGTGTTCGACCCCGAAGCCGGTCAGGAAGTGGGGGCTGGCGCCGGTGAAGCTGTAGATCGTCTGGTTGGGGTCGCCGACGACGCAGACGTCGTCGCGGCCGCCGAGCCAGGTGTCGAGCAGGAGCTTCTGGAGCGGGTTGACGTCCTGGTATTCGTCGACCACGAAGTAGCGGTACTGCGACCGGATCTGGTTGGCGACCTCGCGGTGCTCGGTCATCACGGCGGCCGTGAGTTCGAGGATGGTCTCGAAGTCGACCAGGTGGCGGGCGCGGCGCAGCTTCTCGTACTGGTCGAAGAGGCGGGCGACGTCGTCGGCCGGGATCGGCGGGGTGCGGCGGGCCTTGAGGGCGGCGGCCGGATAGTCCTCGGGGCCGTGCTGGGTGACCTTGGCCCACTCGATCTCGCTGGCGACGTCGCGCAGCTCGGCGCGGTCGGGGTTGCGGCGCAGCATGCGGGCCGCCTCGATCAGCAGCGGCAGCTTCGACTCGATCACCTGGGGCGGGTCGCCGCCGATGACGCGCGGCCAGAAGTAGGTGAGCTGGCGCAGCGCGGCGGCGTGGAAGGTGCGCGCCTGGACGCCCGGCGCGCCCAGTTCGCGCAGCCGGTGGCGGAGCTCTCCGGCGGCCCGGGTGGTGAACGTCACAGCGAGCACGCTCGGCGCGTCGGCCACACCGGTTCGTACCGCATGGGCGATTCTGTGGGTGATCGCCCGAGTCTTGCCGGTACCTGCGCCGGCCAGCACGCACACCGGACCCCGCAGCGTTTCGGCCACCGCCCGCTGCTCGGGATCGAGGCCCGAAAGGACGTCCAAATGCGGCCTCCAACGTGCGCGGCGGGTGATCTGCTGGCATCATCCTTCCAGCACCCGGCCAAGCGCGTCTCAAGAGCCGGGTCGCAGAAGGCAAAGAGGGAGCGCCCCCGGAGGGCACGACGGGGGCCGCGCGGGGAGGTTTCAGACCCTTGAAGAAAGCGGCCGTCGCCGGTGCGCTCGCACTCGCCGCCGTCCTCAGCGCTCCGATGAGCGCGGGCGCGCACGCCGTCAGCCCCCAGCCGGCCGCCACGGCCTCGCCGACGCCGGTCCCCTCGCCTTCGCCGACCACGACGTCGACGTCCACGCCGCCGCCGGTCCAGGAGCGCAAGACGCTCGTGAAGTACGGCCGTCACGTGCGGCAGCGGATGGACGTCTACTGGCGCGCCGGCGACCCGCTCATCCGCCCGGTCGTGTTCATGATCCACGGCGGCTGGTGGTCGGGCGGCGACAAGGCCTACATGAAGGCGGTCACCCGCAGCTACTTCGACCTCGGCTACGTCGTGGTCAACGTCAACTACCGGCTGTCCGGCGACGCGCGGTGGCCGGCGCAGCGCGACGACGCCCTTGAGGCGATCGCGACCACCCGCCGCATGGCTTCGGAGTTCGGCCTCGACCCCAACCGCTACGCCGTCATCGGCTTCTCGGCCGGCGGCCACATCGCGGCCTCCGTGGGCACCTACGGCCACGGGCAACCCGGGTTACGTGCGGTCGTCGGCGTCTCGCCGGTGATCTCCCCGCTGACCGCCTACTCCGACGGCGGCCCCGGCGCCACCCACGAGCAGCGCAAGCTGAGGCAGGCGGCGGTGGCCCTGGCCGGGGGGTGCGGCCCCAACAAGTGCCCGCGCATCTGGTCGAGCATGGAGGTGCCCTTCCACGCCTCCTACGGCGACGCGCCGATGCTCAGCGTCCACTCGGCCCGCGAGTTCGTGCCGCCCTACCAGAGCGAACTGCTCCGCGAGTCGCTGGCGGTCTACGGGATCGACATGTCGGTCCGGGCCTACCCCGGGCGCAACCACAGTTCGCCCCTGTTCCGGGAGCCCGGCGTGGCCGAGACGATCCAGTCGTGGGTGATCGGACATCTGGCGTACTAGATGGGAAGATGAGCACCATCCGTTGTGTTGGCAATGACCGCCGACAGAAAGGGACGACAATGGCGCTCACGGTATACACCACCACGTGGTGTGGCCCCTGCAAGCGGCTCAAGAGCCAGCTGACCCGCGAAGGCATCGCTTACCAGGAGGTCGACGTCGAGGCCGATCCCCAGGCGGCGTCGTTCGTCGAAAGTGTCAACAAGGGCAACCGCGTCGTTCCGACGGTGGTGTTCCCCGACGGGACCTCGGCGACCAACCCTTCGGTGATCGAGGTCAAGCGTCGCCTGGAGACGATGGGCCAGTCGATATAGCAGTCCGCTGCCGACGGTCCCTACCTTGACCGGTAGGAGGAACCGATGCCCGTCCGAACGCTCGCCGTGATCGCGGCCGGAGGGGTCGCGGGCTCACTGCTCCGCTACGGGCTGGGGGTGCTCTTCCCGAGCGCCCCCGGATTCCCGTGGACGACCCTGTTCATCAACGTCACCGGATGCCTGCTGATCGGCGTCCTGATGGTGGCCGTCACCGAGATCTGGGCCGCCCCCTCCTGGGTACGCCCCCTCCTGGGGGTCGGGGTGCTGGGCGGCTACACCACCTTCTCCACCTACGTCGCCGACATCGGCCTGCTGGTCGCGGGCGACGCGCCCCGGGCGGCGCTGGCCTACCTGGTGGTGACGCCGCTGCTGGCGCTGGCCGCCGTGTGGGCGGGCACGGCCGCCACCCGGGCGGCGGCCCGGCGACTGGGGAGGCTGACATGACACCGGCGCTGCGGCTGACCATCTTCGTCGGCGAGTCCGACACCAGCCACCACAAGCCGCTCTACCACGAGATCGTGCACCGCGCCCACGCCGCCGGGCTGGCCGGGGCCAGCGTCTTCCGCGGCATCGAGGGCTACGGCGCGTCCGACCACATCCACACCACCCGCATCCTGTCGTTGTCGGAGGACCTGCCGGTGGCGATCGTCATCGTCGACGAGCCCGACCGGATCCGGGCGTTCCTGCCCGCGCTCGACGGGCTGATCGGCGAGGGCCTGGTCATGGTGGACGAGGTCGAGGTGCACCACTACGGCGGGCGGTCGCGGTGACCGGACTGCTGACCGCCCTGCTCGTGGCGGCGGGCGCGGCGATCGGGGCTCCCCTGCGTTACCTGACCGACCGGCTGATCCAGTCGCGGCACGACAGCGTGTTCCCGTGGGGGACGTTCGTAGTGAATCTGACAGGGTCGGCCCTGCTGGGTTTCCTGGTCGCCCTGCCCGCCGACGACGCGGTGCGGGCCCTGGCCGGAACGGGCTTCTGCGGCGCGCTGACGACGTATTCGACGTTCAGCTACGAGACCCTGCGCCTGGCCGAGGACGGCGCCCGGCTGGCGGCGGCGGCCAACGTGGTGGCGAGCATCGCGGGCGGCTTGGGGGCGGGCGCCTGCGGCATGCTGCTCGCCCGCGCCATCGGCGGATGACCCCACGACGGCCCGCGATCAGCGGGACGAGCACATCACCCTGCCCGCCCACGGGCAGCATGTCCGGGCGCGCCGTCTCCCGCGTGCTGCCGGAATCCGCTTTCTGCGCTCGTCGGCAGCACGGCGTCAGCGGCCCCAGTTGCCCTCGTCGTCGATCGCCGATCCGTACCAGGTCTCGATGAGCCTGCGGGCGATGGAGACGGGGGGCGGGACCCTGAGTTCGCCCTTCGCGACGGCCACGCGCAGTTCCTCCCGGGTGAACCAGCGGGCCTCGGCGATCTCCTTCGGGTCGAGGGTCAGGTCGCTGGAGAGGGCGCGGGCGAAGAAGCCCAGCATCAGGCTGCGGGGGAACGGCCAGGGCTGGCTGCCGAGGTAGCGGGGGTCGGCCACGCGTACCCCGACCTCCTCGAAGACCTCCCTGGCCAGCGCCGCTTCCAGGGACTCGCCCGGCTCGACGAAACCGGCCAGGACCGACATGCGGCCCTCGGGCCACTGGGGGCCGCGGGCCAGCAGGACGCGGTCGTCGGGGTCGCGGATCAGCATGATGACGGCGGGGTCGACGCGGGGGAAGTGCTGGGAGCCGTCGTTGGGGCAGACGCGCACGTGGCCGCCCTGGGTGACGGTGGTCTCGGCGCCGCACTGGGGGCAGAAGCGGTGGGTGGCGTGCCAGGCCTCCAGGGCCACGGCGTAGACGAACAGGCCGGCGTCGCGGTCGCCGAGGAGCGAACCGGCCTCGCGCAGCCCGGCGGAGTCGGCGTCGTCAGGGAGTTTGGCCGAGACGGAGAAGTAGGCCACGCCGTCGGCGACGCCGAGCAGGTGGCGCTGACCCTCGGGGGCCTCGGCGGGGGTCAGCAGGACGAGGTCGGCGTCGTCGCCCGACCGCTTGACCAGGGTCTGACCGTCGCTGATGACGAGGACGCGTGTGGACGGGTCGTGCCAGACCCGGTCGAGCCAGTCGGGGTCGTGGCGGAGCTGGGCGGAACGGTCGATGGTGCTGCGGCTGAGTAGCAGGGGCCCCAGGAGTCCCTCGGTGATGTCCACGGGGTTATTCTTTCATCGGCGCACGCAGACGCCCGTTCCCCACTAAGGTTCTAGAGGTTAGGTAAGCCTTACCTCAGGGGATGCACTTGCGGCTGTACCTCACCACGCTCAACCCCACCGACTCGGTCACGCGGGGTTTCCTGCCCGCCGCGAAGGCCCTCGGGTGGGAGGTCACCATCCTGACCGATCAACCGGAGGGCTATCCCGGGCACGAGACGATCGCGGCGGACGTACACGACCCGAGAGCCGTCATCGACGTCGTCGCCCGCCACCACCGGCCCGACGTGATCTTCTCCAACTCCGACCACCTCCAGGTCGAGACCGCCCTGGCCGCCGACTACTTCGGCCTGCCGGGCAAGGACTGGCGGGCCTGCCTGACCACCAAGAACAAGGCGCTCACCCGGCGCGCGCTCGGCGACGTGCGCTCGGCCCGGGTGGTGCCGGGCGAGCCGCCGCCCGAGGTCGGCTACCCCGTCGTGGTGAAACCGCGCGAGGGGGTGGCCAGCGAGGATGTCGTCCTGGTCCACGACGACCTCGCCGCGGCGGCACGGGACATCTGGACGCGACGCCCGGGGGCGGTGCTGGTCGCGGAGGAGTACCTCGAAGGGCCGCTGATGACCCTCGAAACGCTCGGCGACGGGGTCACGACCCGGGTGCTGGGCGGGTTCCACACCACGCTCGGCCCGCTGCCCCATTTCGTGGAGGAACGCCTCGACTGGTCGCCGGACCTCGCCGGCGCCGACGAGGTCCTCGCCCAGCTGAAGGCGCTGGGCGTCGGGTTCGGGGCCTGTCACACCGAATACGTCCTCACCGGGAAGGGCCCGCGCGTCGTCGAGGTCAACTACCGGGTCATCGGCGACAACTGCGACCTGCTGCTGGCCGACCACCTCGACGTGCCGCTGTTCGAGTGGATCCTGCGGGTGCACGCGGGCGAACCGGCACCCGAGCCGCCCCGGCCGGGCGGGCACGCGGCGGCGATCAGCGTGCTGGCCACCCGGTCCGGCACGATCATGAAGGCGCCCAAGGAGCTCACGGGCGCCCATGAGGACGTGCGGCTCTGGCACCTGCCGCTCAAGGAGGCCGGGCAGCCGGTCGCGGTGACCCACACCAACCGCGACTACCTGGCCCTGCTGCGGGCCGTCGGCCCCACCCGCGACGCCGTCGACACGGCCGCGAAGGCCTTCCTGGACGCCCACCCCTGGGTGGTCGCGTGACCAACGCCACGGCGGTGCGGGTGGGCCGCGACGGCTACCTGGCGGCGCGGGTGCTCAACGCCCTGATCAGAGAGGACGTCGGCGGGCTCGCCGGCCGGTTGAGCTGGGACAAGGCGGGCGCGTACGTGCCGCTGTCGGCCGCGCGGCGGGTGCGGCTGGCTCCCGGGTTCCCCTCGGGCGGCCTCGAAGGGCTCTTCCAGGACTTCACGGTGGCCCCAGGCGAGGCCGTGCGGCTGCGCGAGGTGCTGGCGACGCTGGCCAGGGTCGCCGACCCGGCCGACGCCGAAGGGGTGGCCGCCTTCACCGAGGAGTGCCGCCAGACGCTGGCCGGCCTGGAGCTGCTCGACCGCCACCGCGCCTCGGTCGAGGACCGGCTGCCCGAGCTGGGGCCGATCGGCTACGAGGTGCTGGCCGCGTTCAGCGACCATCCGGTCTATCCGACCGCCCGCTGCCGCCACGGGCTGACCGAGGAGCAGCTGCTCGCCTACGCGCCCGAGTTCGCGCCGAGGTTCACGCTGCGCTGGGCGGCCGTGCCGGGGGCCGGACCGGCCCCGGAGTTCTTCCCGTCGTTCGCCGCCGTCGGCCTGCCGCCCGGCCTGGCAGCCACCCACCGTCTGTTCCCGGTGCATCCGCTGTCGTTGCCGCAGGTGAACGCCGTGGTCGCGCCGCTCGACTTCCTGCCGGTACGCCCCACGTTGTCGATGCGCACGGTCGAGGTGTCACCCCGCACCCACCTGAAGATGCCGCTCGCCACGGCGACGCTCGGGGTGCGCAACCGGCGGTCGATCAAGCCGGGTGTGCTCGACGACGGCGCGCGGGCCGAACGGCTGCTCGGCGAGGTGCTCGACCGGCACCCCGGCCTGCGCGTGTGCCTGGCCGGGGAGCAGGAGTTCGCCCACTCGGGCAACGAGTTCCTGGCCTGGATGGTCCGGCGGCTGCCTGAGGGCGAGATCGTCTCGGTGGCGGCGCTCAACGCGCCCGGCGTCCTGGAGGCGCTGGCCGACCGGCACTACCGCGGCGACGTCGAGGCGCTGCTCACCGACTACCTGCGGGCGCTGCTGACCTGGAACGTCACCCTCTTCGTCCGGTACGGCGTCGCCCTGGAGGCGCACCAGCAGAACCTCGCGCTCGTCTTCGGCGACGGGCCGATGCGGCTGCTGGTCAAGGACAACGACGGGCTGCTGGCCTCCCCCGACCACCTGGCGGCGGCCGGGATCGAGGTGCCCGGTTTCGCCGACGAGCGCATGCTGACCGGCGATCCCCACGCGCTGGCCGACGTGTTCGTGACGATCACCCTGCACCTGGCCGCCGCCGCGGTGACGCTGCGGCCCGATCTGGTGCGGGCCGCGCTGGCCGAGGCCCTCGACGCGCACGGCGACCACCCGATGGCCCGGCTGCTGCGCAACCGCACGCTGGAGGCCGCCCGCCTGGTCGGCAAGAGCATGGTCACCGCCGGCAGCCTCGTCTCCAAGGCCAGGAGCGGTGCCAAGGACATCAACAAGTTCTACGGGACCAGCGGCCCCAACTACCTGCGAAAGGGGTCCTCCGGCCCATGAACACGAACGTCGCGGAGCACGCCACGGTCGCCGCCCTCCTCCGGTGCTGCATCCGCGAACTGCCCGGCCAGGCGTTCCCGGCCGGGCCGTACACGCTGGTGCGGGTCGGCGGGGTGTGGCTGCGGGCGAAGACCGCCGGAGGCACCGCCCTGCGCGTCTCCGAGCCGGAGCGGCTGACCGGTCCGGCCTGGGAGCCGCTGCGCTCGGCCGAGCTGGTCGAGCTCGTCGCGCGGGAGCTTCCCGGGGTGAACGGCGAGTTCGCGGCGCAGGTGGCCGGGAGCCGGGAGGTCGTCGAGCGGCTGCTGGCGGCCCGCGCCCAGGGCAAGCCGCCCGCCGACGAGTGGATGGCCTCCGAGCAGGACCTCGTGTTCGGGCATCCGTTCCATCCGGCCCCCAAGGCCCGGGAGGCGGCCAGGGGCGACTGGCTCGACTACGCGCCCGAGGCCTACGCCCGTTTCCCCCTGCGGCTGCTGGCGGTGCGCGACGACCTGGTCGTCGAGGAGGGCGACGTGAGCGCCCTCGACGGTATCCCGGCCGAGGTGCCGCCGGGATACCGGCTGCTGCCGGTCCACCCGTGGCAGTTCGAGCTGGTCCGGCCTCCGGTCGACGGCGACCGGCTGATCGACCTGGGCCCGGCCGAGCACGACGTGTTGCCGACGTCGTCGGTGCGGACCGTCTACGACCCGCTGCTCGACAAGTGCCTGAAGTTCTCCCTCGACGTGCGGATCACCAACTGCGTGCGGAAGAACGCCTGGTACGAACTGGCGGGCGGGGTCGAGTTGTCGCGGCGGCTGGCGCCGGTCTTCGCGGCCCTCACCGAGCGGTTCCCGGGCACCCGCTGGTTGCCCGAGCCCGGCTACCGGACCGTCGACCTGGGCCGGGAGTTGTTCGAAGGGCTCGGGGTGCTGGTGCGGTGCAGCCCGCGCGGCCGGTGCGGGCCCGACGTCACGCCGGTGCTGGCGGGGGCGCTGGCCCTGCGGGAGCTCGGGGGCGACGACCCCGTGGCGTGGTGGCGCTCGTACGTCGAGGTGGTCGCGCTGCCGGTGCTGGAGGCGTTCCTGCGGCACGGGGTGGTGCTGGAACCGCATCTGCAGAACGTGCTGGTCGGGCTGGACGCCGACGGGCGGCCCGTGCAGGCGGTGTTCCGCGACCTGGAGGGCGCCAAGCTGGTCGGGCACGACCTGGCCGGTGTTCCCGACGAGGTGGCGCGGGCGATGACGTACACGCCGGAGAAGGGCTGGGACCGGGTGGTCTACTGCCTGGTCGTGAACCATCTGGCCGAGATCGCGGCGTCCGTGGACGCGCCCCTGGAGACGTTGTGGGGCGTGGCGGCGGAGGAGATCGGCGCCTACGGCGACTCGATCGGGTGGCCCGAGCCGCTGGCCCGGCTGATGTCGGGGGTGCCGCTGCCCGCCAAGGCCAACCTGACCGTGCGGTGGGAGCGGCGGGCCGACCGGGCCGCGACCTACGTGCCGGTGGCGAACCCGCTGGTGGTCGCGTGACCGCCAGGCTCCGGGAGATCGCCGGGCGGCTGGGCGACGTGCCGGCCTACGTCTACGACCTCGCGGCGCTCGACGCCCACGCGGCCCGGATCCGCGCGGCCATGTCGGGGATCGAGGTCTACTACGCCGTCAAGGCCAACCCCGACCCGGCGATCCTGCGGACGCTGGAGCCCCACGTCGACGGGTTCGAGGTGTCGTCGGGCGGCGAGTTCGACCACGTCTCGGCGCTGTTCCCGGGTAAGCGGCTGGCGTTCGGCGGGCCGGGCAAGACCGCGTCCGACCTGACGCGGCGGCCCTACCGCTTCCACGTCGAGAGCCCCCGGGAGCTCGGCCTGCTGGAGCCGGCCGACGTGCTGCTGCGCATCAACCTCCGGGTCGAGGCGCAGGGCGCGGCGCTGGCGATGAGCGGGCCGTTCGGGATGGACCCGGCGATGGTGGCCGAGTGTCGCGCCCGGCCGGGCAGGGCCCGGATCAGGGGGATCCACGCCCACCTCGCCAGCGGCCTCGACGCCGCCACCCTCACGGGCCTGGCCAAGACGATCGCCGACCACGCCCTGCCGGGCGAGGAGGTGTGCGTCGGCGGCGGCATGGCGGTGGACTACAGCGATCCCGCGAACCTCTTCGACTGGGAGGCCTACGGAGCCGGTCTCCGCGGACTCGACAGAGAGGTCGTCAGGATCGAGCCCGGCCGGGCGATGACCGCCTACTGCGGCTGGTACCTGACCAAGGTCCTCGACGTGAAGCGCGTCCACAGAGAGCTGTTCGCGATCCTGACCGGCGGCACCCACCACCTGCGCACACCCGTCACCAAGGGCCACGACCAGCCCTTCACGGTCTTCGGCTCAGGCGGACCCGAGGAGGAGGTCACGCTCGTCGGCCAGCTCTGCACCCCGAAGGACGTCTTCGCCCGACGGGTCAGGGCCGCCCTCACCCCGGGAGACGTCGTCGCCTTCGCGATGGCCGGGGCCTACGCGTACAACATCTCCCACCACGACTTCCTGATGCACCCGAAACCGGAGTTCCACTACGTCTCGGGGATGCCGTAGATCAGCGCCGTCAGGTCGTCGAGGCCCATGAGGTCGACCGGCCGGACGGTGCGGTTCTCCAGCACGTAGTGGAAGGCCGCGCTCACCCGGTTCAGCGGCACCTCGGCCAGCTTCGCCCAGGCCAGCCGGTAGGCGGCGAGCTGGATGGCCTGGATGCGGGCGGCGGCCGACCCGCGCGGCCGGTTGCCGGTCTTCCAGTCGACCACGACGTAGCCGTCGTTCCAGGGGAACACGGCGTCCATCCGGCCGCGCACCAGGCGGTCGGCGATGACGGTCTCGAACGGGACCTCCAGGTCGATCGGGGTGCGCTCGGCCCACTCGCTCTCCTCGAAGCGCGCCTGGAGCACCCGGAGCTGCTGGTCGGCCTCGTTGAGGTCGTCGGCCGCGCCGGGCAGGTCGAGTTCGTCGATGAGGCGCTGCTGGCCCCACCGGGTCTCCAGCCAGCGGTGGAACGAGGTGCCCCGCCGGGCCAGCGGGGCGGGCTTGTGGGGCAGCGGGCGGCGGACCTCGCGGGCGTACGCGGACGGGTCCTTGGCCAGGGAGACCAGCGACGAGACCGACAGGCGCAGCGGCAGCTCCACGAGGTTGCCCTCGCGCCGCCGGTCGCGCTCGCGCAGCAGCAGCGTGGTGTCGCGCGCCCACGACTGCATCCGCTCCTGCTCCCACTGCCGCAGTTCGCCGACGCCCTCCTCGTCGAGCCCGTCGAGGGCCTCCCGGACGAACCTGGCCCCTTCGGCGATCCCGTCGCGGACCACCACGGACGGCCACGCCGCCTCGGCGGGCTCGGCCAGCAGCGGGTTCTCCACGGCGTCGTCGTCGGTCCAGACCGGGACCGACGAGGCGTGGTCGCGGACCTCCAGCAGGAACCGGGACGGCTCCAGCGGACGCGACGCCGACCCCCACCGGTAGCCCGACGCGATCAGCAGGTAGTGGGCCCGGGTCACCGCCACGTAGGCCAGCCGCCGCTCCTCGCGCAGGTCGCGCTCCCGGCAGGCGGCGTCGAAGTCGGCCAGCTCCTCCTTGGTCAGCCCTTCGAGGGCGGGCAGGTCGCGGGCGTCGCCCCGCAGCGCGTAGGGCAGTTTGCGCGGGTTGTCGGTCCAGCGGGAGTTGGTCACCGGCGTGGCCGGGAAGATGCTGCCCCGGGCCAGCCCACCGGCCGCCGTGGTGACCTCCGACAGGCCGGGCACGATCACGACGGGCCATTCGAGGCCCTTGGAGGCGTGCACGGTCATCAGCTTGACGCTGTTGGTCTCGCCGACCCGGCCGCCTTCGAGGCCGAACTCCTCGGTCTCGGCCGCCTTGAGATAGGCCAGGAACGCGCCGAGCGTCGGGTCTTCCGCGTCACCGGCGAACCGGGCCGCCGCGTCGAGGAAGGCGTCGAGGTCGGCGCGGGCGGCCAGCGGGCTGCCGCCCCGCGAGGCCACCTCGACGTCGAGGCCGGTCCGGCGCTCCACCTCGGAGATCAGGTCGGGCAGCGGCAGACCGGCGTGGGCGCGCAGCGCCCGCAGCTCCTCGGCCAGCTTCGGCAGCCGCTCGCGGGCCAGCGGTGAGTAGGGGTCGAGCCACTCGGGCCGGTCGGGCAGCTCGTCGAGGGCGTCGATGATGCTGCCGCGTTCGGCCTCCAGGTCGGCGACCACCTGGTCGAGTGGGTCGCTGGGGCGTCCGCCGCGTTCGTCGCGCTCGCGGTTGAGCTCCCTGGCCTGGTCGCCGAGTTGCTTCAGGTCGGCGGGGCCGATGCGCCAGCGCGGCCCGGCCAGCAGTCTGATCAGGGCGTCGCCGGCGGTGGGGTCGTACATGACCCGGAGCGTGGCGACGATGTCGGCCACCTCGGGCACGGTGAGGAGCCCGCCGAGCCCGACCACCTCGACCGGGATGCCGCGCGCCTCCAGCGCCTTGCGGAGCGTCGGGAACTGCGAGCGTTTGCGGGCCAGGATCGCCACGTCGCCCGGTTGCAGGGCCGGGCCCTGCCGGGGCTTGCTCCGCTCGCCCTCCCCCCACGGAAGGCCGTCGGGCGCGAGTTCCAGGCCCAGTTGCCTCTGTACGCCCTCCGCGATCCACTCGGCCTCGTCGTGCGCCGTGGCGTGGTAGGCGCACACCACCCTGCCCCGGTCGGCCCGGTTCTCCCCCGGCGTCAGCACCGGCACCTCGGCGCTCTCGCGGCGCAGGTCGGTCTGGATGCGGGCGGCGACGTCGAGCACCCGCTCGCCGTTGCGGAAGCTGATCGACAACTGCCGGACCGGCGCCGGCTCCCCCTGCGCGGTCGGGAAGTCGTGCGGGAACCGCGACAGGTTGCCCGCCGACGCGCCCCGCCAGCCGTAGATCGACTGGCACGGGTCGCCGACGGCCGTGACCGGATGCCCGCCCCGGAAGAGCGACCGCAGCAGCACGAGCTGGGCGTGGCTGGTGTCCTGGTATTCGTCGAGCAGCACCACGGTGAAGCGGGCCCGCTCGATCTCGCCGACCTCCTCGTGCCGGGAGGCGATGCGCGCGGCCAGCGCCATCTGGTCGCCGTAGTCGATCACCTCACGGGCCTGCTTGAGCTTCTGGTACGCCTCCACGAGCGGCAGCAACTGCTCCCGCACGGCGTGGGTCTGCACCGGCCGGCGCTGGGCCTGGGTGACCCGGCCCGGCAGCATCGCCAGCCGCTCGGACCAGCGCCTGCCGTGGTCGCGCACCTCGTCGGCGGTGGCCAGGTGTTCGGCCATCTCGCCGGCCAGGTCGAGCACCGCGGCGGTGACGCTCGGGGGGCCGAGGTCGATCTGGTCCATCGGGCCGTCGTACTGGCCGACGACGCGGGCCGCCATCTGCCAGGCGACGGCCGGGGTGACCAGGCGCATCGTCGGCTCCATGGCCTCCCGGAGGGCGTGGTCGGTGACCAGGCGGGCGGCGTAGGCGTGGTAGGTGGAGATCGTCGGCTCCACCTCCAGGTCCATCGGCGTCTCGGTCTTCTCGGCGAGCGTCGTCAGCCGCTTGTGCACCCGCTCGGCCAGCTCCGCCGCCGCCTTGCGGGTGAAGGTGAGGCCCAGGATCTGCTCGGGCTTGGCGAACCCGTTGGCGACCAGCCAGACGACCCGCCCCGCCATGGTCTCGGACTTGCCCGACCCGGCTCCGGCGATGACGACCATCGGCCCGAGGTCGGCCGAGATCACTCCGGCCTGCTCGTGCGTGGGCGGTGGCACACCCAGCGTCGCCGCCAGGTCGAACTGGCTCAGCACACCTGGCCCCCGCCGTCGTTCACCGGGCACGAGAACCGGGCCGCGCAGGTGCGGCACCCGTCGTTGACCTTGGCGACGAACAGGTTGGCCGACATGCCGGCCGCGACCGTGGTGACCAGATCCTGGGCCCACTCGGGATTCACGTCGTCGGCGAGCGGAATTTGCGCCTGCTCCTTGGCCAGCGGGCCGGTCCCGGCGGCCTTGCCGACCTGGAGCAGCGCGGCTCCCCCGGGCTCGGTCATGCCGTGGCGCTCGAACGCGCCCAGGACGGTCGCGAGCTGGTAGACGCCGAGCTGCGGGTGGCGGTCGAGCTCGTCGTCGCGCGGCTTGGCGGTGCCGGTCTTGATGTCGATGATCACGGCCCGGTTGTCGCCGTCGCGCTCCACCCGGTCGACCCGGCCCTTGATGACGATCCCGTCGGAGACCACCTGGGTGAACGACTCCTCGAACCCGACCAGCTCACGCGGGTTCTCCCGGTGCCAGGTGAGGAAGCGGTCGACCATCTTCTCGGCCACGGCGCGCTGCTTGCGGTTGAACCAGATGCCGCCGAAGTCGAGGTCGTCCCACACGTCGTCGAGCCGTTTGGCCAGCTCGTCGGTGGTGTGCTCCTCGGCCGCGAGCACGGCGATGGCGTGGATGACGTTGCCGAAGACCTGGGGGACGCTCTCGCCGCCCGTGCCGACCGCGGTCTCCAGCACCCACCGCAGACCGCACTTGGTGAACTTCTCCACCGCCGACGGCGAGATCTGCACCACCCCGTCGGGCCAGGCGAGCGGGCGGTCGTCGGAGATCTCGGTGAGGGCGTACCACGACGACGGGTCGGCCCCCGGCACGCCCTCGTCGGCCAGCCGGGCCAGATGGCGGGCGGCGGCGCGGCGCATCGGCTCGGGTCGGGTCGGGTCGCAGACGGCGGCGCGCAGGTCGGCCACCAGGGCGGGCATGCTCAGCCAGCGGGCCCGGTCGTCGACGGTCGCGTTCTCCAGGCCGCCCGGGACCAGCTCGTTCAGGAACCGCGAGGGGCGCTCGTCGGCGTCCTCGCCGCCGACCGCCGTCACCACCAGCCGGCGGCGGGGGCGGGTGGCGGCGACGTAGAACAACCGCCGCTCCTCGGCCAGCATCTTCGAGCCGAGCGCGTACCTCTCGGCGTCGGTGCCGTCGAGCGCGATCCCGCCCGCCACCTCGACCAGCGACTCGACCCCGAGCAGCGACCCCCGCACCCGCAGGTCGGGCCAGACGCCCTCCTGCACGCCGGCGGCCACCACCACGTCCCATTCGAGGCCCTTGGCGCGGTGGGCGGTCAGGATGCGCACCGCCTCGCCGTCGGGCGCCTGGGCGGCCAGCGAGTCGGCCGGGATCTCCTGGGCCATCAGGTCGTCGACGAACACCTCCACACCGGCCTGCGGCAAGCGGTCGACGAACTTGGCGGCGTAGTCGAACAGGTTCACCACCGCGTCGAGGTCGCGGTCGGCCTGGCCGCCGCGTGCCCCGCCGCCGAGGCTCGAATGGGTCCAGCGCTCCGACAGGCCGCTGGCCTTCCAGACCTCCCACAGGGCGTCTTCGGCGGTCAGGTTCTTCGCCACCGTCTGCCGCGCCGTGGCGAGCAGGGTGGCCAGCCGCTGGGCGGGCGCGGCGACGTGGGGTTCGAGCAGCGTCAGCTCGTTGGGGCTCTGCACCGCCGCCACGATCAGCTCGTCGCTCGACCGGGGCGGCACGATCCCCGCCTCGTGCTCGGCGATCCGCAACCCGCGCCGCAGGCGGCGTACACCGATCATGTCGGTGCCCCCCAGCGGGCCGGTCAGCAGCTCCTCGGCGGTGGCCACGTCGAGCGACTCGGGCCGCGCCGCCGCCTTGAGCAGCAGGATGAGCGGCCGCACCCCCGGCTCGGTGATCAGCGGCCCCTCGTCGCCCGTCACGACCACCGGCACCCCGGCGGTGTGCAGCGCCCGCCGCAACATCGGCACCTGCCGGGTCGCGCTGCGCACCAGCACCGCCATCCGCTGCCACGGCACGCCGTCGAGCAGGTGCGCCCGCCGCAGCGTGTCGGCGACCACGGCCGCCTCCTGCGACACGCTGTCGGCGATCACCACCCGGACCTCGCCCGGCTCCAGCCCGTCGACGGCGTGCAGGTCGCGGTGGGAGGTGTCGCGCCAGCCCGGAGGCACCGGCAACCGGCCCGCGATCCGGCGCGAGGCGGCCAGCAGGTCCTCACCCATGCGGCGGCAGGTGCGCAGCGCCACGACCGGCGCCGCCGCGTCGTCGGTGGTCCGGAACCGTTCGGAGAAGTCGAGGATGTTCCGCACCTCGGCGCCGCGGAACCCGTAGATCGCCTGGTCGGGGTCGCCCACCACGATCAGGTCGCGCCCGTCTCCGGCCAGCCCGCGCAGCAGCTGCTCCTGAGCCGGGTCGGTGTCCTGGTACTCGTCGACGAACACCACGTCGTAGGCCGCGCGTTCGCGGTCCCTGACCGGCCCGTCGGACAGCAGCGCCGCCGCCTCGCGGATCAGCTCGGCGTAGTCGAGCGTCCAGATCGGATCGAGGTCGAACCGCTCCTGGTAACGGGCCGCGAACCGCCCCACCGCCACCCAGTCGGACCGCCCGTGGGTGTGCCCCAGCTCGACCAGCGCGGGCCCGTCGAGCCCCCGCTCCCGCGCACGGGCCAGGAAGTCGCGCACCTCCTCGGCGAACCCCCGCGTCTTGAGCCACTCGCGCATCGCCTCGGGCCACTGCCGGGCCCCGTCCTCCAGCTCGCCGTGCAGCAGCCGCCGCACTTCGAGCAGCTGCTCAGGCCCCGTGAGCAGCCGGGGCGGCGGCTGACCCGCTTCCAGCGCCTCACGGCGCAGCAGCGCGTAGGCGTAGCTGTGGAAGGTCAGCGCGAGGGGCGTGCGGGTGGTGCGGCGCAGCCGGGCGGTGACGCGGTCACGCAGCTCCCCGGCGGCCCGGCGGCTGAAGGTGAGGACCAGGACACGCTCGGGGTCGACGCCGCGCGCCTCGACCCGGTCGACGACGCTCTCGACTATGGTGGTCGTCTTCCCGGCCCCGGGACCCGCCAGAACCAGCAGCGGCCCGCTCTCATGGGCCACCACAGCCCGCTGATGCTCGTCGAGCACAGGACCGGGCCCACGCCCCACGCCCCCGCGCCGCACCAGCCGATAGCTCATAACGCTCTATTGCACCAGATCATGGCCATGCAATGCGCGGCGAACGGTGGTAGTCGACCTCCCATCGGTCCCAGACGGTCGCCATCGGGGCCAGGCGGGCCGCGAAGGCGTCGAACGAGCGCTGGGACTGCGGGGTCCAGGCGACCTCCGCGATGGCCGGGAGGCGGGGGAAGGTCAGGAGTTCGACGTCGTTCATCGTGACGACGGTCTCGGTCCACAGGGCCATCTCGACGCCCTCGATGCGGTCGTCGCCGATCCCGTCGATCAGGGTGGCCGGGTCCCAGTCGTAGGCGTCGTCGACCTCGGTCGTGCCGGCCCAGGTCTGGCCGATGCGGGTGGTGTCGTCGTACTTCATGTCGAGGTAGACGCGGCTGGCCGGGGACATGATGACCTTCGCGCCCCGGGCGACCGCGCGTTCGACGTCTTCCGGGCCGCCGTTGGTCTGCCAGTACTGGACCAGCGCGTTCGGCGGCAGGGCGGTCGCGCCGGCCTCCTGCCAGCCGACGACCTCCTTGCCGTTGGCGGTCACGGCCTGGGCGGCGAGTTCCACGATCTGGGCGTACTCGCGCTCGCTCAGCTTCTCGACCTCGTCGCCGCCGATGTGCAGGTGGCGGCCGGGGGTGAGGGCGGCGAGCTCCGTCAGGACGTCGGTCAGGAACCGGGCGGTCTCCGGTTTGCCGGGGCAGAGGGCCGAGAAGCCGACCTTGATGCCCGTGTACGGTTCGGGCGCCACCCCGTCGCAGGTGAGCTCCGGGTGGGCGGCCAGGGCGGCGTTGGTGTGGCCGGGCACGTCGACCTCGGGCACGACGCGGACGAACCGCTCCTGGGCGTACCGGACGATCTCGCGGTAGTCGGCGGCCGTGTAGAAGCCGCCGGGGCCGCCGCCCACCTCGGTGGAGGCGCCGACCGTGGTCAGGTTGGGCCAGCCGGGGACGGCGATGCGCCAGCCCTGGTCGTCGGTGAGGTGCAGGTGGAGCACGTTCAGCTTGTAGGCCGCCATCAGGTCGACGAACCGCTTCACGTCGGCGACCGGGCGGAAGTGGCGGGCGACGTCGAGCATCGCGCCGCGCCACGCGTAGCGGGGGCGGTCGCTGATCCGCACGCCGGGCAGCACCCGTTCGCGGGCGAGCTGGCGGAAGGTCTGCGCGCCCCGGAACAGTCCCTCGGGGGTGGCCGCGCTGATGCGGGCGCCGTCGGGGCCGACGGTGAGCTCGTAGCCCTCGGCCCCGGCCTCGGGGGCGTCGAGGTCGAGCCTGATCCGGCCCGCGGGGCCGGTGGTGAGCTCCAGGCCGGTGTCGGTTCTGACGCCACTGACGAGCTGGGCGGCGACCGCCGGCTCCTCGGAGGTGACCGTGTCGCCGGGTTCGAGCGTGAAGCCCTGCTCCAGGCGGGTGACCGAGGCGGGGTAGGGCACGAGGGAGAGCTGAAGGGGTTCCGCCGGAGTCCCCGGAGCACACGACGTCACCAGCATCACCAGTCCCAACGAAAGCCGCCGCCACACGACCCTCATTGGATCACGTGACGGCGGCAATAGGAAAGTTTCTTTAACGTTATCCGGTGAAGACGTGGTCGACCAGGCGGGCGGTGGCCTTACCGGAGTCGTGCGGGGCGTACGTCCGGGCGAAGGCCGCGTAGCGATCGGCGAGCCGGACCGAGACCGAGTCGATGGTGCGCAGCACCTCGACCACCTCGGCCGAGCTGGCCAGGCGCGGGCCGGGCCGCTGGGCCTCCAGGTCGAGGTAGAGGCCCCGGTTGGTCTTGTACTTGTCGATGTCGGGCGTGAACAACACGATCGGCCGCCCGGTGGCGACGAAGTCGAACATGCTGGAGGAGTAGTCGGTGACCAGCACGTCGGCGATGACCAGCAGGTCGGCCATGTCGGGGTAGGTCGTGACGTCGATCGCGAACCCGCCGAACGACTGGACGTGCGGGAACGCCTGCATCATGTGCCCGCGGACCAGCACCACGTGGTCGTCGCCCAGCGCCCGCTGCGCGTCGGCCAGGTCGAGCTTGACGGCCGCGTTGCGGCGGTCCCAGTCGCGGAAGGTGGGGGCGTACAGGACGACCCGCTTGCCCTCCGGGATGCCCAGCCGTCGGCGGATGGCCGGGGCCAGCGCGTCGCGGTGGAACAGCACGTCGTTGCGCGGGTTGCCGCACTCCAGCAGTTCGCCCTCGTAGCCGAACGCCTTGCGCAGCACGCCGGACGCCCACGGCGACTGGGAGATCAGCAGGTCCCACTGACGGACCTCGGTGGTCTGCCGGGCGTACACCGGCGGGCGCGGCTCGCGCCGCATGTGGGGCAGGTCGCGGCCGATGTGCTTGACCGGGGTGCCGTGCCAGGTCTGGACGTAGACCTGGTCGTCGCGGGCCCGGAACCACGGCGGCAGGAACTGGTTGGCCACGATGTAGCGGGCGCGGGCCAGGGCCTCGTAGTGCTCCCGGCTGCCCTCCCGCACGACCGTCGGCACGATGCCCTCGCCGAGCCCGAGCTCCGCCGAGCCCGGGGGCACGAAGGCGCCGTCGCGGACGACCCAGATGTGCTCGCCCTCGTCGCCCCGGCGCACCCGCTCCTCGTAGATGGCGCGCGGGTTGTCGGAGTAGGACCGGCCGTCGAAGGAGGCGTAGACGGTGGCCTGGCGGATCGGCTTGGCCTTCTCGGCCGGGTAGAAGGTGCGGCTGAGCGCCCACACCCCGGCCGCGCTGCGCTCGTCGCCGGGCCGCTCCTCGGCCGCCACCAGGACGGGCACGTCGTAGCGGGTGGCCACGAACCGGTAGACGCGGCCGCCGACCGTGCGCTGCTCCTCGTCGATGGTGTCGAGGGCGGCGTGGTCGACCCGGACGGGGACCATCGCGGGGCCGTACTTGCCGGGCGGGGCGACCGACATGGTCCAGGTGCCCTCGACCAGCGGGGTGGTGTCGCCGAAGCGGGCCATCGCGCCGGGCGCGAACTCCACCGTGAAGGCGGTGCCCTCGCGGCGCAGCGGCACCCGGTAGGTCAGCCCGCCCCGGTGCCGCAGCACCAGATCGCGCTCGCCGGTCTCGGCGGGGTAGTCGCCCTCCAGCGTGAGGACGCCGTCGCGCCAGGCCATCGCCTTGATGACGGGCAGCACCTTGTGGCCGGAGATGACCACGCGGTCGCGCCGGTCGCCCTGGACGGTGATCTCGCGGTCGCCCAGCAGCAGCCGGGTCTCCGGAGTGCCCTCCAGCATGACCGAGGCCGCCGGGTCGCCCTTGGGCTCGACCCAGAGCCGCCGCGCGTCGGCGGTCAGCAGGGTCTGCACGCTCAGCGAGAGCGAGAAGACGCTGCCGCCCTCGGCGGGGGTGAACTCGGCCGGCATGCGGTGGCCGCCGACGCGGGCCTTGCCCTTGCTGACGGGACGTCCCGGCAGGAAGCCGGTCAGCTCGATCTGCTCGCCGTCGAGCTTGACGCCGGTCAGCTCGGCCCGGGTGGGCTGGAGCACGACCTGGAGCGCCTTGTCGGAGGTCCAGACGGGCCGCACCCACCAGCGGTCGCGGGTCCTGAGCCCGGCGGGCCGCTCGACCCGGCCGATCGACGGGCCGCGCAGCACGCCCTTGGCGCGGGCGGCGCGCGACCAGATCACGATCTCGGCCCGCCAGGTGGTGGTGTCCTGGACGGTGTGCCGCCGCTTGAGCATGCGCTTGCCGCCGCGGACCAGCGCCCGCACGCCGGCGCGCCAGCGCAGCGAGAACGGGTTGAGCTCGGCCTGGAAGCCGGCCCAGTCGTAGTTGCAGCCGGGCTCGCGGGCGTCGTGGGTGGCCTCGGGCCGGAAGACCCGGGTGGTCTTGAGGGTGACGGGCGGCAGCCAGCGCGGACCGCGCAGGACCACCGTCGCCCGGTTGAAGCGCCGCGACCGCACCGACAGGCCGGCCAGATAGGCGTGGCCGGTGATGCGGAGCTTGCCGCCCTCCCAGGTGATGTCGTCGATCTGGGTGACCGGCACCATGTCGGCGGGGCGCAGGCGCAGCAGCGACTGGTCGGGGACCTCCACGGGGAGGTCGGCGTACCAGCGCAGGCCCTTGCGGACGCGGCGGGACGGCTCGGCGGCCGCGGCGGCCAGCTTGGCCAGCGCGTCGCCGTCGGCCAGCGTCTTGGTGTCGGAGGTCTCGACCAGGTGGAAGGCCACCCGGCGGCCGACCGGCAGGTCGCGCTTGACCTTCGGGTCGACGGTGGCCAGATAGGGGCGCAGCACCTCGATGGCCTGGGCCCTGCGGGCGGGCCCGCGCTTGGCGGCGGCGTCGAGCCGGGCGCCCAGGCAACCGGCCAGCACCTCGGCGTCGAGCCGGGCACGTTCGGCGCTGCTCAGACCCTCTGCGCGGATGAGCTCCACCAGGGCGTCGAGTGGCTCGCCCCGGTCATAGAGCTCCTGGACAGCCCGCAGTCGATCGGCGACGGAATCGCCCTGGCGAGCGGGTGTCATAAGGGGGCACCACCCTTCGGATGACCGGTGTTTCAGAAATGGTAATACCGGTTAAAGGGGGATTCCGTCCCATCGTGCCTCACGCATCAATGCGCGTTCCCCTTTCACCGGTGTTCCTTCCGTACGCCACCTGCGGAGACATTCGGCCTCCAGCCCCGGCGGCGGGCTCCCATCGGTTCTGATCACGCGCCACCACGGGACGCCTCCGCCCCATGTGGCCATCACCCGCCCCACCTGCCGGGGCCCGCCTTCACCGAGATATTCGGCCACGTCGCCGTAGGACATGACCTTCCCGGGCGGGATCCGGTCGACCAGGTCGAGGACCCGGTCGGCGAAAGGGGGCGGGTGTCCGTTCATTGGCTCCAGCTCGTCGGTCCGGCGTAGAGGAGGTCCTCCAGCTTGCCGAATTCGATGTCGCCCTGTTCCAGAATTCCGTCGCGGACGCCGTAGACCTCGCCGTCCTCACCGACCAGTCGCCCGCCCAGCAACTCGGCGACGCGCGCCAGATGGGCGAGGTGCCAGTCGGATTCCGGCGAGCCGAACAACCGGCCCGACCATTCGGCCACCCGGTGGCCGTCGTCGCCATGCCGCGCGACGACCTCTCCCGCCTCGGCCGATCCGCGCACCTCTAGGTCGGAATGGCCCGACAGCGCCCGGACGAGTTCGGCGTAGGCGAGCGCTGATTCACGCTCGACGCGCAGCTCGTAACCCATGAGGCGCGACGATAGCGAACCTTTGCCCCTTGTTGTGATGAGAAAGGGCAAGTTTCCCTCTAAGTCGTCATCTCCTTCTGCGGGCCAGCAGTCCCGCGAGAAGGCCGAAGGCGGCCAGGCTCAGCACGGCCACCGTGCCGAAGACCCACAACCGGAGCGGGTCGGGGCCGGGCGGTCGCGGGCCGTCGGACTTGGGGCCCCCGCCGAAGTGGAGGTCACCGGCGACCGGCACGGCCTCCTGGTATCTCGCCAGCTCACCGGCCCGGCTCAGCGCCCTGCCCGCGTTCACCACGCCGAAGCCGACCTTGTCGTCGTAGCCGTTGCCGGGGTGGGGCCCGGCCGAGTCGGACATCGACCGGGCGACCAGTTCGGCGGGCAGCCGGGGGTATTCGGCCCGGATCAACGCGGCCACCCCGCCCACGAGGGCGCTCGCCGCCTGAGTGCCGTTCACGGCCAGCTGCCGGCCGCCCACGCGGCCCGCCGGGATGCGCACGCCCGGGGCGGCGACCAGGACCGAGAGGTTGTCGGAGCTGCCCGGGGCGCGCACGCCCGCGTCGTCGACGGCGGCCACCCCGATCACGCCGGGGAACCCGGCGGGGAACTGCCAGTAGGAGGTGCCGTTGGCCGTGGACGAGGGCCACTGGCCGATGTCGCCCGCCCCCGAGACGATCACCACGTCGCGCTGGAGGGCGTAGGCGACCGCGTCGCGCTCGACCCGGCCGACGCCGAAGATGCCCATCGGCACCACGATCACCTGGGCGCCGTGGTTGACGGCGTAGCGCACGCCGCGCGCGATCGGGCTGTCGAGCGGGGTGCCCTGCGCGTCTTCGGGGTCGACCAGCCCGCCTTCGAGGGGCATCGAGGTGATCGGCACCGACAACACCGTGGCCTCGGGCGCGGTGCCCTGCCCGCCGCCGCCGGTCCCGTTCCCGGCGACCAGCCCGGCCAGGACGGTCGAGTAGTCGTTGGTGCGCATCTCGTCGCCCTCGAAGAACGTTCCCGTCATGTCGGGGGCCTGGACGACGCGGCCCTTCAGCTCGGCCGGTTCGCCGACGCGGTCGTGGAGCAGCGCCACGGTCACCCCGGCGCCCTTCGTCTTGGCCCAGGCCGCGTCGACGCCGAGGTCGTCGAGGGGGGGCGGGGCCGCCGCGACGGCCAGCAGCGCGGCCACCGCCAGGGCGGCCGCCCTCAGCACTCGTTCCCCTGGGTGCAGCGCGGCACCTCGGGCTCCTCGCCCAGCGACCGGGCCACCCGGCCGCCGAGGGCCTGCGCGGTCGGCCACAGCTCGCTGTGCAACAACTCCTCCTGCGGGATCGCGTCACGGGTGCGTCCGTCGGTGTACCCGGCGGTGTAGAAGACGATGTACGGCCCCACCCCGACCCAGCCCGACCGCTGCCGCTGGGCCGCGCCGAACAGGTCGGTCACGGTGCCCGGGAAGGCCACCGGCCGCACCCCGACCCGGTCGTCGATCGGCAGTTTGGCGGCGGCGGAGGTGCGGGCGTCCTCGTCGGCCATGACGGCCACGCCGATGGTGATCGCGAAGGCGCCCGACTGGTCGACGTAGGTCGCCCGGAGCAGCGACCGGCACGACACCTCGCGGAAGACCGAGGCGACCGAGCGGTCGACCCCCGCCCAGCAGGGGATCTCGGGCGCGATGCCGACCCGGCGGGCGAACTGCTGCGAACGGGCCAGGCCGACGTATTCGAGCTCGTCGGGGAAGACCATGGACGCCGGCCAGTCGTGCCAGCGCCGCGCGACGTCCTCTTTCACGTAGTCGGCGCGTTCCTGGCCGGTCAGGGGCCGGGAACGGGTCTCCTGGACGATGCCGACGCCGGCGATCACCGCGTTGACGGCCGCCACCAGCACCGCGGCCGTCAGCAGGCTCGTGACGATGCCGCGGCGGCGGATGCCCTTCTCGAGCTCCCGCCGCTCCTCGGCCGCCTTGACGGCCGCCGCGCGCCCGCGCGTGGCCGGCCATGGGCGCACCCGCGTTCGCTGGGCTCGCGGCTGCTGTGGCGACATTCCTCAATGTTACGCCGAAGACTCCATACGCCAACGATTCGGTAGAGGTCTCCTAGGTGGCGATTTCTGGTGAAGCCTCCCTGCGCCGCGCCCTGCGGGCGCAGACGACGATCACCGCGACGCTGCCACCTGCCCCGATGAGCCCGGCGGCGCCCGCCGCGCCGTAGAGGGTGATCATCCGGCGGTCGCGCTGGACCATGGCGATCGGCTCGGGCGAGGCGGTGGAGAAGGGACGGTCGGGATCGTGGGCCTCCTTCCCGGAGGCCGTCGGTCTATGCCCGGCGAGCCGGGCGGCGGCGGCCAGCGCGCGGCCGGCGTTCACCACGCCGAAGCCGGTGCCGGTGTTGTAGCCGGCGCCCTTGGGGGCGACGGCGGAGCCGGCGAGTGCCTGGGCCACCAGCGCGGGCGACATCTTCGGATATTTCGCTTTTATCAAAGCGGCCACACCCGACACCAGAGCCGTCGCCTGCGACGTGCCCCGGCCGACCCAGTATTCGTCGCCGGGCCCGGCCCCCAGGATGTCGACCCCCGGCGCGGCCAGCATCACCGAGGCGTTGCGGGTGGAGAAGAAGGCCCTCTGCATCGTTCCGGTCACCGCCGCGACCGAGATCACCCCGGGCAGCGAGGCCGGGTAGGAGTAGTGGCCCCCGGTGTCCTCGGCGCCGTCGTTCCCGGCCGCCGCGACCAGCACCACGTTGTTCGAGATCGCGTACGCCACCGCCGCGCGGTCGTCCTCCGTCGCGGCGCCCTTGGCGATCGACAGGTTGATCACGTCGGCGCCCTCCTCGACGGCGTAGCGGATGCCCCTGGCCATCACGCCCTCGTAGCGCTCGTCCATGTTGAACGTCTTGAAGCCCGGCTCGTCGTCTTCGAGGATCACCCGGACCGACAGGATCCCGGCCTCCGGGGCGACCCCGATCACGCCGTCGCGCCCGCCGGGACCGTGGCCGTGCCCGGCGATGAGGGAGGCCATGTAGGTGCCGTGCAGCCGCTGGGGCCGCACGCCGGACGGATTGGCCCCCTTGGTGAAGTCGCGGCCCACCCGGACCGACCCGGCGAGGTCGCGGTGGCCGGGGTCGACGCCCGAGTCGAGCACGGCCACCAGGACGCCGTCGCCCTTGGTCTCGCGCCAGGCCCGCTCGATGCCGATCATGCCGAGCGCCCCGGTCTGCCCGCCCCGCACCCCGTCGGCGTAGGCGGGAACGGCGAGGAAGAGCAGCGGGAGCGCCGCCGCGAGGGCCCGGATCAGCACAGGAAGCCCTCCGACTCGCAGGTCGCCCGCGCGGGCACGACCAGACCGCGGGCGATCTGCTCCGACAACTCGTCGGTGAAGGTGAACATCGAGGTCAGCGGGCGGCCCAGGGCCTTGGCGGGGCGGCCGTCGGCCTGCCCGGCGGTGACCATCACGAGATAAGGGCCGGCCCGGTGGTAGGTGCCGTACTGGCGACCGGCGGCGGTGAACCGCTCGGTGGCGGTCTTGGCGAAGGTCAGGGGGCGCAGGCCCGGCGAGGGGCGGTGTTCGCGGGGCAGCGCGGTGGTGGCGGCCATCACGGCGGCGGAGTCGCGGAAGGCGGCCACCCCGATGGTGACCACGACGCCCTCGACGGCGTCGAGATAGGTGGCGCGGATGAGGCCGCGGCAGCCGGCCTCGTCCATGGGCGTACGAAGCGCGGCGTCGACGGCGCGCGCGCAGTCGGTCCCGGGGCCGATGCCGACCCGGCGCCCCACCTCACGGCCGCCCTGCTCGGAGGTGTAGGCGAGCCGTTCGGGGAAGATCTTGCCGGCCGGCCAGGTGCGCCAGCGGCGGGCCAGTTCCTCGGCCGCGGCGGCGCGGCGTTCCTGTTTGGTGGGGCCACGGGTCAGTTCGGTCATCGCCGAACTGACCCCCACCCCCGCGACGACCGCGCAGCTCACCGTGAGGGCCGACGCCACGACGAGCGCCGGCCAACTGCGTCTTTCCGTCACGGACCGACTGTAACCGGGCCAGATGGGTCGTATCAGTAAGTCGGCTGAGACGGGTCTACCGTCTTGACCCAGCTCAGCACGCCTCCACCCACGTGGACGGCGTCGGCGAACCCGGCGCTCTTCAGCACCGCGAGCACCTCGGCCGAGCGCGCGCCCGACTTGCAGTGCAGCACGATCTTCTTGTCCTGCGGCATCTTCTCCAGGGCCGAGCCGTTGAGGAACTCGCCCTTGGGGATCAGCGTCGCGCCGGGGATGCTGACGATCTCGTACTCGCCCGGCTCGCGGACGTCGACGAGGTAGATGTTCTCGCCGTCGTCCTGCCACTTCTTGAGCTCGAGCGCGGTGATCGTGGACCCCTGCGCGGCCGCCTGGGCCTCGTCGGAGACCACGCCGCAGAACGCCTCGTAGTCGTCGAGCAGCGCGGTGACCGTGGGGTTCTTGCCGCACAACACGCACTCGGGGTCCTTGCGGACCTTGACGTCGCGGTACTTCATCTCCAGCGCGTCGTAGATCATCAGACGGCCCACCAGCGGGTCGCCGATGCCGGTCAGCAGCTTGATGGCCTCGTTGACCTGGATCGAGCCGATCGAGGCGCAGAGCACGCCGAGCACGCCGCCCTCGGCGCAGGAGGGCACCATGCCGGGAGGCGGGGGCTCCGGGTAGAGGCAGCGGTAGCAGGGACCGTGCTCGGCCCAGAAGACGCTGGCCTGGCCGTCGAAGCGGTAGATCGAGCCCCACACGTAGGGCTTGCCGAGCAGCACCGCGGCGTCGTTGACCATGTAGCGGGTGGCGAAGTTGTCGGTGCCGTCGACGATCAGGTCGTAGCCCGAGAAGATGTCCATCACGTTGTCGGTGGTGAGGGCCACGTTGTGGATCACCACGTTGACGAGCGGGTTGATCTCGCGCACGGTCGCCGCGGCCGACTCGGCCTTGAGGCGGCCGACGTCGGACTGGCCGTGGATGATCTGGCGCTGCAGGTTCGACTCGTCGACCACGTCGAAGTCGATGATGCCGAGCGTGCCCACGCCCGCCGCGGCCAGGTACATCAGAGCCGGGGAACCGAGGCCGCCCGCGCCCACACACAGGACCTTGGCGTTCTTCAGCCGCTTCTGCCCGGTCATCCCGACGTCGGGGATGATCAGGTGGCGCGAGTAGCGGCGCACCTCGTCGACGGTGAGCTCGGGGGCCGGCTCGACCAGCGGTGGCAACGACACAGTTCCACTCCCGTTTCAGGGCGTTTGAGGGTAAGGCTCGCGCCCCCGGAGGGGCACGCTCCACATCACAACCTAACCGGCGCGTCCGCGCATTCCCGAATCAGCGCACGGGCCTCGCGGGCGACGATCTGAGGCGACTCCATCTGGGCCACGTGGCCCGCCCACGGCAGCGTCACGATGCGGACGTCCCGGAAGGCGCGCGAAGCGCGGGCGGCCATGCGCGCGTCGACGATGCGGTCGCGGCGCCCGTGGATGACCAGGGTGGGGGCCTCGACCCGGGCCGCCTCACGCCAGAGGTCGGGCCGGAAGTACTCGCGCACGATGCCCCGGGCCGAACCGATCATGGCCGAGGCGGAGTAGGGCAGGTCGTCACGGCGGCGCAGTTCCTCGATCGCGGCCGCCAGCCGGTCGGGGTGGACGCAGCCGAGGTCGCCGTAACACATGGAGATGGTGGCCTGGATGCGCTTCTCCGGCGGCACGACCACCGACATCCGCCGCACCACGAACTCGGCCACGCCGGGCACCGCCGACAGCGCCACCCGCGCCGGGCCCACCCGGGGCAGCAGGTCGGGCAGCGCGGGCGAGACCAACGTCAGCGACTTCACCAGATCGGGCCGCCATGCCGCCACCCGTACGGACACCGCCCCGCCCAGCGAGTTGCCGAACAGGTGGACCGGCCCGCCCACCCATTCGATGAACCGCACCATGGCCCGCGCGTGGGCGGACACCGAATAGTCGCGGTCTTCGGGCTCGGGTGACCACCCGGCGCCCGGCAGGTCGGGGGCGAACGTGCGCACCTGGTCTTTGAGCAGGTCGGACAGGTCGGTCCAGTTGGTCGCCGAGCCCGCCAGACCGTGGATCATCACGGCCTTCTCCCGGGGCCCGTCAGGCGTAAATCGGTAATTAAGCCGCAGATCGCCAAGATCGACCCGGTCACTCGGCCAGTCGGGCACCGGGCCCGGAATCTCCGGGGAAATCGGGTTTGTCACGCCACGTCCTCCCGCCGTTTACGGACAATCCACCCCATCGTACTCCATGGCTACGCTAAGTGACCGCAAAAGCCGGATACTGCCCGTTTTGTCACGCAGAGTGAGGACATAACACGATCAGGCACCAGCCAATCACAAGGAGTAATTGATGCAGCTCAAGAAGCTCGCCAGCACCCTGGCTACCGCCGCCCTCGTCGGCGGCGGCGCCGTCCTCGCCCTCGCGACTCCCGCCGCCGCCGACGGCGGTGGCTACGAGTGGTCGGGTGACGACTGGGGCCACGGCCACCACGGCCACCACGGTCACCACCACTTCCACAACCACACCTGCGTCTTCAAGGTGCGGCACGGCTCGCACCACGCCGACCCGAAGCTGCACCACGGCGTCTTCCCGGCGGGCCGCTTCCGGCACTACATCCGGGTTCACCACCGTCCGCACCACCACAGCCGGATCGTCGGTTACCTGCACGCCGGTGGTTACACCATCGGCAAGTGCCACCCGGTCCGCGGCCACCACCACCACGGCGGCGGCTGGGGCGGCGGCGACGGCGGCTGGGACGGCGGCGGCGACTGGGGCGGCGACGGCGGCGACTGGGGCCACGGCTTCCACGGCGGCCACCACTTCCACAAGGTCAAGTCGCACTTCAAGCGTCACCGCTGGAGCCCGCGTACCGGCTTCACGGAGGGCTGGCACCTCCACAAGCAGTACCGCTGGCACCGCAACTAGCGGGACCTGATCACGGAATGACCTGAGTGGTCTTCTGAGATCCCGGCGACGATCGTGCCGCGATGACTCCGGTCATCGCGGCACGTTTCGTTTGGTCACGCAGGGTTATCACCCAGAGGATCATATTGATTACTGGGAGTGATGATGATAACCCGTCTGACTGGTATCGCCGTCGCGGCGGCCCTGGCCTCCGGCACCTTCGTGACCGCGGCGGCGGCCCCCGCGGACGCGGAGGCCTGCTCGTATCAGCTCATGAGGGGCGCCAAGAGCATGTTCAACGCGGCCGCCCCGGTCCACGCGGCGCCCGACGTCAAGAGCAAGATCATTGACGACCTCTACAACCTCGGCGACTTCATCACCGGCAGTTGCCTGCTCTACGGCGAGGACAAGGGGTGGCGCCGGGTCGTCGGCGTCGGCAACGGCCGCGCGGGCTACGCCCAGAACACCTACCTGAGGCGGGGCAACAAGTTCGAGCTCGACTACTGACGCACGGCCGTCACTAGGCGGTCTTGCGGGCCTTCTTCTTGGGCTCCGCCTTCTTCTTCTGGGCGCCCTCGCGCTCGCGCTTCGCGGCGTCGACGCTGGCCCGCAGGGCGGCCATGAGGTCGACGGCGGGGCCCGCCTCGGCCGGCGCCTCGGTCGGCACGACCTCACGCCCGGCCACCTTGGCGTCGATGACCTCCTGGAGCGCCTCTCTGTACGCGTCCTTGTACTCGCCCGGGTCGAAGTCGGCCACCATCGTCTCGATCAGCGACTCGGCCATCTTGAGCTCCTGCGGGCGCAGGTCGATGTCCTCGTCGAGGAACGCGAAGTCGGCGGTACGCACCTCGTCGGGCCAGAGCATCGTCTCCAGGACGAAGATCCCCTCCCGCACCCGCAGGGTGGCCAGCGACTCGCGCTGGCGCAGCGCGACCTTCACGATCGCGACCTGGCCCGACCGCTCCAGGGCGTCGCGCAGCAGCACATAGGGCTTCGCGCCCTGGGCGTCGGGCTCCAGGTAGTAGGACTTGGCGAAGTAGATGGGGTCGATCTGCTCCACGGGGGTGAACTGGAGGACGTCGATGCGGCGGGAGCTCGACAACGGCAGGTCGGCGAAGTCGTCGTCGGTCAGCACCACCATGTCGCCGGTGGGCAGTTCGTAACCCTTGGCGATGTCGGCGTAGGCGACCTCTTCCCCGTCGACGGTGCACACGCGCTTGTACCGGATGCGGCCGCCGTCCTCCCGGTGGACCTGGTGGAAGGAGACGTCCTTCTGCTCCGTCGCCGAGTAGAGCTTCACGGGGATCGTCACCAGGCCGAACGAGATGGCGCCCTTCCAGATGCTGCGCATAGCCACATTCTCGTCTCTGTGTTCGAATACCGCCATGTCGGGATTCAGATGACTTACCTAATGGGCACATACCCCCTGTGGCACTGCCATACCCGGTCGAACCGATGCTCGCCGTACCCGGCCCGCTGCCGTCGGACGGCGCCCACTACGTGCTCGAGGTCAAGTGGGACGGCATCCGGGTGCTCGCCTACCTGGAGGACTCCCCGCGGCTGTTCGGCCGCAAGGGCGTCGACGTCACCGGGCGCTACCCCGAGGTCAGCCGCCTTGCGGTGCCCGGCCACTCGGTCGTGCTCGACGGGGAGGTCGTCGCGTTCGACCACGACGGGAAGCCGTCGTTCGAGCTGATCCAGCGGCGCATGCACGTCGGCGACCCCGGCGCCCACGGGCTGCTGCGGGCGGTGCCGGTGACGTACATGCCCTTCGACCTGCTCGCCCTCGACGGCGAGGCGCTGCTCGACCGGCCCTACCACGAGCGGCGGCGACGGCTGGAGTCGCTCGGCATCACGGTCGCCCCCACCTTCCCGTGCCACCCCGACGTCGTGGCCGCCACCAGGGAGCAGGGGCTCGAAGGGGTGGTCGCCAAGCACGTCGACTCGCGTTACCGGCCGGGCACCCGGTCACCCTGGTGGGTCAAGGTCAAGAACGTGACCGAACGGGAAGTCGTCATCGGCGGGTGGCGGCCGGGCAGGGGGCGCAGATCGGGCGGCATCGGGTCGCTGCTGATGGGGGCCTTCGGCCCCGACGGCTTCGTCTTCCTGGGTCATGTCGGCACGGGGTTCAGCGACGCCGCCCTCGACGAGCTCTACACGCTGCTCGCACCGCTGGAGATCCCGCGCAGCGCGTACACGAGGGAACTGCCCAGGGAGATCGCCAGAGACGCGCGCTGGGTGCGCCCGGAACTCGTCGGCGAGGTCGCCTACGCCAACCAGACCACCGAGGGCCGCCTGCGCGCCCCCTCGTGGCGCGGCCTGCGCCCGGACAAGATCCCGGCGGAGGTACGGCTGTGAAGAAGGTCCCCGTCCAGGTCGAGGGCCGTGACCTCGTGCTGAGCAACCTCGGCAAGACGCTCTACCCCGAGGCCGGGTTCACCAAGGCCGAGGTGATCGACTACTACACCCGCATCGCGCCGGTCCTGCTCCCCCATCTGCGCGGGCGGCCGCTGACCGTGAAGCGCTACCCGAACGGCGTCGGCGGGGCCTTCTTCTTCGAGAAGAACGCGCCCGCCCACACCCCTCCCTGGGTCCGCCGGGTACGTCTGCCCGTCCCCGGCAGCACCAAGGACCGCGAGACCATCGACTTCGCGATCGTCGACGACCTGCCGACGCTGGTCTACTACGCCAACCTGGCCGCCCTGGAACTGCACGTGCCCATGTGGCGGGTGTCGGACGACGGCGACCCCCTGCCCCCCGACCTGCTGGTCTTCGACCTCGACCCGGGGACCCCGGCGACGATCGTCGAGTGCTGCGAGGTCGCGCTGCTGCTGCGCGACACCCTGGGAGACGAGGGCTTCGACTGCTTCGCCAAGACCAGCGGCAACAAGGGCATGCAGCTCCACGTGCCGTGGGACTCGGAGGTGAACACCTCGGAGTTCGCGAAGGCGGTCGCCGAACGGCTCGCCCGCCGGCACGACTTCATCACCGCCGTGATGGCCCGGCGGGAACGCCCGGGGAAGGTGTTCATCGACTGGAGCCAGAACAACCCGGCCAAGACCACCGTCGCCGTCTACTCCATGCGCGCCAACCCCCACCCGACCGTCTCCACCCCGCTGACCTGGGAGGAGGTAACCGATTGTGACCACCCCGACCAGCTCAGGTTCACCACGTCCGACGTGCTGGCGCGGGTCGAGGCGTCCGGAGACCTGTTCCCGTAGTGTGGGCCGAGAGGAGGACGCCATGTCCGAGAAGAGCGAAGCCACCGAGGCCGACGTCGCCGAGCAGAACCGCCCCCTCGACGACGAGCCCGAAGAGGACCCCTGGCCGGAGGACGTGCCACTGGAGGCCGATCCGGCGGACACCGCCGACCAGAACCGGGCATATGCCGACGATGAGGACGACTATCGCTGACCTGGTGGCCCAGCCGTAGAATGTGGCCGCGGCCGAAGGCCACTTGATCAGAAGAGAAGCCCGTGCGCAAGGAGAGGCCGTGACCGCTACCCCGGACGCCAAGCCCCGGGGCACCCGGCTGCCCCGGCTCGCCCGCCGCCGCCAACTGCTCAGCGCCGCCCAAGAGGTCTTCGTCGAGAACGGCTACCACGCGGCCGCCATGGACGAGATCGCCGAACGGGCCGGTGTCAGCAAGCCGGTGCTCTACCAGCACTTCCCGGGCAAACTCGAGCTCTACCTGGCGCTGCTCGACGTCCACGTCGACGACATGGTCTCGCGCTGCAAGGAGGCGCTGGCCTCCACCACCGACAACAAGCAGCGGGTCCAGGCCGCCATCGGCGCGTTCTTCGACTTCGTCTCCAGCCAGGGCGAGGCCTTCCGGCTGGTCTTCGAGAGCGACCTGCGCAACGTCGCGGCCGTGCGCGAACGTATGGAGCGCTCGCTGCGGCAGAGCGCCGACGCGATCGCCGAGGTGATCCAGGAGGACACCGGCTGCTCCAGCGAAGACGCCCACCTGCTCGGCGTCGGGCTCGTCGGCATGGCCGAGGTGAGCGCCCGCTACTGGCTGACCAGCGGCGGCGCGATCCCGAAGGACGCCGCGGCCGGGCTCATCGCCCGCCTGGCCTGGCGCGGCATCGGCGGTTTCCCGCGCACGACGTAGCCACCCCGTGGTTACGCCCGCCGCGATCAGAGCTCTGCCGGAGCGATTTCCGGGGCCACGATGGAACCCTCTCGAAAGGGGCCCAGATGGAAATCAAGATCGGCGTACAGTCGGTGCACCGTGAACTCGTCGTCGAGACCGACCTCACCGTCGAGGAGATCGAGACGGAGATCCGCAACGCGCTCGCGGCCGACCGCGGCGTCTTCTCCATCACCGACGTCAAGGGAAACCGGGTGATCGTGCCCGTCGCGGCGCTCGGCTTCGTCGAGATCGGCGAGGGGGCCAGCCGTTCGGTCGGGTTCGGCGGCACTCTCTAGATTTCTCCCGTGAGGGCCTTCGGGCGCCGCTTTTGGACGGCGGCGCCCATTGGCTTCTCTAACGGGGACCGTGGATACAGCCCGGCGGACGTCTGCGTGGGATGTGTGCGTCGTCCCTGCGTCTGCTGATGGTCGGGCATCCTGAGCTCGCCCTGCGCAACACGGCGCGGGAGGCCCATCGGTTCGGTCCACATCTTGTCAAGGAACTGCCGTAGCGGCGCGAGGCCCTCATAACTCGCACGGTACAACCCCATGGCGCCTTCACGCCTCTCGATCATTACTCTGGGGCGCCTGATTCAGCCTCCGGGGGTGAGCCCGAGCGCCGCCATCCGCTTGCCGTGCTCCTCTGTCAGCTGGGCGAACATCCGTCCGATGGCGGCCAGGTCGTCGCCGTCGACCAGCAGCGCGGCCAGTTCGGGCCGGGCCGTGGCGACCCGGTGGGCCTGGCTCAGCGCCTCGCCGACCAGCCGCCGCGCCCACAGGGCCAACCGGCCACCCAGGCGCGGATCGTCCTCCAGGGCCTTCCTGACACGCTCGACGACCAGTTCCGAGCGGGCCTCGTCGGCCAGTGCCTGGTCGACCAGCTTCTGGGTCTCCTCGTCGACCCTGCGGGCGGCCACGCGGTAGAAGTCGCCGGCCAGCCCCGTGCCGACGTAGGCCTTCACCAGGGCCTCGTACCAGTCTCCCGGCTGGGTCTGCTCGTGCCAGGCGTCGAGGGCGTCGGCGAAGGGCGCCATCGCCTCCTCCGGGTCGGCCCCCAGGTCGGCGATCCGGTCGCGGACCAGCCGGAAGTGGCCGTATTCGGTGGCCGCCACGTCGCCGAGCGCCGCCCTGTCGGTCAGCGAGGGGGCCAGCACGGAGGCGTCCTGCGCCATCCGGAGGAACGCGGTGAGCTCGGCGTAGGCGAGCACGCCCAGAAGGTCGACGACACCGGGCCGGGAAATGGTCATGGCAGCAGCGTAGGGGGGAAGGCTCACGAAGAAACATGCGAAACACGCCGCAAATCGGTTAGCAGCTGTGGTATCGAGTAGACTGCTCGGTGAGAAGTGCGACCGCACTGTGTTGATCCGGGGTATCTGTTCCCGGTAACCCCCAGAGAGTTTGGCTGCGCGCGGTCGCGTACGACGTCGAAGGCGCCTTTCGTAAGGACCCGGCACGCGAGCCCGTTTGGTCACGAAACCGCCTTCGCCACACGACTGAGGCAGGCGACGATTACGACGTTCCGAGACCTGGGTGTCATCCCAGAGATCGCCGATGCCCTGGAGACCGAGGGCATCGTCTCACCTTTCCCGATTCAGGAGATGGCTCTCCCCCTCGCGCTGTCCGGCCAGGATGTCATCGGCCAGGCCCGCACCGGCACCGGCAAGACCTACGCCTTCGGCGTCGCGATGCTCCAGTCCGTCGGGAAGCCACGCAAGAACCGCAAGAAGCCCCGGGGCCTCGTTCTGGTCCCGACCCGTGAGCTGGCCCTCCAGGTGACCGAAGACCTCGTCCTGGCCGCCGGGAAGCTCGGCTCCCGCATCCTGACCGTCTACGGCGGGCGCGCCTACGAACCGCAGGTCGAGGCGCTCAAGAGCGGCGTCGACGTCATCGTCGGCACGCCGGGCCGGATGCTCGACCTGATCAAGCAGAAGCACCTCGACCTCAGCCAGATCACCATGATGGTGCTCGACGAGGCCGACCGGATGCTCGACCTGGGCTTCCTGCCCGACATCGAGCGCATCATCAAGCTGGTGCCGGAGCAGCGGCAGACCATGCTCTTCTCGGCCACCATGCCGGGCGAGATCGTGGCGCTGTCGCGGCGTTACCTGACCCGCCCGATCCATGTGCGCGCGGAGACCACCGAGGCGGAGAACGACGCCCCCTCGCAGGTCACGCAGTACGTCTACCGCACCCACCGGATGGACAAGATCGAGATCCTGGCCCGGCTGCTGCAGGCCGAGGGCCGGGGTCTCACGATGGTCTTCTGCGAGACCAAGCGGGCCTGCGACATGGTCCACGAGCAGTTGCGCGACCGCGGGTTCGCGGCGGCGGCCGTCCACGGCGACCTCGGCCAGGGCCAGCGCGAGCAGGCCCTGCGGGCGTTCCGCAACGGCAAGATCGACGTGCTGGTGGCCACCGACGTGGCGGCCCGCGGCATCGACATCGACGACGTCACCCACGTGGTCAACTACGACCTGCCGCAGGACGAGAAGACCTACGTCCACCGCATCGGCCGGACCGGCCGGGCCGGTCGCACCGGCGTCGCGGTGACGTTCATGGAGTGGACCGAGATGACCCGCTGGAAGGTCATCAACAACGCGCTGGGCCTCGGCAACCCCGAGCCGGCCGAGTCCTACTCCAGCTCGCCCCACCTGCTCGAAGAGCTGCGCATCCCGCCGGGCACCAAGGGCGTGCTGCCGCGCGCCAACCGCTCGCGGGCCGGCCTCGACGCCGAGGAGATCGAAGACCTCGGCGAGACCGGCCGCACCCGCAGCCGCCGCGACAGAGACCGCGACAAGGACCGTGACCGTGACAGGGACCGCGACAGGGAGAAGGACGAGCGCAGGGAGCGCCCGGCCCGCAACCGCCGTCGCACCCGGGGCGGCCGCACGTCCGACGAGGTCGTCGAGACGGTCATCGAGCCCGTCACCGAGACCGGCGCCGAAGCCGTCGACGTCGTCGAGGTCCCCGAGGCGGTCGCCCCGTTCGAGGGCGACATCCTCGATCCGATCCACGATGAGATTCACGAAGTTGAGGAAGAGGTGGAGGTGACTCCCATGGAGACCACCCGACCGGCCGAACCCGAGAAGATCATCCCGGCCAGCCCGTTCGCGATCATCTTCCGTTCGCCCGACCTGGCCACCGAAGACGACCTGCCCGCGCCCTCGGCCGCCACCGAGCGCAAGGCCCAGCGCGGCAACGGCCGTCACTCCGGCTCCGGCGGCAACCGCCCGCGCCCGCGCCGCAACTAGCCCGAACACCGCAGGGCTCCGCTCATCTGCGGCGCCCTGCGGGTTTCAGTATCGTGGCTTCACGTGAGTACGCCGAGATTCCTGGACCTGCCACCCGGGGTGAGCCCCAAGCGGATCGAGACCCCTGAAGGGGTGTTCGCCGCCCTGGAGGCGCTGCCCGGCAGCGGCCTGCCCGACCGGTGGCCGGCCCTGCTGGTGCCCGGCTACACGGGCAGCAAGGAAGACTTCCTCTCGGTGCTGCAGACCCTGGCCCAGGCGGGCCGCCGTGTGGTGGCCGTCGACCTGCGCGGCCAATACGAGACCCCGGGCCCCGACGACCCCGCCGCCTACACCTGCGCGGCCCTGGGGCGTGACGTCGACTCCCTGGTGGCCGTCGTGGGCGGCGGAGAGCCCGTCCACCTGCTGGGCCACTCGTTCGGCGGCCTGGTCACCCGGGAGACCGTGCTCGACGGCACCGGCAAACTGGCGTCCTACACGCTCATGAGCTCCGGCCCGGCCGGGATGGTGGGCGCCCGTGAGGTGGCCGGCCGCCGCATGCTGGAGAAGATGCCCGAGCTCGGCCTCGAAGCCATGTGGACCGAGAAGATGGAGCCCGACGCCCTGCGCGCCGGCGTTCCCGAGGAGATCGTGGCCTTCCTGCGCCGCCGGCTGTTCGCCAACTCTCTGGTCGGCCTGGAGTGCATGGGCCGGGCCGTCCTCGACGCCGACGACCGCGTCGACGAACTGGCCGAGACGGGCCTGTCGATGCTGGTTCTCTACGGAGAACACGACGACGGCTGGCCGCCGCGACTACAGGCCGAGATGGCCGACCGCCTCGACTGCGAGTGCGTCGTGGTGCCCGGGGCGGTCCACTCACCCGCGGTGGAGGCCCCGGAGACGACGGCGGCCGCCCTCACCCGCTTCTGGAACGCGGCCGAAAGCACCATGCTGGCCCGCTGACAGAGCCGGCGCCACCAGCTGAGGAGCCGCGCCAGCTCACCCGAAATTCAGGCGCGGGAGCCGCCCGGACCGCGCTTTGTGCAGGTGGTCGAGTCGCCCCCGACGGAGGGGCGTCTCCCGCCAAGCCAGAGCTGAACGATATGCCGAAATTTCGGGCGCGAGAGCGCCCGAACCTGGCTTTGCGCAGGTGGCCGAGTTCGCCTTACCGAGCGGCGTCTCCCACTCACCCAGAGCGGGACGAAATTTCGGGCGCGGAAGCGCCCGAACCCGGGTCTGTGGAGGTGGCTGAGTTCGCCTTACGGAGCGGCGTCTCCCTCTCGCCCAAAGCGGGAAGATAGGCCGAACCGCCTCTGACGGCGCGAGGTCGCCTCAGGGAGACCCAATCCTTTAGATGGGCGCCAGGCCGTCCCACGGTTCCTTGTCGGGGGCGGCCGCCTGGCCTTCCGGGCAGTGTTTGCGGAAGTCGCACCATGAGCACAACACGCCCGGTGACGGCGCGAACGTCTCGTCTGTGGCCTCGCCCGCGCGGTAGGCCTCGTCGGCCTCTTGGGCCTCGGCCGCGATCTGGTCGGCTCGGGACAGGTGGCGGGCCAGGGACTCGTCGGTGTGCTCCCACTCCACGACCTCGCCGGTCGGCAGGTGGTGCAGCTCGACCCGGTGGCAGGGCCGCCGTAACATGCGGCCCGCCGCCACGGCGTAGACCGCCAGGGCCAGGGAGCCGCGGGCGTCGTCGCTGGTCAACGGGCGACGGCCGGTCTTGTAGTCGACCACGACCAGTTCGTCGCCGCGGCGGTCGAGGCGGTCGATGCGGCCTGAGAGGGCCATCACCGACGTGCGGGTGGCGACGGTGCGCTCGACGCCGACCGGCTCGTCGGAGGGGTCGAGCGTGGCGGTGTAGCCGGAGACCATCTCGCGGGCCCGGTCACGCCACCTCAGCGACTGTTCGGCGTCGCGGAAGCCCTCGGTGATCCACCCGTTGGAGACCAGGATCGCCGCCGACAGCGGGGTCCGGCGCTCGTAGGGCTCCCGCCACCACGCCGCCAACGCGTTGTGGACCGACGCGCCCACGCTGTTGTGCGCCCACGGCGGGCCCTTCTGGGGCGCGGGGCGGTCGAGGTAGGTGAACCGGTAACGCCGTCGGCAGTCGAGCCAGGAGTTGAGCCGCGACGGCGTGCACGAGAAGAGCCGCCGCGGCATTCCTTCCAGGGGGAGCTGCTCCACCGCGCTCAGTCGTCGTCGGCGTTGAGGCGGATTCCCGACACGCGGGTGCCGTCGGTCAGCGGGCCCTCCTGCTGCTCCTCCGGGGCCGCGGTCAGCGAACCGGAGAGCCACCGGTCGAACAGGGGCTCCAGGTCGCCGATCGTGGTCTCCTCGCCGTGGGCGGGGAGGACCCGGGTCTCGCCGGGGAGGGTGAAGAGCCGCTCGCCGATCGAGGTGAGCTGGTCGGCCAGGGCCGGGTAGTCGCCGCCGAGCTTGCCCGGGCCGTCGGCCAGCAGGGTCTTGCCGGTGAAGACGACGCCCAGCGACTCGGCCAGCAGCGACACGCCGCCCGCCGTCACACCCGGGGTGTTCATGACCTCGAGCTCGGTGTCGGCGACGGCGAACAGGCCCTCGTCCTCCATCTCGATGTCGGGCCAGGTGTCTTCCCAGGTCTGCCGCCACAGACGCTTGTCTTTGGGGGCGAGGGCGATCACCGCCTCGTCGCGGGCGGCCACCTCAATGGCGCCGCCGACGTGGTCGGGCAGCCCGTGGGTGCAGATGACGGCGAGAACCTGCCGCTCGCCCACCTTCTCCAGGATCTTCTCCGCGTCGCGCGCGGGGTCGATGACGATGACCTCGTCGTCGTCTCCCACGATCCAGGTGTTGTTCTCAACCTTGTGCTCGACGTCGTCGATCTCGACGACCCCCGAGGTCACCACTCGCTCGATACGCGCTGTCACGAACAGCACTCTAGCCCGTTCCCGCCGCGCCTTCCCCCGTCAGACGTGGAGAGAACGCCCCGAAGGGCACGTCCCACTCCAGATCGCGGAGATCGGCCAGCGCGAGCTGCATCAGGGCGATCAGATTCCCGGCTTCGCCCGGCCAGGCGACCGTCCAGAGCCAGCATCCGGCGGCCTCGCCGACGTACACGGCTCTGTCGCCCGGCACGCCGTCGGTCACCACCCAGAGCGGGATGGAGTGCCCGTTGACCTCGATCTTGGTGAGCGGGACGCCGGTCACGACGTCGCCGGGGTCGGGGCCCGGCAGGCCGGCGTACGCGGACCCGAGGCCCACCCCCGGCTCCTCCGAGATGATCAGCACGTCGGCGGGCCCGTAACTGAGCGACGGCCCGGAGACCGCGACCACGGCGGCCCGGTCACCCGCCTCGGCGAAGCCGGTCACCAGCCACCCGGCGGGCAGGGGCCAGGGGACCCAGGCGGGCACGGCCGAGCCCCTGATCAGCTCGACGGCGGCCGGACCCGGCCGGTGGGAGCGGTGCGGCAGCACCTCGCCGTGCACGGTGCACCGCCAGGCGCTCGACCAGATATTGGGTTCGCTCAGCGGGCCGAAGCACCGGGGACAGGTGGGCGCGGCTCTCACAGTTACTCACCGTGCTCCGATGCTCGGGACCCGTCAAGGCCTCCCGGGGGTTTTAGCCGTAATCTTGGCGTTATGCGCTGTGTTGGGGCAATCATCCGCGACACCGAGGGTCGCCTCCTGCTCATCCAGCGTGGCCATCCCCCGTCGGAGGGCCTGTGGTCCCTGCCCGGCGGCCGCGTCGAAGAGGACGAGACCGACGGCGACGCCCTGCGCCGCGAGATCCGCGAGGAGACCGGCCTGGAGATCGAGGTGGGCGCCCTGGCCGGGACGATCGTGATCGGCTTCTACGAGATCTTCGACTATTACGCCCACGTGATCGGCGGCGACCTCAGACCGGGCGACGACGCGGCGGCGGCCGTGTGGGCCACCGCCGATGATCTTGTACGTCTCCCGCTGACGAAGGGCCTCCTCGACTTCCTCGACGGCCTCTGATCACTACGCGTCCCCCGACGACAGCGTGCTGCGCCAGATGGTGATGTTGTCGGTCCGGCTCGTCGTCGAACGCCCCACCGCGATCACCCGCTGGCCCGAGATCGTCACCGCCTCCAGCCACTGCGCGCCCGCCCCGCCGAGCCCGTCTTCCACGAGCCCGTGCCGGACCCACACCAGCCCGTCCTCCGACGCCCACACCGAGCTGTCGACCTCGCTGCCGGTCCCGTGGGCGCCCACGGCGACGATGCCGCGCTCGCTCGCCGTCAGGTCGAGCACCACGGCCGGGGCCTCGGCGGGCAACCAGGCGAACTCCCAGCTTTCGCCGCCGTCGCCGCTCACCGCCGAGAACGGCCGGGTGCCGTCGTCGGTCAGGGCGGTCCCGGTGGCGATCAGCTTCCCGTCGCGGACGACGATGTGGCGCAACCCCGCCGACTGGGCGCCGTCGGGCAGCACCCGGTTCCTGGCCTCCCACTTCAGCCCGTCGGCGGAGACCCAGACGACCCCGTTCTCGCGTTCGGAGCGGCCGGTCCCGCCGATGGCCACGAAGCCGTCGCCGGTCGCGGCCACGTCGTGGATGCGCACCTCGGCGGCCCCGGCCGGCAGTTCGCCCACGCGGGTGAACTTCTTCAAGTCACTGGTGAACCAGAGCGCGGGGCCGATCCCGGCGCCGGTCTGGTCCTCTCCGGCCAGCACGTAGCCCTTGGGCCCGGCGGCGACCGTCTGGGGCGCCAGGTAGTAGTGGCCCTCGGGCGCGGACATCTCCGGCCCCGGCCGCCAGCCCTTGCCGTCGGACGACACCACCAGCAGCGGCTTGGTCACCAGCAGGTCGGCCATCGTGCTGCCGACGGCGAGCCAGCCCTTGGGGCCGTAGGCGACGTCCGAGAGCGCCTGCCGGCCGGACCCGCCGAGCCACTGGGAGTTGATCGCCTTCCAGTTCGCGCCGTTGTTCCCGCTGGTCCAGATGCCCGCGTCGCCGTTGGCCGAGCCGACCGCGACGAACGCCCCCCCGGCCGCCAGCACGCCCGAGGTGTTGCGCGCCAGCCGGTTCAGGCCGGGCACGCTCTCCAGCGGCACGGCCCGCGCGGCCTTGCCCTTCTCGGCCGTCATCAGGACGGGCAGGTTCTCCACGTCGCCCGCGCCGCGTTTGTCGCCACCGGCGACCAGTCGCCCGCTGTCGGTGATGGTCAGCCCGCGCAGCGTCCCGGGGATGAGGCCGAGGTCGGCCCGTTTCCGCCAGTCGCGGCCGTCGTCGCTGGTGAAGAGGGCGTACTCCTCCCACGCCGACTCCACGACGGCGGCCAGGCCCGCGCCCGAGGCGGACAACCCGCGCACGCCGCTCCCGGCCGGGCTCAGGGGCCCGATGGTCCCGCACGCGGTCCAGTTCTGACCTTCGGGCGAGCAGTGCACCCGTACACCTGGACCCGGGAACCGCTGCCCGGTCGGCACCAGCACGAAGCCGTCGGCCGAGGCCGCCAGCGCCCCCGTCTCTGGCCTGATGTCGGGCAGCGCCGTCGCCGTACGCAGCCACGACCGCCCCCCGTCGTCGGAGCGCAGGATCACCGTGGCGGTGCCCGAGCCGGGCTCGGCCAGGGCGACGACCTTGTCTCCCTTGGCCACGACCGCCTTGACGGTGCGGATCATGTCGGGAGTGCCGATCCTGGGGGTCTCCACCCGCGTCCAGGCCTGCCCGTCGGCGGAGGTCCAGGCGACCGCGCCCGGCGTGCCGTCGCGCTGGACGGTGCTGCCGACGGCGACGAAGCCGGTGGCGGTCCGGGCCAGATCGGTCACCCGGTCGGATTCGAGGAACATCCCCAGCCGGGCCGGGTCGACCGCCGCCCACGACTGGCCGTCGGCCGACGTCCACATGCCCCGGCCCTCGGGCCCGGCGGGGTCGGTGCTGACGGCGAGCCACTTGCCGCCGCTGCCGACCACCCGGCCGGGCGATCCCGGCGCGGCCTCGTAGCCGGGCGGCCCGTTGACCTCGCCGATTGTCCAGTCCTTGCCGTCGTTGACGGAGACGATGAACAAGGGCCGCGCGATGGCGCTGGTGGTGTCGGTGCCGACCGCCACGATCGTCGACCCCGAGGAGGCGACCGAGGTCAGCACCTGCCGCGACCCGTTGCCGGGCAACCCCGGGGCCTGGAACGCCGAGTCGCCCGACTGCCCGTCGCCGACCGCGAGCCGGATGCCCGACGTGGCCGGGGCCGTCGCCCACCGCACCACGAACAGCCCGAACGCCGCGGCCGTGATGACCGCCACGATGACCAGCAGCGGCAACCCGATCCTCGGCCGCCGCCGCTGCGCCCGCACCCCGCGCCGCCCGTGCTTCCCGCCACGGGGAGGCCCCAGCGTGGCCAGCACGTCAGGCCGCAACGGCCGCCCCCCGGGCGGCTTCCCGATCCGCTCGGGCGGCGCCTTCCGAACAGCCGGAACCACCGCCGGCACGTCCTTCTCCCGCCGCCCCGGCCCGAACTCGGGCTCCGGCACGAACTCGGGTTCGGCCGCGATGGCCGGCCGGACCCGGATGCCGTGCTCACGGGGCGGCCCGGAGGCGACGAGTTTGTCGGGATAGTCCGTGCGCGCGGGCCGGTCGTCGTCATCGGGCCGCTGCGGAGTGGAGTAGGGCCGATGATGCCGGGGCGGAAAGTCGGAGGGCCGGCTCTGCCGCAGACCGGGGTCGGGCGGGTAGATCCCCTCGGGCGTGGCGTCTTCGGCGCGGATGGCGGGGTCGACGGGATACATCGGCTCGACACCGGGCGGCAGTCCCCCCTCCCGGACGACCGACCGTGCCACATCACCGAAAGGCCCCGCGTCATCCTGTGACCGGCCGAGATCACCACTCGCCGCGACCGCGCCTAACGGTCGACCGGCCTCGGCATAGGGATCAGCACCTCGCGATCGACCGGCTTCACCAGGTGAATCGGCACCCCGCGATCGATCGGTCTCGCCTAAGACATCGGCATCTCGCGATGAACGGCTGCCGCCATAAGGATCAGCTCCTCGCGACCCGCCCAGCCCTTCGACAGCACCGGCGCCGCCATAAGGATCAGTCTCCCGGGAATCGCCCAGCCCTTGGACCGCACCCGCGTCGCCATAGGGATCAGCCCTTCGCGACCCGCCCAACCCCTCGACCGCCCCCGCGGATCGACTGACGTCGCCGCGCGACGCACCAAGCCCTTCGACCGGCGAGACCTCTCGCGGTCGCGCGGGCCCGCCCAACGGGTCTGACGCCTCCAGCTCGGTGAGATCGCCCTCGCCGGAAGGTGCCGGCGGCTGGGGTAACGGGGACTTGCCGAGGGGCCAGATCACCTGGTCCTGGGGTTCGCCCGGGCGCGGGCCGATCGGGCCGTGGCGGCGTTCGCCGAGGGCCTCGAAGGGTAACGAGCCGATCGCGCGCCGGGGCTGGGTCGTCTCCAGGTCGCCCGGCCGGGGCTCGGGCTCGTCGGCGTCGTAGGGGCGGCGGCCTCGTACCGGAGGGTCTTCGGGAGTCGGCGCGGCGAAGGGCGGCAGAGCCCAGGGTGAGGTGCGCGGGCGGGGACTCTCCTCAGGGGTCGTGGCAGGGCCCGGTGGCGAGTGATGGAGCTTCGGGGGCACATCCGGCTGCTCCTCGTCTTCGGGGGGCACGGCCACTTACCTCCTCTATCAGGACCGTTCCACATATGTCTGGGAGGGACGCAATCCCTCTGATACCCCTCCCGCAACCCACGATCACCTCCTCTCTAGTGAGATTTATCCGCCCTCCACTGAAATTCCCGACTTACGAGCAAGAACCACGACACCAACCCCAAAAACGCCAAATTGCACGATTGTTCCCACCAGGGTCTGCCAGGGCAGCGATCCCTGCGCCAGCGCCGAGCCGAGCTCCCCCGCCACCGCCGCGATCCCGAACGCCCCGATGTTGTTGACCGCGTGCAGCGCGATGGCCGCCTCCAGCCCGCCGGTGCGTACCGACACCCATCCCATCAGCACGCCGAACCCGAACGTATAGGCGATCCCGAAGTCGGTGTAGCCGTGGAAGGCCGCGAAGACGCCCGACGAAATCAGGATCCCCCACCAGGGATTGCGCAAATAGGCGCCGAAAGCCTGAACCACCCAGCCCCGGAACGCGTACTCCTCTGCAGCCGCCTGCACGGGCACGAGGAGAAGGATCATCACCAGCGGCACGAGCACTTCCGACCAGCCCGCCCAGCCGTATCCCGGAGAGACGCCCGTCGCCAGCAGGGTCAGGGCCTGGGCCGCCTCCCCCAGCACCACCGCGAGGACCGCCAATGGAACGCACCGCAGGAGCCATCCCCACCGCAGCCGTCCCGCGACCGAGGAAAGGGTGCCGGGCGGGCGACGCTGCACCAGCCAGGCCGCCCCCAGCACGAGAGGGGTCATGATCGCGATCGCCACGAGCTGGAAGGCGAGGTCGAGCACGGGGTCCTCGAACAGGACCCGGCCCGGGGTCGTCGCCGTCGGCTGACGCGCGACCACGGCCACGAGCACCGCGACCAGGCCCAGCGCCGCCGTCAGGGCGACGTAGACGACCACGATCAACACGGTCCCGAGCGGCGGCCGCCACCAGCGGTGCACCGGGGTGCGCGCGAGCTGGTCGTACCGCGAACCCGGAGGCGGCGGGACGATCCACGACGTGAGCGATGGCTGCTGGATCACGGTCCCATTCTCATCACAGACGAGTGCGCATTAGTCCACAGACAGACGCGGCCCGCCGCGATTCACTCTGGGGCAGGAAACAAACCCAGGAGAGACGGAACATGAGCCGGCTAGGACCCATTTACACATTGGCCGTCGGAGTGGTGATGACCGCGGGCCTGACGGTGGCCAGCGCGACCGCCTCGCCCCAGATCCAGGAGACCTCGGCCGTGCCCGCGGCGGCAGGGGCCGATCCGCTGGCCACGCCCGAGGCGACCGACGAGGCCACCCCCGACGCGACCCAGGAACCCGAAGAGGTGGCCGCCCCCGAACCGGAGGAGGACCCGACCCCGAAGAAGGCCGACTACGCGGGCGTCGTCGACCAGAACGGCGGCCTGATCGCCATCTCGATCAGGAACGGCAAGGTCGTCGGCTACTTCTGCGACGGCAAGATCGAGGCGTGGCTGAGGGGCACCGCCGCGGACAACACGCTCACCCTCGAAGGCAAGGACACCCTGGTCACGGCCGCCCTGCGCGGCGGCAAGGCGCAGGGCCGCATCGAGTACAAGAACAAGAGCTGGCGCTTCTCCGCCGCCACCGTGAAGAAGCCCTCGGGCCTCTACCGCGCCACCGCCCAGGTCCGCGGGGCCCGCGTCGTCGGCGGCTGGATCAAGCTCCCCAACGGCCAGTCGGTCGGCCGCATCATGCTCGGCGAGAACTCCGGCGAGGCCGCGGCGGCCTTCGACGGCGGCGTCCAGGAGTGGTACGGCATCCCGCTCACTCCCCAGGACCCCGACCAGTTCATCGACTCCTTCCTGGCCCCCGCCGCCCCGGCCTCCTGAACCCCGCCGCCCCCGAACGCTTGAGAGCCTGAGATGTCCCACACCCAAGTCGCCCCGCAGCACCGCGGCGCCGTCGCCCTCCTCGTCATCCCCGTGCTCGCCGGCGGGCTGGTCGCCGCCGCCCTCGGCGTGTACGGCGAACTGCACCCCCCGACCGGTTTCGCCTTCGGCCTGGCCGGGTTCTCCGGCCCGCTGGCCATGAAGGTCTGGCTGACCACGCTGGCCGCGCTGCTGGCGATCGTGCAGGTGTTCTCGGCGTTCGCCATCTGGGGCCGGATCCCCGTGCGGGGTTCCTGGCCGGGGCCGGTGCACCGGTGGTCGGGACGCCTGGCGTTCCTGGCCACCGTGCCGGTCGCCTTCCACTGCCTCTACGCGGTGGGCGCGCGCTACGACGACCCGCGCGTCATGTTCCACTCGATCTTCGGCTGCCTCTTCTACGGCGTGTTCGTCACGAAGATGTTGTCGCTGCCCAAGCGCGGCCTGCCCGGCTGGGTGCTGCCCGTGGCCGGGGGTCTGGTCTTCACCCTGCTGATCGGCCTCTGGCTGACCTCGTCGTTCTGGTTCTTCACCACGATCGGCGTGCAGTTCTAGACGCCTGGCCGTCCGCGCTCAGGGCCGCTTGAAGCTCTTCGTCCGGGCGAGCCCTGCGGCGCGGCCCTTGGCCGCCACCACCAGCGCCATCTTGCGCGACGCCTCGTCGATCATCTCGTCGCCGAGCATGACCGCGCCGCGCCGCTCGACCGTCGTGTAGTAGTCGTAGGCGTCGAGGATGAGCTCGGCGTGGTCGTAGTCGTCCTGCGCGGGCGAGAAGACCTCGTTCCCGGCGTCGATCTGGCCGGGGTGCAGCACCCACTTGCCGTCGAAACCCAGCGCCGCCGCGCGCGCCGCGACCCGGCGGAACCCGTCGACGTCCTTGATCTGCAGGTAGGGCCCGTCGATCGCCTGGAGGCCGTGGGCCCTGGCCGCCATGAGGATGCGCATCAGGATGTAGTGGTAGGCGTCGCCCTCGGCGTAGCCGGGCGGCTGCTCCCCCACCACGAGCGTGCGCATCCCGATCGACGCCATGAAGTCGGCCGGCCCGAACACCAGCGTCTCGACCCGGGGCGAGGCCTGGGCGATGTCGTCGACGTTCACCAGCCCCCGGGCGCTCTCGATCTGCGCCTCGATGCCGATGGCGCCGACGGGCAGCCCGACGGCCTTCTCGACCTGTGTCAGCAGCACGTCGAGCCACCGGACGTGGGAGGCGTCCTCGACCTTGGGCAGCATCAGGCAGTGGAGCCGGTCGCCCGCGCCCTCGACCACCTCGATGACGTCGCGGTAGGTCCACGAGGTCGACAGGTCGTTGACCCGCACGACCACGGTTCTCCCGCCCCAGTCGCCCTCTTTCAGCGCGGCGACGATGTTCCCGCGCGCCGACTCCTTGGCCAGCGGGGCCACCGAGTCCTCCAGGTCGAGGAAGACCTCGTCGGCGGGCAACCCCTGGGCCTTCTCCAGGAAACGGGGGTTGCTCCCGGGAACCGCCAGACACGTACGACGCGCGCGCATGCGCCCAACCCTACAAAGCCGGGCGGCGGACGTTGTGCCGGGGCGCATACGGGCTCCCCAGGTGATCTATGTGATTAATAGGGAGGTAATGCCTCTTCCATCAGGGAGTCCAGAGATGTCCCGAGTCGTCGCCGCGAGCCGTCCCGCGGTCCTGTCCGACCTCATCCCCGGCACGATCGTCCGCGACGTCGCGCTCGTCGTCGGCGCCGCCGCGCTGACCGGCCTGGCCGCCCAGGTGGCGTTCCCGGTGCCCGGCAGCCCCGTGCCGGTGACCCTCCAGACCTTCGCCGTGCTGCTCTCCGGAGCCACCCTGGGCCTTTACAGGGCCGCCGCCGGCATGGCCCTCTACCTGCTGGCGGGCCTGGCCGGCGTGCCGTGGTTCACCGCCGCGGGCGACGCCACGCTGGGCTACGTCGTCGGCTTCTTCCTGGCCGCGTCGGTCGTCGGCGCGCTGGCCGGGCGGGGTGGTGACCGCACCGTCGGAAGGACGGTCGTCACCATGATCGTCGGCACGGTGCTGATCTACCTCGTCGGCGTGCCGTGGCTGGCCGTGGCCGCCGACATGAGCCTGGCGACCGCGATCGAGAAGGGCGTGGTGCCCTTCCTCATCGGCGACGGGCTGAAGGTCCTCGTCGCCGCGGGACTGCTTCCCGCAGCATGGAAGATCCGGGAGATTTTCACCTCCTGACAGGCGTTTTGACCTGTGGAAAACTGGCCGTCATGAGCCTCGCGTTGATCGAAGACGCCGCGAAGCGGTCGAGCGTGCTGTGGGTGGTGCTGCCCCAGGGCACCCGCCTGGCCTGGCACGTCTGGCATGACGACGCCATCTATCTGGTGGTCGGGGGCGGGGAGCAGAACCTCCCCGGCCTCACCGCCCAGCACGAGATCGAGGTCGTGCTCCGGAGCAAGGACAACGGCGCCCAGCTCGTCCGCTTCCCGGCGGCGGTCGAGGTCGTCGACCAGAAGACCAGCCCCGAGGTGATCGCCGCCCTCGCCAAGGAGCGGCTGAACGCCCCCGACGCGGCCGGGCTGCCCGCCCGGTGGGCCAAGCGGTCGTCGGTGGTCCGGCTCAGGCCGACGGGTTGAGCACGGGCTCGCGCGCGGCGGGCGCCTCCTGCGGGGCCCGCCGTACCGTCGCCGTCTGGGCCAGCAGCGCGCCGAGCAGCACCACCGCGCCGCCGATGATCTGGTAGGCGCCCAGCGCCTCGCCCAGCAGGAAGTAGGCGATCAGCGCGCCGGTGATGACCTCCAGCGAGGCCACCGTCGCCCCCACCGCCGCCGAGAGCCGCCGCACCGCCGTCACCCCGGCGATGTACGCCACCACCGTCGCCACCAGGATCAGCCACCCGGCCGCCCCGGCGACGGGCAGCGTGTTGCCCGCCACGGTCACGACGTCGCCGAAGACGGCCCACTCGATCGACCAGGGCCGCGCGAACGGCAGCAGCACGACCGCCGCCCCGATCATGCCCCAGGCCACCAGGCCCAGCGGGTCGACGTGCAGGTTGTCGCTCATCAGGAAGTACCCGGCGCAGCACGCCGCCGCCAGCAGGGCCAGCACCAGCCCGATGGCGTCGAGCCGCAGCCCGTCCCAGACCTCGACCACGACCGCAAGCCCGGCCACCGCGATCACCGCGCCGATGTAGGCCGCCTTCGGCAGCCTGATCCGGCGGACGAACCGCACCCACAGCACCACCAGGACCGGCGAGGTGTACTCGATCAGCAACGTCACGCCGACGGGCAGCCGCTGGATGGCCAGGAAGTACAGGGCCTGGACCCCGGCGACGGCGACCAGGGCGTACACCCCGAAGAAGAGCCACTGTGAACGGGGGATGCGCAGCGCGGCGGGCCGCAGCAGCGCCAGCGCGGCCAGCAGCAGCAGCCCGGCGCCGGCCATGCGCACCCACACCGACTCCAGCGGGGCGAGCCCGGCGGCGTTCAGATACTTCGCCATGGGTCCGGAGAACCCGAAGCACACGGCGGACACGGCCGCGATTCCAAGGCTGACTGACCGGATCATGACTCTTCCCTGTAACTACCGTTGACCTACTTTGATCCTGTCATATCCAACCGGACCGGGGCATCCCCATAACCTGCCAGCGTGGAGCGGATCTTCGTGGCCCGGCTGGCCGGGCTCGCGGTGTTCGATCCCGCCGGTGACAAGATCGGCCGGATCCGGGACGTGGTCGTCGCACTGCGCGGCCCGCTGCCCCCGCGTGTCCACGGCTACGTCGTGGAGGTCCAGCCCCGCCGCCGCGTGTTCCTGCCGATCACCCGGGTGATCTCGGTGGAGGCGGGGGCGGTCATCTTCACCGGGCGGCTCAACCTGCGCCGCTTCGAGCAGCGCGAGTCGGAGACCCTCGCGATCGGCGAGCTGCTCGACCTGAAGATCACCGTCGAGGGCGAGCCCGGCACCGTCCTCGACCTGGCCATGGAGCAGCCCGATCCGCCCGACTGGCTGATCACCAAGGTCGCCTTCCGGCGCGGCACCCGCCGCAGGGGCGAGACCACGGTCGTCGACTGGGGCCAGGTCAGCGGCTTCGAGGTGGCACAGAAGGACCAGGGCGCCCAGAGCCTGCTGACCGCCTTCGACGCCATGCGCCCCGCCGACCTCGCCGGAGTGCTCCAGGAGCTGCCCGGCAAGCGCATGGCCGAGGTGGCCGCCGCGCTCAACGACGACCGGCTGGCCGACGTGCTGGAGGAGCTGCCCGAACGCGACCAGGTCACGGTGCTGGGCAACCTCGACGCCGAACGGGCCGCCGACGTGCTGGAGCACATGGGCCCCGACGACGCCGCCGACCTGCTCCAGGAGCTCCCGCCCGAACAGGCCGAGCGCCTGCTGGCCCTGATGATCCCCGAAGAGGCCGATCCGGTACGCCGCCTCCTCGGCTACGCCGAGGACACCGCCGGCGGCATGATGACCACCGAGCCCGTCATCCTGCCCCCCAACGCCACCGTCGCCGAGGCGCTGGCCCGGCTGCGCGTCCGCGAGCAGCCGCCGTCGATCGCCGCCCAGGTGTTCGTGGCCCGCCCGCCGACCGAGACCCCCACCGGCCGCTACCTCGGCATCGCGCACATCCAGCGATTGCTCCGCGAGCCCAGCTTCGCCCTGATCGGCTCACTGGTCGACGGCAGCGTCGACCCGATCAGGCCCGAGTTCTCCCTCCCCGAGGTGGCCTCCTACCTGGCCACCTACAACCTGGTGGCGGCCCCGGTGACCGACGAGGACGGCCGCCTGATCGGCGCGGTCACCGTCGACGACGTCCTGGACCACCTGCTGCCCGAAGACTGGCGGGAGCGACATGACTGAAGGCCGGCTCGACCAGCCCCGCGAACTGCGCAGGCGACTGCCCATCCGGTACGACCCCGAGGCGTTCGGCAAGTGGTCGGAGAAGTTCGCGCGTTTCCTGGGCACGGCCAGGTTCCTCGTCTACATGACCGCCTTCGTGATCGTCTGGGTCACCTGGAACACTCTCGGCCCGATGAGGTTCGACCCCTACCCGTTCATCTTCCTGACCCTGATGCTCTCGCTCCAGGCGTCGTACGCCGCCCCGCTGATCCTGCTCGCGCAGAACCGGCAGGACGACCGCGACCGGGTTCAGGGCGAGCAGGATCGCCACGCGGCGGAGCAGAACCGGGCGGAGCTCGAATATCTGACCCGGGAGATCGCCTCGCTGCGCATCGCCCTGGGTGAGGTCGCCACACGCGACTTCATCAAGGCCGAGGCCGAGTGGCTAGTCGACCAGCTTGACGGCAAGGGCGGCACACTGCCCTAGCTCGGCCCCGCTCAGCCGCTCGACGAACTGGGCCCGCACACCGCGCAGGTAGGTCGGGGTGGCCTCGTCGAGCAGCGCCGTGCCCTTGTCGGTGAGCACGGCGTAGAGGCCGCGCGCATCGCTCGGGCAGGCCTGCCGTTCGACCAGGCCGTCGCGTTGCAGCCGGTCGATCAGCCGGGTCAGCCCGCTGCGCGACAGCAGCACCCGGTCGGCGAGGTCGTTCATCCGCAGCCGCTTATAGGGCGCCTCGGACAGTTGGAGCAGCACGTCGTACGAGGCCATCGCCAGATCGTGGGACTCCAGGAGGTCGGATTCGATGCTCCGGGTGATCCGCATCTGGGCACGCTGCATCGTGCGCCAGACCTCGATTTGTTCCGCCGACAGGACAGGCGGACTTGTCGGACTCACCCGCGTCATCCTAGAGGTGCGACCTCGATTCGTATGACAGGTCGCCAGTTCGTAGCATGACTACATGGCACCGACCCCAGAAGTGGTGACCGCGGCCCTGGCGACGGTCAACGACCCCGAGATCCGCCGGCCGATCACCGAGCTCGACATGGTCAAGAGCATCGACATCGCCCCTGACGGGCTGGTGCGCGTAGGCGTCTTCCTCACTGTCGCCGGCTGTCCGATGAGAGACACCATCACCCGCGACATCACGGCCGCCGTCTCCAAGCTCGACGGCGTCACGCGCGTCTCCGTCGAGATGGACGTGATGAGCGCCGAGCAACGTAAAACTCTGCAAACGAAACTGCGCGGCAACCGGGGCCCCGAGAAGGAGATCCCCTTCGCCCAGCCCGGCTCGCTGACCCGCGTCTTCGCGGTCGCCAGCGGCAAGGGCGGCGTCGGCAAGTCGTCGGTGACCGTCAACCTGGCCGCCGCCATGGCCTCCTCCGGCCTCAAGGTCGGCGTGGTCGACGCCGACATCTACGGCCACAGCGTGCCCCGCATGCTGGGCGTCGGCGAACGGCCGACCAAGGTCGAAGACATGATCATGCCGCCGGTGGCCCACGACATCAAGGTCATCTCGGTCGGCATGTTCAAACCCGAGGGCAACAGCGCGGTGGTCTGGCGCGGCCCCATGCTCGACCGGGCGCTCCACCAGTTCCTCGCCGACGTGTTCTGGGGCGACCTCGACGTCCTGCTGATGGACCTGCCGCCCGGCACCGGCGACATCGCGATCTCGGTCGCCCAGCGCATGCCGACCGCCGAGATCCTCGTGGTCACCACCCCGCAGCAGGCCGCCGCCGAGGTCGCCGAGCGGGCCGGCTCGATCGCCGCCCAGACCCACCAGCAGATCGCCGGCGTCATCGAGAACATGTCCTGGCTGCCCTGCCCCCACTGCGACGAGCGCATCTCGGTCTTCGGCGAGGGCGGCGGCCAGACCGTCGCCGACGCCCTGACCCGCACTCTCGGCTCCCGGGTGCCGCTGCTGGGCCAGATCCCGATCGACACCCGCCTCCGCGAGGGCGGCGACGAGGGCAAGCCGCTGGTCCTCACCGACCCCGACGCCCCGGCCGCCGCCGAACTCCGCCGCATCGCCGCGGGCCTCAGCAAGAAGAGGGGCGGCCTGAAGGGCATGAAGCTCGACATCAGCCCCGCCGGCCGCTAGATCCTTCTTCTCCGTTACGGCTCCGCCGACCCTGGCAGCCGCCCGCCGCCTCCGGTCCGCGCCGTAACCGCCGCCGACCGGCCGCGCCCGGGCGAAACGAAAGGCCCGCTCCTCTGGGAGCGGGCCTTTCTGCTGGGCTCAGGTCGCCTCGTTGTCGTAGGGCGGGATCTCGCCCGCCGTCAGCTCCACCGTCACCGGAGGAGGCGGCGGGTCGGCCGCGGCCGTCTCGCCCGGGGTGGCGTTCCAGTCCTTCTCGACGTCGTCGAGCAGGTGCTTGCGGACGAAGTTCTTGGGGTTGAGGTCGGTCGGGTCGAAGTTCTTGAACTCCGGCCCGAGGTTGGCCTCAAGGTCGGTGCGGGCGTTGTTGGCCATCTGCCGGATCTGCCGGAGCGTGCGGCCCGCCTGCGAGGCGACCCCCGGCAGCTTCTCCGGCCCGAACACGAGCAACGCGATCACTACTAGCGCCAGGATCTCCGCCCAGCCGAGTCCGAACACCGTAGATCTCCCTTGCCCTGCCCGAACCGTCGTGAATCAGACTAGTACCCGGGCAGGCGTGCTCACGAGGGCTGGGCCGACGGAGCCGGCGCCGCCCCGATCACGACGTCCACTGTTCGCTCGGCGCCCGCCCGGCTGTATTTGAACGGGACCCGGTCGCCGGGCGTCTTGCTGCGGATCGTGACGATCAGCTCGCGGCTGTCGCTGATCGGCTGCCCGTCGACCTCGAGGATCACGTCGCCCGCCCGCAGCCCGGCCTTGTCGGCGGGCCCCTGCGGGGTGATCGGCGGAACCCCACGGTCGGGCGCGTCGGCGATCCGGACGCCCTGCCCCTGGTAGTTCTGGTCGATCGTGATCCCGATCCGGGACGTGCGGGCCGAGCCGGTCGAGATGAGCTCCTCGGCGATCCGGCGCACCTGGTTGACGGGGATGGCGAACCCGAGGCCGATGCTGCCCGACTGCTGCCCGCCGAGCTGCTGCCCGGCCCCGATCGTGGCGATGGCCGAGTTGACGCCGATGACCTCGCCCCGGCCGTTGACCAGCGGGCCGCCCGAGTTGCCGGGGTTGATCGCCGCGTCGGTCTGGATGGCGTTGATCAGCGCCGAGTCGCGCCCGCTCTCACCGCCGGCCTCGACCGGCCGGTTGAGCGAGCTGACGATGCCGGTGGTGACCGTGCCGCTCAGGCCCAGGGGCGAGCCGATCGCGATGACCGGGTCGCCGACCACCATCGAGTCGGAGTTGCCCAGCGCCACCTCGGGCGAGCCGAACGTCTCGTCGGGCTTCACCACGGCGATGTCGGAGTTGGGGTCGCGCCCCACGATCTGCGCGGTGGTCGACTGGCGGTTGGCGAACCGGATGCGGATGCCCCCGCCCGACCGCGCCGCGGCGGCCACGACGTGGTTGTTGGTGACGATGTAGCCGCCCCGGATCAGGAACCCGGAGCCGGTGCCCGACTGCCCGCTGCCCTGCACTTCGAGCGAGACCACGCTGGGCAGCACCCTGGCGGCCACCCCGGCGACCGACTCGGGCGCCCGCCCGGTCGGCGCGGCGGCCGGGGTCGGGATCGCGTAGCCGGGGTCGATGCCGGCGGTCGGACGGGTCAGCAGATAGGTGCCGCACGACGCCGCGCCCCCGGCCACCAGCGCGACCACGAGCCCGAGCACGGCCAGCGTGGAGGTGCGGGGACCGGCACGGCGCTCACGCCGGGGCAACTCGGGCATCCCGCCGGGCGGCGGCGCCCACCCCTGCCCCATGCCGTAGGCGTTGGGCGGCGGGGGTGGCGGGAAATAGGTCTGCGTCGGCTCTCCGCCGGGAAGCGGGGGCGGCGGGTGGGCCGCGCCCGGCTGCTGGGGCCGGCGGGGGGCGTCGTCTTCCTCGCCCCACTCGCCCACCGGATAGAACTCAGGCCGCCCGTACGCGTCGTCGTCACGCGTGTCGTCGGTCATCGGTGCAGTCACTCCCAGCGATCGTGGCGGGGCCGCCACCCAGTCTCATGAGAAAGGCACACGACCCGTTTTACACGCCAGATCGTATGCCGTCTCACTGCCCAGACGTGGTGCCGGTTAGTCGCGTCAAGGAACAAGCTTGGGCGAGGGACCGGGTGACGGGGAACCCGGCAGCCGGCCATGGGGCGACGCGGTGACCTGCGGGGGGAACATCATCTCGGGCGCGGGGGCAGGGCGAGGCTCGCCGTTGACCAGGAAGAGCGACCCGAGGGCGACCGCCGCCGAGGCCACCCCGACCGCGACGTAACCGGCCGCGCGGCGGCGGGGGCTACGGCCGGGGCCGGTCGCGCCAAAAGGACGGCGGGCCGGGCGGGTGTCGGCGGGCGCGATGCTGTAGGGGCCGGGCAGCTGGCCCGGTAGAGGGCGGGCCGGGGGGCCCATGTCTCCCAACCGCAGCAGCGACATGGTCAGGTCGGCCGGCATGGCGGGCGGGTCGAGGGAGCGCAGGCGGCTCTTCAGCGCCCGCATCCCGTCGACCTCGGCCCGGCAGTCGGCGCAGAACGTGAGATGGGCGAGGGCGCGCTCGCGCTCGTGGTGCGCGAGCTCGCCGTCGATCAGCGCGGAAACGCGCTCACCAAGATGCGTCATGCTCCCTCCCGGGTGAACGATGAAGGGGGAAGCTGGTCACCGCGCGGCGCACGGTGATCGAGCGCGTCACGCAGTTGCGCGCGCGCCCGGTGGATGCGGCTGCGGACGGTGCCGAGCTTGACGCCCAGCGTCGCCGCGATCTCCTCGTAGGAGAGGCCCTCGATGTCGCAGAGCACCACGGCGGCCCGGAACTCAGGCGCCAGCGCGTCGAGCGCGGCCTGGATGTCGGCGTCGAGGTGGTTGTCGTCGTAGGCCCGCTCGGGGGACGGCTCGCGGCCGTGCATGCGCTCGGCGGCGTCGTCGGCCAGCCCCTCGAACCTGATCCGCTGCTTGCGGCGGGCCCCGTCGAGGAACAGGTTGGTGGTGATGCGGTGCAACCAGCCCTCGAACGTGCCCGGCTGGTAGCTGGACAAAGAGCGGAACACCCGGACGAAGACCTCTTGGGTCAGGTCTTCGGCGTCGTGGACGTTGCCGGTCAGCCGGTAGGCGAGCCGGTATACCCGTGCCGAGTGGTTTCTGACGACCTCCTCCCAGGTGGGAGGTGTCCAGGTGGACGCCTCAGCGCCCGCCTGGTGGTCGTGATCGTCCACCGGCAATCCTCTCTCCAGGACCGTTGCTACAGCCATAGTGCCTGGTTTCGCCCCTTCCTGCGTACCAGCGGCGAACGACCTGAACAAAGACCGTTCAAAGCTGCAACGTCCCCGTTGCGGCGTGAGTTCCCGATCGGGGCGTACTCCCCTACGCTTGCCAACCATGAACACGGCGAGCCTGGCCCATGCGGAGGACTTCGTCCCGGAGGACGACGTCCTGCGCAACGCGCGACAGCGCGGCGAGGAGGTGGGCGCCACGCCCATCCTGCCCGGCGGGGGCGCCGCGCTCTGTTTCCTGGCGACCGCGGTCAACGCGCGGTCGGTGGTCGAGATCGGCACCGGTTGCGGCGTCTCGGGCCTGTGGTTGCTGCGGGGAATGCGGTCCGACGGCACGCTGACCAGCGTCGACGTCGAGCCGGAACACCAGCGGCTGGCCCGGCAGACGTTCGCCGAGGCGGGGTTCGCCAGCGGGCGCACCCGGCTCATCGTGGGGCGGGCCCTCGACGTGCTGCCGCGCCTGGCCGACGGCGGCTACGACCTGGTCTTCTGCGACGCCGCCAAGCAGGAATACGGCGACTATCTGAGCGAGGCGCTGCGGCTGCTGCGGCCCGGCGGGATCGTGGCCTTCGACAACGCCCTGTGGCACGACAGGGTGGCCGACCCCACGCAGCGCGACCCCGAATCGGTCGCGGTCCGCGAGGTCGGCCGTCTGGTCAGGAACGACGAGCGGCTGCGCCCGCTCATGCTGCCGCTGGGCGACGGCCTGCTCGCCGCCGTCAAGCTGACGAACTGAGCCAGTCGAGCAGCAGCCTGACGCCGAAGCCGGTGCCGCCCTTCTCGTTGCGCGCGGGGCCGGCGATGTCGAGGTGGGCCCACGGCCGGTCGCCGGTGAACTCCCGCAGGAACAGCGCGGCCGTGACCGAGCCCGCGCCGGTGCCGCCCTTGGTCTCGATGTTGGCGATGTCGGCGACGTCGGAGTCGAGACCGGCCCGGTAGTCGGTCAGCAGGGGCATGCGCCACAACCGCTCGCCGGTCCGGCCCGCCGCCGCCAGCAGGCCGCCGGCCAGGGCGTCGTCGGTGGCGTAGAGCGCGCCGAAGCCGGTGCCCAGGGCGACCTTGGCGGCGCCGGTCAGGGTGGCGATGTCGATCAGCACGTCGGGGTCGAGGTTGCGGTCGGCGTAGGCCAGCGCGTCGGCCATCACCAGGCGGCCCTCGGCGTCGGTGTTCAGCACCTCGACGGTCCGGCCGCCGTACTGGGTGATCACGTCGCTGGGGCGCTGGGCGTTGCCGCCGAAGGCGTTCTCGGCGCAGGCGATCAGGCCGGTGACCTTGACCGGCACGTCGAAGGCCTGCAGGGCCGACAGGACGGCGATCACGGCGGCGCCGCCGGCCATGTCGGTCTTCATGTCCTTCATGGACGCCGACGGCTTCAGCGACAGGCCGCCGGTGTCGAAGGTGATGCCCTTGCCGACCAGCACGACGTGGCGGGTGGCGCCCTCGGGGGCGTAGGTCATCGTGATCAGGCAGGGCGGGTTGACCGAGCCCTGGCCGACGGCGCGGATGCCGCCGAAGCCGACCAGCTCGGTGTCGACCGTGACCTCGACGCCCTCGCCCGCCAGGGCGATCGCCTGCTCGGCCAGCCAGGCCGGGGACTTGATCGACGAGGGGGTGTTGGTCAGGTCGCGGGCGTCGCTGGTGGCCTTGGCCACCGCCTCGCCGCGCGCGACCGCGTCGGCGTCGGCGCCCGAGAGCACGATCTCGTGGACGGGCGTGGTCTTCGGCTCGCCCAGCTTGAAGGTGTAGGTGCCCAGGAGCGCCCCGGCGACCAGCTCGGCCACGTCGCCCTCGGGCGGGGCGACGATGGTCAGCCGGTCTCGGCCCTGGACGCGGCCGGCCAGGGCGGCCCCCGCCTTGCGGAGATCGGCGGCGGCGGGGCCGGTGCCGTACAGGAGCACGCGGCGCACCCCGTCGGCGGCGGCGACGGGTATCTCGACGACCTCTCCGGGCTCGCCCTTGGCCTCGTAGTGCGCGAGCAGGGCCGGGGCGGAGACCGGCAGCTCGACGTCGGGGGCAAGGTCGGGGCCGAACGGGACGGCGAGGAACTCCGCGTCGCCGTCCGCATGGGCCACGGTGGTCACGGTGGTCTCTATGGGCACGGTTTCTCCACGTTCAAGAATGGAAGCGAGACACGGACCGCCGAAGGCCGGCCGTGGCTCGCGCTGGGAATCTGCCCCAAAGGAACGCGGCCCCGGCGCGGGGATCCGCGGCGGGGCCGTCGTCGCTCGATATCCGGCTGTAGTCAGCCGACCACGTTCTTCAGCGCGTCACCGAGGGCGCCGGCCTCATCCGCCGATAGCTCGACGACAAGCCGACCGCCACCTTCGAGCGGGACCCGCATGACGATGCCCCGGCCTTCCTTGGTGACTTCCAGCGGACCGTCACCAGTCCGCGGCTTCATCGCCGCCATGCGTGTATCCCTTCCCGCGTTGTCGGCCGTCCAATGAAGGGTGGCCGGCGCATTCACGTCTTCTGTGATGTCCTATTATCCCGCCTCCGGGTTCAAAAAGGTAACGGGAGAGGACTCGGTTGAGGATCAAAGCGGTTCGCCCATGGATTGTCGGCGGCTGTTCCTGACTCCACACTGGGTGGGATGAACGCCCGAGCCGCGCTTTTCGACCTCTACGGCGACCATCTGCGCAGCCGGGGAGGCCAGGCGTCGGTGGCCGCCCTGGTCCGGCTGCTGGCGCCTCTGGAGATCGCCGCGCCCGCCGTCCGGACCGCGATCTCCCGGATGGTCCGGCAGGGGTGGCTCGACCCGGTCCGGTTGCCCCAGGGGCCCGGCTACGCGGCCACGCCGAAATGCGTGCGACGTCTCGACGAGGCGGCGGCCCGGGTCTACCGGAGCGGCACGATCACCTGGCCGGGCCGCTGGCACCTGCTGGTGATCGAACCCGTCCGCGAACGCACCCGGCGGGAGCGCCTGCGGGCCCACCTGTCCTTCCTCGGGTACGCCCCCCTCTCGGAGACCACCTGGATCGGCCCCCGGGCCTCGCCCGAGCTCGACCAGCTCGACCTGCACGCCGACCGCTTCGAGGCGGTGCTCGACGGTGACCCGGTCGACCTGCTGGCCAGGGCCTGGGATCTCGACGCGATCGGCCGCGCCTACGAAGAATGGCTCGCGGGGGCCCGGCCGCTGGTCGACGGCCTGCCCGGCGACGCCCCCGACGACCAGGTCTTCGCGGTCAGGTCGCGCCTGGTGCACACCTGGCGCAACTTCCTGTTCCGCGACCCGGGCCTGCCGGCGGCGTTGCTGCCCTCGGGGTGGCCGGGCGACAAGGCGCGGGCCTATTTCGAGCAGGAGGCCTCGCGGCTGATGCCCAAGGCGGGGGCCTTCGTCGAACGTACCCTCATCTCCTAGCTATGCAGCCTTCGATGTGGTCGTTGACCAGGCCGATCGCCTGCATCAGGGCGTAGGCGGTGGTGGGGCCGACGAACCGGAAGCCCTTCTTCTTGAGCTCCTTGGCCAGGGCTTGGGAGTTCACCGTGGACGAGGGGATGTCGGCCATCGTCCTGCGGACCGGGGAGTCGGGCTCGGCGTACTTCCAGACCAGGGCCGACAGGCCTTCGGGGAGTTCGAGGGCGGCTCTGGCGTTGGCGATGGCGGCGTCGACCTTGGCCCGGTTGCGGACGATCCCGGCGTCGGCCATGAGACGTTCGACATCTTTCTCGGTGTAGGCCGCGACCTTCTCGATGACGAAGCCGTCGAAGGCCCGGCGGAAGTTCTCGCGTTTGCGCAGGATCGTGATCCACGCCAGGCCCGACTGGAAGGCCTCCAGCGTGACCCGTTCGTAGACCTTGTCGTCGCCGTGAACCGGACGGCCCCACTCGTGGTCGTGGTAGTCGAGGTAGAGCTGGTCGCTGGTGGCCCAGGCGCAGCGGACGACCTCTACCATGCCTCTTCCGAATCGAGCGACTTGGCCTGGAGGCGGCTCGCCATCAGCTCGGCCACCTTCTGCTCCAGGACGGCGATGCGGGTGTCGCGTTCGCGGATGGCGGTCGCGGCCCGCTGGAGGGTCTCGTCGACCGAACCGGTGTGGTAGCCGACCAGGCCGACCGGGAACTGCACGGTCACCAGGTCGACGGCGGTCACCTGGGCGGCGTCGGGGAGCTCCAGCGGCGGCACGTCGGGGGGGAACTCCGCCATCGCCCCGCCCTGGCCCATGGAGACCCAGACCACGCAGCCCACGACCGCGAGCGCGGCGAGAACGAGTACGACCAGCACATACGAATCGTGCCACATGTGCCGAGCGTGAGAGCATCGAGGACGTGGCAACAGAGACCATCGAGCTGCCGGCCGACCTCGACGAGGCCATCGCCGTGGCGGCCGTCGCCACCTGGCGCGGCCCGGCCGAGTTCCGCCTGGCCGACCCGGCCCACGCCGAGGCGATCGAGCAGGCGGTCGCCATGACCGAGGCCATCGCCGGGCGCAGGCCGCCGGCCCTGGCCCGGCGTGGGCTCGCCTGACCGGCCGCTACGCCTCGTCGATCCCGGGCACGATCCGGGGGACGGTGTGTTCCAGCAGGTCGAATGCCTCTTCGACGGTCGTGGCCCAGGAGATGCCGTCAAAGACGTCGGGGCGGGTGAAGCCCTGGTCGTACATGCCCTCGACGAGGTCTTTCAGCGGGGTGTAGAGGCCCCACGGGTCGAGCAGGACCAAGGGCCTCTGGTGGATGCCGAGGACCCGGGCGGTCCAGATCTCGAAGAGCTCCTCCATGGTGCCGATGCCGCCGGGGAGCACCAGGAAGGCGTCGGAGCGGGCGTCCATGACGCTCTTGCGCTCGCGCATGCCGGTCGTGACGACCAGCTCGGTCGAGTCGGTGTCGGCGATCTCGATGTCCACCAGGACCTGGGGGATCACGCCGATCGTCTGGGCGCCGCCGGCGCGGGCGGCGCGGGCGACCTCGCCCATGCACGACACGATCGCGCCCCCGCTGACGAGGTGGTGGCCGCGCCGGGCGAGCTCGGCGCCGACGTCGGCGGCGAGCCGGAAGTACTTCGGGTCGATCTTCTGGGAGGAGGCGCAGAAAACGCAGACGAACATTACTGCGCGTCTCCCACGAGGCTGGCCTCCTCCTCGCGGCGGCGGTCGGCCTCCACGATGATCCGCACGGCCTCGTCGACGTCGTCGGTGACCCGGATCAGGTCGACGTCCTGCGGGGAGATCTTGCCCTCGCCGAGCAGCGAGGACTTGATCCAGTCGACCATCGGGCCCCAGAACGACGACCCCATGAGGATGACCGGGAACGAGGTGACCTTCCGGGTCTGGACGAGGGTCAGCGCCTCGAACAGCTCGTCGAGGGTGCCGAAGCCGCCCGGGAGGGTGACGAAGCCGCACGAGTACTTGACGAACATGGTCTTGCGGACGAAGAAGTAACGGAACTCGACGCCCAGGTTGACGTATTCGTTCATCGACTGTTCGTGCGGGAGCTCGATGCCGAGGCCGACGGAGATGCCGCCGGCCTCCATCGCGCCCTTGTTGGCGGCCTCCATGCAGCCGGGGCCGCCGCCGGTGATGACGCCGTAGCCGGCGTCGGCGAGCGCGGCGCCGAGGCGGACGCCGAGCTCGTAGTCGGGCGAGTCGGGCTTGGTGCGGGCCGAGCCGAAGACGGTGACCGACGGCGGGAGCTCGGCCAGGGAGCCGAAGCCCTCGACGAACTCGGCCTGGATGCGCAGCACCCGCCACGGGTCCATGTGGAGCCAGTCGGCCGGGCCGCGCCGGTCGAGCAGACGCTGGTCGTGGGTGGAGTCGGGCACCATCTCGCCACGGAGCAGCTGCGGGCCCTGGCGACGTTCACGGCGAATCGTGTTCATGGGACGCCACGCTAGCCGCTCAGGATGGCCGTGGAAAAAATCTTGAGAATCCACACGGAACCGTGGAACCGGATTTCGTTCAGGCCGCGTCTAACAGTCGAGGGTGCTGCTCGGGACGGAAAGTGGCTTTCCCCGCCAAATGGCCGGCGAGGAAAGCCACTTTCTTCTTTCTACGGGTAGAAGCCTCAGGTCAACCAGGCTGTCATGACCCGCTCTGCCTCGACGATCTTGTCGAGTTCGACGTATTCGTCGACTTTGTGGGCCATCGCGGGATCGCCCGGTCCATAGTTCACCGCCGGAACTCCGAGTGCGGAGAAACGGGCCACATCGGTCCACGCCACCTTCGCCCGGGCTTCGCCGCCCACCACTCTCGCGAACGCCGCCGCGACCGGGTGATCGAGGCCGGGCCGAGCGCCGGGGGCCGAGTCGATGATCGTCACCTCGAAGCCGTCGAAGACCTCGCGCAGGTGGTTCTGGGCCTGCTCCTCGGTGAGGTCGGGGGCGAAGCGGTAGTTGACCGTCACGACGCACTCGTCGGGGATGACGTTCCCGGCGTGGCCGCCGCGGATCAGCACGGCGTTGAGGCCCTCGTGGAATTCGAGGCCGTCGACGACGGGCCGCCTGGGCTCGTAGGCGGCGAGGCGGTTGAGGATCTGGCCGGCGCCGTGGATCGCGTTGAAGCCCAGCCAGCTGCGGGCGCTGTGGGCGCGTACACCCCGGGAGACGATCTCGGCCCGGATGGTGCCCTGGCAGCCGCCCTCGATCACGCCGTCGGTCGGTTCCATCAGCACGGCGAAGTCGCCGCTCACCCAGTCGGGGTGTTCGCGCACCAGCAGGCCGAGGCCGTTGCGGGCCGCCTCGACCTCCTCCAGGTCGTAGAAGACGAGGGTCAGGTCGCGGTTGGGCGCGCCGAGAAGGGCCAGTTTGAGCTGGACGGCCACGCCGGCCTTCATGTCGGTCCCGCCGCAGCCGATCAGGCGGTCGCCCTCGACCCGGCTCGGCACGTTGTCGGCGATCGGCACGGTGTCGAGATGGCCCGCCACGACGACACGCTCGGCCCGGTTCAGGAAGGTGCGGGCCACCACGTTGTTGCCGTGGCGGTCGACGGTCAGGTGGGGCAGCCGCCGCAGCGCCTCCTCGATCGCGTCGGCCAGGGCCTTCTCGTCACCGCTCTCGGATCGGACGTCCACCAGATCGGCGGTCAGCGTCCTCACGTCCTGATCAAGTCGCATGTCTGCCGAGCCTACGGCAGGGCCCCGAGAAGGTAGGTTCTTGGGCTGTGACACGGCGTCCCTCCAGAACAGCACTGACCATCGTGGCCATCGTGGTCGTCCTGGCGGGAGCGATATTCTTCGCCGGTTACCAGCTGATGAAGAGGACCGAGCCCTTCGTGCTGGGCGAGGGCTGCACGATCACCGTCCCGTCGGGCACGCTCGACCTCGACCTCGAACAGTCCCAGGTGGCGGCCACCATCGCCGCCGTCGCGGCCCGGCGCAAGTTGCCCAAGCAGGCGCTGGAGATCGCCTACATCACGGCGATCCAGGAGTCGAAGATGACCAACATCTCCTTCGGCGACCGCGACTCCGTCGGCATCTTCCAGCAGCGGCCCTCCCAGGGCTGGGGCACGGTCAAGCAGATCATGGACCCGGTCTACGCGACCCGCCGCTTCTTCGCCGCCCTGGAGAAGGTCGACGGCTACCTCGACATGAGCCTCCACGACGCCGCCCAGGCCGTGCAGCGGTCGGCCGACGGCGGCGCCTACGCCGACCACCGGCGCAGCGCCGAGATCCTGGCCACCGCCTTCCGGGGCGAGCAGCCCCGGGCGGTGCACTGCTGGTACCCGCCGAAGGAGTCGCCGCCCCCGCCGCAGGACGCCGCGGCGAAGAAGGAGTTCACCCGGGCCAGGGGCGGCTCCAGGGAAGACTGGCTGAAGGCCACCTGGTTCGTCACCCACGCCCCGGTCTACGGGCTGCGCCAGGTCGTCCACGACGGTTACGTGTGGACCGCCTCCGCCGGCCAGGACGGCTGGCAGCCGGTCAAGGAGCGCTAGGGCTTCCGGTCGACCTGGATGGAGCCGGGCGTCAGGGGCAGGGCATAGGAGGCGACCCACTGGCCGCCCTGGACCCGCTGGAACGACAACAACCGCCCGTCGTGGGCGCGGTAGTCGGCGAAGTCGAGCAGGCCCCGCTCGGGCAGGCCGGTCATGCCCTCGGCCCGGTAGGCGACGGTGCCCCGGTCGCCGGGGAAGAACTCGACGCCCTCCATGATCAGCATGCTCTTGGCCGGGACCATGCCCAGGGCCTGGACCGGCGTCCACAACATGACCTCGAGGCCCTCGGGCCGTTCCTGGACCGAGAGCCAGTGGACCCGGCGGCTGCCGTCGTCGAGCAGGTGCTCGGTCCACTCGTCGCCCTGCCGCATCAGGTGGAGGGCGCCGATGGCCTTGTAGCGGGTGCCCTCCACGGTGGCGGTGTCGCCGACCTGGAGGGTGCGGGGATCGAAGTAGTCGTATTCGTCGAATAAGTCGTCGTCGACCTCGACGGCCGCACGGGCCCGGCCACGCCCCTCACGGCGAGCGGTGGCGAGGTAGGCGAACAGCACGACGACCACCGCCGCGAGGCACAGACCGAGCACCACCGCTGTCGTCATGGCGCGCGATCCTATCAACACAAACGCGTCATATCCGCCCGTATGAGGGCGGGTCGCTACTCGGTTGTGAGGCGTGCGACCGCTGCGGCGATTCTTTCGTCTGTGGCGGTGATCGCGACCCGGACGTGGCTCTCTCCGGCGGTGCCGTAGAAGCTGCCCGGCGCCACCAGGATGCCCAGTTTGGCCAGCCGGGCGACCTGGTCCCAGCAGCCGGTGCCGTCGGTGGCCCACAGGTAGAGGCCGGCCTCCGAGTGGTCGACGCGCCAGCCCGCCGATTCGAGCGCGGTCCGCAGGGCGGTGCGCCGGGCCGAGTAGCGTTCGCGCTGCTCGTCGGCGTGGGCGTCGTCGTCGAGGGCGGCCGTCATGGCGGCCTGGACCGGCTCCGGCACGATCATGCCGGCGTGCTTGCGCACCTCCAGCAGGCGCTTCACCAGGGCCGGGTCACCGGCCACGAAGGCGGCGCGGTAGCCCGCCAGGTTGGAGCGCTTGGAGAGCGAGTGGACCGCCAGCAGCCCCTCGTGGGAGCCGCCCGACACGTCGGGATGGAGGATCGAGACGGGCCGCTTCTCCCAGCCCAGCTCGATGTAGCACTCGTCGGAGGCGACGATCGCGCCGCGCTCACGGGCCCAGGCGACCACCTTGGCGAGGTGTTCGGCCGGGAGCACCTTGCCGGTCGGGTTGCTCGGCGAGTTGACCCAGACCAGGGGCACCCGCTCCGGGCCGAGCGAGAGCAGGCCGTCGGTCGGGAACGGCTCGGCGCCGGCCAGCCGGGCGCCCACGTCGTAGGTCGGGTAGGCCAGCGCCGGGAAGATCACCTTGTCGCCCGGGCCGACCCCGAGCAGGGTCGGCAACCAGGCGACCAGTTCCTTGGAACCGATGGTGGGCAGCACGCCGGCCGGGTCGGCGGTCACGCCGTGGCGGCGGGCCAGCCAGCCGGCCGCCGCCTCGCGCAACCGGGCGGTGCCGTAGGTGAGCGGATAGCCCGGGCTGTCGGCGGCGTCGGCGAGCGCCCTGCGCACGACTTCGGGAACCGGGTCGACGGGGGTGCCGACCGACAGGTCGGCGATGCCGTCGGGATGTGCCTCGGCGGTCGACTTGTACGAGGCCAGGCTGTCCCACGGGAAGTCGGGCAGGGCGATCACGAAGGACTCTCCAGTGCTGAGCGTCAGTGGTCTTCCGCCTGCGGCGGCAGCGCGGCGACGATCGGATGGTCCTTCTCGATCTTGCCAACCTTCGAGGCGCCGCCGGGCGAGCCCAGCTCCTCGAAGAAGTCAACATTGGCCTTGTAGAAGTCCTTCCACTGCTCGGGCAGGTCGTCTTCGTAGAAGATGGCCTCCACCGGGCAGACCGGCTCGCACGCCCCACAGTCGACGCACTCGTCGGGGTGGATGTAGAGCATGCGCTCGCCCTCGTAGATGCAGTCGACAGGGCACTCTTCGATGCACGCCTTGTCCAGAACATCCACGCAAGGCTGCGCGATGACGTAGGTCACCTCTAGCTCCTTCTTTCCGGCACGACATGGGCCGCAGGTTGCTCCGTCCTAGTATTGCGGTGACTGTCAGGTGGCCGGAACAGGAGGGGCCAATGTCATGGCCTTCCAGCTCAAGGTGACCATCACGCCGGCCGACGTCGGCAGGCGGGTCACCGTCCGCAGGGCGCTGCCCGAGGGCTTCCGCGACGTCGTGGGCGTGTTGGAGTCGTGGGAGAACGGCGTGCTCTCGGTGCGCAAGCGCGACGGCACGCTCGTGGAGTTCCCAGAGAAGGTCATGGCCGCGGCAAAGGTCGTCCCAGGCTGAGCGTGCCGTCTCGACGCGGCGTGAGGCGGCCCCAAGCATTCGATCCGTGACCAGACTCGTGACCACTCCCGCGCTGGCGGCCCTGCTGGCCCTCGCGGCCTGTTCGTCCCAAAGCGGCGAGACCAAGGCCCTCCCGCCGGTCAACGTGAAGGGCGCCAGCCTCCAGGCCGGCTTCGGCAACTTCGAGCGGCTGGTCGAGGCCGCCCAGAAGGAGGGCAAGCTCACCGTCGTCGGGCTGCCCCGCGAATGGGTCAACCACGGCGAGCTGATGGACGTCTTCTCCGACAAGTACGGCATCCAGATCGAGTCGCTCAACCCGGCGGCCAACAGCCAGCAGCAGATCGACGCCGTCGCCACGGCCCAGAAGCCCGACGTCTTCGATCTCAGTGTCGACGTGGCCCTGGCCAACGCCGCCAAGTTCGCCCCCTACCAGGTGACCGGCTGGACCGACATCCCCGATGAGGTCAAGGCCGCCAACGGCACCTGGTACGCCGGCTACGGCGGCTACATGTCGATCGGCTACGACCCGCGCAAGATGAAGGCGCCGGCGTCGTACGCGGAACTGCTCAAGCCCGGCGGCCGGCCGGCCGGCACCACGGTCGCGCTCGCGGGCCACCCGCTGAGGAACGCGAGCGGCTTCAACGGCGTGATGGCGGCCTCCATGCAGGGCGGCAAGTTCGACGCCCGCAGGGGTGTGCAGGCCTTCTCGGCGCTGAAGAAGGCCGGGGCGGTCGCCGCCGCGCCCGAGCAGGCCACCGCGGTGCTCGACTGGGACTTCCTGAACGCCGCCCGCTCGGCCGCCAACAAGGCCAACTGGCAGGTGACCATCCCGGCGGGCTCGATCCTGGCCTCGCCCTACGTGCAGGCGATCAGCGCGAGTGCGCCCCACCCGGCGGCGGCGCGGCTCTGGACCGAGTTCCTGTTCTCCGACGAGGGCCAGAACATCCTGCTCAGGGGCTACGCACGGCCGTCGCGGATGGAGGCCATGCAGATGAAGGGCACCATCGACAACGAGGCGGCAGGGAAGCTGCCGAAGGTCAACGGCACGCCGGTGTTCCTGACCATCCCGCAGCAGGACGCCGCCAAGGAGTACCTCCAGAAACACTGGTCTCAGCAAATGAGCTGAAAAACACTGATTCCACGGCTGCCGTACAGTATGCGGAAACCGTGGAAGTGAGCCCATCTTGCGATATGACACACCTACGCTCATGAGGTGGAACGCTCGCGCCTACGACAGCTCATTCGGCTATGTCTCGGCGCAGGGCGCTCCCCTCGTGGAGCTGCTCGACCCGCAGCCGGGTGAGCGCGTGCTCGACCTCGGCTGCGGCACGGGCGTGCTGAGCGGCGAGATCGCCGTCCGCGGGGCGTACGTGCTGGGGATCGACGGCTCACAGGCGATGATCGAGACGGCCATCGCCCAGTTCCCCCGCCTCGACTTCACCGTGGGCGACGGCCACGACTTCACCGTCGCCCAGCCGTTCGACGCGGTCTTCTCCAACGCGGCCCTCCACTGGATGAGCCGCGACCCCGACGCCGTCATCGACTCCGTCCGCGAGGCCCTGCGGCCCGGCGGCCGGTTCGTGGCCGAGCTCGGCGGGGCCGGCAACTGCGCCGCCCTCACCTCCGCCATGCTGACTGCCTGGCGCGAGCACGGCCTGCGCGAGCCCGAGCTCCCCTGGTACTTCCCCAGCCCGGCCGAGTACGCCGTCCGTTTGGAACGCGCCGGGTTCACCCTGCGCATCCTGGAGCACTTCGACCGGCCGACCCCGCTCGACGAGTGCCCCAACGGCGCGGCCGACTGGGTGCGGATGTTCGCCGGGTCGCTCCTCGACGGCGTGCCCCCGGCGACGGTCGAGCCGCTGCTGCGCCGGGTGAACGAACTCGCCGCCCCCGCCCTCCGCCACGACTCCGGCTGGATGGCCGACTACGTGAGACTGCGTTTCGCAGCGGTGCGCCACTGAAGGGTGACACCATCGTTTGTGGCTGTTCGTCACGGATGAAACTCCCGCCACGGCAGGGGATTTGCCAGACTATGGTCTGGTCTTACGGAAGTGATGGGGATAGCGATGAACTTCTGCCTGAGTGACCTCGTGCCACCGCTGCGCTGGAGTGACGCTGCCACCATCCTGGCCGGCCGGGCCGGATTACCCGACGCGTGGTGGCGCTCGCTCCCGATGGGCCGGCTGCTGCCCGCCTTCGGCGTCGACGCGCTGGCCGAGTTGCTGACCGATCTGACCCTGGAGCAGTGGCCGGCGGCGGCGGTGGGCGACGTGCTGCCCGCGCTGCACGTGCTCGACCCCGACGACGCCGACGACCCCCAGGTGGGGATCGCGCTCGACCGGGCCGGGTCGTGGCCCGGCCTGCTGGCACTGACCGGGCGGGAGCTCACCGAGCAGCCGTTCGTGAAGGCCCGGCCGCTGCTGGCGGCGCTCTATTCGGCGGTGCTGACGAAGCTGGCGGCGACCGTGGTTCCGTCCAGGCCCGCGGTGGAGCCCGAGCCCGAGGCGCCCGCCGAGGAACCCTACGAGACCAAGGCCGCGCTCAAGACCCCCTACCGGGCGCCCTTCGAGACCAAAGCGCAGTCCGAGGAACCCGCCGTGGCCGACGCGCCCGAAGAGGCCGACGACGAGCCCGCCGGACCGCCCACCGGACCGCCCGTCGCGCCGGTCGTGCCGCAGCCTCGGCTCACCGGTGACGACGACCCCGACTTCCCCGAGCTGATCGACCGGGTCTTCGCCTCACTCGACGACCAGAGCTGGATGGTCGCGCAGAACCGGGTCTTCACCGACTCCCCCACCTCGCCCGAGTCCCTCTCCAAGCTGCTCGGCGTGCCCGCGAGCCTCATCGAGGTCACCGAGAACACGCTGCGGGCCCGGCTCAAGGAGTGGCTCGCCTCGCCCCCGGCCGCCCGCTACCGCGGCTACCTGCTCAACCTGACCGACCTCCTCGGTGTGGCCGCCCCCAAGTCGCGGCTCGTCAACGCCGCCGAGTGGCACACCCGCGAACTGCCCTCCCTCGACGTGCTCGCCTGGCAGTTCGTGCTGGCCACGCTGCCCGGCTACCAGGTCTCCGGCGACTGGGTCGTCCAGGGCGACCTGGCCGAACTGCACGAGCGGACCCGCGGCCTGATCGTGAACGCCGACCGCCCGCCGACCGTGTCGCGGGCCCTCGAACTCGTCTCCTCCCTCGGCATCCACCCCGAGGTCGCCAAGGAGTGGCTGGAGAACGTCCCGCAGTTGCGGATACAGAGTCCCAACGGCGCGGCGCCGGCTCCGGCCGCTCCGGCGGCTCCGCCGCCACGGCCGTCCGACGTGTCGCAGACGCACCGCTGCTTCCGTCAGCCCGACGGGCGCTGGTGGTTACGGGTCGACGTCGACGCCGGGCATCTGGCGGGGACGTCGGTCGGCCTCCCGGAGGGCTTCGCCCTCTACCTGGGATTGTCGCCGGGTGGCGAAAGAACGGTGCGCAGCGCCGCCGGAGACGTCACGATGACCTGGCGGGAGTCCCCCGCCATCGACTCGCTCGGCCGCATCCTCAGTGAGGTCGCGGCCAAGGAGGGCAGCCACATCTTTCTCACCCTCTCCGACGAGGGCATGCTCAGGGTCCGCCATCTCCCCGCCGCCAACTCCGGCGACACGATCGCGCGGGCGCTGCGCCTGGTCGGTTACACGGCCCCCGGCGGCAACTCCGACCAGGCCGACCGCGTGATCGCCACGCGCATCGGCCTGACCGGCCCGACCCCGCCCGACGAACTGCGGGCCCGCCTCCGAGAACGTGGGGACAGAGATCTGCTGTCCCTGCTGGGTTAGGCCCCCATGCCCCGCCTCGCCGTCTCCCTGGACTTCACCCAGGAACTCGCCGCACTGGCCCGCCCCGTGCGGCGGGACGCCGTGGTGTCCGTCAGACGGTTCCTGCACAACTCGCCCGCCGGCCCCGTGCCCGAGCGGGTCCGGAACGCGCGCGACCCCCGCGTGACGACGTTACGCCTGGCCGACCGGCACCGGGCGGTGGCCGTGCGCCAGCGCGACGTCTACTGGCTCGTCACGATATTGCCCGACGCCGAGGCCTACACCTACGCGCAACGGCACCGCTTCACCGTGAACTCCGCGATCGGCGTCATCGAGGTCTGGGACGCCGAGGCCCTGTCCCGCGTCGAGCCCGCCCTCCGCCGGTCGGCGGCCGGGTCGAGCAAGCGCCTCTACGGCCACATCTGCGAGACCGACCTCATCGACATCGGCATCGACCAGGAACTGCTGCTGCCGATGGTCCGGATGATGGCCACCGACGCCCACCTGGCCGCCGTGGAACCCCTGCTGCCCGAGAGCCAGTACGCCCCCCTCGCGGTCCTGGCCCGCGGCGGATCGCTGGCCGAGGCCTGGCGCGAACTCGACGGCTGCCGGGTCACCTCGGCGGAGAACATCGACCTCGACGACCTGGAGGCGGCGCTCCACCGCTCCCCCGGCCAGGCCGCCTTCGCCGCCGACCGGGTCGAGCTGGACCGGGTGCTGACCAAGCCCCACTGGTGCACCTTCCTCTACGCCCCGCAGCACACCTACGCCAACTGGCCCGTCTACGACCGGCCCGTCCTGGTCACCGGCGGCGCCGGCACCGGCAAGACCGTGATCTCGCTGCACCGGGCGGCCTATCTGGCGAAGGAGAACAGCGGGCCGATCCTGCTGACCACCTTCTCCCAGGTGCTCGCCAACGAGTTGTCGGCCAAGCTCGACCTGATCATCGACGACGAGGTCGTGCGCAAGCGGGTCGAGGTCACCAACGTCGACCGGCTGGCCCACCGCATCGTCGCGGCCCACGAGGGCAAGGCCCCCACGCTGGTCGGCGACGTGACCAAGTTGTGGGAGGAGGCGGCCGGGAGCCGCTTCGGGGCGGCGTTCCTGCTGCGCGAGTGGGAGCAGGTGATCCTCTCCCAGAACCTGCGCACCCTCGACGAGTATCTGGCGGCCGAACGGCCCGGCCGGGGCGTCCAGCTCAACGCCGACATCCGCACCAGCGTGTGGCGGGCGGTGGAGCACGTCGAGGGCCGCCTCCGGGAGTCGGGGCGGCGGACCCTCCTCCAGCTGGCCTCCGAGGGCGCCGAGTTGCTGGGACGCACGACCGACGTGCTCGAGAGCGACGCGCCCCGGCGGGAGCCGTACAAACACGTGGTGATCGACGAGGCGCAGGACCTGCACCCCGCGCAGTGGCGGTTGCTCCGGGCCGCGGTGCCACCGGGCCCGAACGACATGTTCATCGTCGGCGACCCCCACCAGCGCATGTTCGACACCCGCGCGGCTCTGGCCGGCATGGGCATCCCGGTCCGCCGGTTCCACCTGAAGATCTCCTACCGGCTGCCGCACGAGATCCTGTCGTTCGGCGTCCGGCTCCGCGGCGGCGGCCCCGTCGACGGCCTGGTCGAGGGCGCGGCCGAGATGTACGGCTACCGCTCCACCGTCCACGGCCCGCGCCCGCTGGTGCGCGAGTACGTCTCCCAGGAGGCCGAGATCGGCGGCCTGGTCGCCCACGTGAGCGACTGGCTGGCCGACGGCGTCGCGCCCGAGGAGATCGCCGTCACCGCCCGCACGGTCGAGATCGTCCGGATCGCCCGCGCCGCCCTGCGCGACGCGGGCATCGAGGTGAAAGTCACGATGCTGCACGGTATGAAGGGGCTGGAGTTCCGGCGGGTGGCCGTGATAGGTGTCGCTGAGGGGATCATCCCGGCGCCCGACGCGCTCACGCCCCACGCCGAAGATCCGATGGCACGAGCGCACGACCTGCAGCGAGAACGGGGGTTGCTCTATGTCGCGTGCACGCGGGCGAACGAGTTGCTCTACGTGTCCTACTCCGGTCGCGCGAGTCCCTTCCTTCCTGCCTGATCCCCTAATCTGAACTGCGGATATATTCCCCTTGCCGGTTGGACCTGCATGAATTTGAGCCTGAGCGACATCGTGCCCCCCCTGCGCTGGACCGCGCCCAGCCAGGTGGAGCCGATCGCCAGCGATCCCGGCCTCCCGAACTCGTGGTGGCAGGCGCTCCCGATCGACCGCGCCTGCGCCACGGTCGGGCCGGCCCAGATCGCGGCCAAACTGGCCGACCTCACGTCCGCCTGCTGGGGACACCTGATCCTCGGCGACATCATGCCGCTGCTGCGGTTCACCGCACCGGCCGAGAGCCAGCGCACGCCGGGCAGCCGCGACAGCGTGCGGCTGCTCTTCGCCGGGGTGCTCGACCGGCTCATGGACACCGAGCCGCTCAACCCGCTGGCGAGCGTGCCGCCCGCGGTGCCGGAACGGCCGCTGCCCGAGATCATCGACGAGCTGTTCCAGCGGCTCGACGACCGGCAGCGCGCCATCGCCCGCGACCGGCTCTACGCCGAGCACCGCGCCACGCTCGACGAGCTGGCGCAGCGGTTCTCGGTCACCCGGGAGCGCATCCGGCAGATCGAGCGCGACCTGCGCGACCACGTCGACAACTGGCTGCGCGGCCAGGAGGCGACCCCGCTGACCGCCCACCTCACGTGGCTGCGCACCCGGCTGGGGTCGGCGGTCCCGGCCGACGACCTGATGGCGGCGGTGCCCTGGCACCGCACCGAGCTGGCCACGCTGGGCATCCCGGCCTGGCGGTTCGTCCGCACGCTGCTGACCGGCTACGACCAGGTCGACGGGTGGCTGGTGGCCGGGGGCGCCGACGAGCTGCGCGAGAAGACGCGCCAGCTGTTCACCGACGGGCCGGTGCCGCTGAACGAAGCGGTCGGCATGGTCGCCCAGCTCGGGGTCCGCGAGGACGTCGGGGAGCGCTGGCTCGGGGCGGTGCCGCAGCTCCGGCTGCTCGAAGGCCACGTCGTGCCGTGGCCGAGGAGCGTGAACGACAAGGCCGAGGCCGTCTTGGCCGTGGCGGGCACCCCGCTCACGCCCGAGGAGATCCAGAACCGGATCGGCGAAGACTACAGCCTGGTCGGCATCCGCAACCAGCTCACCGCCGACGACCGTTTCCTGCGCCTCGACCGGAACAAGTACGGCCTGGCCCGGTGGGGCGGCGAGGAGTATCTCGGCATCCGGGAGATGATCGCCCGCGAGATCGAGAAGGCCGGCGGCGAGGCCTCGGTCAACACGATCGTGGCGTCCCTGACCTCCCGCTACGAGGTGAGCGAGAGCTCGGTGCGCGCCTACGCCGGCGGCCCCGGGTTCGAGCGCACCCAGCGCGGCTGGATCCGGGTCGCGGGCGCCGAACCGGCCGACTACCAGCCGCGCCGCGACGTGTCGATGACCCGCCGCTGCTTCCGCAGCCGCGACGGCCGCTGGTGGCACCGGGTCGACGTGAACGCCGAGCACCTGCGCGGCTCCGGCTCCCCGCTGCCGACCGGGTTCGCGGCCCACCTCGGCATGGCGCCCGGCGGCCAGCTCACCGCCTCGACCCCGCAGGGGGAGGTGGTGATCTCGTGGCACAACCAGCCGACGATGGGTTCGATCCGCCCGATCCTGGCCGAATACAACGCCGGCGAGGGCGACCACGTCTTCCTGACCGTCTCCGACGGCGGCGAGCTGCTGACCCGGTTCCTGCCGCAGGGCGCGGCCGGGCTGCCGCCGCTGAACAAGGCCCTCCACCTGATCGGATACACCGCCCCCGTCGCCTCCGAGGCCGAGGGCCTGCGGCTGATCGGCGCCCGCATCGGCATGCCCGACGGCGCGGGCAAGGACGATGTGCTCGCAAGGCTGAGAGAACGCGGGGATCGCGACATTCTTCTCTATCTGTAAAGAAGGTTTGTGGGACGATCGTTCTCCGCACGGGGAAGGATCATGAATGTACGCCGCTTTGTTACTGGTCGCCTCGACGACCGTGATGGGGGCCGACGTCAGCAACTGGACCGGTGACGTCAACTGGACCGAGGTCAAGGGCAAGGGCGCGGAGTTCGTCTTCGTGCACGCCACCGAAGGTCCGAACTACAAGAGCCCGCGCTTCGGCACCCAGTTCTCCGGGGCGCTGACCGAGGGCATGTACCGGGGCGCCTACCACTTCGCCCAGCCGCACGAGTCGGGCGGCAAGGAGCAGGCCGACTTCTTCGTCCGCAACGGCGGCAACTGGACCGCCGACGGGCGCACGTTACCAGGGGTGCTCGACGTCGAGGACAACCCCTACAACAACCGCAACGGCCTGAACAGCTGCTACGGCCTCGACCAGGACGCGATGGTCAAGTGGATCGGCGACTGGTTGTCCCGCTACAAGGCGTGGACCAAGCGCGACGCGATCATCTACACGACCACCTCGTGGTGGAAGACCTGCACGGGCGACACCAAGAAGTTCGCCAAGAACCCGCTGTGGATCGCCCGCTGGGGCGCCGACCCGGGTGAGCTGCCGGCGGCATGGAGCAAGTGGACGTTCTGGCAGAAGGCCGAGAAGGCCGACCACGCCGGCGGTTCCGACGTGTTCAACGGCTCGTTGTCGCAGCTCCACGCGCTGGCCGACCCGCCGGTCCGGCTGCTGATCTCCGGGGGCGCCAAGAGCCGGTCGCAGTACGTCCTCAAGCTCTCCAACACCGGCGCCAAGCTCGCCACGAAGATCAACATCTCGGGCAAGACCTTCGGCAACAACCGCCTCACCTACGCGCCGAAGGCGTGCAAGCGCACCGCGACCACGGTCAAGTGCACGATCAACAGCCTGGCCCCCGGCCGCAGCGTCACCCTGAAGTTCTCCACGAAGCCGAGGGGCGCCAAGCCGGTCGGCATCAACTTCCTCGTCGGGTCGACGAAGGTGACGCTCAAGTAATGTCGGAAGCATGTTGCGGCTCTATGACACCCGTCACCGGCTCGTGGAGCCGCTCCTGCCTCCCGGCTCACGCGCGCTGCGCGCCTACACCTCCGCCGGCCTGCCGGGCCAGGTGCACGCCGACCTGATCCGGCGGGTGCTCGAACGGTCGGGCGTCCGCGTGCTCGCCTGCCGCGACCTCGCCGAAGACCTGACGCCCCTGAACGTGCGCCCCGCCGAGCCCGTCGCCGACGGGATGCCCGGAGCCTTGCGTCTTCTGGGCGGCCGCCTCGACCTCTACCTCAGCGACACCGAGGAGGTGGTGGACGACGCGGCCGTCCGGCACCACGCCAGGAGCGCCGCCACCCTCGACGCGCCGATCCCCGGCGACCCCCTGCCGGTCCGCCTCGCGCTCATGGAGCACCGCTACCGCGACGCGGCCACCCTCACCTCAGACGATCTCCGCGAGGCCGGCGACACCATCGGCCGCTGGCGCCGGAAGGTGGCCGAATGGGCCGAGGAGCCCAGCTCCCCGATCGCCAAGGACCACGCCGACGCCATGAACGAGGCCTTCGACGACGACCTCGACACCCCGGGGGCGCTGCGCATCCTGCGCGCGCTGGAGGAGGATCGCGAGGTTCCCCCGGGCTCGAAGTTCGAGACCTTCCTGCACGCCGACCACATCCTGGCTCTGGACCTCTCGGCCGACATCGGCCGCCTCAGGTGATCACGCGGGTCTCCCCCACGGCCAGGTCCCACAGGTCGGCCGGTGGGAGGCCTCTGCGGGTCCACTCTCGGCGGGCCTCCTCGACGGGTTCCAGCAGGGGTTCGCCCGACAGGACGAAGGTGCCCCAGTGCATGGTGGCCATCCGCCGGGCGCCCACGTCGAGGGTGGCCTGGACGGCCTGGGCCGGGTCGACGTGGAAGTTCTTCATGAACCAGCGGGGTTCGTAGGCGCCGACCGGCATCAGGGCCACGTCGATGCCCGGGTGGCGGCGGCCGATCTCGGTGAAGTGGTCGCCGTAGCCGGTGTCGCCGGCGAAGAAGACACGCTGGTCGTGCCACGACAACACCCAGCCGCCCCATAACGTCCGGCAGGTGTCGAACAGGCCCCGGCGGGACCAGTGGCGGGCCGGGACGAAGTCGAAGCGGACGTCGCCCACGTGGGCCGACTCCCACCAGTCGAGTTCGACGACGTTGGTGAAGCCGCGCCGGGTGAACCACGAGGCCAGGTTCGCGGGAACCAGGACGGCGGTGTCCCTCGGCAGGCGGCGGACGGTCGGGGCGTCGAGGTGGTCGTAGTGGTTGTGGCTGATGACCACCGCGTCGACCGGCGGCAGGTCCGACCAGGCGACGCCGGGCGGGGTGAGGCGCTGGCGGACGCCGGGGATCTTCCGCGACCACACCGGGTCGGTCAGCACCGTCAGGCCGCCGATCTGGACGACGTAGGTCGCGTGGCCGACCCATGTGACCAGGGCGTCGGTGCCCGTCGGGGAGGGCAGGCCGTCGCGGTGGACGGGGATCTGGTCGGCGTCGCCGATGTCGGTGCGCAGTTCGCCGTGCCCGACGACCGACGCCAGTTCCTTGAACGAGGCGAGCGGAGAGAGCAGCCGGTCGGCGAAACCGCCGCTCCAGCGTGGGGCTCCGAGGGGGATGTGCGTCTGGGTCACCCTCTTGGTGATCCCCCTGACACGGGAATTATGCGTCGCCGCGCGATCGGCCGCGCCGCCACCACGGGGGCACCCGGGCGTAGCCGCCGTCGTCGAGGTCGGCCAGGCGCTCGAACGGGTTGTAGGTCGCCGGGTTGCCGCACGTCAGCACCGACACCAGCACCGACAGGACGTAGAGCGGCAACATCGGCAGGCCCACGCAGGCGGCGTACTGGCTGGCGTGGCGGGACTCGTGGAGGAGCAGCCGGCCGCTCAGGTAGCCGTGGGGGTGCTTGGTCAGCACGACGTTGCCGACGGTGAAGGCCCCGGCGACGGGGAACGACAGGCGGTAGCCGTGGGCGTACACGAGACCGAGTTCGCCCTTGTGCAGGGTCGCCCCGCCGATGCGGGCGATCAGCAGGCCCAGCGGGGTCGACAGGTTGATCCAGTTGACGGCGCGGCGGAAGCGGAAGTACGGCCCCATCAGCACATCATGCGCTCACTCGGCCAGGAACGAGTAGTGCCCCCGGTGGTAGATCAGCGGCGCGGCGTCACGCGGGGTCGCCACGGTCTCCACGCCGCCGACGACGATCGAGTGGTCGCCCGCGTCGTGGACGGCGACGGTCCGCAACTCCATGGTGGCGATGGCCCGGTCGAGCAGCGCGACACCGAGCGTGCCCCGATGGTGGGGGAAACCGGTCAGCTGGCCCTCCAGCGACCGGCCGCGTTTGGCCAGGTAGCGGGAGACCTCCTCGTCGTCTTCACCGAGGACCGAGACGCCCCACACGCCCGCGCGGAGGACCGTGTCGTGGAAGCGGGCGACCTTCTCGGCGCAGAACAGGGCCAGCAGGGGGTCGAGCGACACCGACGCGAAGGAGTTGACCGTCATCGCGTGGTCGGTCCCGGCCGGGTCGACGGTCGTGACGATGACGATCCCGGTCGCGAAACGACCGGCCACCTTCCGGTAAAGATCCCTGTCGGCGAGCACGCACCTTACCTTATGCGGACGTTCTGCCTGAGCAGCCAGGAGCCTCCCGCGGACGGGACGAACACGACGGCCAGGGCGACGGCCACCAGACCGCCGTAGAGGTAGATGTATCCGCCCAGCGTGGCCGCGATGGCCAGGTCGCCCTCCGGGCGGGGGCCCGCCAGGATCATCGACGGGATCACCCAGCCGACGGCCACCACCCCGGCCGCCATGCGGGTGCGCATCAGGCGGCCCATCGCGTAGGGAAGCCCGAACAGGATCAGCACCGCCAGGACCGCCCCGACGGGGAGGGTGCCGAACAGGTACCACTCGTGCTCGAAGGCGCCGACGACCCCCACGACCAGGCCGAGCATGAACAGCACGCCGTAGGCGGCGCCGGTGACGGCGGGCTCGGCGCCGCTCGGACCGTCGTCGTGTTCGGCGGTCTCGGGAGCGGCGTTCACCATCATGGGCTGAGGCTAGCCGATGCCGGCGAACAGGTCGTCTTCGTGCCCCGCTACGGAGGGTCCCGCTTTGCGCACGAAGTGTTCGACGCCGCGCGCCTCCTGGCCGACGCCGTTCGACAGGGCGAAGCGGGGGGCGTCGACGGTGATCTGGGTGGCGTGGGCGCGCAGGGCGTTGAGTTTGGCGTCGAGGTAGGGGCGGGCGTCGATCGAGGTGGTGACCGTCTCGCGGCCGTAGCCGAGGGCGTCGACGTCTTCGGGCTGGAAGATCTCCATGCGGGCCGCCGCCTCCAGCATCTCGGAGCGGAGCTGGGCGGTCTGGTAGAACTTCGCGACCGTGCCGGCCAGCTCGAACGCCCGCCAGGCCACGCGGTGGGCCTGGATGTGGTCGGGGTGGCCGTAGAGGCCGTTCTCGTCGTAGGTGACGATCACCTGGGGGCGTACCGCCTCGATGATCTCCAGGAGCCGCTCGGCGGCCTCGTCGACCGGGGCGCGCCAGAAGCAGCGGGGGTCGTCGTTCTCGGCCGCGCCCATCATGCCGCTGTCGCGGTAGCCGAGGAAGCGGTGGTCGTCGACGCCGAGGTTCCGGCAGGCGGCCGCCAGTTCCCGCTCGCGGTAGGCGCCCAGCTCGTCGGGGCCCAGGTGGGCGAGGGTCGAGGGGATGATCTCCCCCATCTCACCGCGGGTGCAGGTGACCAGGGTCACGTGGGCGCCCTCGGCGGCGTAGCGGGCCATCGTGGCGCCGGTTCCGATCGTCTCGTCGTCGGGATGGGCGTGCACGAGGAGGAGGCGTCGGTCGGGCATGCTGGCACTATAAGGGGCTATGACTGAGAGCTTCCCTCGCCTGCATGCCCGGACCCGCCGGTTCACGCTCGGGGTGCCGCGCGGATTCACCCTCACCCCCGCCGGTGACAAGGTGATCTTCCAGCGGACCAAGTCGGGCACCGACCCCGTGACCTGCCTGTGGGAACTCGACGTCGCCTCGGGCGAGGAGCGGCTGCTCGTCGACCCGCTGATCCTGGGCGCGGCCGAGGAGGAGCTGCCGCCGGAGGAGCGGGCCCGGCGGGAACGGGCCCGCGAGTCGGCCGGCGGCGTGGTCGGGTTCTCCCACGCCGGGCACCGGATCGTCTTCACCCTTTCCGGCGCCCTGTACGTCTGGGAGGCCGGCGAGATCCGCTGGCTGAAGACCCCGGGAGGGGTGATCGACCCGCGCCTGTCCCCCGACGGCGGCAAGGTCGCCTACGTCAGCGGCGGGCGGCTGCGGGTGCAGGACCTGGAGACCGGCTCCGACTTCGAGGTGGCCGGGGAGGACGGCGCGACCTGGGGCCTGGCCGAGTTCATCGCCTCCGAGGAGCTCGACCGCATGCGCGGCTACTGGTGGTCGCCCGACGCCTCGGCGCTGCTGGTCGCCCGGGTCGACGACTCGCCGGTGCAGGTCTGGCACATCGCCGACCCGGCCAACCCGGGCAACGACCCGGTCGCGATCGCCTATCCGGCGGCCGGCACCGCCAACGCGCGCGTCAACCTCTACATCGTGGGCCTCGACGGCATCCGCACCGAGGTGCCCTTCGAGCACGAATACCTGGTCACCGCGTCCTGGGACGCGTTCGGGCCGTTCATCGTGACGCTGTCGCGCGACCAGAGGTCACTGCGGCTGCTCGCGGTCGACCCGACCACGGGCGGCACCACCCTGATCCGGGAGGACGCCGACGACAAATGGGTCGAGGCGGCTCCGGGCGTGCCGGCGCACACCGCCGACGGCGCCGTGGTCTGGGTGGCCGACGCCGACGGCGGGCGGCGGCTGTTCGTGGGCTCCGATCCGGTGACGCCGCCGTCGCTGCAGGTCCGCAGCGTGGTCGACGTCGACGGCAACGTGGTGCTGTTCACCGCGAGCGGCGGCGACCCGGCGCAGGTGCAGTTGTGGTCGTACGCCCAGGGCACCCTCAGCCCCCTCTCGACCGACGCGGGCGTGTTCACCGGACGCCGCAGCGGCGGCGTGACCGTCGTGGTGGCGCAGTCGCTCGACCACGAGGGCGTGTCGGTGCGGGTGATCCGGCTCGACGGCAGCTCGGTGCCGATCGCCAGCGTGGCCGAGCGGCCCGGTCTCGACCTGCGCGTCTCCCTGTCGCGGGCGGGCTCCCGCGAGCTCTCCACGGCCGTCCTGCTGCCGTCGTGGCACGTCGAGGGGTCGGCCAAGCTGCCGGTCCTGATGGACCCCTACGGCGGCCCGCACGCCCAGCGGGTGCTCCACTCCCACCGGATGTTCCTGGAGCCGCAGTGGTGGGCCGAGCAGGGCTTCGCGGTGATCGTCGCCGACGGCCGCGGCACCCCCGGACGCGGCCCGGCCTTCGAGCGCGAGGTCCACCACGACTTCACCGTCACCCTCGACGACCAGGTCGAGGTGCTCCAGTCGATGCCCCACCCCGACCTCGACCTGACCAAGGTCGCGATCCGGGGCTGGTCGTTCGGCGGCTACCTGGCGGCGCTGGCGGTGCTGCGGCGGCCCGACGTCTTCCACGCCGCCATCGCGGGCGCGCCGGTCACCGACTGGCGGCTCTACGACACGGCCTACACCGAGCGTTATCTGGGCCACCCGTCCGAGGGCCACTACGAGCACTCCTCGCTTCTCGCGGCCGACGCGGAGAAGCTGGAGCGCCCGCTGATGCTGATCCACGGCCTGGCCGACGACAACGTGGTGGCCGCCCACACGCTGCGGTTGTCGTCGGCGCTGCTGGCCGCCGGGCGGCCGCACACCGTGCTGCCGCTGTCGGGCGTCACCCACATGACGCCGCAGGAGGTCGTGGCCGAGAACCTCCTGCTGCTCCAGGTGGAGTTCCTGCGGCGCGCCCTGGGCTGATCCCCGGGGTCAGCGCCGCCAGCTCTCCCACAGGGCCGCGTAGGGGCCGCCGGCCTTCACCAGCTCCTCGTGGGAGCCGAGTTCGCTGATCCGGCCGTCCTCGACGACGGCCACCCGGTCGGCGTCGTGGGCCGTGTAGAGACGGTGCGCGATGGCGATCACGGTGCGCCCGTCGAGGACCGCCGCCAGCGACCGCTCCAGGTGGCGGGCCTGGCGGGGGTCGATCAGCGAGGTCGCCTCGTCGAGCACCAGCGTGTGGGGGTCGGCCAGCACGAGCCGCGCCAGCGCGAGCTGCTGCGCCTGCGCGGGCGATACGGCGGTGCCGCCCGACCCGACCTCGGCGTCCAGGCCCAGCTTCTCGGCCCACTCCCAGGCGTCCACCGCCTCCAGAGCACGCTGCACGGCGTCGTCATCGGCCTCGGGACGGCCGATGAGGACGTTGTCGCGCAGCGTCCCCTTGAACACGTGGTGCTCCTGGGTGACCAGGGCGACCTGGCCGCGCAGCTCGGCCAGCGGCAGCTCGATCAGCGAGGCCCCGCCGACGGTGACGGTGCCGGTCCGCGGGCCGTGGATGCCGGCCAGCAGCCGCCCGAGGGTCGACTTGCCGGCGCCTGAGGGGCCCACCATGGCCAGGCGCTCGCCCGGCCGGACGTCGAGGTCGATGCCGTGCAGGACGTCGTGCCCTTCCCGGTAGGCGTACCGCACGTCCTCGGCCCTGATCGCGTCGCCGTCGGGGGTCGCCTCCGAGGGAACCCGGTCGTCGGGCACGTTGGCGACGCCCAGCAGGCGGGCCATCGAGGCGCTGCCGACCTGGAGCTCGTCGATCCACGACAGCAGCCGGTCGAGCGGGTCGACGAGCTGCTGGATGTAGAGCGTGCCCGCGGTGACCTGGAACAGCGTGACCCAGCCCTCCAGGTAGAACAGGCCGCCGAGGAACAGCGTGGCGACGACCGGGATCACGTAGCCCATCTCGACCGACGGGAACCAGACGGTCCGCAGGCTGAGCGAGTAGCGTTCGGCGGCGTAGGACTCCCGGATGTCGTCGTCGGTCCGGTCGCGGCGGCGGCCGGCCAGGCCCAGCGCCTCGACGGTCCGGGCGCCCTCGACGGTCTGCGCGAGGCCCTCGGTGAGGTTGGCGTACGCCGCGCCCTCCCGCAGGTAGGCGGGTCCCGACCGGTTCAGGTACCACCGGGTCGAGATCCACAACAGCGGCACCGCCAGCAGCGACGGCAGCACCATCAGCGGGCCGACGATGACCAGCGCGCCGATCATGAACACGCCGGTGACCAGCGCGATCAGGATCTCCGGCACGGCGTGCCGGACGGTCCGCGACAACGAGTCGACGTCGCGGGAGGTCCGGGTGATCAGGTCGCCCGAACCGGCCCGCTCGACCGTGGACAGCGGCAGGGCGAGCACCCGGTCGACGAACTCCTGGCGCAGCTCGGCCAGGACCTTCTCGCCCAGCCGCGACGACGCGTAGACCGCGAACCGGGTCAGGACGCCCTGGGCGATCACGAATCCGGCGATGGCCAGCGCGATCGTGTCGACGCGCACGTCGTGCGCGCCGTCGGCGACCGACTGGACGAGGCCGCCCAGCAGCGCCGGACCGGCGAGGCCGGTGAGCGCGGCCAGGCCGTGGAGGGCCAGCGCGACGGACAGCTCCTTCGGATACTTGACCATCAGGCGCCGGGCGTAGGCGCGCACCTGCGCCTTGTCGGCGACCGGAAGGATCTGGCGGCTCATCGGTCCTCCCCTCGGGTGACGGTGGCGCGGTAGGCGGTGCTGGCGGTCAGCAGCTCGCGGTGGGTGCCCTCGGCGGCCGCCCGGCCCTCTTCCACGTAGAAGACGTGGTCGGCCCGGTCGAGCACGAGCGGGCTCGTGGTGACGACGAGGGTGGCCCGCCCGGCGCGGGCCTTGGCGAGGCGTTCGGCGATGCGGGCCTCGGTGTGGGCGTCGACGGCGCTGGTCGGCTCGACCAGGATCAGGATCTCCGGGTCGGCGGTCAGCGCCCGCGCGAGCCGGAGCCGCTGCTGCTGGCCGCCGGAGAACTCCCGCCCGGCCTCGGCCACGTGGGTGTCCAGGCCCTCGGGCAGCGCCTCGACGATGTCCTCGGCGCAGGCGGCGTACACGGCCGCCTCGACGTCGCCGTGGCCCCTGACGTCGAGCTCCTCCCGGAGGGGCCCGGCGAACAGCGCGGCGGCGTTGTCGGCGACGAGGATGTGCCCGCGCACCGCCTCGACCGACAGGTCGGCCAGCGGCACGCCCCCGAGCGTCACCCGGCCGTCGGAGTAGCGGCCCAGACGGTCGGCGATGGCGCTCGCCTCCTCGGGCGTGGCCGCGGCGAGCGCGGTGACCACGCCCTCGCGGACCACGACGCCCGACTCCTCGTCGCGCAGGTCGCCGTGGCGGGCCTGGGCGTCGCCGCCGGTGATCTCGGGCTCCAGCGACAGGATGCGGACGACCCGCTTGGCCGCCACGACGCCCTTGGTCAGCTTGTCGGCCGCCTCGGTGAGCGTGCGCAGCGGGGCGATCAGGAAGACGGCGTACCCGTAGAAGGAGACGAGTTCGCCCGCCGACAGGTCGCCCGCGAGCGCGAAGCGGGCGCCGAGCCAGGTCACGCAGGCGATCAGCAGGCCGGGCAGCAGCACCTGGGCGCCTTCGAGCAGCGACTCGACCGAGGCGACCCGCACGCCCGCGGCGCGGGTGCGCTGCGACTCGGCCCGGTAGCGGTCGGCGAACACCTGCTCGCCGCCGATGCCGCGCAGCACGCGCAGCCCCGCGACGATGTCGCCGGCCCGGGTGGCGAGGTCGCCCTGGAGGTCGCGATGGGCGTGCTGCCTGCGGTGCAGGGGCCGCAGCAGCGGGCTGATCACCAGCGCCATCAGCGGCACCCCGATCAGCACGAGCAGGCCGAGCGGCATGGAGGACGACAACATGATGACGGTCACGACGACGACGGCGACGAGCGCGCCCGCGCCGCGCAGGATGATGTCCATCGCGTTGCCGATGTGGGCGATGTCGGAGTTGCCGACGCTCACCACCTCGCCGGTCGACAGGCGTTTGGGCAGGGTCGCGCCCAGGCGGGTGGCCTGGCGGCTCGTGAGCCGGACGGTCGTGTAGGCGGAGGAGATCCAGGTGTAGACGGCGCAGCGGTGGCGCAGGACGCCGGTGAGGGCCTGCACCGCGCCGAGCCCGAAGAGCACCGCCGACCAGCGCGCGAGCTCGCCGGCGTCCTTGTCGATCACGGCGTCGACGCCGAACCCGATCACGGCCGGGATGAGGGCCTGGGTGGTCCACCACAGGATCGCGTAGGTGATGCCGAGCCACATGGGCAGGCCCTGGTCGCGGGCCATCCACCAGAGGTATCTGCCGGGCCCGCGCGTGTCTGGTTGGCCGGGGTCTCCGGCCGGAAGAGCGCGCATCCTGCAAGCGTGGCAATCTCGCTGAACAGCCGTCCAGCCATTTACGTCAACGCGGGTTGACACGATCACAGGTGTCAACCTACATTGACACCATGAACGAGACAGCGCAGCTCGCCTCCGACGCGAGCAGCCGCGATCCCTCGATCGGTCTGCGGGCCGTGAGGGCACTGCGGATCCTCGTCGACCGCCTGGAGGCCCTCCAGGTCGAGAACGCCCGTGAGCAGGGCTGGTCGTGGCAGGACATCGCCGTCCACCTCGACGTCACCAGACAGGCCGTCCACAAGAAGTACGCGGGCGGGCGCGGCCTGCTCAGACGGGGAGACTGACGATGTTCGAACGATTCACCGACGACGCCCGCCGGGTCGTCACCGCCGCACAGGTGGAGGCCCGCCGCCTCAACCATCCGCGCATCGGCACCGAACACCTCCTGCTGGGCATGCTCCAGGACCCGGAGTCCCTGGCCGCCCGCGTCCTCACGGGCCTCGACCACGGAGGCGCCGAGGCCCGGCTCCGCGACATCCTCAACCAGCCCGCCGGGCGGCGCGGGCACGAACTCGACGCCGAGCTGCTCAGCACCATCGGCATCGACCTCGACGCCATCAGGGAGAAGGTCGAGGAGGCCTTCGGGCCCGGCGCCCTCGACCGCGAACCGGTCCGCGACCACCGGGGCCACCTGCGCAGCGGCAGGCACATCCCCTTCGGCCCGCGCGCCAAGAAGACCCTGGAACTGTCGCTGCGCGAGGCCATCGCCCTCAAGCACAAGGCGATCACCGACGGGCACGTCCTGCTGGGCCTGATCCGCGAGGGCGAGGGCCTGGCCATGCAGATCATCACGGAGGCCGGCATCTCCCCCACGCGGGTGCGCGAGGCGCTCGTACAGGAACTGAGCAGCCCGGCCAGATGAGAGCACGATCCCCCGCCGAAGACCGGCCATTTGGACCTCGGCGGGGGATCGAGCGCACCTGTCCCTACCCAGACTTGCGGGATGCTCTCAGGTAGTCGGCGTTCATGCGAGCGATCGTGTCGAGAGGGATGCCCTTCGGGCATACCGCGGTGCACTCGCCGGTGTTGGTGCAGCCGCCGAAGCCCTCCTCGTCCATCTGCTCGACCATGGCGCGGGCCCGGGAGCCGCGCTCGGGCTGGCCCTGCGGGAGCAGGCCCAGGTGGGTGATCTTCGCGGCGGTGAACAGCGAGGCCGAGCCGTTCGGGCAGGCCGCCACGCACGCGCCGCAGCCGATGCAGGTCGCCGCGTCGAACGCGTCGTCGGCGTCGGCCTTGGGGACCGGCATCGCGTGGGCGTCGGGGGCCGAACCGGCCGGGACGGAGATGAAGCCGCCGGCCTGGATGATGCGGTCGAACGCCGACCGGTCGACGACCAGGTCCTTCACCACGGGGAACGGCCGGGCCCGCCAGGGCTCGATGACGATGGTGTCGCCGTCCTTGTAGTGGCGCATGTGCAGCTGGCACGTGGTCGTGTTCTTCTGCGGGCCGTGGGCGACGCCGTCGATCATCATCGAGCACATGCCGCAGATGCCCTCGCGGCAGTCGTGGTCGAACGCGACCGGGTCGTCGCCCGCCAGGATGAGCCGCTCGTTGAGCACGTCGAGCATCTCCAGGAACGACATGTCCGGGGAGACGTCCTCGATCTCGTAGCGCACCAGCCGCCCCTCGTCGTCGGGGCCGCTCTGCCGCCAGACCTTCAGGGTGAGGTTCACTTGTAGCTCCGCTGGGTCATCTTCACGTACTCGTACTCGAGGTCTTCCTTGTGCAGCACCGGGCCGTCAGGGGTGGACTCCCAGGCGGCCACGTAGGCGAAGTGCTCGTCGTCGCGCAGGGCCTCGCCGTCGGCGTCCTGCGACTCGGCGCGGAAGTGGCCGCCGCACGACTCGGTGCGGTGCAGGGCGTCCAGGCACATGAGCTCGGCCAGGTCGAAGAAGTCGGCCACCCGGCCGGCCCGCTCCAGGGCCTGGTTGAGCTCCTCGTTGACGCCGCTGACCTTGACGTCGCGCCAGAACTCCGCACGCAGCTCGGGGATGCGCTCCAGCGCCTTGCGCAGGCCCTCCTCGGTCCGCTCCATGCCGCAGTAGTCCCACATGAGCTTGCCGAGCTCGCGGTGGAAGGAGTCGGCGGTGCGGGTGCCGTTGACCGACAGCAGCTTCTCGATCCGGTCCTTCACCGCCACCTCGGCGTCGGCGACGGCCTGGTCGTCGATCGGGTCGAACCGGTGGGCGTCGGCCAGGTAGTCGCCGATGGTCGTCGGCAGCACGAAGTAGCCGTCGGCCAGGCCCTGCATCAGCGCGCTCGCGCCGAGCCGGTTCGCGCCGTGGTCGGAGAAGTTGGCCTCGCCGATCACGAACAGGCCCGGGATGGACGACTGGAGGTCGTAGTCGACCCAGAGCCCGCCCATCGTGTAGTGGACGGCCGGGTAGATGCGCATCGGCTGGGTGTACGGGTCCTCGCCGGTGATGCGCTCGTACATCTCGAAGAGGTTGCCGTACTTCTTCTCCACGGCGTCGCGGCCGAGGCGGGCGATGGCGTCGGCGAAGTCGAGGTAGACGCCCAGGCCGCCCGGCCCGACGCCGCGGCCCTCGTCGCAGACGTTCTTGGCGGCGCGGGAGGCGATGTCACGCGGCACCAGGTTGCCGAACGCCGGGTAGATGCGCTCCAGGTAGTAGTCGCGCTCGGCCTCGGGGATCTCCCCGGCCGGACGGGTGTCGCCGCCCTTGACCGGCACCCAGACGCGGCCGTCGTTGCGCAGCGACTCCGACATCAGGGTCAGCTTCGACTGGTATTCGCCGGAGACCGGGATGCAGGTCGGGTGGATCTGGGTGTAGCACGGGTTGGCGAACATGGCCCCCTTCTGGTGGGCCCGCCAGATCGCCGTGGTGTTGCAGCCCTTGGCGTTGGTCGACAGGAAGAAGACGTTGCCGTAGCCGCCGGTGGCCAGCACGACCGCGTCGGCCAGGTGGGTCTCGACCTCGCCGGTGACCATGTCGCGCACCACGACGCCCCGGGCGCGGCCGTCGCTGACGATCAGTTCGAGCATCTCGTGGCGGGTGTGCATCTCGACGGTCCCGGCCGCGATCTGCCGCTCCAGCGCCGAGTAGGCGCCGAGGAGGAGCTGCTGGCCCGTCTGGCCGCGCGCGTAGAAGGTGCGCGACACCTGGGCGCCGCCGAAGGAGCGGGTGTCGAGGAGGCCGCCGTACTCGCGGGCGAACGGCACGCCCTGGGCCACGGCCTGGTCGATGATGTTCACCGACACCTGGGCGAGGCGGTAGACGTTCGACTCGCGGGCGCGGAAGTCGCCGCCCTTCACGGTGTCGTAGAAGAGGCGGTAGATCGAGTCGCCGTCGCCGCGGTAGTTCTTGGCCGCGTTGATGCCGCCCTGCGCGGCGATCGAGTGGGCCCGGCGGGGCGAGTCCTGGTAGCAGAACGACTTGACCTTGTAGCCCAGCTCGCCCAGGGTCGCGGCGGCCGAGCCGCCCGCGAGGCCGGTGCCGACCACGATGACGTTGATCTTGCGCTTGTTGGCCGGGTTGACCAGCCGGGCCGAGAACTTCCGCTTCTCCCAGCGGTCTTCGATCGGGCCCTCGGGCGCCTTGGTGTCCTTGATCGGCGCGCCTTCGCGGTAGTTCATCGTACGACTCCAAACGTGATCGCCAGCGGGACGACCAGGAACCCGAGCGTCAGCAGGGCGCTGAGCCCGGCCGCGCTCGCCTTCAGCACGGGGTAGCGCCGGGCCAGGCCGAGGGTCTGCAGGGCGCTCCACAGGCCGTGCCGCAGGTGCAGGCCCACCATGACCACCGAGATCACGTAGAACACGGTGATGTACCAGCGCGAGGGGTCGAACCCGGCGACCATCCGGTCGAACGGGGTGGCCTCGTGGCCCTCGGGGTTGGCCACGCCGAAGGTCATGTCGAGCAGGTGGTAGATCACGAAGAAGAAGACGATCACGCCGCCCCAGCGCATGGTGCGGGTGGCGTAGCCGTCGGCCCTCGACTTCACCTTGGCGGCGTACTTGACCGGACGGGCGTTCGCCGCCCGGCGGGCCAGCACGATCGCCGAGTACATGTGGGCCGCGATCGCCACGACCAGGCCCGCTTCGAGAAGGGTCAGCAGGCCCCGGTGCGGCAGCAGCGGGTAGCCGACCTCGCGGAGCCAGGCGGCGTAGCCGTTGAACGACTCCGCGCCGGCGAAGATCTTCAGGTTGCCGGCCATGTGGGCGACCAGGAAGAGCACCAGGACCGCGCCCGACACGGCCATGACGGCCTTCAGGGAGTTCGACGAGACCCGGCGCCGGGATCGCCGGGGCCGGGAGGGTATCTGGGTGACCGGTTCGGTGGCCTTGCCCCGGTCGATGGTGGCAGTCACGTACAAGGACGCTAGGTACCTGCGCAATCGTCGTCCAAGTCATCGCGGTTCTGGTTTCGATAGCCGGTGGCTATGTGCTCTGGCCTGGCGCGGAAGCCCTTGCGGCCAGGGGGACCGCGTGCGACGAAAGTCACAGCCGTAAGGTGATGAACTGTGCAGTTGCAGCAGCTCGCCTATTTCGTGGCGGTGGCCGAGACGCGCCACTTCACCCACGCGGCCGAGCGGATGCGGGTGGCCCAGCCGTCGCTGAGCAAGCAGATCAAGACCCTGGAGGCCGACCTCGGCGCGCCCCTGTTCAGCCGGGCGCGCGGCAACGTCACCCTCACCCCCGCCGGGGAGGCCCTGCTGCCGCTGGCGCGGCGCATGCTGGCCGACGCCGAGACGGCCCGGCGCGAGGTCGCCGAGCTCGCCGGGCTGCGGCGCGGCCGGGTCAGGCTGGGGGCCACCCCGTCGCTGTGCGCGGGGCTGCTGGCCGACGCGCTGGCCCGGTTCCACCACGACTACCCGGGGGTGGAGATCCAGGTCGAGGAGGGCGGCTCGCGCGACCTGGTGCGGGCGCTGGCCCGTGGGCAGCTCGACCTGTCGCTGATCATCCTGCCGCTGCAGGGCGACGACCCGTCGCTGGTGACCGAGGAGATCCTCCGGGAGCACCTGGTGGTGGCCGCCCCGGCCCATCTGGCCGCCCATCGCCGTCCCCACGTGCGCATCGACGAGCTGCGGCGCCGTCCGCTGGTGATGTTCCGGCGCGGGTACGACCTGCGCGAGGCCACCCTGAACGCGTGCCGCCAGGCCGGGTTCGAACCCCGGTTCGCCGTGGAGGGCGGCGAGATGGACGCCGTGCTCCGGTTCGTCGAGGCCGGGCTCGGGGTGGCCGTGGTGCCCTCGATGGTGCTCGACGGACGGCCGGGCCTGGTGGGCGCGCCCCTGCTGCCGGGCCTGCGCAGGACCGTTGCGCTGGCGCACCGCAAGGATGTTGAGCCGACCCGGGCGGCCCAGGCCTTCAGGGCCGTCCTGCTGGCGTTCCTCGACGAGGCGACCCGCGAAGGCACCCTCCCCGAAGGCGTCGAAGCGCTCCCCCAGCACTAGTGGCCTGTCGCTACTATTTGGGGTGCCCTCCTCTGGAAAGAGGCCTTCGTGCCCGCTCTCTCCCATGGTTTGCCCGACCTCGTCACCCTCCTCCTCATAGAGGACGACGCCGAGGACGCTTTCCTTGTCGAGGAGCTGCTGGCCGAGGCGCAGAAGCCGCCGAAGATCATCTGGGCCCGCAGCCTCGCCGAGGGACGCGACCGGTTCACCGCCGAGGTGAGCTGCGTCCTGGTCGACCTGTCGCTGCCCGACGCGATGGGTCTGGACGCCGTGCGCCAGGTGACCGCCATGGCGCCCGACACGGCCGTGGTCGTGCTGACCGGCCTCAACGACGTGCAGATCGCCATCGACGCGGTCGCGGCCGGCGCCGAAGACTATCTGATCAAGCAGGACGTCGACGGCAAGCTGCTGGCCCGCGCGATCCGCTACGCCATGGAGCGCAAGCGCGGCGACATCGCCGAACGCGAACTGGTGGAGCAGCGCCTGATCCGCGAGGAGACCGCCCGGCTCGAACACGGGCTGCTGCCGACGCCGATCCTCCACACCGACGCCCTGGTCCACCAGTCGACCTACCTGCCCGGCCGCGAGGCGGGCCTGCTCGCGGGCGACTTCTGGGACACCATCCAGACCGCCGACGGCGCGATCCACGTCCTGGTCGGAGACGTCTGCGGGCACGGCCCCGACGAGGCCGCGCTGGGCGCGGCCCTGCGCATCGCGTGGCGCACCCTCACCCTGGCCGGGCTCGACGGCAACGGGGTGCTGCGGACGATGGACTCGGTGCTGCGGCTGGAGCGCGGCTCACCGGAGATCTTCACCACCCTCGTCACCGCGACGATCGCGCCCGGCCTCGACTCGGCCCGGCTCTACGTGGTCGGGCACCCGCCACCCGTGGTTATCCTCGGTGACGACGTCGAGGTGGTCACCGAGGTGCCGTCGGGTCCGCCGCTCGGGATCTTCCCCGACATGGAGTGGGTCCCGGTCGACATCACCCTGGGCGAGCCGTGGTCGCTCCTCTTCTACACCGACGGGCTCATCGAGGCCACCGTGGGCGACGGCCGCGACCTGCTGGGCACCGAGGGGCTGATCCGTTTGGTCCGCGAACAGGGCGGTATCTTCCTCGACCAGTTGATCGAACAGGTCAAGACCATGCACGCCGACGCGCTGACCGACGATCTCGCGGCCGTCGCGCTCTCCCGGAGGTGACATGAGCAGGACCCTCAGCCCGCTCGCCCCGCCCAAGCCGCCGCGCGGGCTGGGGAAGCTCCCTGCGGGCCGCTGGTTCCTCCTGGTCGGCGCGATCGTGACCCTGCTGTTCGCGGGGTCGATCGCGTTCACGCTCCAGACGATGAACTACACCCGCGAGGCCAGGGCGACCCTCATCGAGGTCATCGACCCCATGGTGCTCCACACGCTGGAGTTGTCGACGGCGGTCTCCAACGAGGAGGCCGCGATGCGCGGCTACGGCCGCACCAACGAGGCCTTCTACCTCCAGGACTACGACGCGGCCGAGCGCGCCTCGGCGACCGCCCACGGCAAGATCGAGGCCCTGCTGCCGCGGGTGCCGGAGCTGCGGGGCGAATCCGACCGCCTGGTCGAGGCGATCGAGAACTGGCGCACGCGTTACGCCGCCGAGGTCGTCCGGCAGGTGCCCGAACTCGGCAAGGACACCGCCGCCTCGCTCGCCAACGTGAACACCGAGGTTTTCGGCGCGGTCCGCGACGCCCTGTCCAGCCAGCAGGCCCACCTGACCACCCTCCACGGCGACGCCGCGACCCGCCTGGAGCGGGGCTGGGACGTCTTCTACGGCGCGCTCGCCTCCCTCGCCGCAGTGCTGCTGCTCGCCGGCATCGCCTTCACCCTGCTGGTGCGCTACGTCGTCCTGCGGCCCGTCGCCACGCTCCAGGACCAGGTCCGCAAGGTCGCCGCGGGCGACTTCGACACCAAGCTCAACGTGACCCGCCCGGCCGAGATGGCCGAGTTGTCGGGCCACGTCGACGCGATGCGCCGCCGGGTGCTGCGCGAGTGGCGGGAGACCCAGCGGGCCCAGCAGGCCCTGGCCGACCAGGCCGCCGAGCTCAAGCGGTCGAACAGCGAACTGGAGCAGTTCGCGTACGTCGCCAGCCACGACCTCCAGGAGCCCCTGCGCAAGGTCTCCAGCTTCAGCCAGATGCTGGAGCAGCGCTACGGCGACCAGCTCGACGACCGGGCCAAGCAGTACATCAAGTTCGCCGTCGACGGCGCCAAGCGCATGCAGCTCCTGATCAACGACCTGCTCGACTTCAGCCGGGTCGGCCGGGTCTCCGACGACCGGGTGCCGACCTCGACGGCCGACGCGCTGCAGACCGCGCTCGACAACCTGGCCGCCCGCATCGAGGACAACGACGCCACGGTCGTGCACGAGAACCTGCCGGTCGTCAGCGGCAACCGGATGCTGCTCACCCAGCTCTTCCAGAACCTGATCGGCAACGCGATCAAGTTCCGCTCCGAAGATCCCCCCGAGATCGTCATCACCGCCGAGCGCAAAGACGGAATGTGGGAGTTCGCCTGTTCCGACAACGGCATCGGGGTGGACGCGAAGTACGCTGACCGCATCTTCCTGATCTTCCAGCGGCTGCACCCCCGGGACGTCTACCCCGGGACCGGCATCGGGCTGGCGCTCTGCCGGAAGATCGTCGAATATCACGGTGGCCGGATCTGGCTCGAAGAGAGCCCCGATCACAAGGGCACCACGTTCCGCTGGACTCTGGAGGCCACTGATGAATGAGCTGCGCTGGATCGACGTCCTCCTGGTCGAGGACGACCCGGGCGACGTGCTGCTCACCCAGGAGGCCTTCGAGGCGAACAAGGTGCGCAACAAGCTCCACATCGTCAACGACGGCGAGCAGGCGATGCGCTTCCTCCGCCAAGAGGGCGAGTACGAGGGCTCGGCCCGCCCCGACCTGATCCTGCTCGACCTCAACCTGCCGCGTAAGGACGGCCGGGAGGTGCTGGAGGAGATAAAGGCCGACCCGGAGCTGCGCTCGATCCCCGTCGTGGTGCTGACCACGTCGGAGGCCGAGGAGGACATCGTCCGAAGCTACAAGCTCCACGCCAACGCGTACGTCTCCAAGCCGGTGGATTTCGACCAGTTCATCCGGGTAGTACGGCAGATCGATGATTTCTTCGTAACCGTCGTGAAGCTCCCTGGAAATTCCCATCGAGGATCATGATCGAGAAACGTGACAGGAATCACAGGCCAGAAGTCAGTGACCCTCCTCACACGTATCTATGACATGGTCGTAACGTAGCCCCCACCAATACGGCGTGGCGACGCGGCGGTTCGGCGCGAGCCGCCCAACACGGCGTCACGCGGTCAGTTCCGGTGGAAGGTCTCCGATGACCCAGCAGACGGCCGAGAGCCCGGCCAGAAAACAACGCGCTCAGCTCAAGGTGCGTACGCTCCGCACCGACCGATGGTGGCTCGCGCCGGCGCTCACGTTCGCCGGTCTCACCTTCTTCTTGATCTACGGTTTCTGGGCGATCTTCGACAAGAGCTACTTCGTCGAGCCCTATATCGCGCCCTTCTCCTCGCCGTGCCTGACGACGGCGTGCCCGGAGGGCGCCCGGTTGTTCGGCTGGGCCCCGATCGGCGACTGGTTCACGTTGCCGCCCGGCTTGATCATTCTCGGCCTGCCGGCCGGCTTCCGGTTCACGTGCTACTACTATCGGAAGTCCTACTACCGGTCGTTCTGGCTGAGCCCGCCCGCCTGCGCCGTGGGCGAGCCGCACAAGAAGTACACCGGCGAGACCCGTCTCCCGCTGGTCATCCAGAACGTCCACCGCTACTTCTTCTATGGCGCCATCCTGATCGGCGCCGTGCTGAGCTACGACGCGATCCTCGCGCTGATCCACAAGCCGGCGGGGCTGGGCACCTGGATCCTGCTGGTCAACGCGGTCCTGATCGTGCTGTACACGCTGTCGTGCCACTCGTGCCGGCACATCACCGCCGGGCGGCTCAACCACTTCAGCAAGCACCCGCTGCGCTACCGGGCCTGGACCTTCGTCTCCAAGCTCAACGCCAAGCACATGCAGCTGGCATGGGCGTCGCTGTTCTCGGTGATGATCGCCGACTTCTACGTCCGCATGGTGGCCAAGGGCGTCATCACCTTCCCGTTCGCGTAAGGACTGTTCACCGTGGAACGTCACGAATACGACGTCGTCGTCATCGGGGCCGGCGGAGCCGGGCTCCGGGCGGCGATCGAGGCACGTCAGCAGGGCAAGCGCACCGCGATCGTCTGCAAGTCGCTGTTCGGCAAGGCGCACACCGTCATGGCCGAGGGCGGCGCGGCGGCGGCGATGGGCAACGTCAACTCCGACGACAACTGGATGGTCCACTTCCGCGACACCATGCGGGGCGGCAAGTTCCTGAACAACTGGCGGATGGCCGAGCTGCACGCGAAGGAGGCCCCCGACCGGGTCTGGGAGCTGGAGGCGTGGGGCGCGCTGTTCGACCGCACCAAAGACGGCAAGATCAGCCAGCGCAACTTCGGCGGGCACGAGTACCCGCGCCTGGCCCACGTCGGCGACCGCACCGGCCTGGAGATGATCCGCACCCTCCAGCAGCGTGTGGTGGCCCTCCAGCAGGAGGACTTCGAGGTCCACGGCGACTACGAGGCCTACATCAAGGTCTTCGCCGAGTGCACCGTCACCCGCCTGCTGAAGGACGGCGACGCGATCTCCGGCGCCTTCGCCTACTGGCGCGAGACCGGCAAGTTCATCGTCTTCGACGCCCCGGCCGTGGTCCTGGCCACCGGCGGCATCGGCAAGTCGTTCGTGGTCACCTCGAACTCGTGGGAGTACACGGGCGACGGCCACGCGCTGGCCCTGCTCGCGGGCGCCCAGCTCATCAACATGGAGTTCATCCAGTTCCACCCGACCGGCATGGTCTGGCCGCCGTCGGTCCGGGGCATCCTGGTGACCGAGTCGGTGCGCGGCGACGGCGGGGTGCTGCGCAACTCCGAGGGCCGCCGGTTCATGTTCGACTACATCCCCGACGTGTTCAAGGACAAGTACGCCACGACCGAGGAGGAGGGCGACCGCTGGTACACCGACCAGGCCAACAACCGCCGTCCCCCGGAGCTGCTGCCGCGTGACGAGGTCGCCCGCGCGATCAACTCCGAGGTGAAGGCCGGGCGTGGCTCACCCCAGGGCGGCGTCTTCCTGGACGTCTCCAGCCGCCTCCCCGCCGCCGAGATCATCAAGCGGCTGCCGTCGATGCACCACCAGTTCAAGGAACTGGCCGACGTCGACATCACCGCCGAGCCGATGCAGGTCGGCCCGACCTGCCACTACGTCATGGGCGGCGTCGAGGTCGACGCCGACACCGCCGCGGCCTCGGTGCCGGGCCTGTTCGCGGCCGGCGAGGTGTCGGGCGGCATGCACGGCTCCAACCGCCTGGGCGGCAACTCCCTGTCCGACCTGCTGGTCTTCGGCCGCCGGGCGGGCGCGGGCGCGGCGGCGTACGTCGACTCGCTGGGCGGGCGTCGCCCGCAGGTGACCGGCGTCGAGGAGGCCCACGCCGAGGCGATCGCCCCGCTGGAGCGCCAGGGCGGCGAGAACCCCTACGAGGTCCACCACGAGCTCCAGCGCACGATGAACGACCTGGTCGGCATCATCCGCAAGGAGAACGAGGTCGCCGAGGCCCTGCAGGTGGTCGAGAAGCTCAAGGAGCGCGCGACCAACACCACCGCCCCCGGCGGCAAGATCTACAACCCCGGCTGGCACCTCGCCATCGACCTGCGCAACATGCTGCTGGTCAGCGAGTGCGTCGCCAAGGCCGCGCTGCTGCGGCAGGAGAGCCGGGGCGGCCACACCCGCGACGACTACCCGGCGATGCAGCCGGAGTGGCGGCGCAAGCTGCTGGTCTGCTCGGCCAAGCCCGACGGCTCCGAGGTCCAGGTCGTCGAGAAGACCCAGGTGTCCATGCGCGCCGACCTGATCACCCTGTTCGACCGGGCCGAGCTCTCGAAGTACCTCACCGAGGAAGAACTCGCGGAGTACGACGCCGCGGCCAAGGAGTTGTCATGAGCTACAAGGGCAAGTTCCGCGTCTGGCGCGGCGAGGGCGGAGAAGGCCGCCTGGAGGACTTCACGGTCGAGGTCAACGAGGGCGAGGTCGTCCTCGACGTCATCCACCGTCTCCAGGCCACCCAGGCGCCCGACCTCGCGGTGCGCTGGAACTGCAAGGCCGGCAAGTGCGGTTCGTGCTCGATGGAGATCAACGGCAAGCCGCGTCTGGGCTGTATGACCCGCATGTCGACCTTCACCGAGGACGAGACCATCACGGTCACCCCGATGCGCACCTTCCCGGTCATCAAAGACCTGGTGACGGACGTGTCGTTCAACTACCAGAAGGCCCGCGAGGTCCCGTCGTTCACACCGCCGAAGGACGTGAAGCCGGGCGAATACCGCATGCAGCAGATCGACGTGGAGCGCTCGCAGGAGTTCCGCAAGTGCATCGAGTGCTTCATGTGCAACAACGTCTGCCACGTCATCCGCGACCACGAGGAGAACAAGACCCACTTCGCGGGTCCGCGTTTCCTCATGCGCATCGCCGAGCTCGACATGCACCCCTATGACGTGGCCGACCGCAAGGACTCCGCGCAGGAGGAGCACGGCCTGGGGTACTGCAACATCACCAAGTGCTGCACCGAGGTGTGCCCCGAGCACATCAAGATCACCGACAACGCGCTGATCCCGATGAAGGAGCGTGTGGTCGACCGGAAGTACGACCCGCTGGTCTGGCTGGGGAACAAGATCTTCCGCCGCTAGCACGTCAGAAAGGCCGACCCGGTTCATCGGGTCGGCCTTTCTCATGCATCCGGTACGTCAGCAAAAAACCCTGCGTCAGTATTCTTCCAAGCCGGGAATCACGCTGAACGAACTCAGGTGCCGGAGTGATCGTCGTGTTCCCCTGACGTCGAGGTCACCGACCGCAGAGACCTGAAGACCCTGCTTATGAGCATTCACGGCCACGTTGTAGTCGGACTCCGCCAACTCGACTCTAACGCGTCTCTCCTGACCCGTGTCGTCGTCGACGCCCTGAATAACCACTTCACCTTTTCCGAACTTGCCCTCTCGGAAAAGGCGAACGACGAGCCCGATCACCGTGACATTTGCCCTTGGCTGCCTGGTCCGGAGGAAATCCGCAGCTTCGTGAAGTATCCGCTGTTCCCCCGGCGTGATTCTCAGACGGCGCGGTTGACTTGTGCCCGCAACCATCGGCGACTGAGCGAAGCGAATCTGATAAACGTCTCGATCGGGGCCGCCCAGCGAGCCGAGGGCCTCCAGCTCTGTGGCATTTATTCTTTGCCCGCCCACTTCTCCGAATACCGATAGCGGAGTGTCACCCTCGCTTACACTGCGGGCAAGCTTCTGCGCGGTTTCGGCAGCCAACAGCATTCTGTTCGTTACACGACGACCAAATAGCCCGTCACCCGGGACGCCTGCTATTACTTCCTGCCCGTTGTGTGGATCTGTATTAATAGAGTCATAGGTGTCTTTAAGAGGGAGCGCCAACGACAGAATGAAACTACCCGCCTGCGTAGAGACTCTCGTCTGTGACGCATACGATTCAGCCCGACTGAGGCGCCTCGGGGGCAGCACAAGTTCCTTGTACTCCAATGAAGCAGCAGACGCGATGACATAGCTTCGCAAAGCAGTTAGGGCAGTGTACGCCAAGAACAGTGGAGCTTCCCCAGAAGGAACATCCGGCGCCAGACGAACAGATACATTGTCCGCACCCCCGTAGCGCATGTCTGTAGCCGTTTCTTGCGGCAGCCTTCTTTCTACGAAGGCGACGGCCCGAAGCGCTTCCATGGCTCGATCAGAATAGTCTCTGACTTCCTGATTCGTCGGCAATACAACACGAATGTCATTTTCGTCGACATCCAGCGGTCGCCAGAGCGTGGTACGGCCGTCATCATCGTCAAGCACCCACCCGGCGTTGCGAAGGTACTCAGTGAAGTCAGCCAGCCCGGGGACGATCATAGTTCCCTCCCCAGCCGTGTTACCTAAGGCGTTCACGATAACTCCCACGGGTCCACGACCGGCACCGGGGTTGACCGGCGGGCACCATGGATTGACAACATCCGGTAGAGCCCCTCGGGATCCAACGTATTCTTGGCCGGCAGGCGCACTACGCAGGTCGACTCATTTGAGACAGCCGGTGCTCCCTCGAGTGATACCCAGGCTCCGCTGCCGATCAACAGTGTTCCGTCGTCACAGAGCCGCACATGCTCACCGTCTCTCGACAGACCGATGACCACCAAGGCTCGCGGCGTGGCATGGTCTGTGCGCCTCAACACGTCGTACGTCTCAACGTCCAGATCATAGCTATAGTCGCCATTAGTGGCCCGACGAAGATCTACGGTGGTCTTCACCTGGACCAGTATCGATGGATTGTAGATTCCATTCACCAGCCCCCGCTGGCACAGGAGCACATCGGCCTTCTGAAGATCCAAAGAGGTCGGCCGTCCATGCAGGAGACCGCTTCCAGCCGCAACCGTCTCCAACCAAGCCTCACCGAAGTCGCCCTGCAGAGCGTTCAGCTCCCGCGCTCGGGGAGGAACCATTTCGCCTCACTTGGGTTGGCCAACCTTAGAAGTTGCCTGCATGAGGATATCGGTTCATAGCACTGCCAATAATCAGCCTTCAAAGTCGGAATCTCAAGGATGATTCGTATCCATATCGGCCTTATATGGCGGAATGTCCAGATGGAGATTTGCCCGACTTGCGTCCACGAAAAAGGCCGACCCGGAGAACCGGGTCGGCCTCTTCATACCCTTTACCAGGGAGACGGCGCCGGGGGCGCCACGACCGGCGGGCGGTCGTCGCAGGTGATGGTGTTCGGGAGTTGCCACGCGCCGGCCCACGGTCCGGTGGTGCCGCCGCCGTCGTTGCCGCCCAGGTCGGTCACGGAGAACTCCGAGCCCGTGGGCGGGAAGCCGAACGAGCCGCAGTTGTTGATGCCCACGGCCCCGACGTTGCGGGCGTCGACGTTCTCGAACGACGCGCCGCCCTTGACGCGGGCGCTCAGCACCGACGTGCCGGTGCCGTCGATCCTGATGTCCTTGAACTTCACGCCGGTGATCGAGTAGAGGTCCTTCACGCCCCACTCGCTCACCATCATGATCGCGTTGTAGGTGCTGTCGAGGTAGTGGTCGCCGGTGACCTGGATGTCGTTGTCGATCGAGCGGTCCAGGGCGTAGAACCAGATCGAGCCGAGGCCGATGCGCCAGTTCAGGTCGAACGCGCCGGCCCGGACGGTGGTGTTGTCGGTGAACTTCAACGTGCCGGTGAAGGGCTCGGCGCCGAAGCGGGAACCGGCGTGCAGGCCGGAGCCCTCCCGCAGCGGGTCGGCCACCAGGTTGTTCGAGACGACGTTGTCCTTGCCGCCGTAGATCGCGATGCCGTTGGCGAGCGTGGGGGTCTGCACGGTGTTGCGGTCGAAGACGTTGTTCACGTTGGGGTTCTTCTCCGACCACATGGCCAGGCCGTCGTCGCCCGTGTTGCGGATGAAGTTGTTGGCCACCACCGAGTTCGTCACGCCGCCGTGGAAGTTCAGGGCGTCGGCCATCTGGTCGACGATGATGTTGTCGGTCACCTTGATGTTGTCCATCGGGCCGTCGAACCAGAGCCCGACCTTGGTGTGCCGGATGTACAGGCCCTTGATCGTCGAGTCGCTCATCGCCCCGCCGATGCCGTTGACCTGGTCGGTGTCGATTCTCTCGCGTACGTCGCCCTCGATGGTGAAGCCCGACAGGTGCACGTTGCTGCTGCCGCCGTCGGCGGCGTCCTTGCCGTAGAAGCCGACGCCGGTGTGCACCGAGCCGTCGGGGGCCGGGGTCGGCAGCGCGACCTCCTTGCCCTTGATGATCGTGTACCAGGACCCGGCGCCCTCGATCGTCACGTCGTCGACGATGATGTGGCGGTTGACCTGGTAGGTGCCCGGCGGGAGGTAGACCTTCAGGTTGCTCCGCTTGGCGAACGCGATGGCCTTCTCGATGGCCGGGGCCGAGTCCTTGCGGCCGGTCGGGTCGGCGCCGAACAGCAGCACGTTGGCGGCCACCACCCGCACGTGGGGAGCGCCGACGACCTCGGAGTCGAGCAGGTCGATGACCGTCCAGGCGGCGTTGGTGTTCGCCGGGGCGGTGAGCCGGACCTTGTCACCGGCCTTGTACGTCTTGCCGAGCAGGAGCCGCTGCTCGTCGTAGAAGTGCATCGGCCGGAACGGCTTGGTGATCTCGGGCGTGGGGCTGGTGGCGGCCGGCACGCACTGGCACTCGGTGATCCACCAGTCGGGGTGCAGCAGCCCGGCGTTGGGGTCGTTGGTGAACGGATACTGGTTGTAGAGCCACGAGAACTGGCTCGTCAGCGTCATGGTCTTCTTGTTGCCGCCGTTGACGGTCACGTTCAGCGGCGCGGTGATGCCGCCGCCGTTCGGTGCGTCGGGGACGCTGTAGCGGACGGTGAGGGCGTTGGCGGCCTTCGGCAGGGTGAACTCCACCCACTGCCCGGGGGTGAGCTTGACCGCCTTGCGGCCCGAGGCCTCGGCCGGGAGCGTGTACGCGTTCCTGTCGGGGCCGATCACGACGCCGTTGGTGGCCGCGTTCTCGGCCTCCTGCTCGACGAACGGGACGTTCGCGCCGCGGCCGGCCACCAGCGACGGGTCGAGCGCGGCGCGGGTGACCGCGGTCGGGGTCGCCGTCTGACGTGCCGTCTGATGTGCCGCGGCCGGGCCGGCCACCACCAGGCCCAAGCCCACGGCGGTGGCCGTGACCGCCGCCAACGCCACTCTTCGTGACATCTCGTGCTCGTTTCTGTCGGGGGGTGAACACCTGAGGGTGAGGTGACAGTAGGTCGCCCGTGCCCCGTTCCACAAGAGCCCTGCGAAATAGTTTCGTAACGCTCTCGCTTTCTTGCGCGCTTTGAAGCCGCGTGTTGCACGCTCACGCAACGCACGACCAGGTCGGACGTCATGTGCGCAGAAAGAAACAGCCCTCCCGATCGGGAGGGCTGTCAGGTGGCCGGGTCAGTAGGGGCGGCGGCCCTGCTGCGTCTGGTCGTCGTCGGGCGGGTGGTTGGAGCTCTCGAGGACGTAACCCTTGGCGTAGGTCGGCGACGGCGGCGCGGGCGCCGGCGGAGGCGTCGGCGGCTGCTGCTGGTAGACGTAGGGCTGCGTGTAGTCCTGCGGCGGCGCGGCCGGGGTCGGGAACGGCATCGGGTAGGGCACCGGCACGTAGTTGACGACCTGCTGCGGCGGCTGCTGCGGCGGGTAGGGCTGCCCGTAGGGGTAGGGCTGCGGGCCGTAGGGCTGCATCGGGTAACCCGGGTAGGGCATCATCGCCACGTTCGGCGGCAGCTGCGGCCCCGCCTTGCGGACCGCCGCCGCGTGGGCCAGGCGGCGCAGCCGGCCCTCGAAGATCAGCCAGGCGAGCAGCGCCAGCAGCACCAGCACGGCGGCCGGGACGGCCAGCTTGCGGCTGAGCGTGACCTCGTCGAAGTAGGGCGTCGCGTTGCGGATCTCCACCTGGGCCGTCTCCGGCACCGGCTGGTTCATGCCGCCGCCCTGGGTCGGCTGGGTGCCGGTGGGCGGGTCGGCCGGGGCCAGGGTGACGCCGGGCTCGGACTCGGCCGGGTCGCTCGGCACCGTCTCGGCGGGCGGCGGCGCGACGTCGTCGGTGGGCGGCGCCACCGGTTGCTCCTGCGTCACCGTCGGGATCGGCTGCTGCTCCTGCGGGGGGTCCTGCGTCTGCTGCGCCGGCGGGGTCGTCGGCTTCTTCGTCGGCGTGGGGGTCACCGTCTGGGTGACGGTGACCACGGCCTCCGACGGGGTCGGCGAGGGCGTCATGGTGACCGTCGTGGTCACCGTGTCGCAGGACTGGTTGACGTCGCAGGGGTCGACGGGGTTGGCCGCGCTCGCGCCGGCGGCCACCATCACGGCCACACCGAGCGAACCGACCACCGCGGCCAGCACCGCCGCGGCTCTCCTGGGCGCTCGACCGACCACCGGGTTCCTCCGCCGCTTTTGCCTGACTCCGTACGTCAAACAAATACTAGTCCGGCAAAGTACCGGCAAACCTCACTTTGGTTGCGGGTCGGAAACGACCTTGCGCCGTCCGAGCCGCATCTGCAGCGCCAGCACCGCGATCAGGGCCGCGATCGCGGCGATCACACCCGGCCAGCCCTTGACGAGCTCCAGACCCGAATCCTCCTGCGCGATCGCCTGTGTGTTGTTCAGCGACCGGGTCAGCGGCGGGCCGCTCGGCGTGGGCGTCGCCATCGGCATCAGCAGTTCGGGCGGCGTGCCGCCCTCCACCATCCCGGGCGGCAGCGGCGGGCCCGGCGGAAGCTGCGGCAGCGGCGGCAGATTCGACAACCCTCCTGACAACGGCTCCTGCATCAGCTCGCCCGGGGCGGGCGCGGGCGCCGCGTTCGGCATCGGCTGCGGCACCTCAACCGGCGCGCCGGGGGCCGCCTGCGGCAGGTTCACGCCCGGTCCCGCCTGCTCTCCGATCGCCATCTGACCAGGGACGACCTGTACCTCCTGCCCCGGCTGAGGCGCCGGGGGGAGGTTCGGCTGCTGACCGGGCGCGGCGTCGACGAGCGGGCTCTGACCAGGGTTGACATTGCCGGGCATCTCGGGCATCTCGGGCAGCGGGATGCCGGGCATGGCCTGCGGCTGGGCGACCGGCTCGGCGAGCTGGTGGCCCTTGGGACCACGCTGCTCCCCGCCCCCGCGAAACTCGGGCGGACCCTGCTGGTCGGGGCCTCCCGGCCAGCCTTGCTCTCCCCCGCCGTGAACCTGAGGCGGGCCCTGCCGGCCGGGGCCTCCCGGCCGGCCCCGCTCGTCCCCGCCGTGAATGTGAGGCGGACCCTGCTCGTCCCGGCCGTGCGTCTCGGGCCGGCCAGGCATCTCGGCCTCGCGGATCCGGGGCCGGTGCTGCTTCTCACCGCGGGCCCGCGAACGGCCCCGCTCCTCGGCCGCGCGGGCGCGCGGGCGGTTGCGCCCCTCGGTCTGGCGGGTACGCGGCCGCGCGGCGGTCTCCCGGGTGGACGGGTCGGCCGGAACGTAGACGGGCGGCTGCGCCTGCATCGGGGGCGCCACCATGCTCTCGACCGCGAACGCCTGCATCGGCGGCGCGACCTGGCTCTCGGCGACGTACACCGGGCGGTTCTGAAAGTCGCCCACCTGGGTCTGGGCCTCGGAGGTCACCCTGGCGGCCTCCTCGGCGAACTGGCCGGCGAGGGCGCGGGCCTCCGCGTCGGCCACGGCGGCCTGCTCGGCCGACTGGGTCACGCCGTCGGCCAGCTCGCCCGTCGCCGCGAGGGCGCTGAGCTTCCCGGGCGGCAGCGAGCTGAGGCGGGCGCACACGACGGCCACCCGGCGGGCCAGTTCGGCCGTGTCGAGGTTGAGCCGCATCGTGGCCGGAGCCTCCACGAACAATCCCGGGCCCGTCATCGTCTGGTCGGACTGGGCGGGGCCCGGCTGAAGGGGGCAGCGCCATCCCGGCCCGGTCCCCCCATTGGGCACCGAGCACGCGGCGTGACCGCAGACGGTCGCCAGGCGGAACCGCCAGACGTCACCCGTTCTCATCCAACGGCCGGGATCCTCCGAGGCCACGGCCGGTGTGGCCGACAGCGCCAGGATTCCGGCCCCGACCAGGGACACCACACGTCCAGCGACCACCAGAATCCCCTCCCCGATTACACTCAGTAATCGTTATTCACACGAAGTGGGGGGACTCAACCCTCCTTGAGCAGATCTTGGACCTCCCGGACGATGGGGAGGTCGGCCGGCAACCACGGCACCGACTCGAACTCGAACGGCTCCAGCCACTGCAGGGCGAGGTGTTCGCGCGGCTCCGGCGCGCGGCCGCAGACGATCGTCGACAACCAGATCCGCAACACGTAGCCGTTGCTCAGCGGCCAGTCGCCGCCCACCCTCTTGCCCGGTTCAACGGTGACCCCGAGCTCCTCCTCGCACTCGCGCACCAGCGCGTCGAGATCGCTCTCTCCCGGATCGACCTTCCCGCCGGGAAACTCCCACCCGCCGCGCAACTCCGGCGGTTCGGCCCGCTGAGCGCTCAGCAGACGGCCGTCCGCGATGATCGCGGCCCCTACGACGACCTGTGTCATGCCTGCCTAGGTTAGGGCCAGACGCTTGAGCTGCTCCAGCACATCGGGATTCTGCAGCGGCCGCGTGAAGCCGACGATGGCCGACCGGTCGCGGTAGGTGGTCACCTTGATGGGGCCGCAGAGCGTGCAGCGCGCCTCGACCATCTTGCCCGGCGAGACCACCATGCCCACGTGGCCGGGGTTGTCGGCCGAGGTCCCGGGGCCGGCGTTGAAGAACACCAGATCCCCGGCCTGCTCCTCGCCCGCGTCGATGCGCACCCCGAACGGCCACTGCCCGAAGGTGGTGCGGGGGATGTTCAACCCCGCGTTCCGGTACGCCATGTAGATGATCCCCGAGCAGTCGTAGCCGGCGGGCCCGGTGCCGCCCCAGATATAGGGCTTGCCGCGCTGCGCGAGGGCGTAGTCGAGAATCCTGTCGACCACCGCGTTGGGCGCGTCGTAGGCGACCTCGCAGGCCGGGTTGGCCTCCGGCGGCACGTCGACCGAGCCCGACTGGGCATACTTGGCGGCGATCTCCAGCACCTGGTCGACGTACCAGTTGGCCCGGTTGTAGACGAACAGGGCCTTGCGCAGGTCGTCGGGGGCGCCGTTGCGCTTGAGCATCTTGGCCGCGCCCAGGATCGCGTCGGCCGGGTTGTAGACGTCGGCGACGCCGTCGTCGTCGCCGTCGGAGGCGTAGCCGTTGAACTCCGACGGGATCGGGATCCGGGCCTTGCCGCCCCACGTGCTGATGAGGAACTGCATCGGCCCGGCCGCGCCCGCGTAGTTGGTGCCGCTCTGCACGCCCGGCAGTTCCGACCGGCCGTGGTCGGTCTCGCGTTTGCCGACCGCGGCCAGCACGTTCCACTGCACGCCGACCGCCTCGCCGTGCCGCTTGTAGAGCTCCAGCATCTCCGGCGGGATGTCCTCCTGCGCGGTCTCCGACAGGTCGGAGGTGTCGACCTCGCAGGCCGCCGAGCCGCCGCCCATCATGATGTTGGGCAGCGGCGTCATCAGCACGATCGCGCCGAACATGGCCAGGGGCACCACGACGGCCAGCAGCCCGGCCAGCCACTTCCAGTTCGCGAGCCGGGTCGTGGTCACGGGGAGACGTCCCCGTCCTGGCCACTGCCGGCCAGCTGCAGGTCGTAGACCCGCCAGTCGGAGCCGACCTGGACGACGGTGACCGCGTAGTCCTCGACCTGGTTCTTGGCCCCGCTCAACGCGGTGATCTCGGCGGTGCCCTCGACGACCACGACGACCGAGTCGGCCGACATGTCGCGGATCGACTTCAGCCGGGCCGACCCCTTCGACTCGATCTGGTCGGCCGTGTCGTGCTCGACGGCGGCCGGGGAGGTGACCGTACGGGTGAGGTCGTCGCCGAACTCGACCGTGGTGAACGCCTTGAGCCGGTCGGCCCGGCCCACCGCGTCCTTGTAGGAGTAGGTGCCGTACTCGACGGTGAACCGCCGGGCCAGGTCGGCCGCCGCGCCGAGCTGGTCACGCGACAGCGGCAGGTAGGAGTAGACGTCGAACTCCGCCGACGGCGTGGTCGCCACCTGGCTCGGCACGGCCACCGGCGGCGCGGTGACCGTGCGGGTGGCTCCCGGAACCGCCGGTTCCGCCGCCCCGACCTCGCCGCCGCCGTCGCCCAGGGTCGTTAAATAGATCCCGAGCACGGCCAGCACGACGACGGCCGCGACGAACAGGCCCTTCCTCCGGCCCTCGTTCATGATCAGTCCTTGTCGCGGGGCCGCAGCCAGAACGGCGCGGCGCTGTCACCACCGCCGCCGCTGCCGCCGCCGGAGCCGCCGCCGCGACCGCTGTCGGAGCGGCCGGGCAACCAGAGGGGCGGCGCGTCGGAGGAGCGGGCGGGCCGCTCGGCCGGACGCGACGACTCGGCCCGGGGGGCACGGGTCGGCTCGGGGCGGGGCCGCTGCGGAGGCGGCGCCGACCGGCGCGACGACGAACCCGACGACCGTCCGCCGCCACCGCCACCGCCGAAGAACCCGCCGCCGAGGATGCCGCCGCCCGAACCGCGAGACGCGGAAGGCCGCGAGGCCCAGCCGCCCGAACGGCCGCTGAACCAGCCGCCACCGCCGCCGCCCGTGCCACTGCCACCGCCGCTCGAAGAGGCGCGGGCGGGGGCCGCCGGAGCGGGCGCGGGCGGCCGGGTGGTGGCCGGTGGACGGCTCAGGTTGAGCGGCGGGGCCGCGCCGGTCCTGGGCGCGGGCACGCCGGTCTTGCGCCGGGCCGCCTGCTCCGGGTTCTCCAGCGGGGCGGGCTGGCCGTTCGCGCGCACGCCGACCCGCTCTTCGCCGCGGACCTTGCCCTGGGCGACCCCGGCCGCAGTCTGGGCGGCCCCGGCCGCGCCGCCGGTCGCACCGGCGACCGCGGCGTTGAGCATCGGCTCGGCCTTGCGCAGCCCCCAGCGGCCCACACGGGCCGCGGCGACCGGCGGCAGCGCCCCGGCGGCGCGCTGCAGGGTCGGGGCCGTGGCGGCCTCGCCGAGCACGCGGGTCGTGAACGTGGAGCCGCTGAGCGAGGAGAACAGGTGCTGGAACGGCCTGCGGTAGAAGAACACCGCCAGCGTCAGCAGCGCCATGAACATGATCTGCATGCCCCACGGCAGCGGCGTGGAGATGATCAGGGCGTAGCCGTAGACCAGGACGCCGAGCACCAGGGCGAGCACGGCCTGTCTCAGCAGCGTGCCGACGAGCATCTCCACCCAGCGCATCGCGATGATGCGCCCGGTGCCGGGATGCACGCCGATCAGCAGGAAGATCGGGCCCATGATCAGCAAGAGCAGGAAGCCGATCTTCAGCACCAGCAGCGACACCGCCACCAGGAAGATCAGCAACCCGGCGACCATGGCCGCGATGAACGCCCCGATCGCCACGCCGAGCCGGCTGGTCCAGTCCTTGCCCTGGAGCAGGTAGAACGACGGGCTGGTGCGCAGCGGTTCGGCGATCTGCTCCTCCCAGGCGCGCTGGTGGGCGTCGCCGCCCGGCGACTGCTGGGCGGCCTGCTCGGCTCGCGTGAGGGCCTGCAGATTGAGGGCCTTGTCGCCGTACTGCGTCACGATCGGCGAGGTCGCGTCGGCGGTGCCGAACATGCCCATCAGCCACGGCTTGCAGACCAGGGTCGACCAGAGCGCGTCGGCGTTCTGTGCCACGCCCGGTGTGCCCGGCTGCCCGTAACCGCCGGCGTTGACCGGCGGGGCGGCCGCCGGAGTGGCGGCGTCGGCGGCGTTACCCGCCGGGGTGGTGGTGGGCGGCGGCAGGCAGGACGCGCCGCCCGCGCCGGGCAGGCCCGCGAAGGCCGAGTTGACGATCTCGGTGGTCTTGTCGGTGACGGTCTTGCCGACGCCGGTGAGGTCCTGGGGACGGCTGAAGAACCAGGTCGCGACCGTGACCGCGACGACCATCCAGATGACCGCCTCGGCGGTCGTGGTGGCGCGTTTGCGCAGCAGGCCGTACCAGGCCAGCCAGATCGCCGCGATGATCACGATCGGCCGCAGGAACGGCCAGTACATCGCGTCGGCCAGGTTGGTGACGATGTCGTCGACGACGTTCTTGATGGGCAGCAGCGGGCCCTCGGTCGCGGCGGCCTCGTACGTCGTGATGGTCAGCCGGTCGACCGCCTTGGCCCACGAAAAGATCGCGTTGGCCCACGCGTTGCCGATGACGGCCGCGACGTCGGAGCAGCCGAGCTCGTAGGTGTGCCAGAACTGGCCCGACATGCCGTAGGTCTCGTAGTTGGTCATCGGGGCCGTCTCGGGCGCCTTGACCGACGTGCCGGCCCCGGCTCCGAGCCCCGCGCCCGCGACGGCGCCGGTGTCGCCCACATCGGGCGGCGGGGGTTTGACGAGCCCGTCGACGCCCGAGCCCACCACCTCCGGCGAGAGGGCGGCGGACATGTCACAGATCCCATCGGCGTGTGCCACCGACGACCCGACGATCACCGGCGACGCCACGAAGAACGTGACGAACACCAGCATGAGCAGGGCGACCCTGCGTTTCACGAGCGCACCTCCCGCACGACCCCCGAACGACCCGAACCCACCTTGTCCTGCTCGACCTCATCCGGCTTGGCGTGCGTCGGATTGGTGTCGAGCCAGCGCAGCAGCTCCTCGGAGATCAGGTCGACGCCGATCCGGCCCGCCCGACCGTCGAGGTCGCGGAAGACGCACTCGCCGTTGCGCAGCGAGCGCAGCACGCCCTTGTGTTCCTCGTTCGGATCGACTCCCAGGAGCTCCAGTACGTGCTCCACCTCGACCCGTTCGGTCGAGCGGAAGGCGAACACCGAGGAAAGGCAGTTGGTGACCTGCTCGTTCAGCAGGTCGCCCGCGTTCTGGGACACCAGCACGAGTGCGGTGTTGCGCGACCGTCCCATGCGGGACACCTCGGGCACCAGCTTGGCGCCCTCGGGCGTGGACGTGATCGCCCACGCCTCGTCGAGGAAGATCGCTTTGGGGGTGCGTCTGTCGAGCCCGTTCATCAGCCGCCGGGCGAACTGCGAGACCAGGTAGAGCAGGGCGACCGACAGCCGCTGCTCGTACGAGTAGTCGTCGCGCCCCGTCGCCGCGTCGGGCAGCGTGAGGCCGCCGAGGGTGAACACGGTGGTCCATCCCTCGGTGTCGATCTGGTCGCCGCCGGAGGGGTCGAAACAGAGCCGAGCAAGGTGCATTTCGGACATCGACCGCAGGACTGCGCCCAGGTTCTTGGACGCGGCGTCCTCCGCCCGGTCGAGGTGGTCGATGACCTTCCCGAGCGAGGGGTCGGGCTCGTTGGCGACCGCCGCGACGGCCTGCACCATCGCCGACTCGCGCTCCTCCGACATGCGCGGCAGCAGCAGCCGCAGCGTCTCGGTGGCCATCGTCTTCTTCGCGGCCAGGTCGTCGCCGAAGGAGAACGGGTCGAGCAGGCCCGGCGCGGCCGAGCCGAGGGGGATCGTGCGGGCCTGCCGTCCGCGCCGCCGCAGGAGCTGCACCAGCGACTCGGCGTCGCCCTTCGGGTCGATGACCGCGACGGTGACCCCGCGCAGCGCCATCTGGTAGATCAGCAGCAGCGCCAGCGTGGTCTTGCCGCCGCCGGGCTCCCCGGTGATCGCGATGGCCGTCGGCCGGTTCTTGGTCGCCGCCACCAGCGGGTCGAAGTGCACGATGGAGCGTGCCCGCCCGAGCGTCTCGCCGATGTAGGGCCCCAGCCACCCCGCCTCGTCGGCCCGGTCACCCAGGTCGACCGTGGCGGTCGCCATGCCGCCCGCGATGGTGCGCAGGGGCTGCCGCTGGGCGTAGGCGTTCACCCTGACCTTCTCGCCCGGCAGCGCCTCGCAGAACAGCGAGAACTGGTCGCCGGTCGAGTTGACGACGTCGATGCCCATGTCGCGGTAGTGCTCGATGACCGCCTCGACCCGCTGGACGCACATCTCCTCGGTCGGCGCGCTCACGCTCATGCGGTGCCAGCCGTAGACGAACGGCAGGCGTTCCTTGGTGATGCCGTGTTCGAGCATGCGGGCGGCGTCGATCTGCTCGGCCAGCGCCAGCGGCGCCTCGGCGCCCGCCTCGCGGATGTGGATGTCCATGTCGCGCGCGTGGGCCAGCTTCCTGGCGACGTCTCGGGAGGCGCGTACGGGAGGGATGAGCCGCATCCGGGAGGAGATCTCGACCGGGAAGGGGAGCTGGTCGCTGAAGTGCATCCAGGGCTCGCCGTCGGGGAACGGCATCAGGTCGGGGAACCGGGCGAACGACAGGTGGGCGACGTAGGAGTCACCGCCGGGCTGCTCGATCCGGAGCAGCGACCTGCCGTTGTGGATCTGCCCCTCGACCAGGGCCTCGATCTCGCCCCGGCCCCACCTGCGCCGCTTCGAGGCCGACGCCGGCGGGTCGCCCAGCGCGCCGGTCGCGGCGTGCTGGAACAACCAGGCGACCTCGACGGAGGTGGCGTGCCGCGCGTAGAGCGAACCGGAGGCGAGCGCGCGGCCGAGCCGTTCGGCCGAATCGGTCCACTTCGCCACCTCCTTCTCCGGCACGTGGTCGTCTTCGAGGCCCAGGTTCTTCTCGGCCTTCTGGTAGAAGCCGAAGAGCTGCGCGAGCACGCCCTCGCCGAGCTGCGCGCCGCGCGGCCCGAGCCGGACCCCGAGATAGACCTCCTTGGACCAGAAGTCCTTGGCCCAGACGTGGCGGTACATCTCTTCGAGGTAGTCGCGCCAGCCCGGGCCCTCGTCGGAGGTGGCGTTGAGGGCCATCGCCCACTCGGCCGCCGGGTAGGTGCGGTGGGCGACCCGCAGGTGCACCTCGGCGTCGGTCATCCTGATCGCGGCCAGCGCGATCGTGATGTTGTTGGCGAGCGCCTCGCGCTCCTCGGGCGTGATGAACTCGTAGCTCACCGTGGGCAGGCGGAAGTAGGCCCAGGCGGCGGAGTCGGTGAGGAGGATCCGGTCGTCGAAGTACCGGACCGCCAAGCGACTGCGCGCCCGCGACGCCCTAGCCAACGAAGCTCTCCCCTCTCGCCGTGGTCAACCCGCTCGCGACAACCCCGGCAAGGGCAACGTACGCCCTGCGGCCGCCGCTGCGAAGGTCATTGAGGTCGACTTGTCCTGGTTCGGCCAGCTCGTCTTCCCACGGGACCCTCACGATCGCCCTGCACCTTCCGCGCGCGACCGTCTCGGCCCGTTCGACATCGGCCATGCTCCTTCGCGACACACCGTTGATGACCACGACGGCCCTGCGCCGGAGGTCCGCGCAGCCGTGCCCGTCGAGCCAGTCGTAGGTCATGGCGACCGAGTCGGGGGCGTCGGCGCTGGCCGGGGCGACCAGCACGAGCTGGTCGGCGTAGGGCAGCAGCCGCGCCGCGAGCGCGGCGGCCGGGTCCATGAGGATGATCCGGTACTGCTGGTCGAGCAGCCGCATCGCGCGGGCGATGCGCTGGTCGGAGAACCAGCCGCGGTCGCCGATGCGCTGCTCGGCGCCCGGGTCGACGTCGGCGGCGAGCACGTCGAGCCCGGAGTCGCTCCGGGTGGTGTAGTCGCGCACGCGGGTCCCGACGCCGTCGACGGCCGTGAGGAAGGAACTGAGCGTCTCGGGCGTCTCGGGGCTGATGCGCCCGGTGAGCCCGTCGCCGCCCGAGTTGGCGTCGACGGCGACGACCCCGTCCTCCCTGAGCCGGGCCAGCGAGTGGCCGAGGAGCAGCGTGGTCGTCGTCTGCCCCGCCCCGCCGGTGCAGCCCAGCACGACGATGCGCCGGCTGCCGTTGATGGTCGTGCGGGCGCGGTCTTCGTCGTTGTCGCCGTCGGACCCCGCGACGACCTGCGACACCCGCCGCCACGTCGCCTCGGAGCCCCGCTCGGATGGGATGAACGGCGCGGGGGGCTGCCCCTTCCGCAACCGCTCCTTCTGCCAGTCGACCGCGGGCGCGGGCGCCTCCGGCTCGACGGCCGAGTCGGCGGACGCCGCCAGCCTCCGCAACCTCCGCAACGCGTCGGGCCGTATCGGCGGCGAGGAGATCTCCTCGTCCGGACTCCCGGCGGCGGGACTTTCGGCGACGGGACTTTCGGCGGCGGGCGCCGGCACCCGATGCTCGGCGACCTCACCCACAGGCTCGGCCTCACGGCGCTCGACCATCGGCTCAGGCTCCACCCACGCCGGCGGCACGGCCACCTCGGCCTCGGCCGCGGCATGCCTGCCCACACGCCCCGAAGCGGGCTCTTCCCTGGCCACCTCACCCGCGGAGTGCCGGGCTCCCCGCGCCGACTCGACCGGGGTCTCGTTCTGTACGGACTGGGGCACGGCCGGCTCGCTCATGTCTGGCCCAGCGGCCTCGACCGGCTCGGCCTCGGCCACCGGCGACCACGAGAACTGAGGCGATGCCGTCTCCGCCCGCGAAGGCCGGGCGTCGTGCTCCGGAGCCGAGGACCCCGGAACGTCAGCACCCTGCGGCCCGACCGGACCCGCGGGTGCGTCAGGGGCCTGCGTCCGGTTCGCCTCCGCGGCTTCCGGCCGGTTGTCCGGAACGGCACTCGCGGGCGGCTGAGAAGCGTCGGCCTCGCTCACCGGGCCAGGGTGGGCAGGCGCATCCTGCGATCCGCTCGGGCGATAGGACACACCGGGCGCATCAGTCTCGCGGTCGGGACCCGACCACACGGGCACGCCGGAGGGCTGCGGCGAACGCGCCTCCGCCTCGCGGTCGGAAACCGGCCACACGGGCACGTCCGAGGCCTGTGGCGAGCGCGCCTCAGCCTCGCGGTCGGGACCCGACCACACGGGCACATCGGAGGGCTGCGGCGAGCGCCCCTCCGCCTCGGCGTCGGAAACCGGCCACACGGGCACATCGGAGGCCTGTGGCGAGCGCGCCTCAGCCTCGGCATCGACGGGAGCTTGCGGGCGCACCGGCCCACGGGGCGTCTCGGGGCGACCCGGGCCCTCGGCGGCCAGGGGCGTGTCGGACGGCCGGGGGCCGTGCTCCGTGGGCACGCCCGCGTCTTCCGGCCGGGCCGGGCCGCCCGGGACCAGGCGCATGGGCACCGTGGGGGTCTGCGGCCGGTCTCCGCGCGTGGGCTCGGAGGTTTTCGGCTTGTCGGAGGGGTGGGCGAGGAGGGCCGGGCGCAGCGGGTTGGCGGCGAGGGGGCGGGAGCGGTCCTTCGCCGGGTCGGCGGGCTCGCCCACCGGGCGGATCAGGCGCGGGGGCTGGCCGAACGTCGCCGGGCGGCGGCCCTCAGGGCGGGCGGTCTGCTTGTCGTCCGGGTGGCCGATCAACCCGCGGGCCGGTTCGGGGGCCGCCTGCGCTGTCGCCGTGGTGGTCAGCGGGGGCTTCACGCGTACCGGGATCTCCTCGACCACCGGCGCGGCGGCCGCGGCGGCGGCCGCCACCGCGGGACGGACCGTCGCGCGCTGGGGCTCGGGGGCGCGCTTGGGCTTCTTGACCCGCACGCGCTCGGTGCTGGCCCGCCACACCTTGGCCTGGAAGTCGATCACGTCGGGCTCGCCCGAGGGCGCCAGGCGGCACCACGTCTTGGGCTCGGAGAAGTAGCGGGTCTGCGACTGGAGGAGTTCGGTCAGCCGCTTGCCCTCGATCACGGGACGAGTCGACAGCCATGTAACGATCCCGGGCGGAACCAGATAGATCACATGCCAGGGCGCGTCGAAGGGCAAACCGACCACTTGGAGGAGGACCCACCAGAAGGCGGAGACGCCGACGAAGACACCGATCCAGACGATGGGCAACGGCATGGGCAGCCGGAGATCGTAAAGCTTGTAAAGCCGCTTCTCAATTCGCCAGATATTGGTGTATGTAGGCAGATCCACCCGAATCCTCCTCTCCCCACGTGCCAAAGATCACTGGATGCCGAGCGCCCCCGCGATCGCCTTGGCCGTCACCTCGATGATGTTCGGCACATAGAAGATCACACCGATGGCGATCGCCAGGATGATGAACTGGACGAACCGCGTGATCTCTCTGGTGAAGAGGAAGAACAGCGCCACGACCGACACGATCACCAAGAACAACGGCGCGAAGAAACGGCGCAGGAAGTCGGCCAGGCCTTCGGTGTTGAGCCCGGTGCCCGACCCCGGCGCGGGGGACGGCGCCAGTGCGGTCACGGTCTCGACAATCGTTTGGAGAATCAATTCTCGCCCTCCCGGGGGTGTGGATCAGCGACGTCGTGGTCGTTCATGCGCTACCCCACGGACCGGCTCGCGCCCTGGACCTGCCGGACGAGCCACTTGTCGCCCTGCTTCTCCATGGTGAGCTGGTAGGCCTGCTCCAGCAGCGCGGGCTGCGCGGCCGGATCGGCTGGGTCGTCGGTCGGCACCGCGGCGGCGTCGGCCGCCGTGATGGACCAGGTGACCGTCACGGTGACATCGCGGCCGGTCTCCCCGCCGAGCGGCGCGACCACGCTGTTGAGCTGGGCCAGGGTGAACTGCCCGCCGAGGCCCTCGATCGTCGCGCCGTCGGCGGCATAGAGCTTCAGCTCGGCGGCGTTGCCGGAGGCGTAGGCCCGGAAGAACCCTTCGAGCGTCTGGCGCAGCTGGTCTTCGAGGTTGGCGTCGCGGTCGGGGCCCGCGATGGCCGGCAGCCCGGCCGCGCCCCCGGAGGGCAGCAGGGCGGGCAGGCCGGACACGACGAACCGGCCGTCGGCCTGGTAGATCGGCACCGACAACAACCAGCGCCGCGCGCCCGACTGGAAACTGACCTGCACCCGCGCGTTGTTCGCGTCGGCGACCTCGATCGAATGAAATTGAATGGCGCCGGCCGCCATGCGCCCGAACCCATTCCAGCCGAATCGCCTTTCGACGCCGTCGGCGAGAAAATCGGTGAGGCGGGTGTCGCGCTGTTCTGGATTCGTTGCGTCGAAATTCAGATAAACGGCGGCGAACTGATTGGCGAACGCCGCTCCCTGCTGCACGGGGAAACCGGAATCAGCCGGTGCGGACGGTGCTCCGGTGGCGCCCTGATTCGACGTGAAACGCTCGAACGGCGCCCTGACCCCGTTGACGACGATCACCACGATGAGCGCCCAGAGCACGACCCGGCCGGTCCAGACGAGCCAGCGGCCCCCGCCGCCGCTCCAGCCCCTGCGCCGCATCGGCTCCCGCTCAGACAACGGCGGATCCGCAGGAGGGTATGACTCTGGGTCGCCAGCGATCCGAGGATCCTGCTGGACGGTTGACCTGCGAGCCATCACGCCTCCGCTCGCGCCGATCCCCCCGGCTGGCGCGGTGTCGTCTTACTCTCGATCCGGTTATCCATGTTGAAGTAATCACCTTAGCGGCCTCGCCAATTGTTCCAGGAAAGCCACGCCCATGCTGCAGGCATCGCCGTAACCGGCCAAACCGAGTGTGCATGACACTGAGAGTGCCCGTACCGGCATGGATGACTACATAACGACGTTTGCGCAGGCCACCGCGGCCAAATGTAACCCTCGAGCCATCAGGAGGTAACCAAAGGGCTCCGACACTCAGTCCGGCATCTTGCACCTGCTAGTAGAAAGCCGACCATGCACCGCGTGATCATCTTAGTGGTAGCCCTCACGATCGGGGCCGGGTTCGGCGCGCTGACGTCGCTGGCCAACGCCCTGTCCCACAGCTCGGCCGCCCTGGAGAGCGAGGAGTACTCGACCAGCGGATGGTCGGTCCCCGAGATCGTCAGCCTGGTGCTCGACTCGGGCTGGGCCTGGGCGGGGCTGGCCATCGTCATCGGCTGGCTCCTCACGCGCGAGAACCCGGGCGGGCGTGCCGCTCTTGCGCGGGGGGCGGTCGCCGGGCCGGTGGCGCTGGTCGCCGCCGTCGCGGCCTACGCGCTCGTCGACACCGCGCGCAGCGGCGCGCCGCTGTCCGACTGGATCCATTCCGAGCAGTGGTGGTGGCTCGCCGCTGTGGTCTTCGGCGTGCCGCTGGGGGCCGTGGGCGCCTGCGCGCGCCGTCCGGGGGTGGTCGGCCTGCTGGCCGGGCTGACCCTGCCCGTGGGCGCGGCGGTGCAGATGGTGCTGCTGCCGCCGGGCCGCAACGAGGTGGTCAGGGACATCGGCCAGGCGGTCGTGTGGACGGCCGCCGCCCTGTTCGCGGCGCTCCTCGTCCTGCGAACGGTGCGGCGGACCGCCCCCGAGCGCCGCCGCTAGGACGCCCCGTGGCGCCGCCAGGCGACGTACAGGAGGACGAGGGCGAGCGCCCACTCCAGCCCGAGGCCGGTGCCCACGCCGATGGCGTCGCGCAGCGAGAAGTGGTCGAAGTGGCGGACGTGGAACAGGAAGTGCGTGCCCGCGTAGACGACGTAACCGGTCAGCGCCGACACGACCACCCTGCGGTCCATCACCCACGCGGCGTAGAAGAGCATGGCGGTCAGCGCGAGCCCGAGCCCGCCGACGTCGGAGAGCAGGTGCTCGTTGTACGGCGGGTCGAGGCGCACCGTCGGGAAGTCGTCGTAGAAGGAGCGCGGGAAGACGTACTGCCAGACCGAGACGAGGGTCTGCAGGGCGGCCAGGGCGAGCAGCCCGGCACGCAGCCGTTTGGCGGTGGAGTTCACGCACAGACGACCTCCCGGGGGGCTCCGTTCGTGACACGGCCGAATGTGAGCCTCATCACGGGCGCGCGATGTCACGAAGCCGCGCCCGTCCCCCGTCACCCTTCCGAAAGCGAGGAGAGGAGTGGTCATGAAGATCGCGGTGGCCGGTGGAACCGGCGTGGTCGGGCGGTACGTCGTGGCGGCCCTGCGGGCGCGTGGGTACGAACCCGCGGTGCTCTCGCGGGCGACGGGGGTCGACGTGACGAGCGGGGCGGGGCTCGACGCCGCGCTGGTCGGGGCCGAGACGGTCGTCGACGTCAGCAACATCACGACGACCAGCAAGTCGGCGGCGGTGACCTTCTTCGACAGGGCGGGCCGCAACCTCGCGGCCGCCGCCGGGCGGGCCGGGGTGCGCCACCTCGTCTCGTTGTCGATCGTGGGCGTCGACCGGGTCAGGCTCGGCTACTACGCGGGCAAGCTGCGGCAGGAGGCGATCGTCAAGGAGGGGGCGGTGCCGTGGACCATCCTGCGGGCCACCCAGTTCCACGAGTTCGCCGGCCAGGTGCTGGGCGGGATCCCCGGCCCGGTCGCGCTGGTCCCGAGCGGACGCGTGCAGCCCGTCGCGGCCCGCGAGGTGGGCGAGGCGCTCGCGGACCTCGCCCTCGGGGAGCCGCGGCGGATGGCCCCCGAACTGGCGGGCCCGAAGGTCGAGTCGCTGCCCGACATGGCCCGCCGTCTCATCGCCGCGGGCGGGGCGCGCAGGCGGCCGGTCGTGCCGGTCTACTTCCCCGGCGGGATGAGCGCCGGGGGCCTGCTGCCGAGCGGTCCCGGGCCTCGTGGCGCCCAGACCTTCGACGAGTGGCTGGCCACTCCGAAGGCGTAACGGAAGAAGGGTTTTCAGACGTTGAAGCGGAACTCGACGACGTCGCCGTCGCGCATCACGTAGTCCTTGCCCTCGATGCGGGCCTTGCCGACCGCGCGGGCGGCGGCGACCGAGCCGGCCTCGATGAGGTCGGCGAAGGAGATGACCTCGGCCTTGATGAAGCCGCGCTGGAAGTCGGTGTGGATGACGCCGGCGGCCTCGGGGGCGGTGGCGCCCTTCTTGATGGTCCAGGCCCGGGTCTCCTTGGGGCCGGCCGTCAGGTAGGTCTGCAGGCCGAGGGTCTCGAAGCCGACCCGCGCGAGCTGGGACAGGCCCGACTCCGACTGGCCGACCGACTGGAGCAGCTCCAGGGCCTCCTCGTCGGACAGCTCGACGAGCTCCGACTCGATCTTCGCGTCGAGGAAGACGGCCTCGGCGGGGGCCACGATGGCCGACAGGCGGGCGCGGAGCTCCTCGTCGACGAGTTCGTCGGCGTCGAGGTTGAAGACGTAGAGGAACGGCTTGGCCGTCAGCAGGTGGAGCTCGCGCAGGTCGGTGAGGTCGGTGCCGGCGGCGTAGAGGGTGGTGCCGCCGTCGAGGACCTTCATGGCGGCCTCGGCGGCCTCCAGGGTGGCCTTGCGGTCCTTGTTGGTGCGGGCCTCCTTCTGGAGCCGCGGGATCGCCTTCTCGATGGTCTGCATGTCGGCGAGGATCAGCTCGGTGTTGATCGTCTCGATGTCGCGGCCGGGCTCGACGCCGCCGTCGACGTGGGTCACGTCGGGGTCGCTGAACACCCGGATGACCTGGCAGATCGCGTCGGTCTCGCGGATGTTGGCGAGGAACTGGTTGCCCCGGCCCTGGCCCTCGGAGGCGCCCTTCACCAGGCCCGCGATGTCGACGAACTCGACCTTGGCGGGGAGGATCTTCGCCGAGTCGTAGATCTCGGCGAGCTTGGCGAGCCGGTCGTCGGGCACCCCGACGATGCCCACGTTGGGCTCGATCGTGGCGAACGGATAGTTGGCCGCGAGGGCGTTGGCGCTCTTGGTCAGCGCGTTGAAGAGGGTGCTCTTGCCGACGTTGGGGAGGCCGACGATCCCGATGCTCAGGCTCACGGAATTCGAGTCTATTGGAATCCGGAACGCCGCTCGTCAAACCCCATCGTGGGCAAACTCTGGGTCGTGGCGGGGTATGCGGAGGGCGAGCCTCCCTCTTCTGCCGGGAAAAGCCTGGGATCATCCAGGACGTGGATGTCCTGGCTCTCGCTCTCCAACTGCTGGTGGGCCTGGCGGCCGGGCTCGCCATCGGGTTCGTCGTCGGGCGCGCCCGATCGGCGCGCGCGAACGCCGAGGCCGCCGTCAAGCTCGCCGACGCCGAAGCGCGCGCCCGGGCGGCCGAAGAGAAGGTGACGTACGTCGAGGAGCAGCTCGCCGAGCGTTTCCAGGCGCTGTCGGCCCGCGCGCTCGACGTCAACAACCTGAGGTTCCTCGAACTCGCCGAGAACCGCCTGAACACGACCAGGGCGGAGGCGGCCGGAGACCTCGATCTGCGCCGCGAGGCCGTGGAGAACCTGGTCGGGCCGTTACGCGAGACCCTCGCGAAGCTGGAGGAACAGCTCCGCGAGAGCGAGTCGGGGGCGCGGGTGGCCCGCGCCGAGCTGGCCCAGCAGATGGAGTTCGTCCGGCACAGCTCCGAGCAGCTCAAGTCGCAGACCTCGGCGCTGGTCCGGGCGCTGCGGCGGCCCGAGGCGCGGGGGCGGTGGGGTGAGCTGCAACTGCGCCGGGTGGCCGAGATCGCCGGCATGGCCCGCTTCTGCGACTTCGACGAGCAGGTCACCGCGACCACCCCCGACGGGCCGGTCCGGCCCGACATGATCGTCCGGTTGAGCGGCGGCAAGAACATCGTCGTCGACTCGAAGGTGTCGCTGGCGGCCTACCTGGAGGCCTCCGAGGCGGGCGACCCCGACCTGGCCGGGGCCCGGCTCGACGCGCACGCCCGCCACCTGCGCGACCACGTCGACCGGCTGGCGGCCAAGACCTACTGGCAGGCGTTCAGTCCCGCGCCCGAGTTCATGGTGCTGTTCATCCCGGGCGAGGCGTTCCTGGCCCCGGCGCTGGAGCGGGACCCCTCGCTGCTCGAATACGCGATGAACCGGCGGGTCCACATCGCGACCCCCACCACGTTGATCACGATGCTGCGCACCGCGAGCTACGCCTGGCAGCAGGCGGCGCTGAGCGAGAACGCCAAGGCCGTGTTCGACCTCGGCAAGGAGTTGTACGACCGGCTCGGCAGTCTCGGACGGCAGGTCGACGGTCTGGGAAGATCATTGGCACGGGCCGTGGCGGCGTACAACAGGACGGTCGGTTCTCTTGAGAGCCGCGTGCTGGTGAGCGCCCGCAAGATGACCGACCTCGGCCTGGTCGACACCCTTCTGCCGGCCCCGCAGCCGGTCGAGGAGTCACCACGGTCGTTGTCGATGCCCGAACTCGTCGGGGACGACACCGGATATGACGGTAGCTTGAGCCACCAGGGAGGGGGGCCGGAGAGATGAAGGTGACCGCGCGCGGCGCCATCACGCTGTTGTTCTTCGTCTGTCTGCTCGGACAGTTCACCCTCCCGGGGCCGTTCTTCCTCGTGGGGGCGCTGGCGGCCGTCTGGCTGGTGAACCCGCGCGACCTGCTGACCCTGGTGGTGTCCCCACCCCTGGTCTTCTTCGTGTCGGCCCTCCTCGTGGAGGGCCTGGGTTCGGGGGGCTCCCTCCAGTCGTTCGGCCTGGGCATGTTCACCACCCTGTCGGCGGCGGCGCCGTGGTTGTTCGCCGGATCGGCGCTGGCCCTGGGCCTGGCCTGGTATCGGGGGCTGCCGCAGAGCGTGCGGGCGACGCGGGAGGACATGAAGACCCGGGTGCCGGAGCCCCGGAAGAGCAAGGAGTTCGACGCCGAGCCCGAGGGCTACTTCGAGCCCAGGGTCTACGGAACCGCGAAGGAGGAGCGCCCCCAGGCCTGAGGCGGCCCGGGGGCGGTGCGTCAGGCCCGCAGGTCCTTGCGGAGCTCGTGGGGCAGCGCGAAGCGCATCTTCTCGGTCACCGACTCGATCTCCTCGACGTCGCCGAAGCCGTGGGCGGCGAGCTTGGCCAGCACACCCTCGACCAGGATCTCGGGCACCGACGCGCCGCTCGTCACGCCGACCGTCGTGACGCCGTCGAGCCACGCCGGGTCGACGAACGTGGCGTCGTCGACGAGGTAGGAGGCGTCAGCGCCGTAGTCGAGGGCCACCTCGACCAGGCGCTTGGAGTTGGACGAGTTCGACGACCCGACCACGATCACGAGCTGCGCCTCGGCGGCGATCTCCTTGACCGCCGTCTGGCGGTTGGACGTCGCGTAGCAGATGTCGTCGCTGGGCGGGTCGATCAGGTCGGGGAAGCGGTTCTTGAGGCGGGTGACCGTCTCGGTGGTCTCGTCGACCGAGAGGGTGGTCTGCGACAACCACACGACCTTCGACGGGTCGCGCACCTCGACGGTCTCGACGCCGTCGAGGCCGTCGACCAGGCGGACGTGGTCGGGCGCCTCGCCGGCCGTGCCCTCGACCTCTTCGTGGCCCTCGTGGCCGATCAGCAGGATGTCGTAGTCTTGCGCGGCGAAGCGCTTGGCCTCGTTGTGGACCTTGGTGACCAGCGGGCAGGTGGCGTCGATGGTCTTCAGGCTGCGCTGGGCGGCCTCCTGGTGGACCGCCGGGGAGACGCCGTGGGCCGAGAACACGACGATGGCCCCTTCGGGGACCTCTTCGGTCTCGTCGACGAAGACGGCGCCGCGCTCTTCGAGGGTCTTGACGACGAAGGTGTTGTGGACGATCTGCTTACGGACGTAGATGGGCGCGCCGTACTGCGCCAATGCCCGCTCCACGGCCTCCACCGCCCGGTCGACGCCGGCGCAGTAACCGCGCGGCTTCGCCACCAGGACACGACGGCGATCTGTAATGGTCGCGGGGGTCTGTGACGTCATGGTCTCATGCTACGTGGATGGTCTGCAGTGGCTTGACCACCGCCCGCGCCAGTCTTGCCAGACTGAGACTTCAACGGAATATCTCCTGGGAGATGCCCATGTCCCTCTTGCGTACGTTCACCAAGCCCATTCGCGAGGTCTATAACAACCGTGACGAGATCACACAGAAGGTGAAAGACCTGCCCATGCTGGCGCTCCAGGGCGCGCTGAGCGGCGTGGGTCAGGCGCTCCTCCTGGGCGACCGGGTGCGCACCACCCTGAAGCGCGTCACCGGCAACGCCCCGGCCGAGGAGACCCCGGCCGACCCCTCCCGCCCCGGCGTGAAGTCGGTCTCCGACATCGTCGTCGAGGAAGAGGAGGAGAAGAAGCCGCGCCGCGAGCCGGTCATCTTCGCTCCCCGTCCGGCCGCCTCCGACCGGCCCGAACCGGTGATCTTCCAGCCGGGGGGTAGCGCCCCCAAGGGCGACCGCCTGGTCGCCTCGGGCGCGAAGGGCGAGCAGAACCCCGCGTCCGGACCCGAGGAGACGAGGGAACCCGTGACCGAAGGCACCCAGGAATCCGCCCCGGCCGCAGCCGAGGACAAGCCTCTCCCCCACGCCGCGACCGACCCGGCGCCCGCGCCCGCCCCCGAGGCCGCGCAACCGCCGAAGGCCGAGGAGCCGTCGGAGACCGAGGAGAAGGTCGCCGAGACCGCCGACCACGAGGCGACCACGCCCGCCGCCACTCCCGAGGCCACCGAGAAGGCCAAGGAGAAGCAGGAGGAGGAGCCCACCCCCGTCGCCGCCGAGCCGCAGGGCCAGAAGACCACCGAGCCGTCCTCCGACCCCGCGCTGGCCGCCGAGCCCGCCGTCCCCTCGAAGATCCCGCCGGCGCCCAAGCCCGCGAAGAAGACCCCGGGCGAGCCGGTCACCGACACGGCCGTGCCCGAGGTCACCCCGGGTCACACCGAGGAGGCCCCGGCCCGCGACCTGCCCGCCGAGCCCATCCCCGGCTACGCCGACCTGACCTTCGCCTCCCTCCGGGCGCGCATGCGCGGCCGGTCGAAGGAGGAGATCCAGAGCTGGATCGACTACGAGAAGGCGAGCACGGCGCGCCCGGAGGTGCTCCGGATGTTCGAGAACCGGCTGGCCAAGCTGGAAAACTGAGCGGGTGAGCGCGAAGACCTCCCCCGAAGCGCCCCTGCCGGTCAGGTCGGTGCTGCAGATGGTCGCCCAGTGGATCGGGAAGCTCGGCACGGTCTGGGTCGAAGGCCAGATCACCGAGCTGACCGCCCGGGGCGGCACGGTGTTCATGACCCTGCGCGACCCGGTCGCGAACGTGTCGGCCCGGGTGACGTGCGCCCGGAACGTCTACGAGTCGAGTCTGCCGCGCCCGGTCGACGGCGCGCGGGTGGTGGTGCACGTCAAGGCCGACTTCTGGGTCAACCGGGGGTCGTTCGCGTTCACCGCCATGGAGATCCGGCCCGTCGGGGTCGGCGAGCTGCTGGCCCGGCTGGAGCGGCTGCGGCAGGTGCTGGCGGCCGAGGGGTTGTTCAACAACGACCGCAAGCGCCGGTTGCCGTTCCTGCCGGGGACCGTCGGACTGATCTGCGGGCGCGACTCGGCGGCCGAGCGCGACGTGCTGGAGAACGCGCGGCGCAGGTGGCCGGCCGTCCGGTTCAAGGTCGAGCAGGTGGCGGTGCAGGGCGGGCTGGCGGTCGCCGAGGTGACCGACGCGCTGCACCGGCTCGACGCCGACCGCGAGGTCGACGTCATCATCGTGGCCCGGGGCGGCGGGTCGCTGGAGGACCTGCTGCCGTTCTCCGACGAGTCGCTGGTCAGGGCGGTCGCGGCCTGCCGCACCCCGGTGGTCAGCGCCATCGGCCACGAGCAGGACTCGCCGCTGCTCGACCTGGTGGCCGACCTGCGGGCGTCCACCCCCACCGACGCCGCCAAGAAGGTGGTGCCCGACGTGGGCGAGCAGCTCGCGCTGGTCCACCAGTTGCGCGACCGCGGCAGGCGGGTCATGGGCGGCTGGCTGGAGCGGGAGCTCGCGTGGGTCCACTCGGTGCGGTCGCGGCCGTCGCTCGCCGATCCCGTACGCGAGATCGAACGCCGCGCCGAACAGGTCGACCAGCTCAGAGACCGGGCCAGGCGGGTGCTCGACCATTCGCTCCACCGCAGCTCCGACGGCCTGGAGCACCTCAGGGCCCGGCTGGTGGCCCTCTCCCCCGCCGCGACCCTCGAACGGGGCTACGCGATCGTGCAGAAGCCCTCGGGCGAGGTGGTCAGGAAGGCCGCCGAACTCACCGAGGGCGAGGCGCTGACCGTCAGGTTCCCCGACGATCGGGTCGGGGTCGAGGTCACCGGCCTTTAGGGTGGGCACCGTGGCTGAGGAGAAGACGCCGTCCTACGAGAAGGCGCGCGAGGAGCTGACCGAGGTGGTGCGCCGCCTGGAAGCGGGCGGCCTGACCCTGGAGCAGTCGATCGAACTCTGGGAACGCGGCGAGAAACTGGCCGCGATCTGCGAGAACTGGCTCCAGGGCGCCCGGGTCAAGCTGGCCGCCGCGATGGCCGAACGCCGCCCCGAGCCCGCCTCCGACGAGGCCCCGTTCTAGACGTCCCGCTCGACCAGGCTGGCCGCGAGCGCGTTGAGCTCCGGCCAGTCGGCCGAGCCGGTGACGACGACGGTGTGGCCGTCGGCGACGCGGACCAGCGATCGCTGGTTCTTGTCTTCGCGGAAGCGCTTCTCCCACGTCGCGCCCTTGATCACCTCGGTGCCGATCGAGGTCTCGGTGTTGGCCAGGCGACTGGCGAACCCGGCCGCGGGCTGCTCGTTGCTCTGGGCCAGCATGGCGTGCATGCGCTTGGCGGTGGCGAAGCCCAGCCGCCAGGTGACCACGCCCCCCTCATTGGTGAGGCGGGAGCTGGTCGGCACCCAGTCGGGCTGGACCGGCTGGGGCACCGCGACCGGGAACTCGGCCGCGCCGGCGGCGTTCTTGGCATCGATGGTGAAGTCGACGCGCGGGATGTGCTCGGTGCGGCCCTGCGGGGTGGTCAGCAGGAACAGGCCGACCCCGGCGAAGCAGACGAGCAGCGCGAAGACGTAGCCGTAGAGGCCCTGGGTGAATCGGCGCACGGTCCCGAGACTACCGGCTGAGGTCAGGGGTTCCTGATCCGGCCGATGATGCCGAGGGCCTGGTCGGCCATCAGCCGGGCCGCGTCGAGGTCGGCAGACAGGGTCAGTTCCTGGACGACCGCCGCCAGCGCCCCCGTGATCACCACCACCAGCGCGTCTTCGTGCTCGAAGAGTGAGGCGTTGCGGCGGGCCCACGTGCGCAGCCGCTCGCGGATGACCACCTCGAACCCGGGCGGCCCGTCACCCCGGAGGAACAGCGCCGCCAGGTCGCGTTCCTGCACGCAGCCGTCGAGGTAGGCGCGCGCCCCGGCCAGGAACAACGTCATCGGCTCGGTCTCGCCCTCGGTCCGGGCGGCCTGCACGGCGGTCTTGGTGCGCTGCGCCTGCCGGTCCTGGAACTCGTCGAACAGCGCCCGGTAGAGGTCGGCCTTGCCGGAGAAGTGGTGGTAGAGGCTGCCGACGCTGGCCCCGGCCCGCTGGACCACCTCGGTGACCCCGGCCTCGGCGAACCCCTGGGTGATGAACACGTCGCGGGCGGCGTCGAGAAGGGCGACCCGGGTCGCCGCGCCTCTTTCCGAGGTGCCCCGGCCGGTCTCCTTGATGTTGTCGCCGCTCATGCAGGCGAGATTATCGATGGAGCCGGGTGGTGTGGCACGACTCACGCAGAATCAACGGGCGATACCGGGTAAGGCAGTGTCATACCTCAAGGAGACGCGATGAACTCAGACCAGTCTGTACCGCCGCCGCTTGCCACCGACCGCCATGCGCCCGACCGCAACCTCGCCCTCGAACTGGTCAGGGTGACCGAGGCGGCGGCGATGGCCAGCGCCCGCTGGGTCGGCCGTGGTGACAAGAACGGCGCCGACGGGGCGGCGGTCAGCGCGATGCGGCAGTTGATCAACACGGTGTCGATGCGCGGCAAGGTGGTGATCGGCGAGGGCGAGAAGGACCAGGCCCCAATGTTGTTCAACGGCGAGGAGGTCGGCGACGGCACCGGCGCCGAGTGCGACGTGGCGGTCGACCCGATCGACGGCACCCGCCTGTGCGCCCTGGGCATGAACAACGCCATCTCGGTGATCGCGGTGAGCCCCCGGGGGTCGATGTACGACTCCAGCGCCGTCTTCTACATGGAGAAACTCGTCACCGGCGCCGAGGCGGCCGGCGTCGTCGACATCGAGGCTCCGGTGGCCCACAACGTGGCGGCGGTGGCCAAGGCGAAGGGCGGCAAGGCCTCCGACGTCACGGTGGTCATCCTCGACCGGACGCGGCACGAGCAGATCGTCCAGGAGATCCGGGAGACCGGCGCGCGGATCAAGTTCATCACCGACGGCGACGTCGCCGGCGCGATCATGGCCGCCCAGCCGGGCACCGGCGTCGACCTGATGCTCGGCATCGGCGGCACCCCCGAGGGCACCGTCGCGGCCTGCGCGATGAAGTGCCTGGGCGGCGTCATCCAGGGCAAGCTCTGGCCCCAGGACGACGCCGAACGCCGCCGCGCCCTCGACGCGGGCCTCGACCTGAACCGGGTGCTCACCACCGACGACCTGGTCAGCTCCGACGACGTGTTCTTCGCCGCCACCGGCGTGACCGACGGCGAGCTGATGAACGGCGTGCGTTACCAGGGCGGCCTGCGCAACCGGGGCGGCGTGGCGCACACCCACTCGCTGGTCATGCGCGGCCGGTCGGGCACCATCAGGCGCATCGAGAGCGAGCACCAGCTCTGGAAGCTGGGCGCCTACAGCGCGATCAACTTCGACACCGCCCTCTAGCGACGCCGGCCCTTCTTGGGCGGCTTGGGCGACTTGGCGATCACCCGCCCGCCCCAGACGTATCCGGCCAGCTCGATGACCGGGCAGTCGGGGTCGGCGGGTGGCCGGGTCTGGTCCTTGAACTGCCCGATCCGGGCGTCGGCCGCGATCACGACGCGCACCCCCTCGGGCACGGTCATGTTGACCGTGCCGGCCATGACGGCCAGCTGCACGACGATCCGGCGCGACTGGAGCAGCGCCTCGCGCAGGTCGAGCTCGACCTTGCCGCCGATCGAGCTCACCGGCACGGTCGAGGGCACCACCCACCGGCCGCCGCGCGACTCGTTGCGGAAGACCGCCGCGACCGGCCGGCTGTGCAGCGCGATCGGCTGCTGGTCGGGCGGCAGCAGATCCTGGGTGAGGACCATGAGCTGCCCGAGCGTCAGCGACCGGTAGGCGGCGTCGACACGTTCCTCGTGCTCCAGCCGCGACAGCCGCCCGTCGGCGGCGGCCTCGGTGAGCACGGCGATGACCCGCTCACGATCGGCGTCGGAGGCGCGCAGCTCCTCGGGCCGGGGGCCCGACGAGGTCTCCCTGGGGGTGACCAGGGCGGCGATCCATTCACGGAAGTCGCTACTCACCCTTCGAAGATTACGTGGTGGCGGGGTGACGCCCACCCGGGACGACCCCGGATTCACGGCCAGGGTTCCCCCGGCCTTTCTCCGTCACGGCTCCGCCCGCCCGGCCCCGACCGCCGTCCGGACTCCGCCCCTCACCGGCGCCGACCGGCCGCGCCCCGCGACCGCCGCGACGGCCCGCGTCCGGCGCCCCGGCGTCCGAAGGGGCGGCGCGACCCCGACCCCGCTCTCAGGGGTCTCCCCCGCGGGGAGGAGGCCCCGCTTCGGCCTTTCCGCCGATCACGGCGGCGGCCTTGGGGGCGACGCTGAACCCACTCGTGGTGGGCTTCATGGCCGCCGACCGCGCGGAGATGAGCGACCTGTTCGGCCGGGTCTACGACACTCCGGGGCTGGAGGCAGCCGTCCAGCAGGTCGGGCCGCCCCTGTTCTACCTCGCCCTGTTCGCGGTCCTGACCCACCTCGCGATCCAGCGCCGGATTCCCCTCTGGATCCCGGTCGCCGTGCTGGTGGCGAGCGTGCTGCCCGCCTTCGAGCTCGATCTCCTGCCGGTCTCGGCGCTGCTCATCCTGATCGCCTTCGCCACGGTCGTGCGCGGGACTGTTGACCTGGAACAGGCCCGCCCCTAGCCTGAGCGAAATCTTGAACCTCGCTCATGTTCGGGAGGCTGTCGTGCCTCGTGACCGGCAGGCCCGCCTCGCCACGTTCGCGGTGTTCTTCGTGCAGGGCCTCACGTTCTCGACGCTGCTCACCCAGGTCGCGGCGATGCAGAACAAACACGGTCTCGGCGAGGGCGAGCTGACCCTCCTGCTGCTGGTCGTGCCGGTCATCGCGGGCGTCGGCAGCGTCGTCGCGGGCCAGGTGGCGGCCCGGTGGGGCAGCCGGTTCATGCTCCTGTACGTCCAGCCGCTCGCCTGCGCCGCCGTCGCGCTCAGCGGGTGGGCGGCGAGCGTGCCGGTCCTGGTGGCCGCTCTGGTGCTGTTCGGGCTGGGCCTGGGCGGGGTCGACGCCGGGATGAACATGCAGGGCACGGCCGTCGAGCGGCGCTACGCCCGGCCGGTGATGACGGGCTTCCACGCGTTGTGGAGCCTGGCGGCGGTGATCGGGGCCGCGTGGGCGTCGAACGCGACCGGGCTCGGGCTCGACCTGGGGCCGACGTTCACGATCGTGATGGTCCCGGCCGTGGTGATCTCGCTGGCCGCCAACCGGTGGCTCTTCGGCCCGTCCGAGGAGCACGTCGAGACGGCCGCCGAGACCGGCCCGGTCACGATCCCGTGGCTGCCGATCCTGCCGTTGTGCCTGGCGATGGCGTTCCTCTACGTCGGCGACGCGTCGGTGTCGAACTTCGGGTCGGTCTACTTCGACCAGGCGCTCACCGCCGAGGCGTGGCTGGCGCCGTGGGCGCTGGGGGCCTACCAGGCGACGACCTTCATCGTCCGGGTCGGCGGCGACGCGGCGGTCAGCCGCTTCGGGCCCGCGACGATCGTGCGGGTCGGCGGGGTGGTCGCGGCGCTGGGCTTCCTGCTGATCGTGGTCGCGCCGGACGAGGCGGTGGCGATCGCCGGGTTCGCGCTGACCGGGGTCGGGTTGTCGGTGGTCGCGCCGCAGTCGTTCTCGGCGGCCGGGCGGCTCGACCCGGCCGGGACCGGGGTGGCCATCGCCCGGGTCAACATGTTCAACTACGTCGGCTTCATCGTCGGGGCCGCGCTGGTCGGCGGCATCGGCGACGCCGCCGGGTTCCAGGCCGCGTTCATCGCGCCGCTCGTGCTGGCCGCCGGGATCGTGGTGCTGGCTAGGGGCTTCGCATCTCCCGCACGGCTGCCGCGAGCCGATGGCCAGGCCACCGGGCGAAACCGATGACCACCGCGGGGCCGTCGACCGGTTCGGCGGCCAGCCCGGCGGCGACCGCCTCGGCGGCGAACGCGCGGGCGTCCCACTCGGGCGGCAGTTCGGCGAACAGGTGCAGTCCGGCCGAGATGCCGCACACCTTCACCTCGGGGAACCGCTCGGCCAGCGCGCCCACCAGGGCGTCGCGGCGGGCGCGGTATTCGCGGCGCATCCGCCGCAGGTGCCGGTCGTAGGCGCCGGTGGCGATGAAGTGGGCCAGCGTGTACTGGTCGAGCACCGGTGACCCCAGGTCGAACTCGCCCCGGAACTTCCGCAACTCGGCGGCGAGCGAGGCGGGCGCGACCAGCCAGCCCAGCCGCAGCCCCGGCGCGAGGGCCTTGCTGACGCTTCCGGCCAGCACCACCCGCCCGGGAGCCAGCCCCTGAAGGCAGCCGACCGGCTCGCGGTCGAAGCGGAACTCGGCGTCGTAGTCGTCTTCGAGGATGGTCGCCCCGGTCCGGGCCGCCCAGGAGATCAGCTCGGCCCGGCGGCGCGGCGACAGCACCACCCCGGTCGGATAGTGGTGGGCCGGGGTCAGCAGCACCCCACGGGCGCCGCTGCGGGCCAGTTCGGCGACGTCGATGCCCTCGTCGTCGACCGGGATCCCGACCAGCTCGGCCCCCGCCCTGCGCAGCAGCGGCGTCTGCCGCTCGCTCGTCGGCAACTCGGTGGCCAGCCGCAGCGGCCCGAGCGCCTGGACGACCAGCGACAAGCCCTGCGCCACCCCAGTGACCACCACGACGTTCTCGGGCTCGGCCCGCGCCGCCCGGACCCGGCGCAGATAGGCCGCGAGCTCACCGCGCAGCTCCGGCACGCCGCCGGGATCGCCGTAGTCGAGCGCGTCGTTCGGCAGCGTGGCCAGCACGTGACGGTAGGAGGCGCTCCACGCCTGCCGGGGGAAGGCCCCCAGGTCGGGCGAGGTCGGCCGGCCGCCGAAGTCGCCCGACGCGTCGGCCGGGGAGACGGGTTCCTCGATCGCCACGGCCGCCACGGTCGTCCCGGCCCCGATCCGCGACTCCAGGAAGCCCTCGGCGACGAGCTGCTCGTACGCCTCCACGACCACCCCGCGCGAGACGGCCAGATCCCGCGCCAGATCACGGCTCGCCGGGAGCCGGGTGCCCGCGGGCAGCCGGCCGGTTCGCACCGCCTCGCGGAGTTCGCCGGCCACCTGGCGGGCGAGACCGCCGGCCTGGCGGTCAAGGGAGAGATGCAGGTCGGCCAACGATTGGTCCTCGTTTTACCGGAGGGATTGGACTGATTCTGTGAACCATTTCATTCCTAGCATCCATCGTCATGAGCAGAGGCACGACGGTGGCCGCGGCGGCGGGGGCGATGTTCCTGGTGGGCACTCTCGCCGCGGTGAGTGACCTGATCAAGGACTATCCCCTCTACGGCGGGCAAACGGTGCGTTACGCCGTCGCCGCCCTGATCATGTTCGTGATCATGAAGGCGACCTCCAGGCCCGGAGCCCACCTCACGGTAAAGGATTTCGGGCTGCTGGTCGCACTCGCGCTGACCGGCCTGGTGCTGTTCAACGTCTGTGTGGTCGAGTCGACCAGGGGAGCCGGTCCGGCGCTCGTGGGCACCATGCTGGCGACGGTGCCCCTGGTGATGGCGGTGGTGACCACACGCAGGCCGAGGCCCCGGCTGGTCGTGGCGGCGGGGATCGTGGTGGCCGGGGCGCTGCTGGCGACCGGGCTAGGCGGGGGCGGGGTCGACGCGCTGCTATGGGCGCTGGGGGCGGTGGCGTGCGAGGTCTGCTTCTCGCTGCTGGCGCTGCCGCTGCTGCCGAAGCTGGGGGCGGTGGGGGTGACGGCCTGGTCGGTGGCGCTGGCCGTGCCGCTGCTGGCCGTCGCAGGGGTGATCGCCGACGGCCCGGCGGTGCTGCGCGTGCCGACGGCGCCCGAGGCGCTGGGCTTCGCCTATCTCGCCTCGGTGGTGACGTGTGGCGCGTTCTTCCTCTGGTACACCGCGCTGCCGCGGCTGGGGCCCGGCCGGGCCGGGTTGTTCGCCGGCGTGATCCCGGTCGGCGCGATCACGACCGGAACCCTCATCGGGCTGGGCCTGCCGTCGGACGCCGAACTCGCCGGCGCCACGATCGTCGTCTGCGGCATCGTGGTGGGACTGCTACCCGATCGGCCAGTGCGGGTGCGGGTCCTTCATGTTCTTGCGGACCGTCCTGATCAGCATGAAGATCAGCGCGCTCACGAGCAGGACGACGCCCACGATTCCCATGGCGATCACAGCTCCACTAAGCATGATTCCTCCCGCCCTAGGGTCTAATGTCTAGTTTCTCACTATTTGCACCTTCGGACAGGGGTGTAGGGCGGTTGCCGTACAGTCTTTGAAGACTCACACCGGCGTGATCAACGGAGGCTCGACCCCATGCCCGAGTTCAGCTACACCGACCTCCTTCCCCTGGGGGCCGATGAGACGGAATACCGGCTGATCACCTCCGAAGGGGTCAAGGTCGTCGAGGCGGCCGGGCGGCGGTTCCTCGAGGTCGAGCCCGAGGCGCTGCGGTTGCTGACCGAGACCGCGATCCACGACATCTCCCACTACCTGCGCGCCTCCCACCTGGCCCAGCTCCGCAAGATCGTCGACGACCCCGAGTCGAGCGGCAACGACCGCTTCGTCGCCCTCGACCTGCTGAAGAACGCGTCGATCTCGGCCGGTGGCGTGCTCCCCATGTGCCAGGACACCGGCACCGCGATCGTGATGGGCAAGCGGGGGCGCCACGTGCTGACCGACGGGCGCGACGCCGAGCACATCTCGCGGGGCGTCTACGACGCGTACACGAAACTGAACCTCCGCTACTCCCAGATGGCCCCGATCACCATGTGGGAGGAGAAGAACACCGGCTCCAACCTGCCTGCCCAGATCGAGCTCTACGCCGAGGGCGACGACGCCTACAAGCTGCTGTTCATGGCCAAGGGCGGCGGGTCGGCCAACAAGTCGTTCCTCTACCAGGAGACCAAGGCGGTCCTCAACGAGAAGCGCATGCTGGCCTTCCTGGAGGAGAAGATCCGCTCCCTCGGCACGGCCGCCTGCCCGCCCTACCACCTGGCCGTCGTCGTGGGCGGCACCTCCGCCGAGTTCGCCCTGAAGACCGCGAAGTACGCCAGCGCCCGCTACCTCGACGCCCTGCCGACCGAGGGCTCCCCCGAGGGCCACGGCTTCCGCGACCTGGAGATGGAGCAGAAGGTCTTCGAGCTCACCCAGAAGCTCGGCATCGGCGCCCAGTTCGGCGGCAAGTACTTCTGCCACGACGTCCGCGTGATCCGGCTGCCCCGCCACGGCGCGTCGTGCCCGGTCGCCATCGCGGTCTCCTGCTCGGCCGACCGCCAGGCGCTCGCGAAGATCACCGCCGAGGGCGTCTTCCTGGAGCAGCTCGAGACCGACCCGGCCCGCTTCCTGCCCGACACCACCGACGAGCACCTCGGCGGCGACGTCGTCAGCGTCGACCTCAACCGCCCGATGTCCGAGGTCCTGGCCGAGTTGTCGAAATACCCGGTCAAGACCCGCCTGTCGCTGACCGGCCCGCTGGTGGTGGCCCGCGACATCGCCCACGCCAAGATCGGCGAACTCCTCGACGCCGGCGGCGAGATGCCGCAATACCTGAAAGACCACGCCGTCTACTACGCCGGACCGGCCAAGACGCCCGAGGGCTACGCCTCCGGCTCCTTCGGCCCGACGACCGCGGGCCGCATGGACTCCTACGTCGAGCGTTTCCAGGCGGCGGGCGGCTCGATGGTCATGCTGGCCAAGGGCAACCGGTCCAAGCAGGTCACCGACGCCTGCAAGTCCTACGGCGGGTTCTACCTCGGCTCGATCGGCGGCCCGGCCGCGCGGCTCGCGCAAGACTGCATCAAGAAGGTCGAAGTCCTGGAATATCCGGAACTCGGCATGGAAGCGGTCTGGAAGATCGACGTGGTCGATTTCCCGGCCTTCATCGTGGTGGACGACAAGGGCAACGACTTCTTCACCGACACAACAGGGCCGATTCTGTCCATCGGACGCCGAACCTGACCGAGTTTGACAAAAGTTCTCGACAACGAATCGGCCCGGTCTCTACAGGCACTCGTACACAAATCGGTAAGCTGCCACCCATGCGTGCGCCGTCCGGATACCAGTTAGCCGCGCGCTACCGGCTCCTCCAGCCGGTAGGCCGCGGCGGCATGGGCACGGTGTGGCGTGCGCGTGACGAACTTCTCGACCGCGATGTGGCGGTCAAGGAGGTGCGGCTGCCCCTGGTCCTCGACGAGGAACTGCGGGCCGAACTGTGCGCCCGAACCGAACGCGAAGGCCGGGCCACCGCGATGGTCGCCCACCCCTCGGTGATCACCGTCTACGACGTCGTCACCGAAGACGACCGGCCGTGGATCGTCATGGAGCTGCTGAAGGCCCAGTCGCTCGAAGAGCTGGTCAAGGCCCAGGGCCCGCAACACCCCATCAGGGTCGCCGAGATCGGCCGCCAGGTGCTCGGCGCGCTGCGCGCCGTCCACGCGAAGGGCATCCTCCACCGCGACGTGAAGCCCAGCAACGTGCTCGTCACCCACGACCGGGCGGTCCTCACCGACTTCGGCCTGGCCGCACTCGAAGGTGACGTTTCCATCACCCAGGCGGGCATCGTTCTGGGCTCCGCCGGTTACATCGCGCCCGAGCGTGTCCTGGGCGACAAGGCCTCCCCCGCCGCCGATCTGTGGTCGCTGGGGGCGACTCTTTACACCGCCGTCGAGGGCCGGGGCCTCCACGGCCGCCGTACGGCCGCCGCCGCGCTGGCCGCCCTGACGAGCGGCGCTCCGATACCGATGGACAACGCCGGCGCGCTGGCCCCCGTGCTGCGCGGCCTGCTGCAGATCGACCCGGCGGTCCGGCTCGACGGCGTGCGGGCCGCGTTGATGCTGGCCAGGATCGCCGCGGGCGGCACGGCCGAGGAACCCATCGCGGTGCACCGGCCGCCCGTCCGGCCGTCGGCGCCGCCCGCTTTCTCACCGCCCCCCGTCAGGAAGCCGCCCCACCGGGGGCAGCACCGGGCCGACAACCGTCCGGCCGTGCCCCGGCCGCAGAGCCCGCAGGTCTTCCCCCGCGAACCCCACCCGACCGGCGAGTTCCAGGCGGTGCCCGTCCCGGCACAGCGACGACGGCCGGCCGAAGGCTCACACCGGAAGCCGGCCACCTACGACGTACCGATCGGGCCCCTGACCCGGAGCTTCTGGAACTTCGTCCGGATAGTGCTGCCACGGCGGCTCTGGCCGAAGAAATTTCGCAAGTGAACCTAAAGCGTTCCTCAAGGCCTAGGACGCTATCTTTCTAGTCATGCAGAGCAGGCTGCTGGCGGAGCGCTACGAACTGATATCTCCCCTGGGGCGCGGCACGATGGGCACGGTCTGGCGTGCCGTCGACCGCACCCTCGGGCGTGAGGTCGCGGTCAAGGAGATCCGCCAGGATCCCGGGCTGACCCAGGAGCAGCGCACCGAACTCCGCGAACGCATGATCCGCGAGGGCCGCGCCGCCGCCCGCGTCCACCACCCCTCCGTGGCGACGATCTTCGACGCCATCGAGGTCGGCGGCGTGCCGTGGATCATCATGGAACTCGTCGAGGGCCGCTCCCTCGAACAGGTCGTGGACGAAGACGGCCCCCTCCCGCCCCGCCTGGTCGCCGAGATCGGCGCCGACCTGCTGGGCGCCCTGCGCGCCGCCCACGCGTCCGACATCCTGCACCGCGACGTGAAACCCAGCAACGTGCTGATCACCCACTCGGGCCGGGTGGTCCTGACCGACTTCGGCATCGCCAAGTCCCGCGGCGACACGGCGCTGACCCAGACCGGCATGGTGATCGGCTCCCCCGGCTACACGGCGCCCGAACGGGCCCGGGGCGAGTACACAGGGCCGGAGTCCGACCTGTGGTCGCTGGGCGCGACCCTCTATTTCGCCGTCGAGGCCCGGCCCGCCTACGAACGCCGCTCGATCGCCGAGACCCTGGCCGCGCTGATGACCGAGGTGTGCGACCCACCCAGGAACGCCGGGCAACTGCGGCCGGTCCTGGAGGCGATGCTGGAGAAGGACCACACGAAGCGCATCACGGCCGAACGCGCCTCCGTCCTCCTCCGCGCGGTCGCCGACACCCCGACGGTGACCCAGTTCCCGGCATCGAGCCCCCAGAGACCCACCGGCGGCGCCTTCGCCCCCGACGCGGTGTCCCCTTATGGCGACAGCGGCCGCGACCCGAGCGTCGACCGCCCGTTCGGCACGCCCAGGCCGGTGCTGGACAGCACGGCGCCCCCACAGGACCCGAACCGGACGACGACCCCCACACCCTCGCCTGCGGGGGGTGCCGAGATCGCGGGACGTGGTGGCGCGGGGGCGGCGCCTGGTGCCGGCGGCGGTCTCGTCGGCACCTCCCAAGCTGGGGGCGCGGTGGAGCCTGGTGCTGATGGCAACGCACATCCCGAAATTTCGGGACACGGGGCCGAAGGGGCCAGGTCGGCCGCAGGAGCAGGCGGCCCGGGTGCCAGCCCCTCCGGACATGGCAGCTCAGCGCAGGACTCTGGTGCGGCCAGCCCGGATGCCGAAATTTCCGGATCTGGAGGCGGGTCCGGAAGGCCTGGAACCACTGGACTTCCGGGCGACTTCGCCGCTGATGTTCATCCGACCTGGGCGGGTCCTGATATTTCGGCATCCGGCTTCGCGAGTTCGTGGCCCTCCGATGCTCCTGGTGCACCGCACAGGTCAGGCGCAGCAGGTGGCCAGGGTCTCGCCGGCAGGTCGGATTCAGCAGGAGCCTCTGGCGCAGGTGCTCCCGGTTCTGGGGGTCCTGCGGGCAACTCGGTCGGGCCTGGGGCTGGAGCGTTCGAGGATTCCGATGCCACCCGTTTCCGGCGGCCCACCCTTCCCGATGACCAGACCGTCGTCGTCGTGAAGTCCGATGCCGCCGACCCCGCAGGTCTCGCCGATGACGTCACCGTCGTGCAGGGCCAACTCCCCGGCAGGCGGGTCTACCCGCCCGATCCGGGCGCCCGCCGGCTCGACATCGACACCGACGCGACTCCCCCCTCGGCCCTCCCCCTCCCGCCGCATCCCATCCAGGGCCCGCACCCCCAGCAGCCTCCGCAGACCTGGGCTCCCCCGCCCGCAGGCGGCTACCCGCCGCCGCAGACGCCCCCGGGCTTCCCCCCGGGCCAAGGTCACGGCCACCACCCGGTCGAGCTCGACCCCAACGCCACCCAAGCCGTCCCCCGGGGGCTCGGCACCGACATCTTCTCGATGCAGCGCACCGCTCCACCTCCGGCCGTCAAGCCGAAGGGCAAGGGCCGCCTGGTCCTGCTGCTCGTGCTGGCGTTCGTCGCGTTCGTGGCGCTCGCCGTCGTGGCCGTCTCGGCGTTCGGGGCCAACAGTGCCGGGCCGACGAAGACCGCCGGTCGCATCATCCCGGCCAGCCCCACCGCCGCCACCTACCCGCCGGACCCCCCGGCGCCGCCCCCGGCCAAGGGCACCAAGCGGCAGCAGGGTGAGGGTTACACCATCGACGTCCCGGCGGGCTTCGGTCGTACCGCCAAGGGGACCCAAGTCGTCTTCTCCGCCAAGGGCAAGGCGACCATCCGGGTGGCCGAGGTTCAGATCACCACCGATCTGCTGAAGTCGATCGAGGCGGCCGAGGCCAAGCAGCCCTACGAGGGCTACGAGCTCATCCGGATCGCCCCCCTGGAGACCTCGCCCTACAAGGGCGCCGACACGGCCGAGTGGGAGTACGCCTACGAGGGCAGGAACGGGCTGGTCCACGTCGTGTCCAGGTGGGTCGACGTCCCCGACGGGGGCGCCTTCGCGATCTACTACGCCGTCCCGGAAGCCCAGTGGGCGAAGTCGGAGAAGCAGCGGGACGCCGTCTTCGCCTCGTTCCGGTTCCAGCGCCACCCGAACTGAATCATCCGCCCGTCTGGGGACAGACTGGGGTGTATGACGCGCATCGAGCATGACTCCATGGGCGAGGTCGAGGTCCCGGATCTCGCCAAGTGGCGGGCGCAGACGCAGCGCGCGGTCGAGAACTTCCCGGTCTCCGGCCGGGGGCTGGAGCCGGCGCACATCTCCGCGCTGGGCACGGTCAAGGCCGCCGCCGCCGTCGTGAACGCCTCCTACGGCCTGCTGGACGCCGACATGGCGGCGGTGATCGCCGAGGCGGCCGGGGAGGTGGCCGCGAACAGGTGGGACGAGCACTTCCCCGTCGACGTCTTCCAGACCGGTTCGGGCACCTCGTCGAACATGAACGCCAACGAGGTGATCGCGACGCTGGCGGAGGAGCGGCTGGGGCGTCCGGTGCATCCGAACGACCACGTCAACGCCGCCCAGTCGTCCAACGACGTGTTCCCCTCCTCCATCCACGTCGCCGCCGTGACCGAACTGTCGAGGAACCTCACTCCTGCGCTGGAGCACCTGGCGACCGCGCTGGAGTCGAAGTCGGTCGAGTTCGCCGAGGTGGTGAAGTCGGGGCGGACCCACCTCATGGACGCCACCCCGGTCACCCTCGGCCAGGAGTTCGGCGGTTACGCGGCCCAGATCGAGCTCGGCATCGAGCGGCTCCAGTCGGTGCTCCCGAGGGTGGCCGAGTTGCCGCTGGGCGGCACGGCCGTCGGCACCGGCGTCAACACCCCCGACCGCGAGTGGGCCGGGAAGGTGATCGCGGAGATCTCCCGCGCCACCGGCCTGCCGTTCACCGAGGCCAGGAACCACTTCGAGGCCCAGGGGGCGCGCGACGCCCTCGTCGAGTTGTCGGGCGTGCTGAAGACCGTCGCGGTCTCGCTCAACAAGATCGCCAACGACCTGCGCTGGATGGGGTCGGGGCCGCGCACGGGGCTGGGCGAGATCAACCTGCCCGACCTCCAGCCCGGGTCGTCGATCATGCCGGGGAAGGTCAACCCGGTCGTGCCGGAGGCGGTGACGATGGTCGCCGCGCAGGTCGTCGGGAACGACGCGACGATCACGATGGCCGGGGCGTCGGGGTCGTTCGAGCTGAACGTGCAGCTGCCGGTGATCGCGCGCAACCTGCTGGAGTCGATCAAGCTGCTGGGGAACGTGTCGCGGCTGCTCGCCGACCGCTGCGTGCGCGGCATCACGGCCAACGTCGAGAGGCTGCGGGAGTACGCCGAGTCGTCCCCCTCGATCGTCACCCCGCTGAACCGCTACCTCGGGTACGAGGAGGCCGCCCGGATCGCCAAGCAGGCCCTCGCCGAACGGGCCACGATCCGCGACGTGGTCGTGAGAAGGGGGCACGTCGCGAACGGGACGCTCACCGAGGAGCAGCTGGACGATCTCCTCGACGTGCTCCCCATGACCGGACACATACCCGAAAAGGCCGTTATGTCGGATCCCCACATGGGCGGCGGAGAACCACCCGCGTAGATTCGGGTCACATGACGGAAGACCTCGCCGGGCGGACGGCCCTGGTGACGGGCGCGGGCAGCGGCATCGGACGGGCGTGCGCGATCAGGCTGGCGGCGGCGGGGGCCCGGGTGGTCGTCGCCGACCTGCGGGAACACGAGGCGGCCGAGACCGCGGCCATGATCGGAGGCGTCGCGGTCACGGCCGACCTGGCCGATCCGGCCGCCTTCGAGACGGGGCCGCTCGTCGAGCACGCCGCCCAGGCCGACGTCATCGTGAACAACGCCGGGTTCCAGCACGTCGCGCCCATCGACGAGTTCCCGCCGGAGATCTTCTCCCGGCTGATGGCGGTGCAGGTGGAGGCGCCCTTCCGGCTGGTTCGCGCGGCGATGCCGTACATGAAGGGGAACAAGTTCGGCCGGGTGGTGAACATCTCCTCGGTGCACGGGCTGCGGGCCTCGCCGTTCAAGGTGGCCTACGTGACGGCCAAGCACGCCCTCGAAGGGTTGTCGAAGGTGATCGCGCTCGAAGGCGCCCCCTACGGGATCACCTCGACCTGTGTCTGCCCGGCCTACGTGCGCACCCCGCTCGTCGAGAACCAGATCGCCGCGCAGGCGGAGGCGCACCGGATCTCGCCCGAAGACGTGGTCGAGCGCATCATGTTGCAACCGGCCGCCATCAAGCGGCTGGTCGAACCCGAAGAGGTGGCCGAGATGGTCGCCTATCTGTGCGGCCCTGCGGGATCGTTCATCACGGGGGTGTCCATTCCGCTCGACGGAGGCTGGAGCGCGCGATAGATGAACGTCTTCCTGGAACTGCTGGCCAGGGAGGCCTCGGCCGTGGAGTTCGAGGGGCCGGTGCTCCAGGCGCGGGCGGCGGGCGCCGACCCGGCCACGCTGGAGGAGCTGGAGCGCGAGAAGGTCGCCGCGCTGCGGATCAGGGCCGTGATGCGGCGCAGGGCCCGCCGGGAGGCGGAGCTGTCGGCGCTGTTCGACACCGCCAAGGACCTCGCGGGCCTGCGTGACATCGACGCCGTGCTGGCCGCCATCGTGCGCCGGGCGCGCGGGCTGCTCGGCACCGACGTGGCCTACCTGACGCTCAACGACGCCGAGCGCGGCGACACCTACATGCGGGTCACCGACGGCGTGATAACCGCCCGGTTCCGTTCTGTACGCCTCCCTCTCGGCGCCGGCCTCGGCGGCCTGGTGGCCCAGACGGGCGAGGGATACGCGACCTCCGACTACTTCGCCGACGAGCGCTTCCGCCACACCGGCACGATCGACGACGCCGTCACCGAAGAAGGCCTGGTGGCGATCCTGGGCGTGCCGCTGCGGCTGGGCGGCCAGGTCATCGGGGTGCTGTTCGCGGCCGACCGGGGCGTCCGGCCGTTCGCGCGGGAGGAGATCGCGCTGCTGGCGTCGCTGGCCGCGCACGCCTCGGTCGCCATCGACACCGCACGGCTGCTGGAGGAGACCCGGGCCGCGCTGACCGAGCTGAGCGAGGCCAACCGGCTGATCCGCAACCACTCCACGGCCATCGAGCGGGCCGCCGACGCGCACGACCGGATGACCGGCCTGGTGCTGCGGGGCGGCGGCGTCGAGGACGTCGCGGCGGTGGTCACCGAGGTCATCGGCGGCAGGCTGACCGTGCTCGACGGCACGGGTGAGCCGCTGGTGGGCGATCCCGGCGACGTCGATCCGGGCGTCTCCGACGCGGCCAGGGCCTCCCGGGCGCTGGGCCGGTCGGTGGAGCGCGGCCGGAACCTGATCGCCTCGGTCGACGTGGGCGGCTCGGAGAGCACGCCGCTGTGCACGCTGGTGCTGCGCACGGCCGGCCCGGTGGCCGACACCGACCGGCGCATCCTGGAGCGGGCCGCCCTGGTCACCGCCCTGCTGCTGCTGTTCCGCCGGAGCGTGGCCGACGCCGAGGGCCGGGTGCGCGGCGAGCTGCTCGACGACCTGATCGCCCGGCCCGACCTGGCCGGGCTGCCCGACCGGGCCCGCCGCCTGGGCCTCGACCTGGCCGAACCCCACGTGCTGGTGAGCGTCACCCACGACGGGCAGCGCGAGCGGGCCGCGTTCTGGGCCTCGTCGGAGGCGGCCCTGACGGGCGGCCTGGCGACCGCGCGCGGCGATGAGGTGGTGCTGCTGCTGCCGGGCGACAAACCCGGCGTGACGGCCAAACGGATGGCCGCCGAGTTGTCGGCCAGCCTGGGCCGGCCGGCCACCGCTGGAGCGGCGCAGGCGGGGTCCGACGTGGCCGCCGCCTACGAGGAGGCCCGCCGGTGCGCGTCGGCCCTGCTGGCGCTCGGCCGGGCGGGCGACGGCGCGGGCGCGGCCGAGCTCGGCTTCGTCGGCCTGGTGATCGGCGAGGGCCGCGACGTGGCCGGGTTCGTCCACGGCGCGATCGGGGCGGTGCGCGACTACGACGAGAAGAAAGGCACCCAGCTCGTCCAGACGCTGGTCGCCTACTTCGCGTGCGGCGGGCAGCTCACCCGGACCGCCGAGGCGCTGCACATCCACGTCAACACGGTCACCCAGCGGCTCGACCGGATCAGGCGGTTGCTCGGCGACGACTGGCAGGAGCCGGAGCGGGCGCTGGAGATCCAGCTCGCGTTGCGGCTCGGTAGCGCCTTCCGCCACCCTCCGGGCCGGTGATATGTGCGGTACGCCCATGGTTGTGATGGGCGTCACTCCTTAGGTTGTGAACATGAAAATGGAACGAATCGGCACCGCGAGGTTGACGCAGAACGTCCGGTCGGTGCCCGGCGCCGAGGGCGAAGCGGTGCTGTTCGTGCACGGGAACGTGTCGTCCGGCGCCTTCTGGGAGGACACCCTTGAGGCGTTCGCCGCCACCCACCGGCCGCTCGCGGTCGACCTGCGCGGCTTCGGCGACACCGACCCCGAGCCGGTCGACGCCTCGCGCGGGGTGCGCGACTACAGCGACGACGTGCTGGCGCTGCTCGACGCCCTGGAGATCGACCGGGTGCACCTGGTCGGCTGGAGCCTGGGCGGCGGCGTGGTGCTCCAGGCGCTCATGGACCGCCCGTCCGTGGTCGCGAGCGTGACGCTGGTCAACCCGGTCTCGCCGTACGGCTTCGGCGGCACCCACGACGTCGCGGGCACCCCCACCCACGCCGACCACGCGGGCAGCGGCGCCGGCGGCGCCAACCCCGACTTCGTCTCGGCCCTGGCCAACGGCGACACCGGCGACGGCCCGGTGACGCCGCTGCGGGTCTTCCGCACGACGTACGTGAAGAACCCCGTCCCCGGGGAGGAGCGCTGGGTCGCCTCGATGCTGACCACCCGCATCGGCGACGACCACTACCCGGGCGACGCGGCCCCGTCGGAGAACTGGCCCGGCGTCGGGCCCGGCACGCGGGGCGTGCTGAACACCCTGTCGCCCGCCCACTTCCGCATCGACCTGAGCGGCGTCGACCCCAAGCCGCCGATCCTCTGGGTGCGGGGCGCCGACGACGTGATCGTCTCGGACACCTCGCTGTTCGACCTGGCCCACCTGGGCGCCCTCGGCGCGATCCCCGGCTCCCCCGGCACCCCGGCCCAGCCGATGATCCGCCAGACCAGGGCGTTCCTGGAGGAGTACGGCAACTACACCGAGGTCGTCTTCGACGACTGCGGCCACAGCCCGCACATCGAGAAGCCCGAGGAGTTCCGCGAGGCGCTGCGCAAGCACCTGGGCTGAGCGGGCTAGAGCATCCCGTACCGCCGCTTCAGCGAGGCGATCATCCGCTTCCAGCCGGTGGGCGGGCGTGGGGTCTCCAGGGGCCGCACGACCGCCCTGCCGCGCTGCGTCTCGACCGCGAAGCGGAGGTCGACCAGGCTGCCGTCCATGCGCAGCTTGGGCCGCCAGACCCCCCGGGTGAGGCCACCGCGCCCGGCGGGCAGCTTGGCGATGAGCTGGCCGGCGAACTTGCCGGGCTCCCCCGGCTCGATGAGGGCGGGCGCCACAGTGGTCTTCCCGCCGACCCGGCGCAGCACCAGCTCGGCCGACGGCCCGCCGTTGGGCGGCACGTAGGGCACCGGGACTGACACGAACACCGCCCCGTCGTGCGCCGAGACCGTGGCCGCCTGGGACACCAGCGCGATCGACTCGGCGAACGAGCGGGGTTCGACGCAGACGCTCAGCTCGCCCTTGTCCGACCAGCACGGCACCACGAGCCGCCGCGGATACTCGGCCATCATCCCGGCCGAGGTGACGCCCCGTTCGGGGCGCACGACCCGGGTCCTGGCGGGGTTCACGCCCCGCATCCGCACGTGCACCTCCCACACGCCCGGGTCGAGGGGACGGCCGAAGGCGGCGGTGCCGACGTCGAACCGGGCGTCGCCGGAGGCGCGCAGCCGCACGCCGCCCTCGACGGGCAGCCGCCGCAACTGGCCGGTCACCGGCAGGAAGTGCATCTCGCCGTTCTCGGAGTGCCGGACGTAGACCTCCATCCGCACCTCGTCGGCCGCGTCGGTGATCTCGCGCAGCGCGGGGTCGAGCCGGTCGACCCGCGACGGCGGCACCCACCAGACCCGGTCGCCGTCGGCCGCGAACACCATCGGCGTGCCGTCGGCGGCGACCAGCTCGGCCGTCAGGGTGAGCGTCAGCACGTGGCCCTCCCAGCGCAGGTCGCCCAGCTCCGCGTCGAGCCGGGTGCCCTGGGCCGCCCTGGCCAGGTCGACGATCCCCTTGACGTCGCCGGTACGCAGCAGCGCCGCCCTGGCCCTCAGGTGGACCGGCAGATGGGTGTCGAGGGTCTCGGGGAACCGGGCGGCGGTGATGGCCTTGAGATGGCCGTACAGAAGCTCCTGGCGCTCGGCCGGCAGGCCGAGGAACGGCGGGCCGAGGCGGCGCAGGGCGACGCTGCGGAAGAAGTGGGCGGCGATGCGGTCGCGCTGGACGCCCGGCTCGGTCTGGGCCTCGACGATGTCCATGATCGCGCTCAGCCCGGCGACCAGGTCCCAGTCCCCCGGCTCGGGCTCGCCCGACGGCGCGACGTGGCAGACCACGTGCCCGGCCGCCACCGCGATCACCTTCGCCGACAGGTAGGCCCGCAGCACGAACGCCTGCTCCGACAACGCCCGGTCGGCGAACCGGAGCTGGTGGGTCTCGACGAACTCGCGCCGGAACAGCTTGTGCGCGGTCACGGCGGTGAGCAGCCGGTCGCGGATGAGGTCGGCCCGGTCGCGGTCGCGGGTGAACGCGGCGGCCACGGGCCCGTCTCCGCTCAGCCGCCCGACCAGCACGTCGGCCTCGGTCTCCTTGGCCCGCTCGAACAGCCGTTGCAGCGCACCCGGCTCCAGCCGGTCGTGCGCGTTCATCAGGAACACGAACTCGCCCAGCGCCACCGACAGCGCGGCGTTGCGGCCCCGGGCCGGATCGCCGGTGCGGTCGAGGTGCAGCACCCGCACGTTCGACCGTGTGGCCGCGAGGGCGTCGAGGCGCTTGCGGGTCCCGTCGGTCGACCCGTCGTCGGCGAAGATCACTTCATACTCGTCCGGCGGGAGCTCCAGCAACGAGCGCACGCACGCGTCGAACGAGTCACTGGCGGGCCCGGCATTTCCGACAGGGACCGCGACGGAGACTTTCAGCCCTTGGCGCATCCCCCCAGCGTGCGGGGGATGCGCCAAAGCGCTGATCAGCCTTGCCGAAGGATGGCCATTCCTTACCTAGTACCAGCCCACCCGCTGGCTATGCCCCCAGGCGCCACAAGGTGAGCCGTAACGGCCCTTGATGTAGCCCAGACCCCACTTGATCTGGGTGGCCGGGTTGGTCTGCCAGTCGGAGCCCGCGCTGGCCATCTTGCTGCCGGGCAGCGACTGCGGGATGCCGTAGGCCCCGGAGTAGCGGTTCATCGCCCGCTCGTTCCAGTGGCTCTCCTTGTCCCACAACTTCTCCAGGCAGCCCCACTCGCTCTCCCAGCCCATGGCGGCGTTCATCTGCTTGCCGAGGGCCTTGTTGGAGCCGGGGTCGGGCGAGGAGCCGGGCGGGAAGTCGGCCGGCAGGAAGCCGCCGCCGCCGGGCGCCTCCTTGGGGATCTCGACGTTGTCGTCGGGGCCGAAGGGCTTGCGTCCCTCACGGCCGCCGGCGAGCTTGCTCTCCTGCATGGCGGAGGCGGCGTCGGCCTTGAGCGCGTCGATCCGGGGGTCGTTGCCGATGATGTCGGGGTTGAACCCGAGGATGTCGAGCGGCGTCTTCGGCTGGTTCGCGTTCTCGATCGCGGTGCGGACCAGGAAGGTGGTGAACCCGGCGATGAGGGCCACCGTCACGCCGGTGATCACCACGCGCTTGGGGGTGAACAACGGCCCCCTGGGCCGTTTCGGGGGCGGCGGAGGCTCGTCCGACAGCCTCGGCTGGGACGGCGGCGGCGGGGGTGTCGTCGGCGACGCGGCCCGGCGGGCACGACGGGCCCCGGGGCGGCGTTCCCTGACAGGCTGACCAGAACTCACGACCTATGAGCTTGCCGTGCGGGGGTGGGTGGTCCGCAACCGATTCGCGAAACCCGCTTGACCACTTCTTTAGACAAAGGGGTCTAACAAGCACTTTCTTCGCTGATGTGATTTTGCTCACACCCGATTTCGTCGCCTTATGCCAGCTTCTTCCGGTCCGGTAAGGCCGCATAATGACCGGATGGCTGGCATCCTCCTCGTTGAAGACGACCCTTCGGTCCGGACCGGACTGGAGCTCGCGCTCGCCCGCCAGGGTCACTCGATCACCGCGTTCGGCACCGGCGAGGAGGCCCTGGAGCACATCCGGGCGCGGCGGCCGGAGATCGTCATCCTCGACGTGATGCTGCCCGGCATCGACGGCGTCGAGGTGTGCCGGAGGATCCGCAAGCTCGACTCGCTGCCGATCATCCTGCTGACCGCGCTCGGCGACGACCTCGACATCGTGGTCGGCCTGGAGGCCGGGGCCGACGACTACGTGATCAAGCCGGTCGAGCCCCGCGTGCTCGACGCCCGCATCCGGGCGATCCTGCGCCGCATGGAGTCGGCCTCCACCGACCGCATCACCTTCGGCGACCTGATGATCGACCGCGGCGCGCTCAAGGTCACCCTGGAGGGCCGCGAGGTCCACCTCACCCCGACCGAGCTGCGGCTGCTGCTGGAGCTCGTGCGCCACCCCGGCCAGGTGCTCAACCGGCGTTACCTGCTGCGCTCGGTGTGGGACCACACCCACGTGGCCGACTCGCGGCTCGTCGACGCGTGCGTGCAGCGCATCCGGGCCAAGATCGAGCCCACCCCGGGCGACCCCGTCTACATCCACACGGTCAGGGGCTTCGGTTACCGTTTCAGCGGGCCGTGAGCCGTAGATGAGCAGTCTGCGCAAGCGGCTCGTCGTCACCTTCACGGTCGTGGCGGTGACGGCCTCGTTCATGGTCGCCGGGATCGGCTACCAGATCGTCCGGGGTGAGCTGCTGCGGCGGACCGAGTCGAGCGCGGTCGACGACGTCCGCGACACCATGGACCGGCTGACCCTCCCCATCGGCACCAGCGACCTGCTGTGGCCCAACGACGCCTCGGTCACCGACGACGACCTCAGCAACCTCGTCGCCAGCCTCAGCGGCCCCGACCGCCAGGTGATCGTCGAGTACGGACAGGAGCCCCCCAGGTTCTCCGAGGGCGCCCAGGTCACCCAGGTCGACATCCCCGACGACCTGCGGGCCGCCGCGCGCACCCGGATCGCCTACCTCACCATGACGCTCGACGACCAGCCCACCCTCGTGGTCGGCACCGACGTCAAACGGCAGACCGGCAGCGGCGCGGTCCGCTCCACCGGCATGTCGGTCTTCGTGTTCGTCTCCATGACCGACGTCGACCGCGTGCTCGCCAACCTGCGCGCCGCCCTGCTCCAGGCCGGCTCGCTCACCCTCGTCATCGCGCTCACCGTCGCGCTGCTGTCGGCCCGCCAGGTCCTTCTCCCGGTACGCCGCCTCGGAGAGGCCGCCCGCGCCCTGGGCGCCGGCCGGCTCGACACCCGGCTCCCCGTCCACGGCCGCGACGAACTGGCCGAACTGACCGCCACGTTCAACGAGACGGCGGAGGCGCTGGAGCAGACCGTCCAGGAGTTGTCGTCGCTGGAGGCCATGTCGCGGCGGTTCGTCGCCGACGTCTCCCACGAGCTGCGCACCCCGCTGACCACCATGACCGCGGTCACCGACATGCTCTCCGACGAGGCCGAACGCCTGCCGCCCGACGCCGGGCAGGCGGTCCACCTGGTGGTCACCGAGATCGAGCGGCTGCGCTCGCTGGTCGACGACCTGATCGAGGTCAGCCGCTTCGACTCCGGCGCGGCCGTGCTCCGCCGCGAGAGCGTCGACGTCGGCGACGAGCTGACCGAGTGCCTGGAGATCCGCGGCTGGACCGACCAGGTGACCCTGCGGGTGCCCGACGGCCTGACCTACCAGCTCGACCCGCGCCGCTTCGACGTGATCATCGCCAACCTGGTCGGCAACGCGCTCAAACACGGCGAACGGCCGGTGACGGTGACCGCCAAGGTCCTGCCCAGCGGCCTGGAGGTACGCGTCAGGGACCACGGCGCCGGCATCCCCCGCGAGGACCTGCCGCACGTCTTCGACCGCTTCTTCAAGGCCGGCGCCAACCGGGCCCGCTCGGGCGGCAGCGGCCTCGGCCTGTCGATCGCCAAGGCCAACGCCGAACTGCACCGCGGCACCATCACGGTCAAGCTCGCCGACCCCGGCACCCAGTTCACGTTGTGGATACCGAGACCATGAGGAAGTCGTCGTGCGTCCTGCTGGCCGCCCTGTTGTCCACCGCGTGCGGGGTCACCTCGACCGGGGTCCAGGACGGCGGTCCGCCGCCGGTGATAAGCCCGAAGGCGGCCGTCGCGACGGTCTACCTGCTGCGTGACGGCAAGCTGGAGCCCAGCAGCGTCGCGGTGGCCTCCCATTCGATGGACAACGTGATGGCCGCCCTCTTCGAGGCGGGCGCGCGCTCGACCTCCGGCCTCACCACCGAGCTCACCGGCCTGACGTGGCAGACCAGCCAGCTCACCCGCTTCGGCACGGTCCGCAACGACCCCGACAACGCCGACGGCTTCCGGCTGTCGCTGTTCGTCAGCGGCGGACGTCCGATCACCAAGAAGGCGCAGGCCCAGATGACCTGCACCGCCATGCGGCAGCGGCAGGACATCTGGGCCGTCACGATCACCAGGACCGACGCCACCGGCCCGGTGTCCTACGGTGAGCACACCTGCCGCGAGTTCTGGCACCTCGCGGCCCCGGGCCGGCAGCTGCCCCGTTAGGGCGTGATGTCTTCGAGCATCTCCGTCACCAGGGCGGCGATCGGGGAGCGTTCCGAACGCGTCAGGGTGATGTGGGCGAACAGCGGGTGGCCCTTCAGCTTCTCCACCACGGCGACGACACCGTCGTGGCGGCCGACCCGCAGGTTGTCGCGCTGGGCGATGTCGTGGGTCAGCACGACCCGCGAGTTGGCGCCGATGCGCGACAGCACCGTCAGCAGCACGCCGCGTTCCAGCGACTGCGCCTCGTCGACGATCACGAACGCGTCGTGCAGCGACCGGCCGCGGATGTGGGTCAGCGGCAGGACTTCGAGCATGCCCCGGTCGAGGACCTCCTCGATCACCTCGGGCGTCGTCACCGCGCCCAGGGTGTCGTAGACGGCCTGGGCCCACGGGCCCATCTTCTCGTTCTCGGTGCCGGGCAGGTAGCCGAGGTCCTGGCCGCCCACGGCGTAGAGCGGGCGGAAGACGATGACCTTGCGGTGCTGGCGGCGTTCGAGCACGGCCTCGAGACCGGCGCAGAGCGCGAGCGCCGACTTGCCGGTGCCGGCCCGGCCGCCCAGCGAGACGATCCCGATCTCCGGGTCCATCAGCAGGTCGAGCGCGATGCGCTGCTCGGCGCTGCGGCCGTGGAGGCCGAACACCTCGCGGTCGCCGCGCACCAGGCGCACCGACTTGTCGGGGAGCACCCGTCCGAGCGCGGAACCCTTGCTGGTCAGCAGCCGCAGACCCGTGTGGGTCGGCAGGTCGCGGGCCTCTTCGAGGTCGGTCGAGCCGTGTTCGAAGAGCGCCTCCACATCTTCTGTGGTGACCTGGAGCTCGTCCATGCCGGTCCAGCTCTCGTCGGACTCGGCGACCAGCTCCGCGCGGTATTCCTCGGCGGCCAGGCCGATGGACGCGGCCTTGATGCGCATCGGCAGGTCTTTGGAGACCAGCACGACGTCGTATCCCTCGGACGCCAGGTTCTGCGCGACGGTGAGGATGCGCGTGTCGTTGTCGCCCAGCCGGAACCCGGCCGGCAGACCGGACGGGTCGCTGTGGTTGAGCTCGACCCTGATGGTTCCCTCACCCATCGGGATCGGCTCGTCGAGACGGCCGTGCTGGACACGCAGATCGTCCAGGAATCGCAGGGCTTTGCGGGCGAAGTATCCCAGTTCGGGATGGTGCCGCTTACCTTCCAGCTCTGTGATCACGACAACGGGGAGCACCACTTCATGTTCGTCGAACCGGCTCATCGCGGCCGGGTCGGCGAGCAGGACAGAGGTGTCCAGGATGTACGTGCGCCGGGAGGTGCCAGACGAGTGACCGGACATGGACGGGTTGGACAATGCCACGCGTTCTCCCCCGGGCGCCGGGGGTCGGCGCCCTGCCTTGACTGGTGGTGAACGGACCGGGCCCGGACGCCTTCACGGCGGCGCCGGGAACCGGCCCCACCTGCGAAGTCATCAAGACGCAAGAACGGGCCCTCTCCCGAGGTGAGCGTGGATGCTCACGTCTTACGGTACGTCCTGAATCCCCCCGCGCCAACGCTCCAATCCTGTCCGAAAGGGGGTGTTCACGTGCCGTTTCAGGAGCCGTACCGACGGTTACGCGCGGCGTAGGCGCGGAGCGCCCGCAGAAAGTCCACCCTGCGGAAATCGGGCCAGTAGGCCTCGCAGAAGTAGAACTCGGAGTGGGCACTCTGCCACAGCAGGAATCCGGAGAGTCGCTGCTCCCCTGAGGTCCGGATGACGAGATCCGGATCGGGCAGGCCGCGCGTGTAGAGATGCTCAGCGATGTGCTCCACATCGAGGACCTCCACGAGGTCCTCGATGCTCGCCCCCTTGCTGGCGTGCTCCTGGAGGAGGGAGCGCACCGCATCAGCGATCTCACGTCTTCCTCCATACCCAACGGCCACGTTCACAATCAGCCCAGGCCGGTGTGATGTTGCCTCTTTCGCATTTTTCAGGACATGGGCCGTGTGATCGGGCAGCAGGTCCAGTGATCCCATGGGCTTGATGTGCCAGCCCTGTTCGACCAGGTCGTCGACCAGGTTCTCGATCACCTGGAGCAGCGGTTCGAGCTCCTTCTTGTCCCGCGAGAGGTTGTCGGTGGAGAGCAGCCACAGGGTGACGTACTCGACGCCGGCCTCCTTGCACCACACGAGGAGCTCCGAGATCTTGTCGGCGCCCTTCTGGTGGCCGTGGCGGACGTCCTCGTGGCCGTTCGAGCGGGCCCAGCGGCGGTTGCCGTCGACGATCACGCCGACGTGGCGGGGGGCCTGGATCGAGGTGAGCTTTCGTTCGAGCCTGCGTTCGTACACCTTGTAAACAAGATCGCGCAGGTCCATGACTCCCCCGGTGATTCGCTTGAGCCCGCTGTCACATGACAGACATGGTCAAGCAATTATCGGGGGCGAGATGCCATCCCCGCTCCCGAAATGAGGGAGCTGTTACGTTCCATCCCATATTGGGTTCCAAGCCGGACTTCTGCCTCTGTCACGAGAGCCATCAGGAACGCCAGGAGCTCTCCGGAGGTGACCACCGCCCGCAACCCGATGCCGGGGGCGCCCCACGCCTCGACGCAGGCCCGCCTCGTCAGCCGCCACCGGCCGGTGGCGCCCCGGCCGGGCACCCAGACGGGGATGAGCCGCAGCTGGCAGCGGAGCTCCCCGCCGCCCACGACCTCGGCGCGGCTCCGGTAGCGGAACCCGAACAGCTCCGCCTCGTCCTCCCCCGGAAACCGGTCGTCGGGGTCGTCCCAGGCGAGCTGGGACTCCCGGGCCTCGGCGACCGACCGGGCCAGCCGGGCCAGGAACCAGCCGCAGCGTTCCCCTACCGAGCCGTAGGCGACCCCGTCGCGGAACAGCTCCAGCGTGATCTCGTAGGGCACCCCGGCGCTGTCGCGGCATGCCACGGGATCAACCGTCAGGTACGAGCCGTCAACGCACCGTAGTCCACCCACGCCACAGAGGGTATCCCGGGCAGACCCCGGCAAACCGGCCCTACCGTGATTGATCCCTTTTTGAGGTGAGACGCCACCAGTGCCGCTTTTGCCGGGGCTCCGGGTTGAGGCCGTCGAGCAGCCCACGCCCCCGCAACCAGTCGGCGAACGCCGCCGCGTCGGCCCGCGAGCCGCCCTGAGGTTTCGGACGGCCGGAAGCGTAGGCGTGGAACTCCCGGGCGAACGAGCCTCCGAGGGCCTCCCGCACGTCGGGCCGGGCCACGGCCACCAGCCCCCGGCGCTTGGCGATCAGGCTGCCGGCCTGGATCCGCAGCCGCTCGGCGTCGAACCCCTCGGGCGGCGCGGCCCCCGCGACCAGCGCGGACAGCAGGGCCCGCTGCTGGTCGGCGAGCCGGGCGCGGGGGTCATCCATTCGTCTGCTCCGTTACGGCTCCGCCGGGCCGGCACCGCCCGCCGACCCCGGCCCGCCCCGTTTCCGGCGCCAACCGGGCGCGGAGGTCCCCCTCAGCCACGGGATCGACCACGGTCCATCGCCGCCCTGATGCGGTCGAGTTCGGCCGACAGGTCGGCGTCGCTCGGGTAGTCGGCGTCCCACTCCAGCAGGGCGCCCGGCGGGCGGTGGCGGGCGCAGAGTTCGGCCAGGAGGTCGATGACCTCCTCCGGCGGGGAGGCGGTGTGGGTGTCGTGCCACACGTCGCCGTGGCCGTGGCCACCGGCGACGTGGACGTAGGCGACGTGTTCGAGGGGCAGGGCGTCGAGGGCCTTGACGGCGTCGAGGCCCAGGTTGACCTGGTTGGTGTAGAGGTTGGCCACGTCGATCAGCAGCTTCACCCCGGTCCGCTCGACCAGTTCGCCGAGGAACTGGGCCTCGGTCAGCTCGTCGCCGGGCCAGCCGAACAGCGCCGCGACGTTCTCCAGGGCCAGCGGCACCGGCAGGCAGTCGAGGGCGATCCGCACGTTCTCCACGATCACCGTCAGCGCGTCGCGCGTCCGGGGCACCGGCAGCAGATGCCCGGCTTCGAGGTCACCCGACCTGACGTACGCGAGATGCTCGGAGACCAGCGGAGACCCGAGGGCCTCGGCGGCGGCGGCCAGGTGGTCGAGCCGGGCCCGGTCGGGCCGTTCGGCGCCGCCGAGGCCGAGCGCGACCCCGTGGGGGATCACCGGAATGCCCCGGCCACGCAGCACCCGCAGCGACTCGGGTACCCGCGCCGGGTCGACCGTCTCGGCGATGACCTCGGTGAACTCGACCCCGGGCAGGTGCTCGACGGTCAGGTCGATCTCCGACCGCCAGCCGATGCCCACCCCGAGCCGGTCAGCTGCCACCGCAGCCTCCGCCGCAGCCACCGCCACCACAACTCGACCCGCCGCCCGAGTCGCCGCCACCGGAGTCGCCCCCGCCGCCGCCGAAGTCGCCGCCGCCGAAGTCGGAGCCCGAACCCCACCCGGAGTCGGCGCCGGAAGGACCGCCGCAGGCCCCGGCGCCGCACCCGCCGGCGTTCTGGAGCTCGGCGTGCCCGGGACCGACGTAGAAGGCCATGCCGTAGAGGGCGAGGGTGCTGTCGTTGCCGCCGTTGTGGGCGTAGGCGAGCTCACGGGTCTTGGGATGGCGGGCCTGGGCCGCCCTGAGCGCGGCGTGCCCGGCCTCGGTCAGCACGCTGCGGTTCTCCCTGTCGTAGTTGGCCTTCATGACCCTCGTGCTGATCCACGTGACGAGGGAGAGCACGAGGGCGAGCACGTTCCACACCACGAAGTCGTACAGCCCCGCCGCCAGCGTGATGATGCTGATCGGCACGAACAACCCCGCGAGGGCGGCCAGCCAGCGGAACTTCGTGGTGGCCCGCCGGGCCGAGCTGAGCGCCGAGTCGGCCACCACGAGGCCCTGGCCGCGCAGCCCGTAGTCGATGCCGGTGACGGCGGGCCCCACGGTGGCGGTCCGCCGGATGTCGGCCAGCGAGCGCCCGTTCGTGCCGGCCGCCAGGTCGAGCACCTCCTGCTCGATCCGCTCGGCGGGCGCTCCCGCGATGCCCCGGACCGCCGTCACGGTCCCGTCGCGGGAGATGCGCACGCGCCCCTGGGACACCAGGACCGCCACGGCGGTGTTCACGACCCGCCGTGGGCCGCCCGCCAGGAAGGCGAGCGAGTAGGGGTCCAGAGGGGCCCCGGAATGGTAACCACCGGCTTTGACCCGGCGATGTTCCTTCTTCACCCGTCCCGCCTGACGGAAGACCACGACGGACGCGACGGACGCGAGGATGAAGAGCAAAAGGGAGCCCATGCCGCCTCCAGGACGACTCCAAGGGAGAGTTCAACCGATTAGACGATCGCATGGAGAACTCGGTTCGCGCATCGTCCGGAATAACGAGGGTTACGCCCCTGAGCGGTCGGCGCCGCCTAAAACCCCACACCGGCCCACTGCAACTCGACACGCTGCACGTCGACCCGGCGTGATTCGGTCCCCCACCGGCCGGGTTTCGGCTGTGGCAGGCCTTGGTCGCCCTGACGGCCGCACACATGACCCCGGGTTCGGGAACACGAACGGCCCGCGCCGTCGGGTGGCGCGGGCCGTTCGTAAGGGGGGAGGCCCGACGCCGTTGGCGGGACTCCTGCTCGTGTGCACCGGGCAGATTCGCTTGGTCAGCCCAGGCGGGCGACCAGGGTGCGGTACTCCTCCCAGAGTCCCTCGGGCAGACGGTCGCCGAAGGTCTCGAAGTGGGCCGGGATCAGGGCGGCCTCCTCGCGCCAGGCGTCGCGGTCGACGCCGAGCAGCAGCTCCAGGTCGTCCCCGGCGATGTCGAGGCCCTCGGTGTCGATCTTGACGGGCAGGCGTCCGATCGGGGTGTCGACCGCCTCGGCCTGGCCGTTGAGGCGTTCGACGATCCACTTCAGGACGCGGATGTTCTCGCCGAAGCCGGGCCACACGAAGCGGCCGTCGGCGTCCTTGCGGAACCAGTTCACGTAGTAGATCCGGGGCAGCCTGGCGCCCTTCGTCTCGCCGATCTCCAGCCAGTGGGCGAAGTAGTCGCCCATGTTGTAGCCGCAGAACGGCAACATCGCGAACGGGTCGTGGCGCAGTTCGCCGACCGTACCCTCGGCCGCCGCGGTCTTCTCCGAGGCCACGTTGGCGCCCATGAACACGCCGTGCCGCCAGCTGCGGGCCTCGGTGACCAGCGGGACCGCCGTCGCGCGCCGGCCGCCGAAGAGGATCGCCGAGATCGGCACGCCCTGCGGGTCCTGCCACTCGCGGGCGATCGTCGGGCACTGGTGGGCCGGGGTGGTGAACCGGGCGTTCGGGTGGGCGGCGAGCTCGCCGGACTCGGGCGTCCAGGAGTCGCCGCGCCAGTCGGTCAGGTGGGCGGGCGGCTCGTCGGTCAGGCCCTCCCACCAGACGTCGCCGTCGTCGGTCAGCGCGACGTTGGTGAAGATGCTGTTGCCCCACAGCGTCTTGATCGCGTTGGCGTTGGTGGTCTGGCCGGTGCCCGGCGCGACCCCGAAGAAGCCCGCCTCGGGGTTGATCGCGTAGAGGCGGCCGTCGTCGCCGAACCGCATCCAGGCGATGTCGTCGCCGATCGTCTCGACCTTCCAGCCCGGGATGGTCGGCCGCAGCATGGCCAGGTTGGTCTTGCCGCACGCCGACGGGAAGGCCGCCGCGATGTAGCGGGTCTCCCCGCTCGGCGGGGTGAGCTTGAGGATCAGCATGTGCTCGGCCAGCCAGCCCTCATCGCGGGCCATCGTGCTGGCGATCCGCAGGGCGTAGCACTTCTTGCCGAGCAGGGCGTTGCCGCCGTAGCCGGAGCCGTACGACCAGATCTCCCGGGTCTCCGGGAAGTGGCTGATGTACTTGGTCTCGCTGCACGGCCAGGCGACGTCGCGCTGACCGCGTTCGAGCGGGGCGCCGACGGAGTGCACGCACTTCACGAAGTCGCCGCGTTCCTCGATGAGGCGCAGGGCGTCGTCGCCCATGCGGGTCATCACGCGCATCGAGACGGCCACGTAGGCCGAGTCGGTGATCTCCACGCCCAGCTGGGAGATCGGGCCGCCCAGAGGGCCCATGCAGAAGGGGACCACGTACATGGTCCGGCCCCGCATCGAGCCCTTGAACAGCTTCCCGAAGGTGCGCCGCATCTCCTCGGGAGCGATCCAGTTGTTGGTGGGCCCGGCGTCCTCCTCGTGCTCGGAGCAGATGAAGGTGCGGTCTTCCACGCGGGCGACGTCCGACGGGTCGGAGGCGGCGTGGAAGCTGTTCGGCCGGGCTTTCAGGCGGGTCAGGGTGCCCTGGCGGACCAGCAGGTTGGTGAGCCGGGTCCATTCGGCCTCGGACCCGTCGCACCATTCGATCCGGTCGGGCTCGGTGAGTTCCGCGATCTCGCTGACCCACGCGGCCAGCTCGGCATGAGTGGTCGGATGCGACACCTGTACTGACACGGACACGAGGGCGGCTCCTTAATGTACGTCAGGGCCAATTCATCATCCGCGACGATTACCCACTAAATCCAATTGGTGTGGACCAATGCGTATTCGTCACCACAACCGCTGGTCAGCGAGCTGGATGATGGGAGGAGCTTACCCCTGACGAACCATTTCAAATTGTGCCGCCCACCTCTTTCCCGTAGATACGGGACTAAACATTGGTATAGGCCATATTGAATGGTTTAGACCATTCCACGAATTGGTTCAGTCCACTCCGCCGGGCCCCGCGGCCCGTACGCGGTCGACGGCCTGGAGGGCATCGCGCAGGTCAGCGAGCCAGGTGTCGGTGTGGCGCCCGACCAGGCGCACGCACCAGGCGAGGGCGTCGGAGCGGCTGCGCGCGACGCCGGCGGCGACGAGTGTGTCGAGCACCTGCCGTTCGCCCTGCCGCAGCCGGGTCATGACGGGGACCGAGAGTGTGGTGAACATCACCACGTCGCCGCCGATCTTCACGCCCCACGAGACCTTCCGGCGGAAGCGGTGCTCGGCCTGGCGGGCGATCTCGATGCGGTGCTCGCGGGTCTCCTCGCGGAACCGCTCCACGTAGCCCTCTTCGGCGGCGGCCCGCTCGGGGTCGGGCAGGCCCTCGACGACGGTCAGCGGGGGAAGCGCACCCACGACGGTGATCTCCTCGCGGTCGACGACGACCTCGGGGCGCTCGGTGAACCAGGTCTCGGGGAGACGGTGGGCGAACCACTCGGCTTCTGCACTCATGTAATCAACATTACGTCGTTGCTCCCGAAGCGAAGCGATATTGACAGTAACCATTTTTTGAGAGCTACTATCAAATTATGGTTACTTCCAGATGGTGGGCGCTCTCAGCCCTGGTTCTGTCCGTCCTCGTGATCGGGCTCGACGCGACCGTCCTCAACGTCGCGCTGCCCACCCTCGCCATCGACCTCGGCGCGACCACCGGCGAACTCCAGTGGATCGTCGACGCCTACCTCGTCGTGTTCGCCGCCCTGCTGCTGCCCGCCGGGGTCTTCGGCGACCGGTTCGGCCGCAAGAAACTGCTGGTCGTGGGGCTGGTGGCGTTCGGGGTCGCCTCGGCGATCGCCATGCTGGCCGACTCGACCGCCTGGCTGATCGCCGGGCGGGCCCTCATGGGCGCGGGGGCGGCCCTGATCACGCCGCTGTCGACGTCGATCCTGCCGACGATCTTCCCGCCCGCAGAGAGGGCCAGGGCGATCGCCGTCTTCACCGCCGGCATGGCCGTGGGCCTGCCGCTCGGCCCGATCGTCGGCGGCTACCTGCTCGACCACTTCTGGTGGGGCTCGATCTTCCTGATCAACCTGCCCGCCGTGGCGATCGCGCTGGTGGCGGTGGTGGTCCTGGTGCCGGAGTCGCGCGACCAGCGGACGAAGGGCACCGACGTGCCCGGCACGTTGTTGTCGGTGGCCGGCCTCTCCGCGCTGGTCTTCGGCGTCATCGAGGCGCCGGTGCGGGGCTGGGGCTCGGCCCAGGTGCTCGGCCCGATCGCCGCCGGGGTGCTGCTCCTTCTTCTTTTCGTACGAGTCGAGGCCCGCGCCAAGGCCCCGATGATAGACCTCGGGTTGTTCCGCGACCGCACCTTCGTCTGGGGCGCCTTCGGCGCGACCGTGGTCTCGCTCGGCATGATGGGCGTGCTGTTCGTCGCGCCGCTCTACCTCCAGGCCGTCCAGGGCTTCGACGCGATGGGCACCGGGCTGCGCATCGTGCCCATGGTCGCCGGGCTGATGGTCGGCGGCCTGGCGGGCGAACGCCTGATCAGACGCCTCAGCCTGCGGGTCATCATGGGCGCCGGCCTGATCCTGCTGGCCGCGGGCCTGGTCGCGGGGGCGGTCATGCCGGGCGACTATCCGTACACCGCGACCTGGCTCACTCTCACCGGGGCCGGCGTGGGCCTGACCATGGTCCCGGCCATGGACGGCCTGCTCGCCCTCCTCCCGCCCGACCGCACCGGCATGGGCAGCGGCGTCCTCCAAGCCCTCCGCCAGACCGGCGGCGCCTTCGGCGTGGCCGGGCTGGGCAGCCTGCTCTCCTCCGTGTACGCCCACGCGCTCCCCCCGGCCGCCCCCGCCCCGGTGCGCGACTCGGTGGCGACGGCGGTGCGCGTCCCGGGCTGGGCCGACGCCGGGCGCGCGGCCTTCGCCGACGCCATGGACGCCGTGTTGTGGGCCTGCGGCGGCCTGATGGTGCTCTCGGCGCTGCTGATCGTGACGTTCATGCGTTCCGCTCCGGCGGAACCGGCGGGAGAATCGACCCATGAACTCGCCGGGACTGCGTGAACGCAAGAAAGAGAAGACTCGGCGGACGATCCAGGAACACGCCCTGCGGTTGTTCGCCGAGCAGGGCTACGACGCGACCACGATCGAGCAGATCGCCGACGCCGCCGAGGTGTCCCCCAGCACCCTGTTCCGCTACTTCCCCACCAAGGAAGACATCGTCGTCCAGGACGACTACGACCCCCTGCTGGTCGAACGCCTGATCGCCCAGCCGCCGGAGGTGCCGCCCGTCAGAGCGCTGCGCAACGCCTTCGGCGAGGCCATGCGGGGCATCCCCGATGGGGAGCTCGGGGAGATCCGGGCCCGCGCCCGCCTCCAGATGGGCGTCCCGGCCATCAGGGCCCGGATCTTCCAGAACATGCTCGACACGATGGAACTGCTCGCCGAGGGCGTCGCCCGGCGGACCGGCGCCGATCCGGGGTCGTTCCAGGTGCGCGTCCTCATCGGCGCGGTCATGGGCACGATCATCCCGGTGCTGCAGACCTGGGCCACCGCCGACGAGGAGGTGCCCTTCGCCGACATGGTCGACGAGGCCTTCTCGTTGCTGGAGGCGGGCCTGCCTATCGAACCCGAGCGGCGACCTGAGGGCTGACCCGCACGACCCCGGCGAGGTTGCGGGTGTTGAGCGGCGCGATCTTCACGACGTCGCCGGTGCGGGGCGAATGGAGCATCTGCCCGTTGCCCCAATAGATGGCCACGTGGGAGATGTAGCCCGGGTTGGTCGGGTCGTTGCGCCAGAACAGCAGGTCGCCCGGCTGGGCCTGGGAGAGCGGCACCTGCGGCCCGGTCGCCCACTGCTGGTTGGTCACCCGCGGCATGCGGACCCCGGCCTGGGCGTAGGCCCACTGCACCAGGCCGGAGCAGTCGAAGGTGTCGGGGCCCTCGGCCCCCCACACGTAGCGGCTGCCGAGCTTGGAGGCGGCGGCCCTCAGCGCGGTCTCGATCTGCGGCACCGACATCAGCGCCGACGCCGGCCACTGCACGACCCGCTGCGGCTGGGCGATGTGACGCCGCGGCGGCGCGATCACCACCGGGTTGATCGTGGCGATCTGGCTGCCCGGCAGCACCTTCAGCAGCTTCTTGCGCAGCTTGGCGGAGTCGACGCTGGGGGCGCTCACCACCAGCGCGTTGCCGTGGGGCAGCCCGAGCCGGGTCGCGGTGTCGCGGGAGACGACGGCGTGGATCGACCCCATGCCGACCGTGGCGTAGGCGCCGACGCGCATCTCGGCGCCGGGGGTGCGGACGTCGTCGCCGAGCTTGAGGCCGCCCTCCTTGCCGAGTTCGTAGGAGACCACGACGTCGCCGGCGGCCACGTTGGCCCACAGCTCGTCGGAGGAGGCGGTTCGTTTCGGGGTGAAGGCCCGGAACGTCGAGGGGTCGACGCCCATCGTCGGCACCCGCCAGCCGCCCAGGTTCACGTCGGCGGCGTCGGCGAGCTCGACCGCCTTGACGCCCTTCTGGCGGCGGACCTCGTCGACCTGTTCGGGCTTGAGCGCGGCGGGGGCGACGACGAAGAGGTGGGGGCGGGCCAGCTTGCCCAGGGGGGCGACCGCGTTGGAGGGCACCTGACCGCTGGCCGCGACGTAGTCACCGGCGACGACGGGAGGGCGGCGTACGTCGAGGGCGGCCCGTTCCTGGACGTCGTCGAGCCCGGCGAGCACGAGTAAGTCGGTGATCAGCACCACCGCGAGCGCGACCCCGATGATGGGGATCGCCCTCCGGGCGAGGTGGGGGCGGCGGAACCGGGGGCGGAACGCGAGATCCTGACGGGCTTCGTGGAGGAAGCCTCCGACCCGCAGGGGCACGCCACCACTCCCTCCGAAGACGTTCATCGGGCTGTCCCGTTCCACGACTGTGCCCAATGAGGCCCGAGAAGTCAAAATCCGCCGGAGTACGCTTCTCCGGCGGATTCGATGTCAGACGAACGCGTCAGCTCCCGATGTAGGGAACCGCCTCCAGCACCTCGACGGTGATCGAGCGCCCGTTGGGCATGGTGTAGCTGGCCTTCTCACCGATCTTCTTGCCGTTGATCGCCGACCCCAGCGGCGACTTCGGCGAGTAGACGTCGATCGGCGCGCCGCTCTCCTCGCGGGAGGCGAGCAGGAAGGTGACCTCGTCGTCGTCACCCTCGAAGCGGATCGTCACCGTCATGCCGGGCCCCACCACACCCTCGGTGCGGGGCGCCTCGCCCACCTTCGCGGTGTCGAGGATCTGCCGGAGGTGGAAGATCCGGGCCTCCATCTTGCCCTGTTCGTCCTTGGCGGCGTGGTAGCCGCCGTTCTCCTTCAGGTCGCCCTCCTCGCGGGCGGCCTCGATCTTCTTGGCGATCTCGATCCGACCCGGGCCAGAAAGGCGGTCGTACTCCTCTTTGAGGCGGTCGTACGCCTCCTGCGTCAGCCAGGTGACGTTCTCGTTGTGGGAGACGGCCACGCGGGTTCTCCTTGCTTCCCTAGGTGAGTCGAAGGGCTAACAAGTTAACGCCTTCGAACGCTTCCCCAAAGATTCCAGTCTATACGAGGGAGCAGCCCTGAACATCTACGCTTGTGGCTTGCGCGTTGATCCTCACCTGTTCGGTGAGGGCGACGTCACCGCGGCCCGGGGGAATGGTGATCTCCCGGGTCCCGACCTCGACGTGGTGGACGTCGACGGCCCGCAGACGGCACGTCGCCGCCCGGTCGTCGGGCTTGTGCACCACGAAGGTGATCTCCGCGGAGCCGGGGCGGCTGGTGTCGAAGGTTATGACGTCGGCCCGCACCTCGGGGTTGCCCCGCGCCGACAGGATCACGTAACCCCACCCGCCGGCCACGACCGCGACGACGACGGCCATGACGGCGTACACGACGAACCGGCCCCGCCCCATGGGGGGCCGGGGCGGGAACTCGTCGGGGGTGCCCAGGATCGGGCGCGGAGCTGGTGCCGACATGAAAGGAATCTCCTCGCGAGGTCCCGGCGTTGTCCGAGACAATTCTCGTCAACGCTATTGGATGCAGCCCGCGGGCCGGCCCTGGCCCGCACCCCAACTAAGGAGAGCCGTGACGAACGCGCTGAGGCTGATGGCCGTGCACGCGCACCCCGACGACGAGTCGAGCAAGGGCGCCGCGACGATGGCCCGCTACGCCGCCGAGGGCGTCGAGGTCCTGGTCGTGACCTGCACCGGCGGGGAACGCGGTTCGATCCTGAACCCCAAAATGGACCGCCCCGACATTCTCGAGAACATGGGCGAGGTCCGCCGCCTGGAGATGGAGCGCGCGAGGGAGATCCTCGGCGTCGACCAGCGGTTCCTCGGTTTCGTCGACTCGGGCCTGCCCGAAGACGAGAGCGAGCCCCTCCCCGAGGGCTGCTTCGCCCTGCAGCCGCTGGAGGTCGCGGCGGCGCCGCTCGTGGCGGCCGTGCGCGAGTTCCGCCCCCACGTGATCCTCACCTACGACGACGACGGCGGCTACCCCCACCCCGACCACATCAAGACCAACCGGGTGTCGGTGGAGGCCTTCGACGCGGCCGGCGACCCCGACCGCTACCCCGGCACGGGCGAGCCGTGGCAGCCGCTCAAGATGTACTTCCACTCGGGCTTCACCAAGGCCCGGTTCGAGACGCTCCACGAGGCCATGACCAGCCGTGGCCTGGGCTCCCCCTACGCCGACTGGATCGCCCGCTGGGAGGACCGCCCGCAGAAGTGGGAGGTGACCACCCGGATCCCGTGCGGCGACTACTTCGAGACCCGCGACCGCGCCCTGATGGCCCACGCCACCCAGGTCGACCCCGACGGTTTCTGGTTCGCCTGCCCGCGCGAGATCCAGCAGGAGGTCTGGCCGACGGAGGACTACCACCTGGCCCGTTCGCTGGTCGACGTCACCCTGCCGGAAGACGACCTGTTCGCGGGCATCCAGGTCCCCGCCGGAACGGGTGCCGCCCCCTGCTCGTAGACTGCATACCGTGATTTCGATCGCCGCTCCCGCCACCGACCCGACCTCGATCGGCCCCGGCCTGCTGGGGTTCATCGTCGTCGCCGCCATCGGTGTGGCCCTGTTCTTCCTGATCAAGTCGATGAACCGGCAGATCGCGAAGATCGAGGTGCCCCATGAGGGGAACTCCAAAAGTGACTGACGTCGCCGACAACGCCGAGACCGAACGCTTCGAGATCAGCGTCGACGGCACGGTCGCGGGCTTCGTCAAATACCGGCTGCCGCGTCCCGGCCGGATCGTGTTCGTGCACACCGAGATCGATCCGGCCTACGAGGGCAAGGGCCTCGGCTCGAAGCTGGCCCGCGCGGTGCTCGACTCGGCCCGCGAGCGGGGCCTTGAGGTGGTGCCGATGTGCCCGTTCATCAAGGGCTACATCGACCGCCACCCCGAATATGCCGACCTAGTCGCCTGACCAGGCCCTTTCGAGGGCCTTGGGCAGGCCCCACCAGCCGAGCGGCGTGAGCACCTCGGCCTTGTCGACGATCCCGAGATGGGCCCAGAGCGGGGTGACCGAGGTGAAGAGCATCTCGGTCGCCTCGAGCTCCTCGGGGTCGTCGGGCTCGCTCACCAGGTCTTCCGAGTCGGCGATGAACCGGGCGATGCGCTCGGGCGAGGCCAGCACCCCCGGGCCGTAACGGGTCAGCGCGACGATCGCGGCCAGCCAGTCGGCGTGGTGGATCGCGCACAACGAGGCCAGCACCGAGTCTTCGTGGCTGAGCTCGCCGTCGAGGTCGAAGAACCGGGCGGCGTCTTCTTCGTCGGGCAGGTCGGAGATGGGCGCGGCGATGCCCGCCGCCACCCGCAACCACAGGTCTTCGTCGCCGTCGGGCAGCCGCTCCTCGTCGAGGCCGGCGCAGGCCCGCAGCACGTTGCCGGGGAAGCCGGGCGAGACGAGCGAGCGCCGCAGCCGGTCGGCCGCCGCCTTCAGGTCGCCCGCGGGGAAGGGCGGCTCGGGCAGGTCGTCGAGGGCCCTTCTGAGCTCCTGGAGGGCGTAGGCCTCCTCTTCGTCCCAGGCGGCGTAGAGCTCGGCGTCCTGCTCCTCGCTCACCGAGACGCCGGGCACCCGTCCGTCGGGCAGTCCGGCGGTGAGCCAGCGCTCCTGCAGTTCCTCGTACGCCTGCCGCGAGGTCACGTCGCCCTGGGCGAGCGCGTCGGGGTCGATCACACCCGCTTCGACGAGCTCCTCCAGGTGGGCCACGAGGCGGGCGTACATCTCGGTGGCGACCGGGCCGCGCTCGCTCTCGTCGGGCCACACGAAGTAGCTGCGGGTCAGCAGGATCGGCTCGGTGCCGGTCGACTCCAGCCAGCGCTGCACGTCGCCGACGGTGGCCACGCCCGACTCGATGCGGGTCAGGGTGGTCTTGGCCGACTCCCAGAACACGGCGGTGAGGGGGTTCCCGGCCGCCATCAGGTCGCGGCGCAGCTCGGGCAGCGACACCAGGGCCTGCCCCGAGGGGACGGCCAGCAGCGCGCGGGCGACGTCGCGGCGGGTCAGGTCACGGGCGGGCCGGCCCGCGTGGCGAGCCGCGAAGTCCAGATCGACACTCACGCGGTCTCCTCCGTCGGCATGTGCTTCCGACTCCTGTGCCGGACGGCTCGCTGGCTCACGTGTCGTGAGCCTACGCCCGCCGATGGGACGCGGCTAGCGGGGTGACTGGGCAAGGGTCATCCGCAGCCGGATGCGGGATCGGCCGACCATCTGGGAGATGCTGAACTCGTCGCAGAGCTGGCCCATGAGCCACAGCCCGAAGCCCCGGGGCGTGCTCGACGAGGGACGGCTGCGATGGATGTCCTGCGGCTGGAGGGTGCCGGCCGAGTCGGTCACCTCGACGGTGATGCCGTCGGCGTCGCACCAGATCTCGACGAGGCCCTCGCCGCCGCCGTGTTCCAGTACGTTGATCACGGCCTCGTTGACGGCCGTCACCAGGTCGTTGAGCCGGTGGCCACGCAGACCTGCCTCGGTGGCCACGCCGGACACCCGGTCGCGCAGGCCGATCAGGTCGGTGGTGATCGCCCACCGGAGATGCTGGTCGGTGTTCACTCCGTCCCCCTGTGCTAGCTCGTCGCACGCTAACTACCCGGCACCCGCCGGTCAATTCACAAGCCGCATGATTGCCATCTTTACGGGCAATATCGCTGGCACGCGTCGAGGCTGACCCTGCCGGGTAAAGTTGAGCGATCCTCGCGCGAAAGGGCCGGTGATGGATTCGGTAACGCATGCGCCCTCGACAGAGGTGCTGCGGGCGATAGTGGAGGCGGCCGCCGACGGAGTCGTCCTGTGCGACGCCGACGGCGCCGTCGTGCTGGTCAACGGCGCCGCCAGGGAGATGATCCCGGGCGACGTGACCCGACTCCTCGACCGGAGCCGCGAACCCGGGGAGACCTACGAGACGATGCTCGGCGACCGGCTGCTGCGGGTCCGCCGGGAGATCTTCGGCATCGTCCACCAGGCCTGGTACCTGCGCGACGTCACCGGGGAGGGCGCCCGCGCCGACGCGCTGCGGGCCGAGCGCGAGCGCACCCGGTTCCTCGTCGAGGCGGGCAGGCGGTTGTCCGCCTCGCTCAACACCCGCCGATGCGCCCGCGCCACCGCCGAGCTCGCGACCGGCCTGCTGGCCGACGCGGCGATGGTCGTGCTGCCTCCGGGGGGCCTGCGGCGCACCGCCTGGCTCCGGTCGTCCGAGGCGGGCCTGGAGGAGGGCGAGATCCCGGTCGCCGACGCCGACCAGGTGCCGGGCCTGGCCGAGGCGCTGGCCGGGTTCCCGCCGGTGCCGAGCCGCTGGCTCGACCCCCACCAGGCGCCCGAGTGGCTGCTGCCGGCCGGTTTCGGCCCCGTCGGCCACCTGCTGGTGACCCCGCTGCCCGGCAACGGCGTGCCCGCCGGGGCGCTGGTGCTGGCCCGCCGTGAGGGCAACCCCGGCTTCGACGACGAGACCGAGACCCTGGTCCGGGTGTTCGCCGCCCGCGCCGGCGCGGCGATCTCGGCCGCGGTGCTCTACCAGGAGCAGAGCGCCACCAACGCGATCCTCGCGGGCGACCTGCGGCCGCCGCCGCTGCCCGTGGTCGAGGGCCTCGAACTGGCCGGTTCGCTGCGCGCCGCCCAGCAGACCGCCCTGATCGGTGGCGACTTCTACGACGTGCTGCCCACTCCCGACGGCCCGCTGGTGACCCTCGGCGACGTGTGCGGCAAGGGCCCGCGCGCGGCCGTGCTGGCCGGTCAGGTCCGCCACAGCCTGCGCGCGCTGCTGCTGCTCGAACGCGACCCCGAGCAGCTCATGCACCTGATCAACAAGGCGCTGCTGGCCTCCTACACGCCGCGTTCCCACGTGACGCTGGTGCTGGCGGCGATCCGTCCCGGCGAGGGCGTGATCGACCTGGCCGTGGCCGGCCACCCGGCCCCGCTGCTGCTGCGCGCCGACGGCGTGGTCGAGGAGATCGACGCCCGCGGCACCCTCCTCGGCGCGATCAAGTCGGGCTCGATCACCCTGCGCACCGCCACCGTCGACCTGGCTCCCGGCGACCTGCTGCTCCTCTACAGCGACGGCATCACCGAGGCCTTCGGCGGCCCCACCGGCCGCGAGATGTACGGCTCGACCCGCCTCAAGGCCGCCCTGTCAACCTGCGCCGGCATGCCCGCGACGGCCGTCGTGGAGCGTCTTGAGCAGCTGAACAGCGACTGGCTGGCGGGAGGAGTCTTCGACGACCGGGCACTGCTGGCCATCCGGCGGTCACGATGAGCGTCGTGGTCGACGTCGTCGACGAATACCTGGAGCGGGTCGGCTCCGCCGACGAGCTCGGCGCGATCGATTTCGTCCTCGGCCTGCTCGATAAGGGCATGCCGGCCGAGTCGCTGCTCCTCGACGTGATCGCGCCCGCCCAGCGCCGGGTCGGCGAACTGTGGGCGGCCGGCACCTGGTCGGTGGCCCGCGAACACGGCGCCACCGCGATCAGCGAACGCGCCGTGGCCGCGATCACCACCGCCGTGCGCCCCCGCCCGACCCGCAGCCGCATCACCGTGGCCTGCACCGACGGCGAATACCACGCGCTGCCGACCCGCCTGCTGGCCGAGGTCTTGCGGCTGCGCGGCTGGCACGTCGACTTCCTCGGGGCCAACGTGCCGGGCCCCCACCTGATCACCCACCTCCACCAGACCGGCCCCGACGCGGTCGCGATCGGCTGCGCCCTCCCCACGAGGCTGCCGCGCGCCCACGCGACCCTGACCGCCTGCCAGGCCGTCGGCATCCCGGTCCTCGCGGGCGGCTCGGGCTTCGGCGCCGACGGCCGCTTCGCCGTCAAACTCGGCGCCGACGGCTGGGCCCCCACCGCCGACGCGGCGGCCGACCTGCTCGAAGAGGGCAGGCTTCCGTCGTTCCCCACCCCCGGCGCGGTCCTGCCCCACCTGGCCGACGAGGAGTACACGCTGTTCACCAGGCGCCGGGGCGAGATCCTCGCCGGCGTGACGGCCGAACTCCCCCGCCGGTTCCCGCCGATGCGCGACTACACCCAGGCCCAGGTCGACCACACCGCCGACGACCTGGCCCACATCGCCGACTTCCTCTCCGCCGCCCTCTACATCGACGACACGAGACTGTTCACCGACTTCGTCACGTGGACCTGCGACCTCCTGCACGCCCGCGGCGTGCCGTCCCGGTCGGTGGCGCTGGCCCTGCGCCTCCTCCACGACGAACTGCATGATTTCCCGCGCGCCCGCCACCTTCTGGCGGAGGGCACGCTCGCCGCAGATGGAGCCTGATGGAAACCGCGCCTTTCCTGATTGAGATCGAGAATCCGGAGCCCGACACCACCCGGCTGACCCTGTCGGGAGACTTCGACTACACGACGTCGGGCGAGCTGGCCGCCCTGACGCCCACACTGATGAGCAGAGGCCTGAAGGTGCTGGAGGTCGACCTGAACGGGGTGACCTTCATCGACTCGTCGGGGCTGGCCACCTTGATCCACCTCTTCCACGCCGCGGAGGAGGTTCCGGCGGAGATGCGGTTCGTGGGGATGACGCCGTACATCGCGCATCTTTTCGAGGTGACGGCGCTCGACCAGGTGTTCAACCTGCCGACGTCGGCCGCGTAGCGTCGCCGGGGCCGGGCCGTCGGAGCCGCTCACCTAGGCTTGACCGTATGAACCGGCTGGCCGGGGCCACGAGCCCCTACCTGTTGCAGCACGCCGACAACCCCGTCGACTGGTTCGAATGGGGCCCAGACGCCTTCGCCGAGGCCAGACGCCGCGATGTCCCCCTCCTCATCTCCGTCGGCTACTCCGCCTGCCACTGGTGCCACGTCATGGCCCACGAGTCCTTCGAGGACAGGGGCACGGCCGCGATCATGAACGCCCGGTTCGTCAACATCAAGGTCGACCGGGAGGAGCGTCCCGACGTCGACGCCGTCTACATGGCCGCCACCCAGGCCATGACCGGCCAGGGCGGCTGGCCGATGACCGTCTTCGCCACCCCCGACGGCCATCCCTTCTACGCCGGCACCTACTTCCCGCGTGCGGGCTTCCAGCGCCTGCTGATGGGCGTCCACGAGGCCTGGACGACCGACCGCGAGGCGGTGCTCAGCCAGGGCGGCAAGGTCGTCGAGGCGCTCAACGAGCGCGCGGCCCTGCCGTCGGGGCCGCTGCCGACGGCCGAGACGCTGGAGGCGGCGGTGCGCAGCCTGCGCGAGGGCTTCGACCCCGAGCGCGGCGGGTTCGGCGGCGCGCCGAAGTTCCCGCCGTCGATGGTGCTGGAGTTCCTGCTCCGGGTACGCACCCCCGACGCCCGCGCCATGGCCGACACCACCCTTGAGGCGATGGCCCGGGGCGGCCTCTACGACCAGCTCGCCGGCGGGTTCGCCCGCTACAGCGTCGACGCCTCGTGGGTGGTGCCCCACTTCGAGAAGATGCTCTACGACAACGCCCTGCTGCTGCGCGTCTACGCCCACTGGTGGCGTGACACCGGCTCCCCGCTGGCCAGACGCGTCGCCCTGGAGACGGCCGAGTGGATGCTCGCCGAGCTCCGCACCCCCGAGGGCGGCTTCGCCTCGGCCCTCGACGCCGACAGCGAGGGCGAGGAGGGGCGCTTCTACGTCTGGACCCCCGACCAGCTCCAGGAGGTCCTCGGGCAGGCCGACGCCGCCTGGGCCGCCGAGTTGTTCGAGGTCACCGGCACCTTCGAGCACGGCACCTCGGTGCTCCAGCTTCTCACCGACCCCGACGACCCCGACCGCTACGAGTCGATCCGGGCGCGGCTGCGCACGGCACGGGAGCTGCGGGTCCGGCCCGGCCGCGACGACAAGGTGGTGGCCGCCTGGAACGGCCTGGCCATCGCCGCGCTGGCCGAGACGGGCGCCCTGTTCGACCGTCCGGCGCTGGTCGAGGCGGCGACGCGGGCGGCGACCCTGATCGACGAGGTCCACATCCGCGACGGTCGCCTGCTCCGCACCTCACGCGACGGCCGGGCGGGCGGCAACGCCGGGGTGCTCGAAGACTACGCCGACGTCGCCGAGGGCTTCCTGACCCTCTACGGCATCACCGGCGACTCCCGCTGGTACCGGCGGGCGGAGGCCCTGCTCGACACCCTGCTCGACCGGTTCCCCGACGGCGCGGGCGGCTTCTTCGACACCGCCGACGACGGCGAACGCCTCTTCCAGCGGCCCCAGGACCCGACCGACAACGCGACGCCCTCGGGCCAGTTCGCGGCGGCCGGGGCGCTGCTGTCCTACGCCGCCCTGTCGGGGTCCACCCGCCATCGCGAGGCGGCCGAGGGCGCGCTGGGACCGGTCTCCACCCTGGCCGACCGCTACGCCCGCTTCGCCGGCTGGGGCCTGGCCGTCGCGGCGGCGGCCCTGGCGGGCCCGGTCGAGGTGGCCCGTCACCGGCGACCTCTCCGACGACCGCACCAGGGCGCTGCACCGCGCCGCCCTCATGTCGGGAGCCCCGGGCATGGTCCTCGCCCTGGGCGAGGGCGAGGTGCCGCTGATGGCTGGCCGCACCCTCGTGGACGGCGAGCCCGCCGCCTACGTGTGCCGGAACTTCGCCTGCCGCCTGCCGGTGACCACCCCGGCCGCGCTCAGGGCGGAGCTGTCGGGCTAGCGGGTGCCGACCGGCACGTCGGGCGGGTTGTTCTCGTCGGGCAGGTCGGGCTGCTGGTTGTCGGGCTCCTCGTTCACCGGGGGCTCGTCGTCGGGACCCCCGCCGTCCGACGGCGGGGGTGTCGTCTCCGGCTGCCCGCCGTCGTCGCCCGGCGGCGGCGTGTTCCAGTCGTCGCCCGGGGCCGTCGGGGTCGGGTCGGGGCTCGGCTCGTCGGAGGCGAACTCGCGTTCCTCGTCGTCGGTCGGGCGGTAGTAGTCGTTGTCCCACCGGTAGTAGGTCACCGGGTCGGGGAACTCCTTGACCGGTTTGCCCTCCATGGCGGTCGTCATGAACGCCTTCCAGATCTGCGCCGGGAGGGTGCCGCCGTAGAGCTCGCCGTAGCCGGGGATGGTGACCGGGAGGTTGTCGTCGCGGAACATGTCGACCGCCACCGAGAGCTGCGGGGTGTAGCCGGTGAACCAGACGGCGGCCGAGGCGTCGGTCGTGCCGGTCTTGCCGGCCACCGGGCGGTCGTAGAGGCGGGCGCCGGTGCCGGTGCCCGAGGTGACGACCTGCTCCATCGCGTAGGTGGCGTCGGCGGCGGTGTCCTCGGTGAAGACGCGGCGGCCGGTGGTGTCGGTCTTGCGGGTCTTGCCGGACGCGTCGGTCACCGACCTGATCACGTGGGGCTCGTGGTGGACGCCCCCGGCGGCGAACGTGGCGTAGGCCCCGGCCTGCTGGACGGCGCTCACCGACGCCACCCCCAGCGGGAAGGTGGCGGCCTTGCGGTGCTGCGCGAGCTGTTCGGCGGGGATGCCGGCCGCCTCGGCCGCGGCGGCGATCTTGTCGAGGCCGATCTGCTGGCCGAGGTCGACGTAGGCGGTGTTCACCGAGTATTGGGTGGCCTGCACCAGGTTGACCGACCCGTAGGAGGAGCCGCCCGAGTTGGGGATGGCGGCGCCGTTGACGTACATGGGCGAGTTGCCGTAGTAACGCTGGGTCAGCGGCACGCCGTCCTGGAGGGCGGCGGCGAGGGCGTAGGCCTTGAAGGTCGAGCCGGCCTGGACCTTCGCGTCGAAGGCGCTGTTCCACTCGCTCTGGGCGTAGTCGCGGCCGCCGTAGAAGGCGACCACCTCGCCGTTGCCCGGGTCGACGGCGGCCAGGCCGGCGCGGACCTTCTTCGGGGTGCCCTCGGGCAGCACGTCGGCCACGGCGTCGGAGGCGGCGGCCATCAGCTTCTTGTCGAAGGTGGTGGTGACCTTGAGGCCGTCTTGGAAGATGTCCTCGTCGCTGTAGCCCATGCGGTTCAGCTCGCCGACCACCTGGGCCAGCATGTAGCCGTTCTGGCCCGACAACGACAGCGGCTTCTTCTGCTTCTTCAGCTCGGGGAAGGTCATCTGGGCGGCCTGCGCGGGGGTGACGGCGCCGATCTTGACCATGCCGTCGACGACCGACTTCCAGCGGGCCTGCGCGGCGGTGAGCATGGCGCCGGTCGGGTTGGCGAAGTTGGACGGCTGCTGGATCACCGCGGCGAGGTAGGCGCCCTGGGCGGGGGTCAGCTTGCCGACGTCGACCCGGAAGTAGGCCTGGGCCGCGGCCTGGATGCCGTGGGCGCCCCGGCCGAAGTAGATCGTGTTGAGGTACTGCTCCAGCACCCAGTCCTTGGACTTGGAGCGATCCACCTTCAGGGAGATCATGATCTCCTTGAGCTTGCGCATGATGGACCGTTCCTGGCTGAGCCCGCTGTAGTAGTTGCGCACGAGCTGCTGGGTGATCGTCGAGCCGCCCTGGATCTGGTTGCCCGTGAGGGTCGACCACATCGCCCTGGCCGTACCGGAGAGAGAAACTCCCTGATCCTGGTAGAAGGTGCGGTTCTCGGCGGCGATGACCGCTTCCCTGACCACCTTCGGCACCGCCGAGAGCGGCACGTTCTTACGGTCGACGCCCCGGTTGGCGAGCACCGTCTTGCCGTCGCGGTAGTAGATCACCGAGCCCTGCGCGGTGGCGAGCTCCTGGGTGGTGTCGGGGATGGGGGTGAGCACCCAGATCACCGCGAAGGCGCCGATCGCGGCCACGGCGGCGGCGCCGAAGCCGATGAGGGCGATGCGCAGGAACCTCCGTCGGGGCCACAAACCCGCGATCTTCCTGCCGATCCCCACGCGCACCCCCCGGCCGACGACGAACCACCACCGTAAACGATACGTCGTGATGCTCCGTGCGCTTAGCGCTGTGCCGCCCTGACCAGCGGAAGTGTGCGGTAAGGGACGGGTGTGTCCAGTGCGATCACCGATTCGGTGCGCATGACCCCGTGGAGATCGACGATCAGGTCGATGACCCGCTGGAGGTCGGCGTTGCTGCGGGCGACGATACGGCACAACATGTCGCCGCTGCCGGTGATCGTGTGGACTTCGAGCACCTCGGGGATGCGGCCGAGCCGGTCGGCCAGCGGCTCGTGGCCGGACACCTGCCGGATCTGGAGCGTCACGAACGCCGTGACATCGTAGCCGAGGGCGGCCGGGTCGATCTCGGGGCCGAAGCCGGTGATCACCCCGCGCGCGACCAGCCGGTCGAGTCGGGCCTGGACGGTGCCCCGAGCGACGTTGAGGCGGCGGCTGCACTCGAGTACCCCGATTCTGGGCTCCTCATTCAGCAATGCCACAAGTCGAACATCCAGCTGGTCAACGCTCACAACTTTGCTCTTCCCGGTCCGCCGCCCACTAGACACATTGTCCACTGTTTTCGGACACAGTTGCACAGGTTGGACACTGAAGAACAGAGTGGGCCTCATGAGCGATGACGTGTTCCCTGTCCACGGCATGGACGCGGTCGTGTTCGCGGTAGGCAACGCGAAGCAGGCCGCCCACTACTACTCGACCGCCTACGGCATGACGCTGATCGCGTACAAGGGGCCGGAGACCGGCAGCCGCGACGAGGTGGCCTACGTGCTCAAGTCGGGCGGCGCCCGGTTCGAGTTCCGCGGGGCGGTCCGGCCCGACACCGATCTCGCCCGCCATGTGGCCGCGCACAGCGACGGCGTGATCGATCTCGCCATCGACGTGCCCGACGTCGAGGCGGCCTACCGGCACGCGCTCGCCCAGGGCGCCACGGGCCTGGCGGAGCCGTACGTGGTCGAGGACGACTTCGGCAAGGTGGTGCTCGCGGCCATCGCCACCTATGGCGAGACCCGCCACACCCTGGTCGACCGGTCCAACTACACCGGCCCCTACCTGCCGGGATATGTGGCGGCGAAGCCGATCGTGGAGCCCGGCAGGCGGATGTTCCAGGCGATCGACCACTGCGTCGGCAATGTCGAGCGCATGGAGGAGTGGGTCGAGTTCTATGAGCGGGTCATGGGCTTCACCCGGATGGCCGAGTTCATCGGCGACGACATCGCGACCGAGTACTCGGCGCTGATGTCGAAGGTCGTGGCCGACGGCACCCGCAAGGTCAAGTTCCCCCTCAACGAGCCGGCCCTGGCGAAGAAGAAGTCGCAGATCGACGAGTACCTGGAGTTCTACGGCGGCCCCGGCGTGCAGCACATCGCGCTGGCCACCAACGACATCCTCGACACCGTCGACCGCATGCGCGCCGCCGGGGTGGAGTTCCTGGAGACGCCCGACTCCTACTACGACGACCCCGAGCTGCGTGAGCGCATCGGCAACGTGCGCGTCCCGGTCGAGGAGCTGAAGAAGCGGCGCATCCTGGTCGACCGCGACGAGGACGGCTACCTGCTGCAGATCTTCACCAAGCCCGTCCAGGACCGCCCGACGGTGTTCTTCGAGTTCATCGAGCGGCACGGCTCCCTCGGCTTCGGCAAGGGCAACTTCAAGGCCCTGTTCGAGGCGATCGAGCGCGAGCAGGAGCTGCGCGGCAACCTGTAGCTCTTTACACCCCGTTTTCTTTACTACGCGGCGGATTTGTCCTGGTCCGCAGCAGGTGATCACGTTGGCATGGCTTCTCCGACTCCGCCGCCGGGTGATCTACCGGGCCAGGACCCGTCCCAGCCCTGGACACCGCCGCCGGCGCCGGGCGGGCGTCCCCCGTACGGGACGCCCGCTCACGGCGCCCCGCCACCGGCCGGCCAACCCCTCGCCGGCCGGTGGCGCCGACTTCTCGCGGGCATCGTGGACGCGGTCGTCGTCGCCGTCGTCTCCTCGCCGTTCACCTACGAGTCGTGGTCGGCGGTCTACGACGAGCGCACCGGGACCTGGCACGCCGAGCAGGCGAGCCACTGGTTCTGGGGCCTGCTGATCGGGTTCCTGTACTACTGGCTCTTCCACGCCTACTGGAACGGCCAGACCCCCGGCAAGAAGATCCTCCACATGCGCGTGGCCCGGGAGGACGGCGGCCCGATCGGCGTCGGCCAGGCGGCGCTGCGCTCGGTCGTGTACGTCGTCCTCACGGCGACCTGCTGCCTCGGATTCCTGGACCTGGTCTGGATTTTGTTCGACCGCAGAAAGCAGGCGTTGCACGACAAAGCGGCATCAACGCTGGTCGTCGATGCCTGAGGGTGTCCGCGACCTCGCATAAGGTGTCCCGGCAGGGTCGGTTCGGGGAGGGGCACCCATGCGTTTGACCAGGGCGCTGTCAGGCGCGCTCATCGTCGTCACACTCACGAGTTGTTCGCCGTCGGGGGCGTCCGAGCACGGGCTCACCCGTTCCGGCACGGCCGGGGCGGCCGGGATCGGCGACGCCGACTTCCCCAACGACGGCAACGGCGGCTACGACGTCGGCCACTACACCCTGGCCCTGGGCTACGACCCCGCCACCCGGCTGCTGGCCGGCACCGCGACCATCGACGCGACGGCGACCGAGAACCTGTCGAGCTTCAACCTCGACCTCCGCGGCTTCACGGTCAGCTCGGTGACCGTCGGCGGCCGGCCGGCGAAGTTCACCCGGTCGGGCGACGAGATGACCGTCACCGCCGACCTGTCCAAGGGCTCCACGTTCCGGGCCGCGGTCACCTACCAGGGGGAGCCCAAGCCGGTCCGCGACTCCTCCAACCTCGGCACCTACGGCTTCGTGCCGACGAGCGACGGCTCGTTCGTCACCTCCGAGCCCAACGGCGCCAAGACCTGGTTCCCGGGCAACGACCACCCGGCCGACAAGGCGACCTACGAGTTCCGGCTGACCGTGCCCGACGGCGTAACCGCCATCGCCAACGGCGAGCTGGCCGGGGAGCCGACGTCCACGGGCGGAAAGACCACGTTCGTCTGGCGCGAGACCCACCCGATGGTGAGCTACCTGGCGACCATGACGACCGGGAAGTTCCTGGTGAAGACCGGCGACTCCGAGGGCGGCATCCCCGTGTACGCGGCCGTCGACCCGCGCTACCAGAACCAGCTCGACCGGCTCTACGAGGTCTCGGCGCGCATCACCGACTACTGGTCGTCGGTCTTCGGGCCCTACCCGTTCAAGTCGACCGGCGGGATCGTCGACGACTTCGCCTCGGGCTACGCGCTCGAGAACCAGACCAAACCGATCTACGGCGGCTTCGAGCCCGACGAGGGCATCATCTCCCACGAGCTGGCCCACCAGTGGTTCGGCGACAGCGTGAGCATCAGCCGCTGGAAGGACCTGTGGCTCAACGAGGGCTTCGCCACCTACGCCGAGTGGTTGTGGAGCGAGCACCAGGGCCAGGCGACCGCGCAGCAGACCTTCGACCGCCACTACGCCAACACCACCGACCCGATGTGGAACTATCCGCCCGGGGTGGCGCAGAAGAACGACCTGTTCAACAACTCGGTCTACCACCGGGGCGCGATGGCCCTCCACGCCCTGCGCGTGCGGGTCGGCGACGACGCCTTCTTCAAGATCATCCGCCGGTGGGCGACCGAGCACCGCTACGGCAACGCGACCACCGAGCAGTTCATCTCCCTGGCGGAGCAGGTCTCCGGGCGGAAACTCGGCGACCTCTTCGACCAGTGGCTCTTCGAGAAGGGCCGCCCGGCGACCCTCGGCTGACCTCGCCGGAGGCCCCGGCGATCCGGCGCTCAGGAGAAGATGAGCTTGTAGCCGTCCCGCCTCAGAGCGGCCAGCACGTCGTCGCAGTGGTCGGGGCCGCGGGTCTCCAGCTGGAGCAGCACCTCGGCCTCGTCGAGGTGGAGACGGGCCCCGACCCGTTCGTGCACGACGTCGAGCACGTTGGCCTTGAGCTCGGCGAGCCTCCTGAGCAGCGCGGCCAGCGCGCCGGGCCGGTCGGCCAGGCGGATGCGGAAGGCCAGGTAGCGCCCGGCGGCGGCGAGGCCGTGGCGGAGCACCCGCGCCAGCAGCAGCGGATCGATGTTGCCGCCCGACAACACCGCGACGACCGGGGGCTCGAAGGCGTGCGGCTTGTCGAGCAGGGCCGCCACCCCGGCGGCGCCCGCCGGCTCGACGACCATCTTGCCGCGTTCGAGGCAGAGCAGCAGGGCGCGCGACAACGACTCCTCCGAGACGGTCACCACCTGGTCGACCAGGTAGTGGATCATCTCGAACGGCAGGTCGCCCGGCCGGCCGACGGCGATCCCGTCGGCCATCGTGAACTGCGGTTCGACCATCACCGGGTGACCGGCCGCGAGCGACTCGGGATAGGCAGCGGCGCGTTCGGCCTGGACGCCGACCACCCGTACACCCGGACGGAGGTGCTTGGCCGCCAGGGCCACCCCGGCCGCGAGGCCCCCGCCGCCGATGGCGACCACGATGGTGCCCGTCTCGGGGAGCTGCTCGATGATCTCCAGCCCGATCGTGGCCTGACCGGCGATGACGTCGGGGTGGTCGAAGGGGTGGATGAAGACCGCGCCGGTCTCGTCGGCGTGGCGGCGCGCGGCCCGCAGGGCGTGGTCGACGGTGTGCCCGGCGAAGATGACCTCGGCGCCGTAGCCCCGGGTCGCCTCGACCTTGGGCAGCGGGGCGCCCTCGGGCATGTAGACGGTCGACTTGGCGCCCAGCAGCCCCGAGCCGAACGCCACACCCTGGGCGTGGTTGCCCGCACTGGCCGCGACGACCCCCCGGGCCCGCTCCTCCTCGGTCAGCCGGGCGATGCGCACGTAGGCGCCGCGCACCTTGAACGACCCGGCCCGCTGGAGGTTCTCGGCCTTCAGGTAGACCGGCCCGCCGACCGTCTCGGACAACACCCGGGAGTGGACGACCGGGGTGTGGGCGATCACGCCCTTGAGGAGTTCACGGGCGGCGAGCACGTCGTCGTACGTCACCTGCGGTGCAGCCATGCGCGCAATCCTGCCACTAGCCTGCCGCTACGGTGTGGCCAGCACGGCCCTGGACCGGTCGGCGGCCAGGTGCACCGCGAAGGCCCCCAGCACGGTCCCGGTGACGTAGCGCTGGATCCGCACGGCGGCCGGCCGCGTCGCCAGGAAGGCGGCCAGCCCGCCGGCCCCCAGCACGATGAGGCCGTTGACGAGGATGCTGACGGTCATCTGCACGCCCCCGAGCACGAAGCTCTGCAGGATCACGTGGCCGTGGGCGGGCTCGATGAACTGCGGCAGCAGCGACATGTAGAGGATGGCGGCCTTCGGGTTGAGCAGGTTCGTGACCAGCCCCATGACGAAGAGCCGCCCGTTGGAGTCGGGCGGCAGCTCCTGCGCGGCGAAGACCGCCTGCCCGCCCGGCTTGACGATCTTCCAGGCGAGATAGACGAGGTAGGCGGCACCGACGAGCTTGATCGCCGTGTACGCGGCCGGGACCAGCGCGAAGATCGCGGTCAGCCCCAGGCAGGTGGCGATCAGGTAGACGACGAACCCGACCAACGTGCCCATCAGGGAGACCAGCCCGGCCCTGCGCCCCTGGGAGATCGCCCGCGAGGTCAGATAGATCATGTTCGGCCCGGGAGTCAGCACCATCCCGAGCGAGACCACGGCGATCCCCGCCAACGCACCCCACTCCATGAACGGGGGCAGCCTCCACCGAACCGGGATTATTCCCGTCAACGAAGGATGAGATGACCGCCACACCACCCGACGCCCGTACCGGCACCACCCGACGCCCGTACCGGCACCACTCAACGCCCGTTCCCGCACCACCCGACGCCCGATCCGCACCACGCGACGCCGGTTCCCGCACCACGCGACGCCGGTTCCCGCACCACCCGACGCCCGATCCGCACCACCCGACGCCCGATCCGCACCACCCGACGCCCGATCCGCACCACCCGACGCCCGATCCGCACCACCCGACGCCCGATCCGCACCACCCGACGCCCGATCCGCACCACCGGACGCAGATTCCCCCACCAGCGACGCCGGTTCCCGCACCATCCCACGCCCGATCCGCACCACCTGACGCAGATCTCCCCACCACCTGGCGCAAGTTCGGCGCACCACCCACCGCCCGATCCGGCACTACGTGCCAGAAATTTCGGCATATGGCGCAGGGCTCAAGGGGACCAGTAGCGGTCGCCGCCCAGGATCAGTGCCGCCGCGCCGATCAGGCCCGCCTCCTGGCCCAGTGCTGCGGGGACCACTCTCACCCGGGCCGAGAAGCCCATGCGGGCGTGGGCGCGCAGTGTCTCCTCCAGGGGCTCGAACAGCAGGGGGCCCGATTGGGAGAGGCCGCCGCCGATGGTCACCAGGTCGACGTCGCACAGGTGGGTGGCCGAGGCGATGGCCAGGCCCAGGGCCCAGCCCGCGCGGTGCATGGCCGCGACAGCGATCTGGTCGCCCGCTGCGGCGTCGGCGGCCAGCTGGCGGCCGGTCGCGCTCGCGTTCTCGCGGTAGAGGGCCGCGGCCTCCCGCTCGGAGAGTTCGGGGTCTAGTGGGCCCGCGGCGGGGGCGCCGGGCACCCAGCCCTGGTCGACCGCCCAGGCCGCGAGGGCGGGGCCGCGGGCGACGGCCTCCAGGCAGCCGTTGCCGCCGCAGCCGCAGGGCGGGCCCGCCGGGTCGACGATCACGTGGCCGATGTGGCCGGCGTTGCCGGTGCCGCCGTTGATCAGGCGGCCACCGAGGATGAGGCCGCCGCCGACGCCCGTCGAGACGACCATGCCGATCATGTCGTCGACGCCCCGGCCGGCGCCCTTCCAGTGTTCGGCCGCCGCCAGGGCGATCGCGTCGTTGTGGATGCGCACCGGGACGCCGGGGAACCGCTCCCGGAGCCGGGCCACCACCGGGAAGCCGTCGCGCCAGCCGGGCATGTTGAGGGGGGCGACCACGCCCTCGGGCCAGGTCATCGGGCCGCCGCAGCCCACGCCGACGCCGTCGACCGGTTCGGAGCCGACCGTGGTCTCGATCAGCGACCACAACGCCCGCCACAGGGTCTCGGCGTCGCCGCCGGGCGGGGTGGGCGCCACGTTCGAGGTCAGGATGTCTCCCGACCCGTCGGTCAGGGCGACCGCGCACTTCGTGCCGCCGATGTCGATCGCCAGAACCGCCACGGCGCCGACTGTCTCACGACGACGACGAGAAGACCAGGACGGAAGCCGTGAATCCGTGCACGTGGTTCACTCCGCCCACCGGCCCGACCTCCCCGGCGGCGAAGAACCCGGCGATCCCGATGGGGCCGAGGGTGTCGCGCAGGGCCAGGGCGTCGTGGTCGGGGGTGCCGAACATCGCCGAGCCCCGGCCGTTACAGGAGAACAGCAGCGCGCCGTCGACCCGGCCGCCCGACTCGATGTGGGCGTCGAGCAGCTCGTAGAGGTCCTCGTCGGCCGTCTCGGCGTCGCGGACCTGGAAGCGGACCGTACGGCCGATCTCCACCACGTCGCCGATGGCCACGGCCTCGCGTTCGGGGTCGATGCCGAGCACGCCCCGGATCAGGAAGTCGCCGCGCTCGTGGCGTTCGGCGTACTCGTCCATGGCGACGCCGATCTGGAGGCCGCTGGCGACGAGTTCGCGGTCGTCCTCGTCCAGGGAGCTCACGATGTCTTCGAGCCGGGCCAGCGCGGGCTGGCCGGCGAGTTCGAGCAGCAGGTTGTCCTCGGCGGCCGTCACGACCATCGTCGGGCCGATCGGGCGGCAACCCTGGCTGACCACCGTGCTGATCTGGACGGGGCCGCTCAGCAGCACGCCGATCGCGCCCTCGGTGTAGACCTCGCCGTCGGTGAAGAGCCGGACCGAGCCCCGCCCGCGCAGCCCGTTGGCCAGGCCGCCGATGATCGGCAGGTTGCCCAGCACCTCGCCGGAGTGCTCGATGAAGGCGTCGGTCGGGAAGCTGTAGGGGTCGGCGAGCATGATCGCCACCCGGTCATCGGGGTCACGCTCCGGCAGTCCGATCACCACGAACCGGTCATCGGCCCGCAAGGACTCCAGCGCGAAGGTCGTCACCCGCGCCTCGCCCAGGCTGGCCGCCCACGCGGACACGGCCGGCGTCAGCTCGACCCCCTGGGCGTCGCCGATCACGCCGGTGGCGCTGCAGCCGATCACCGCCGCGTCCGGGACCAGCGCCATCGCGCGCTGCCCGGCCCGCGCGACGTCGTCGGGGTCCTCCCCGCAGATGAAGAAGCAGACCAGGTCGGCGGGCCCGGAGAGGCCTTCGACGGCCTGCCGGACGGCCGATTCGGCACTCTCCACGAGATCGGGCCCGACGGCGAGACCGTCGGCGAACCGGCTGGTGATTACCGCCATCGTCTCGCCCCCTCTTTTACGGACAAGTCGCGCTATCTCGGGTAGATGTCTTGCATAGGCTTCATGCCCCGTTTCTCCCCAGTAGCACGTTGCCGACGCGTACGGATCGTCACGCAATGGTCAAGATCCGAATCTGGCTCGTGGCGGCAATCGGGTGCCTGGAAGTCCAATCGCGACGTAGTCTCGATCCCGTGCACAAATCGCCAGCACCTGCTCCGACATTGAGCACTCTGCGCGAACTGCGCGAGAGCGGACATGTCCACCGGACAGTCAAAGCCGAGATCCGAGAGAACCTGCTGGCCAGGCTGCGTGCCGGCGAGCCGAGGTTCCCGGGCATCGTCGGGTTCGACGACTCCGTGCTGCCCCATCTCGAACGCGCGCTGATCGCCGGGCACGACGTCGTGCTCCTCGGCGAACGCGGTCAGGGCAAGACCCGCCTGATCCGCACGGTCGTCGGGCTGCTCGACGAGTGGACGCCGGTCATCGCGGGCTGCGAGATCAACGACCACCCCTACGAGCCCGTCTGCGGACGCTGCCGCGCGCTCGGCGAAGACGAGATCGTCGTCGCCTGGAAGCACCGCAGCGAGCGCTACGGCGAGAAGCTCGCCACCCCCGACACCTCGGTCGGCGACCTGATCGGCGACGTCGACCCGATCAAGATCGCCGAAGGCCGCACGCTGGGCGACCCCGAGACCGTCCACTACGGCCTGGTGCCGCGCACCAACCGGGGCGTCTTCTCCGTCAACGAGCTGCCCGACCTGGCCGAGCGCATCCAGGTCGCGCTGCTCAACGTGCTGGAGGAGCGCGACATCCAGGTCCGCGGCTACAACCTGCGCCTTCCGCTGGACGTCCTGCTCATCGCCTCCGCCAACCCCGAGGACTACACCAACCGGGGCCGCATCATCACGCCGCTGAAAGACCGGTTCGGGGCGGAGGTGCGCACCCACTACCCGAAGTCGGTCGACGACGAGCTGGTCCTGATCCGCCAGGAGGCCATGGGCGACATCGGCGCCGACGTGCCCGACCACCTGGTGGAGATCATCGCCCGGTTCACCCGGCTGGTCCGCGAGTCGTCCGCCGTCGACACGCGGTCGGGCGTGTCGGCCCGGTTCTCGATCGCCGCCGCCGAGACCGCGGCCGCCTCGGCCGTCCGGCGGGCCGCCCTGGCCGGTGAAAATCTGCCGGTGGCGCGGGTCTGCGACCTGCCGGGGATCGTCCACACGCTGCGCGGCAAGGTGGAGTTCGAGGTGAGCGAGGAGGGCCGGGAGATCGAGGTGCTGGCCCACCTGCTCCGGAGGGCCACCGCCGAGACCTTCCGCGGCACCCTGGGCGGCGCGGACCTCGCGCCGCTGCTCGACAAGTTCGCCCAGGGCGCCCAGATCGAGTCGGGCGAGCTGGTCGGCGCCACCGAGCTGCTGCGCCGGATCGGCCGGGTCGAGGGCCTCGCCAAGATCATGTCGCGGATCGGCATGGGCGAGGGCGACGAGTCCCCCGGCCACGCCGCCGCCGCGCTGGAGTTCGCCCTCGAAGGCCTCTACCTGATGCGCCGCCTGTCGAAGGACGACATCGCGGGCACCGCGGTCTACCGCACGTGACCTCCTACCGGTACGGCGAATACCAGGACGGCCCCGACCCCCTGGCGCCGCCCTACGACGTCAGGGGCGCCCTCGACGAGATGGGCGACGCCATCCTGTCGGGCTCGACCCCGCTCGACGCGCTGCGTGACCTGCTGAAACGCGGGCTGCCCAACGCGCCGGACCGCCGTGGCCTGGAGGAGCTGCTCCGGCAGGTCCGCAAGCGCCGGCGGGACCTGCGGCAGAACACCCGGCTCGACGGGATCCTGGAGCAGGCCAGGGAGCTGCTCGACCGCGCCCTCGACCAGGAGCGCACCGAGCTGTTCCCCGACCCGTCCGACGACGCCCGTTTCCGCGAGGCCCAGCTCGACAACCTGCCGGGCGACACCGCGAGGGCCGTACAGGAACTGTCGGAATACGACTGGCGGTCGCCGCAGGCGCGCCGGTCGTTCGAGGAGCTGCGCGACCTGCTGCGGCGTGAGGTGCTCGACAGCCAGTTCAAGGGCATGCGCGACGCCCTGGCCAACCCCGACCCGGCCGCGATGGAGCGGGTCAGGCAGATGATGGCCGCGCTGAACGAGATGCTCGACCGCGACGCCCGGGGCGAGCACACCCAGCAGGACTTCGACGACTTCATGCGCGACTACGGGGACATGTTCCCCGAGAACCCGCGCAACCTGGAGGAACTGGTCGACCAGCTCGCCCGCCGGGCCGCCGCCGCCCAGCGCCTGCTGGCCTCGATGACCCCGCAGCAGCGCGCCGAACTGGCGAGCCTGATGGACCAGACCCTCCAGGACAGCGGCCTGGCCGACCAGATGCGCCGCCTCGGCGACTCCCTGTACACCCGCCGCCCCGACCTCGCCTGGAACTCCGCCGAGCGGGTCAGCGGCGAGTCGCCGATGAGCATGGGCGACTCCGTCAGCGCCCTCCAGGAGCTGGCCGACCTCAACGACCTGGAGTCGTCGTTGCGCCAGGACTACCCGGGCGCGCGCCTGTCCGACGTCGACGAGGAGGCGATCCGCCGGGCGCTGGGCCGCTCGGCCGTCGACGACCTGCAGGCCCTCAAGCAGATCGAGCGCGAGCTGGAGCAGCAGGGCTACCTGCGCCGCAACCGCGGCAAGCTGGAGCTCACCCCGAAGGCGGTCCGCCGCCTCGGCGAGACCGCGCTGCGCCGGGTCTTCAACTCGCTTGAGAGCACCCGCCGCGGCGACCACGACCAGCACGACGCCGGGGCCGCCGGAGAGCTGACCGGCTCGACCCGGCCGTGGCGCTTCGGCGACGAGCAGCCGATCGACGTGGTCCGCACGGTGATCAACGGCGTGCGCCGGGGCGGCGGCAGCCCGGTGACCCTGTCGGTGGACGATTTCGAGGTGGCCGAAACCGAAAGGCGGTCGGCCGCGGCCGTCTGCCTGCTGGTCGACCTGTCCTATTCGATGGCGCTGCGCGGCACCTGGGCGGCGGCCAAGCAGACCGCGCTGGCCCTCCAGGCGCTGGTGGCCTCGAAGTTCCCGCAGGACTCGGTGCAGATCATCGGCTTCTCCAACTACGCCCGGGTGCTCCAGCCCGACGAACTGGCCGGCCTCGAATGGGACATGGTCCAGGGCACCAACCTGCACCACGCGCTGCTGATCGCGGGCCGCCACCTCGACCGCCATCCCGACTTCGAGCCGGTCGTCCTGGTCGTCACCGACGGCGAGCCGACCGCCCACCTGATGCGCGACGGCACCCCGCAGTTCGAGTGGCCCCCGTCGAGGGAGACCCTGGAGCTGACGCTGGCCGAGGTCGACAAGATGACCCGCCGCCGGGCCACGCTCAACGTCTTCATGCTGGCCGCCGACGAACGGCTCAGGGCGTTCGTGGACGAGGTCGCGCGGCGCAACGGCGGCCGGGTGTTCGCCCCCAACGTCGACAAACTCGGTGAGTACGTCGTCAGCGACTTCCTGCGAGCACGCCGACGGTCATAGTGGACGAAGGGTGATATCGGTCTAACAACAGGTGAGATCACCCTGTCCGGCGCCTCACAACCGGGCGGGCGCGCGACCTCATAACGTGCGATTCACCGCAGCGATTGGAGTCGCGCACATGTTGTCCAGTTTCATCCTCGTCGTCTCACTCCTGCTCGCCTTCGGCGCCCTGGCGGGCTTCGCCCTCGTGGTGCACAGCATCAAGCGGGAGGACCGCCGGCGCAGCCTCACTCTCAGCCCTCAGAGCGCCCTTTCGTCGTTGTCGCGGCGCATGCTCGGACTCAACGTGGACCACACCGCTTGTGTGATCCACCCCGAGCAGGCCTGCCCGACATGCGCGAAGGTCGACGACACCCTGACGGTGTGAGGCGTGATCGCGATAGCCTTCGGCGCATGTCGTTCCTCGACAAGCTGCTGCTCTGGCTGCACATCGCCTTCGCCATCTTCGCGATCGGCCCGCTGACCGTCGTCACGAGCTCGATCCCGCGCTACATCCGCAAGCAGGACCTGAACGTCCTGCAGTATCTGAAGCGGATGGGCCGGGTGTTCGGCCTGCTGACCCTGGGTGTCTTCCTCTTCGGTCTGCTGCTCGGGGGCAGCAACCTGGGAGAGGTCTACCTGACCGTGTCCATGACGCTGTTCATAGTCGCGGCCGTGATGCTCGTCATCATCGACCGCGACACGAAGAAGGCGATCGCCGCCCTGGAGAACGACGACCCGTCCGACGACGGGAAGGTCCAGGTGGCGCGCATCGCCGCGCTGGGCGGCATCGTCGCCCTGATCTGGCTGGTGATCCTCGTCCTGATGGTGTTCTTCAACCCGTAGGGGATCAGCCGAGGGCCTGGGAGAGATCGTCGAGGAGGTCCCCGACGGTCTCGATGCCCACCGACAGACGCACCAGGTCGGCCGGAACCTCCAGCGGCGAGCCCGCCGCGCTCGCGTGGGTCATCCGGCCGGGGTGCTCGATCAGCGACTCGACGCCGCCGAGCGACTCGCCGAGGGTGAACAGCCGGGCCCGGTCGCACACGTCGACGGCCGCCTGCTCGCCGCCCGCGACCCGGAACGACACCATGCCGCCGAAGCGCTTCATCTGCTTGGCCGCGATCTCATGGCCGGGGTGGCGCTCGATGCCCGGGTAGAAGACCTCGATCACCTTCGGGTGGGAGAGCAGCAGGTCGACCACCCGCTCGGCGTTGTCGCAGTGGCGGTCCATGCGCACCCCGAGGGTCTTCACGCCGCGCAGCGTCAGCCACGCGTCGAACGGCCCGGCCACCGCGCCCATGGCGTTCTGGTGGTAGGTGAGCTGCTCGCCGAGGGCGACGTCGCGGGCGACCAGCGCGCCGCCGATGACGTCGGAGTGGCCGCCGACGTACTTGGTCGTCGAGTGGACGACCACGTCGGCGCCGAGGGCCAGCGGCTGCTGCAGGTAGGGCGAGGCGAAGGTGTTGTCGACCACGAGCAGCGCGCCGCCGTCGTGGGCGATGGAGGCCAGCCGCTCGATGTCGGCGATGCCGAGCAGGGGGTTGGTCGGCGTCTCGACCCAGATCACCTTGGTCTCGGGCCGCATCGCGGCGCGCACCGCGGCGGCGTCGCCGAGCGGGACGGGGTCGTAGGCCAGGCCCCAGCGCTCCAGCACCTTGGCGAACAGCCGGTAGGTGCCGCCGTAGGCGTCGTCGGGGATGATCACGTGGTCGCCCGGCCGGCAGACCGTCCGGAGCAGGGTGTCTTCGGCGGCGAGACCCGAGGCGAACGCCAGCCCGCGCACGCCGCCTTCGAGGGCGGCCAGGCACGACTCGAGGGCGGTCCGGGTCGGATTCGCCGAGCGGCTGTATTCGTATCCGCCCCGCAGCCCGCCCACGCCGTCCTGCTTGTACGTCGAGACGGCATAAATGGGCGGGACCACGGCCCCGGTCAGCGAGTCGGGTTCCTGCCCGGCGTGGATGGCCAGGGTTTCGAAGCCTTCAGTCATGGTGTCGAGCGTATCGGCTAGGCCGCCTTCTGCTTTTCCTTCGTTCCGAAGTCCGACTCCTCGAAGCGCGAGAGCAGGACGGGGTCGGCGAGCGCCAGCACGCCGACGAGCACCAGGCCTAACGCCACCAGGGCGATTGCGATCACGGTCACGGTGACCACCTCCACTCTCAATGGAACAAGACGGACATTCGTCTTCATCTCGCCCATGGGAACGGTTCGCCGTGCCGGGGTCGGCCGATCGGCCGATGTCCGGTCTACCCCTTTCGTCGTAGCCTCTGCGATCGTGTGGGAACGACTCAGCACCTGGACGCAGCGGGCCGGCGAGATCGCGCTGCTCGGCCTGCTCGGACTGCTCTGGGTGTTCGACACCATCCTGACGACGGCGCCGGCCGACACCACGGGGGCGCTCGTCTGCGTCGTCGGCGGAGGCGTCGGCATCCTCGCGGTGGTGCTGCGCAAGCGCCGGACCTGGCTGGTGGCGGTCGCGCTGAGCGCGGCGTCGCTGGTGCTGTCGGCGGTCGTGGCCGGGGCGCCCGACCTGCGGGCGGTGGGGTTCACCGAGGCCGGGGCGTTCATGGTGCTGACGATCACCGTGCTGCGCCGGGTGGAGCCGATCAGGAACGCCGTCGTCCTCTCCGTCGGCATTCTGGTGGTGCTGATCAGCCTCCCGGCACTCCGGTTCGAGGGGCCGGAGAACGGCTACGCGAACGCGGCCACCCAGGCGGCCACGATCGTCTACCTGCTCGGATGGTCCGTGGGCGCCGGGATCGGCGGCTACCTGCGCGTCCAGCAGGAGCGCCGCAAGATCGGGGAGGAGCGGGTCAGGAGGGGCGAGCGCCTGGAACTCGCCCGGGAACTGCACGACCTGGTCGCCCACCACATCACCGGCATCGTCGTCCAGGCCCAGGCCGCCCGGACCGTCGGCGAGACCAACCCCGAGGCGGTGCTCCCGGCGCTCGACGCCATCGCCGGGGCCGGGAGCGAGGCGCTGACCTCGATGCGCCGTCTCGTCGGCGTGCTGCGGGCCGACGACCACGCCACCCGCAACGTCGGCGTCACCCTCGACGACCTGCGGAAGATGGTCGGCCAGTTCTCCCCGGCCGCCACCTTCGACCTCGGGCCGGGCGTCTCGTCGCTGACCCTGGCCCCGGAGGTGCTGACCACGCTGCACCGGGTGCTGACCGAGTCGCTCACCAACATCCGCCGCCACGCCCCGCACACGCCGTGGGTGGAGGTGCGGCTGACCACGTTCGAGGACTCGGTGCGGCTCCGCGTCGCCAACCCCCTGTCGGCCGCCGACCCGCGCCTGTCGCGGCTCGGCGGCGGCTTCGGGCTGATCGGCATGGCCGAACGCGTCGAGACCATGGGCGGCCACCTCGTCGCCGGCCCGGTGGCCGGGCACCTGTGGGAGGTGGCCGCAGAGCTCCCCCTACCGGCCCGATAGGAAGGCGAGCAGGTCCTGCCTGGTCACGAGGCCGGCGGGCTTGCCGTCTTCGAGCACGACCGCGGCGTCGGCCTTCTCCAGCGCCTCGATCGCCCGGGCCACCGCCTCGCCGGAGCCGACCATCGGCAGCGGGGCCGACATGTGGTCGCCCAGCGGGTCGTCGGCGTGCACCTTGCCCCGGTAGAGGCCGTCGAGCAGGTCGCGCTCGACGATCGAGCCGACCACCTCGGCGGCCATGACCGGGGGCTCCTCCTTCATGACGGGAAGCTGGGAGACGCCGTACTCGCGCATGATCGCGATGGCCGTGGACACGGTCTCGTGGGGGTGCACGTGGACGAACTGGGGCAGCACCCCGCCCTTGCGCCCGAGCACCTCGCCGACGGCGTGTTCGTCGGCCGCCGTGGACAGGAAGCCGTAGTCGGCCATCCACTCGTCGTTGAAGATCTTGGACAGGTAGCCGCGCCCGCTGTCGGGCAGCAGCACCACCACGACGTCGTCGGGGCCGGCGTTGCGGGCCACCCGCACCGCCGCGACCGTGGCCATCCCGCACGAGCCGCCGACCAGCAGCGCCTCCTCACGGGCCAGCCGCCGGGTCATGCCGAACGAGTCGCGGTCGGAGACCGCGATGATCTCGTCGCAGATGGTGGTGTCGTAGGTGGCCGGCCAGATGTCCTCGCCGACGCCCTCGACCAGGTAGGGACGGCCGGTGCCGCCCGAGTAGACCGAGCCCTCGGGGTCGGCGCCGATGATCTTCACCCGGCCGTCGGAGATCTCCTTGAGGTAGCGGCCGGTGCCGCTGATCGTGCCGCCGGTGCCCACGCCCGCCACGAAGTGGGTGATCCGGCCCCCGGTCTGCTCCCAGATCTCCGGGCCGGTCGAGTGGTAGTGGCTGGCCGGATTCTCGGGGTTGCTGTACTGGTCGGGCTTCCAGGCGTTCGGGACCTCACGCGCGAGGCGGTCGGAGACCGAGTAGTAGGAGTCGGGGTGGTCGGGCGAGACGGCCGTCGGGCAGACCACGACCTCGGCGCCGTAGGCGCGGAGGACGGCGATCTTGTCGTTGGCGACCTTGTCGGGGCAGACGAACAGGCACTTGTAGCCCTTCTCCTGCGCCACGATGGCCAGCCCGACCCCGGTGTTGCCCGAGGTCGGCTCGACGATCGTGCCACCCGGCTTCAGCGCGCCGCTGCGCTCGGCCGCCTCGACCATGCGCAGGGCGATGCGGTCTTTGACCGAGCCGCCGGGGTTGAAGTATTCGACCTTCGCCAGCACCTGCGCCGGCGCGCCCGCCGTCACCTTGCGGAGCCTCACGAGCGGGGTGTTCCCCATCAGCTCGATCAGCGAGTCGTGTACGCGCACCGCGAGAACCACCTTGTGTTCTTTGCCGAAGCTTTGTCGGCCGGACGGCTGCCTCAGCCCCAAGGGGGTGACCGGGGCTCGGCTAGTTTTCACCTCACACCGTATAGGGGGTTGGGCCGGTGATCTGGACTCCGGGTGCGGCACGGGCCGCCAGGCGCATCGCGACGGCGGCGGCGCTGGGCGGGGGCGGGGTGACCGCCCTCGGCGCGGCGACCTACGCGCTCCTGCTGGCCGAGGCCATGGTCGCCCGCCGGATCGTCGGCCGCCCGGTCTCCGAGGACGGCCCGCCCTCCGACGGCGTCTACGGCGAGCAGTCCGGCGAGCCGATCTCCATGGCCGTGCTGGGCGACTCGACCTCCGTCGGCCTCGGCATGACCGACCCGAAGGACACCCCGGGCGTGAACCTCGCCCTCGGCCTGGCCTCGGTGGCCGAGCGGCCGGTCCGGCTGACCGTCGTCGGCCGCTCAGGGGCCATCTCCCGCGACCTCGACGCCCAGGTCGACCGCGCCCTCGACGCCCGCCCCGACATCGCGGTGATCTTCATCGGCGCCAACGACGTCACCACCCAGACCCGCCCGGCCACCGCGGTCCGCCACCTCCAGGACGCCGTCCGGCGGCTGCGCGAGTCGGGCGCGCAGGTGGTGGTGGGCACCTGCCCGGATCTCGGCACGGTCCGGCCGATCGCCCAGCCGTTGCGCTGGGTGACCCGCCGGTGGAGCCGTCAGCTCGCCGCGGCGCAGACGATCGGGGTGATCGAGGCGGGCGGGCGCACGGTCAGCTTCGCCGACCTGCTCGGACCCTCGTTCATGACAAATCCGACAGAAATGTTCGGACCCGATCGATTCCATCCAAGTGCCCGAGGCTACCTACAGGCCGCTTACACAGTGCTACCTTCTGTATGCGCCGCGCTCGACCTGTGGCCAGAGCCCTCCCCCGAGCGCGTCGAAGGCTCGCAATACCTTCTGGCGGCGATGGCCGTTGAGGAACCCGGAACCGAGGTCACCGCGACCCGTGTCGCAGGCCGGGCGGTCGGTCCCCACGGACGGTGGGCCATGCTGCTCCGCCGCAGGCGGGACGTGGTGTCTCCGCACACCTGATTCCGGTCACCCTCGGCGTCCGGGCCGTCACCCCCTGGAGGAGTGAATCTTGATACGGCCCCATGCCCTCGCGCTCGCCCTGCTCACCTGTGGAGCCCTGGCCGCCTGCTCGGGCAGTGACGCCGCCATCGCCCCCGCCGACTTCCCGACCTGGCACAACACCCAGGTCAACGTGGTCAGCCGGACCACCACCGGGGCCGGGGTGGCGGCTCTGACGTCGATGCGGGCCGACGGGAACCTGGAGACCGTGGCCGTCGAGCTGTCCAGCGGGAAGAGGCTCTGGGCCCAGCCCGCGACGATGGCCGGGCGGCTGCCCGGCATGGGGGTGCAGGCCCCCGCCACCGTCGAGACCGCCCCCGGCCAGGGCGTCGTGGTCGCGCTCGACCCGGCCAAGCAGGGCCGCTGGAACGCGACGCTGATCGCGCGCGAGGCCCGTACCGGAAAGCAGCTCTGGACCCGGCCGGTCCACTCGACGTTCGGGCCGCAGCGGTGCGGCGGGTACGTCTGCATGTCGGAGCACACCGCCCTGTCGAACGCCCGCATGATCGTGCTCGACCCCAAGACCGGCAAGGTGGTCTGGAAGATGCCCGGCATCGCCGAGGTCGAGTGGTCCGACGACAAGCACGTCGTCATCCTGCGCCTGGCGGCCGACCCGGTCGTCGAGGCCTACTCGCTGAAGGACGGCACCCCCCTGTGGCAGCAGCCGGTGCAGGCGGCCCTCGGCAACGGGGTCGACCTGTCGGGCGGCTGGGCGTTCGGGGTGTCCGGCGACCGGCTGGTGGGCTACATCGCCCCGTACACCCACCCCAAGACCGGGAAGACCTCCACGTTCGGGATGTTCTCGATCCGGCTCGCCGACGGGGTGATCGACTGGGTGCGGCCTTCGGTGGTGCGGGTCTACCCGAGCGGCAACCCGGCGGTGTCGCCGGTGGTGCGGCCGGTCGACGGCCAGGGCACCTACGGCGGGTTCGCCCGGCTCGACGGGCAGAGCGGGCGGGTGATGGGGCAGATCACCGCCACCCAGGTGCCCGGTTCCGGGTGGTGGCTGGCCTTCCCGCAGGCGATGAACACCCTCGGGTTCCTCAAGCACAACGCCCCCGGCTCGGCCTTCGACCTGTCGACCGGCCAGGCCACCCAGGTCAAGGGCGTCCGGAGCTGGTCGTTCTGCGTGACCGACCCGCAGCCCCTGGGCAAGGCCGCCGCCGGGTTCTACTCCGTCGCCGCGCTCTGCGAGTTCGACCTGGCCACCGGCAAGCGCACCACCGACGCGGGCGCCCCGCCGGCCTGGTTCACCGGCGCCCAGAACGGCTGGCGCCTGTGGCGCGACGAGAAGGGCGCCCTCCACGGCGTCAAGGACGCCACCACCACCCTGCCGGGCATGTACGGCTGAGTTGTGCACCAGTACAAAGTTCTGTTTTCTGGCACCCTGCCGCCGATTTCTGGAATACCAGGTAGTAGCCTCCGGGGAGAGGTCCGCCGTCACACTGGAGAGCCCCCATGCCTGAGGCAGTCATCGTCGCGACCGCCCGCTCCCCCATCGGCCGCGCCAACAAGGGATCGCTCAAGGAGATCCGCGCCGACGACCTGACCGTCCAGATGGTCACGGCGGCGCTGGCGAAGGTGCCGCAACTCGATCCGAACGAGATCGACGACCTGCTGCTCGGCACCGGTCAGCCGGCCGGTGAGCAGGGCTTCAACCTGGCCCGGGTGGTCACCGTGCTGCTCGGGCTCGACGGGGTGCCGGGCACCACCGTCAACCGCTACTGCTCCTCGTCGCTCCAGACGACCCGCATGGCCTTCCACGCCATCAAGGCGGGCGAGGGCGACGTGTTCGTCTCGGCCGGGGTCGAGTGCGTGTCGCGGTTCGTCAAGGGCGCCGCCGACTCCTGGCCCGACACCCGCAACACCCGGTTCCTGGACGCCAAGGCCCGCACCGACGCCGCCGCGGCGGGCGGCACGCCCCCGTGGCACGACCCCCGTGACGACGGGAACGTGCCCGACATCTACATGGCGATGGGCCAGACCGCCGAGAACGTCGCCTCCTCGCGTGGCATCAGCCGCCGCGAGCAGGACGAGTTCGGCGTCCGCTCGCAGAACCTGGCCGAGAAGGCCCTGGCGAACGGCTTCTGGGAGACCGACATCACGCCGGTCACGCTGCCCGACGGCACCGTCGTCAGCACGGACGACGGCCCCAGGGCGGGCACCACCTACGAGGCGGTCTCGCAGCTCAAGCCGGTCTTCCGCCCCGACGGCACGGTCACCGCGGGCAACTGCTGCCCCCTCAACGACGGCGCCGCCGCCGTGGTCATCATGAGCGACGTCAAGGCCGCCCAGCTCGGCATCACCCCGCTGGCCCGGATCGTGTCGACCGGCGTCACCGGCCTGTCGCCCGAGATCATGGGCCTCGGACCGGTCGAGGCGTCGAAGAAGGCGCTGGCCAAGGCCGGCATGGCGATCGGCGACGTCGACCTGGTGGAGATCAACGAGGCGTTCGCGGCCCAGGTGATCCCGTCGTACCAGGACCTCGGCATCGACCTCGACCGGCTGAACGTCAACGGCGGCGCCATCGCGGTCGGCCACCCCTTCGGGATGACCGGCGCGCGCATCACCTCGACGCTGCTCAACAGCCTGCGGTTCCACGACAAGACGATCGGCCTGGAGACCATGTGCGTGGGCGGCGGCCAGGGCATGGCGATGGTCGTGGAGCGGCTCTCCTAACCGTGGAAGTCGGGACCGGCCTTCGTCACGGTGACGCGCATGATCACCCGCCGGTCCCGCTCCATCGCGGCGCGGTAGTCGTCCCAGTCGGGGTGTTCGCCGCTGATGCGGCGGTAGTAGTCGACCAGCGGTTCCATCGCCTCGGGCAGTGAGACCACCTCGGCCGTGCCCTCCAACTGGAGCCACTGGCCGTAGAACTCGTCGGTCATGACGGTGAGCACGACCTCGGGGGTGTGCCGCACGTTCCTGGTCTTGACCGCACCCTCCCGGCTGCTGATGACGACGTGGTCGTCGGCGTCGACCCCGACCGTGACGGGTGACGTCTGGATGCGGCCGTCGGCGTGGCGGGTGACCAGAACCGCGCGGTGGTTGGCCCGGACGAACTCCAGAGCCTTGCTGATGTCCATGAACACAATGATGCGCCCGCGCCGGAGGGGGCGCGGGCGCTGGGAAGACCTGTCAGAAAATGTGGCCGCGTCGGCGTCGCTCGTGCTCCAGCACGATGGCGGCGGCGTAGCCGTGGGTCAGCCCGTGTTCGTCGGCGAGCCAGTTGGCACGCTCGTCGCAGCGAGAGAACGACGGACCGTTGTCGATGGCTTGAAACCACTCGGGGAGTTCGCGTCCGGTGATCGTGGGGACGCGGGCGATGAGCTTTGTCTGGGTCTCCGGTGAGTGGTTCAACGACATAAGCACCTCCACGGATAAGGCTCTTTGAGTCGACACTGCCTCACGGCCAGGGGCTTGACAAGACCCAACAGACATCTCTTCGTTACGAATTGTTGATCTTTTGTTCCTCGCCGTACAACGAAAAACGCCCCCGGCCGAAAGCCGGGGGCGTGCTTTCCGTCGTTCGATCAGTCGTCGCCGGAGAAGTACGACAGCAGGCGCAGGACCTCGAGGTAGATCCACACGATGCTGAGCATCAGGCCGAAGACGAGCAGCCAGGACGTGCGCTCGGGGGCGCCGGCCTGAACCGCGTGGTTGATCTCGTCGAAGTCGAGCAGCAGGAAGAACATGCCCAGCAGGATCATGCCCACGCTGAACGCGATCGCCAGCGGGCCGCCGTCGCGCAGACCCAGGCCGCCGTCGACCCAGATGCCCACGATCAGGTTCACGAGGATCAGACCGACCGCCGCGATGGCGGCGCCGATCACGAACTTCGTGAACTTCGGCGTGGGCCGGAAGATGTTCAGCGCGTAGACCGCCAGCACACCGAGCACCGCCATCATGGTGCCCACGATGGCCTGGAGCACGATGCCGCTGCTGACATAGGTCTCGAACACCCGGCTGATCGCACCGAGCGCGACGCCTTCAAGCACCGCGTAGGCGAGGATCAGTGCCGGGTTGGTGCTCTGCTTGAACGTGATGACCAGGCCGAGGATGAAAGCGGCGATGACGGCGACGACGGCGACGCCCATGCCCACTTTCATGATCCACGCCACGCCCGCGGACGCGAGCAGCGTGCCGAGGACGATGAAGCCCTTCATGACGACGTCGTCCATCGTCAGCGTGCGGCCCACGGGGGTGGGCGGCGCGTAGGCCGGCTGGTTGTACATGTCCTGCAGATGCTGGGGGCTCGGCGTCGGCCCCGACCACTGTCCTTGGCCGACCGGGCCACGCCGACTGAAAATCGGGTTTCTGCTCTCCACCGTGCCTCCACGATGCGGTTTTAATGATCAGCTATCTCGCCATGGTCCCGTGGGATCTGTGACCCCGCAAGACCAAGGGATGGTTCTCACCGCCTCCTCAACGAGTGATCCGCCGGGGAAGTTCCGGGGTGGTGATGGTGGTTTTCGGCACGGATGATGTGAATGATCGCGTTGATCAGAGCCAGGTGGGTGAACGCCTGCGGGAAGTTGCCCAGCTGCCGTCCGCTGACCGGGTCGATCTCCTCGGCGTAGAGCCCGAGCGGGCTGGCGAACGACAACAACTTCTCGCACAGCCGCCGGGCCCGCTGGAGCTCCCCGATCTCCGCCAGGGCGCTCACCAGCCAGAACGAGCAGATCGTGAAGGTGCCCTCCTCGCCCGACAGGCCGTCGTCGGTCTCCTTGGTGCGGTAACGCAGCACCAGGTCGTCGACCGTCAGGTCGTCGGCGATGGCCAGCACGGTCGCCCGCACGCGCGGGTCGTCGGCCGGCAGGAACCGCACGAGCGGGATCAGCAGCAGCGAGGCGTCGAGCGCGTCGGTGCCGTAGTGCTGCCGGAAGATCCCGTTCTCGCTGACGCCGTTGGTGCAGACGTCGTCCTTGATCTCGTCGGCGACCTTCTGCCACGTCTCGGCCAGCTCGGGCTCGCCGCGCAGCTCGGCCAGCCGGGCGCCGCGGTCCATGGCCACCCAGCACATGACCTTGGAGGAGGTGAAGTGCTGCGGCTCGCCGCGCACCTCCCAGATGCCCCGGTCGGTCTCGCGCCAGTGCTTCATCGCCGCCTCGACCTGACGGACCAGGATCGGCCAGATCCGGTCGTCGAGCCGGTCGCGCGACTTGATGTGGATGTAGAAGGAGTCGAGGACCGCGCCCCAGACGTCGTTCTGCCGGTGGTCGAACGCCCCGTTGCCGATGCGCACGGGCTTGGCGCCCTCGTAGCCGTCGAGGTGGTCGAGGATGCGCTCGGTCAGGTCGCGTTCGCCGTCGACCCCGTACATGATCTGGAGTTCCTCGTCGCGCTCGGCCACGTCGGCGATGAACCAGAAGAAGTCGTCGGCCTCCCAGTCGAAGCCGAGCGTGTAGAGGCCCCAGAGCGCGAACGTCGAGTCGCGCACCCAGGAGTAGCGGTAGTCCCAGTTGCGCTCGCCGCCCGGGGTCTCCGGCAGCGAGGTCGTCGCCGCCGCGACCAGCGCCCCCGTCGGGGCGAACGTGAGCCCCTTGAGGGTGAGGGCGCTGCGCTCCAGGTAGCCGCGCCAGGGGTGGTCGGGGATGTCGCCCCGGGCCAGCCAGTGCTGCCAGTGGTGCGCGGTCCAGACGAGCCGCTTGTAGGCGTCGTCGTAGGTGTACGGGGGTTCGTGCTCGGTCCAGGAGAGCGCGACGAAGCGCGTCTCTCCTTCCCTGATGAGGGTGCGGGCCATCGCGCGGCCCGCCTCGAAGCCCAGCCGCATGTCGGTGGTGAGCCTCAGCCTGAGGTCACTGCCCTCTGCGGTCGCCAGTCCCTGGTGGTAGCCCCTACCTGTGTATGACCAGTTCACGGGCTTACGGCCGTAGTCGAGGACCGGTTCGCAGTCCAGTGTGATCTGCAGTTCGCCCGACACGCAGCGGACCGTCCGGAGCAGGACGTGGTCGCTGTCGTAGTCGGTGGGCGCCCTCCGGTGGGTGTGGGAGAGCTCGTTCTCGTGGTGCCAGGGGCCCATGAGGAGGACGTCCCTGACGATGATCCAGCCCTGGGGGGTGCCCCAGGAGGTCTCCAGCACCATCGTGCCCGGGAGATAGCGGCGGGCGGCCGGCACGAACGTGTCGGCCGGGCCCAGCCGGAACCGCCCCGCGCCCCGGTCGAGCACCGCGCCGAAAACCGACGGGGAGTCGAGCCGTGGCAGGCAGAGCCATTCGATGTTTCCGCTGCTCGCGACCAGTGCGGTCACTTCGCAGTCGGAGAGGAAGCCGTAATCCGCGATAGGGGGAAAGGGGGAAGATCCGTGAAGAGTGTCCATGTTCCACCCGTCCAGTCGCCGTACCGTGTTCCGAGCCACGATACGCCGCGATCAACTCCGGCAAGATCATTTCGCGCCGACTCGCGGCGGGTTCTCCCCGTCGGCCGAAAGGACGAGCCGGAGGCCCCGGATGTGGCCGTTCGGGTCAGGTTCGGGGCCCGCGCCGCGACCAGACTTCGACGGCATGTCACGGCTATCCCCCCGGCCACGCATCGTGGCTCTCGACGTCGTCCGCGGCTTCGCGCTCTGCGGGATCCTCGTCGCCAACGTCCGGCCCATCGCCACCACGGTCGGGCTGCTGCCGCCCGACGGCGCGCCGCCCACCACGGCCGACCTGTGGCTCGGGCTGCTGGTCGACCATCGGTTCTTCCCCATCTTCTCACTGCTGTTCGGGATGGGCTTCTGGTTGCTCTACGAGTCGGCCGGCACGCGGGTCGTGCTGGTGCGGCGGCTGCTGGCGCTGCTGCTCCTCGGCCTGGCCCACCGGCTGCTCTGGGACGGCGACATCCTGGCGATCTACGCCATGGCGGGGCTGGTGGTCCTGCTGCCGTCGACGTGGTTGCCCCGCCGGGTGGTGGCCGTGCTGTCGGCCGCGGCGCTCGGCCTGGCCCTGTTCCTCGGCGGCGGGATCCTGGTGGTCCCCGGGTTGTTCCTGCTGGGGTCGGCGCTGGTCCGCTACGGGGTGGCCGACCGGCTGGAGTCCTCAGCCCTGGTCCCGGCGGTCGTCGGCGGGGTGGCGCTGGTGCCGGCCGTCGTGCTGGGGTACCTGCAGGCGTCCGACGCCCGGTTCTTCACGTCCGCCGGGCTGGCGACCGCCGTCGTCTACGTCTGCCTGTTCCTGGTGCTGCTGCGCGGCCCGCTCCGGAGGTTCCTGCACGCCCTGTTCGCGCCCCTCGGCCGGATGGCGCTGACCAACTACCTGACGGCGACGGTGCTCGTGCTGGCGCTGCGGCCTCTGGTCGGCGGGACGGCCGAGGACTGGTCGGCGGCGACCGTGCTGGGCATCGCCGCGGGCGTCGTGGCCGTGCAGTGGGTGTGGTCGACGTTGTGGTTGCGGCGCTTCCGGCAGGGGCCGGTCGAGTATGTGTGGCGTCTGGTCACCTACCCGAAACGGGCGCGCCAGGGTATTGATCGATCCCATGAACGATCGGGTGAGGGCGTGGCTGCCGAGCGGGTCTCTGGGGCTGGCCCTGACGATCCGGGGAGTCGCCGAAGGTAGCACGATCTCGCTGACGGTCCACCTCGTCGTGGCGGCCGTCGTCGTGGCCGTCGTGCGCGGTCACCAGTTAAGGAAGGCCCGGCGGGTCGTCGCCGGAGCGCTGGAGCCGGTGGACCCCCCGGCGCCCGGCCGGGCGCGTGAGGAGGAGTCGCGGCGGCTCGCCGACTGGTGCGACGGGCCCGAGGCGGCGTCGGTGCTGGCGGTGGCCGGTCCTCCCGGGGCTGGCAAGTCTCGGCTCATGCGGGGGTTCGCCCTCGGCCGCGGCCCGAAGTGGCGGACCGGTCTGCTCCGGCCGGGCCAAGGCCGCGACCTCGTGCCGGCGCTGCGGAACATCGGAAGACCCACGCTGATCCTGGTGGAGGAGGCCGACCTCCGGGAGGACGTCGACGGCCTGCTCGCGGAGCTGCGCGCCCACCAGGGCACCACGCCGATCCGGCTGCTCCTCGAAGTGCGGCGGCCCTGCGGCGTCGAACAGGTGGTGCGGCTGCCGGGGCCGGACGGCGTGCGGAGTGTCCGGGACGCCGATCCGGATCCCGTCGCCGCCGCCGCGTTGCTGGTGGGCCCCCTGCCGACGCTGCTGCGGCGGATTCCCGAGCTGGCGGGCCGGACGGCCGCGGAGCTGGAGTCGGTGGCGGAGCGGGCCGCCGGCGATCCCGTGCGTCCGGTGCCGGTGGCGGGGCGGCTGCTGGCGGAGGTGGCCGCCGCTCGTCCCGGGTTGATCGACCGGCTCACCCGGGACGTGTCGGTCAAGCAGGCGCGGCGGGCGTTGTGGTGGCTGGCGCTGATCGTGGACGAGTCTCCGGAGGCCGCCGAGGCCTTCCTCCGGTTGGCCGCCTCCCGGCCCGAGCTGCTGCCCCGGGCGGTCTGCTGCCTGGTCGGAGACGGTCTGGCGACGCCGCTGGCGGCGCTGGTGGCGGCCCGCGAATGGATCCCGGCCGAACGTGACGCGATGGACTCACCCGATCTGCCCGACGCGGTCAGATCGGCCCTCCGGGCCGCCGCCTGAAGGGAACCTGGGAGAAAGGGCCGGTCACCAAAGTGACTGATGTTACTCGACGGTTCTCCCGATCGGCTTGGCGGAAATTTTACCGGATCCGTGGAACCATTCCGGGGCGCACCTCGTCGGGCAGGTGATCACACCTGGCGCGCCCATATCGGGGCCGTTTCCGACCGAGCGGCAATGACCTTGTCGATCATCACCGCACCACCTCCGACCTGCGAAAACTATCAAAAGAAAATGCGGGACCCGATTTTCTGACCACAATCAGCGGCGAATCCCCGACATTCGACGAAACGATCGACAGAAACGCATTCTCATCGCCGGTTAAATGCCGTCGACCGGCGAGCCGGTGAAATCACCTCCACCGCGTCCGCGACCTCACGGGAAATGCCGCCCCGGGGAAACCGCGACCGACTGCGACCCTGCCCCGTCTATCCATGATCATGATTTATCGGTCGCCCCTTAGCAACGTTTTCCGCCTGCCACCACTACCGGAAGGGAAGCGACCGGCATTCGGCCGCGAAATGGGATTCTCCCGTCGAAGCAAGGCGGTCCGTGCGACCGGCGGCCCGGGAGCCCTCACCGGCCCTGACAAAGATCGGCTCCGGGCACCCGTCGGGGCCCGGATCCGGCGTCCACAGCGGGGTTCGGAGCTTGACCGGAGGGCTGACGGCACCCCTCGACGATCATCGTCGCAGGCCCGTTCGCGGGCATTAACCGCATCCATCCTGGAATCACAACGGCCCGCGACCGCATTTCTGCTGGTCACGGGCCGAATTACGCCACCAAACGGTGCCCCCGGCGGGACTCGAACCCGCACTAAAGCCCTTTTAAGGGGCTTGCCTCTGCCATTGGGCTACGGGGGCGCCGCGATCATACGTCACGGAGCGCACAACTGTAACTGGTGAGACCTTACGCCGCATCCCCCGTACGATCCATCAAACTGGGCGGCAATACAGTAGCAGGGAGAATGTCCGGCGAAACGGGATGAAACAACCATCCCCGTTCCCTTCTCTCCTTGCAATGTGATAACGGCCCGCGCCTGATGGTAGGCGCGGGCCGTTAACAAAGGGAGATGCCGGGGTTACCCGGCGGCAGCGGCTCTGAACTGGTCGCGGGGGTGCTCGATCTCACCGAGCGAGACGGTCTCCCGGCGGAAGAACAGGGAGAGGGTCCAGTCGGCCATGACGCGGACCTTCCGGTTGGTGGTCGGCACCCGCGACAGGTGGTAGGTCCGGTGCATGAACCACGCGGGCCAGCCGCGCAGCTTGACTCCGTAGACGTTCGCGACGCCCTTGTGCAGGCCCAGTCCGGCGACCGAGCCGACGTACTTGTGCTTGTAGTCCTTGAGCGGACGGCCGCGCAGGTAGGCGGTGACGTTGTCGCCGAGGACCTTGGCCTGGCGGACGGCGTGCTGGGCGTTGGGCGCGCAGTACTCCCCCGGGTGGGTGAGGTCGGGCACGCCCGCCACGTCGCCGGCCGCGAAGGCGCCCTCGACGCCGCTGACCGTGAGCTTGGTCGTGGTCTTGATGCGGCCGCGCTCGTCGAGCGGGAAGTCGCCGGAGTTCACGATCGGGGCGGCCTTCACGCCGGCCGTCCAGACGACGGTGGCCGACTCGAAGGAGTCGCCGTCGCTGGTCTCGACGAGGCCGCCGACCACCGAGTTGAGCCGGGTCGACATCTTCAGCTCGATGCCGCGCTCGCGGAGCTGCTCGGCGGTCCAGGTGCCCATCTCGGGACCGACCTCGGGCAGGATCCGGTCGGTCGCCTCGATCAGCACCCACCGCAGGTCGCTCTTCTTGATCGACGGGTAGTAGGAGATCGCGTCGTCGGTCATGTCCTGGAGCTCGGCCAGCGCCTCGATCCCGGCGAACCCGCCGCCGACCACGACGAAGGTGAGCGCCCGGCGGCGCACCTCCTCGTCGTCGGTGGACTCGGCCCGGTCGAGCAGCGCCAGCACGCGGTTGCGCAGCGCGATGGCCTCGCCGACCGACTTGAACCCGATGGCCGCGTCGGCGAGCCCGGGGATCGGCAGCGTGCGGGAGATCGAGCCGGCCGCCATGACCACGACGTCGTAGCCGATCTCGCGGGGTTCGCCCACACTCGGCTCGAACGTCAGCTGACGCTGCTCGTGGTTGACCTTGGCGACCTTGCCGTTGAGGATCCGGACCTTGGGCAGGACACGCCGCAGCGGCGCCACGACGTGCCGCGGCGAGATGCTGCCCGCGGCGGCCTCCGGCAGGAACGGCTGGTAGGTCATGTAGGACTGCGGGTCGATGAGGGTGATACGGACCGATCCGTTCCGCAGTTCGCGACGGAGGGTGCGCTGGAGCCGCAGGCCGGTGTACATGCCCACGTATCCACCGCCAACGATGACGATGTGCTTCGACGTGCGGTTCACCACGGATGCCCTTCGTGTGTCCGATCGCTTGTGAAAGCATTCACAAGCTACCTGAACAACACCGGCGGAGGCCAATCCCTTCCCAAGGGAACTTGACCGAAGTTTCCGGTTCGGTAATTTTCAGTACGACTTGACGTGGGAACTTTGCCCAAAATTTCGAACGTGACCGACTTCACACATGTGAAGCAATTCACAAGCCCTCTGACCTGGGACAACGAGGGTCACAGAGCGGCGGCGCGGGAGAAGACCGCGTCCAACATCGCCTCGGTGACCCGGCCGGTGAACGTGTTCTGCTGGCTCGGGTGGTAGCAGCCGATCAACGTCGTCTCTCCCAGGGGCACCTCGACGCCGTGGCCGAACGGCGGGCGGGGGCTCGGGAGGGTGTAGCCGGCGGCCTTCAGGGCCGGCCAGATCGCCTGCCAGGCGAAGCCTCCCAGGGCGACCACGACGCGCGGCCGGACCAGACGCAGTTCCCGGAGCAGCCAGGGGAAGCAGGTGTCCCGCTCCTCCGGCGTCGGCTTGTTGGCGGGCGGCGCGCACCGGACGGCCGCGACCATGCGCGCGCCGATCAGGCGCTGGCCGTCGCCCGCGTGCACGCTCGTCGGCTGCGCCGCCAGGCCGGTGCGGAACAGGGAGGCGAACAACCAGTCGCCGCTGCGGTCGCCGGTGAAGATGCGGCCGGTGCGGTTCCCGCCGTGGGCGGCCGGAGCCAGGCCCACGATCAGGACCTTCGGGTCGTCGTCGCCCCAGCCGGCGATGGGACGTCCCCAGTAGGTCTCCTCCCGGTACGCCTTCCGCTTCACGTCGGCCACCTCCTCCCGCCACGCCACCAGCCGAGGGCAGGCGCGGCACACCGACTGGCGGGCGGTCAGCTCGCCGATCGACGGGCTGTTCGCGGCCAGTTCGGCCACCTCCGCCGGCGTGGTCGCGACGGGGGTCGAGGGGGTGGCCGGGTCGTCCGGCCAGCCGGTGCCGGGAGGTACGAAACTCATGGCCCCAAGCGTGCCAGCGGAGGCGGCGGGGAAGGAAAGCGCCGTGTCCCTCCCTCCACTCTTCGGCCCCGCCTTCGACGCCGACCCCTACCCGGCCTACGACTGGCTGCGCCGCAACGCACCGGTCACCAAGGTGCCGCTGCCCGGCTGCGAGGCCTGGCTGATCACGCGTTACGCCGACGCCGTGACCGCGCTGACCCACCCGGCGCTGGCGAAGGATCCGGCGCTGGGCTCCCCCGAATGGTTCCGCGCGCAGCTCGGCCTCCCCCTCGACCACCGCTCGACGCTGGCCCGGCACATGCTGAACGCCGACTCCCCCGACCACCCCCGGCTGCGCCGCCTGGTCAGCGCCGCGTTCACGCCCCGGAGAGTGGCGGGTCTGCGGGCCAGGGCCGAGGAGCTGACCGAGGGCCTGCTCGCCGTGATGGCGGCCAAAGACGAAGCCGACCTGATCGCCGACCTGGCCTACCCGCTGCCCATCGCGATCATCTGCGACCTGCTGGGCGTGCCCGAGTCCGAGCGGGCCGCCTTCCACCACCTGGCCTCGGTGATCGACTCGGCGGCGGCCTCGGAGATCGATGAGCTCGCGGCGGCGACCGACGGCATGGAGCGGTTCCTGGCCGACCTGGTGGCCCACAAGCGCACCCATCCGGGCGACGACCTGCTGACCGAACTGGTGCGCCGCCCCGACATCAGCCCCGACGAACTGACCTCGACGGCGTTCCTGCTGCTGATCGCCGGGCACGAGACGACGGTCGCCCTGATCGGCAACGGCCTGCTGGCGCTCTTACGCCACCCCGGCCAGTTCGCGGCGCTGAAGAAAGACCCCTCGACGCTGCCCGACGTGATCGACGAGATGCTGCGCTACGACGGCCCGGTGCGGAACGCGACGTGGCGGTTCCCGACCGAGCCCGTCGTGATCGGCGGCCAGGAGATGCTGCCCGGCGAGCCGATCCTGGTGTCGCTATTGGCGGCCAACCGCGATCCGGAGGCCTTCGACGAGCCCGACGTGTTCCGGCCGGGCCGCATCGACGAACCCCACCTGGCCTTCGGGCGCGGCCCCCACTACTGCGTGGGGGCGGCGCTGGCCAAGATCGAGGGCGAGGTCGCCATCGGCGGCGTGATCCGCCGTTTCCCCGACCTGGAGCTGGCGACCGACGACCTGGTGTGGTGGCCGAGCAACATCATGCGCGGCCTGTTCTCCCTGCCGGTCCGCCTCAACAGGTAGAGCTTCAGGTCAGCGACCAGGCGATGCCGTCGAGGATGTCGTGCTCGCTCACGACCACCTCGGTGAAGCCGAAGTCACGCACGATCCCGTCGAGGATGAGCGCGCCCGCGCAGATCACGTCGACGCGGCCCGGGTGCATCACCGGGATCGCGGCGCGCTCCTCCCGGGTCATCCGGAGCAGCCGATCGGTCACCTCGTGGACGTCGGCGGCGGAGATCCGCGAGTGGTGGATCTTCTCGGAGTCGTAGAAGGGCAGGTCCAGGGCGATCCCGGCGACCGTGGTCACCGAGCCGGCCAGGCCGACGAGCGTGCGCGCGTCGCGCACCGGAACCGTGTCGGCGACGACGGCCAGGGCTGCGTCGACGTCGGCCCGCATGGCGGCGAAGTCGCCGTCGTGGCGCTCGGTCAGGCGGACGCAGCCGATGTCCATCGACACGGCGCCCTTGACCTCAGAGGAGCCGACGACGAACTCGGTCGAGCCGCCGCCGATGTCCACGACCAGATAGGGCCCCGGCGGGTCGGAAATGCCCCTTACGGCCCCGTTGAAGGAGAGGGCGGCCTCCGCCGCACCGGTGACGACTTCGGGCTCCACGCCGAAAATGGCGCGCACGCCGTCGACGAAGACGTCCCGGTTCCCGGCGTCGCGGGTGGCGGAGGTCGCGACGACCCGGGTCTTCACCGCGCCCTCGTCGAGGATCTCGGCGGCGTAGCCGCGCATCGCGGCGAAGGTGCGCTCCAGGGCCTCGGGGGCGAGCATCCCGGTCTTGTCGACGCCCTGCCCGAGCCGGACGATCTCCATCCGCCGCGTGACGTCGGTGAGCGTGTCACCCTCGACGTCGGCGATGAGCAACCGGACCGAGTTGGTCCCACAGTCGATGGCGGCCACACGTGTCACTACTCAACCCACCCCTTCGGCACCGGCGATCGCGCCCGCCAGCATATGCGGCCAAGCTACCGGCCCACCGGGCGATCAACGTCGCCGTTGGTCCTCCACTTCCGAGGCGGTCGACGGGGACCCGTCGCGGCTGGAGCGGAAGCGGGCGGTCGGCGCCGGAGGCGGGACCGATCCGGCGACGGCGGGCGGTGCCGGGGTGGGCGGAGCCGTAACGGAAGAAATCGACTTTCAGCAGACGCAGGGGCCGTCGGCCCACCACTCCGGGAGGGCGTCGAGGGCTTCGCGGCCGAACGGGTTGGTGCCCGGGGCGGCGAGTTCGTGGCCGACCAGTGCGTGGAGGCACTTGACCCGGTCGGGCATGCCGCCGGCCGTCTGGGTTCCGCGCGGGAGCGGTTCGAGGCCGTCTTCGGCGGCGGCCTTGTCGCGGCGGGCCAGGTAGTCGTCGTGGGCGGCCTGGTAGCGGGCGGCCAGGTCGGGATCGGCGGCGAGGCGTTCGCGCATCTCGGCCATCAGGCCCTCGGCCTCGAGGGTGCCGATCGCCGATGCGGCCCGGGGGCAGGTCAGGTAGAAGGTCGTCGGGAACGGGGTTCCGTCGGGGAGGCGGGGCGACGTCTCGACCACGTCGGGCAGGCCGCACGGGCATCGGTGGGCCACCGCGCGCACGCCGCGCGGCGGACGGCCCAGTTGTGCCTCGACCGCCGCCAGGTCGTCTGGACTGACCCCGGACACTATCCCCCCATTTTCTTGCCTTGCCCCCGGTCGGCCGACTCGACCGACTGCCAGAGCGAGATGTACCACGGCGAGACGGCGGCCTTGCGCTGCCCTGCCGAGGCGGATGTCTTCGTTCCGTCGTCGAGGACCCCGTAGCAGTGGGCGCCCGGCTCGCAGAAGTGAAGCTTCTCGCGGGCCTCGCGCTTGATGTATTCGGGGTCTTCGAGGCGTTTGCGTTCCTCTTCGAGCGAGCGCAGGTCAGCCAGGGCCTTGGCCTGCTGCTGTTCGAGCTGGGTGATCTGCCGCCGCTGGGCGAGGAACTCGCGCACGGGATAGGCCAGGCTCATCGCGATCGCGCAGACCACGACCGCGAGGATCGCGGCCCGGCCGGTGAGCTGCGGTCGTTTCGCCATCTGAACCTCGCTTCCGGTAGGGCCCGCGCCGGGCGGACACGGGCCGTACCGGTAAAACTTAGCCCTGGAAGCGCGGGAACGCCTTGCGACCCGCGTAGCGGGCGGCGTCGTCGAGAAGTTCTTCGATGCGCAGGAGCTGGTTGTACTTGGCGACGCGGTCGGAGCGGGCCGGGGCGCCGGTCTTGATCTGGCCGGCGTTGACGGCCACCGCGAGGTCGGCGATGGTGACGTCTTCGGTCTCGCCCGAGCGGTGGCTCATCATGCAGCGGTAGCCGCTGCGGTGGGCCAGGTCGACGGCGTCGAGGGTCTCGGTCAGGGTGCCGATCTGGTTGACCTTGACCAGAAGGGCGTTGGCGGTGGCGCTATCGATGCCGCGCTGGAGCCGCTCGGGGTTGGTGACGAACAGGTCGTCGCCGACGATCTGGACCTTGCCGCCGATGGAGTCGGTCAGGGTCTTCCAGCCCGCCCAGTCCTCCTCGTCGAAGGGGTCTTCGATCGAGACCAGCGGGTAGCTGCGGACCAGGTCCTCGTAGTAGGCGGCGAGCTCCTCGGCCGACAGGCCCTTGCCGTCGATGGTGTAGACGCCGTCGTTGTGGAACTCGGTGGCGGCCACGTCGAGGGCGAGCGCGATGTCGGTGCCGGGGGTGAAGCCGGCCTTCTCGATCGCGACCAGGATCAGGTCGAGCGCGTCGCGGTTGCTGGGCAGGTTGGGGGCGAAGCCGCCCTCGTCGCCCAGGCCCGTGGCGTAGCCGCGCTCCTTGAGCACCGACTTGAGCGAGTGGTAGGTCTCGGCGCCGATGCGGACCGCCTCGGAGAACGTGGCCGCGCCGATCGGCGCGATCATGAACTCCTGGATGTCGACGTTGGAGTCGGCGTGGGCGCCGCCGTTGAGGATGTTCATCATCGGGACCGGCAGCACGTGGGCGTTGGGACCGCCGACGTAGCGGAACAGCTGCAGGTCGGACGACTCGGCCGCGGCCTTGGCGACGGCCAGCGAGACGCCGAGGATGGCGTTGGCGCCGAGGCGGGCCTTGTTGGGCGTGCCGTCGAGGTCGATCATGACCTGGTCGATGATGCGCTGCTCCTCGGCGTCGATGCCGAGGATCTCGTCCTGGATCTCGTCGGTGACGGCCAGGACGGCCTTCTCGACGCCCTTGCCCTTGTAGCGGGAGCCGCCGTCACGGAGCTCGACCGCCTCGAACTGCCCGGTGGAGGCGCCGCTCGGGACGGCGGCCCGGCCGGTGCTGCCGTCTTCGAGCAGGACCTCGACCTCGACGGTGGGGTTACCCCGTGAATCGAGGATCTCGCGGGCGTGAACGGCCTCGATGGAAGCCACGAAGCACTCCTAAAGTCGAAAGACAGTTTGCGACAAGAGCCTATCGACGCCTACTCGCCGGTAACGCCCATCTGTCCACCATCCGAGACGGAGCCTCGCTCCCAGGCCTCGACCCTGGCCCGGTAGTCGCGGGCCGCCTGCCGCAGCGCCGCCTCCGGATCGTCTCCGGCGGCCTGGATCTCGCGGACGAGGTCGAAGAGCCGCTGCCCCGGGGAGGAGGGCCCTTCGGCGAGCTCGGCGGGAGCGCCCACCCGGGACGCGCGCCGCAGCAGCTGGGCCGCCAGGGACACGGCCGGCTGGCCCATCGGAACCCCGGCCAGCGCCGACTCGGACTCGCCCTTGGCCGCGCGTTCGGCCTTCTTGATCTCCTCCCAGTTGGCCGCCACCGTCTCGGCCCCGTCGACGCTCACGTCGGCGAACACGTGGGGGTGGCGCCGGACCAGCTTGGTCACGATGGCGTCGGCGACGTCGTCGACGTCCCAGCCCTCGTCGCCGCGCTCCTGGGCGAGCCGGGCGTGGAAGACCACCTGGAACAGCAGGTCGCCGAGTTCCTCGCGGAGCCCGGCCAGGTCGCCGTTCTCGATGGTCTCGACGACCTCGTAGGACTCCTCGACCAGGTAGGGGATCAGCGACTCGTGGGTCTGCCGCCCGTCCCAGGGGCACTCGCGGCGCAGCCGGTCCATGACGGCGACCATGTCGAGCAGGCGGGCGCCGGGCAGGTCGTAGGAGCCGGGCACGACCTCGATCTCCGGCGGGTCGGGCAGCGCCAGCGCCGCGTGGCCGACGGCGCGGAAGAACGCCTCGTCGCCGTCCTGCGCGGCCAGCCAGACCAGGGTCGCGGTGACCGACTCGCGGGCGATGGCGGCCGGGTCGTCGCGGACCTCCGCTCCGGGCACGAACGGCAGCAGCGGATGGTCGGCGGAACCGGTGAAGACCTTCCCCGCCCGCAGGGCCTCCCACGCGGGAGCGCTGAGGATCCCGGGGGCGACCCGGGGCGAGGAGGTGACGACGATCAGGGGCACGCGTCAGCCCGCAGCGGCGCCGTTGCCGGCCGGCGCGGTGCCGAAGCGGTCACTCGGCAACCAGCCCTGCGACGGGTCGAACTTGCCGTAGCGGGGGCTGAAGGTCACCGGGATCTTGCCGGCCAGCTCGTTGATCTTCTGCTGACCGGCGGCCATCTGCTGCTCGCCGGTGCCGCCGCCGAGCTTGGCGGCCAGCTTCTCCGAGCCGATGGAGACCTTCAGCCAGTCGCGGGCCAGCAGCGGGGACACGCCGCGCTGGAGGAGGATCTGGTCGACGGCGGCCTGGCCGTTGTTGCTGGCGTAGAAGGCGTCGACCTCGCCGTCGGAGACGGTGATGCCGTTCTGCCTCTCAAGCTGGCTGAACTGGCTGACGTTGACGAGCTGGAGCAGCACCGCCTGGGTCACCGTGCCGGGAAGCTGCTGCAACTGGTCGGGCGGGATCTTCGCGCTCTCCAGCGCCTTCTGGAACTCCGTCACGTTCTCGTCGAGCGTGGCGGTGGTGATGCGGTGGTCGCCGACCGTGGCGGCCGAACCGGCCTGGATCGGCCCGCTGCACGCGGTAAGCGCCAGCCCTGCGGCGACGGCCACGGCGGCCAGTTTGAGCTTCACAGACGACCCCTCCAGGTCCCAGATGTTCGGCGCAGTTACTTTACTCGGTTGGGCTCCAGGAAGAGCGCCTCGACCAGGTCTCCGCACCAGCGGAGCATGTCGAGGTCGCGCAGGGGCTGCCCGCCGATCGGCTTGGTCTTCGGCACCGGCACCAGAAGCGTCTCGGTGGCCTGCTTGAGCAGGGCCTTCGGGTAGAGCCGCTGGAGCCGCACCTGCTGGGAGTCGCGCAGGGCCGCCGGGGCGAACTTGATGTTGGCGCCCATGAGCTGGACGTCGGTCAGCCCCGCCTTGCGGGCCCTGATCCGGAACCGGGCCACTTCGAGCAGGTTGTCGACCTCCTGCGGCGGGCGGCCGTAGCGGTCGGTGAGCTCGTCGCGCACGGCGGCGATGTCGTCTTCGGTGCCGATCGCGGCGATCCGCTTGTAGGCCTCCAGCCGCAGGCGCTCGCTGGTGACGTAGTCGTGCGGGATGTGCGCGTTGATCGGGAGCTCGACCTTGACGTCGGGCTGTTCGGCGACCGTCTCGCCGGAGAGCTTGTTCTTCTGCTCCTGTACGGCCTCCGCCATCATCCGCACGTAGAGGTCGAAGCCCACGCCCTGGATGTGGCCCGACTGCTCGGCGCCCAGGATGTTGCCGGCGCCCCGGATCTCCAGGTCCTTCATGGCGACGTACATGCCCGCGCCCATCTCGGTGTGCTGAGCGATCGTGGCGAGGCGCTCGTGGGCGGTCTCGGTGAGCGGGTTCTCCGGCGGGTAGAGGAAGTAGGCGTAGCCACGCTCGCGGCCTCGGCCCACACGGCCGCGGAGCTGGTGGAGCTGCGAGAGGCCGTAGTTGTCGGCCCGGTCGACGATCAGCGTGTTGGCGTTGGGCACGTCGAGGCCCGACTCGACGATCGTGGTCGAGACGAGCACGTCGAAGTCGCGCTCCCAGAAGCCCACCATGATCTTTTCGAGCTGCTGCTCGTTCATCTGGCCGTGGGCGACCGCCACCCGTGCCTCGGGCACGAGCTCGTGCAGGCGGGCGGCGACCTTGTCGATGCTGCGCACCCGGTTGTGGACGAAGAACACCTGGCCGTCGCGCATCAGCTCACGCCGGATCGCGGCGGCGATCTGCTTCTCGTCGTAGGGCCCGACGAAGGTCAGGATCGGGTGGCGCTCCTCGGGCGGGGTGAGGATGGTCGACATCTCGCGGATGCCGGTGAGGCCCATCTCCAGGGTCCGCGGGATCGGGGTCGCCGACATGGCCAGCACGTCGACCTGGGTGCGGAGGTGCTTCATCGCCTCCTTGTGCTCGACGCCGAACCGCTGCTCCTCGTCGACGATGATCAGGCCGAGGTCCTTGAACCTGACCTCGGGCGAGAACAGCCGGTGGGTGCCGATGACGACGTCGATGCCGCCCGCCTTGAGCCCTTCGAGGGTGTCCTTGACCTCGCCGTCGGTCTGGAAGCGGGAGATCGGCCGCACGGTCACAGGGAAGTTGGCGAACCGCTCGCCGAAGGTCGACAGGTGCTGCTGGACGAGCAGGGTCGTCGGCACCAGCACGGCGACCTGCTTGCCGTCCTGGACCGCCTTGAAGGCCGCCCGCACCGCGATCTCGGTCTTGCCGTAGCCGACGTCGCCGCAGATCAGCCGGTCCATCGGGACGGCGCGCTCCATGTCGCGCTTGACCTCGTCGATGGCTTCGAGCTGGTCGCCGGTCTCGGCGTAGGGGAAGGCGTCCTCCATCTCGCGCTGCCACGGCGAGTCGGGCGCGAAGGCGTGGCCCGGGGAGGCCATGCGGGCGGAGTAGAGGCGGATGAGCTCGCCCGCGATCTCCTTGACGGCCTTCTTGGCGCGGGTCTTGGCCTTGGCCCAGTCGGCGCCGCCCATGCGGTTGAGGGTCGGGGACTCGCCGCCGACGTAACGGGTGACCTCGTCGAGCTGGTCGGTCGGGACGTAGAGGCGGTCGCCCTTGGCGTACTCGATGACGAGGTATTCGCGGGTCGCGCCCTGGACGGTGCGCTGGACCATCTCGATGTAGCGGCCGACGCCGTGCTGCTCGTGGACGACGTGGTCGCCGATCTTGAGCTGGAGGGGGTCGACCATGTTCCGGCGCCGGCTCGGCAGCCGCCGCATGTCCTTGGTGGACGCCTTCTGCCCCACCAGATCGAGGTGGGTCAGCACGGCCAGCCCGGAGGTGACGAAGCCGTGCTCCAGCCGGCCCGTGGTGACCTGCACGACGTCGCGGCCCGGCGGCTCGTCGATCGACCGGACCAGCCGGGCGGCGACGTCGACCCCCTTGAGCAGCTCGACCATGCGCTCGGCGGGCCCGTGGCCCTCGCTCATCAGCACGACCGAGCGCCCGGCCCCGAGCCATCCCTTGATGTCGCCGAGGGCCCGCTGGGTGTCGCCCCGGTAGGCCTCCACGTCGTGGGCCCCCAGGTCGAGGCCGTCGCCGAAGGGCGCGATCGACCACCAGGGCTGGCCCAGCTCACCGGCGTGCTCGCGCACCTCGTCGAGGGTGCGGAAGGCGGCGGCGTCGAGGTCGATCGGGGCCTCTCCCCCGGCGGCGGCGGTGATCCACGACGCCTCCAGGAACTCCTGGCTGGTGCGCACGAGCTCGACGGCCCGGCCCCGGATGCGCTCGGGGTCGCAGACGAACACCGCCGCGCGCAGCGGCAGGTGGTCGATCAGCAGGTCCATGTCGCCGGCGAGCACGGGCGCGAACGCCTCCATGCCCTCGACCGGCACGCCGTCGGCCAGCGACCCGAGGATCTCCCCCAGCGCCGGGTGGCGTTCGGCCAGCTCGCGGGCACGGTCGCGGACGTCGGGGGTGAGCAGCAACTCGCGGCACGGCGCGGCGAACAGGCCGCCCTCGGCCACTTCGAGGGAGCGCTGGTCGGCGACCTTGAACCAGCGGATCTCCTCGACGGTGTCGCCCCAGAACTCCAGCCGCAGCGGGTGTTCCTCGGTCGGCGGGAACACGTCGAGCAGCCCGCCCCTGACCGCGACCTCGCCGCGCTTCTCCACCATGTCGACCCGGTGGTAGCCGTTCTCGACCAGCCGGGCGACCACGTCTTCGAGGTCGGCGTCGTCGCCGGGGCGCAGGCGTACCGGCTCCAGGTCGCCCAGGCCCGCCACGATGGGCTGCAGGACCGCGCGGACCGGCGCGACCACCACGCGCAGCGGCCCGGCCGTCGCGTCGCCCGCGACGGGGTGGGCGAGCCGCCGCAACACGGCGAGCCGCTGGCCCACCGTGTCGCTGCGCGGCGACAGGCGCTCGTGCGGCAGGGTCTCCCAGGCCGGGAAGACGGCCACCTGCGACTCGGGCAGCAGGCTGGTGAGGGCGGCGGCCAGGTCTTCGGCCTCGCGCCCGGTGGCGGTCACGGCGAGCACGGGACGGGTGCGCGCCACGGCGGCCACCCCGAACGGCCGCAGGGCGGTCGGCGCGATCAGATCGGCGCCGGTCACCTCCTGGCTGAGCGCCTCGGCCAGCTCTGGCTGCGCTGCGACGAGGTCGAGAAGTCCGGAAAGTGTCATGCCGCGGGCCCCCACGTAAGTAACTACAGCCGCCTGCCGGACGAGTCGACGGCACGCGGACGACCCGGAACCTGATCGGGACCGGGGATACCTCACAAGGCTACTGCGCGCGCGACTCGCCCATGATGCGACCTGATTCGGTGAGCGGATGACTACGCTTTGTGACATGTCTTTCGGAAAAATCATCGGCGAACGCGCCGCGGAGACGCCCGGCAAGCCGCTCGACGTCCTGGTGGCCGGGTGTGGCCGGGGCGAACCGTTGGAGCTCGGCGGTGTCGACTGCCGGGTGACCGGGGTCGATGAGGACCGGCCCATCCTTCGCGCGCACACGGTCGAACGTCCCGATCTGCACGTCTACGCCCTGGGCGACCTCCGCTCGGTGCCCATGACGCCACGCGGGTTCGACATCGTCTGCGTGGAGTTCCTGCTCGAAAGAGTGCAGTACGCGGAACTGATCCTCGACCGCATGGTCAACGCCCTGCGTCCGGGCGGGCTGCTGCTCATCCGGATCCGCGACCGGGAGTCGGCCTACGGCTTCGTCGACCGGCTCCTGCCCGGCTGGCTGCGCAGCCGGTTCGGCGAGCCGCTGCCGGCGGTCTACGAACCGGTCTGCTCGCGAGAGGGGCTGCGCGCCTACTGCCTGATGCGCGGCCTGATGATCGCCGAGGACCGGGGAGACACCACCGGCCCGGCCCGTCTCGGCCCACGCGGGAAGCTGGTCGAGACGGTGTGCCGGGCGGTGGCGGCCCTGTCGCGCGGGAAGCTCGACCCCGTCTACGACGAGGTGACGCTGATCGTGCGCAGGCCGAGGAACCACTTCGCGCGGATCCTCTAGCGGCGCACCAGGACCGGCCGCCACGAGGTGCGTGAGTCGCGGTAGGAGGCGAGTCGCGTCGTCTCCTTCCCGTCGACGCTCACCATGACCAGCGCGCTGTCGAACTCGTCGTCGCAGTCGCGGGCGCAGCCGAGCCCGATCAGGTGGTCGTCGTCGACCCAGGCCCAGAGCTGGAGCATCCGCTGACGGCCGACGACCTCACCGGTCTCGACGTCGGTGACCCTGGTGGGCAACCCGGCGGGACCGGCGCGCAGCCTGCCGTTGGGAGACACTCCCGCCTCGTTCATGCGGCGGGGGTGGTCCTCGTCGGTGCCGAGGCGGTTTCCCTCGGTGTCGTAGAGCCACCGGCCGCCGCCCCCGGTGGCGGTCCACAGGCGGGTGCTGTCGTCGTCCCAGCGCAGGTCGTCGCGTCCGTTCAGGGCGTCGGGGTCGGGCGGGAGGGGCCGCCAGTTCCGGGTTCCGGCGTTGGGGTCGATCACGTAGAAGCCGGTGCGCGACCGCGGCAGGCCCGCCGCGCTGGTGCGCTCCGCGTCGAGCCACTTCTTCTCGTCGGGGGGCCCGCTGTAGGTGGTGAGCACCAGCTTCGAGCCGTCGGGCGACCAGAAGACCGAACCGGCCGCGTCCTCCAGGTCCCACCAGCGGGTGAACATCATGGTCTTCAGGTCGACCAGGCCGAGCCCCCGGGAGGGCAGGTCGCCCACGAGCACGGCCGCCAGGCCCATGCCGGGCAGCACGTCGACCCACTGGTAGGGGGTGCGGACGTAGCGGCCCTCGCCCTGGTCGTAGACGCTCCACGTGTAGCGGAGGGTCTCGGTGCCCCGGCCGGTGTCGGCCCATTCGGTCGAGTAGTAGGAGCCCACGGCCCACGGCCCGGCCGCGATCAGGTTGACCGGCGGGTCGTTCTCGGTGTCGGTGTGGACGGTCGTCGGCGCCGGCGAGGCGGCCGTCGTGGGCCGCTCGGCCACGATGGTGCGCTCGGGCGAGGCGCCCGGCAGCAGGGTGACGACGGCCGTGACGGCGGCGGCGACCAGGACGGCGCCCGACCCGGCGAAGCCGAGCCGCCGCCTCCTGCGGGTCCGCAGCGCGCGCTCGGCCAGGTCGGCGGGCACGCGCACCTCCTGGGCCCAGTCCCGGAGGGCTTCCTTGATCATGGTGTCCTCGTTCATCGGGTGAGCTCCCTGAGGTCGGCGGAGCGCAGTTTCGCCAGCGATCGATGGGTGGTGCTGCGGACCGTGCCGACCGAGCAGCCCATGAGGCGGGCGATCTCCTCCTCGGGCAGGTCCTCGTAGTAGCGGAGCACGAGCATGGCGCGCTGCCTGCGGGTGAGGGTGGCCAGCGCCTCGCGCAGGGCCAGGCGTAACTCGACCGTGCGGGTGCCGTCGTCGCCGCCCGTCTCCGGGAGTTCGGCGACCGTGGTCTCGTGCCGCCGCCAGGCCCGCCGCCACAGGCTGACATGCTGGTGGTACATCACCCGCCGCACGTAGGCCTCCGGGTCGGTCACGCCGGACCATCTGCCCAGCGCACGGACCAGCGACGACTGCACCAGGTCCTCCGCGGCGTGCTGGTCGCCCGCGGTGAGCAGGTAGGCCAGGCCCATCAGCGCGGGTGACCGGGCGGCCACGAACTCGCGGAAACGCAGTTCTGCTGCCGAGTCCACGGTCACCTCCCAGAAGATGTGTCAGCCTTTATGACGCCGCCGTGCGGCTCCTCCTATGCCTGCCGAGATCGGATAATCGACCGCCATGACCGACTGGACCCCCGACGCCCGCGAACTCGCCGACCTCGAACTGCTCCTTTCGGGGGCGTTCGCGCCGTTGACCGGCTTCCTCGGCAAGGCCGACGCCGCGTCGGTCGCCGAGACCGGCACGCTCGCCGACGGCACCCCGTGGCCCGACCCCGTCACCATCGCACTGCCCGACGAGATCGCCGTCGGCGACCAGGTCACCCTCACCGATCCCGAAGGGGCCGCGCTGGCGGTCATGACGGTGACCGAGCGCGACGGGCATCACGCGGCGGGCCCGGTGGAGGCGCTGGGCGCGCCCGTCTACGGGCCGTTCGCGCGGCTGCGCCGCGGCCCCGGGGAGGTCAAGCTCGACGGCGAGGTGCTGGCGGTCACGATGCGCGGCCCGCTCGACGCCCCGGCGCTGGCCGACGTCGCCGCCACGGCCGAGGAACTGGAGGCGACGGTGCTGCTGATGCCGCTCGTCTTCGGCGAGGCCGGGCCCGCCGTGGTGCGGGCCGCGCTGAAGGCACAGGCCGAACTGCCCGGGTCGCAGGTGGTGGCGGTCCCGCTGGCGCCGCGCGAGGACGTCGAGATCGACCTCGAACTGCGCGAGCACGTCGCCCGCAACTACGGCGCCACCGAGCACTACGCCGGCCCGGCCCCGGTCCGCATTCCAGGGCCGCCCCACCGGCGCGGCCTGGTGCTGTTCTTCACCGGGCTCTCCGGGTCGGGCAAGTCGACCGTGGCCCGGGGGGTGCGCGACGCGCTGCTGGAGAAGGGCGGCCGCACGGTCACCTACCTCGACGGCGACGTGGTCAGGCGGCTGCTGTCGAAGGGGCTGACCTTCTCGGCCGAGGACCGCGACCTGAACATCCGCCGGATCGGCTACGTCGCCAGCGAGGTCGCCCGGCACGGCGGCCTGGCCATCTGCGCCCCGATCGCGCCGCACGCCCACACCCGCGAGGAGGCCCGCGAGATGGCCGAGGAGGTCGGCGCCGACTTCCTGCTGGTGTGGATCTCCACCCCGCTGGAGGAGTGTGAGCGCCGCGACCGCAAGGGCCTCTACGCCAAGGCCCGCGCCGGGCTGATCCCCGAGTTCACCGGGGTCTCGGCCCCCTACGACGAGCCGGAGGACGCCGACCTGGAGATCGACACCACCGGCCTGCCGGTCGAGCGGGCGGTCTCGCTGGTGATGAACGCCCTCACGACCGGCGGCTGGGTCAGGTAGGGCGAGCGCCCGAGCCGCCGGAACGCCTCGGCGGCCTCGGGCGTGGTGTCGAACCGCGTGTCGCCCCGGGGCGCCCACGGCGAGTCGAAGTAGACCAGGGCCTTGATCTGGGGGTAGGCGGCGATCTGGCGGCGTACTGAGTCGAAGAAGGCGGCCTTGAAGCCGGGCCGCTCGAAGACCCCCCATTCGGCCACCATGATCGGCTTGGCCGGGAAGCGCGACTGGGCCCAGCGGTAGAAGCCCGGCCACCGCGGGTGGTCGGGGCGGCGCTTGTCGACCAGCGAGGCGAAGTCGGTGACACGGTCGTCGGCGTAGGGGTCGACGCCGATCCAGTCGACCACCGCGTCGCCCGGGTAGAGCCGCTCGAACCACGACGCCGACGACCAGTTGGGCGCGCCCATGTAGGTCATGACGGTGACCGCGTTGGTGACGCCCTTCTCGCGCAGACGCAGCACGACGTGGCGGAACATCGCGGCGTAGTCGTCGGCCGCCATGCCCTCGGCGGGCCGGACGTCGTTCTCCGGTTCGTGGTGGATCGTCAGGAAGAACCGCTGCGGGAAGGTCGCCGAGATGTGGGCGGCCAGCTTGTCGATGCGCCGGTCGAGCGCGCCCGACGCGATCTCGGCCCAGGTATGGCGCAGTGACGGCTTCCAGTTGACCAGCAGCAGCCGGTCCTTCGCGAGCGCGCGCTCCTCCTCGGTCGGGAACAGCTCGCCGGCGCGGTGGTAGACGTGCAGGATGTCGGCCCGGCGGCCCATACGCTGCTCGGCCCGCTCCAGGCCGCGAGTGGGGCCCCGGCCGGTGAAGACCTCGGGGGCGATGCCCCACCAGGCGCCGCAGGTGGGGATCAGCACGCCGGTGACGGCGCAGGGCGCGGCGATCGGCGGCTCCGTCTTGGGCGCCGTCTTCGGCACCGTCCGCTCGGCGGCTCCCGAAGCCAGGGAGCAGCCCGCCACCATCAACACGACCACCGTGATTGCCCAGCGCATGGATTCACCTTTCCACTGCCGGGGGAGAACATGTGGCCTCCTTTTCCAGAACGCAGCTCCGACATGTCCGGCGAATCGCCGTTATTGTTCCGTGATTCGCCAGCAGAAATTCTGTAATTAGCACCGGGGTAATCACCGCACCCGGCTAGGGTTCGTAGTCGCTTCACCCCCATCGGAGACCGACATGAGCCTGCCACCGCCGCACAGCCGGGATCTCGCGGAGTACGGCTCCGTGTTCCGCCGCCGCTGGATCGTCGCCTTGACCTGCCTGTTTCTGGGCGTCATGGGCGGTGTCGGGCTGCTGTGGCGGGCTCCGACGGCCTACCTCGGGGTGGCCGACGTGCAGGTGGCCCCGACCGGGCTGGGGGAGCCGCAGAACGTGGTGACCGCCCGGCAGCGCGAAGCTCTCAATCTCGACACCGAGGCGCAGATCGCACAATCATCCGTCGTGGCGACGAATGCGTCACGCGTTATCGGAGGCGACCCCGAGGACCTTCGGCGGCAGGTTTCCGTTGATGTGCCGCCTAATTCGGGAATTCTTCGGATTTCGTTCACCTGGCCCGACGCCGCCGGGGCCGCCAAGGGCGCGCAGGCCTTCGCCGACGCCTACCTGGCCCACCGCCGGGCCTCGGCCGAGGCGCTGCTGACCGAGCAGAGGCGCGCCGTCCTGGCCAAGCTCCGCCTGGTCAACAGCCAGCTCAGCACCGCGCTGGTGACGATGTCCCGGCACCCCAAGGGCAGCCCGCAACGTGCCCTGGCCGCCCACCAGCAGACCGTGCTGACCCGTCAGGCGACGGCCCTCACCCTCCGGTACGACGTCCTGAAGACCACCGCGGTCACCCCCGGGACCGTGATCACCCCCGCGTCTCCCCCGGAGACGGCCAGCGAACCGCGACCCGCCCTGTACGTGGGCGGCGGCCTCTTCGCCGGCATCCTGCTCGGCGTGGGAGCGGCCTTCGCCCGAGACCGCTCCGATCTCCGCCTCCGCACCCCGGCCGACGTCGAACGCCTGACGAACCTCGCCCTGCTTCCCCAGGGCGAGGAGTTCGCCGCGGTGGTGACGGCGGCCGGGCACCGGAGCGTGCTGGTCGAGGGCCTGGGCGTCGAACCGGCCCACGTGGCGTGGACGCTGGAGGAGGGTTTCCCGCCGGGCGGCGGCATCCTCCTGGTCACGGCCGGTCCGACCGACGCGGCCGTGCTGGCCGTGGCCCTGGGGCGCATCCGCGCGCCGTGGGTCATCCGCGCGGCCAAGTCGCTGAAGCGGCGCGGCGTCGACGTCCTGGGCGTGATCGCGGTCGACCCGGCGGGCGCCCCGGGGACGCTCGCGGTCGACGCGTTGCGGTCGCAGCAGCCCCCGACGGTCGACATTCCCCAACAGCGCCGAGACCTGCTGTGACCTGGCGGCCGGCGCCCGCCGCGTGGCCGATCGCGGCGTTCCTCGTGGGTTACCCCGTCTGGTGGGCCCTCGGGTTCGGCGGGTTGTCCATCGTGGTCGTCGCCGTGCCCATGGCCGTCGTGTTGTGGTTGCGGCGGCCGATCCGGATCCCCCGGGGCATGGGCCTGTGGGCGCTGCTCATCGTCGGTTATCTCATCAGTGCGGTCATGCTCGACGCGACGCCCGCCGGGACCTACGGCGAGTTCGGCATGGGCCGGGTCGTCGGCTGGGCCATGCGGCTCACCGTCTACGTCGCGCTCTTCGTCGTCGTGCTCTACCTGGGCAACCTCACCAAGGAGGAGCTCCCCCAGCTCGCCCTCGTCAGGATGCTCGGGATCCTCTTCCTGACCGCCGTGGCCGGTGGCGTGCTCGGAGTCCTCGCGCCGCGGTTCGAGTTCACCGCGCCGATGGAGCACCTGCTCCCCGACCACGCCTTCGTCACCAACCTCGTCCACCCGACCGCCGCGCAGATCCAGTACGTCCTCGGGCACCCGGCCCCCCGGCCGGAGGCGCCGTTCGAGTGGGCCAACGCCTGGGGCGGCAACGTCTCGATCCTGCTGGTCTGGTTCGTGGTCGGCTGGTGGGTCTACGGCGGGCCGGTGCGGAGGACGGTGGCGGCGGGCGTCATCGTGGTGGCGGCGGTGCCGATCGTGCACTCACTCAACCGGGGGCTCTGGGCCGCGATCGCCATCGGGATCGCGTACCTGATCGTCAGGAACCGGAACCGGGCGGCCCTGCTGACCCTCGCGGCCGTGACCGCGGCGGCCTTCGTGTTCTCGCCGCTGGGCCAGGTGGTGGCCGCGCGGGTCGACCGGCCCCACTCCAACGACATCCGCGCCTTCACGGTCGCCACCACGGTCGAGGTCGCCGCCACCTCGCCGATCATCGGCTACGGCAACACCCGCAACGCGTTCGGGAACCACCGCACCGTCACCACCGGCCGGACCGACTGGTGCCGGTCGTGCGGGCATCCGCCGCTGGGCTCCGACGGGCAGCTCTGGCTGCTGCTCATCACCCAGGGGTTCACCGGGGCGGCGCTCTACGTCGCCTTCTTCGCGGGGGCGGTCAGGCGGCACTGGCATGATCGGTCGCCGATCGGGCAGGCGGGGAGCCTGGTCATGCTCCTCGTCCTCTTCTACATGTTCATCTACGACGGCCTCGTCAGTGCCCTGACCCTCTATCTGATCTCGTTCGCGGTCCTGTGGCGGAACGCGACGTGAAGGACTTCCGCATACGTCTGCGCTACCTGGATGAGGTGATCTCCTTGCTGTTCCCGCCGTCCACCACTTCTTCGGCCCGGACTCTGGTGCCGAGCCGGCTCGTCCCCCGGCGGCTGGTGCCGCGCGCGCCATGGCATGTCGGCGGGCGGGTGCTGGTCCCCGACGGGCCCGACACGATCGAGACCCACCTCGGCGACGTGCTCGGCCGCCGGGTGCGGGCCACGCTGCACGTCCGCCCCGCCCGCCGCGCCAACCGCAAACCCATCCTGGAGCTGTACGGCGACGCCGGCCTCCTGGCCTTCGTGAAGATCGGCGACCAGCCGCACACCAGAGACCTGATCCGCCACGAGGCCGACACGCTGCGCGCCATCGCCCGCCACCCGTTCGACGTCGTCGTCGCGCCCAAGGTCCTGCACCACGGGATGTGGCGCGACCTCGACGTGCTGGTGCTGACGCCGCTCCCGGTCACGAAAGGGAAGCCGTCGGCCGACCTGCTCGCCGCCGCCGCGCAGGAGATCGCCGCCCTCGGCAAGGGGGCCTGGCACGGCGACTTCTCGCCGTGGAACGTCGCCCCGATGGGCGACCGGCTGCTGGTCTGGGACTGGGAGCGGTTCGGCACCGGCGTGCCGGCGGGCTTCGACACGCTGCACTACTTCTTCCAGACGGCCCTGCGGCGCATGCGCCCGGCGGCGGCGGCGAAGGCGTGCGTGGCGCAGTCGGGGCGGCTGCTGGAGCCCTACGGGATCTCCTACGAAGAGGCGCGGGTGACCGCCGCCGCCTACCTGATGACCCTCGCCGAACGCCACCGCGCCGACGGCCACGAGCCGCTGGGTTCGCCCGCGCGGTGGCTGAACCCCGCCGTCGACGGGCTGGAACCCCTGACGTGAACGCCCTCAAGACGACCGCCCACGCCGTGTCGATCACGGCGGGGCGGCTCACCGGGGGCGCCCGCATGCTCCCGTCGTTCCTCATCGTGGGCGCGCAGCGCTGCGGCACGACCTCGCTCTACCGGGCGTTGTCGCAACACCCGATGGTGGCCAAGCCGGTGCTGCGCAAGGGCGTGCACTACTTCGACATGGCCTACGGCCGGGGCCTGGCCTGGTATCGGGCGCACTTCCCGCTGCGGCGGACCGGCATGCTGGCGTTCGAGTCGTCCCCCTACTACCTGTTCCACCCGCTGGCCGGGCCGAGGATCGCCTGGGACCTGCCCGACGTGAAGCTGGTCGTGCTGGTCCGGGATCCGGTGGAACGTGCCATTTCGGCCCACGCGCACGAGCTGGCCCGCGGCTTCGAGTCGGAGCCCTCGTTCGCCCGCGCCGTCGAGCTGGAGCCCGAACGCCTGGCCGGGGAGAGCGCCCGGTTGTGCGCGGCCCCGCTGTCGGCGAGCCACGCCCACCGCCACCACGCCTACCTGGCCCGGGGCCGCTACGCCGAGCAGCTCGCCCGCCTCGAACCGCTGATCCCGCGCGACCGCGTCAAGGTGATCGACAGCGGCCGCTTCTTCGCCGACCCCATGCCCGTCTACGACGACCTGCTCGCCTTCCTCGGCCTCCCCCCGGCGGCCGACCCGGTCTTCGACCGGCACAACTCCCGGACCTACGCGCCGATCCCCCGCGACCTGCGCACCCGCCTGTCGGAGCACTTCCTGCCGTGGGACGCTTTGCTGCTGTCGTGGCTCGACGCGACCCCTTCATGGCGCGCCTGAGGTCGGTGGCGGGACTGGCGGGAGCCGGAACCAGCGCGGCCGCCCAGTTCGCCGTCACCCTGCTGATCACCCGCACGCTGCCCCCGGCGGAGGCGGGCGCGTTCTTCACCACGACGGCGCTGGGCCTGATGCTGGCGGGGGTGTTACGCCTCGACACGGGCAACGGCCTGATCTACTTCCGCGCCCGCCGGCCATGCGAAGAGCTGATCAGCGAGCGCCCGACCACCCGCCACAGGGCCGGCGACCGGGATCAGCACGCTGCGGTCGCCGACCGAATCGAGACGAGCGGTGCCCACCGAGCCGCGGCGCAGGCACTCGTCACTGTCCGGCGCACGACCGGCGGGGTGCCCGTGGCCCCTCCAGACGAGCAAGCGACGACGGACGGCCGGCCACTGCTGGTGGTGGCGCTGCTTCCCGTGGTCGCCGGAGCGCTTCTCGCCTCCGTCGTCCTCACCGGCGCCGAGCCCGCGCTCGCCCTCGTGTTGCCCTTCGTCGTGGTGGCCGACGTCCTGGTGGCCGCCACGCGGGGCACCGGCGCGATGCGGGAGACGCTGCTGCTCAGCGGGCTGGTGCAACCGGCCGGTCAGCTCCTTCTCGTGGGCGGCGCGCTGGCGGCCGGGCTCTCCGCCCCCTGGCTCGTCGTCGCCTGGGGCGTCCCGGCGGTTCCGGTGGTCGTGCTCGCCGCCCTCAGGTTGCGGGGCGTCGGCACCCGGGTGACGTGGCGCGAGTTCTGGAGCCACACCTCACCCCGGTCGCTCGCCGCCGCGCTCCAGGCCGTCTTCCAGCGGCTCGACGTCGTGATCGTCGCACTGCTCGCCGGGCCCGCCGAGGCGGCGTTCTATGTCGCCGCGACCCGCTTCAAGGTGGTCGGGCAGCTCGTCGGGCAGGGGCTGGCGCAGGGCGTACAGGCGGAGCTGGTCAGGAAGTTCGCCCAGGGGGAGCCGCGGGCGGCGCGCGCCCTCCATCGGCGGGCGGCCCGCACCCAGATGGCCCTGACCTGGCCGTTCTGGATCGGGTACGCCCTGTTCGCGCCGCAGATCCTCCAGGTCTTCGGCGACGGCTACGCCCATGCGGCCGACGTCGCGGTCGTGCTCGCGGTCACGATGATGGTCGCCGCCGCCTGCGGCATGGCCGACGTGGTCGTGATCGCCTCCGGCCGGACCAGGGCCAGTCTCGGCAACGTCGCCGCCGCGCTGGCCGTCACGGTCGGGCTCGACCTGCTGCTGGTCCCGGCCTACGGCGCGTTCGGCGCGGCGCTCGGCTGGGCGGGAGGGATGCTCGTGAAGAACCTGCTGCCGCTCGCCCAGGTCGCCAGGGCGACGGCATGATCCTCGTCACCGGGCTGCCCCGCAGCGGCACCTCGTGGGCCGGCCGCATGCTCTGCGCCTCCGGCGAGCTCGTGTACGTCAACGAGCCGCTCAACCCCGAACGCCCCTACCGTGGTGTGCTGAACGCCGAGGTCGAGCACCGGTTCCAGTACATCTGCCGCGACAACGAGGCGGCCTGGCTCAAGCCGTTCCAGGACACGCTGCGCTTGAGGTTCCGCTGGCACGCCGAACTCCCCTGGCCCCCGTCGCCCGCCCGTTTCCTGAAATATGCGACATCGTTCGCCTACGGCCGCCTGACCGGCCGCAAGGCCCTCCTCGACGACCCGTTCGCCCTCTGGTCGGCCGAGTGGTTCGCCGACCGGCTCGACTGCCGGGTGGTGATCCTCGTCCGCGATCCGGTCACCTTCGTCGGGAGCTGGGAGCACCTCGGCTGGACCGCGAACCCGGCCGACCTGCTCGGTCAGCCCCTCCTCCTGCGTGACCACCCCCACCTGTCGGCGCTGGCGCGCACGCCGCCCGACCGGCTGGCGAAGGCGGCGGCCCTGTGGAAGGCGGCGCACGAGTCGGTCCTCCGGATGCGCCACCCCAACATCCGCGTGGTCGGTTATGAGGCGCTGGCCGCCGATCCGCACTTCGGCTTCCGGAGCCTGTACGAATGGTGCGGCATCCCCTGGACCGACCGGTCGGCCGCCACGATCACCCGGTCGTGCACCGGCCCGGCCCAGGAGGCGGGCTTCGCCTGGCGGGGCGCCTCGAAGACGGCCTTCCGTCCCACCGACAGCAGAACGGCGGCGGCCAGGTCGCGCCTGTCCGCCGCCGACGCCGAGAGGGTCAGCCGGTTGACCCTCAGGTGAAGAGCCGCCGCACCGCGCACACGGTCAGCAGCCGCACCGCGAACGGCAGGTCGTCGACCAGATAACGACGGGCCAGCCGCGACGGCTCGCTGAGCAGCCGGAACAGCCACTCCAGCCCTCGGTCCCGCATCCAGACGGGCGCCCGCGCCACGGCGCCCCCGGCGAACGCGATGGCCGACCCGCAGCCGACGAACCACGTCTCGGGCAGGTCGCCCCGCAGCCGCTCGATGAGCAGGTCCTGCTTCGGGAACCCGAGCCCGACGAACACCAGCAGCGGACGCGCCGAGGTCAGCGCGTCGCGCACGGCGGCGAACTGCTCGGCGTCCTCCTCGAAGCCGCACGGCGGCGCGTCGACCCCCGCGATCGACAACCCGGGATAGCGCTCGCACAACGCGCGGGCGGCCCGGTCGCCCACCCCGGGCGGCCCGCCCAGCAGGTAGATGGGCACCCGGTAGAAGGCGGCCGCCTCGGAGAGCGACCAGATCAGGTCGGCCCCGGTGATCCGGGCCGGCACCGGTTTGCCGAGCAGCCGGGTCGCCCACACCAGCGGCATCCCGTCGGCCACCGCGATGGAGGCCCGCAGCACCAGCGCGCGCAGCGCGGGGTCACGCGCGCACGCCCGGCAGATGTCCACGTTGGGCGTCACCAGATGCCCGCCCGACCCGCGCCGGATCGCCCCGATCACCCGGTCGACCACCTCGATCTCGGTCAGCCGGTCGATGACCACCCCGCCCACGGAGACGCGCCGCCGTTTGGGCTGCGCGACGATGCGCGTGCGCATCAGATTCCGTGGCCGCGGGTATGCAGCGCGCTCAGCACGGCCGGAGCCGAGACGAGCCCGGCCGCCACGGCCAGCGCCAGCGCCGCCCGGGGCTCCCGGTGCCGCGAGTGGAAGGCGAGCGCGGCGAACCGCCGGGCCTCCTTGCGCCGCCCGAGCGCGGCGTGGTGGAAGGCCAGCTGCCCGTAGACACGGGCCGCGCCGCGGGCGTCGTCGGCGATCTCGGGGTGCCGGGCCAGCATCCACTCCAGGCCGCTGATCCGGTCGGCCCAGCGGGTGGCGAAGTGGGACCTGCCCCACCGCACCCTTACGAGCGGCCGGTCGACGTGGGCGATCGGCCGCCGTTTGGCCGCGCGCAACGCCAGGTCCCAGTCTTCGTTCTGCCCGGCGGGCGCGCTCTCGTCGACCCAGAGGGCGCCACGCCGGAAGATGTAGGTGGAGGCGTGCACCATCGCCATGCGCGACCGGGTCAGGTCGGCGGCGGTGATCTCGGCGGCCCCCGCCAGCCGGGGCACCCGGCGCGAGCCGTATTCGACCTCGATGCCGCAGCTCGCGAACTCCGCCCCCGTCCGCCGGAGCAGGCCGACCTGGGCGTCGAGCTTCCCGGGCAGCCACACGTCGTCGTCGTCGCAGAAGGCCACCAGGTCGGTGCCGAGCGCCGCGATGCCGGTGTTGCGCGCCCCCGGCAGGCCCGGGCTCAGGCAGTTGGGCAGCACCTTCACCCGGTCGTCGTCGACGGAATCTAACGGCGCCCCGTCGACCACGACCACGACGGCGGCCGGGCGGTTCGCGAGCACGCCATCGATCGTCGCTCGCAAGGGACGGTCACCACGGGTGGGGATGACGACGCCGACGGTCGAGGTCATCGTTGCCTCCGATCGGTAGGTCAGTAATTGAGGCGGTAGCCGTACCAGAGAAGAAGGGGGAACGTCAGCGCGGTGACCGCCCAGCGATGGGGGAAGGGCAGGTCGGGGCGCCGGTCGCGGAAGCGCACGCGGCCCACGTGGAAGCGCATCGGGTTGCCGGAGACGGTGTGGGCGACGCCGAGCCGGGCGGTGCGGCCGGTGATGAAGGCGAGCGCCTCGTGGTCGTCGGGCAGCCCGAGCTTGCCGGCCAGCACACGCAGCGTGTCGGCCGGTTCCTCGACGAGGTCCTCGTAGTGGACCCGCACGATGGGCACACCCTTGCCGCGCAGCACCTCGTAGGCGAGGTTCTGGACGAACCAGTGGACGGCGGTGCGCGCCGGCGACCACCGGGCCATCGGCCGGCCGTCTTCCGGCCGCGCCACCTTGCGCCGCCACGACGCGGCCACCGCACGCGGATCGCGCACGACGTGGACGACGGTCAGGTCGAGGATGGCCGACAGGCAGTAGGCCAGCGAGGCGTGCTTGCTGGAGTCGACGACGACCTGACCCCGGACGACCTCGGCCGCCGCCGCGTAGATGCGGTGATACGCGGCGACATACTCGGTGAGCTGGGCTTCGCGGCTGATCAGGCCCAGCACGAAGACCGGGACGCGACGGGTGCGGTCGACCTTGTTGCGCAGTTCGAGCAGGCGGTCGGCCTTGGCCGGGCGCCAGCCCCCGAAGGCGCGGTCACCGACCTCGTGCCAGAACCGGCACTGGGAGAACGGCCGGCCGCAACCGCATGGCTCGTCGGCGTGCACCCCCCGGTGCCACAGATGGACGACCTCGCCGAGCGGCGCGACACCGGGAAGCTCCCCCAGAAGGCGCTCCAGCAGCGTCGTCCCGCTGCGCCCCAGCCCTCCAACAAAGATCATCGGCTGAGCGTCAGACACGTGCACGACCCCCGAAGTGGATACGGAACGTGCTGACGCTACAGCGGAGAGTAACTAAGCGTTCACCGAACGCTCAAGGATCTACCTAGCCGACGGTTTGAACTCAGAGGATCATGCCCGCGCCGACGGTGCCGTTGGTGGCCTCGTCGATCAGGATGAACCCGCCGGTCTGCCGGTTGCGGGCGTAGTCGTCGACGAACAGCGGCTGGGTGATGCGCAGCGACACCCGGCCGATCTCGTTGAGCGACAGGCTCGTGGCGGTCTCGTCGCGGTGGAGGGTGTTGACGTCGAGCCGGTAGTGGAGGTCTTTCACCAGCGCGCGGGCGGTGCGGGTGGTGTGCTTGATGGTCAGCTTGGTCCGCGGGCTCAGCTTGGTGGTGTCGGCCATCCAGCAGATCATCGCGTCGATTTCCTGGGCGACCTGCGGCTGGTTGTTCGGCCGGCAGATCATGTCGCCGCGGGAGATGTCGATGTCGTCTTCGAGCCGGAGGGTCACCGACATGGGCGGGAACGCCTCGCTGACCGGCCCGTCGAAGGTGTCGATCGAGGCGATCTTCGTGGTCAGGCCGGAAGGCAGGTGCATGACGTCGTCGCCCGGCTTCAGCACCCCGCCCGCGACCTGGCCCGCGTAACCGCGGTAGTCGTGGAACTCGGTTTTGTGCGGACGGATGACGTACTGGACCGGGAACCGCACGTCGACCAGGTTGCGGTCGGAGGCGATGTGGACGTGCTCCAGGTGGTGGAGCAGCGACGGGCCCTGGTACCAGGGCATGCTCTCCGAGCGGGAGACCACGTTGTCGCCGTGGAGGGCGGAGATCGGGATGAAGGTCAGGTCGCTCGCGTTCAACTTGGACGCGAACTGGGTGAACTCCTCGCGGATCTCCTCGAACCGCTCCTCGGAGTAGTCGACCAGGTCCATCTTGTTGACCGCGAGCACCAGGTGGGGCACCCGCAGCAGCGTCGTCAGGAACGCGTGACGGCGCGACTGCTCCAGCACGCCCTTGCGCGCGTCGATCAGGATGATGGCCAGGTCGGCGGTCGAGGCGCCGGTCACCATGTTCCGGGTGTACTGGATGTGGCCCGGGGTGTCGGCGATGATGAACTTCCGCTTCGGCGTGGCGAAGTAGCGGTAGGCCACGTCGATCGTGATGCCCTGCTCGCGCTCGGCGCGCAGGCCGTCGGTCAGCAGCGACAGGTCGGTGTATTCGGTGCCCCGGTCGCGGCTGGTGCGCTCGACCGCCTCAAGCTGGTCTTCGAAGATCGCCTTGGAGTCGAACAGCAGCCGCCCGATGAGGGTGGACTTCCCGTCGTCGACACTGCCCGCCGTCGCGAAACGAAGGATGTCCATTAGAAGTAGCCTTCCTTCTTGCGGTCCTCCATGGCGGCCTCGGACGCGCGGTCGTCGGCGCGGGTCGCGCCGCGCTCGGTGATCCGGGTGGCCGCGATCTCGGCGATGATCTCGTCGACCGTCGCGGCGCTCGACGAGACGGCGCCGGTGCAGGTCATGTCGCCGACCGTGCGATAACGCACCATCGACTCGAACAGCGGCTCGTCGTCGCCGCGCTGCACCACGTCGGCGTCGGGCAGCAGCATGCCGTCGCGCTCGAAGACGCGGCGGGTGTGCGCGAAGTAGATCGACGGGATCTCGATGCCCTCGCGGCGGATGTAGTCCCACACGTCGAGCTCGGTCCAGTTGGACAGCGGGAAGACCCGGATGTGCTCACCCTTGCGGATCTTCGCGTTGTAGAGGTTCCAGAGCTCGGGCCGCTGGTTCTTCGGGTCCCACTGGCCGAAGTCGTCGCGGAAGGAGAACACCCGCTCCTTGGCGCGGGCCTTCTCCTCGTCGCGGCGCGCGCCGCCGAACACGGCGTCGAACTCGTGCTCCTCGATCGCGTCGAGGAGGGTGGTGGTCTGGAGCCGGTTGCGCGAGGCGCGCCGCCCGGTCTCCTCGACCACGCGCCCGGCGTCGATCGAGTCCTGTACGGACGCCACCACCAGCCGCGCCCCCAGTTCGGCCGACCGCCGGTCGCGGTAGTCGATCACCTCGGGGAAGTTGTGGCCCGTGTCGACGTGCATCAGCGGAAACGGGATCGGGGCCGGCCAGAAGGCCTTCTCGGCGATGCGCAGCATGACGATCGAGTCCTTGCCGCCGGAGAAGAGCAGACAGGGCCGCTCGAACTCGGCCGCGACCTCACGCATGATGTGGATCGCCTCGGCTTCGAGGACGTCAAGCTGTGACGTCGTGTAGTCATGCTGAAGCAAAACGGTTCCTTATCGAGTCACTGGTGAAGATCACGGATCCCGGCGAGCAGCGTCGGCGCCAAGTCCGGTAGGGAAACCAGGATATCCGGCAGTGAGGGGTCGGCCTGGTTGTAGATCAGTTCCGACCCGTCGATCCGGCTCGCGTGGGCTCCGGCCGCCAGCGCCACGGCCACCGGGGCGGCCGAGTCCCATTCATACTGCCCACCCGCGTGGACGTATGCCTCGACCTGACCGGTCAGCACGGCGGCGATCTTCGCGCCGGCGCTGCCGATGGGGACGAGGTCGGCCCCGACCAGGTGGGCGAGCTTCTGCACGAACTCGGGCGGGCGGGTGCGGGACACCGCGATCCGGGGGCGCTGACCGTTGCCGGCCGGCAACTTCGGCGGGTTCGCCGTGGTCAGCGTCGCGCCCTGGGCCGGGAGCGCGATGGCCCCGGCGGCGAGCCTGCCCTCTTCCCACAACGCCACGTGGACGGCCCAGTCGGTGCGGCCGGCCTCGGAGAACTCGCGGGTGCCGTCGAGGGGGTCGACGATCCAGACCCGGTTGGCCGACAACCGTGCGGGGTTGGTGCGCTCGCCCTCTTCGGACAGGATGTGGTCGCTCGGGCGCAGCCGTTCGAGCGATTCGACGAGGAAGTCGTGGGACGAGCGGTCGCCCGCGTCCTTCAGCGCCTTGGCGTCGTCGAACCCGTATTGGGCGCGCAGGCGGAGCAGTTTCTCACCTGCCTCCGTCGCGAGGTCTCCGGCGAGCGAGTGATCGTCTCTGATCGTCATCACTGGTTAGTAGGCTCCCGATCCGCGTGCCACGGCCGACCACGTCTTCCACATGATCTGGAGGTCGAGGGTGAGTGACCAGTTTTCCATGTAGCGCAGGTCCAACCGTACCGCTTCCTCCCACGACAGATCCGATCGGCCGCTGACCTGCCACAACCCTGTCATGCCGGGCCTGACGAGAAGTCGCCTCCGCACGTCGTCGCCGTAGCGGGCGACCTCTTCGGGCAGCGGCGGACGGGGGCCCACGAGGGACATGTCGCCCTTGACCACGTTCACGAGCTGGGGCAGCTCGTCGAGGGAGTGACGGCGGAGGAAGGCGCCGACGCGGGTGACGCGGGGGTCATGCTTGATCTTGAACAGGACGCCGTCGATGTCGCTGGCAAGCTCGACCTTGCGGCTCTCGGCGTCGACGCCCATCGTGCGGAACTTGACGATGGTGAACGTGCGGCCGTCCTTGCCGACCCGGGTCTGCCGGAAGAACGCCGGCCCCGGGCTGGTCACCCGCACGGCCACCGCGATGAGCAGGAACAACGGGGAGACCAGCAGCAGGCCGAGCCCCGCGACGACGCGGTCGAAGACGTTCTTGACGAGCCGCCGCCCGCCGGCCAGCTCGGGGTGCTCGACGTGCAGCAGCGGCATGCCCGCCACCGGCCTGATCGTCGTACGCGGCCCCGCGACCTCCATCAGCGCCGGGGCCACCACCAGATCGGTGCGCGACTTCTCCAGCCGCCAGGCTAGCCGCCGCAGCGCCGAACCGTCGAGCTCGGGACAGGCGAGCACCGCGACCGTGTCGGCCTGGGCCTGCGCCACCACGAGCGGCACGTCGGAGAACCCGCCGAGCACCGGCACGCCCACGTCCGCGGCGCAGGCGCCCTCGTCGGGGAGACAGGCCCCGACGATGTGCATGCCGTGGTAGCGCTCCTTCTGCAGGAGCCGCACCAGGTCGGCGACCGACCCCTGGTGGCCCACCGCGATGACCCGCCGCATGCACTGGAGCCTGGCCCGTTTGCGGTGCAGCCTGCGCCGCAGGGCATATCGGGCAAGCAGTGTTAAGACGGTCATCAGTGGTAACGCGATGATAACGTAACCCCGTGCGACGTCGATCTTGGTCGCGTACGCCACCACGGCGACGGCGGCGGTGAGCATCACCCCGGCCCGCGCGACCCGCCGGAACTCCTCCGACCCGACCCCCGCGAAGCGCGGTTCGTAGGCCCGGCTCAGCCCGACGACGACGACCCACAAGAACGGCAACGCCGCGCTTGACAGTGCGTAAGGCTCGACGTAGGGAGTAACCTCACCGAACCGGACGACGACCGCCACACCACCGGCGAGAAGGGCGCACAGAATGTCGGAGACGACCACCGTGGCCCGATATCGCGCCGCCCACCCCGGACCCACGCGCTTCACGGCCGTTCTCGGCCGATCGACGACTGTCACCCACAAGCCCCCTTTACCGAACGTTTACCGACCGCAGGAATGCTAGCGCCAGCTCCTGGGAGAATTCAGTGAAAGCCGAGACGTACATATCCGTCGACATCGAGGCGGACGGCCCCATTCCCGGCCCATATTCCATGGTGAGTTTCGGGATGACGGTCGCGGGCCGGCGGCTCGGGCGTGAGTTCACCCGGCACGACCCGACCCTGACCACCTTTTACGCGGAACTGCGCCCGATCAGCGACGAATTCGTGCCCTCGGCGCTGGAGGTCAGCGGCCTCGACCGTGACCTGCTGCTTCGTGAGGGCCGCGACCCCAAAGAGGCGATGGAGTCGGCGGCGGCGTGGGTGCGAAAGGTGTGCGACGGGACGACTCCGGTGCTGGTCGCGTTTCCATTGTCCTTCGACTGGATGTGGATGTACTGGTATTTCATCAATTTCGCGGGGGATTCACCGTTCGGGCATTCCAGGGCGCTCGACATCAAGACCTTGTATGCCGCGAAAGCGGGTGTTCCCCTCACATGGTCGTCGAAACGACAGATGCCGAAAGAGCTACGTTCCACGCATCCGCACTCACATCACGCCTTGGACGACGCGATCGAACAGGCGGAACTGTTCCAGAACATCATGGAATGGAGGGTTTAATGGCGCATGCTCCGCATGCGCAGGGGTGTTTGACGGCGCGGGTTGTTTGACGGCGCGTGCTCCGCACGCGCGGCCCGAGCGCTTTGATCCGGTGTCTTCCCTCCTCCGCTCTGGTCGCTGCGCTCCCGGCGCTCCGTCAGTCCAGACACCGGCACGGCAAGCCGGTCCACTGCCGCGCATGAGTGAAGACCGGACTAAGCGTATGAAGTCGCCGGCCAAGCAGCACGAGGACAACCAACGGGCATGCACGGCGCATCGGATGTCGCGGGGAGCCCACCGCAACCACACGGCATGATTGCTGACACATCAGTCGCAGCTCCCATCGCAGCCGAGTGAGCCGGGTGGGCCGGGGGACGAAGCCCTGGACCTCCGATCCCCCTCAACCCCGAACGGCGCCGACCGCGACGAGGCGCTTGTGAGTGCCATTGTGGTGCGGCGTCACCTCGCGAAGAGGATCACGAGGTATATGCCCGGGCATAGCGTCCATCCGGCCCAGAACGCGAGAGTCGCTCGCGACCGGGTGGTTGTTGACACGACGATGATTCTGACCACGCCGACTATCAGGAACACGAACGGCGTATAGAGCATGAGGATCGGTAGCAGGGCGAGGCTGAACGTCAGTACGGCGACGGCGAAGGCCACGGCAACGTACACACCAAGAGCCGCGACCGCACCGAGCAGGCCCCGTGACAGGTATTCTGCCGACCGATTCATGATCGAATCATCCTTGGGCCTTGCGGCTGACGGCAAGGGCAGAGAAACCGTATGGACCTCGCGGCGACCACATTGAGCAGCCATCCGAACAAAGATCAACTCTGGATCGAGGCTCCCATCTGAGCCCACGTCGGCGTTTCGGCCGCGAGTTATCGCGGGTGAGGAAGAACGCCGGCCTGTCGCAAAAACGGCTCGGAGCACATGTAGGCGTCTCGCCATCACTCATCGGGCACATCGAACCCGGCAACAGATCACCCAGTCGGGAACTGGGCGCCGCGTGCGACGAGGTCTTGGGCACTGGCGACATCTTCGTCCGCCTCTACAGAAACATCTCGACACCAGCTGGTTACTCCGCTGGGTCGAAGAGATCGAGTCACGCGCACGAGTCCTGCGGAGTGGGAATCCCCTACTGGTTTCCGGGCTGCTGCAAACCGAGAACTACGCACGAGCCGTCTCCAAGGACACCTCTCGACACCCGATCCCGAGCCGCGCCGAGGCCTATCGTCCCGGCGAATCACTAGCAGTGATCAAGAAAGCTGTGGACCAATGGACGCAACAGACCTGTTGGGCGCAGACCTCTCTGGGTCCGTCTGGCGAAAGAGCTCCCGCAGCGGCGTCGAAGTCGCGGACAACCTTCCCGGAATCATCGCGGTCCGCGACAGCAAGAACCCCCACGGACCAGCGCTCGTCTTCACCCCTGGTGAATGGTCAGCATTCCTCGGGGCCGTCAAAGACGGCGAATTCGGCTGACCGGCAGGTGCCACGCGCAGGCGAGCCCTGTCGTCCCCACACGCAACGGCAGTAGCACTACAACCGCCCCCGAGTGTCCGGGTCAGCCGGGTTCCGTCAAGGACGGCCCTGCACGTAGGCCAACCAGTCGCGATGGAAGGCCACCGGGCGATGTACACGCAAGGCCATCCTTGACTGACCTCCGCCTGATAGACCCGGAGGGGGGCAGCGAGCGGGAGCAGCGCAGGACTGGCACGAGCGGCGAAGCCACTCCGAGACGCCGCCCTAGAGCCCTCTGCCGGAGCACGGCCAGACTCGCACACCCACGATGCGCGAGGTCACGGTTAGGCCACCCCTGCAAGCGGCCTATATGTCCAGGTCAGCATAGGTTTCATTAGGTCACTCTACGAAGGTGCGTTTGTCCAGACACCGGCGCGCTCGGGCAAATCATGAGTAGACGTGGTCATCACTTCTGGCGTGATCTGCACGTCTGGCGTGATCTGCACGTCCGGCCTGATCAGCACGTCTGGCGTGGTCCACGTCCAGCGTGGTCAGCACGTCCGGCCTGATCTGCACGTCCGGCCTGATCTGCACGTCCGGCCTGATCAGCACGTCCAGCATGGTCAACACGTCTGGCGTGGCCAGCACGTCCGGCGGGGCTGTTTTTATTCTTCGCCGGAGAAGCGTTCCCAGGCTGACTGGCGGGTGATGCCCAGCGACTCGCCGATCTTCGTCCACGTCACGCCTCTGCGGCGGAGTTCGCGGACCCAGGCCACCAGGTCTGCCTCTGTCGCGTCGATGTGGGCGGAGACCCGGGGGATGTGGTTCAGCATCTCGTCGTCGGACAGGGAGTTCCACATGGGGAGCTTCGGCTTCGCCTCGCCCTCCTCGGCCAGGGCGGCGCTCTGTTCGATCACTGTCACGGCCAGGCCGACGCACTGGTCGCAGATGTAGACGCCCGGACCGGCGACGATGCGTTCGACCTCGGTGTCGGGCTTCCCGCAGAAGGAACACCGGATGCGGGCTTCCACTGTCATGAGACGCTCCTCTTCGTCAGGGGTGTCCTGACAAATTAGTGCGTCAGGGCTTCCCTGACAAGCCGGTGAACAGGATGAGCACCCCGGCCACGGCGACGGCCTCGCGGGGGCCGATGGCCGCGGCCAGCAGGCCCCAGATCGCGGTGAGGGCGGCGATGGCGAGGCTGCCGGTGACCGACCAGGCGGTCAGCGTCCGGGCGACCCGGTCGGGGGTGATGCGCTCCAGCCGGTACGTCGCCAGGACCGGCGCGAACGCCGCGCAGCAGAACACCAGCCCGAACTGGACGACGATCACCAGCACGATCCCCGGCACGCCCGGCTGCACGAACGCCAGCCACACGGGCCAGCAGGTCCGCAACACGCCCGCGACGCGGAGCACCCTGCTCTGGCCGAACCGGGCCACCAATCGCCGCGCCAGCCTCGCCCCGGCCAGGCCGCCCAGGCACGGGAGCGCGAAGACCAGCCCGTACTGCCACGGGGTGAAGCCGAGCCGGTCGAGCAGCAGGACGGCCAGCAGCGGTTCGGTGGCCAGCAGCAGGCCGTTGAACAGCACCGTGGTGCAGAACAGCCGCCGCAGTGCCCGGTGGGCCAGGATCTCGCGCCACCCGTCGAGCAGGTCGGCGGGCCGCAGCCGCGCGGGGCGCCGCGCCGGGGGCGGCTCGCCGCCGCCGATCGCGCGGACGCACAACGCCGACACCAGATAGCTGACCGCGTCGGCCAGCACCGTCACCACCGGCCCGAACACCCCGATCGCCGCCCCGCCGAGCGGCGGGCCGACCACGCTCGCCGACCACATCGTCGACTCCAGCCGCCCGTTCGCGACGAGCAGTTCCGGCGGCGGGAGCAGCCCTTTCAGGTAGGCGCCGGAGGCGGCGTTGAAGGCGATCTTCGCCGCCGCGGCGACGACCGAGACCACCACGAGCTGCACGAAGGTCAGCCACCCGAACACGAACGCGACCGGCACGCTGGCGAGGGCACCGAACCGGATCAGGTCCGCCGCGACCATCACCTGGCGCTTGCCCCGGAACTCCACCCACGGCCCGAGCGGCACCGCCACAACCGCCCCCACGGCCAGCCCGGCGGCCGACAACGCCGACACCTGCGCCGGCCCGACGTCGAGCACGAGCACCGCGATCAGCGGAAACGCCCCGAACCCCAGCCACGTGCCATAGGCACTCACCGCGTATGCCGCCCACACCCACACGAATCGCCGATCCACGGTGAGCATCGAAGCGGGTCGGGGCGAACCGGCTCAAACAACTATCGATCCCGGGCCGCACAACGGGACGTTGTATACCCTTCGGGGGTGGATCTGGACGTCGTGCGCAGCTTCGTGGCGGTCGTCGACGCGGGCCGCTTCCAGGACGCCGCCGACGATCTGTCGATCACCCAGCAGGCCGTGTCCAAGCGCATCGCCACGCTGGAGCGCACGCTCGGGGTGCGGCTGTTCACCCGGACCGCGCGGGGCGCCCGGCTCACGCTCGACGGGCAGGCGTTCCTCCCCCACGCCCGCGACCTGCTGCGGGCCGAGGAACGGGCGCTCGCCAGTGTGCGGCCCGGCCGCCGTGCGCTGCGGGTCGACGTGATCGGCCGGCGGCTCGCGCCCGCGTCGGTGCTGGGCGGGTTCCACCGGGCGCGGCCCGAGGTCGAACTCGACGTGGTGACGCTCTTCGACGCCGACGCGGCCGTCGAGGCGCTCACCTCGGGCTCGATCGACGCGTCGTTCCGGGCCGTCGACCGGTCGCGGCTCTCGGCCGACATCGGGGCCGTGCGGGTCTTCGACGAGCCGGTGCAACTGCTGACCGGGCCCGATCACCCGCTCGCCGACGCCTCGTCGGTCACCCCCGCCGACCTGGCCGGGCACCGGATCTGGATGCCGGGCATCGTCGCCGGGACCGAGTGGGCCGCCTACTACGACGCGCTCGCCGCCGCGTTCGGGCTGGGCATCGAGGTCACCGGGCCCGGCTTCGGCACCGATCCCCTGCTCGACACGCTCGCCGGGTCGCCGTCGCTGGCGACCTTCGTGGGCGAGCTGACCCGGCTGGTCTGGCCGGCCGACCAGGGGTTGCGCCGCATATCCGTACAGGACCCGACCCCGGTCTACCCCCATTCGCTGATCTGGCGGCGCGACAACCCGCACGCCGCGCTCGGCGACCTGCGCGACCATCTGGGCACCGTCAGGCCTCGGGCCGGCACGTGGACGCCCGACTGGGCTAGCGCGGCGGCTTGACCGGGTTGAGGTCGGCGGCGTGGAACTTGTTCTGGGTCGGCTCCAGCCCGTTGACCATCAGCGACTCGACCATGTCGGCCGCCCGGTCGACCAGGAACGGCAGGTCCTTGCGCTCGGCGGTCGCGAAGTCCTTCAGCACGTAGACGGCCGTGTCCATGCGCCCCGGAGGCCGCCCGATCCCGAACCGCAGCCGCAGGTATTCGGCGGTCATCGCCTTGGTGATCGACTTCAGCCCGTTGTGCCCGTTGTCGCCGCCGCCCTTCTTGGCCCGCAGCGCGCCGTAGGGCACGTCGAGTTCGTCGTGGACGACGATGAGGTTCAGCCCGGTCTTGTAGAAGTCGGCCAGCGCCTTCACCGGCCCGCCCGACAGGTTCATGTACGTCATGGGCTTCGCCAGCACCACCGGCACCCCCGCCAGCCGCCCTTCGAGCACCTCCGCGCGTGAGCGGTGGGCCTTGAACCGCCCGCCGACCCGCGCGGCCAGCTCGTCGGCCACCATGAAGCCCGCGTTGTGCCGGTTCCCGGCGTACTCGGGCCCGGGATTGCCCAGCCCGGCGATCAGCCAGCGGTCCACTGCATGTCTCCTCACACGGAAAGGTCCCCCACAGGATCTCCCTGTGGGGGACCTTACAGAAACGCCTTACTCGGCGGCGGCAGCGGCCGGCTCGCCCTCGGCGGCCTCTTCGGCGGCCTCGGCGGCGGGCGCCTCAGCGGCCTCGCCCTCTTCGGGCAGCTCGACCGTCGGCGCGGCGATGACGTGAAGCACCAGCGTGTCGGGCTCGACCGCGAGGGTGGTGCCCTTCGGCAGCTCGAGGTCACCGGCGGTGACCGTGAAGCCGACGTCCTTGCCGTCGACGTCGATCTCGACGCCGCTCGGCAGGCTGGTCGCCTCGGCCTCGACCGAGATCTGCACGAGCTGCTGGTCGAGGATGGCGCCGTTGACGACGTCGCCGGAAACGGTGACCGGCATCTCGATGGTGACCTTCTCGCCCCGGCGGACCAGGATCAGGTCGACGTGCTCCAGGAAGCCCTTGATCGGGTCACGCTGCACACCCTTGGGCAGAGCGAGCTCGTTGACCGCGCCCTCGATGCGGATGAGAACGTTGGGCGTGCGGAGCGCGAGGAGCAGGTCGTGCCCGGGCATCGTGAGGTGACGCGGCTCGGTGCCGTGCCCGTAGAGGACGACGGGCACCTGGTTGGCGCGCCGGATCTTGCGAGCGGCGCCCTTGCCGAACTGGTCACGCAGCTCGGAAGCGATCTTTACTTCGGACACGACGATCTCCTAGGGATCTCGATTCGGATTCAGCGCCACCCCTCACCCGCCCTAGCGGAAGGCGTTACAGGCACTCGTTCCAGCCTAGTGCAACTCCAAGACACCCCCAGCCACGCCAGACGTGATCACCACGTCTACTCATGATGTGCCCGAGCGGGCCGGTGTCTGGACTGACGGAGCGCCGGGAGCGCAGCGACCAGAGCGGAGGAGGGAAGACACCGGATCAAAGCGCTCGGGCCGCGCGTGCGAAGCACGCGCGGTCAAATAACCCGTGGCCGCGCGTGCGAAGCACGCGCCATCAGACTACGAATCGCCTTCGAAGAGGCTTGTCACCGAACCGTCGGTGAAGACCTCGGTAATAGCCCGCGCGATCAGCGGGGCGATCGACAACACCGTCAGCTTGTCGAAGCGCTGCTCCTCCGAGATCGGCAGCGTGTTCGTCACGATGACCTCGGAGATCGCCGAGTTCTTCAGCCGGTCCACCGCAGGATCCGAGAACACCGCGTGGGTCGCCGCCACGATCACATTGGTCGCCCCGTGCTCGTAGAGCGCGTCGGCCGCCTTGCAGATCGAACCGCCCGTGTCGATCATGTCGTCGATCAGCACGCAGGTGCGCCCGCGTACCTTGCCGACGACCTCGTTCACCTTCACCTGGTTCGCCACGTCCAGGTCGCGCCGCTTGTGGATGAACGCCACCGGCGTGCCCAGCGCGTCGGACCACCGTTCGGCCAGGCGCACACGCCCGGTGTCCGGCGAGACGATCGTCGTGGTGGCAGGGTCGATCTTGTCGCGCAGGTAGTCGATCAGGATCGGCATGGCGAACAGGTGGTCGACCGGGCCGTCGAAGAAGCCCTGGATCTGCGAGGTGTGCAGGTCGATCGACATGAGCCGGTCGGCGCCGGCCTGCTTGAACAGGTCGGCCATCAGGCGCGCGGTGATGGGTTCGCGGCCGCGGCCCTTCTTGTCCTGCCGGGCGTACCCGAAGAAGGGCATGATGACGGTCACCCGTTTGGCCGACGCCCGCTTCAGGGCGTCCACCATGATCAGCTGTTCCATGATCCACTGGTTGATGGGAGCCGTGTGGCTCTGGATCACGAACGCGTCGCAGCCCCGGACCGATTCGAGGTAGCGGACGTAGATCTCTCCGTTGGCGAAGTCACGCAGGGAGGTCGGGGTGATCTCCACCCCCAGGTTGCGCGCGACCTCCTCGGCAAGCTGTGGGTATGCCCGGCCCGAGAAGAACATCAGGTTCTTCTGGCCCATGGTCTGGATCCCGCTCATGCGACTTGCTCCTCCTGGCCCCGGGGAAACCGAGTGATACGCGGGTCTACCCGCGCCTTGAACTGTTATGAACCTTCTTCGAGGGCCCGCTGGGCCGCCTCGGCCGACTTGCTGCCGGACCGGCGGCGGATCACCCAGCCCTCGACGTTGCGCTGGCGGCCGCGTGCCACGGCCATCGCGCCGGGGGGGACGTCGTTGACGATCACCGAGCCGGCGGCCGTGTAGGCGCCGTCGCCGATCGTCAGCGGCGCGACGAGCATGGTGTCGCTGCCCACGCGGGCGTGGTCGCCCACGGTGGTGTGGTGCTTCTCGACGCCGTCGTAGTTGACGAAGACGGTCGCGGCGCCGATGTTGGCGCCCTCGCCGATCGTCGCGTCGCCGACGTAGCTCAGGTGGGGCACCTTGGAGCCGGCGCCGATGACGGCGTTCTTGGTCTCGACGTAGGTTCCGATCTTGCCCTTCGCGCCCAGCCGCGTTCCCGGGCGCAGGTAGGCGAAGGGGCCCACCGACGCGCCGGGGCCGATCTCGGCCGAGTCGCAGACGGCGTTGCGGACCACCGCGCCCGCGCCGACGACGGTGTCGGTCAGCGTGGTGGCCGGGCCGACCTCGGCGCCCGCGCCCGCGGAGGACGAGCCGTGGAGCTGGGTGCCGGGGTGGATCACCGCGTCCGCCTCCAGCGTGACGTCGGCGTCGATCCAGGTCGAGGCCGGGTCGACGATCGTCACGCCGTTGATCATGTGGTCGTGGAGGATGCGGTCGTTGAGGACCCGGCGCACGAATGCGAGCTGGGCCTTGTTGTTGACGCCCTCGACCTCGACGTGGTCGGCGGCGACGTGGGCGCCGACGCGGTGGCCCTCCTCGCGGAGGATCGACAACACGTCGGTCAGGTATTCCTCGCCCTGGGAGTTGGCGCTCGACACGCGCTTGACGGCATCGGCCAGGAGGGCGCCGTCGAAGGCGTAGACGCCGGAGTTCATCTCGTCGATGGCGAGCTGCTCGGGCGTGGCGTCCTTGTGCTCGACGATCGCGAGCACCGCGCCGTCGTCGCCGCGGACGATGCGGCCGTAGCCCGTGGGGTCGGGCACGTGGGCGGTGAGCACGGTGACCGCGTTGCCGTCGGCGGCGTGCCTTTCGAGAAGCCCGGCCAGCGTGGAGCCGCGCAGGAGGGGCGTGTCGCCGTACACGACCAGGACCGTTCCGTCGATCACGCCGACGTTCTCGAGCACCACCCGCACGGCGTGGCCGGTGCCGTTCTGCTGTTCCTGGACGACCGGGACGACCCCCGGGAACGCCGCCGCCAGATGACCCTGGACCTGCTCCCGGGCGTGTCCGACCACCACGATCATCCGCTCGGGGTCGAGCTCCTGGGCCGCGTGGAGCATGTGGCCGACGAGCGTGCGGCCGCAGACCTCGTGGAGGACCTTGGGGGTGGTGGACTTCATCCGGGTGCCCTCACCGGCGGCGAGGACGATGACGGCGGCCGGGCGCGGCGCACTCACTGTGGGAGCTCCCTCGGATCCGCGAACGAAACGGTCAGCTGACGGATGCCGCACGGTCACCCGCTCGACAACGTGAGCTTACCTGAGACCCGATTTGGTTCCGGCGCCTGGACTCGAACCAGGACAAACCAACTCCAAAGGTTGGCGGGCTGCCAATTACCCAACGCCGGATCGCCACCAAGCTTACCGGGCACACCCACGGAAAGGGTGGTGGTTAAGCGTCACTTCCGGAACGTGCCACGCCATAGCAGACCAGCAGCTTTTCCCGCAAGACAGTTTCGCGCCATGAGATGGCCGCTCACGATACACCTTCTCCCCATTCTCGGCTTAGCACTTCCTAACTTACGATGGCGTAGGTTACGGTGGCGTAACCGGCACTACCTACCACAGATCGCGAGGTACTTCATGACCGTAGTCTCCGAGCGCCCGGCCCCCAAGCAGCCCAAACCCGACATGGACCCCGAGAGGAAGACCACTCCCGAGATCATCACCTTCGGCGTCGTCGTGGGCCTGCCCCTGGTGGCGCTGGCTCTCGCGGTGCCGGTGGCATGGGCCTGGGGCTGGCTGAGCTGGGTCGACATCGCCATCGCGTTCGTCTTCTACATGTTCACCGGTCTCGGCGTGACGGTGGGCCTGCACCGCTACTTCACCCACGGCTCCTTCAAGGCCAAGCGGCCGCTGAAGATCGCTCTGGGCGTCGCCGGCAGCATGTCGCTGGAGATGTCGGTCCTCGACTGGGTCGCCACCCACCGCAAGCACCACAAGTTCTCCGACAAGGACGGCGACCCGCACTCGCCGTGGCGCTTCGGCACCTCGTTCTGGGCGGTCACCAAGGGCCTGCTCTACGCCCACATGGGCTGGTTGTTCGAAGCCGAGCGCGCCAACCGCGAGAAGTACGCCCCCGACCTGGTCAAAGACCCGGACATCGTGAAGTTCCACAAGATGTTCCCGGTGCTGGCGATCACCTCGCTGGCGCTGCCGGCCATCCTCGGCGGCCTGATCACCTGGTCGTGGCAGGGCGCCGCGACGGCCTTCTTCTGGGGCACCCTGGTCCGCATCGGCCTGCTCCACCACGTCACCTGGGCGATCAACTCGATCTGCCACGTCTTCGGCGACGAGGCCTTCGAGTCGCGCGACAAGTCCCGCAACGTGTGGTGGCTGGCGCTGCCCTCGTTCGGCGAGTCGTGGCACAACCTGCACCACTCCGACCCCACCTGCGCGCGGCACGGCGTGCTGAAGGGCCAGATCGATCTGAGCGCCGGTCTGATCAAGATCTTCGAGCGCTTCGGCTGGGCCTATGACGTGCGGTGGCCCAATCCAGAGCGGCTGGCGGCGAAGCGCATTGCCTAGTCCATATCGAGGGCCGTGCGAGGGCGTGCCTGTGCCGCCACTCTCACGGCCCGCCATTATGGTGCCGTGACCGAATCCAGATCCCGCAGGCGAATGACGGGCGCGGAACGGCGCGAGCAGCTGATCCAGATCGGTCGCTCCCTCTTCGCGGAGAAGGGCTTCGACGGCACTTCGGTGGAGGAGATCGCCGCACACGCCAGCGTGTCGAAGCCCGTGGTGTACGAGCACTTCGGCGGCAAGGAAGGCATCTACGCCGTGGTCATCGACCGCGAGATGCAGCGCCTGCTCGTCCTCGTCACCCAGGCCCTGTCCGCGACCCACGCGCGAGTGAAAGTGGAGCGGGCCGCACTGGCGCTGCTCCAGTACATCGAGGAGAGCAGCGAGGGCTTCCGGATCCTGGTCCGCGACTCCCACGCCGCCTCCGGCACCGGCACCTTCGCCAGCCTGATCAGCGACATCGCCAGTCAGGTCGAAGACGTGCTGGCCGACGAGTTCGCCGGCCGGGGCTACGACCCCAAGACCGCCCCCATGTACGCCCAGATGCTCGTCGGCATGGTCGCCCTGACCGGCCAGTGGTGGCTCGACGTGCGCAAACCCAGCCGTGAGACGGTCGCCGCCCACCTGGTGAACCTCTGCTGGAACGGGCTGAGCGACCTCGACCCGGCCCCGGGGCTGACCAACGCCTCCCGGGGGCTGGTGCTGGCGCCGCCACTACCGCCCGGCCCCGTGACCGACCCCAAAGAGCTCAGCCGTCAGCGCAAGGAGCAGGAGAAACTCTGGCGCGAGGCCGAGAGGCAGCGCGAGCGCGAGGCCAAGGAGGCCGAGAAGCTCCGGCGGGAGCAGGAGAAGATCCGCGCCCGCGAGGCGAGAGAGAACGAGAAGCTCGCACGTGCCCGCGAGAGTGAAGCCTGAGACTGGCGATTTCGTTGCGGGGAAGTTAACACGTCGTTCAACAAACTCGGGCATATTCAGGACATGTCCGCCGAAATTTCCGTGCCCATCTCCCCGGAGGAACTTCCCCTCCCTCACGAGCGATTCCTCAACCGAGAGGAGAGCTGGCTCCAGTTCAACGAACGGGTGCTCGAACTCGCCGAGGACCCCAAGCTTCCCCTGCTCGAACGGGTGCGGTTCCTGGCGATCTTCGCGACCAACCTCGACGAGTTCTTCATGGTGCGGGTCGCGGGCCTCAAACGGCGGATGGCCACGGGACTCCTGCTCAGGGCGCAGAGCGGGCTGAAGCCGAGCGACGAATTGGAGCGCATCAACGGGATCGCCAACGTCCTGGTGCAGCGCCACGCCGCCCTGTTCCACAAGGCGATCGTGCCTGAGCTGGTGGCCGAGGGCATCGAGATCGTCCGCTGGGCCGACCTCGGGCGCGACGAGCGCACGGTCATGCGGAAGTTGTTCCGGGAGCGGATCCGGCCGGTGCTGACGCCGCTGGCCGTCGACCCGGCCCACCCCTTTCCGAACATCTCGGGGTTGTCGCTCAACCTGGCGGTCACGGTCCGCAACCCCGTCAACGGCAACACGGTCTTCGCGCGGGTGAAGGTGCCCCAGCAGCTCCCCCGGTTCGTGAAGGTGGCCAAAGACCGGTTCGTGCCGCTTGAGGACGTCATCGCGGCCCACCTCGGCCAGCTCTTCAAGGGCATGGAGATCGTCCAGCACCACGTCTTCCGGGTCACCCGCAACGAGGACCTCGACGTCGACGAGGACGTCACCGAGAACCTCATGCAGGCCCTCGAACGCGAACTGCGCCGCCGCCGGTTCGGCTCGCCGGTCCGCATCGAGGTCGAGGACACGATCACGCCCGAGGTGCTCGACCTGCTGGTCGAGGAGCTGGGCGTACACGACCACGAGATCTACCGGGTGCCCGGCCCGCTCGACCTGTCGGGGCTGCACACGATCGCCGACCTCGGGCCCACCCACAACCGGGGCGAACTCAGCTACCGGCCGTTCGTGCCGGCCGAGGTGATCCACGCCGACGACGACATCTTCGCGACGCTGCGGGAGAAGGACATCCTGCTGCACCACCCCTACGACAGCTTCTCCACCAGCGTGCAGCGTTTCATCGAGCACGCCGCGGCCGACCCGCAGGTGCTGGCGATCAAGCAGACGCTCTACCGGACCAGCGGCAACTCCCCGATCGTGGACGCCCTCATCGACGCCGCCGAAGCGGGCAAGCAGGTCGTCGTGGTGGTCGAGATCAAGGCCAGGTTCGACGAGCACGCCAACATCTCGTGGGCCAGGAAACTGGAGAAGGCCGGCTGCCACGTCGTCTACGGCGTGCTGGGCCTGAAGACCCACTGCAAGCTGGCCCTGGTCGTGCGCCAGGAGCAGAACGGCGAACTGCGCCGCTACTGCCACATCGGCACCGGCAACTACAACCCGAAGACCGCCCGAATGTACGAGGACTTCGGCCTCCTCACGTCCGACCCGCTCGTCGGCGAGGACGTGACCGACCTGTTCATCCACCTCACCGGCTACTCCAACCACTCCGCCTACCGGCGGCTGCTGGTGGCGCCCCACTCGCTGCGGCAGGGCCTGCTGGCCCGCATCGACCGGGAGATCGCCCACCACAAGGCGGGCCGCGCGGCCCGGATCCGGATCAAGACCAACTCGCTCGTCGACGAACCCGTGATCGACGCCCTCTACCGGGCCTCGCAGGCCGGCGTGCCGATCGACCTGTGGGTGAGGGGCATCTGCACACTCCGGCCCGGCGTGCCGGGTTTGTCGGAGACGATCAGGGTCAGAAGCCTCCTTGGGCGCTTCCTGGAGCACTCCCGCATCTACGAGTTCGGCGGCGGACGGCGGCCCGAGATGTGGATCGGCAGCGCCGACCTGATGCGACGCAACCTCGACCGAAGGGTGGAGGCCCTGGTGAAGGTGACCGGAGCACAACACCGGTCCTACATCGCCGACCTGCTCGACCGCGCGTTCTCCGACGGGACGGACACATGGTGGCTTACCTCAGATGGCCGCTGGCTTCGCCAAAACGGCGGCGCCGATCTGCAGCAGCATCTCATCGGCACGCGACGCTGGCGGACCGTGGACGACGGCAAATGACCGACGTGATCCACGCCGCCGGCGCCGTGATCTGGCGCGGCGACGAGTCCTCCCCCGAGGTGGCGGTCGTGCACCGCCCGAAGTACGACGACTGGTCGTTCCCCAAGGGCAAACTCAAGCAGGGCGAGCACGTCATCGCCGGAGCGCTCCGCGAGGTCCGGGAGGAGACCGGCCTGTCGGTCGTGCTGGGCCGCTCGCTGCCGCCCGTCCACTACCTGAAGGACAGCCGCCTCAAACGGGTCGACTACTGGGCCGCGCGGGTCAGCGCGGAAGACGACCTGACGGCGGTCGACGAGGTCGACGAGGTCGTCTGGATGTCTCTCGGCGAGGCCCGCGACCGGCTCACCTACGAGTGGGACGCGGGCCTGCTACGGGCCCTGACGGCGGCCCCGCTGGTCACGGTGCCGCTGATCCTGGTCAGGCACGGCCTGGCCGGCAGCCGCTCGGAGTGGAAGGGCCACGACGACCGGCGTCCGCTCGACGCCGAGGGCCTGGCCCAGGCCGACGTGGTCGCCGCGGCCCTGGCCGCCTACGCGCCCCAGCACCTGGTCAGCTCCCCCAGCCGCAGGTGCACCCAGACCCTCAAGCCCTACGCGACCGCCACGGGCCTGCCGATCCGCAAGGAGAAGCTGCTCTCCGAGCCCGGCTACGACCCCAAGGACACCCTGCGGCTGGTCCGCAAACTGACCGAGCCGACCGCGCTCTGCAGCCACGGCAAGGTCCTCCCCGACCTGCTGGACGCCCTCTCCGAGGGCCGGATCGGCGACACCCATCTCAAGAAGGGCGGGTTCGCCGTCCTCCACCACGCAGAGGGCGAACTGGTCAGCGTCGACCGTTACGTCACGTGAGTTTCTTCCACAACTTCGGGAACTTGTCGCGGGCGCGTTCGGCGGCGGCGCGCTCCAGGCCGGCCAGCACGCCGTAGGTGAAGGTGTCCTCGCCGGCCTCGCGGGCCTTCGCGGCCTCCTTCTCCAGCGTCTCCTGGGCCACCACGCCGTCCTGGTAGGTGCCCAGGGCCTCCTGGATCGCCTCGGCGCGGGCGGCCTCGTCGTCCATGCCGGCCGCCTCGGCGGTGTAGCGGGCGCGCTTGGCCGCCTTGCGCACGTCGTGCATGGCGATCTCGCGCTCGTGCGGGTCGTCGATGGCCTGGGCGGTCGCGTGCTTGCGGTGCACCCGCTTCCACTCCTTGGCCACGATCTTGGCCAGCTCGGGCCCGGCCTCGCGAGTCGCGCGGCCGGTGAAGACGTAGGGCTCGTCGAGCGCGTCGAGCAGGGCGAAGTAACGCTCACTCGTCATGGCCTCGCGGGCCCGCTCGTAGCCCTCCTCCTCCTGGAGCTTGAGGTCGTCGAGCAGCCGGGTGCGGACCGGGCCGACGATCAGGTGGTCGTCGAGCCCGTCGAGCTCCTTGCCGAAGCGGGCCTGGATGACCTCCAGGTCGCGCACCTCGCCGAGCACCTCGCCGAGCCAGCGCAGCTCCTCCTGGAGCGCGTCCGACTCGGTCACGATCGAGGAGAAGGCCTTGAACGCGCTGCGCATCCGCCGGCACGCCACGCGCGCCTTGTGCACGGCGTCCTCCTCGGCCCGCCGCACCCGGCCGTCCTGCGCGATCAGCGCGTCGGTCTGGCTCCGCAGGTAGGCGAAGACCGCGGCGCCGACCGTCCCCTCGGCAGGCGACTTCGGCAGTTTCTGTACGGCTTCGCCCAACAGCCGCCCCAGCTTGTTGGCGGAGCCACCGGTGGCAGCCCCCGCCTTGATCACCCGCTTGCCCACCCGCTTCAGCAGCGCCTCGTCACCCTTGACGAGCTCGACCTCGACCTCGCGCCACCGCTCGACGCGCGGCACGTCGCCGTAGACGGTCCCCTTGACCCGGTCGTCGGCGACCTCGGCGAGCACCTGCTCGTCACCGTCGAGCAACCGGGTCACCGACCGCTTGGTGTCGAGCTCGGCGACCGGCACCAGCGCGTGGCCCCGCGTGTAGACGAGCACCTGCGCGGCCAGATCGGCCGGCACCACCTTGGCGCTGCGGGTCAGGGGCAGTTGGATCTCCTGCCGCACCCCGGCGGCCTTGGGCAGTTTCAGGTGCCAGCCGGGGTCGTCGCCCCCGCGGCGCCGCCGCAGGGTGATGCCCCGCGCGGCGAGCCGCAGATCGGGAGTGTCGAAGTAAACGGCCACGAGCTGGTGGGATTTCGGCCCGGAGACCGCTTCGACGCCTTTCACGCCGAGCAGATCTGGCACCACGAACTCGTCTGGGACATCGAACTTGTCCTCGATCTCGATCGCCACCAGCACCTCCAGGTAAACGCGACACGGCCGAATTGCGGCCATGATGCCACCTGAAGGTGAACAAATCGCCTATTCGATGGCCGCGCCTCCGGCGCGGCGGTCCTCGCGCTCTTATCCGACGCCTTCCCTCCTCCGCTCTGGTCGCTGCGCTCCCGGCGCTCCGTCAGTCCAGGCGTCGGCGCGCTGCGGCCTGCGATTTCACCTGAACGGGACACCTGGGCGTGTCTACGCCCATCACCAATGAATGCCCGCAAAACGAATACGAATGATCATTTGTGTGCCACGGTGAATATGCGGCGGAACTCGAACGGGGTGCCGTAGTCGCGGCGGGGATAGGCCTCGGCGAGCGCTCGGCCGGCGTCGGCGAGGAAGTGGTCGCGGCGCTCCGGGCCCAGCCGGGTCAGCATGGGGCGCAGTGCCGTGCCGGTGACCCAGCGGAGCACCGCGTCGTCGCCCTGGAGGACGTGGACGTAGGTGGTCTCCCAGGCGTCCACGGTCAGGCCCTCGGCCGCCAGCAGCTCCAGGTAGTCCGCCGCGGAGTCGACCGGGTCTCGCCAGGCGAGGTCGGCCAGCTCGGCGGCCCATTCGGGGCTCCGGCAGAGCTCCCTGACGACCTGGTGGCTGGGTGCGGCGAAGTTGCCCGGCACCTGGAAGGCCAGCCAGCCGCCCGGGTTGAGCTCCCGGGCCCAGCCCACGAGCAGCTCCCGGTGCTCGGGCACCCACTGGAGCAGCGCGTTCGACACGATGACGTCGACCGGCTCGGCCGGACGCCAGTCGCGCACGTCGGCGACCTCGAAGGTGGCGCCCTCGGGGGCTTTGGCGATCATCTCGGGCGAGGAGTCGACCCCGTGGATCCGGGCGTCGGGCCAGCGGGCGGCCAGCGACACGGTCAGGTCTCCGGTGCCGCAGCCGAGATCGACGACGTAGCGCGGATCCTCGGCCCTGATCCGCCCGGTGAGCTCGTAGAAGGGCCGGGAACGTTCGTCGGCGTACCGGCCGTAGACGGAGGGGTCCCAGACAGTTTCTCTCGACATAAAGATACTTGATATCAAGAGAGATGTCTTGACGTCAAGAAAAGCTAGACTCGTCATCCATGAGCTCAGCCGAGGATGAAGTCGACCGGCTCGTCGCGGCCTGGCGGCAGGAGCGCCCCGACCTCGACGTGACGCCTCTCCAGGTGCTGAGCCGCGTGTCGCGGCTGAGCCGTCATCTGGAGCGGGCCAGGCGGGCCGCCTTCGCCGAACACGGGCTGGAGCCCTGGGAGTTCGACGTCCTCACGGCGCTGCGCCGGGCCGGTTCCCCCTACGAGATGAGCCCCGGGGCGTTGTTGCGGGCCACTCTGGTGACGTCCGGGACCATGACCAACCGCATCGACCGGCTGGCCGCCGCCGGATTCGTCACCCGCAACCCCGATCCCGACGACCGGCGCGGCGTGCTGGTGCGGTTGACCACCAAGGGGCTCGAACGCGTCGACGCGGCCTTCGCCGACCTGCTCAGGCGGGAGCAGGAGCTGCTCGCGACCCTCGGCCGACAGCAGCAACAAGATCTTTCCGGGCTCCTGCGCACCCTTCTCGTGCCGTTCGACACCAGCGACTCCGCGTAGTCGTGACGGACTAAGACGGGGTTGACCCGCTTTCCGGTTCCCTTCAGAGGGGTGTGATTTACGTCACACACCCGAGCTGGATCGATCCATGGGGTGACCAAACGACATGCCCCACGATCAGCGGAAATAACGGAATCTTCACAGGAACCCCACAGGTTTACAGCAACTTTCCACACCCCAGCCGCCTCGGGCAGTTGGTCTTTTTGCTTTCACACCCTCATCCCGTCTTATAGCTTCTTGAACGTTCCTTTCCTGACGCATGGGGCGCAAGTGACGTCCCACGACAGACCTGGGAGTTCCACATGAAGCGCACGCTCATTCTGGGCGGTCTGAGCGCGGGGCTGCTTGCCTCCGCGGTCGTGGCCGCTCCGGCGCAGGCTGCTGGCGACGTCGCCTCCGACAGCCTGGCCAACACCAACCTCGCCGCGCAGCAGGTCGCTGCCTTCTGGTACGGCGAGGCGAAGGCCAACCTGATCGGCGCCACGCCCTACAACGTCGAGACTCAGGTCGTCGGCAAGCACGTGTCGACCGGTGGCCCCACCGCCGACACGAAGCCCGGCGTCGTCCCGGCCATCGGTGACGAGAAGAAGACCACCAGCGTCTCGAAGAACGTCAACCTGCCCAAGACCACGGGCAAGGTGTTCTTCATCGGCGCTGACGGCAAGCCGCACTGGTGCACCGGCACCTCGCTCCAGAGCGCTTACAAGAACCTCGTCGCCACCGCTGGACACTGTGTCTACGACACGACGTCCAACAAGGCCACCCTCGACAAGTGGGTCTTCATCCCCGGTTACTACCAGGGCAAGACCCCGTGGGGCATCTACGTCGGCAAGCAGGCCTTCACGCACTACGACTTCGACGTCTACGAGGACGGCGACCGCAACTACGCGTTCGTGAACGTGTACAACGGTGTGCTCCCCGTCGCCGGCGGCACCGACGTCGACTGGGTCTCCAAGCCTTACCCCACCAAGGCCCTGGCCGAGAAGGCCAAGGCTGAGCTGGAGGCGAAGAAGGAGACCGGCTACTCCAAGCTCGAGATCATCGAGTACATCGACCACTGGAAGATCGTTCCGGTCGGTACCCCGGAGAGCAAGAAGGTCGACGTCAAGTGGAGCACCTTCAAGGCTGCTAACTACGGCAACGGCACGAACCCCCAGGCCCCCTCGTACAAGGTCGGCACCGGGTTCAACGAGGTCCAGATCAGCCAGGCCGAGTTCCGCGCGCCGCAGGGCGTGCAGGACGACGGTGACGACTACTGGCTGAACGACAGCACCTACGTCTACTCGAAGAAGATCAACGGTTCGTGGAAGTACTTCAAGCGGACCTTCTGGATCAACTACGACCTGGACTACAAGGTCAAGGGCATCGTCCTGTCGATCGGCCTCAAGGACGTCGGTCGCCTCGGTGACAACGTCGGTGGCCAGGGTCTGGCGTACAACCAGAAGGTTGGCCAGAGCGTCTACGTGTTCGGCTACCCGAGCGGGAAGCACCCGGACGGCAACCACGCCTTCACCGGCCACACCCTGAAGTGGACCTACGGCAAGACGTTCGCGGCCAAGGCCTCGGACATCAAGGCTGAGGAGATCATCGGGGTCAAGTCGTCCTTCACGGGCGAGGGCTCGCTGGGCTCGTCGTGGCTGTCGCAGTACAAGAGCGCCCGTCGCCTCGGCTACCTGAACGGCGTGACCATCGGTGTCGCTGACACCGACGGCAACAAGCGCTACGACACCTCGGTTTCCCCGTACTTCGACGGTGAGACCTACGGCGTCTACAAGGTGGCGGCGGCTCTCTGGTCCGGCAAGATCGTCTGATCTTCCAACCACGTAGTGCTGAGATGACTCGGTTGGTGCCCCAAGTCATCTGAAGCAAAAAGCAGGAGCCCGGTCGGCCAACCGGGCTCCTTCTCTTTTCCCTCGCTATTCGCCGATGCGCTCCGCGAGCTCCATCCACTCGAGCTCGGTGGCCTCCTTCTGGGCCCCGAGGTCGCGCAGCTCGGCGTCGAGCTTGCCGAGCTTCTCGAAGTCGCTGGCCGCCTCGGCCATCTGGGTGTGCACCTTCGCCTCACGCTCCGAGAGCTTGTCGAGCTGCCGCTCCAGCCGGCTCAGCTCCTTCTGCAGCTCCCGCAGCTCCTTCTGGGAGACCTTCTTCTCGGCCGGAGCCTCACCGGCGGCCGCCACGGGCTCCGCCGACGCGGCGCGGGCCGACACCGCGGTTCCGGCGGCGCGGCGCTCCAGGTATTCGTCCACACCGCCCGGCAGCATCGACAACCGGCCGTCGCCCAGCAGCGCGACCGTGCGGTCGGAGACCCGCTCCAGGAAGTAGCGGTCGTGGCTGACCACGACGAGCGTGCCGGGCCAGCCGTCGAGCAGGTCTTCGAGCTCGGTCAGCGTCTCGATGTCGAGGTCGTTGGTCGGCTCGTCGAGCAGCAGGACGTTGGGTTCGTCCATGATCAGCCGCAGCAGCTGGAGCCGCCGCCGCTCGCCGCCCGACAGATCGCCGACGACCTTCCACTGCGCCTCGCCCTTGAAGCCGAGGCGTTCGAGCAGCTGGGAGGCGGTCCACTCCTTCTTGCCGACGGTGATGTACTTGCGGACCTCCTCGACCGTCTCCAGCACGCGCCGGGTCGGGTCGAGCTCCGCGAGCTCCTGCGACAGGTGGGCCAGCTTGACCGTGCGGCCCTGGACCAGCTTCCCCTCGTCGGGCGTGACCGTGCCGGACAGCAGGCGGAGCACCGTCGACTTGCCCGAGCCGTTGACGCCGATCAGGCCGATGCGGTCGCCGGGGCCGAACTGCCAGGTGCAGTGGTCGAGCACCAGCGGGCCGGTGTTCGGGCCGCCCGCGTGGAGGGTGACGTTCTCCAGGTCGTACACCGTCTTGCCGAGGCGCGCGGTCGCGAACCTGAGCAGTTCGACGGTCTCCCGGGCCGGGGGCACGTCGGCGATCAGCGCCTCGGCGGCGTTGATGCGGAACTTCGGCTTGGACGTGCGGGCGGGCGGGCCGCGCCGCAACCAGGCGATCTCCTTGCGCATGAGGTTCTGCCGCCGGTCTTCGGCCGCCTGGGCGATGCGCGCCCGTTCGGCCTTGGCCAGCACATAGGCGGCGTAGCCGCCCTCGTAGCGCTCGACGGTGCCGTCGACGACCTCCCAGGTGCGGGTGGAGACGGCGTCGAGGAACCAGCGGTCGTGGGTGACGACGAGGAGGGCCGACTTGCGGGCCGACAGGTGGCCGGCCAGCCAGGCGATCGCCTCGATGTCGAGGTGGTTGGTGGGCTCGTCGAGCACGATCAGGTCGTGGTCGCCGATGAGCAGCTTCGCCAGCGCGGTCCGGCGGCGTTCGCCACCGGACAGGGCGCCCGCGTGGGCCGACAGGTCGAGGTCGCCGAGCAGGTTGGCGAGGATCTCGCGGACCTGCGCGTCGCCGGCCCACTCGTGTTCGGCCTTCTCGCCGAGCACGATGTCGCGGATCGGCGCGTTCGGGTCGAAGAGGTCGCGCTGGGCGAGCACCCCGACACGCAGGTTGCGCGTGTGGGTGACCCGCCCGCTGTCGGGGGTGAGCTCACCGGCGATGATCGAGACGAGGGTGGTCTTGCCGCCACCGTTGCGCCCGACGACACCGATGCGCTCGCCCGCTTCGACCCCGAGCGACACCCCGGTGAGCAGCGCCTTCGGGCCGAAGGCATGGGAGACGGATTCGAGATTGACCAGATTCATCGCCCGCCAAGCCTATCTAGACGATCGCGGCTCCCGGCACCGGTCCGGAGGCGACGACGGCCTCACGGCAACCGGTGAGCGAGACGGCGATCTCGCGTGCGTGCATCTCGTCGGCGGCCAGGAACGCGCACGTCGGCCCGGAGCCCGACACGAGCGCGCCGAGCGCGCCGAGCTCACGGCCCTCGTCGAGGGTGCGGTGGAGGGAGCGGCGCAACATGATGGCGGCGGGCTGCAGGTCGTTGACGAGCGCGGCCCCGAGCGCCGCGGCGTCGCCCTCGGCCAGCGCCTTGGCCAGCGGGTCGCTCAGGGTCGGCCAGGCGGCCTGTTCGCCGGTGGCCTCCCTGATGCGGTCGCACTCGCCGTAGACCTGCGGCGTCGACAGACCGCCGTCGGCCAGCGCGAACACCCAGTGGAAGGTGCCCGAGACCTCCATCGGCGTCAGGACCTCGCCCTTGCCGACGCCGACGGCGGTGCCGCCGAGCAGCGCGAACGGCACGTCGCTGCCGAGCGTGCCGCCGATCTCCATCAGCTCCTCGCGGGTCTTGCCCAGGTTCCACAGGGCGTTGCACGCGACGAGCGCGGCGGCGGCGTCGGCGCTGCCCCCGGCCATGCCGCCCGCGATCGGGATGGTCTTCTTGATCTCCAGCCGGACGCCCCTGCCGGGCGCGAGCGCTTGGGCGGCCCGGACGGCCAGGTTGTCGGGCCCGAGCGGCACGTCGGCGTGGTCGCAGACGACCTCGACCCGGTCTGACTCCGACGCGGTGACCTCGTCGAACAGGGAGACGGCCTGGAAGACGTTGACCAGGTCGTGGAAGCCGTCGTCGCGGAGCGGGCCGACGGAGAGCTGAAGATTGACCTTGGCGGGCACACGCACGGTAATCACGGGACGGGAGCCTAGCGGCGGTGTTCGGCGATCCGGGCGAAGTCGGCCACGTCGAGCTGTTCGCCCCGGGCCTGCGGGTCGACGCCCGCCTTCACGAGCGCCTCCTCGGCCAGCGCCGGGGAGCCCGCCCAGCCCGCCAGGGCGGCCCGCAGCGTCTTGCGCCGCTGGGCGAACGCGGCGTCGATCGCGGCGAACACCTCTTCTCTGCTGGCGGTGGTGGCCGGCGGCTCACGGCGGACGAGAGAGACCAGGCCCGAGTCGACGTTGGGGGCCGGCCAGAAGACGTTGCGCCCGACCGGGCCAGCGCGGCGGACGTCGGCGTACCAGGCGGCCTTGACCGACGGCACCCCGTAGACGCGGGAGCCGGGCCGGGCGGCCAGCCGGTCGGCGACCTCCGACTGCACCATCACCAGGCCCCGGCGCAGTTCGGGCAGGATCTGCAGCAGGTGCAGGACGACCGGAACCGACACGTTGTAGGGCAGATTGGCGACCAGCGCGGTCGGCCGGGCCGGCAGGTCATCCGGAGTGATGCGCAAAGCGTCGGCCTGGACGACCCTCAGGCGGTCGGCGTAATCAGGAAGCATGACCGTGACCGTCTCGGGGAGCTGCCCCGCCAGCACCGGATCGATCTCGACCGCGACCACCTCGGCGACCTCCGAGAGCAGCGCCAGGGTCAGCGACCCGAGCCCCGGCCCGACCTCGATCACCACGTCGTCGGGCGACACCTCGGCGACTCTGACGATCTTGCGGACCGTGCCGCCGTCGATGACGAAGTTCTGCCCGAGCTTCTTGGTGGGCCGGATGTTCAACTTCTCCGCAAGCGTGCGCACCTCAACGGGCCCGAGCAGACTCATGCAACCAGTGTCGGGCATGCGAACGCGTCGATTTACCTGTTCGCGACCCCCACGGGCAATCCATGCTGGCGATTGCTTCGAAGTGTTCACGAACTCGCACAGGCCGTAGGAGAGCCCCCAGATGGAACCGACCGGCGCCGAGCCGCTCCGCCCCGACGATCCCGCCGCGATCGGGACCTACCGGCTGCTGGGCCGCCTGGGCGAGGGCGGCATGGGCACGGTCTACCTGGCCGTGGCCGACGACCGCCTGGTGGCCCTCAAGGTGGTCCGCTCCCAGCTGGCCGACGACGCCTTCGCGGCCCGCTTCCACGGCGAGGTCGAGAACGCCCGCAAGGTGGCCTCGTTCTGCACCGCCCAGGTGCTGGACAACGGGACCACCGCCGACGGGCGGCCCTACATGGTGACCGAGTACATCGCCGGCACCCCGCTCAACCGGCAGATCGTCCAAGAGGGCCCGCTTGAGCCGGGACCGCTCCACGGCGTGGCCCTGGGCGTGGCGGCGGCCCTGGCGGCAATCCACGTGGCCGGCCTGGTGCACCGCGACCTGAAGCCCGCGAACGTCATCCTGTCCCTGTCGGGCCCCCGCGTGATCGACTTCGGCATCGCCCGCGCCCTCGACGCCTCCCACGACTTCACCCAGGCCGGGGAGCTGCTCGGCAGCCCCGGCTGGTGGGCGCCCGAACAGGTGCGCGGCGAGCCGGTCAGCCCGTGGACCGACGTCTTCGCCTGGGGCTGCCTGGTGGCCTACGCGGGAACCGGCCGTCACCCCTACGGCCAGGGCAACATGGTGACCCTGGCGGCCCGCGTCCTGAACAGCCGCCCCGACCTGGGCGCGCTCCCCGAGCCGCTGAACGAGCTGGTCCGCCTGGCGACCGACCCCGACCCGACCCGCCGCCCGACCGCGCAGGACCTGCTGATCGCCCTGGTCGGCGGCGCCCTGCCGACGGTCTCGGCCCGCGACCCGGAGGTCCGGCGGGCCGAGCCGCTGATTCCGGTCGAGGAACTCAACCGGACCCTCCAGCAGAGCCTCCCCGAACCCGCCGACCCGCCGGCGCCGGTGGAGCCGGTTCCCGTCGCCGCCACCGACGAGATCCCGGCTTCCGGCGAGCGGATCGACCGCACCGCCGAACCGGTCACCGTGGTCGCCTCAAGCGGCCCCGGCACCTCTGCCGAACCACCGTTGAAACCACCACGGTCGCGTTCCGACCGGTGGCTCATCGCGGCCGTGGTGATCTTCGTGGCGTTCGTGGTCAGCGTCGGGGTGCTGGTCGTGTCGGGGGACAACGAGCCGCGCACCGCCGTGCAGATCGCCGCGCAGGAGGCCGCCGGCGGCGACGTCGCCAAGCGGATCACCGTCGGCGCCGGGTTCGGCGTGGACCTGGTCGTCACCAGAGATCCGCGGTGCGGCCTGCCCGACTACGAAGGCGTCACGGCCGCGCAGGGGGCGTTCTGCGTGATCCCGTGGAGCATGGTCAACACCGGCGGCGAACTGGTCGGGATCACGGCCACGCCGGTGCTGCTCGACGCCTCGGGCACTGCCTACCGGCCCCATCGCCTCTCCACGCCGCTGCCGAGCGGGCTGCGGCCCGGCGGGCGCTCCGACGGCATGCTCGTGTTCGATCTCCCCGACGACCGCGTGCCCGCCCGGCTCCAGTTCGGCGGCGGCCTGGAGGTGGCCCTGTGACCCGGCTGCTCGCCGCCCTGCTGCTCGTGTCCGCGCTGGTCCCTTCCGGTACGGCCTCCGCCACCCCCTGCCCCGCCACGACCCACGCCGTCGGCGACCCCTTCGCCGAGACCGTCGCCTTCGGCGGCCAGACCCTCAGACCCCCGGGTGACGAGACCAACACCGGCTTCGGCTGGGCCGTGGCCACCGCCCACGTCGACGGCGACCGCTGCCTCGACGTCGTCGTCGGCGCCCCCTACGCCGGCGACGACGACCAGGGCGCGGTCTACGTGTTCAGTGCGGGGGGCGTCCAGACCCTGACCGCGCGCGACCCGCGCGAGGACGCCCACTTCGGCTGGTCGCTGGCGGCGGCCGACCTGCCAGGCGGTTGGGTGCTGGCGGTCGGCGAACCCCACGCCGACGACCCGCTGACCGACGCCGGCGCGGTGCACCTGTTCTCCCCGCGGGGGCAGGCGCGGCTGAACCAGGAGTCCGACGGCATGATCGGCAACGGCGAGGTCGGCGACATGTGGGGCTGGTCGCTGGCCTTCCACGGCGACCCGGCCCGCCCCGACCTGGCCGTCGGCGTGCCCTACGAGGACGACGACGGCACGGGGATCCAGGTCGCCAGCGGCATCGTCGACGCCGGGACGGTCGTCGTCATCAAGGACGTGTTGTCGGGGGCGCCGTACACGACCAGGAAGTGGGACCTCGGCCAGGCGACGAAGGACGTGCCGGAGGAGGCGGGCAACCGCTTCGGCTGGACGCTGGCGGCCACCCGGATCGGCGGCGTCTCCTACCTGGCCGCGGGCGCCCCGCTCGCCGGGCCGCGCGACGCCGGCATGGTCCAGCTCTGGGCCGATCTCTCCCCCGCCAGGGCGATCACCGTGCCGGGCACGACCGGTCTCGGCTGGGCCCTGGCGTTCACCGGCGACGGGCGGCTCGCCATGGGCCACCCCTACACGAAGGGGGCGACGGGGGGCGTGCACACCACCACCGTCGACGGAACCGTGACCGCGCTGCCGGTCCCGCCCCAGCCGGGGCAGCGGTACGGCTGGTCGCTGGCCGCCGACGGCGCCTCCGGGTTATTGGTCGGCGCGCCCGACCGCGACGGCGTCGGCGCGGTCTCCGCCTCGGCGACGACGCCCGCGCCCGCCGGGTCGGTCGACTACGGCCATGCGGTCGGCTGAGCGGTCAGAGGCGGTGGCCGCACTCCGGCCAGGCGCGTTTCCAGTCGCCCGCCAGCCGCTGGTAGAGGAGCTGGGCCCGGTAGGTCTGCTCGGCCTCCGGCCAGTCGACCGGCCGCTTCTCCCCGCCGACCGCGAGCCACATCTTCAGCCCGAACCCGTAGAGCCCTCCCGGCGCCGACTTGGCGTCGTTCCCCGACACGCATCGCGCCAGCGCCTCCCAGTTCAGCGCGGCCACGTCGGCCGAGATCGGGATCGTGTGGGGCGGCAGGCCGGGGGTCACCCGGATCACCGTGTCCTCGGGCGGGAAGGTCGACAGGCCGGGCGAGACCTTGTCGCCCTCGCCGAGTTCGACGTTCGACTCCTCCAGGACCTCTTTCACGGTCCGGCCGGTCGTCGTGGTCTCGATGCGCATGCTGCCGGCCACGATCGTCACCTTGCGCTGGGACCGCGCGTCGAGCTCGAACCCCTCGACCGGGATCTGCCGCAGCCGGGTCGTCGAGAGCTGGAGCTTGTTGGGGTTCATCTTGAGCTCTACGAGGGCGTCCTGGACGTTGAGCGCCGTCGTCAGATGGGTGCTGGAGGTCCCGTCGAGGTTGAGCGTCAGCGGGCGGGCGTGCCTCACCACGATCGTCATGTCGTCGCCGATCTCGGCCGACGGCGGGGGCGAGACCATGTCGCCCCTCTCGTAGGGCACCCCGGCGGCCTTCAACGCCCCCCGCACGTCGGCCGCGAACGAGCGGTGGGTGGTCAGCTTGCCGTCGACGTCGAGGGTGATCTCGCGCGCCAGCCCGACCCCGATGACCACGCCGACCGAGATCCCCAGCGCGGCGGCGCACAACACGGCCAGCCACGGACGGACCAGCGCCCTCAACCGGGACGGCGTCTCAGCGGGTTTCTCGACCGGATGTTCCCAGCCCGACAGTTGGCTGCCCGTGTCACGCGCGGGGCTCTCCAACGTCGGGGAATACACGGATGCGTCCTTCCGGAAGCGCCATGGTCAACTCACACCGTACCGTGACATCCCATTACCAATCACCGAAAACGCGCGGACCGTTCGCATTGATGATCTCCGCCAGCGCCTCGGGGGCCGTGTCCTTCACCTCCGCGATGCGGCGCAGCGTCAGCGGGATCAGGTAGGGCGCGTTGGGCTTGCCCCGGTGGGGAGTCGGCGGCAGGTAGGGCGCGTCGGTCTCGACCAGGATCAGCTCGGCGGGCGCGACCTTCGCGGCCTCGCGCAGGTAGCCGGCGTTCTTGTAGGTGACCGGGCCCGAGAACGACAGGTAGTAGCCCGCCCTGACGCAGCGCTCGGCCATCTCGGCATCGCCCGAGTAGCTGTGGAAGACCACCACGTCGGGGGCGCCCACCTCGTCGAGCACGTCGAGGACCGCGTCGTGGGCGTCGCGGTCGTGGATGACCAGCGCCTTCCCGGTGCGCTTGGCGATCTCGATGTGCGCCCGGAACGAGGCGTGCTGGTCGTCTTTGGACGCCCAGTCGCGGAAGAAGTCGAGGCCGGTCTCGCCGACGGCCCGCACGTGCGGGAGCCGGGCCAGTTCCTCGATGCGGTCGAGCACCTCGGGGGTCGCCGCGTGGGCCTCGTTGGGGTGGATCGCCACGCCGGCGTAGACGCCCTCGTGGTCGCGGGCGATCTCGGCGCCCCACTCGGAGGAGCGCAGGTCGTAGCCGATCGTGACCAGGCGCGTCACCCCGACGGACCTGGCCTCCTCGACGATGCGGTCGACACTCGCCCCGGCCGCCTGCGCGGCCAGGGCGACGGGATCGCCGGACGACGCCTTGCGCTCCCCGACCATGATGTCGAGATGGCAGTGGCTGTCGAACACCTCGGCGCCGAGCGCCTCGGGGAACGGGACCGACATCACTTGCCTTCCAGGCGGCCCAGTTCCTCGTCGACCACCTTCTGGTCGAGCTTGGCGAACAGCGGCTTCGGCGGCGCCAGGGGGGTGCCCGACTGAACGGGCCGGTGCTCCCACTTCGCCGCGCCCTCGTAGGAGCCGGTGATGACGGGGTAGGAGCGCCCGCCCGGCTCGTCGACCTCGCGGATCTCCGGCATGCCGGACCAGACGCCCTGGCCTCCCAGCATCTCGTGGATCTTGTTGGAGGAGTTCGGCAGGAACGGGGTGAGCAGCGTCTTGGCGTCGTCGACGATCTGGAGCGCCACGTGGAGGATGGTGCCCTGACGGACCGGGTCGTCCTTGATCTTCCAGGGCTCCTGCTCGGCCAGGTAGCGGTTGGCCTCGCGCACCACGTCGAACGCCTCGGTGACCGCGTTCTTGAACCGCGACCGCCCGAGCTCGGCTCCGACCGCCGGGAAGGCGGCCTTCGACCGCTCGAGGAGCGCCCGGTCGGCGTCGGTGAGGTCGACCGCGTCGGGGATCTTCCCGAAGTTCTTGGACGCCATCGAGATCGACCGGTTGACCAGGTTGCCCCAGGCCGCGACGAGCTCGCCGTTGTTGCGGTTGACGAACTCCTGCCAGGTGAAGTCGGTGTCCTGGTTCTCGGGGCCGGCCACCGCGATGTAGTAGCGCAGCGCGTCGGCCGAGTAGCGCTCCAGGAAGTCGCGGACGTAGATCACGACCGACCGCGAGGAGGAGAACTTCTTCCCCTCCATGGTCAGGAACTCGCTCGACACCACCTCGGAGGGCAGGTCGAGCCGCCCCAGCGACCCGGCCGCCCCACCCCGGGCGCCCTCTCCGTTGTAGCCGAGCAGCATCGCCGGCCAGATCTCGGAGTGGAAGACGATGTTGTCCTTGCCCATGAAGTAGTAGCCGCGGGCGTTGGGGTTCTGCCACCAGGCCCGCCACGCGTCGGGGTCGCCCGACCGGCGGGCCCACTCGACCGAGGCGCTCAGGTAGCCGATGACCGCGTCGAACCAGACGTAGAGGCGCTTGTCGTTGCGGTCGCTCCAGCCGTCGAGCGGGATCGGCACCCCCCAGTCGAGGTCACGGCTGATCGCGCGCGGCTGCAGGTCGCCCAGCAGGTTGAGCGAGAACTTCAGCACGTTGGGCCGCCACTCGCCCTGCTTGCCCTGCAGCCAGGTGCCGAGCGCGTCGGCGAAGGCGGGCAGGTCGAGCATGAAGTGTTCGGTCTCGATGAACTTCGGCGTCTCGCCGTTGATGCGCGACTTGGGGTTGATCAGGTCGATCGGGTCGAGCTGGTTGCCGCAGTTGTCACACTGGTCGCCGCGCGCGCCGTCGTAGCCGCAGATGGGGCAGGTGCCCTCGATGTAGCGGTCGGGGAGAGTGCGGCCGGTGGACGGGGAGACCGCGCCCATCGTGGTCTTCGGGAAGATGTAGCCGTTCTTGTGGAGCCCGAGGAAGATCTCCTGGGCGACGGCGTAGTGGTTGAGCGTGGTCGTGCGGGTGAACAGGTCGTAGGAGAGCCCGAGGGCCGTCAGGTCTTCGGCGATGACCCGGTTGTAGCGGTCGGCGAGCTCCCGGGCGGTGACGCCCTCCTTGTCGGCCTGGACCTGGATCGGCGTGCCGTGCTCGTCGGTGCCGGACACCATCAGCACCTTGTTGCCCGCCATCCGCTGGTAGCGGCTGAAGACGTCGGACGGCACGCCGAACCCGGAGACGTGCCCGATGTGGCGTGGCCCGTTGGCGTAGGGCCACGCGACGGCGGTCAAGATGTGCTGAGACATGCCTCCAAGCCTAGAGGCATCCGACTACAGCGTCGGCTGCTTATTGACGGCCTCGGCGGCCTCCTCGGCGGCCGAGGCGGCGATGTCGACCGGGGTCTCGCGCGAACGGCGGATGCCCAGGATCGAGATGAACAAAGAGGCGAAGATCGTCTGGAAGCTCATGATGAAGGCGGTCGCCGACGGCACGACCAGACGCAGCGACTCGGCCGGGATCAGCTCGCCGAAGCCCCTGCCGCCCCAGTGGGCGAGCGAGGCCACCAGGCCGACCAGACCGGCGACGGCCAGCAGGCCGCCGATGATGAGGCCGCGTTCCAGGGTGACGATGTCGATCAGTTTCCTGATGCGCGGCGACTCGGGCAGGAAGCCCTCCTCGGCGGCGTACACCTTGGTGAACAGGGCGAACAGGACCGCTTGGAAGCCGATCACCACCATCGCCGACGCGCCGACGAGGGTGTCGACGTCGAAGGCGAGCTGGCCGATGTAGACCGGGCCGAAGGTCAGGGCGGTGCCGACGACCAGACCGAAGATCATCAGGGCCAGGCCCGGGATGAAGAACAACCAGCGGGGGCTGTAGAGGAGCAGGAAGCGCAGGTGGCGCCAGCCGTCGCGCCAGGAGCGCAGGTGGGGCGGGCGGGAGCGGCCGTCGGGCGACAGGGTGGTCGGCACCTCGCGCACGTCGAGGCCCTGCAGGGTGGCCTTGACGACCATCTCGGAGGCGAACTCCATGCCCCCGGTCTGGAGCCCCAGCTTGAGGATGGAGTCGCGCCGGAACCCGCGCAGGCCGCAGTGGAAGTCGCCGATCGCGCTCGGGAAGAACAGCCGGCCCACGAACGACAGGACCGGGTTGCCCAGGTAACGGTGGAGCGGGGGCATGGCGCCGGGGGCGATGCCGCCCTTGAAGCGGTTGCCCATGACGAGCTCGCCGCCCTTGCGCAGCTCCTCGACGAACGGCATCAGGTTGGTGAAGTCGTAGGAGTCGTCGGCGTCGCCCATGATCACGTATTTGCCGCGCGCGGCGCGGATGCCGCCGATCAGGGCGTTGCCGTAGCCCTTCTGGTCGATGTGCACGACCCGGGCGCCGGCGTCGCGGGCGAGCTGCTGCGAGCCGTCGGTGCTGCCGTTGTCGGCGATCACCACCTCGCCGTCGATCCCGTTCTCGCGCATGCAGGCCAGGGCCTTGGTTACGCACACCTCCACGGTCTCCGCCTCGTTGAGGCACGGCATGACCACTGTCAGTTCCACGTTCGTTACCCCTGCCGTTTACACCTGTGATCGCCGGTCAGTAATCAGACCATGATGCCGTCTGCCCCGAGGGGGGCGGGTCAAGTCCCGAAAACCCCTGGCATTCTGTAACCATGGTCGCGGTCGCGGAACCCGCCGTCACAGGCGCCCCCCAGGTCACCTGGAAGGAGCGTCTCGTCGTCACGCTGCGCAATCATCGCTGGTTCGCCGCCGCGCTCGCGGCCGGCGCGCTCCTGCGGCTCGTCACGATGCTCGGCTTCGGCCCGGCGATGTGGTTCAACGACTCCTACGACTACGTGTCGGTCGCGCTCCACCCGAGGCCCCACCCGATCAGGCCGGATGGCTACGCCTTCTGGCTCCTGCTGCTCCGACCCTTTCACAGCTTCAGCCTCGTTGTCCTCACGCAACACCTGATGGGCCTGGCGACGGCCGGGCTGATCTATGCGCTGCTGGTCAAAAGGTTCGCCATGGCGGGGTGGGCCGCGACGCTGGCCACCGTGCCGGTGCTGTTCGACGCCTACCAGATCCAGCTCGAACAGCTGATCATGAGCGACGCCATGTTCACCCTGCTGGTCACCGGGGTGATCGTGCTGGTGCTCTGGCACCGCTCGATGACCTGGAAGGTCGGCGCGGCCGTCGGCGGGCTGCTCGCGCTGACCGCGCTGACCCGCAGCATCGGGCTGCCGATCCTGGCGCTCGTGGTGGCGTTCATGCTGATCAAGCGGGTCGGCTGGAAGCCGATCGCGGCCATGCTGGTCGCCTGCGTGATCCCGGTCATCGGCTACATGGGCTGGTTCAAGGCGGTCAACGGCCCTTTCGCGATGACCCAGAGCGACGGCGTGATCCTCTACATGCGCACCGCCCTGTTCGCCGACTGCGACAAGATGGGCCTCGACCCGCGCGACGACCTCGACCTGGCGCTGCTGTGCATCAACACGCCGGTGGCCGAGCGCGAGAAGTCGGCGCAGGCCTATCTCTGGTGGGACAACGAGAACCAGCTCCACGTCTTCGGCGCGGGCCGCAAGTTCGACGCCGAGACCAACCAGATCGCCAGCGAGTTCGCCAAACGCGCGATCATGGCCCAGCCGCTCGACTACCTGGCCGCCATCGCGAAGGACTTCTTCCGCGCCTTCCAGTGGGGCCGCCCGGTCTTCCCCGACAACAAGACCTTCGGCCTCTACGAGTTCAGCAACAACACCACCACGAAGCTCCCCCAGTGGAGCTCCTACCGGGGCACGACCAACGGCGACGCCACCCGCTACGAGAACGGCGAGGCGGCCACCGTCAAGGTCGCCCCGTTCTCCACGTTCATGATGAGCTACCAGTCGGTGGTGCGGCTGCCCGGCACGGTCCTCGGCCTGCTGCTGCTGGCCGGGCTGGTGGGCGTGGTGCAGCGCTGGCGCACCCTGGGCGGGCCGGTGCTGCTGCCGTTCCTGGGGGCGGCCGGGCTGGTGCTGGCCCCGGCGGCCACCGCCGAGTTCGACTACCGCTACCTGCTCCCGGCCGTCCCGCTGGCCTGCCTGGCGGCGGCGATCGCGCTGCGGCAGGTGCGGTTCGGCAGGAGGCGCACCGGAGAACCGCTGGCGGCCGAACCGGTCGTCTCCTAAGCGGAGTGCACCGCGTTGTAGAGGTCGCGCTTCGACACGCCCGCGTCGCGGGCGACGTCGCTGATCGCCTGTTTGCGGGTCACCCCGGTGGCCTCCAGGCGGGCCACCTCGCCGATCAGGTCGCCGACGGAGACCTCCCTCGGCGCCGCCCCGGCCACCACGATCGTGATCTCGCCCTTGGCCTCGGGCGCCCACGCGGCCAGTTCGGCGAGCGTGCCGCGCCGCACCTCTTCATAGGTCTTCGTCAGCTCACGGCACACCGCGGCGGCCCGGTCGGCGCCGAACGCCTCGGCCATGGCCAGCAGTGAGGCCTCCAGCCGGTGGGGCGCCTCGAAGAACACCATGGTGCGCTCCTCGTCGGCGAGCTTCTCCAGCCGACGTCCGCGATCACCGGCCTTGCGGGGCGGGAAACCCTCGAAGCAGAACCGGTCGCTGGGCAGGCCCGAGACGGCCAGGGCGGTCGTGACGGCCGACGGCCCGGCCAGGGCGGTCACCCGCACCCCGGCCTCGACCGCGAGCCGGGTCAGCCGGTAGCCGGGGTCGGACACGCCCGGCATGCCGGCGTCGGTGATGACCAGCACCTTCTGCCCGTCGAGCAGGTGCCCCAGGAGTTCGCGGGCGCGGGCGGCCTCGTTCTGGTCGTAGTAGGAGACGATCCGGCCGGTGATCTCGGCGTCGAGGTCGCCGGCCAGGCGGCGCAGCCGCCGGGTGTCCTCGGCGGCGATCACGTCGGCGCTCTCCAGGGCGGCCCGCAGCCGCGGAGAGGCGTCGCCCGGCTGCCCGATGGGGGCCCCGGCCAGCACGAGGGTTCCGTAGTCCGTCACCCCTCAAGTATGAAAGCTTCACGCAGGTGTTCGTCGGCCGTGCCTCCGGCACGGCGGTCCTCGCGCCCTGGTCCGACGGCGGCGCTCCGCCGGTCCAGGCGTCGGCGCGGTGCGGCGTTCTGCGGCGTTCCGCGTTCCCGCCGTGTCTTCGACGCGGCGGCGAATCCCGTGGGCCCGCCGCCGGGGTTCCGTCGGTCCGGCGGCGGCGCGTCGCGGGGTCAGGAATCGGGGTGTACGTCGTGTTCGTGACGGCGTGTCGCCAGTAGTGTGTCGCCGTGGCCGTGACAGATTTTGCTGACAAGGCGCCCGAACAGCCCGAGCCGAAGGAGCCGCAGCTCTCCGTGCGCGAACGGCTGCTGCCCCCGATGCCGGGCGACGGGCTGTGGGCCTGGCTCGGCCCCGCCCTCATCGCCCTGTTCGGCGGGTTCCTGCGGTTCGACCGCCTCGAGGTGCCGAAGGCGGTGGTCTTCGACGAGACCTACTACGCCAAAGACGCCTGGTCGACGCTGAAATTCGGCGTGGAGACCCAGTTCCTCGACGGCGACGCGGCCAACCAGGCGATGTTGCGCGGCGACGACAACATCTTCAAGGTGTGTCAGAACGTCGTCGACTGCGGCTCCTACGTCGTCCACCCGCCGCTCGGCAAGTGGATGATCGCCCTCGGCGAGTGGATGTTCGGGCTGAACCCCTTCGGCTGGCGGTTCGCCGCCGCGCTGGTCGGCACGATCTCGATCTTCCTGCTGGCCCGGCTGGCCCGCCGGATGACCCGCTCGACCGTCCTGGGCTGCCTGGCCGGGTTCCTGCTGGCGGTCGACGGCCTCCACTTCGTGTTGTCGCGCACGGCCCTGCTCGACATCTTCCTGATGTTCTGGTTGCTGGCCGGGTTCGCCTGCCTGGTCGTCGACCGCGACAAGTCACGCGAGCGGCTGGCCGACTGGTACGAGAACTCCCCCGTCAGCGATCTGGGCCCCAAGCTGGGCCTGCGCCCGTGGCGGCTGGCCGCCGGGTTGTGCCTGGGGGCCGCGCTGGCCACCAAGTGGACCGGCATCCTGTTCATCGCGGCGTTCGGGATCATGACCGTCCTGTGGGACCTGGGCGCCCGCCGCGCGGTCGGGCTGCGCCGCCCGGTGCTGGCGACCCTGAAGCTCGACGTGCCGCTCGCGTTCGCCTGGGTGGCGATCGTGTCTCTGGTCGTGTACGTCGTCTCGTTCGCCGGCTGGTTCGCGGGTGAACGCGGCTACGGCCGCAACTGGGCCGAGGCCACGACGGGCGGCTGGCAGAACTTCGTGTTCAGCTCGATGCGGTCGTGGATCGACTACCAGACCCAGATCCTGTCGTTCCACACCGGCCTGGCCACCACCCACCCCTACCAGTCGCAACCGTGGCAGTGGCCGCTGCTCACCCGCCCGGTCGCGTTCTTCTACGAGTCGCCCTCGGGCTGCGGCGCCGACAGCTGCTCGTGGGCCGTGCTCGGCACCGGCACCCCGATCATCTGGTACGCCGGTCTCGCCGCCCTCATCGCCATGATCGCCTGGTACGTCGCCACCCGCGACTGGCGGGCCGGGGCGGTCCTGCTGGGCTACGCGGCGGGCTGGTTGCCCTGGTTCTACTTCGCCTGGGCCGACAACCGCACGATGTTCCTCTTCTACGCCATCCCGATGGTGCCGTTCATGATCTTGGCCATCGTGCTGGCGGCGGGCCTGCTCATCGGCCCGGCCACGGCCCCGTTGCAGCGCCGCCGCGCCGGCGCGATCGCGGTCGGCGTGTTCGCGCTGCTGTCGCTGCTGAACTTCTGGTGGCTCTATCCGGTCCTGTCGGCCGAGCTCCTGCCGTACCAGGACTGGTATGACCGGATGTTGTTCAAGAAGGGCTGGATCTGACCTCTGGCGGGGCGGTCCGTATCGTGAGTCACTAGGGGGGTGGTCCCGAGTGTCTCTCGGTCGTCGTCAACGGTGGGTGCCATACGGCAGACTGCGGGTCATGCCCGCACCTGACGTGGCGGCCCTCCTCGCCGAGCTGGAGCGAGCCGAGCCGGATGTCGCCGACTCGGCTCGTGTCGCCGTGGAGTGGCTCACCGGCGGTGAGGCCCTTGAGACGATCAGCCAGCTCGACGTCTGCGAGTTCCTCTGGTACGCCCTCCCGATCAAGGTGACGGGCGACCGCCACGGGATCGCCCGCGCCCTCGGGCGCCTGTTCGAGCTGGGCGGCATGGAGCGATATGCCGCCCTCTGCGACTCGCCCACCACGACCCGCATCCTGCGCGTCTACGCCCGCGACGGCGAGGAGGCCGGCACCGCCGCCTACCAGGAGGCCGTGGAGGCGACCGGGGTGCTCCCTCCCGACGTCCCGGAGCTCAGTTGGAGCTCCATCATGGGTCCGGAGGAACTGGGCGCCCACGTGGCCTGTGCGGCGGCCCTCGAACTGGCCCTGGTGTCGGGCGAGTTGCCGCAGCCCGGCGGCAAGACGTTCCTGAAGGGCCGCCTCGACCTCACCCGGCGCTGGCTGAACAGCCCGCGCCCGGAACTCGGCGGTGACTGCTGGCTCCACCGCGTCCACGGCGAACGCCTCAACCGGTGGGTGCTCGGCCGGGGCCGGGCCCGCCGCGAGCTCGCCCAGCCGTTCGAGGTGCGGCTGCACGCGCCCGTCCCGGCGCCCGAGGAGCCCCATCTGGCCTCGTTGTGGTGGCTGCTCGACTGGGCCGAGACCGGCGGCGTGCCGCTGACCCAGAAGTTCAACATCGCCCGCGCCCTGGTGGTCGAGTCGGTCGAGCTGTTCGGCTGGGACACGCTGACCTCGGGAACCGTCCGGGGCGAGGCCGACGTGCCGACCCTGACGATGCTCCGCGAGATCATGATGGGCGAGCTGAAGGCGGTCCGGCGGACCGGCCGCAAACTCGTGCTGACCTCGCGCGGCCGGAAACTGGCCGACAACCCCGATCTCCTCTGGACGGCCGTCACGGCCACCCTGCTGACCCCGGCCAAGGGCGAACACGACTTCGAGGTGTCCATCCGCGAGTCGGCGCTGATGCTGCTGGCCGACGGGGCGGCGTACAGCTATCCCGACCTGTGCGAGAGCGTCGCCGAGGTGGTCAACGGCGAGGGCTGGCGCTCGGCGGCCGGCGCCCAGGTGAGCGCCCGCGACCTGGGCGGCCCGATGGGCGAGTTCCAGCGCCGCCTCGACGCGCTCGACCTGCGCGTGTCGTGTGACTGGCGGTCGACCTGGCAGCTCACGCCGGTGGGCCAGGCGGCGGCGCTGTCGGCGCTGCGCACCCAGGCTCTGCGGCCCCGGCGGTATGCGGGGCTCGGCTGAAACTGGGGCGTTCCCGCCCGCTCAGGGCACCGCCGCCAGGAAGAGGTAGCTGCCGCAGAGCGCGAGGTGCACCCCCGCCTGCAGCAACGTCGCCCGCCCCAGCAGGACGGTGAGCGTGCCGACGACGGCCGTGAGCATCAGCAGCACGATGTGCACCGCGCCCAGCCCGAGCGTGAGGGGCCCGGTCAGCCAGATCGAGGCGACCGCGATGGTCGGGATGGTCAGCCCGATGCTGGCCATGGCCGATCCGAGCGCGAGGTTGAAGCTGATCTGCGTGCGGTCGCGCCGTGCGTTGCGGGCGGCGGCGAGGGTCTCCGGCAGCAGCACCAGCAGCGCGATCACCACGCCGACCACCGAGGGCGGCAGCCCCGCGAAGGCGACGGCGTCCTCGATGCTCTTCGACTCGACCTTCGCCAGCCCGACCACCGCGACCAGCGCCAGGATCAGCAGCCCGAGGCTGATCAGGGCCGTCTTCGCGGACGGGGTCCAGGTGTGGCGTTCGTCGTCCCCTTCGGGCACGAAGTAGTCCCGGTGCCGCACGCTCTGGACGAAGACGAACAAGACGTACAGCCCGAAAGAGACCACGGCGGCGAAGACGAGCTGCGGGCCCGAGAACTCCGGCCCGGGGTTGCTGGTCGTGAACGTCGGCAGCACCAGCGACAACGTCGCCAGCGTGATGACGGTGGCCAGCGCCGCACCGGTCCCCTCGGGCTTGAACGGCGCGGTCCCCCTCTTCAGTGCCGAGACCAGCAGCGACAACCCCACGATGCCGTTGCAGGTGATCATCACCGCGGCGAACACGGTGTCGCGGGCCAGCGTGGCCACCCCGGGACCGCCCGAGAGCATCAGCGTGACGATCAGCCCGACCTCGATGACGGTGACCGCCACCGCCAGGATCAGCGACCCGAACGGCTCCCCCACCCGATGCGCGACCACCTCGGCGTGGTGCACGGCCGCCAGCACACTCGCGGCCAGCAGCAACACGATCACGACCTCGACGAGCACGGGCAGCCCCCGCCCCCACACGAGGACGAGCGCCAGCATGGCGACGGCCGGGACGATCGACGCGGTCCACCTCAACCGGGTGTTCATCGCACCCCCCGCGACGACTGCGAAGAGTGAGGAGAACGGTCGACACGATCACGGATAGTCACCATCGCAGCATAAAACCGTTGGCCGAAGATCGGGTGATTCGAGAAGCTGGTGCGTATGCAGGCCACCGTCACCGTCACGCCGGCCGCGCTTCCCGAGGTGTTGCTCAACGTCGCCCTGGTGCGTCCCGTCTTCCTCTGGGGCGCCCCCGGCATTGGGAAGAGTTCGCTGGTCAGGGCGTTCGCCGAGTCGCTGGGGCTCGAATGTGTGACGCTGCTCGGCACCCAGCTCGCACCCGAGGACCTCATCGGCGTGCCGCAGATCGTCGGCGACCGCAGCCGGTTCGCCCCGCCCGAGTCGATCGCCCGCGACGAGCCCTACTGCCTGTTCCTGGACGAACTCAACGCCTCCTCGGCCGAGGTGCAGAAGGCGTTCTACTCGCTCATCCTCGACCGGCGGATCGGCACCTACGAGTTGCCGAAGGGGTCGGTCGTCATCGGCGCGGGCAACCGGGCCACCGACAACGCGCTCGCCCGGCCGATGCCGTCGGCGCTGGTCAACCGCATGATCCACCTTCACCTGCGGGCTTCGGTGGACGACTGGCTCGCCTGGGCCGCGGCCAACGGGGTGCACCGGTGGGTCGTCGACCATCTCGTCCAGCGGCCCGACCACCTGTGGAGCCCGCCGCCGAAGTCGGAGGAGCCGTTCTCCACGCCGCGCGGCTGGCACATGTTGTCGGACGCGCTGCACGCCTACGGCGAGGGCGTCGACGGCGACACGCTGGCCGTGCTCGCCCACGGCATCCTGTCTCCGGTGCACGCCTCGGCCTTCCGCGCCTATGTGAAGACGGTCAGGCACGCCTTCGACCTCGACGCCGTACTGAAGGGCGACGTCGCCTGGCCCCGCGACCCGCAAGACCGCGACCTGCTGTTCTTCCTGTCGGAGGCGTTCCGGGCCCGGCTGGCGAAAGACCTGCCGGCGTCCAAGAGGCACGCCTCCCCCGCCCTGCAGAAGCTGGCGTTCCGGTCCAAGGCCCTGCTGATCGAACTGGCCGAGATCAGCCTCGAATGCGCTCAGCTGGTCATCGCGACCGACGACAACGGCGTCCCGGTGCTGCCGTCGTGGTTCCTCATCGAGGTCGGCCGCGACCTGCCTCGCCTCGCGGCGGCGCGGGCCTGATGACGAAGCAGCGCAAACCCGACCCGTGGCGCCTGGCCGTCTACGAAGGCTGGCGCGACGCCTCGAACCACTCGCTGTTCCGCACCCTGCGCATGGGCCTGATCGACGACGAAGAGCTGCCCAACGCCGTCTGGGCCGACATCCAGCCGGGCACGGTCCGCTTCAACCCGCGCGTCCGCGCCGAGCCGGACCTCTGGGCCTGGGTCTTCGCCCACCTGCTCCTGCACGCCGGCTTCGGCCACCTCGACCCGCGAAACGCCGAACCGGGCGACCTCGACCGCCCCGTGGGCCGCGACAGACGACGCGCCCCGAGGGCTCACTACCAGGCGGCCTGCTGCGTGGTGGTGGACCGCTTCCTCACGTCCGTCGGCATCGGCCGCCCACCCGACCGGCTGCCGGACCTGCCCGCCGAAGACGAGGCGACCCTCGCGCGCCGCTGGTCGGCCGGCGTCCCGGTGGAGTACACCCCGGGCGAGCACCCCGACTTCAGCGTCGGCACCAAGAAGGAGGCCGACTGGCACAAATACCCCACCGAACTGGCCATCGGCGTCTCCTCGGCGGCCACCTCGGCCGTCACGGTCGCCTCCGGCGGCGACCCGGTGCGCCGCAAACCGCCGCGGGAACTGGCCCTGGGCTGGTTCGTGTCCTCATATCCGCTGTTGGGCGCCCTGGCGGCAGGCCTCAAGATCGTCGCCGACGCCGACGTGGCCCGAGGCTGGGACATCGCCATCGCGGCCGTCAACGCCGAAGCCGGCGAGATCTACGTCAACCCCCTCCGCGACCTGCTCACCGAAGAGTGGCGGTTCGTGCTGGCCCACGAGATGCTGCACGCCGCCCTGCGCCACGGCGACCGGGTCGGCGGCCGCGACCCCTACCTGTGGAACGTGGCCTGCGACTACGTCGTCAACGGCTGGCTCGTCGAGATGAACGTCGGCGAGATGCCCGAAGGCCTCCTGTACGACCCCGACCTCCGGGGCTGCTCCAGCGAAGAGGTGTACGACCGCATCAAGACCGACCTGCGCAGAATGCGAAGACTGGCCACCCTGCGAGGCAAGGGCCTCGGCGACCTCCTGAACGAACCCGCCACCCCCGGCACCTACGCCGACCTGGACGCCTACTACCGCAGCGCGCTGGCCAACGGCCTGGAATACCACCTGTCGTCGGGCCGCGGCCACCTCCCGAGCGGCCTGGAACAGGAGATCCGCGCCCTCGACCAGCCCCCACTCCCATGGGACGCCCAACTGGCCCGCTGGTTCGACGAACACGTCCCCAGCCCGACCCGCAAGCGCACCTACGCCCGCGCCTCACGCCGCCAGTCGTCGAGCCCCGACATCCCCCGACCGGGTTGGATCCTCCCGGAGGAGGTGGTCCGGCACGCGACGTTCGGCGTGGTCCTCGACACGTCGGGATCGATGGACGTCCGGCTGCTGGGCAAGGCACTGGGCGCGATCGCGTCGTATGCGCTGGCGCGGGACGTGCCACAAGCGCGGGTGGTGTTCTGCGACGCGGCGGCTTACGACGCGGGGTACCTGCCGGTCGAGACGATCGCGGGGAAGGTCCGGGTGCGGGGGCGTGGGGGGACGGTGCTGCAGCCTGGGGTGGACCTGCTGGAGCGGGCGGACGACTTTCCTCAGGGCGGGCCTATTTTGATCATCACTGACGGGTGGTGTGACGTGGTGCGGGTGCGGCGGGAACATGCGTGGCTGGTACCGGAGGGGGCGTCGCTGCCTTTTCGTCCGCGGGGACCGGTGTTCCGGATGCGGTGACGGCGCGGTCGCTAGTGCTGTGACCACAAACGTTCACCGGTTCGATGGGCGGATCAGGCGTCGCCCATTCCGAACGAGTCGTGGATCGGGCGTACTTCGACAGCTACGACATGGAAGTCAAGGACGCGGTTGGCGATCGCATGCGCCCGCTCTGGGCTCGCGCAGTCGACCACGTGGTAGGCGGTGAGTTGCAGCGTCGCCCCGGTCAGCGGCCCATCTGTCGAGGTGGATCCACCCGCATGCCACCGGATGGTGGTGGTGTCCTTCGGGTAGGCCAGTCCGGCTCCGTTCAGCATTTCGCCGGAGCCGGCAAGATCTTGGTGAAGGGCTTCATGCCGCCGGGCCACCTCGGCGCGTTCCGAGGCGGACATCGCTTCAGTCGCGGCCGGGTCGGCGTACATAAGGATCATATATTTCACGGCCCAACCCTCACACGTGGCTGGGGTGCCGCCAACCCGGTGAACGTTTGTGGTCACAGCACTAGATGACGTGGCGGGCGGCATGCCGTGGCTCTCTGGGGCGTCGCCGCCCTTTCGTCTCCGAGTGCCTGTTTTTCGGATGCGGTGACCGCGCGTTCGCGAGATGACCCGGGGAGTGGCATGCCCAGGCTCCCCGGCGCGTCGCCGCCCTTTCGCCTGCGGGTACCGGTTCTTCCGGATGCAGTGACCGCGAGATAGACCGGCAAGCGGCATGCCGTGGCTCCCCATCTGGCTCCCGCCACGGGTCAGAGCGTGCGAGCGACTCGCTTTTTCATGGGATGGCCGCCTGTGCTTCTCAGGCGACCTGTAGCGAGTCGATCCAGGCGAGCAGGCGAGCGCCCTCGCGTTCCATGATCCCGGGGTCCCGCAAGGCGTTGGCCAGCAGGGACATGCCCTGGTAGGCGCCCACGAGGGTGAGGGCCAAGCCGTCGGGGTCCGGCTGGCCCAGCTCGCGGAACTGATGCTCGGCCCAGGTCAGCAGCAGCCTGATGACCTTGCCCGCTTCGACGTCCAGGCCGCCTTCCTCGCCTTTGTCCAGCTCGACGGCGAGCGTGCCGGTCGGGCATCCGTAGCGGGCGGCGAGGTCACGCTGGCCCACCCAGGCGGCGATCAGGCCCTTGAGGCGTTCGCGGGGGGCGGGGAGCCGGTCGAGGTCGGCGGTGAGCACGTCGAGCTGCCGAGCGTGCTCGGAGAGCGCGGCGGCGACAAGCTCGTCCTTCGTCTTGAAGTAGTAGTAGACGTTGCCGACGGGCACCTCGGCCGCCCGCGCGATGTCGGCGATAGTGGTGCGCTCGGCGCCTTGCCGGTGCATGACCTCGGCTGCCGCCCTCATCAGCCGCTGGCGCTTGGCGCCGGCCGTCCGAACACGGGCGGATTCTTTCAAGTCAGTCACCTGACTAACTATATGGCCCCGACCCGTGCTACGTTTCTTCTCAGTCAGTCAGCTAACTAACTCAGAGGAGAGTGACATGATCGTTGTTACTGGTGCCACGGGAAACGTCGGACGCACGCTGGTCCGGATGCTCATCGAGGAGGGCCAGGAGGTGACCGCCGTAGCGCGCCGCATCACCGAGGCGGACGTGCCGCCAGGGGTCCGCCCGGTCGCCGCCGACCTGTCCCGGTCGTCCGCAGACCTGCCCACCGAGGCAGACGCGGTCTTTCTGCTGGTCGGAGGAGACCTGATGATGGCTGGGGACCCCACTCAGGTGGTGGCCCCATTCGCGAATTACGGCAGGATCGTCCTCCTCTCCTCTCAGGGAGTGGCCACCCGCCCGGACTCCCCGTCACATGGGCAGGCACTCGCGGCCTTCGAACAGGCCGTCATGGCGTCCGGTACGGATTGGACCTTCCTGCGGCCGGGCGGCTTCGCTTCCAACGCCTTCGCGTGGGTGCCATCGGTGAGGGCATCCCGCACGATCGCCGCACCGTTCGGGGACGTCGGCCTCCCGGTCGTCGACCCCGGCGACATCGCCGCAGTGGCCGCCGCCACCCTGACGCAGGCTGGCCACGAGAAGGCGATCTACGACCTGACCGGCCCCGTGTTGACCACGCCACGCCAGCGGGCAGCCGCCATCGGGGCTGCGATCGGCGAGCCTGTCACCTTCAGAGAGCAGACGAGGGAGGAGGCCCACGCCCAGATGTCGACGTTCATGCCCGCCCAGGTGGCGGAGACCACTCTCGACATCCTCGGCACGCCCACCGTCCGCGAACAGCAGATCAGTCCCGACGTCGAGAAGATCCTCGGCCGCGCACCGGTCACCTTCGCCGACTGGGCGAACCGCAACTTGGAAGCCTTTCGCTGAGGCCCGCGGGCCGTTCGGTGCAGGATTTCCGCAGCACGACTGGGCCTCAGCGTCGCCCCGCCTTCGCTTCTGACGCGCTGCGGGTGGCGGCTCATCAGTGAGGCCGCAGCGCGTGCTGAATCGCCATCTCCTGGCCATACCAGCGCGACCGTGACCGTGACGTAGCCTTCCACGGCTGCGCCGACAAGGCCCGCCGAATAGCACACGCCGCCACAAGCGCAATTAGCAGTAGAACTGCGTCCATGGATCCGGTGAAGCTACAGCAAGCTCTGGACGATGTCTTCGACCAAACCCTGCTCCGCCACGGCTTCACCACGTACATGCGCGACTACCAACTAGTGATCCACACGACCGCCGATCCGCGAAGCGGGATCGCGCCGGCAACGCTGCGCTACCTGTTCCGCTTCTGTGTGCAAGCCGACTGCACCACAACCGTGCCGGCCGAAATATGGCGCGAGTCCCTCGACGACCGGCTCATCACCTACCAAACGGGCGTCGACCTCGACGGATACGTCTGGGGCGTTCAATGGCAACTGCTCTATCCCGGAGCCACGATCATCACTGACTCGCCGACTGCCCGGAGCTGGGCCGCAGCCGTCGGCATCGACTTCCACGAGGTCCGGATCCAGACCAACGCCCACGATCTGACCTTGATCTTCTCCGACCTCCGGGTCGAAGAACTCCCCTCTGAAGAACACGGACCGGACCACATGTTTCCAATTCGATAGGCGTCACAGCCGCCGCCTGATCACTCAACCGCGGGAAATCCGTCATCTGTAGTGCGCGTGAAGTGATCGTCCTACTGTCCCTGATATGCCTCACGGACTGTTCGCCGGCCGTTCGTGGCTTGAGCGGCGTGAGCGTCGAGGCCGAACGCTCCGCCCCGAACGTGTGATCGTTTCCCCGTACGAAGCAAAGTCTGTCTCGCTGTCCGCCTTCCCGACGTCGGGCGACAGTCGCGGACGTCGTGAACTTCGTGGCGCCTGATCTCGGAAGGAAACGAGTAGAACTCCTTCGCCTAAGACGGTCACGTACCGAATGACGCGTGATGGACGAGGAGTGGCACACCAGGCAGGCTTGCCGTGTGCGTGTGCCGCTCCCGCCCGCTTCGGCGAGGACGAGGATGCGACGGTCCTGTCCGCCTACCTCGATCGCTACCTGCCTCAAGTGGAGAATCGATACGACCAAGAGGACGCCCTCGGCGCTCTCCTGCTCATATACGAGAAGCTGGCAACCGATGAGTCCCGATCTCCGCACGCTTCGCCTTGAGCTCGCGGCCACTGCCGCAGATACGTTTCCACCGTGCCCACAGGCGGGTGTGGGGGCCGGCCCGTTCAATCGGCTCCGCCCATAGAGCAGGCCGGAGCGCAGGCGAAAGCCGTACAGATCAAAGAGCTCGCGAGTCTCGTCGAGCGGCATGTGCCGGAGGCGCGCGCGGAGTTGGCCGCGCGGTGACCGAGGAGCTGGCCCGGCCGGGAGGTGCTGCGCGAACGGCTGGAACGGCTGGGTCCTACGCCGAGCTCGCCTCGGCGGCGCTGACCACGCTGATCTTCGGTTAGGCGTTCAGGAAGACCGGCACGATCGTGGCGAAGGCGAGCACGCCCGCGCCGACTTTCGGCCAGGCGAACCCGGGTGAGGCGAGCCACGACACGAGCGCGTAGCCGACCGCCGGAACGGCGATCATGATGGGCGCCGGGAGGAACCCGATGCCGAGGATGTCCAGCCAGCCCCACAGGCCGAACAGTAGGAAGGCGCCGGCGGGGAACGCCGCCCACCCGACGGGCCACCAGTTCGGCAGTCGCGCGGCGGCGCCGAGGATCATGCCGAGCACGAGGGGCGCCAGCACGATCAACACCCCGTCGTCGAAGAAGTCACCGTACGGCGACCAGAGGTAACAACCGATCGCGGCGGCGTAGATCGCCAGGGCGACCAGCAGACGTCTTCCCCTTAACGGCATACGTCCCAATATAGGCTCACGCGGTAATGACGATCTTGCCTTTCGCGTGTCCGTTTTCGACCTCACGCAGGGCCTGGCCCAAGTGGGGGTCCCACAGGTGGTCGGTGCCCGTGGGGGTCCCACGTGGGACCCCCACAACGGCCCCCGCCAGCCGAAACGGCGGCTCTGTAGGGGTCGTGGGGATCCCCCAGCTACCCCCGGTTTTCCGTGCCGAGAGCCCCGCACCCCCTCCCCGGGGCCTCCCACGAGGGACCCACACCCCCTCCCTGTTCATGCAGCTTTTGGCCCCTGCAACCAAAAGACAGCTTGAACAGGGAGGGACGCCCCCGCCGGCATGTCAGCCCGTCCTTCGGCGCAGCTCGTGGAACTCATCATCCGAGCGAAGCGAGCTCGATCCGAGCGCAGCGAGGCATGTCCAGGGAGCGCGAGGGGCGGAGCCCATCGCCAGGGAGCGGCAGCGACCCCGGAGCGACAGCGACGCAGGGGACGCGAAAGCGGACCGGGGGGAGCGCGAGGGGGCGAAGCCCTCTCGTATCGGGGGTCCGGGGGTCGCCCCCCGGGGTAAACGAGGAACGGCCCGTGGCAGCCACCCCGAAGGGGTGTCAACCACGAGCCGTCCCGAGAGTGGAGCTATGGGGATTTGAACCCCAGACCCCTTCGATGCGAAGCAAGACCAGTGGGTCGATCTAGGTCGGTATGAGACAAATGGGGTGTCCTACACCTGCGATAACGCCCTGAGGGGGTCGCGAGGGATCTGATGGAGTCACAAGGTGGTGGCTCCCCATAATGGCTCCCGCGCGGCCCACTCTCATCCCCGACCACGAACGACTCACTGCCGGCCGATTCCAGTTCTCATGGAGGGCTTGAGTCTCGGCGACCTTGAGGGGATACGTGTTATATGCAATTAAATTAGTAATTATTCTCGATGATAATTAAAGGAGACGCCGGATTATTTCCTGCATTTTCGATTTTAGTCAAAACTTTACCGGCGATATCCTTTAGTAACTTATAGTCTTGGAATTGAATTTTGGTCGGAGGGGCCTTGTGTCGAACTATACGATTGGCAGCCAAGAATTTAGCTTTCAGCGCACTTCGAGCGAGACTCATTAAGTCAAACGAAACATAATGCACTTGAAGCTGTTCTGGCACATTGAGAATCTGCTGCGCCACCTGAACAGTATCGGTCCGAATCTTGCCATCAGACATCACACTGTAAGGTGCAATTAAGCTGCCAGTAGATTTTAGGTCCAGTAGATCATACAAGGCTATTAGTTCCATTACAGAGCCCCTAGATCGACCGGGACCAACAATATGGTTATAGCACTCCATAGCAGCTTTAGTTGAGCACGCTAGAAGGAAATCCGAATACGCCTCAGGGGCACTTGAACCAAGTCCCATCAGTTTGCGCGCAAGGCTATCTCTGTATGGCCCAGGCATGCGTTCAGACTGGGAGCACAGACGCGAGATCACCATACGGGCCAGGTTGACGCTGATTCCTGAACTGTTGCTAAAAATCTTGTCAACATAGTCATTCATCCGCTCGACAGGGATCCAGTCAGAATCTAAGAGCAGATTATTGATCAAAGCGCCCCTATAGCCCAACGCTTCACGGCCGAGCCTATTGAAGAATGGAAGCCCTCCCTGAAGCGCTCTTCTGGCCGCATCGATTCCCAGAAGATTGACTTCATTCATTGCTGTAGACAATACGCTATGCGGCGAATCGCCAAGAATGGTACGCTTATTGCAGGTAGGATCGGAAATTATCTCAGCATTGCCGATTATGTGGGCGTATCCATTAAATAGGAAATCATGGGGACCGCCCCAGCGACTAATAATAGATTCAGTCGAATCGCCATAATTGCCTAGGCGCACTACTCTAACGACGCTGCTCCACTCCATTTGACTTAACTGCGCATGCCACAGTCGGATGGATGAGTGCAACTGCGCTAGACGATCTGCAGGAGACGGAAAGTATCTCTCGTCATATATGACACTCAGAGGAATTTCAGCAACACCCTGAGGGTCGGATTCGTCGCGCACAGCAACAAGTAGGAGTAGTAGAAGGTTGACGCTATATATTGCAAAGCTGCTCGGCGCGTTGAGCGATACAGGCCGATACTCCGAGTATTCGTCTTGGGCCCGGTGCAAGAGGCATCGCCTGAAAAGGCGAATAATGACCTGCATTTGCTCATCTATATCTTCAGAAGATGACTGCTCTAGAATATTAGACAGGAAGTCAAGAATTCGTTCTTCACGAACACTCAGCACGGCCTTGGAAATCAGCGCATGCAGCAGCTTGTCGTCATCTAGATGATGGCCTAACTCATCATCCTCGAACCTGGATTTAATAGCCATCCGTCGAAGCTGCTTCGCGACCCATCGCGCGACCAAGAACTCCGTGAATGACGCATGAAGGAACTCATATGACTTATTCTTCTCAGAATGTCCATACGTTGACTGAGCATGTTGCACAAACAGCTTGAAGAAAAAGCGCCCAGCTAGCCGCTGCGCGACGTCCAGGGCCAGATCCCGCCTCGCTTCACGATAACTTGTGTGACCGTGAGTGTCCCGGATAGTGCCGCCTACCGGAAGAATCGAAAAGTCATTAATAAGATCCTTATCAGAAACGGTCTGGCGCCCCCGATTAAACATAGCAAACGCCACGAAGGATAGTTGGTCGAGTTCGAGCTCAATTTCCCGGCGCTTCTGTTTATCCGAGAGCGATCTGTTTAACTTTGTGACGTCACGTTCTGCGAACCGAGTGAACAAACTCTCGTAGAGCTCGGCACGGCTGATCTCGGATGTGAGCGAACCGCCATCAGAATTGAACAGTGCCAGCATAAACAGAAGCAGCGGCTGCCTTGCAAGGTCACCCTGATCCAATGCTATCTCTCTAGGGAGTTGCCTAGCAGGGTTCGCTTTGTTCCAAGTATTCAGCCAGTTGGATACCTGCTTATCGTCGAAGGGTTCAAGTCGCAGCACGACGCTGCCTAGTGGATACCGAACTTGATCTGCCACAGCAGTTCTGCTTGTGACAATCACAGCAACAGGGCGACCCAGTTCTGCCTCGCGCTGTTGAAATGACTGTACTTTTTCCAAATAATCGTAATGCGCCACACCGCTAGCTTGTAATAGCTCGTCAAATCCGTCTAGAATAATAACCGGCTGTGCGGTATCGAGTTCATCAACCAAATCTGCCCATGAAACAGTTAGGCCTGTTAGATTATGAAGGCCAGCTTCGATCTGCTGCTGAATGGGGCTATCCCATCCTACTGAGCGAAGTTTTACCCGCACTACTGTGAAATCTCGGGGGTCAAGATCCGCAGCCAGAACCTGCGTGAACATGGATTTCCCCGCTCCCGGTTGGCCTAGAACCACCAACGGAGCAACAGAGGCTTGAGTGGAAATCAAGTGCCTCAGAAGGAATGTCCAAAAGTCCGTGCGAGTTTCGATCTCACTCCATGATGGCTCGCTCACCCATTCATCTTGCTGATTACGAAGCTTAAGACGATCCAGCTCTTTGAAAGACGGGTTCACATAGATATCGCGCTTAGCGGGAAGACTTACGCCTTCCGGAAGCTCGCCCATCATGGCCATCGGCCGCAACATCGCTTTTGAATAGCGTGTCACAAGATCCTTGCGGAGCTTAGCGTGAGAGGTATTGCTTGCCGAGCGTTCAAAAGCTTCCGCCAAGGAACGTAAACTGAGAGCACTACTTTCGAGACCAGCACGTGTTTGCGCAATACTATCTAAGATCGAATTTACGCCCACTCTATGTGCCCATAAAGCTATCTCAGGAAAGTCAGATTCGAGCTGCCGTAGGGACTCTTCGTACTTCACAACCGCAGACCTAGGAAGATACTTGAACACAGATCGCTGCCAACGATCTTTTATCGTGTCATTGAGCTCATCCCAAACGGCAGTCCCTTCGACGAAGTCTGCTAGCCGTCGACACATTTGCTCATAGAACGTTTTCAACTCAGACGCGCCAGTTGGACCAAATCCAAGGCCAGGAAGAGCTCCCGGCTTGATAAGTGCCTCAACTATGTGCGAAAGGCTATCTTTCCCCTCGTCGCTATACTCGTTGGCCGCCAGAGCAACTTGCTCCGCCGGCATCATTTTTATCGACTTTGACGATAGCAGCGAATCGCAATCTGGGTCTAACCCGTCCATAGCTTCAAAAAAGGCCGAAATTACGACAATGGCGTGAGCGGCCTCGATCAGCTCAGTACGACTAAACCGGCTCAGCCCTCTGAACTTCTCCCCTAAAGCAGGAACTAGGTTGCGAGCAATCTGGAAGACTTCGCCTTTTAGGTCAAATAGACTCAATGCAGTGCTAGAGCCACCAGCCGAGAGAGCTGTCAGGCCTACGCCGGCCGCTGTACTGATAACACCAACTAGGCGGCTATTTCCGCCAAGTATCTTTACCGCATCTCGATAACTTATCGGCTGCCGTCTCACGTGTCTCCAAATCAATCAGCCGTCCCCTCCGCATAGTCTACGACCCAAATCGGGGCATCGCGGAGAGAATGTGACTAATCACGTTTGTTCCATATGACGGCTTTGTCTACCTGGGCCTATCTACAACCAAGCTTTTCGGTCGGCCGATTCCCTAAATCCTTGCTCATCGCGCCAACCCTTAGACAGGCCATAGCACAGAGCTGGTTACTCTCTGCAACTCCATGAGTCCGTTGCATGGATCGAATTCGGCAATTTCAGCAAATACCTTGCAGATAAGGCGGCCAACCACAGCGCCAGCCCTCATACGATTCATAGGCTGGCTCACGGTGCGTGACCAATGATCGTCCTATTCAGTCGCCCGTGCTGCGGCATCTTCGGAGCGAGCGACGTAAGTTCCCTTCGCTGGCAAGGTGACGACGAGTCCGCGAGCACGAAGGTCCTCAATGGCCCGTCGCACTGTTCCGAGGGCGACACCGTACTCTGCAGCGAGATCACGCTCCCCAGGAAGCCGCGTTCCTGGTGCCAGTTCTCCAGCGGTAATCCGTGCTGCGATGTGATCCGCCACCCGGGCGTATACATACATGGCGGGTCCCGGTGCGTCGGGGTCGTACGGCGGCACGGCACTCATACTGATCACCCTAGAACGCCCCTGAGCTGCATAGATGTGTATGACGCGGCATGCCGCTATACACCGCTCTATATGCCGGTCTATGCTCTGCGGCGGGCGGTGACGAGCCCTTGGAAGGTCCGCACTTCCACCTGATCAGGCCCGTCGGCATTTGGCGTCACCCAAGGTCGGCGGGCCGCCCGGCATGGTGACGCATGACCCCTGACCAGCTCAGAGAGCACTACCCGCAGTGGACGATCTGGGAGCTGGGAGGCATCTGGTACGCGACGGGTGCTTGCCCGGCTCAGTTCTGCGAGTGCCGCCGCACTCTGCACAGCCCCACGCTCGCCCGCCTCGCCCAAGTCCTTGCGGAAGCCCTACAGCCAGCGATCGGGAGCAGGTGATCTCGATGAAGCTCCAACAACCCGGCGACGCTTCGACGATGCCCGTTCCTTACATCACCGCGTACTCAGGCGAGACCGACCCATCGCCGCTCGTCTTCACCAAGAACCACCTTGGCGCGCTGCGGCTTGCCTACGAGCACCAGCGTGACGACGACAGACGGCTCGGAGTGCTCCGCGCTCGCGCCGGTCAATCTCGTGAAGGCCAGCCCATCTGGGGATCACCCAACGCGCGCCGCCAATGGGAGTGCATGGAAGACCTGCTGTGTCAGGTCTGTGGCTGTCCTGCCACGGACGACAGGTCGGGCAAGGTTCCGTGGCTCGTCACCGACGACGTTTTCCGCCGCACAGGGATCGACTGCGGCCAGACCGCCACGCCGCCGACGTGTCTGGACTGCATGCCTCTGGCGCTCTCCCTCTGCCCTCACCTTCGTGACGCGCCGGCGGTCTACATGGTGGGCAAGGCCACCCCGGTGAGCGTCCTGGCCCACGTCTACACACCCGCAGGAGACGGTTACGCGGCTTTCACGGGCGAACACAACGTTGAGCTTCCCCTGTCGGGGAGCGATCTCCTGTCGTACTCCGTCGCTCACCGAATCGTGGTGTCCATGAGCGAGATCACGCCTATCTGGCGGGTCGCATAGTCCTCCGGCGGGGCTGCTTCGAGGTCACCGCTCAGGCAGCCCCGCCGGAGCACATCATCAATGATCATTCGTGATCTTGAGAGCGGTGATGATCGTCTGCGCGGCGGTCTCGACATCCATCAAGTGCGTCTCAACGCAGAGATGGAACGTGTGCCCGTCGTCGTGGGTCTGGAGATCGGCAAGAGTCTCATCCCACGCCCGTAAGCGTGCAGGGGTGTCAACGTCCCCCCGCTGATGGGAACGCTGTTCGCAGACCTCCCGGGGAACATTCAGCCGCACCCGGAACCACGTCTCTAAATCGCTCGCGCTGAGGGCCCGCACGTCCGGAATGTTCCCCATGTGGACAATGGGCGTCGCCCCGACCGTGAGCATGGCGCTGACGTCGGCCTGGTCGACGGCATAGACGTTGCCATATCGATGCGTCTCGACGGCTAATCGCCCCTCCCGCCGCAACTCGTCGAGCTGCTCGCGGCTCACCGGCTGATACCCGACCGACCGGCCACCACCGACCTTGAGTTTCCTCAGGTACGTGAACCGCCCGTCGATCCGGGAGAGCGCCGCCGTGATCGTGTCCTTGCCACTGGTCGGGGGCCCGTACAGGATGATCGCCCGCAGTGTCATGGGAGCAGCCGGCGCAACGTCTCGCGCGTACGGTCAGCGGTGGCTATCGCCATCCCATAGCGGTTGTCCACCGTGACGTGAACCCCGGGCGGACTGTTCTCCGTGTCGATGGATGCGGCGTAGTCATCCCAGTTCTGAAGCTTCCAGTTGTCGCGCGGCGCGGACCGGAACTCCATGTACTCACGCATGGAATCCACGTCGCACCGCACCCAGATGACAGCGACCTCGACGCCCTTGGCCGCGCACCGGTTCTCCAGCCTCTTCAACCAAGCCTCTTGCTTGAGTTCAGAGATGAACGGCGCTGAGAGAACCGTGGACACACCACAGTCGAGATTGTCGTAAGCGGTCTCCATCAGACACCGATACTCCAACGGCCGGACCTCACTCAAATAGAGTTCCGAATGCCGGTCGTTCGGATCGCCGCCTAACGAAACTAGAAGCCGTTCAGCGATTCCCCGCGTCATGGAGTCCTTGTCCAGGAACGCCCACCCGGTGATATCGCTGAGGAACCGCGCGAACTCCGTCTTCCCCGATCCGGCATACCCGCCGACCAGGGTGAGCGTCTTCTTCTGCGAAGCCCCGATGACGAACCGCGACCCCCACGCGTCGAGCACCCGCGATTCGAGTACGGCCCGCATCGTCCCGTCGCCCTCGCTCACACCGCTCGCGATGCGCTCCAGGGCTTCAGTTATGGCCCGCGCGGCCTCCTTCTGGAACGCCGGCTCCGACACGATCCCCGGCACGTTCAACACCGGAACCGCAGCGGACACGTCGGCAGGCTGGGCACGGAATCCCAACGTGAACTCGTCGCTCTGGTACAGCAGCGAGTACGCGCGCCGGTAGTGGACATGCGGATAACTCTCCCCGCGCTCGTGCTTCCCGATGGTCTGGAAGTTGCCCGCGAGGTTCCAACTGTGCTGCTCACCGATGTTGCGCAACTGCTCGCCGGCCGCTTCGAGCGTCAGCCCGGCAGCCTCGCGATGTTCCCGCAGCTTGGACGGCTGCCACCCAGCATGCTTGACCTGCATCCGCCGGTTCCTCCTGTAGGTCACCGCTACTCGGGATGATCGGAAGTGCAGCCGCGATACTACGGCCCGACATAGGCCCAAGCCAGAGGAACGCCCAACTCGTCTAGTTCGCGTATAAAGCCGCTAGACGACAAGGCTAAGAACCGGGCTAGGGATTAGTGATGGGGGTTTTCGCGGGATTTCGGTGAACTTGAGGCACGCCAGACAGAAGCCCTGGCGAACCTCAGGAGGTGATCCGAGAAATGACCTACGACCCCAATGAATTCCAGGCCCGCGAATTCGTCTCCGGATTGCGCCGGCTGGCGTATTTCCTCGAAAGGAATCGCGCGCTCCCCTCCCCGCTCAACGTCGACATGATCGTCTTCCCGCGAGGCGAGTCCGACGAAGCACGCTGCGCGGAGGTCACCCGGATCGGTGCCGCCCTCCGGAGCGAGGTCCACCACGACCACCACGGAAGCGGACACTGCCGGACCACCAAGAGTTTCGGCGGAGTCAGCTACACGGCCGTGGCCATCTCGACCAGAGCACGCGCCCAGTACGACGCCCTCATGTCCTACGACGGCTCGATCCACCCCACCGACGCGGATGCGTGGTGACGAGCCCGATGCGCATCCCCGGAACACGCGGCCACCGATGCCGCTGCGGAGGAGTCGCCGATCTCGGCTCCATCGTCTGCCGCAAGTGCCTCGCCCGCTACCGCTGGCGCCGTCGCAAGGCCCCCTACCCCGGAGAGGAGGACCTCCCGTGTTCCTGATCATCGCCTTCGGTGGCGCGGTCGGCCTCGTGACCGCCGTCGTGGCTGTGCTGTGCATGTCCGCCGAGATCCGGCGGGACGACCGGACCCGCGTCAGCATCTACCACGCCCCCGACTCCGCTCCCTGCGCGATGACGCGCCGCGTCTCGGGTCTGGTCGTCCTCGACTCGTCGCCGGCAGCCCTGAGGAGGAGGTGAATCCCCTTGGTGGTCTCCGTCTCCCTGGTCCTGCTGCTCGGTGTCGCCCTGCTTATCGCGCTCCGGTACACCCGGCTCCGACTCTGGCACGCGGCGGTGAGCGTCGCGTTCGGCTTCTGTCTCGGCAAGTCCGTCTCCACGCCCGAGTTCCAGAACGTCATGAGCACGCTCGCCCGAGTCTTCAAGCTCCTCATCGGCTGAACGTCCACATCGTCAACGCTCCCGGGGCCACGCGCCCCGGGAGGAAAGGGGGTGATCCCCACGTCGACCACACAGCCCATCCGACGTACCGGTCTCCAGGAGGTCCGCAACCGCCTCGACTACCTCACCCAGTTCGCCGAACAACCCACCGTCCGTCCGGTGATCCTCGCTCTGCTCACCACTCCGCAGGGTTTGGCGCTCGCCGCCATTCTCTCCGCCCTTCCCGTCCTCTGCGACGAGATCGAGCGACTCCGCGACGAACGAACCGCCCACCACAACCTGACTGCTGCCGCCCTCGCCACCCTCGCCGCCGACCGCGACGGCGAACCCGATCCGCTCTATTACGTGCGAGACGAACTGTCCGCTCAGCGTGGCGAGGCTCCGTGAGGGCCCGCCGCCTGTCCCGCTCTCAGGTACGCCGCATGCGCCGATACGGCGTCGAACCCATGTTGATGATCGACGCCAACATGCAGTTCGGCCCGCTCGCCGTGACGCTCATCGTGTCGTGGCTGTGGCGTCGACGCTCCGAACTGGGCCCGTTGCTGATCTCCGGGTTGACCGTGCTCACGGGTGCCACCGTGCATGTCACCCGCCCGGAATGGGCTCAACCGATCATCGTCGGTACGGGCGTCGCCGTCGCCCTGGTCGCGATGTTCGGAGGCACGGCGCTCCGTCTGCGCGTCAGTGAGCGTGTGTACGCGGCGCTCACCGTCGCCTGTACCGGGAGCTGGATCGCGTTCGCCGCCGCGCACGGCCCGTTCAACCCGCCAATGCCCGCACTCCTCGCAGCGGGAACGCTGGTCCTCGCGTTGCCGTGGTGGGTCCACCGTCGCCGCCGTGCCCGGGTGCGGGTTGAACGCACGCTGGCCGCGTGGCCGGAGATTTCCCACGCCATCGGCTTGACCGGTTCCCGCGTGCAATCGGCGTTCGTCGACCTGTGGGGGTACCGCGCCCGCATCGGCCTCGCCCGGGGCCAGACCGTGGAACACGCCATGGGCCGCATCCCCGAGATCGAGTCAGCGTTGGGCACCCGCCGTGGTGCCGTCCGCGTCCAGCCCATCCCCGAGCGAGCCAACCGGATGGAAATCCGGGTGATCGAGACCGACCCGCACGCCGACGCCATCGGCTGGACCGGCCCGTCCGTCACCTCGATCAACGACCCGATCGAACTGGGCGTCTTCGAGGACGGCACCCCGGTACGGGTGTCCTTCCTGCGCCGGCACGGCCTGTTCGGTGGCGTCTCCGGATCGGGTAAGAGCGGCGGGCAGAACGTCCTACTCGGCAATCTCACCGCGTGTGCCGACACGATCGTGTGGGGCGTCGACCTCAAACGCGGCATGGAGCTGCTCCCATGGGCATCCTGCCTCGACCGCATCGCCACCACCCCGCGGGAAGCCGAAGCCCTGTTCCGCGACGCCGTCGCCATCCTCGACGGACGCGCCGAGACGCTCGCCATGCAGGGATTACGGGTCTGGGAGCCCACTCCCGACGCGCCGGCGCTCGTCATCGTCACCGACGAGTACGCCGAACTGTCCGACGAAGCCCCGGTAGCGCTGGCACACGCCGACTCCATCGCCCGACGTGGCCGCGCACCCGCCGTACAACTCGTCATCGCCACCCAACGCCCATCCCAGAAGACCATGGGCAACAGCGCCGTCCGCTCCCAGATGGACATCAGAGTCAGCTACCGCGTCCGCGAACGTCGTGACGTCGACCTGATCCTGGGACAGGGCATGCACAAGGCCGGCTGGCACGCCGACAAGCTCGACGCCCCCGGCAAGTTCCTCATCAGCTCACCCGAGCACGACATCCCACGCCGCGCACGCGGCTACCTCCTCGAAGACGACACCGTCCAACGCGCCGCGCTACGCCACGCCGACCGACGCCCCACCCTCGACGAGGTATCGCGCCAGGCGCTCAACCACGTCCACTCCGACGAGCCACGCGACCAGCCCAACCGCAAGAGCGCCCACGACGCCGACGCGGCTCTACTGGCCGCCCTGCACGACGCCCCCGACGAGGGAATCGGATTGGCCGATCTACTGACAGCGACCGGCATGAGCCGCGCCACGCTCTACCGCCGTCTCGCCCAACTCGAAGACGAGGGACGCGCCCGCCAGACCAGACGCGGACGCTGGCGCGCCACCGACAGTCATCACAATGCGTAATCGTCTCAACGTCTCAATGTCTCATCGTCTCGCGCGCGTCTGCACATGGGCGTGAGACGAACGCTGAGACGAACCCATGAGACAAACACACACCGTAACCAAGAGAGGTGATCGCCCGACGACAACCAGACACCCCGGGCGACGACCCCGGGGAAAGGAGGTGATCCATCATCCAGGCGTACACGGTCGAACAGGTCGCCGAGATCCTCAACATCGGACGCGACAAGGTCTACGCACTTCTGCGCACGAAGCAGCTCAACAGCATCAAGATCGGCAAGCTTCGCCGCATCACCGACCAGCACCTTGCCGACTTCGTTTCCTCAATCGAAGAGATGCACTAAAAGCATGAAGCGGTATAGAGCAGTATGCAGCGCCATGCCGCTGTGCTACGTTGCGCTACAGACCCGGATACGCCGACCGAACACCGGCCGGAAGGTCCTGAGGTCAGACGCCTTTTGACAACTCCATCGGCAAGTACGCGCACCTCATCGCAACAACGAGAGGAGGCATCTCATGTCGGACGACCGAACCACGCTGCCGGCCGTGCGGGTCAGGACCGCGTTCAAAGCGCGCCTCACCCGCTACGCCGAATCGCAGGAGCGCGACGTGTCATGGGTGATCCGAAAGGCAATCGAGGAGTACCTCACCCGCCACGAGGAGGCATCGCATGTCGAAGATCATGATCGGTAAGTACGAGGGGACCCTCTATGAGGAGGCTGGCGGCTACACCGGAGCGATCTCGCTTGGGTTCGCCGCCGATGGGAAGCGACTGCGCCTCAAGCGCAAGGGCAAGACCAAGGCCGAGGTCAAAGACAAGCTGATCGGGGCTGTGAAGGACCTCGAATCCGGGGTCAAGAGCCCAGAGAATTACACCGTCCGCAACGCAGTAGAGGACTGGTTCGCCACCGGGCTCAAGAAGCAGAGCGCGAGCACTATCGGAACGCTGAAGATCCTCGCCGATCAGCACGTCATTCCGCTGATCGGCAAGGCGAAGCTCAGCACCCTCAAGGCCGATGACGTCGACACATGGCTCGAAGGTCTAACCGGCAAGCTGGCCACACGGACGCTCGTCTCAGTCCACTCGATCCTCAAGCGGGCGACGCGCCACGCACAGGCCCGCGAACTGGTGATCCGCAACGTCGCAGAACTCGTCATCACCCCGAAAGGCAAGGAGGGCCGCCCGAGCAAGGCACTCACCCGTGACCAGGCAGCCGCCCTGCTCGACGCGGCGAAGACATCACCGCTCCACGCTTACGTGGTCGTCAGCCTGACGACCGGAATCCGGACTGAGGAAGCCCGTGCCCTCAGATGGGATCACGTCGTCACCTGGGTACCGAAGGACAAGGCATGGCGACCGGTCCTCGAAGCGGGGTTCAATCACAAGCGGTTCGCCATCTACGTATGGCGTGCCGATCGAGTGGGAGGCGACACCAAGACCCGCAAGTCACGGCGTTCGCTGGAACTCCCCGACCAGGCGGCCACCGCTCTCAAGCAGCACAGAGCCGCACAGGCCGCTCAACAGCTCGAAGCCGGCGAACTGTGGACGGATCACGGTCTCGTCTTCTCCACGGGCGTCGGAACAGCGCTCGACGCTCACAACGTCCGCCGCTCATTCCGCGCCATCATCAAGCGGGCGAACCTCGAAGGTGACTGGGTCCCCCGGGAACTCCGTCACTCGTTCGTCTCGATCATGAGTGACAACGACGTGCCCTTAGAGACGATCGCCGATCTCGTCGGGCACGCCGGCACCCGCGTCACGGAACAGGTCTACCGCCACCAGTTGAAGCCCGTCATCGCGACGGGTGCGGGCACGATGAACAGGGTGTTCGGCACAACCAGGAAGAGCAAGCGTAAGTCTGCGTGAGGTGGCTCCCCGTTTGGCTCCCCACGGCCTCAAAGATCGAAAAAGGGGCCTCGGATTATCTCCGAAACCCCTTCTGACCTGCTATCACGTGGTGGAGCTATGGGGATTTGAACCCCAGACCCCTTCGATGCGAACGAAGTGCGCTACCGGACTGCGCTATAGCCCCGTGAACGAGATCTAGGCTACCAAACTCCAGCACCCCTTCGCGCCATCCGCGCGCTAGTCCCCCACCGCTCGCCGGTGATCCGCGTACTGGTCGAACACGCCACCGCGCTTCTTCTCCAGCTCGATGATCTCGGCCTCGATCGCCGCCGCGGCCGCCCGTCGTGCTTCGGCCCGGGCTCGCCGGAGCCGGTCGGCCCGTACCCGGGCCGCCAGGTCCTGCTGTTCGTGCTCCAGCTTGGAGGCTACCCGCAGCAGCGTCACGTACAGGCCGAGCAGGAGTGCGGCCGGTGCCACGCCCCACCACGGCACCACGCCGAGGAAGGCCGCGATCGAGGAGACCAGGACCATGGCCACGCACCACAGCAGGGTGCGGCGCCGGCGGACCCGGATGCGGGCCCGGCGGCGGTTGGTCGCGAACTGGGGGTCGGAGGCGGCGGCGGGTTCGGGCACCGATGCCTCCTCTTCCGACGTCGCGGGCGAGGGGGTGGCTTGATCGGGGGTTTCGATCAAGGTGTCGCCCTCGGTGTTGTCCTTGTCTTCATCCATTAGGACATAGCGGTCGCGGCGTAGCCACATCGGGACGAGGACGCCGAGCCACATTGCGACGATGGCGAGATAAAGGAGGACGCTGCTCATCGGCTGCTCTCCTCCCGGACTCGGCCCGCCTGCATGCTCACGTCACGCACCGTAAGGCGGCGTGTCACTGATTGACGAGCATTCGGTCCGGTGTGTCGCGAGATCGTCGAAGCTGTTGTCGCCTACGGGGACTCGCCGTGACGTGCTGCCGATGAGTCTCGGGCCCGGCGCCACTGGACGAGCAGGCCTCTGGGCACGTCTTCCACCGTCAGGGCATAGCAGATGTGGTCTCGCCACGCTCCGTCGATGTGGAGTTGCCTTCGGCGCACGCCCTCCTCGCGGAAGCCCAGCTTTTCGACGACTCTGCGGCTGGCGTGGTTCTCGGGGCGGATGTTGGCCTCCAGGCGGTGGAGGCCGGTGGTGAAGAAGCAGTGGTCGACGGCCATGGCCAGGGCCGTGGGGATGATGCCCTTGCCGGCCAGGGCGCCGTCGACCCAGTAGCCGACCTGGGCCGAGCGGGCCGAGCCCCAGACGATCGCGCCGACGGTGAGCTGGCCGGCGAAGGCGCCGTTGTACGTCACGACCCACGGCAGGGCCAGGCCCTGCCTGGCCTCGCGGCGGAGGGTGCCGACCATGGAGACGTAGGGGCTGAGGCCGGTGCGGAACAGGGGCGTCTCGGGGTTGCTGGGTTCCCAGGGGCGCAGCCAGTCGGCGTTGCGCAGGCGGGTCTCCCGCCAGACGCGCACGTCGCGGAGCCGCAGCGGCCGGAGACCTACGGGGCCTTCCGCCAGGGTCGCGGGCCAGCCGCGAAGTCGATCCACTTGTCAATCATCCCTCTTGTTCACCGAATCGCGCCATCAGACGCGATGGTCACCGCCGCGGATCTGGTCGACCACGTGGCCGAGGATGGGGCCCAGGACCGCCATCCCGTCGCGGACTCCGCCGGTCGATCCGGGCAGGTTGACGACGAGGGTGCCGCCCGCCTGCCCGGCCAGGCCGCGCGAGAGCACCGATGTGGGCACTTTCTCCCGGTTGACCTGCCTGATCGCCTCGGCGATGCCCGGGATCTCGCGGTCGAGGACCCGCCGGGTCATCTCGGGGGTCAGGTCGGTGGGGGTGAGGCCGGTGCCGCCGGTGGTGACGATGACCTGGTATGCCGACTCGAGGCCCTTCACCAACGCTTCATACACCGGTTCACCGTCGCGGACCACCACCGGGCCGTCGACCGTGCAGCCGTGCTCCTCCAGGAGGGCGTGGAGGATACGGCCGGAGCGGTCGTCGTACACCCCCTCGGCGGCGCGGTTGGACGCGGTGATGACCAGGGCGCGGATCATGAGCGCCGCCAGTCGCCGGTCTTGCCGCCGGTCTTCTCCTCAACCCGCACGTCGGTGATGACCGCGGCGGGGTCGACGGCCTTGATCATGTCGATCAGGCCGAGGGCGGCCACGGTGACGGCGGTGAGGGCCTCCATCTCCACGCCCGTCTTGTCGGCGGTCTTCACCCGGGCGGTGATCTCCACGCCCTCGTCGACGATCTCCAGGGAGACCTTCACGCCGTGGAGGGCGATGGGGTGGCAGAGCGGGATCAGGTCGGGGGTCTTCTTGGCGCCCATGATCCCGGCGATGCGGGCCACGCCGAGCGCGTCGCCCTTCGGGGTGTCTCCCGACCTCAGGATCGCCACGGCCTCCTCGGAGAGCAGGACACGACCGGAGGCGGTGGACGTACGGACGGAGATGGGCTTTTCTGACACGTCGACCATGCGGGCCTGGCCCGATTCGTCGAGATGGGTGAGATTCACAGCGGGATCACCTCAACAGTCGTCCCTTCCGGGACCTCGGTCACGTCTTCCGGTACGACGATCAGCGCGTCGGCCGCGGCAAGCGCGGCGAGCTGGTGGGAGCCCTGGCCGCGGGCGGGGGTGACCTTGTCACCGCTCAGCACCGCGCGCAGGTAGGAACGGCGGCCCTTCGGGGAGCGCAGCCGCGCGTCGCAGACGGCCTGGACCGTCGAGGGCAGCGAGGCGGGCAGGCCCTGCATGCGGCGCAGGGCGGGACGCACGAAGAGCACGAAGGAGACGTAGGACGAGACCGGGTTGCCGGGCAGGGTGAAGATCGGGATCTGGTCGTCGCCGACCACGCCGAAGCCCTGGGGCATGCCGGGCTGCATGGCGACCTTCTCGAACGTGACCGTGCCGAGTGGGCTCAGGCCCTCTTTCACCGGCTCGTAGGCGCCCATCGAGACGCCGCCGCTGGTGATCACCGCGTCGGCCCGGACCAACTGCGCGTCGAGGGTCTCCATGAAGACGCGCGGGTCGTCGGTCACCGAGCCCACCCGGAAGGCCTCGCCGCCGGCCTCGCGGACCGCGGCGGCCAGCATGAAGCTGTTGGACTCCCAGATCTGGCCGTACCCGAGCGGGGTTCCGGGCTCGGCGAGCTCGGCGCCCGTCGACAACACGGCCACCCGGGGCACCGGCCGGACCAGCACCCGCCGCCGCCCGACCCCCGCCAGGATGCCGATCTGGGCCGCTCCGATACGCGTGCCCTCGGCCAGGACCACATCTCCCACCCGCACATCCTCACCCGCCCGGCGGATCGCGTTGCCGCGTTCGACCTGCCTGTGGACAACCACGTGGGCGGTGCCGCCGTCGGTGTACTCGACCGGCACGACCGTGTCCGCGCCGGCGGGAAGCGGCGCCCCGGTCATGATGCGGGCGGTCAGGCCCGGCCCGATCGCGTGGACGGACGGATCTCCCGCCGCGACGTCCTCGGTCACCGGAAGCGTCGCCGGGACCTGGGCGAGGTCGGCGGCGACGACCGCGTAGCCGTCCATCGCCGAGTTGTCGAAGGGCGGCAGGTCGACCGGCGCGGTCACGTCTTCGGCGAGCACCGCCCCCAGCGCCCGCTCGAGATCGAGTTCGAGGGGCGCCAGAGGGCGGACGGTCGCCAGGATGTCGGCGAGGTGCCGATCGACCGGTTTGAGATCGCTAGGGCTGTGCCTCATTCAGGAATTCTCGCAGCCAGGGCAGGAACTCGGGGGCGAGGTCCTGCCGCCGCGCCGCGAACTCGACCACGGTCTGCAGGTACTGCAGCTTGTCACCGGTGTCGAACCGGCGGCCGCGGAACAGCACGCCGTAGACGGGGCCGCCCTCCTCGGGGGTGCTCGACGCGAGCGTGCGCAGCGCGTCGGTGAGCTGGATCTCGCCGCCGCGGCCGGGCGGGGTCTTCTCCAGCACCTCGAAGACGGCCGGGTCGATCACGTATCGCCCGATGATGGCCCAGTTGGACGGCGCCTCCTCTTTCGGGGGCTTCTCCACCAGGTCGGTGATCCGCACGACGTCGTCCTCGTCGGTCGCCTCGATGGCGGCGCAGCCGTACTGGGAGACCTGCTCCTCGGGCACCTCCATCAGCGCGATGACGCTGCCGCCGCGCTGCTGGCGGACCTCGATCATGCGCTTGAGCAGCGGGTCGTTGGGGTCGATGATGTCGTCGCCGAGGAGGCAGGCGAACGGCTCGTTCCCGACGTGCTGCTTGGCGCAGAGCACGGCGTGGCCGAGACCCCTCGGCTCGCCCTGGCGGACGTAGTGCATGGTCGCGAGGTCGACGGGTTCCTGAATCTGGGACAGGCGCTTCTCGTCGCCCTTCGCCCGGAGGGCGCCCTCCAGCTCCGCGGCCACGTCGAAGTGGTCTTCAATCGATCGTTTGTTGCGCCCGGTGACCATCAGGACGTCGAGCAGCCCCGCGGAGACTGCCTCCTCGACGACATACTGGATCGCCGGTTTGTCGACGATCGGCAGCATCTCCTTCGGAGTGGCCTTGGTCGCGGGCAGGAATCGCGTCCCGAGACCGGCGGCGGGGACAACGGCTTTGGTTACGGAGTCGAAGTCAGCACCCATGGATGAAGGCTAGTGGAGGCCTCTTTGGACAAGTTCGAGCTGAGGCGTGAAATTCTGCGTGAACGTTCCATCATGGACGTCGACGATCGCCGTGAGAGCGCTCGCCGGATCAGGGAGAACCTGCTTGACCAGCCATGGGTCCAGATGGCCGGCCTCGTCGCCTGTTATTGGTCGACCGGAACGGAACCCGCCACCGAGGGCCTGGTGTTCGCATTGTGGAAACACGGCGCGACCGTGATCCTCCCGGTGCTGCGCGACGACGACGACCTCGACTGGGCGGTCTACGACGGTCCCGACACCCTCGCGCCGGGCCGCCACGGGATCATGGAACCCGTCGACACCAGGCGTGGCGTGGACACGATCCGGACCGCCGCGCTGGTCATCGTGCCAGCCCTCGCCGTCGATCCCCATTCGGGTGTACGCCTCGGGCGAGGCGGCGGCTCCTACGACCGCGCCCTGGCGAGAGTGGGCCCCAACGTGCCGACCGTCGCCCTCCTCAACGAGGGGGAACTGCGTCCCGGTGTGCCCGCCGAACCGCATGACCAGCGGGTCAGGTACGCGGCGTTGCCGTCCGGGATCCGTGTTATTCCTGTGAAAGAATCTACATAAATCACGAAAGGGGACCTGGTGCGCCTGGACATCGACGGATGGCTCCTCCTGTCCGCCGTGATCGTCCTGGCGGCCGTGATCTCGGTCAGGGTCGCCCACCGCACCGGTCTGCCCTCGCTGCTCCTCTACCTCGCCCTGGGCGTCGCCCTCGGCGAGTCGGGCCTCGGCATCCACTTCGAGGACGCCGAACTGGCCAAGCAGATCGGCCTGATCGCGCTGGCGATCATTCTGGCCGAAGGCGGCCTGACCACCAACTGGGAACACGTGCGCACGACCGTGCCGACCGCTTCGGTGCTGGCGACCTTCGGTGTCGCGGTCAGCATCATCGTGCTGGCGCTGGCCGTGTCCGGCTTCCTGGGCATGGACTGGCGTACGGCGATGCTGCTGGGCGCGATCCTCGCCTCGACCGACGCCGCGGCGGTCTTCAGCGTGCTGCGCCGGCTCCCGCTGCCGCCCCGCCTGGCCGGCACCCTGGAGGCCGAGTCGGGCTTCAACGACGCCCCCACGGTGATCGTCGTCGTCATGCTGAGCCAGGTCAGCGCGCCCATGCCGTCGGCGTGGAACGTTCTGGGCACCGCCTTGTGGGAACTGGCCGCCGGCGCGGCGGTCGGCTGCGCAGTCGGCCCCATCGCCGCCTACGCGCTGCGCCGGGTCGCGCTGCCCGCCTCGGGCCTCTATCCGATCGCGGTTCTGGCGGTGTCGTTCATCGCCTACAGCGGCGCGGTCCTGCTGCACGCCTCCGGCTTCCTGTCGGTCTATCTCGCCGCGCTGATCATCGGCAACAGCCGGCTCCCCCACCGGGCCGCGACGAGAGGCTTCGCCGAAGGGGCGGCCTGGCTGGCCCAGATCGGCCTGTTCGTCATGCTGGGCATGCTGGTCAGCCCCAGCGAGCTGCCGAGTCAGATCATTCCGGGCCTGGTCGCGGGCCTGGCCTTGGTGCTCCTGGCCCGGCCGATCTCCGTGATCCTGTCGTCTCTGGCGGTACGGGTGACCCGCATCGACCGGGTGAGCTGGCGAGAACAGGTCTTCCTGTCGTGGGCCGGGCTGCGCGGCGCGGTCCCCATCGTCCTGGCCACCATCCCGTGGGCGTCCGGGGTCCCGGGGGCCAAGGCGCTGTTCAACGAGGTCTTCGTGATCGTGGTGGTCTTCACCCTGATCCAGGGCCCGACCCTGCCGTTCCTGGCCCGGGTGCTGCGCCTGTCGAACGAGGGCGAGGCCCGCGACCTCGACGTGGAGGCCGCCCCGCTGGAGGAGCTGAACGCCGACCTGCTCCAGGTGCGCATCCCGCCGGAGTCGAAGCTGCACGGAGTCGAGGTCTTCGAGCTCCGCCTGCCCTCGGACGCCGCGGTCACCATGGTCGTCAGAGACGGCCACTCGTTCGTCCCCGACGGCAGCACCCGCCTGCGCCGCGACGACCAACTGCTCGTCGTGACGACGGCGGCCCAGCGCCGCACCGTCGAAAAGCGCCTGCGCGCGGTCTCTCGCAGAGGCAAACTCGCAGGTTGGTATGGGGAGACAGGGGACTAAACTCCCCCACGGCAACGTTGCAGCTTGCCAGTGCCTTATCATTTAGCAGTCGCTTGGGTCGAGTGCCAAGTCACTGAGGAGGACCGCGTGCCCACCTACCAGTACGCCTGCACCAATTGTGGTGAGCAGCTCGAAGTCGTCCAGAAGTTCACCGACGACGCCCTGACCGAGTGCCCCGCCTGCCAGGGCCGCCTCCGCAAGGTCTTCAACGCGGTGGGCATCGTGTTCAAGGGCTCCGGCTTCTACCGGACCGACAACCGTTCGTCGACGTCGTCGTCCACGACCTCGACGTCGCCGTCCAAGCCGGCCACCGAGAGCAAGCCGGCCGAGACGAGCACCCCGAGCGCTCCCGCGAGCCCCGCCCCCGCGAGCACTCCAGCGGCCTGACCTGCGACGAAGCGGGTTGTCCACAGGAAGGCGCATAGGGCCTCACCGGGTGGGGCCCAGGGCGCTAGTGTCGGCGCCATGGTCAATCGTGTGGACATCGGTGTCATCGGCGGCTCAGGGTTCTACTCCCTGCTCGACGACGCCGAGGAGATCGATGTCGCGACCCCCTACGGGCCCCCCAGCGACAAGGTGACGGTCGGGCGCATCGGCGGCCGCGCCGTCGCCTTCATCCCCCGCCACGGGCGGGACCACGGCTTCCCGCCCCACCGCATCCCCTACCGCGCCAACCTGTGGGCGCTGCGCTCCCTCGGCGTGCGCCAGGTCCTCGCCCCCAGCGCCGTCGGCTCCCTCCGCGCCGAACTCGGCCCCGGCGCCCTGGTCGTCCCCGACCAGCTCATCGACCGCACCTCCGGTCGCATCCAGACCTTCTACGACGCGGGCGGCGCCGTCCACGTGTCCTTCGCCGACCCCTACTGCCCCGACGGGCGGGCCGCCGCCGTGTCCGTGGCGAGCGCGTCCGGGTGGGACGTGTCCGACGGCGGCACCCTCGTGGTGATCGAAGGCCCCCGGTTCTCGACCCGGGCCGAGTCGAAGTGGTTCGCGAGCATGGGGTGCTCGATCGTCGGGATGACCGGGTTCCCTGAGTCGGTGCTGGCCCGGGAGCTGGCCCTCTGCTACACGTCGATGTCCCTGGTGACCGATCACGACGCGGGGGTCGAGACGGGTGAAGGTGTCACCCATGAAGAGGTGATGGCCTTCTTCGCGGCCAACGTGGAACGGATGCGGTCGCTGGTGGAGCAGGTGGTGAAGGCGCTGCCGGAGGAGCGGACCTGCGCCTGCGGGAACGCGCTGGACGGGATCAAGCTGCCGTTCGAACTGCCTTGATCGTTTTTTAGGCGGTGTTGTGTATGGAGGGCCGGCATGCGGGATTCCCGTCGGGGGCGCCGGCCTCCGCCACTGAGCTTGGCTGTTCATGTGCCGAATGACTTGGTGAATCGAGAGCTGCCGATCTTGGCTCCCTGGCTCGGGCCCGCGGTATCTGCCCGCGGTGTTCGTTGCGCCGCGGGGAAGCGGTTCGTTCTGTGGAGCTTGCTTGAGGTGTCGAGTGTTGCTCCTCCTTCTGTCCTTGGAGTTTTGTCATGCGTGTCGCGGTGCCGGCGCGGTGGGCTCGGGTGCTTGCTCGGCGTCGGCGGTTGATCTCGGCCGTTCTGCTGGGGGTGGCGGTGGCCGGGGTTCTGGTTTCTGTACGGGCTCCGTCGGGTGTGGCCGTTCTCGTCGCGGCTCGTGATCTTTCCGGTGGGCGCCTCGCGGCGGGGGATCTGTCGACGGTCCGGGTGCCCTCTTCGGTGCTGCCTGACGGGTATCTCGCCGCCGGTTCCCCTGTGGTCGGGAGGGTGCTGACGGCGCCCGCCCGGCGGGGGGAGGTGCTCACCGATGCCCGGTTGCTCGGGAGTGGGTTGCTGGCCTCGGACGTGCGGGGGGTGGTGGCCACGCCGGTGCGGGTCGAGGACGCGGATGCGGCCGGGCTGGTGACGGCCGGGGATGTGATCGATGTCCTGGCCGCCTATGAGACGCATGCGGAGACCGCGGCCGAACGGGTGACCGTGTTGACGAAGGCGCAGTCGGAGGAGGGCGGGTTGCTCGTGCTGGCCACGACGACCGGTCAGGCCGCGTCGCTCGCTCGGGCGCAGGTGGGGGCGCGGTTGTCGATCGCCATTCATCCTCGTTAGACGCGGCGGCGTCGCGGCGCTGTGCGGGCGCGGCCGGTTGGCGCCGGGTGCGGCGCGAGCCCTCGGCGGCGGTCGGGGTGGGGTGGGCGGAGCCGTAACGGAGCAGAAAGGTTTTTAGAGGAGGGAGCCGATCTTGGGGTCGTACTCCCAGTGCCAGGGTTCGAAGGGGCTCACGTAGGCCCAGTCGGGGTGGATCCAGCCGAATTTCTTGCCGTTCTGTTCGAGCCAGACGAATTCGGTGGATTTGTACACGCGGATCGGCCCGCAGAAGTCGACCGCCAGGCCGAGGCCGTGGTTGCTGCGGCCGGGGATGGCCGCCAGGCCGGGCCGCTGGTAGTAGACGATCTGCTGGTCGCGAAGGCTGCGGTAGCTGTCGATGACGCAGAGGGGCTGTCCGAAACGTCGCTTGTACGCCAGGTTGAGGTCGGCGAAGGCGATCGCGGCGTCGGCGCGGAGTTCCTCACCCTTGAAGGGCAGCGGGCAGAGCACGTTGCTGGGCAGCAGGCCGTTCGCGTACTCCTCCGCGAGCACGACCCGCGTCGGGTCGCACGCGCCCCCGCCACGCTTCACGCCGAGCTTGGCGAGGGCGCTGGTGAGGGATTTGACCGTCTTCTGCGACTGCTTGCGCAGCGTGTCGATCTCGAACGTGAGCTGGGCCTCCTGGAGGAGCTTCGTGGCCCGCAGCTCCTGCGCCTCCGCGGCCAGCTGCTCCCGCTCCTGGAACAGGCGGGTGGCGTCGACGACCACGATGTTGCGCCCGGCGATGAGCTGGTTGGCGTCGCTCATCGCCCGCAACGACGCCTCACCGTTCCGGCTGGTCAGCAGGGACCCGATGTTCCGGCTGGCCGGATTCTGGTACATCAGCTCGATCAGGTCGGACAACGGCTGCCGGATCCGCGCGAGCTGCTGGTCGGCCACGCGCAGCTGCGTCAGCTTGGCCTCAAGCTGCTTGTTGGAGGTGTCGAACTCCTTCTGCCGCGCCACGAGCGCCTTGGTGGCGGCCTCGATGCCCTTGGCCGCCTCTTCGGCATCGCGTCGGAGCTCGGTCAGCGTGGCAGGATCTTTCTTCGGAGCGGTCTGCGTCTGCGCGGCCTGTGCCGGGGCGGCCTGCGCCGGCGCGACCATAGAGAGCGCCAGCATGAGGGCCGCGACCAGTCCCGCTGATCGCACGCTCGACTCCTCCGTTTGCGAATTTGTGACCTCGGTCAGGGACGCACGTTACTACAGCAGGATGTGTGGTCGTGGCCGAGTCGTAGGAGCCGTTACATACCGATTCACGTGTCTTGTGCCATGTGCGCCTTGTGGACCGTTCGCATGGGTTTTCAGGCTGGCTTGCGGGCCTCCTCCTGGCACATCTCCCAGAGCCACGTGTCGGTCCATTCGTCGGGGCAGGGTTGCCTGGGGGCTTGTCTCGGGGCGGGTCTTGGGGGGGTGGCCTTTGTTCTCGGAGGGGTGTTGGGCTCTTGGTGTGGCGTGGCGGGAGCTGGTGCCGCCGCGGCCTGGATGGGAGGTGGTTTTCTGGGGCGATGCCGCTTTTCCGGGGCGGGGAGGGGGCCTTCGTACAGGCGGTCCGGGGTGGCCGGGCGGGGCAGCGGGGTCGGGGCCATGAAGACCGGGGGCTGCGCCGGCCTGGCTCGCAGGTACGGGGGGACGCCGAATTCCGTCAGTTCGGCGACGAGTAACCCTAGGGCGAGTACGGCGGGGGCTAGTAGGGCGGCCAGCAGGACTACGGGGCGGAGTGCGCGGCTGCCGGGGCGGCGTCCTCGGTTCACGGTGGCGAGCCCATCACCCTTTCCGGCGGGGTGTGGCTTGGTTGTCTTGGCTTTGCCTTTGGGTGGGGGGACTTTGGGGTGTGGTGGGTGGCGCGCGGGGGGCTGTGGTTTCGCTAGGCTTGGGGGGTCGGCTCCCGTAGCTCAGGGGATAGAGCACAGGTTTCCTAAACCTGGTGTCGTAGGTTCGATTCCTACCGGGGGCACAAGATCATTTTGCTCTGACCTGCCAAAACGTGTCCGCATAGATCGTTTGCCGTGAGCGGATTCCACGCGATTGGTGCCGCCAGATGCCGCCGTAGGCAGCCGTTTTTCGGTGGTCCCGGAATATGCCCGGAATGAGATCCCGGCTCTTCCGCAGGTCAGGTGCCGAAAACGAGGAGGCCCAAGCATGAGCCGGGGCTTGTCTTGCCGGGCTGTCGATCAGTCGTCGAGAACGCTGTCGATCTGGCTGTTGACGCGGGACTGCTGACCGTCGGCGCATCGGGCGTAGACCTTCAGGAGAACGTCGGCGCTGCGCCCGGCACACAGGGCGACCCCTGGGGCCGGGACACCCGCATTAAGCCACAACGATACCGCCGCGTGGCGTTGGTTGTATGGACGGGCGGCGAGGCGTGATTCGTACTGCTCGGGCATGAGGGTGATGCACCGGACTCCTGCCGGTCTGCGAGATCGCCGACGAGGTGAAGCGGTGCCCGTTCGAAGGCGGAACAGTCGGCCGTCCTCCGCAGCGCCGAACTCCTCGATGTGCTCACGAAGCAGTGCGCCCAGGACGGGAGAGATGTGAACCACCCGAGTTTCCTTGGCCTCACGGAGCTTCAGCCCGCGATCCTAAAAGTTCTCCTCCCGTGTCGTTCCATCTCTTGTTCCCAAATTTGCGAGAGTCCATCGCCATCCCTTTATCGTCTTTTTCGCGAAGACTATCGGAAGGACCGACAAGACGATGTTTCCGTCGAAATGGAATTCGGACGGCAGGAATTGAATCACAGCCGTGGTCAGCGGTGATATCAGCCGCCTTTCCGGTCTGACCAGCGAATTTGCGGTACCGGTCCAAGTGGTTGATTACCACCACCTCTTCTCCGGCCACCACCGGGCAATTGCCCTCTGTACCGCGCGAGCTGGTCGAGTTGTTCTCGATATTCGCCCTCCGGCAGTCCTGCCAGGAAGCGACTCAGGGCTTCGCGCAGTTCCTTGGCATCCCGGTGCTTGCCTTGGGCATCAGCACGCTTAATCATCTCGAACAGGATGGACGCCTGATTTCTGTGCACCTCCTGTAGGGTCTTCTTTCCCTTCTTCGATGAGCCGGTCCTGCTGACATCAGTCGGGGGTTTCTTCGCCGGCTTCGGAGTCACCTGCGGCCCGTAAGCTCCCCCGTACATGCTCATCTGCTTCTTGGCCTGTATCTGCTGCCGTGGAGTGAGCTCGGGGATGAGTTCCTGCAACGCCGCCCGGACTCTCGCCGATGCCGCACGGTCGAGGGCGAGCCGCGCCCGCCTCAGTTCCGTGATCATGACCGTTGCCCTATCCCAGGCCGACGGCTGGGGTTTCTGCTTTTCGACGGCCTTCACCTCAGGTTCGTCGTGGAACAGGGGTGACAGATCTTGAGCGTGGATCGTCCATCTGAGGTCGCGCCCGCCGGAGTGGCTCTCCGCGACGACCAGCGCCGGGCCCACGACCTGGTAAGGCCGTCCGACGCTCAGTCCAATCGCCGCCTGGGGGAGCCTCACCCGAACGACTTCGGCCGGAAGGGCGGCGACCGGGCAGGAGATCTCGGCCTCGATGACCCGGCCCTCCGCGACTATGGGCGCCACGGTCAGGAGACTCACGCTCAGCGGGAAGCCGGTGACCGCCATCTCCGTTTGACGCTCGATCGCCGGAGGCGGCGTCGTCACGACCGCGTCGGCGTCCTGCGAGTTTTTCTGGCGGAGCAACTCGGCCAGCGGAGGGGTCCACAGGTGCCCCTTTTCGTCGAGCTTGCAGTCGGCGAGATCGGCGTACAGCGGAATCTTGCCGCCCACTTTGAGCCCTATCTGAACGGTTCGATGAAGCCCATCGTTCCGGCAGTCCACCGTGAAGGCGTGGCCCGTCCGCTTGATCATCTGCTTGGCGAGGGTGACGTGTGGGCCGAACAGCCACTCGACCCTCTTACGTCCCCGTCGATGCTCATCGTCGCGTCGAGGCCAATAGCGCTGCGGATCCCTGCGTAGATCGTCGCGGAGGGCAACGGCGATCAGCAGACCCGCGGTGGTCGTGATCGTCATGCCGGTGCAGGTCCCTCCCTGGCGGGGCACTGTCCCCTCCAGCATCACCGCTTTGACTCGATGGCCGTGCCTCTTCAGCCATTCCACGAGCGCGCGCCGAATGTAGAGGTGATCCGCGCTCGCCTCGTCGTTGCTGGTGCGCTTGCAGGTGACGGGCAGGTCGGAACCTTCGGGGTGATGGGCGAAATGGGGCACCCGCGAGGACCCGATACGGGTGTAGAGCTCTCGCCCGCAACCGCCGAGCCACACGCCGCAGAAGAATCGTTTCGCGCTGTATTTCGACCGCAGGAGGATCGCGTCAACCCGCTCGACCGGCATCAGGATCGGCTCGTGCGATTCGGGCGAGCTGAGCACTGCGGTCTGGACCTTACGCTTGTCCGTCATCGACACCCGCCTTGGAAGGCCTGAGAGTGCGGAAAGGCTACAAGATCGGGGCAGCGGTCAACAGATCACCGCTCCCGTCCGAGTGGACACCACGCGATGTGGTGTCCAGACGTCACGAATTTCTTCCGCCGCTTGACCGGCGAGATGAGGGAAACTGCGCTCGTTCGAACAGGTACTCCTCAGCCCGGAGCAGTTCACGCTCGACCGTCTCCGCAAGACTTCGATTGTCGATTAGCACGCCGAATTCAATGTTGCCGTGTTCGGCACTCCAGGAGAAGTTCGCGCTCGTAGTCAGTAAGAATCGGTGGTCCGCGATTAGGAACTTGGCGTGATTACGCACGTAGGCGCCGTCAAATTCCTTGGTCCGTAGCACGATCCCTGGGGCAAGGTGAGCGGCCAATTGCGTTATGGAGGGACTGCGGCCGGTGCTGGAGTCGGCGGCGCGTGTATCGAGATAAACTCGTAGTGCGATTTCCGGGCGTTGCGCTGCCCGTCTGAGCGCTTCCCACAGTTTGGAAGTGCGCTGGAAGTTGAACGTCGAGCAGGTGATGGACTGCCGTGCGCCTTCAATTAGATCGACTGCCGAGCTCGTAAGCGGCCCGGACTGAGCCAGATGACCCGGCATCGTCCAGATGGGGCTCAGCGTCGTGGTGATCGACCGCGCACCCTCCACAGCCCGCAAAACGGCAACCACCGCGTCCTTTCCCAACTGCGCAAGGAGTGCCCTGATCTCGGCACGCCGAGCCGTGGGGACAATGCGGAGCGCGGTGGTTAAGGTGTCGCCGTCACTCAGCCGGTCCGCTATCCCTTTGGCCTCGGTGGAGGTGAGCTGCTCTCCCAGTTCCCGCGCCGCGCCGCCGTCAGGCCACATGGCCGAAGAAGCCGAGCTCGCTTCCCGGAAGGTCGACGAGGAAGCGTCTGTCCAGGAACCGGTTGGCTCGCTCGCACGAAGTTTCCGATGCCATGGCGCAGCAGTGGCAGGCTGCTCCGTGCAGGAAGTCTTCCGGGTCCTGCGGGGTGCGCATGGCACAGATTGGGTCGGACGAGCATCGTGTCGCCCGGTGGAGCGCATTGCCCACCACCCGTGCGAGCCGTGCCGGTTCGCTGAGTTGCACCAGCCCGCCTAGGGTGCCGTCGCTGTCGGATGCCGTTGTGCAGATCAGCAGACCGGCCGCCGCGGCTCGTCCCTCGGCCTCGGGCCACGCGTACAGCCGCTCGCTGAGACTCGCCGCCGAGTAGCCACATGTGAGCGCTAGTTCACGTATGAGCACGTGTGCCAAGGTGTGGATCAACCAGTACCGTGGAGGCTTCAGCCGGGTGTCCGGGTCCACCATCTCGGCGGTCTCCGAGAACCTGCGGCGGAAGTTCCTCTGATGGGCGTCGCGATGGGCCCTCCACAAGGCGGTGTCGTAGACCCGCCCCTCCCAGGCCGCCGTTGCCGATTCGTCCAGTTGCAGGAAGATCCCTTCTCCGCGATCCTCGGTCGCTACCGTCCACTCCGGACGAGCAGCGCGAGTCACCGGGACGAGGCGACGCGGTAGATCACCCACCCTATCCATCGCATCAATCCGGGTGAAGCCAACGATGGCGTTCACCTTTCTGAGCCGCTCAGCCGCGAGCACGCGCGTGATCTCGGACCGTAGGTCAGGATCAAGCTCGCGTCTGGACAGCGTGAGACCGCTCATCTCGTCCTCGTGCCGCGCGCCAAGGGGGTCCTTTTGCAGGTAGCGCCATTCGGGCACGAGCAGGTCCACCGGATCCCAAGTACGGATGCGCTCCTCCTGCTCTTCGACCGAGGCTGGCGGCTGCGCTGCCATCTCGACGGCCTGAGTCAGGGCTGCGTCGGAGAGCCCGGAGACATCTACCTTGCCGTCGAGGACATCTCTGAGAATCTCCAGGTTGTGGCGATATTTCGCCAGCTTGTCGCCCAACGCGATCCGAATCCGGCTGGCCAAATCACTTGCCCGTTCCTCCTGCGACTCGGGCATCACGATGATCGACTGTGTGGCGGGAAACCAGAGGTTTGAGGCGCCGACCAGGATCAGCCGGGTGTCACGACCACACCCGCCCGGTTGGAAAGCGTCCAGATGCGGGTGACGACCTCGGCATTTGGGCAGATTGTCGCTGGCCTTCTCGCCCTGGGCCTCGTTCATGGGACGACTCAACCCGCACGACCCGCACATGATCGTCGCCGTGGCGCCGCGACCGGCCGTCCGATCGATCATTTTCAGGGCCGGGAACTCCGCATCCGAGCAGCTTCTGCCCCGATGTACCCACTGGTCATAGGGGAACTCGTCCAAATGTCCGTTCACACAGGCCAGCAGATAACGAGCCGGCACTGCAGGACGCCGGGCAGGTTTGCGGTTCTTGTCCCCCTTGCGCCCGGTGCACTTCGCGTGCTCGAAACAGGCGAGATCCGTCCGGAACGGATGGGTGTTGGTGTAGTCGAACTGCGACAGCGACCCCAGCATGTCGCAGCCGGTGCAGCGCAGCCATTGTGGGAAAACCCGGGCCGGCACCCCGAGATCGCTGCCCTCGTTCGACATGCTCAGCTTCTTGGCCTGCCACGGAAACGGCCGCAGCTCCACATCCGGAGAGCGCAGCAGCATCCGCACGACCTCACGGAGCCGAGGCGCGCGGATCTGTGGAATCCCGTCCCGTCGGCGCCAGATCCGGTCCCAGTCGTCCAGTCCGGTCGGCATGATCGTGAACTGGGGCAGGTCCATGATGGCGCCAGGGCCGTAGGTGTAAAGCAGGGAGGAGGGCCGCCCGGATCCGACCTTGGCACGGTTGTGCTTGCGCCCCTGCTCAGCCTCCCGGGCGGCGTCACCGAGGGGATCGACCGGGGACGAGGCGTCATAGATGAAGCGAGTGTCAGTCATCAGAGCCCCCCGGCACCTGCCACTGCGGCGCATCCATCGGCGGAATGTAGATCAAGTTGTCTTTGATCGGGCTGACTAGCAAGTTGATCTCCGGCTGCACCTCGCGCATGGAGTTGGCGACCACGAACGGTGCCGCGTCCCGGCTATCGGCCATTGACCGCGCGTTCTCGGCGCTGATCATCAGCGGGCCATACTGGGCATCGTCGAAGACTCGCTCATACACCAGCACCTTCCGCAGGTCGGCAAGATACTTCCGGCGATTCACCCACTGGTCGATCCGGTTTACGAGCCGTTGCCTGGCCAGCTCGGCGCTCTCCTCACCGCCGGCGAGCTGGACACGGCCGACCAGATCGTCGATCAGGCCAAGCACGAAGTCCCGCTGATTCTCGATCCGTCCCGCGCCGTCTTCAGGTGACAGTCCCGAAGGACTGGGCCCTTGCAGAACGCGGGCGGCGCTCACCAGGGCGCCATCGAGACCGCGTTCCATCGAGGTGACCGAGAACGGCGTCACCGACAACGCCTCAACCTGCGCGTAGAAGGTCTCGTGGTAGTGGCGGAACTGCTCGTAATGCGCCAGGTCCCGCGGCCGGGCCCAGTTGCCCAGGGTGACCACCAGGCCGGGACGGGCGGGATCACGGCCGACCCGGGAGGACGCCTGAATGTATTCGGCGGTGTTCTTCGGCTGCCCGACTACGAGCATGAGCCCGAGCCTGGTTACGTCCACACCGACCTGAAGCATGGACGTGGCCAGCACCACGTCGTACGGGGCGAAGGGGCGCGTGGGTGCCCGCTTTCCTGCCTCGCGCAGCTCCCGCAGCGCCTTCTTCCCGGCTGTTGAGTCGAAGGACGGATCGAACGGGATGGCCATCTGGTCGAGGGTGGCGGTGATGTCCGAGCTCGCGACCCGGGACGTCAGCTCGGCCAGGTGCAGGTTGCCGAAGTTTGTGCCGGTACGGCTGGGCAGCAGTGACCACGGCCGCCGCTTGGCCAGCGCGGTCTGCACGTCGTCACCCATATACCGGGACATGCCGGCGAGCTCGCGCGTGGCGCTGAAGTAGCCGACCAGAGTCATGTACGGGTCGGCGGCCACACCAGAACTGTTCAGCAGAAGCTGGGCCGCGGCCATGAGGACTTCGGCCACCCGGATCTCCGCGGTCGTGAGTCGAGTTCCGGTGGTGCTCAGCCCGAGATAGCGCCGGCCCGGGTTCTCGTCAGAGATCTCAGCTTCTTTGGAGAAGAACGTGTCGCCGGCATCGAGCACCTGTGGCGGGAAGATGGTCACATCCCGCCCATACAAAGCACGGACCTGGTCGGGCGCGTTTCGCGCCGTCGCCGTCGAGGCCACCACCAGGGGGCGTACGGCACGGCCACCGGGTGCTCGCCAGCTCAGCATGACGTCGATGGCCACCTCGAACAGGCCGACCGTGGTCCCGAGAGCGCCGGTGATCAGGTGCAGCTCGTCCTGAATGATCAGATCCGGCGGCCGGAGCCGGGGCACGGGACGGACTGCCGCGGCGGGCAACCCATCCTTCTTTGGGTGTTTGCTGCCGTCCTGGATGTCGCAGTGCCGATAGTCGGGGTGGACGAAGCCGTGCCGGTCACAGCGTCGGGATACGTATCCGAAGAGCGAGGCCGCCTCGCCCTCCCTGGCCAGCCGGGCGAACTTGTCCACGGTGGCGATGAGGAAGGCGGGAACCAGCCGATAGATCTCCTCATCCACGGTGAGCACCGGGAGACCGTCACCGATCTCGCCGCCCTCGGCGAAGGGGCAGCCCGACAGGTCGTCGCTGCAGTAAACGTGGATCCGGCGCTCAGCGGCGTGCGCCTTGACATTCCGTGCGCTGATCTTGCTGCCGCACCACGGGCATCGCTGGATCTGCAGCACCGTCAACCGGTAGCCATGTCCCTTGCTGGCCTTCTCAAGCTGTGCCGCCGCTTCGTCGAAGCGCTTGGGGCTGACATCAGTTCCGACCCATAGCCCGATACGGAACGGCTCGCTGCCCCAGGTGGCCGGATCCTTGGCACGTGCCAGCTCAGCCGCGCACACCAGCGCGGTGGCCCGCTGAAACTGCTGCGCGGTGAGCAGGCGCAGCGTGTAACGCATGAGCACGGCGGTCCCGGACCCGCCGTCAAGCTGCCCGTCCGGAGTGGCGAGTAGCCCCTGACGGCGTCGGATCGCGAAGGTGTAGGCGGCCAGGCCCAGGTACGCCTCGGTCTTACCGCCACCGGTGGGGAAGAACAGCAGTTGCGCCTTGGCCAGATCCCCGGAGCGGCGCTCAGAGGCCGAATCGGTGAGCGCGGGCAACTGCATGAGGATGAAGGCAAGCTGGAAGGTACGCCAATGCGCGTACTTCTCTTTCTTCCGTACGGTGTCGCGGGCGGCTTTAAGGCTCAGCTTCGGATCTCCCGCACGCGCCTGGGCGACCTGCGACTGGATGCGCTGGTCGGCCATGACCTGGTTCATGAAGCGAAAGCACCGCAGTGCCTCGGCGTCGGTGAGCAGATGTTCCAGCCCTTTAGCGAGCTGCCGCTGCACCTTGCGGGCTTCGCTGACGGCGTCCAGGCCCTCGTCACGCAGGTTCGCGGGGAGCTTTTCGGCCCGTTGTTGCTCGCGGTCGAGCCAGTCAGCATAGCCCTGGACGATCGGTTCGAGCCCGACCCGCAGCTCGTCCACGCCGGCTGCGGCCAGGTCCTCCATGCCGAGCAGCGCGTTACCGACCTCTTCTGCGGTGACCTGCGGCGTTTCGCAGGTCGGCAGCCAGGTCGTCCAGACTTCGCTGGCCCGCCGTGTCTTCTTGCCGGCTTTCCAGTCCACCGAGCAGGTCCGTCCGATGGCGAACTCCAGCCGGTCGCGGTACTGCAGCTTGAGCCGCCGTAGCTCGTCATCCGGCTCTAAGCGCGTGTCCTCCAGCGCGTCACGCACCGGCAGGAATACCTCGGCTCCATCTGCCTGGACCGAGATCTTGGTCTGGTAGAGCCAGGCGTTGACCGGGATCTTGATCGGGGTCACCCGGTCGTTGCAGAGCGCGATCTCAATCAGACGGCGGCCCTGCTCGGGATCGTCGTAGCGGTCGATCCGCAGGACGACTTTGTCCCTGAGTACGATTGTCGTGGACTGTTTCGGGTCGAGATCGTCCACCTTGATGGTATTGACGATCTCGATCGGGGTCCGCTTGTAGCGGCGGAGATTCCCCTTGTCCTCGGTCTTCTCCTTGATCGGCTCATAGACGCCCCACGAGGTGGTGACCGTGAAAGCCTCCAGGTCGAACGGGATCTGGCAGCGCAACCCCATCGACGCAGGGATCATCAACCCGCGCTGCTGCGGCTGGTCGTCGACGTCGTCCTCTTCGGAGCCGGCGCTGCTGTCGTCCACAGCGGTGACTGGTACGCCTCGGCTCTCCACGGCGTCGAGCGCGTTACCGACATCGGTGATGCCCTCGTCGGAGTCCGCGTCGCGCGGGTCACCCTTGCCGGTCAACAGCTTGACCGGAGCGATCCGGCCGATCAGATAAGCCGAGTCCGGGACACCGTCGAGGACTTCCTCGGGACCATTCGCCGGGCCGAGGATCTCGCGCTCCAGGATGTCAGTCAGATTCTCGCGAACGGTCCAGGAGCGGTCGTCCGGCTCATGCTCCAGCCGGTACGGCCGATGATCGCCGCGGAGGGGATGTGATGCACTCACTCGTCATCCCCCTCGTCGTCATCCTCCGCCGGAAGCGGCGCCTCCCCCTGAAGCGCGGCCCGTCGCAGGTTCTCCTCCAGCAGTCGGTCCAGCATCTCCACCCGCGCGACCGGGCCGACCGTCCACCGGGTCATCTGCCGGTACGTGTGGAACCCATGATTCAGTGGTAGATCACCCCACCCGTAAGCGTTCATCACAGTCTGATCCAGCTCAATGTGGATCTCCCGCAGCCGGGCCACATCCCGATCGGCCGCGTCGGAGATTTCCTCGTCATTGATGAGGTTGTAGAGCTTGGTCAGGCCGAGATTGCGGCGGAGCATGATCTCCCGGCGTTCGATGTCGAGCATCCGGCCGATGCCCGCCAACCAGTCGTTCGACTTCGGCCGCGGGAAGGTCTCGAATACGTCCGACGGGGTGTATACAGGATCACCAGTTCTTGTAGAGCCCCAGCAGGTCGCCCAGATCCTATGAATTGATGAGCTAACTATACCGAGTAGGTCGTAACCCTGACTGGCAAATACCACAAGCTTTTGATCGAATATTCGACCATTGTCTACTAGGTAGGGAATTTGAGTGGAACTCGTCTGGGCGATGATGAGTACCTTGTCTAGCTCCGCGATCGCCTTTCGCATGGCAGGGCTTCTCCTCCAGAAAAGCCACCACGGGGCATCTCGAACAGCCTTGTCTTTGTTGCGCATACGTTCCGGTCTCACTAGCTCGGCCACGCGCTGGTAAGGCAGTTGATACCGCCGAGCCTCCGATTCGGAGCGTTCGTTGAAGTCGATGACCCAGCGCGAGCCAGACGCGTCCGGACGAGAGTTAAGATCCTTGCCATGGATGTACGGGAAGAGAACTTCGGCGTTGTCGGGATCGGCCTCTATCCAGGCTGAAGCCTCCGATGGATCCAACACGAAGCCCATTCCCCGGACGACGCAGCCCTTGAAGGTGACCCCGGTGTTCTCTCCGAGCCGCACCGGGGTGCCCTTGACACGGCCGACGGGTTCAAGCAGAGTCGAGATCCGTTGCACCACGACGTCGTCGGCGACTCGAAACAACGAGTCCGGGATCTGCCGCTGGGTGCCCCAGATGGCGGCGTACCCCAGGTTGGCGCTTGCCACGGGCCATTTCCGGCTCTGGATTGACCGCGTTATGTTGAACCCGGCCTGGACCATCTGATCCAAGCCGACCCGCCGGGTCATGCCCTGGGCAATGGTGTTGGTGGCGATGAGTCCAAGATTCCCCCGGATCGTGAGCAGCGACATCGCCCGGTGAAAGAAGTAAGCGACCAGATCAGCGCTGCCCTTCGCACCCTTTGCCAGCACATTCACCAACCAGTCACGGATGTTGGTGCCCATCATCCCAGTGAGGTCCTGACCGCCCAGAAACGGCGGGTTGCCGATGATGGCGTCGAAGCCGCCCCGGTCCATCACGTCGGGGACGGCGACGATCCAGTGCAGTGGCCTCCATCGCTCGTAGTCGGTCCGGACGGTCGGCGTGAGCCCAGCCTCCAGGATCGCCTCCAGCATCCGGCGATCCGGGTTCCCGCCCCCTGCCGGGTAGGCGAGTTCCAATGCAAGTCGCAGGTTCTCATACGCCTCGCGGAGTTGCTTACCGGGCTTGCCTCCCCAGCGCAGACCAGCAGCGACCACGCCGTCGGCGATATCCGTGAGACCGGCGACCAGCTTCTGGTAGTCGCGCCACTGACGGCGCTTGGTGGTCGCCGAGCGCTGCGGGTCGGCGTCAGTGACCTCGGTGGCAAGCTGCTGCCGCAACCGGGCCGCCTTAACGAGCACATCGTCAACGTCAACGCCGAGCACCGACAGCTGTCCGCCAGCGGATGACAGATCGATGTGCATGTCCTTGAGCTGCTGCTCATTGGTTAGTCCGAGCAGCGAGTTGCCGTGCAGGATCTTGTCGTCGACAAACGAGAACGGCAGCTTCGGGTCGAGTGAGACGAGCCAGAGAGACAGCTTGCACATCTCGACGGCCATCGCGTTGATGTCCGCCCCATACAGGCACGACGCGACCACCATGCGGATCGCGTGGGTCTGAAGTTCGTGCGGCGTGCCGTACGCGACGCCCTCCCGCTGCCAGGCTTCGACCAGCCGTGCGGCCAGATACCGGGCGGCGCTCACGAGAAATGCGCCTGAGCCGCAGGCGATGTCGGCGATCTTAAGGTCAAGGATCCGGTCCGATGAGACCGGCTCCCAGTCGTCCTTGTTGGCGGTCTGGTGCGGGCCCGGCTCGAAGACCAACGGTTCCAACGCGTACCGGACAACGTCTTCGGCCAGCGATTTCGGAGTGTAATGGGCGCCGGCCGAGGCTCGTGACGGGGTCTCGATGACGAGCACGCCGCCGGGCTGGACGACGAACGGCCGGTTGCGCAGGTCGCGGCGGATCACCCCGATGAACGGGCGGAGCCGTGCCATCAGGTTCTCGTCCTTGGTGACCGAACGGACGGCGGTTTCGGCGTCGTCGATCTCACCGGTGGAGCGGATCGCTTTGGCGAGGGCGGCCTTGGTCGGGGGTTTGGCGGCGGGCTGGTGCTGTTTGACCCAGGCCAGGATCGCGTCGGCGAGCGCCGTGTCACTCTGCTTGGCGGCGGCCAGCGATTCGAGGACCGCGAGAGGCATTTCCGGCTCTTCGCCGGGGCTGCCGATCAGGCCGACGGTGACCTCTTCGACGGTGCCACACGAGTAGCCGAGCAGGCCCTCGTAGATGTAGCCGATCTGCTCAACGTCGATGTCGCGGAAGGAGATCCGGCGCGCGGGCTGCCCCTTGAGCTGGGCAACCTGGACCGCGCGCAGACCCTCCAGCGTCACGCGGTCGCTGACAGTGATCGCCAGCTGCCCCTGCTCGGTCAGCTTGATCAGGAAGGGGTAGCGGTCGGGGTCGAACAGGGAGCCGCCGTAGGAGGGCAGGCGAAGGTCTTCGAACGAGGCGCCATTGTAGAGCGCCTGCGAGGTGGCCAGCAGCCGGTGCCAGGTGAGGTGGGTGGCGTCGAGTGCTTCGGTACCCTCGTCGCGGGCACGGGTGTCCAACGCGTCGAGTTCGTCGCTGATGCCGTACCCCATCGTGAACAGCTGACTCTGCGGCAGCAAGCCGCGCTCTTCGGCGAAGAGCAGGAAGACGACGCGCATCATCACGGTGACGGCCGCTTCGTAGACCTCGGCTCGCATGGGGGGTAGGGGGTCGGGCACGCCGTTCCGCTGAACGTCCAGGGCAGCTTCCGACAGCGCCTGCACCAGCAGCTCAACGGCCCGGCGTACCTGAGTGCCGAGCGCTTCGGTGATCTCTTCGGCCGCGGCGACCGACTCACCAAACAGCTCTGTCAGCCGATCCTGTGGCTTGCCGCCGAGTAGGCGGCGACGCTGCAGCAGTTCGATGAACGCGTTGCGGACCTCGGGCTGGGCGATCCAGTCCTGGGCGTCGACGATGCCGGAGGCCGGCATGGTCTTCTCCCGGACGCTGACGATCGCCCACCAGCGGCCGTCGCTGACGACACCGATCGGCACGCCTGCCGTACGCAGGAGCTCTTCCATCCGGTCGATGGGGCTGGAGGCCCAGCCGTCGTCGAGCGGGTCGCGCAGCGAGTCGACCGGGTCGGTCACGAGCACGAGGGCAGCGGTCAAGTCTCCGTGGACTAGGGCACCTGTCGCACGTACGGTAACCGCGTGGTCGGGTGAACGGACTTCAATGCCGCCCGACTCCGTGACGTAGCTGTCGCCCCAGCCGAACACGTTCCGCAGGACGGTCTCCACCCAGGAGTCCCGCTCGCTCCGGTACAGGTCGAGTGAGACCTCGTCCCGGTTGTAGTCCCAGCTCTCCCATGTCTTCTCGAACGCGGGCTTGGCGTCCTTGAGGGTGGCCAGCGCATCAGGATCGGGCTGCGGGATGCCGCTCTCCCAGACTCGCTTGAGCGGCGGCACAGCCAGGAACGGGCCATCGGTGTCGACCAGCTCCAGCCAGGACCGGTGCAAGTCCGCGACCGTGGGAGCAGGCTTGCGGTTCATGCGTGAATCCTTCCGGCCTCGGCGTCCTGCGGGGTGAGGGCGAAAACGATCGCAGCGGCCGACACGTGCGGCTTGATGTCGGCGTACCGCTCCCGGATGGCGGCCACTTCGCGGCTCTCCTCCTCATCAAGGCCGGCCAGCCTGTCTTCCATTGCTCTCAGGTCGATGCGGCGTTGCTTCTGTTGGTCGTCAGCGAACAACAGCTCTTGCTCCTGCCTGCGGATCTCAGCGCTGAGCCGGTCACGCGACTCGCGCAGGTTGACCCGGAAGGCGGCGAAAATCTCGTGTGCCCGGGCGATGTCGGAGTCCCGGCGCTCCTGCAATGCCTCGGTCACCTTCTCCTGCCGGGACTCGGCCTTTCGCTCCATCGCGCGCAGCAGCCGAGAGCGGAGCTGCCCCTCGTCGGTGTTCCACAACTCCGCAAGGATCGCGCGGACGCCCTCATCGGCGAGCTTCAGATTCTCGGCGTCCAGCGCCTCGTCGAGGACCTGCTCCACCTTGGCCTCGGCAAGCGCCTGGCCGCGGACCCGGATACCGGTGAGGAAGACCTCCTCATGCAGTCGCAGCCCGCCACGCCCGACAAGGACCAGCCGGGAGACGGCGGCGACACACGACTGGGGCAGGTCGTCGACGACGACCGCGGTCACCCGGTGGACCGGGGAGTCCACGCTGAACAACGCGCTGCGCAGGATGCGGGCCGAGCGCTGCATCAACGCGTGTCCCAGGTGAATGTGGACCAGGTCGGAGCGGCCCTGTGCCGCCTGGTCGTCGAAGATGATGTTGCGCAGTTCACCGGGCGCGAGGCGAGTGTCCAAGCCACGCAGGGCGGGCTGCCAGGCCGTGCTCAGCGACGGGATCTGGAAGACCTGGGCGTCGGTGTCCACGTCGGGGGTTTCCACCAGCGGTGGCTGCGCAGTGAGCGAGAGCGCGGTGTCGACCACCCTGCGGGAGTTGGCCGGGGTGAGGTGCATCTCGGCTTTGCGGTCGTCATACGTGCGGGACAGCTCGGTGAGCCGCCGGTTCAGCTCCATGCCACCGGCGAGTGCCCGGTTGATGATGGCGTTGCCATCGTCGGGAGCCGTCACTCTCGCCTTGCGGGAGGCGCCCGTGGGGCTGAAGTGGTTCTGAATGTCGGCGTCGATGACCTGGTTGACCGAGCCGAGGTCCTGCGCAACGTTGCCGACCTTCTCTGCGATGCGCCGCATGAAGTCCATGTCCGCCGCATAAGTCGTCGAGTTGGCAATCGGCGCGAAGTGATAGATCTCCGGGGTCTTGGTCTGGCCGTACCGGTCGATCCGGCCGATCCGCTGCTCCAATCGGGACGGGTTGAACGGGATGTCGAAGTTGACCAACCGGTGGCAGTAGTCCTGCAGGTCGATGCCCTCGCCGGCCGAGTCTGTGGCCAGTAGCACCCGGACGTCGTGCTTGGATGGGTGCTCGGTGAAACGGGCGCGGATCAACTCACGCTCTTCAGCTGGAGTGGAGCCCTGAATGACCTCCAGCTGGTCCTTGTAGCCGCGGGCACGCAGGATGCGGGCGATCCACTCCAATGTGGCGGCGTACTCGGTGAAGACGACGACCCGTTCGTGGCTCCATGTTCCGTCCGGACGACAAGTGGCGTCGAGGAAGGTGATCAGCCCTTCCAGCCGGGAGTCCGGCTTGTTCTCGTAGCCTTGGCCCCAGTCGATGAGCCGTTCGATGTCCTTGCCGGTGGCGGCTACCAGCGGATCGGAGCCCTTACTGTGCCGAAGCGCAGTGAACTCCGGCTGCTCAATTTGGCCTTCCTCCTCATCTGACTGCTGGCTGCCCAAAACCTCTTGGAAGTAGGAGTCGTCATCGTCGAGGGAGAGCAGGTGACCGGTCGTCCCGGAGTTCTCGTATTGCTCTAGGGTCAGCGCGAACGACCAGGGGCTGGACAGGAACCGCTTCTTTAAGAGCATGGCGACGATGTCGCCCGAGCGGCCCTTGCCGTTGGTCCTCGCGCTGCTGGTGAGGATCTCGTCGAGCAGCGCGAAATGCTCCTGCTCCTTCGGGCTGGGCGAGAAGGGGATCTTCTTGAGTTGCCGGGCCTTGAAGCCCTTGTCCTTCAGGTCGGCCTTTAGACGGCGGACGGCGACCTCGCGCAGCGCCCGCTCGTCGAGATTCGCGCCGCGGCTGAAGCGGCGACCGTCGATCATCTCCAGGAGCGCGGTAAACGACTCGGGGTAGCCGTTGTGCGGGGTGGCGGACAAAAAGAGCCGGTGTTCGCACCTTTCCGCCAGCGCTTTGGTGGCCAGTGTCCGCTTGCTGTCCACGGCGTAGGCTCGGCCGCCGGTGATGGCGGTGGGACCGGCCGGGGCGACATGGTGTGCCTCGTCCACGACCAGCACGTCGAAGGCGTATCGCCGGGCGGAGCCGCTGTCGCGCGCATCGGAGTAGACGTCGCGCAGGAGACGCTGTGCCCGCAGTGTGGGCACCCAGGCCATGCTCACGATGACCCTGGTGAAGAGCCGGAACGGGTTGGCGTGCAGGCCGTGGGTCCGCTTGACCCGTGCCATCAGATCGCTGTTGACGATGACGAAGTCGAGACCGAACTTCTCCCGCATCTCGTCCTGCCACTTCAGCGCGAGGCTGGGCGGGCAGACAATGATCACCGAGCGGGCGCGGTGCCGCAGTAGCAACTCCTGGACCACCAAGCCGGCCTCGATCGTCTTACCGAGACCGACGTCATCGGCTAGGAGCAGGTTGGTCCGCGCGGCTTGGAGCGCGCGGCGCAGCGGCTCAAGCTGGTAGGCCTCGATGTTAGCGCCGCTGCGGAACGGAGCTTGGTAGGAGTTGGCGTCGGCTGAGGTGACCGCACCCCACCGCACGGCATCCACGAAGGCGGCGAGCGTGTTGGGATCGTCGAAGGCGTCGGGGCTGATCTTCTCGGGGAGTCCTTGGTCGGGAGCGACGGTGTGGCCAACCTCAAGCTCCCAGACGACCGCGAGTTCCTCGCCGAGCCGGTCCTCTTCCAAAGACTGGAGGCCGACGACGTGCGTCAGGCCGGGCGTTCCCTCATCGGCCGGGCTGCGCGGCAATCCCTGGGCTCGCACGTAGGTCACGGCCCACATCGACCCGCGGACGTTGACCACCTGGCCGGGGTCAGGCAACGGCGGTGCCTGGGTGCGCGTACCCCGGGTGTCAGCTTGGATCGCCACGTCCGTCTCCTTTGTGCCCGCCATCAAGCAGCGCGCCCAATTGTGGCGAATCTTTGCGATTTTCGCAAGGAGCTTGCTAGCCTGTGGGCATGCCAAGCATTGCCGATCGCGTACGAGGCCTGATCGAGGCTTCAGGCCTCAGCCAGCATGCCTTCGCACAGCGGATCGGACTCGACGACTCCAAGATGTCCAAGTCGCTGAGCGGCGCTCGCCGCTTCTCCTCGCTGGACCTGGCGCGGATCGCCGAGGAGTATCGCGTCAGCGTCGACTGGCTCATCAGTGGCGAGGAACCACCATTGGCGGTGGCTGCCAGAACGACCAATGGACTGGCCGGTGAAGCGCTGACCAGTGCTAGACGCTACAGCACAATGCGTAGCGATTTGTCCACTATCGGCTATAGGCAACCTTGGCGGCCCTTCGCCGCGAGTTCTGGCTCAGGCAGCTATAAGGAACGCGGGCAGAGACTCGCCGAGCTGGCGCACGCCAAACTTCGTGAGGCGAATTGCTCAATCTTTGGCGGAGACTTGGCCGCGATGGTTGAAGATGTCTTTGGGGCAGACGTCGCTATTGTTCAACTCGGGGAAGGCTTTGACGGCTTGGCCGTCTCGTCGGAGGAGGTGAAGCTCATCGTGCTTGCGTCCATCCACGTTCCCGCGCGGCAGCGCTTCACCCTGGCGCACGAGCTCGGCCACCTGCTCGCCGGCGATGACCAGGACATCCACCTCGACCGGGATATCTTCGACAAGGCCCAATCGAAGGACCCCACTGAGATGCAGGCGAACTCTTTCGCTTCGGCCCTCCTCATGCCCGAAGACGTGCTTCGTGCCAGGCTGCGACAGGATGGCCTCGACCAGCAGGCCTTCGCCGAGCTGGTCTGCGATCTCCAGGTGAGCCCATCAGCACTCGCCTTCCGGCTGAAGGAGCTCCGCATCATCGACGCGGGCAGGTGCGATCGGTACAAGTCCATGACAGGAGCCGATGCAGCGAAACTCGCCGGTAGGGGCGAATGGTTCGCACGCTTGGTAACCGCAGCTGGCACTCCCCGACCGCCGGGCATTCTGCTCCGTGACACCTACGCTGCCTATGAGACGGGGGCCGCCACACTCCGTCCTTATGCCAACCTCCTGGGTGCCGACGTCGATGAGTTGCGGGACGCGCTGGAGTCAGAGCAGGGGACGCCGAGTGCCCCATGACCACCTACCTGTTCCCCGACAACACGGTCCTATGTAACTTCGCCTGCGTCAACCGGCTGGACCTTTTACGAGCCGCGCTTAACGGACGGGGCCGGTGGACGGAGGCCGTGGCCTTCGAGGCATCCCGGTCTGCTGCCCACGCGCCCGCCCTCACTGCCCTAGGGGCGGACCGCTGCCTCGGCGAGCCCGTCGAAATCGACGACCCGTCCGATGTCCAGAAGATCGAGGCGATCCGTCGCGTCGTTTTCGGCGGCGACGACCATAACCAGCTCAAGCACCTTGGCGAAGCCCAGACCTGCTACATCATTAAGAACTGGACCGAGTTCGCTGGCGCCTGGTGGATCTCCGACGACCGGGACGCCCTGCGGTATGCCCGGTTTCAGGGGATCACCACACGCGAGACCATCGACATCATGAGCATGGTCGTCGCGGACGGCGAGATCGGGGCCGGAGACGCCTTCGATCTCATGCACACCATGTCCAAGGTCCACGACCGCCGTCTCCGGCTGCCCGAGTATGTTCGGGATCTCCAGCGCTGAAAGGAACTCGGATACGACAAGGACGAACATCAAGCCCCGTCGCTTCCAGCCTGGCGAGTTGCCCCATTTCGGGGGTGCCATTCATTCGATCGATCGGTGCGCCTTTTGGTGCCGCTGGCGGTGATCCCCGGGGGGACGGCTGATCGCCCGAGCGATCCGATGACATCAGAAGTGAGTATCCAGTACTGTCCGCGCTCTCCTGATCCGAAAATAAGACATTTTCCAGGCAGGCGGTAGCGAACTCATATGTTCACCGCGGCTATGTTCTCCTAACCAACATGGGCGCCGTTCCCCCCGCAGCATTCCTGACTCCCGCTTGCCTTCCCTCCAAAAGCTGCGCAGGCCCCTCTTGTGCCAAAACTTGCAAACTGGTAGAACTGCCGCATCGCAAGTTTCAAAGTTGGATCAGGGGGTTGCCATGCCGAAGATCGAGGTTGACGACGAGGTCTACAAGGCACTTCAGGACGAAGCCGAGCCCTTCGTGGAGACCACTCCCAACGACGTGCTCCGGCGTGTCCTGCTGGGCACCCCTGACAAGAACAACGACGAGACCGGCGAGGACCCCGACGAGAAGCGTCCCGGAGTGCTTCGGCGCCTGATCGACCAGGGACTTCTCGCGGCCGGCGACAGGCTCGTGTGGGACCGTCCGCGAATCGGCGAGACTCACTACGCGACTGTGCTTGCGGGCGGTTGCATCCGCATCAGCACAGGCGAGGTGTTTACAAAGCCCTCCCCTGCCTGCAAGAAGCTCATCGACCAAGAGACCGACGGGTGGTCGGCGTGGCACCGGGAAAGCAACAATCGGTCCCTTAAGGATCTTCGGAGCGAACTGAAGTAATTGAGTCGGCGAGGCGATGTCAGAGGCCCGCTTCCGGCCCTTCAAGTGTTCCTCGCGGCCATGAACTAATACGGGACACATGCGGGATGATCTTCGTCAGGCTGGGGCCTGCGCGAGGTGTTCGCACAGCTCAAACCATGTGAGCCCGTCTGACGGCCACCACCGTCCTAAGCGGTGCTGTACAGCAAATGCCATACAGCAACACCGCCACGCAGCGCCAACATTGGTCGTACGGCTGCGCACGTTCGATCTGGAGGACCGGGCCGTCCGTGGTCGTGGGTCTGTTCGACTCGGAGACCCGCCGTGCAGGGCCCGGTGGACTCTGGTCCGCCTGACCTTCATAGGGACTTACGACCGAATGAGCGCACACAAGGCATGGTGGGCGTGCCGCGAACCCACAAGCCACGGCCGGAGGCAACTCCGCCTAAAAGCGACAGGTGAATTGCCCCGGGTTTCGTGGCGACCCTAAAGCCAGCATGATCTTGCTGGCGGAAGAGAGAATGTCGCGATGCCAGCCCCCAGGAAGTATCCCCAAGAATTCCGCGAGCGCGCGGTGCGGCCGGCTCCATCGTTTCAGCTCAGCTTAGAATGCGGCGGCGAGGTCGATTTATCCTGATTCGGAGTGGATTTGCTGGACTTGCGATAGCCTCATCTGCCATCGCCTCCCGCTTGAACCTGGAGTTCGACACATGCTCTCTATCGGTACCGGGCTTTCCCTCAGTGTCGCCATTATCGCGTCGGGAGTAGTCGGACTCGCTGCCGCCCCGGCCGAAGCAGTGACCACTCCGGCATGCGCCATCGGCACTTGGCATCTCGACCGCAAGGCAACCAACACGACGGTGGATGGAGAGAAGGACTGGACCAAGCGTTCCGGCGCGACCGGCGTCAAGCTCACCATTGGCAAGAAGTATGCCGTTTACTCCTTCACTGGGTCGACGCGGGAGTACGCCACTGGTGTCACGAACGGCGAGCAGTTCGCCTGGAGCGTCGCCTACAAAGGAAACCTGAGGGTCAAACTCAACCTGAATGGATCCGCTAGGGGATTCATTAAATTGGACGGTAGATCGGCCAGCGGAAACGCTACTTCCCAGTCTGTCAGCACCGAACCACGGCCTCGTACTGATCCCGTCCGCTCTGTCGTCAAGGACCTCAAGAAAGGTCACGCTGACAGCATGGTGCCCGCGGGAGCGAAGTTCACATGCTCAAGGAAACAGCTGGTCATGCGAGAGGAATACGACATGTTGGGATACAAGTTCACTAACACCCTCACGTTCCGCCGCATAAAGTAAATTCATGTAAATGCGCACCCGGCAGATATCCGCGTCCTCGAACACAGACGAGAGGACCTCATCATCGAAGTTAGAGGAGGCGGCGACCGATGAAGAAGATCGACGGAGTTGCAAAATCCGTCCGCGAAATCCTCAAGGGGAATAAGTATTCCATCGACTATTACCAGCGTGAATACAAATGGGAGTCCAAGCAGCTGTCCGAACTCGTCAACGACCTCACGTCCAAGTTCGACGAGGCGTGGGATCCTTCCCATGCCCGCAAGGAAGTCGAGAAATATCCCTACTACTTCCTCGGCTCTATCATTATCTCCGAGAAGGATGGTGAACCATTTGTCGTCGACGGCCAGCAACGCCTCACCAGCCTGACGCTTCTACTCACATACCTGCGACGACTCCAACACGAGCGCGACAACCAGGTGTCGATCGACGAACTGATCTTTTCGGAGAAGTATGGCGAGAAGTCCTTCAACCTCGACGTTCCGGATCGGGTGGACTGTATGGAGGCGCTCTACGAAAAGGGCACGTACGACCCTCCGGCCGATGCGCCGGAGTCGGTGCTCACCTTGGTCGAGCGGTATGAGGACCTAGACGTGGTCTTCCCTGAGGAGCTCAGAAACGAGGCTCTTCCCTTCTTTATCGACTGGCTGCAGAATCGCGTCCAGATCGTGCAGATCACCGCGTACGCCGATGACGACGCCTACACGATCTTCGAGACTATGAACGACCGTGGCCTTAAGCTCACGCCAGCGGACATGCTCAAGGGTTACTTGCTCGCTAACATCGAAGATGGGAAGCCGAGGCTCAAGGCCAACGATCTGTGGAGGAAGCGGCTGCGGACGCTCAACGAGCGGTCTGACGACGCTGACGCGGATTTCCTGAAGACCTGGTTGCGGAGTCAGTACTCCACCAAGATCCGCGAACGCAAGAAGGCTGCCCAGCCCGAGGACTGGGACCGCATCGGCACGGAATTTCACCGCTGGCTACGCGGAGACCACGAACGCGTCGGCCTAACGACTCGCGAGGACTTCTACGGCTTCGTCGTGAAGGAATTCGACTTCTATAGCCAGCAGTATCTGCGCATCGTCAAAGCCTCGAATGAGAGTATCAATATCGATTCGGGACTGCGGCACATCCGCTACAACGCCGACCACGGCTTCACGTTGCAGGATCAACTGCTGCTGGCTCCGCTTAACCCAGATGACGACAAGAAGGCGATCGATCTCAAACTGGAAATTGTCGGTCGCTACATCGACATCCTGCTGGCTTGGCGCATCTGGAACTTCCGGAGCACCGCTTACTCGACGATGCAGTACGCGATGTTCAATGTGATGCGGGGAATTCGACGGCTCTCCGTGACTGACCTGGCCGAACGGTTGCATGAGCAACTAGGCAAGGAAAATGAGACTTTCGATAACAACAACAATCTGTACCTGCACCAGCAAAACCGCTCGCAGCTGCACCGGATCTTGGCGCGCATTACGGACTTTGTCGCAGTGGAGTCTGGTGAGACATCCAAGTACGACGAGCTAACCAACAACCAGAAGGTACGCTACGAGGTGGAGCATATCTGGGCCGATCACTATGGCCAGCACCGCGATGAATTCGCGCATGAAGCTGATTTCGACCGGCATCGTAACCGGATCGGTGACCTGATTCTCCTGCCCAAGTCGTTCAACGCTAGCTACGGGGACAACTCCTACGAGGTTAAGCTGCCGCATTATTTCGGACAGAACATCCTTGCCAAGTCGCTGAACCCCCAGTGCTACAAAAATCATTCCGGCTTCGTGAAATTCGTCAAGGACAGCGGTCTGGCCTTCCGCCCACACGAGGCGTTCAAGGCAGCCGACGTCGTCGAGCGCGGCCAGCTCTACCGCGAGATCGCGAAGCAAATCTGGAATCCGGAAGACCTGCTGGCTGTGGCTGCAGGCGGCAACTGGTGATCATTGATCTCGCGCCGTACCCAGTGATGAGAGAGCGCGATCCGTGGGTAGCACGCTCGGCGTTCTCCATGCCGGAGATCTTCTCGCTCATGAGTACAGCTCGATGATCGGGGAGCTATCCCGGAGGTTCCGGTGCCGGCTGGTGTCATTCTGGCGGGTTCGCTTCAATTCCCTAAACGCCGGCGGCCCGCCTTCAGACGTGAATCGCTCCGGGCAGCGAACCTGCGGTGAGGACTCAAGATCCACCACATTCCGGGCAGCGGGAAGATGCAGGATTCTTGACGACACGTCTCACGCGATTGCGTGGGCTGTCCATCCAGGTATATCCACAACTGCTGCATCCCCATTCACACTCGCCTCGATACGTAGTTCCTATCCACTCCAGCGTTCGACGAGGGTCTTCGATACAGGAACGAAACTGTGCTCCTAGTTCCGGATAACACTCCTGAATACTCTTAGTCGGAGTAACCAAAGAGCCTGCACGACTTTCCGATTGGCACTTCCGGCATCCTGTCTTTCGCTTCCCGGCTCGCGAACTGACTGCTGTTTTCCATTCATGGGAGCGCTTTGCGCACCGCCATAAGCAAATATCGTGAGCTCCAGGAGAGAGCCAATCTAGACCAATCCCATCACGGGTCAGGTTCGAGACAAACTCCTGAGCAAGGTGCGGAGCCACACTTGCGGCGCTCGGCTCTGGCGGTTGCGCTCCAGATTCCACCCATGCAATGAAAGCCTTTCCGAGAGCCCGAGAAACTTCTATTTGGTTTAGATTATTCCACTGGATGCCGCGCCTTTTGAGCTCTAGAGAGAGCGCTAGGGCCCAGTCCCACGGCTTCTTGCCGAGAACTTCAATGGATTTCCCGATAACGGGTTCCACTTCGAGATTTCTTATTCTCAAAATGTCGAATTCGGACTGAAGTAAAATGCGCTGCTTGCGCTCGTCCCGTTTTGAATCCTGATGCCAATTATGGGGGTCAAGTTCGACCGCTAGGTTAATTTCGGGGAATAGCAGATCTACTACACCAGTCTTCCCCCCACCCACTACAGGGACATGGAGCTTAAATTCGAGATCAGTAGCCGCCTCAATCAAATCGCCGACTTCGTACTCTAACCGGGATTCACGCCCGCCTTTCCGGCCCTTCATGCACGTGTGGCATCCGCGTCCAGTCGTTCGTTTATTGACCACCGCCTTCCATTCGTGACCTAATGGACATATCCAAACACAGAGATCAGTGCTACTTGGCTTCAGAGATTCGGGACCGAATCCGGGATGTGTAAGATTCCTTACGAATTGCTTAGCTATCCATCCATGCAAATCGGCCAATGAATTTCCAGGGTCAGCCGTCCTCCATTGTTCGTCTCGGCAATCACGACACCCTTTCTTTCCGGCTATTCTGGCATTTACCCTTGCTGGCCACGTATGTCCTTTCTTGCACTCCCAGAAGCACCAATCATTACTGCCCGGCTTCAATCTGTCTGGACCAAGTCCGGGCTCTGCAATATTCTCAATAAACCGGGAAGCAATATCCGGATGAAGATGTTTTAGGGATTCCTCTGGCTTTGCGATTCTCTGCCTTTTAATTCGACAAGGATCGCAGCCAATCCCCAGGATCGCCTTGGCTCGTACTGTTTGACGCCCAATATGCCCCTCATCGCATTTCCATGAGCAGATGTCGCCGCTGCCAGGCATAAGCTTTTGGGGTCCGAATCCCGGGTGTTTGAGGTTCTCGACGAACTGAGCGGCTATCGCTGGGTACAGGTCAGCCAGAGCCTGCCCAGGCGCCGCTGTGCGCCGACGCTCGTTGGAATCGGCCCGCGCGTTCTTCGTCATACCAGGAAGATTCGCATAGGGTACTGACAAAATTCAGCCCTGATGGCACGAGGCAGTGGTCTCGTACAGCCTCGCGCTCTTCGACCTGGACAACACCCTCATCTTGTGGACTTAACAACCCATGGCTGCCGCGCCAAGTCCAGGGCTCGGGCCTGGCGGCGGCCCTACGCTCCAGTTCGACAGTGCCGTCAGATGACGGTTCTCGCTGTTCAAATTCGGACAGATTGTCCGGCTGCCGCTCCGTCAAGACCGAGCGTCGACGGGCCAGGGCGAGTATCGACCGCCGGCCACTCTGGCCCGGGGTTGGCGGATACGGAAAAGGACGGCGAGGAGCGAGCAGACGCGGCGTAGGTGCGGAATGATCAGCGGCGACACAGTTAGATCAGACGCGTTAGGCCAGGTCAGTGAGGGAAAGAACCGCCGCCGTCCGTGGTTTCCTAAACCTGGTGTCGTAGGTTCGATTCCTACCGGGGGCACCCACCGCCAACCAGCACTGTTCGCCCGCGAGCAAAGATTGCCACAAAAGCGCCCCGCCGCAGGTCACTCCCCTTCCCGTTAGCGTCTTACAAGGCAGCGCCCCACACGACCCGCTCGCGCGAGGCAATCGGCTTCGCCCCCGACGGTCAACCTGCCGACCATTGTGATCGTCCTGGCGATCGGCCGGAACACGGCACTCTGGTCACTCAAGGCACTGCGCAAGGACTCGTCCGCAGGCCACAGAGCAGCGGTGGCGCCCGCTATCACAGGGCCGATTCGACCTGACCCGACCTTGATCCACTCTCGGCACCGTCCGCCGCAGAGCTCCCTCGGTTCCTCCGACCTTGCACGACAAGGTAGACAGACAACGCCACCATGACGGCCGCTCCCGCCCACATGGCCTGCTGCCATCCGTCCACAAACGACTCGCGAGCGGCCTGGACGATCTGTGCCGCGTGCGGGCCGGCGCTACCCGACACCTCGACGGCGTTGGCGACCCCTTCCCTGGCGACCTCCGCAACCTCCCCGGGCACACCGGACAGTTTGCCGTCGATCGCGCCGCGATACCCGGCGGACAGGAGCGCGCCCAGCAAGGCGACACCCAGGGCTGTGCCAAATTCGCGAGTGATGTCGTTGAGCGCGGAGGCGACCCCCTGTCTTTCCTGCGGCAAGGAGCTGGTGATGGCCTCGGTGGAGGGTGTCATCGACAGGCCCATGCCAAGCCCCATGGCGACCAGCCCCGGCAGGATCGACAGGTAGCCGCCCTCCACCGAGACGAACAGCCCCATGAACACCAGTCCCACGCCGGCCAGCATGACGCCGGTGGTCATGGTCGCGCGGGCGCCGATGCGGTCGGCCAGTTTGGCCGCGAGGCCGGAGGCGAGCATCATCGAGATCGCCATGGGCATCAGGGCCGCCGTCGACACCAGGCCCGACCACCCGAGCACGGCCTGGAAGAACGGGAACAGCACCACGCCGATGCCCGCCTGGACGCCGAAGACCACGAGCAACGTGAGCGAGCCGCCCGCCAGGCCGCGTTCCCGGAACAGGCGCACGTCCAGCAGGGAGGCGTCGCGGCGGCGCAGTTCCCAGATCACGAACGCCATGCCGGCGACGAGGCCGACGGCGAGGCTGGTCGACGTCTCGGGGGCGGTCCAGCCGCGTTCGGGGCCCTCTTGCAGCACGAAGATTAGGCCGACTACGGCGATGGTGGAGAGCAGCGTGCCGACGGTGTCGAAAGGGTGAGCCGAGCGTTCGCGGGAGTTGGGCACCGACTTCGCCGTCATCACGAGCGCCACGACGATCAGCGTGGTGGGGAGCGCGAACAGCCAGCGCCAGTCGGCGATGTCGACCAGGACGGCGGAGAGGAACATGCCCAGGATGCCGCCGCCTCCCGCGACGGCCGTCCACACTCCGATGGCCTTGGCGCGGCGTTCCTCGGGGAAGGTGGAGGTGATGACGGCCAGGGTGATCGGCATGATCATCGCGGCGCCAACTCCGCTGAGTCCACGGGCCGCGATCATGACCTCCGCGGTCGGGGACAGTGCCGCCACCACGTTCGCGATGCCGAACAACGTGAGTCCGGCGGTCAGCATGGGCTTGCGGCCCAGGCGGTCACCGATCGCGCCGAGCGGCAGCAGCAGGGCGGCCAGGGTCAGGGTGTAGATGTTGATGATCCAGAGAATCGTGCCCAGGGAGACCTGGAAGTCGACGGCCATGTGGGTCTGCGCGACGTTGAGGCCCGAGACCGAGGCGACGACGGCCATCAACGAGATGGACACCGAGACGAGGATGGTGCGCAACTGACGCGCGTCCGGTGTTTCGGGCTGGTTTGTGCTCATCGGTTCCTCTCAGAAGGGCATGGGAGATCACGGCGCCGGGCGGTGCCCGGACGCCGGAAGGCAATGAGTTGATGTACGTGGCCGTGCGGCGGACGTTCGAACTGTGGCGACCGGTTCCGGCTGCCGAGGTCGCCGTTGCCGTCCACGACGACGGCGCAGCGGAGGTTCGGGGCTTGTGGCAACCGGGTCGGAGGCGTTCTGCGGAGATCGCCGTACCGTCCAGGACGACGGCGCGGCGGAGGTTCGGGCTTGTGGCAACCGGGTCGAAGGCGTTGCTGCGGAGACCGCCGTACCGTCCAGGACGACGGCGCGGCGGAGGTTCGGGCTTGTGGCAACCGGGTCGAAGGCGTTGCTGCGGAGACCGCCGTACCGTCCAGGACGACGGCGCGGCGGAGGTTCGGACTGTGGCGGCCAGGTCGGGGCGTTGCTGCGGGGCTCGCCGTTGCCGTCCACGACGACGCGGCGGAGGTTCGGGCTGTGGCGGCCGGGTCGGGGTGTTGCTGCGGAGATCGCCGTTGCCGTCCACGACGATGACGCGGTCAGGGCATCCGAGCAGCGGCGCACCGTTCAGTCGGTGCCTTCGCCGATCACGCCGGTCAGTGCGTCGTTCGTGTACGTGAAATTTGCCTTGGCATCTCCCTTCTCTCATGCGGGACCGAGGTCGTTCCGGCACCGGCTGCTACGACTCTAAGCATGATTTGCGCCTCTGACATAACATCTTGCCTATGACGCAAGAAGAAGGGGCGCTGGAGAGCCTCGTACGCAAACGCATCCGGGCACTGCGGGTCGCGCAGGGCCTGTCTCTGGACGAACTCGCCAAGCGCGTCCATCTGGGCCAATCATCGCTGAGCCGCATCGAGAACGGTCAGCGCCGCCTGGCGCTGGACCAGCTCGTCGCGCTGGCCCACGCCCTGGACACCACCCTCGATCAGCTGGTCGAGAACACGGCGGATGATGTCGTCATCAGTCCGGTGAACCACGGCGCTCACGGCCTGAGCTGGCCGATGAAGGGCGATCCGGCCATGAGTGTCATGCGCCGGCGGTTCACCGAGCCACCACCGGACAGTCCCGCCAAGATGCGCGCCCATCCCGGCAGGGAGTGGCTTGTCGTGTTGTCCGGCACCGCGATTCTGCTGCTCGGCGACCGCCGCTTCCGCGTCGAGACCAATCGTGCCGCCGAGTTTCCGACGATGATGCCGCACGCCATCGGCGCGGAAGGCCGCCCGTGCGAGGTCATGTTCGTCTTCGACCGGGACGCCCGTCGCGGACATCGCGAGACCGACGACCCAGCGGACAGCGGCTCATGACGGCGTCACTTGCCTCCCCAGCATCGCAGGAGTCCACTTTCTTGCTCGGTACGCATGAACATATGCACCAAAGGCATAGCACTTCTATCGTCGCAGCATGACGCACACGCATGCCCAGCACCAGGATCACCACCACGACGCGGACGGCGCGCAGGCGGAGATCCTCGAACTGGACGCGGAAGTCCTGGCGGAGCACACCGCCGACATCATCAGGTGGTTGCCCCTGCACGGCGACCCGCGCCGGTTCGTCGACCTGGCCTCGGGCACCGGAGCCGGCACGTTCGCCCTCCTCGATCAGTTCCCCGAGGCGCATGTCACCGCCGTCGACGCCTCGCCCGGCCACCTAAGACGGCTCGGCGAGAAGGCGTGCGCCCGCGGGGTGGACGGGCAGGTGCGCACGGTGCTCGCCAATCTCGACGACGCCACCTGGCCTGACCTCGGCACCCCCGACCTCGTGTGGGCCTCCGGCTCCATGCATCACATGGCCGACCCCGGACACGCCCTGCGCTCCGTCCACGACCTGCTCGCGCCCGGCGGCCTGTTCGCCGTGGTCGAGATGGCCGGACTTCCCCGCTTTCTGCCCGCGACGGCACCCGCCGACCGGCCCGGCCTGGAAGACCGTCTCCACGCCGCGGGCGACCGGCTCCACGCCCGGCACCTTCCCCACCGCGGCGCCGACTGGGGACTGATGCTCACCGCCGCCGGGTTCACGGTGGAGGGCGAGCTCATCGTCGACGTGGACGTCACGGCCGCCGGCAACGCGGCGATCGGCCAGTATGCCCTCGGTGTGCTGCGACGCGTTCGTGGCGCGGTCGCGGCCGAGCTCGACCCCGGCGACCTCGTCGCGCTCGACCGGCTGCTCGACGTCGACGGCCCGCACAGCCTCCTGCGGCGTGACGACCTCGCGGTCCGCACCAGGCGTTCGGTCTGGGCCGCACGCCGCACCTGAGGAGAAGGGCCGCTCGGGGCACGCCTATAAGGGCCTCTCAGTTGGTAGACGATCGCCGAGGTAGCCGATCCAGATGTTGCCGCTGGTGCCGCCGCGGGCCGGGAAGCCGACGGCGCGCAGCTTGATGTGGGCCTCCATGAGGCTCTTTCCGGCGGGATGGACCTCGGTGGTGACGGGAAAGGTCCGTGGTTCGCTGTATTTGGCCGTGCTGGTCACCGACGCCGATTCGCGCGTGGAGAGCATGCCGCGTGAGATGACCCGACGGCCGGGCGGTTCTGAGCGCAGCAATCGTGGAAGCCGCCCGTGAAATCACCGGAACGGCGGACAGCGGGCGAAACGGCTTAGCGCGGGATACGCGTGGTCGAGGCGGACGGCGGTTGGCTGGGTGTCACCCACGACCAGGTGGGGACAGCCGGGAACGCGTTGCCTTGCTGGAAGAGCCCTCTGGGGTCGCCTGACCATAGACCGGGTGACTGGACTCGGTCAGGACCCCCTCCAGCCGCCGGACCCGCCCGGCCAGAGCTCGGAGGTCAGAAGCTCAAGATGATCTCGGTGGCGGCCTGCATGCCTGACGGCGGCTCACCGTCGTCCGGTATGGAGATCACTGGCGTTGCGTCGAGCCAGCCGGCTGCTGGTCACTCGGCATGAAGCGGCCCCCGCCGTTCGAATGCCTCATGGCTGGTCCGCAGATCCGCCAGGGCCGACCGGAAGGCGGCCAGCTTGGCCCGCAGGGTGACGAGTCGCTCTTCGTTCCTTGTGGTCTGGGTCAGGTGGGTCTCCATCTGACGGGCGAGCCCCGCGATGTCTTCGGCGAGCTCGGCCATCGCCTCCTGGTGATTCTTGAGGACTCCCTGGATCAGCTGCTCGCGTCGGTGCTCCCGGTCACGCTCGCCGGAGGCCATCACGTAGCGGGCGCCCTGATGGACGGCGATCCCGAGAAGCACCACGGTGCCGATGCCGGTGACCATCGCGCTCAGGCCCAGCAGGCCGCCGAACCCCAGGGCCGCCAGACCCGAGGTGATTCCCGCTCCGCTGAGGCCGGAGACACTTCCGGCAAGACTGATCGCGGCGATCGGGACGCCGAACGCGGCCGCCTTGGCGGCGATGTCCTTGGTGGTGGTCTCAAGCTGGCTGGTCGTGATTTTGCCGGAGGCGAAGTCCTCTTCGGCGACCACGATTCGTTCGGTCGTCTGGACGACCTCCTCAGCCGACTCGGCGAACACGAGTCTCGCGACCAGCACGATCTGCTCCCGCTCGACGTCCGCGGCATGCCCGTCAGCACGCGAGATGCGCACCAGATCGCGTATCAGCACCGCGAACACCGGCTCACGCCGATCCGGCTCAAGGAGGTCGTGCAACTCCCCGGCCAGTTCCACCGTGGCATCGTGTCGCGCGCCGGTCATCTCACCGCGCAGCTTCGACCGTGCTTCCCCGTCGAGGCCGATCGTCGATGCGAACAAGTACAGATTGGCGATCTCGCGAGGATCGAGGACGCCGTCGGCCTGTGCCAGGCTCACCAGCACCCGGCAATAGAGCAACTTCGCGTCGGCACTGAGAGCGGACAGGTCAGCGGAATCGGTGTCGTCGGGGGACGAACGCGCCGACAGGTTGTCCTTGACTTCTGCGGCCTTCGCCCTGACGTGCTCGGCGGACTGCCGCATTTTCTCCTCGGCCTCGCCCGCGGCATCCGCGACAAGCTTCCTCGCGGCGCTCGTGCTGTCGGCGAGTATCCGTCCAGCCGCGTCGGCGACGTTCTTCAGCTGCCCAAACCCAACTTTACGAGGGTCCATCGCCATCCCTTTGAACGTCTTTTGGCGGAAGGTTATCGGTAAGTACCGACAAGGCGCCGTTTTTCCGAAAGGGACGAACAAAAAACCGGAATTGCGCACCGGCATATCAGATAAACGCGTGCTGACGTTTTTCGACCAGGAAAACTCAGGGCGTGTACGGCGGCGCGACCCCCCACCCCCAGCGCGGCACCGGCGCCTTGGCCGGCGGTGTCGCGCCCGGTGCGGAGTTCTCCACGGCCAGGCGGGTGCCCCACTCGATGTAACTCGCGAACGCGGCCCGGAACTCGGGGTCGCCCGGCAGGCCGACCTCGTCCGCGGCGTCCATCAGCAGGCTCACCCACCGGCGGCGCTGCGCCTCCTTGATGTGCTTGCCCAGGTGCTGGGCCAGCATGTGCGGGTAACCACCGCGCTCGCGCGTGTAGCGGTCGGGGCCGCCGAAGACCTCGCTCAGCCACATCGCCACGAACCTCGGATGTTCCGCGTCCATGTGGGCGAAGATCGGTGCGAGCAGGTCATCTCTGATCACGTTGCCGTAGAAGACCTCGGTGAGCCGTTCGAAGGCCTCGCTTCCGCCCGCCCAGTCGTACAGCGTGGGTTCGGTCTTGGTGATCACCTGCTCGTAGTGGCGCATCTCCTCGATGTCGGCCACATATGGCCTGATCTCGGCGAAGAACTCCCGGAAGCGCTCGCTGTGCCGGAAACCCTCCAGGTGATCCCGCGCCGAGGTCCATTCGATGCGCAGGATGAAACACTCCGGCTCGTCGACGCGGCGTGACAACTCGAAGTCCAGACACTCCGGCGCCGCTCCGAGGGGTACGGCGGCGCGACGGTAGGCGGCCTCGAATCCCTCCGGGTCTGGCACTCGATACCGAACGTACTCAACGATCACGATTGCCTCCGTAATCATGTAATCATCCGGTCGAGACCCAGATCAACCCGAAGACCCCGACCAGGCGTCGAGCAGGCAATTCGATTGGGTGTACGACGATCTGTGCCTATCCTTCTCGAGTGGCACTGCGGTTCGAGACTCGCCCGTCCGACTCCCCATGGGTCGACTCCGTCTGGACCTGCACCAGCGAACACGTCACCGAGATGACCTCGGTGGCCACCCCCTGCTGGGGCCTGGTGTTCTGGCAGCGCGAAGGCGCCGCGTACGTGAGCGTCACCGGCCCGGAAACGAGAACAGGCACCGCCCCCGTCCCCGAAGGCGCGACGTTCGTCGGCATCCAGTTCGCCGTGGGCACCTCGTTGCGGGCCGTGCCCACGCCCGAGCTCCTCGACCGTGGTCTCGAACTCCCCGACGTCACGCACAGAAGCTTTCAGTGGGACGGTCTCCGCTGGGAGACCCCGGGTCCCGACGACGCCGAGGCTCTCGTCGAGCGGCTGGTGCGCGCCGGAGCGATCGTCCGTGACCCGCTCGTGGCCGAGGTTCTCCGAGGTGGCCGGCCGGACGTGTCGGGGCGCACGGTCGAACGGCGGTTCCGGGCGGCGACCGGGTTCACCCAGGGTGCCGTGCGGCAGATCGAGCGGGTTCGCACGGCCGCGGCGTTATTGGCCGCCGACACCACGGCCGCCGAGGTCGTCGCCAAGCTCGACTACTTCGACGAGCCGCACCTCGCGCGGGCGCTGCGGCGATATGTCGGGCGGACGGCGCGGCAGCTGCGCGAGGGGGGCGGTGGAGCGATCGCGCTGGATCTCGATCAGCCGACCACGTCGTAGATCATCTTGACGACGCCGTTCGAGTAGGGCTCGGCGGTGCGCAGCTTGAGGGTGCGCTTGTCGTTGTCGGCCCGGCTGAACAGGCTCTTGCCGGCACCGAGCAGCACCGGGAAGACGAGCAGGTTGTAGCGGTCGATCAGGCCGGCCTCGGACAGGCGGCGGGCGAGTTCGGCGCTTCCGTGGATGAAGATCGCGCCGCCTTCGCCCTTCTTGAGCTCGGCGACGTCTTCGGTCGAGCGCAGGATGGTGATCTGACCCCAGTCGCCGACGAGGGCGTCGTCGGAGAGTGTGGAGGAGACCACGTACTTGGGCAGCTCCTTGTAGGAGGCGTGGTCGTCGGAGCCGGGCCAGACCGGCGCGAACGCCTCGTAGCTGTTGCGGCCGAACATCAGCGCCGTCGTGTCGGCGAGCTCCTCGCCCTTGAGCGAGAACGCCTCGGGGACGAACTCGATGTCCTTGACCACCCAGCCGCCGTTGCGGTGCCCTTCGGCCGGTCCGCCCGGGGAGTCGAGAACGCCGTCGAGCGAGACGAACCCGGTGTAGACCAACTCACGCATGTGCTGTGCTCCTCATTGCCGGGCGACGGGGCCGCCGCATGGACCAACGGGTTAAGGCCTCGCCCATGTTAGAAGATCCCGCAAGGGCCGTCTTGTACGGAAACGACGGCCCGAAAACCGCTCAGCGGGCGTTCGCCCAGATCACTCCGTCGTGGCCGGAAGGCGCCGTACCGACCGCCCAGATCGAGCGGCTCTCCACCTGGATCGCGAGGTCACGCACCACCTGCTTCGACGGCGCGGGGAAGGCGCCCGGCTCCACGCTCTCGGTGCCGATGTGCAGGTAGGCGCTGCCGCCGCCCTTGGCGGGGTAGACGATCCAGGCCCCGCCTCGGCCGTCGGGTTCCGCCTGGGCACGCGGCTGGACGCCGGGTCCGGCGTGCACCTCGTACTGGAACCCGCCCAGGTATCCGGTCAGCAGCAGGGTCTCACCGCAGTAGGAGGACCCGCCGCACGGCCAGGCGACCCACCCCACGGCCATCACCCTGGCGGTCTCGCCGTCGACGGCCACGTCCGTCAGCTCCGAGATCTGCCCCGGGTGGGCGGCCGGGATCGCCGGGAGCGCCACCGCGCGCCAGGCCGTGCCGGTCCAGCGGGCCAGGGCCGCCTTGCCGCGCGCCGAGCCCGCCGCCCACTTGCCGTCGAGGCCCTTGACGACGATGGGCGTCGGGACCTTGCGCCACGTCGATCCGGTCAGGCGGCGCAGCGTGGACCGGGCCTTCCATCCGGCCGCGCCGGCTGCGGGGAAGGTGTTGGCGTTCTCGACGACCCACAGGTTCGCGCCGATGGAGTACGCCCGGTCCACCCGGCCGTGGGTCCACGGCTTGACCTGCCAGCGCTTGCCGTTCCACCGGGCGTACTTCGACGTGCCGAACGCCCACACCCTGGTGTCGGACGCCGAGGCCAGCCGCTTCACCCGGAAGCCGGGCCCGGTGACCCGTTTGAACGTCGAGCGGCCCTTCAGCAGGAGCGACTCGGTGCCGTTCCGCGTCCCGGCCACCCAGACGGCTCCGCCCGGCGTGACCGTCACAGCGTCGTAGGTGTCACGGCGGTCCTGGCGGATCACCTTCCACCACTGGTCGGCCGGCGCCGCGGCGGCCGCCGGTTCCGCGGCGACGAACACGGCGACGGCCGCGGCGGTGACACGAAGGAGAATGCCCATAAAGGTGAGACGCGCCGCCGGGTGAGGAAGTTGGCACGCCCTCACCGCCGCCGGGTGACCAGGGTGAGCGCGGCCAGGACCGTGATGAACCCCATGCCGTAGATCGTGGTCAGCACCGAGGGCCGACCCCGCCGCCGACGCCGACGCCGTGGGCGATGAGGCTCCGGGTCAGCAGCAGGATCAGCAGGAGCCCGGTGATGACACGAAGGGTCATGACTGCTTCAGCGCCATCCCGCCCAGGGCCAGCGCGACCAGCCCCAGCACGAGCGCCACCAGCCCGCCGACGATGCCCGCTCCGGTGCCGGGCCCGCCCTCGGCGACGGCGACGACCCACCCGCCGCCGACGACCCCCACCGCCCCGGCCGCCAGTGCGATGACCGCCCGCCGCCGGACGAAGCGGAAGAGGGCCATTCCGCCGAATCCCACTCCGGCCAATGCCACGAGCGCCGCGACCAACGACACCACGCGCCCGCTGGTGAGGCCGTAGACCGGCGCGACCTCGGCGACCATGATCGGGACTGACATGTGACACGCTCCTCCGACGACGAACTGGATGTGCCGGATCATGTCCGTGGAAACCACCTCCTGTCGTCCGCCCCCCGCAGGCCACCCGCCCTGCCGCCGACGCCTGGGAAACCGGTGCGAATACCGCGGACGCCGTAGTCCCCGGTCATCCGCCCGCAGGAGTCGCCACCGGCGGCGACCGGGTTAGGGTGCGCCCATGGACACACGGCGGGCCGCGGTCGTCGACGGGGCGATCGCCGTCTGCGTCGCGACGGCGCTGCTCGTCACCGGGTTGCCGGAGCAGGACGCGGCCGGTGTCGGCTACGTCCCGCTGGTGGCGGGCGGGCTCGCGCTGGTCGCACGCCGCCGCGCGCCCGTCGCCGTGCTGGTCGCCACGGGGGTGTGCGCGGTCGGCTACCAGGCGGCGGGTTTCGACGTCCCGGCCGTCGCCTTCCTGTTCGCCGTGTACGCCGCCGTCCGGGCCGGGCACCGCGTCGTCACCGTGGTCGCCAGTGTGCTGATGCTGGCCGCGCTCCCCCTCGCGGCCCTGGCCTCGGGGCTCCACGACACGGGCGAGGCCTTCGCCCAGGCGCGGGGCGCGCTCGAACTGGCCTGGCTGGTCGCGGCGGGAGCCGCGGGTGAGGCGTTGCGGCAGGCCGAGCGGCGGGCCGACGAGGCGGAACGCACCCGGGAGGAGACGGCGCGGCGGCGGGCCGACCAGGAGCGGCTGCACATCGCGCGGGAGTTGCACGACTCGCTCACCCACCAGATCTCGGTCATCAAGCTCCAGGCCGAGGTGGCCGTGCACGTCGCGCGCAAACGCGGGGAGCCGGTGCCCGAGGCGCTGCTGGTGATCCGGGACGCCGGTCGTGAGGCGGCGCGGGAACTGCGCGCGACGCTGGAGGCGCTGCGCGACGACGGGAAGAGTCCGCCGCGCGGGCTCGACGACGTGCCGGAACTGGTGGAACGCGCACGCACGACGGGCCTGGACGCACGGCTCACGATCGAGGGGCGGCGGGCCGACGTGCCGGCGGCGGTGGGGCGGACGGCCTACCGGATCGTCCAGGAGTCGCTGACCAACGTCGCCCGGCACGCCGCCGCGGCGACCGCGTCGGTGCGCATCGACTACCGGCCCGGGGCCCTGGTCATCCAGGTCGACGACGACGGCCGGGCGACGCCCGGCGCCGCGCCGGTGCACGGGGTCGGGCTGCTCGGCATGCGCGAGCGGGTGACCGCGCTCGGCGGGCGGCTGCGCGCGGAACCGCGGGGCGGCGGGGGTTTCACCGTCGAGGCCGAGCTGCCCGTGGACGAGACGTCGTGATCCGGGTGCTGCTGGTCGACGACCAGCCGCTGCTGCGCGGCGGGTTCCGGGCGCTGCTCGACCTGGAAGACGACATCGAGGTCGTCGGCGAGGCCGGTGACGGGCTGGCCGGGCTCGCGCTGACCAGGGAGTTCGTGCCCGACATCGTGCTGATCGACATTCAGATGCCGGTCCTGGACGGTATCGAGGCGACGCGGCGCATCGCCGCCGACCCCGCCCTGGCGGGGGTGCACGTCGTGATCCTGACCAACTACGGCTTCGACGAGCACGTCTTCGCCGCCCTGCGCGCCGGGGCGGCCGGGTTCCTCGTCAAGGACATCGTGCCGGAGGACTTCCTGCACGCCGTGCGGGTGGCCGCCCGGGGTGACGCGCTGCTGGCCCCTTCGATCACCAGAAAGCTGATCGACAACTACGTCACCCAGCCGCTCCCGGCCGGCGGGTCCGACGCGCTGGCGGAGCTGACCAACCGGGAACGCGAGGCGGTCGTGCTGGTCGCGCGGGGCCTGTCGAACGACCAGATCGCCGAACGCATGGCGATCAGCCCGATGACCGCCAAGACCCACGTCAACCGGGCCATGACCAAGCTGCGCGCCCGCGACCGCGCCCAGCTCGTGATCCTCGCCTACGAGTCGGGGCTGGTCGCCCCGCGCGGGCCTCAGCCGCCGATCCGGTCGGCGTAGTCGCGGGCGAACTCGGCGAAGGTGCGGCCCGGCCGTCCGGTCACGGCGGTGAACGTGGGCGTGGTGAAGTCGCCCCAGCCCGCGTCGTAGGCCTTGAGGTATTCGGTGGTGACGGCCGCGTCCCACTCCTTCATCCCGGCGTCCAGCAGCACCGGGTAGGCGTCGTCGGGGCGGACCGGCCGGTAGTCGAGCGGGCCGCCGGACACCTCGGCGAGCGTGCCGGTCACGTCGCGCAGCCGGAGCGACTCCGGCCCGGTGAGGGTGTAGGTCTGCCCGTGGTGCGGAGCCGGGTCGCGCAGGACCGTGGCGGCGAAATCGGCGATGTCGCGCACGTCGATCATGCCGACCCGGCCCTCCCCCGGCGCCCCGTAGAAGGTGCCGCCGTTGACCGAGCCGAGAATGTTCTGCATGAAGTACGCCGGGCGGACGACCGTCCAGCCGAGGCCGGAGGCCGCGAGTTCGAGGTCCGACAGGGCGTGCAGCCGGCCGTTGCGGGTCGGGGCGTCGTGTCCCGCGCCGATGGCCGACATGCGGACGACGTGGCGAACCCCCGCCTGCCGGGCCGCCCACACCGCGTTGCTGCTCGCATGGGTGGCGTCGGCTCCCATGGCGGTGAGCAGCCACACCTTGTCGACGCCCTTGAAGGCCGGTTCGAGCGTCTCGGGGTGGTGCAGGTCGCCGACCGCCACCTCGACGCCGGCGGGCGCCCTGTCTCGGTCGCGCACCAGAACGCGCAGGTCATCGATGCCCTGAAGCGAGTTCAGCACCTCCTTGGAGACGGTGCCGGTGGCTCCGGTGATCAGAATGGTCATCGCGATCTCCCCCTGTGTCCCTGCGGATGTCGTCCCCGACAATATAGTAAGAAATAGTGACGGTCAAAATTAGTGACTAAATTGGAGGCCTGCGGTGCGACGGAGTGAGCGCAAGCGGGAGCGGCCCGACCTCGGGATCCTGGCCGGCCGCACGCTGTTCGGCCTGCAGAAGGAGCTGTTCACCCGCCTGTCCACGATGGGCCATGCAGAGGTCAGGCCGCGGCACGGCGCCGTGCTGGCCTACCTCGACGCCGAGGGCAGCCGCGCCTCCGACCTGGCCGCGCAGTCGGGCCAGCACAAGCAGGTGATCGGCACCCTGGTCGACGAACTGGTGGCTCTGGGGTACGTCGAACGCCGCCCCGACCCGGCCGACCGCCGGGCCAAGCTGGTCGTGCCCACCGAGCTGGGCCTCGACCACATGGAGAAGTCGGACGCCGTCCTCGTCGAGATGGAGGCCGAGCACGCGCGCGCCGTCGGCGAGGAGGCGTACGCGGAGTTCAAGCGGGTCTTCCAGCTCGTCGCCGAACGCCAGACGGGCGTCCGGTAGCGTCCCGTGCCATGTCCTCCTTAACAGCACGGGCCCTCGGCGCGATCACCCTCGCCGCCGTGGCCCTCGCACCCGCCGTCCCGGCGAACGCCGACCGTGATCTCGAGGTCAAGGTCACGGTCATGGCGAGTTCCGACATCCACGGAAACGCCCTCAACTGGGACTACTTCAAGAACGCCGAATACGACGACAGCGCCCACAACGACGTCGGCCTGGCCAAGATCTCCACCCTGGTCAACCAGATCCGCGCGGACCGGGGCAAGGACCGGACCCTGCTCTTCGACTCCGGCGACACCATCCAGGGCACGCCCTTGGCCTACTACTACGCCAAAGTGGAACCGATCACCGAAACCCGTGAGACCCACCCGATCGCCAAGGCCATGAACGCCATCGGGTACGACGCGGTGACCCTCGGCAACCACGAGTTCAACTACGGCATCCCCCTGCTGGCCAGGTGGGTCAAGCAGATGAAAGCGCCGGTGCTGGCCGCCAACGCCGTCTCGGCGAAGGACGGCAAGCCCGCCTACGAGCCCTACATCATCAAGACGATGAAGGTCCGGGGCGTGGAGAGCCCGATCAAGGTCGGTGTGCTCGGGCTGACCAACCCGGGCAGCGCCATCTGGGACAAGGCCAACGTCGAGGGCAAGTTGAGGTTCCTCGACCTGGTCGAGACGGCCAGGAAGTATGTGCCGATCATGCGCGGCAAGGGGGCCGACGTCGTGCTCGTCACGGCCCACGCCGGTGACAACGGGCTGTCGTCCTACGGCACGGAGCTTCCGGTCGAGAACGCCTCGGCGATGGTCGCCGAGCAGGTGCCGGGCATCGACGCCGTCCTGTTCGGGCACGCCCACAACGACGTGCCGCAGCGCTTCGTCACCAACAAGGTCACCGGCGAGCAGGTGCTGCTGACCGAGCCGGGGCGCTGGGGGCAGCGTCTGTCGGTCGTCGACTTCACCCTCACCAAGAAGCGGAGAGCGTGGGAGGTCACCGCGAAGGCCTCGACCACGCTGAACGCCAACACGGTCCCCGAGGACCCGAAGATCGTCGAGCTGATGAAGGAACAGCACGACACGACGGTCGGCTACGTCAACCAGGTCGTCGCGCAGTCGAAGGAGCAACTGGCGGCGGTGGAGTCCCCCTACAAGGACACCCCGATCCTCGACTACATCCAGAAGGTCCAGACCGACGTCGTCACCCAGGCCATCGCGGGCACGCCCGACGCGGCGCTGCCCGTGTTGTCGATCGCGGCGCCGTTCAGCCGGAGCGCGGTGTTCCCCGCCGGGCCGGTGAGCGTGCGCGACATGGCGGGCCTGTACGTCTACGACAACACCCTGCTCGGCATCAGGATGACCGGCGCCCAGGTGAAGGACTTCCTGGAGTACTCCGCCAAGTACTTCGCGCAGGTCGCTCCCGGAGCGCCGATCGACCTGGGCACGCTGACCAACGCCGGCGGCACGCCCGACTACAACTACGACCAGCTCGCGGGCGTCGACTACGACGTCGACATCTCGCAGCCGGTCGGGTCGCGCATCGTCGGCCTGAGCCATGACGGCCGCCCGGTCACCCCCGACCAGCAGTTCGTGGTGGCGATCAACAACTACCGTCAGTCGGGCGGCGGCGGCTTCCCGCACGTCACCACGGCCCCCGTGGTCTACAACGGGCAGGTCGAGATCCGCCAGGCGCTGATCGACGCGGCGACGGCGTCGGGCACGATCGACCCGGCCGCGTTCGCCGACGTCAACTGGAGGCTGGTGCGCGCGGGCGTGCCCGTGTTCTAGGCCGGTCTTCTAGGACAGGCTGATCGCCGAGCACGGGCAGTGGTCGGCGGCGTCCTCGACGGCAGCGTGCAGCTCTTCCGCCGGTTCGGGCTGGAGGAGCAGCACGGTGCCGTCGTCGTCGTTCTGGTCGAACACCTCGGGGGCGATCAGCACGCACTGCCCCGACGAGCAGCACCGCTCCACGTCCACGGTGACGATCACGGCAGTCTCCTTTCCAGGCCGGCGGCCAGCAGGCCGATGACCTCTTCGGTCTGTTCACGTAGGGCGGCGTGGTCGGCGGGCCGGTCGAGCCACCTCTCCAGAACCACCCGCATGGCCGTCAGCGCCGTGGCCGCGCACACCGCCGGATAGAGGTCGTCGGGCGAGAGCCCGAGCCGGTCGGCGATGGCCTCGGCCAGGGCCTTCTCCCGAGTGGCGTAGACGGCCAGGCGCTGCGGCAGCAGCGACGGGGCCCGGACGATCAGCCGCAGCGCGTCGGCGTCGCTGCCGGCGATCACGCGGGCGACCGCCTCCCGCAGGGCGTGTAAGACGGGCTCCTCGCGGGGGCGGTCGCGGAACTCGCCGATCAGCGCGTCGGCCTCGGCGGCCACGGCCGCGACCATCGCCTCCTCCTTGCTGGAGAAGTAGTTGAAGAAGGTGCGCACCGCGATGTCGGTCTCGGCGGCGATCTGCTCCACGGTCACGTGTTCCACGCCGTGGCGCAGCGCCAGCCGCAGGGCCGCCTCCCGCAGGGCGGCCCTGGTCGCCAGCTTCTTGCGCTCCCGCCGGCCGACCGCGGTCATGACCAGGTCACCGGCAGCGAGTGCACGCCGAAGACGAGCATCTCCTCACGCAGCGGCACCTGCTCGGCCGGTACGGCCAGGCGCAGGTCCGGCAGCCTCGTGATCAGCTCGCCGAGGCCCACCTTCATCTCGACCCGCGCGAGCTGCTGGCCGAGGCACTGGTGGATGCCGTGGCCGAAGGCCAGGTGGGAGACGCGCGGGCGGCCGAGGTCGAGGCGGTCGGGGTCGTCCCAGTGGGCCGGGTCGCGGTTGGCCTCGGGCGTGGCGATGATCACGGTGGCGCCGGCCGGGACGGTCACCTCGCCTATCGCCAGGTCCTCGGTCGCGACCCGGCTGACCCCCATCTGGATGATCGACAGGAACCGCAGCAGCTCCTCGATCGCGGTGTCGAGCAGCGCCGGGTCCTCCCGTAGCCGGGCCAGCTCACCGGGGTGCTCCAGCAGCGCGAACGTGCCCAGCGCGAGCATGTTGGCGGTGGTCTCGTGGCCCGCGCCGAGCAGCACCAGCGCGACGTCGACGAGCTGGCGGTCGGGGAGGTTGAGCAGCCCCGACACCATGTCGTCGCCGGGCGCGGCCCGCTTCGCCGCGACCAGCTCCCCGATGTACGTGTAGAGCTCCAGCCCCGCCCGCGCCCGCTCGTCGGGGGAGGCGGCGGAGTTGAGCGCGACGGCGGTGTTGCGCTGGAACCGGTCGCGCTCGCCGTAGTCGACGCCGAGCAGCTCGCAGATGACCAGCGACGGGATCGGCAGCGCGTAGGCGGGCACCAGGTCGGCCTCGGTGCCGGCCGCCTTCATCGCCTCGATGTGGCCGACCGCGATCTCCCGGATGTGCTCCTCCAGGGCGCGCATCCGCCGGACGGTGAACTGGCCGGTCAGCAGCTTGCGGAGCCGGGTGTGCTCGGGCGGGTCCATGAACACGAACATGCCGTCGTCGCGGGCCTCCACCTGCCGCGGCTCGGCGCCGGTGGCGGCGTCGGGGTGGCGGACCCGGTCGGAGCTGAAGCGGGTGTCGGCCAGCACCGCGCGGGCCTCCTCGATGCCGGTGACCAGCCACGCCTCGGCGCCGTTGACCAGTTCGAGCCGCTGGACCGGGCCCTGGCCGCGCCGCCCGGTCAACCCGGCGGGCGGGTCGAACGGGCAGGCGCCGCGCTCCACCAGCTCGGGGGGCAGCAGGCGGCGCAGTTCCGTCGGAGTCTGTGCTGCGGATGTCATGCCGCATGACCTACCCGGTCAAGTTGCACATTACGCATTCATGCATGACGTGCAATTTTCCAGATCATTGACAGCTGCGGTCATTTGTTAGGAAACTTTCTTAAGAAAAATGGCCCGCGGCGCCGGCGGCCACCCCCCACGGTTCAAGGCAGGTATCCCGTGAAACGTCTCTTCGCCTCCTTATTCGGCCTCGTACTGATCGCCGTGCTCAGCCCGCCCGCGCAGGCCGCCCCGTTCAAGGTGCTCGCCTTCTACAACGGCACGTGGGACGCCGCCCACATCGACTTCACCAAGGACGCCAAGGAGTGGTTCCCGTCGGCCGCGGCCCAGAACGGGTTCACCTGGGAGGCGACGACCGACTGGTCACGGCTCAGCTCATCGACGATCTCCCAGTACAAGGTCGTCATGTTCCTCGACGACGCCCCGCCGGCGAGTCAGCGCCAGGCGTTCCAGAACTACATGAACAACGGCGGGGCGTGGCTGGGCTTCCACGTCAGCGCCTTCACCACCGACCCCAACTCCTGGAGCTGGTACTACAACACCTTCCTCGGGTCGGGAGCGTTCGCCACCAACACCTGGGGCCCGACGGCCGAGACGTTGAAGATCGAGAACCGCAACCACCCGTCGACCGCGGGGCTGCCCGCCACGATCCAGTCGTCGGTCAGCGAGTGGTACTCGTGGAGCCGTGACCTGCGCCAGAACCCCGACATCAGCATCCTGGCCTCGATCGACGCCGGCAGCTTCCCGGTCGGCACCGACCCGAACCAGCAGTGGCGCAGCGGGTTCTACCCGATCATGTGGACGAACACGAAGTACAAGATGCTCTACACCAACTTCGGCCACAACGGCATGAACTACTCCACCAACACCCGCACCTCCTCGACCTTCGCCAGCGCCCAGCAGAACCAGTGGCTCATCCAGGGCATCCGCTGGCTGGCCGGTGAGGACGGCACCACGCCGCCGCCCACCGGGCCGATCTCCCCCACGACCTGGTACACGGTCGTGAACGAGAACAGCGCCAAGTGCGTCGACGCCCGCGCGGCCGGCACGGTCAACGGCACCGCGATCCAGCAGTACACCTGCAACGGCACCGCCGCCCAGCGCTACCAGTTCACCCCGACCAGCGGCGGCTACTACCGGATCTCCGGCCAGGGCAACCCCGTCCAGGCCCTCGACGTGACCAACGTGTCGGTGGCCGACAACGCCCCCATCCAGACGTGGACCTACGGCGGCGGCAACAACCAGCAGTGGCTCCCGGTCGCCGAGGGCGACGGCTACTACCACTTCGTGAACCGGAACAGCGGCAAGTGCCTGGACGTCCCGGCCGCCTCGACGGCCAACTCGGTGCAGCTGGTCCAGTACACCTGCAACGGCACGGCGGCCCAATCGTTCCGGTTGGCCGCGTAAAGACTGGGCAGGGGAAGAGTCCGCACCGCTCAGAGGGGAGACTGACATGCTCGAAGGCAAGACCATAGCCTTCCTCGCCGCACCGGCGGGCGTCGAGCAGGTGGAGCTCACCGAACCCTGGAAGGCGATCAAGGACGCCGGTGGGACGCCCAAGCTGATCTCCACGAAGGAAGGGGAGATCCAGGCGTTCGACCACCTCGACAAGGGAGACAAGTTCCCGATCGACGCCACCGTCGGCCAGGCCCAGGCGGCCGACTTCGACGGACTGGTGCTGCCCGGCGGGGTCGCCAACCCCGACTTCCTGCGGATGAATCCGAAGGCGGTCAGGTTCGTGCGCGAGTTCTTCGACATGGGCAAGCCGGTCGCGGCGATCTGCCACGCGCCGTGGACGTTGATCGAGGCCGACGTCGTCCGGGGCCGCACCATGACCTCGTGGCCGAGCCTCCAGACCGACCTGCGCAACGCCGGGGCGACCTGGCAGGACAAGGAGGTCGTGGTCTGCACCGAAGGCCCGTCGACCCTGGTCACCAGCCGCATGCCGGATGACCTGAAGGCCTTCTGCGAGGCCACGCTCGACGCCTTCGCCTGACCGATCCATCCCTGAGGACCCGGCGGAAACGCCGGGTCCTCAAATCATGGGCAAGTGAGGTCCAAGTCGGCGCTGTCACGATCCCGTGAGTGAACGTGAGAGTACCGGTCCGCCTCCAGTCGGGCCTGGCCGAATGCGGGGCCGCCTGCCTGGCCATGGTGCTGAGCCACCACGGCCGCCACACCGGGGTCCGCGAGGTGTCCGAGCAGTGCGGGGTCGGCCGCGACGGCCTCTCGGCACTGGCGATCGTCAAGGCGGCGCGCGGCTACGGGCTCACCGCGACCGCATACAAGGCCGAGACCGTCACCGACGCGCCCCTCCCGGCGGTCGCCCACTGGCGGCGCAACCACTTCGTGGTCGTCGAACGGCAGACCGCCCGCCACGTCGACGTCGTCGACCCGGCGGTCGGCCGCCGCAGGCTGACCAGGGAGGAGTTCGCCGAGGGCTACTCGGGGGTGCTGCTCACCTTCACGCCGGGCGAGACGTTCCAGCGCCGGAAACGGACCAGGCGGACGTGGGTCGGCCCGCTCGCGAGGACCGCGCTGCAGAAGGGCCTCATCGCGCGCATCCTCCTGGCGTCGCTGCTGCTGCAGGTCCTCGGGCTCGGGGTGCAGACGTTCTCGGGCATCCTGGTCGACCGGGTGCTCCCCACACAGGACTCCTCGCTGCTGGTCTCCCTGGGCCTGGCACTGGCGGCAGCGGGCGTCGTCCACCTCGGGCTGACCTACCTGCGCGCGGCGACCGTGCTCAAGCTGCGGCTGCGGGCCGACCGGCTGCTGACCTCGGAGGTGGTCGGACACCTGTTCCGGCTGCCCTACCGCTACTTCGCCACCCGGGGCTCCGGGGATCTGGCCCAGCGCAGCGCCAGCGTGAGCCGGTTGCGGCAGCTCATCTCCGGGCCGATCACGACGGCGCTGCTCGACGGGCCGCTCGCGATCGGCTACGTGACGATCGTGTTGTTGTGGTCGGTGCCGCTGGGGCTCTGCCTGCTCGCGCTGGCGGCGGTCCAGGCCGTGCTGCTGCTCCTCACCCGGCGGCGGCGGGCCGACCTGAACCTGGCGGCGCTGTCGGCGCAGGTCCAGACGCAGGGGCAGCTCATGGAGGCCATCAAGGGGGTGGAGATCCTCAAGGCCGGGGCCATCGAGGACGCCGCGCTGAGCCGCTGGTCGCAGCTGTTCCTCGACCAGTTGAAGGCCGACGCGCGGCAGGGGCGGATGGAGAACCTGGTCACCTCGGTCCTCGACAGCATGCGGCTGGCCGCCCCGGCGGCGCTGCTCTGGACCGGCGGCTGGGAGGTGCTGGGGGGCCGGCCCCTCGGCCAGACGCTGACGCTGGTCGCGCTGGCGGGCGCGGCCCTGACGCCGATCCTGTCGCTGGTGGGCACGGTCCGCATCCTCCAGGAGGCGGGCACCCACCTCGAACGGCTGGCCGACATCCTGGAGTTCACCCCCGAGCCCTACGGCGAGGTCCAGGTCGGCCACCTGCGCGGGCAGATCGAGTTGCGCGACGTGTCCTTCCGGCACGCCCCGAACGGGCCGTGGATCCTGTGGAAGGTCTCGCTGACCATCGGACGCGGCCAGAAGATCGCCCTGGTCGGCGGGAGCGGCTCCGGCAAGAGCACCCTCGCGCGCATCATGGTCGGCCTGTACGAACCCACCTTCGGCACCGTCAGCTACGACTCGGTCCGGATGGAGGCCCTCCAGCGCTCCTCCCTGCGGCGCCACTTCGGGGTGGTCACCCAGGAGGCCCACCTGTTCACCGGCACCATCAGGGAGAACATCGCCCTGGGCCGGCCGGGGGCCACGCCGCAGGAGATCGTGCGGGCGGCGAAGACGGCCTGCGTACACGACGAGATCATGGCGATGCCCATGGGCTACGAGACCAACCTGTCGGAGGGCATGGGCCTGTCGGGCGGGCAGCGGCAACGGCTGGCCCTGGCCAGGGCGGTGCTCGGACGGCCGAAGGTGCTGCTGTTCGACGAGGCCACCAGCCACCTCGACACCGTCACCGAGGCCGCCATCGAGCGCAACCTCGCCGCCCTCACCCAGACCCGCATCGTGATCGCCCACCGGCTCAGCACGGTCCGCGACGCCGACCTGATCGCCGTCATCGACGACGGCCGGGTCGTCGAGCAGGGCACCCACGACGAGCTGCTGAGACTCGGCGGCCATTATGCGCGCTTGGTGGCGCACCAAGAGAACACACCAATCAGCGCCAAGATCCCGCCAAGTGCCCCCTGCGACTCTTGATTCGCAAGGTTCACGAACGAAGGGGGTTGTCATGAACAACTTCGAGAACACCGCGAGCGAGCTCACCGAGACCGAGCTCGCCGACGTCACCGGCGGTCTGCCCTGGAACTACGACTGGGCGAACTACGACTGGCGCGACGCGGTGATCGAGGCGCTGCCGTAACCACGGGGTGAAGCGCGGGGCCGTCCTCTTGCGGGGGACGGCCCCGACTTGTATTCGGCTGGGAAATCGTTCTGATTCGTGCACAAGTGATCGCCAAGTGTCCCCTGCGACCTTGGGATCGCAAGGTTCACGGAACGAAAGAGGGGGTTGTCATGAACAACTTCGAGAGCACCGCCCAGGAGCTCGCCGACACCGAGCTCGCCGACGTCACCGGCGGCATGTGGGCGAACTACGACTGGATGAACTACGACTGGCGCGACGCCGTGATCGACGCCCTGCCGTAACCAGGGGGTGGAAGGGGGCCGTCCTTCGGGGCGGCCCCCTTCTCCATGTCAGGCTGTACGCATGATCGAAGCAGTCGTTTTCGACCTCGACGGAGTCGTCATCGACTCCGAGCCCGTCTGGGAAGAGGTGCGGCGGGGCGTCGTCGCCGAGTTCGGCGGCACCTGGATGCCGGACACCCAGAAGCGCCTGATGGGCATGAGCACCCCCGAGTGGGCCGACTACCTGACCGGCGAGCTCGGCGTCTGGCTCTCCCCGGACGAGACCGCGGCGACGGTGATCGAGCGCATGGCCGAGCGCTACCGCCAGCACCTTCCCCTGCTCCCGCACGCCGCGGCGACCATGCGCGCCGTCGCCGACCAGTGGCCGGTCGGGGTGGCCAGCTCCTCCCCCGCCGTGCTGATCGACACCGTGCTGACCGCGCTCGACGTGGACGTCCGGGTGGCGATCTCCACCGAGACCATGAAGCGCGGCAAGCCCGCCCCCGACGTCTATCTGGCCGTCGTCGAGCGGCTCGGGGTCACGCCCGGCCGGTGTGTCGCGGTGGAGGACTCCAGCAACGGGTTGCGGTCGGCCGCGGCGGCCGGGCTGATCGTGGTCGCGGTGCCGCAGGAGGCCTACCCGCCCGATGAGGACGCGCTGGCCGGGGCCGCGCTGGTGCTGACCGACCTGGCCGAGCTCACGCCCGAAACGGTGGCGCGGCTGGCCTAGTGGCGGGCCAGGCCGGGGATGACGACGCCCGCATCGCGCGGATATTCGCCGACGAGTCTCTCCTCGCCGCCGATCTCGTAGAGGCGCTGCGTCCGGTCGCCGGGCTCGACCACGACGTATCCGTTCGCGGTCGGGCCCACCGCGTAGCGGCCGTCCGGGATGCGCAGGTAGGCGTCGGCCCGCCCATCGGGGCTGAACATCTGGATGACGGGCTCCTCACCGTATTCGAGCAGGTAGAGCTGATCGCCCCGGGACTGGATCGAAAGTCCGTGGTCGTCGTCGGCGAGCGGGCCGGTCTTGGTGCGGAAGACCACCGGGCGCCCGCCGACGGTCAGGGTGAGCTTGTCGGTGACCTTCTGGGGCGGCTGGAGGATCAGGTCGCCGCCGCTGGTCAGGCCGACGATCTCGTTGCCCTCCGGCACGACCGGACGGGTCACCTGGCCGGTGCGCAGGTCGACGTCGAGGTAGTGGAAGACGTCGCCGTCCCGGTGGTTGGCCAGGATGATCCGGCTTGAGTCGGCCGCCCACACCCAGGGGCCGTAGACGCCGCTCGGTTCGGCGGGAAGCCGGAGGTCGGGGCCGCCGAGCAGGTCGCTCAGCAGGTAGCCACGTTTGTCGGGGACGCCGAGCCAGCGGCCGTCCGGCGAGATGGTGTAGTTGCCGGGCGGGTAGATCGTGTCGATCCCGATCTCGATGTCGCGGCCGTCGGTCAGCCGCAACATGGTCGCGCAGCCGGTGCGGCAGGCGGAGTAGAGCGAATGGGCCCGCGCGCTCGCATGCGGCGGCTTGTGGATGACGGGCGCCGGCTCGGGCTGGGGGCGGAACCACGCGAACACGGCGATCACCACGGCCGCGACGGCCACGGCGCTCCAGCGAGCGGCCCGGCGGCGTCCGGCGGTGTCGATGGCCCGGTCGGGGTCGCCGTAGTCGCGCGCGTCCTCGGCGAGGTCGCGGTAGGCCTCACGCGGGTTCATGGATGCCTGCCTTTCTCAGCCGCTTCAGGGCGTCGTGCGTGTGCCGTTTGACCGTGCCGATCGAGCAGCCGAGCCGGGCGGCGATCTGCGCCTCGGGCAGGTCTTCGTAGAAGCGCAGGTAGAGGACGATGCGCTGTTTCGCGGTGAGGGTGGTCAGGGCGTGCCGGAGCACGATCTTCAGCTCGGTGTCGGGCGGGGGTGCGGCGGTGTCGGGGGGCTGGGAGGTGGGGAAGAAGACCAGGCGGCGGGGGCGGTGCCAGGTCCGTAACTGGTTGATCATCATCGTCTTCAGGTACGCCTCGGGGTCGTCGGCGGCCGAGATCCGCCGCCACTTGGCCGCCGCCTTGGCCAGGGTCTCCTGCATGAGGTCCTCGGCCTTGGCGTGGTCGCCCGTGAGCAGGTAGGCGGCACGCGACAGCGCGCGGCCGCGTACGGCCACGAACTTCCGGAATCCCTCCGCGTCATGCATCGCCCTAAGGACTCCGCGGGGGGCCGGAAGGTTGAGACGCCAGGAACTCCGCCAGGTGCACGGCGTGGATGCCGAGGCCGTGCTCGATCTGGGTGCGGCAGCTGAAGCCGTCGGCGAGGACCCGGGCTCCCGCGCGAGCGCGGAGGGCGGGGAAGACTCCCTGTTCGGCGACGGCCGTCGAGACGGCGTGGTGGCCGGGCTCGAAGCCGAAGTTCCCGGCCAGGCCGCAGCAGCCCGCGTCGAGCTGGGTGACGTCGGCGCCGGTCCTGCGCAGAACGCGGAGGTCGGCGTCGGCGCCCATGATCGCGTGCTGGTGGCAGTGGGGCTGGCTGACGACCCGGCCGGAGAGGTGGGGCGGGTCGACGTCGTGGTCGTCGAGGAGTTCGGCCAGGGTCCTCACGCGATGGGCCAGCCGTCTGACGTCGGGGTCGCCGGGGAGGAGTTCGGGGGCGTCGGACCGGAGGACGGCCGTACAGGAGGGTTCGAGGCCGACGAACGGGACGCCGGCGTCGAGGTCGTCGCGGAGCACCCGCGCGGTCCTGCGCAGCACGTGCCGGGCCACGCCGAGCTGGCCGGTGGAGATCCAGGTGAGACCGCAGCAGACGGGGGCGCGCGGGACGCGTACCGAGAAACCGGCTCTTGAGAGCACCCGGGTGGCGGCGACCGCGACGCGCGGGGTGAAGTTGTCGGTAAAGGTGTCGGGGAGCAGCAGGACCTCGGGGCCGCGCTTCGGGGCCCGGAAGGTGTCGCTGAAACGGACCCTGGCCGGGCGCGGGAGCGGGCGTTCGGTCGTGAGGCCGGGGACCCGGGGCACTCGCAGCAGCAGGGGGAAGCGCGCCCAGAGCGGGAGCCAGCCGAGGGCGTAGTGGGAGAGGGGGCGGATCCGGCCCTTGTAGTGGTGGTGCAGGAACTCGGCCTTGTAGGTGGCCATGTCGACGTGGACGGGGCAGTCGGAGCGGCAGCCCTTGCAGGCCAGGCAGAGGTCGAGGGCGTCCCTGACCTCCTCCGACCGCCAGCCGCCGGTGATCACCTCGCCCCGGAGCATCTCGGACAGGAGCCTGGCCCTGCCCCGGGTCGAGTGGTGCTCGTCGCGGGTGACGCGGTAGCTCGGGCACATCACGCCGCCGGTGTCGCGGCGGCACTCGCCGACCCCGGCGCACAGGCTCGTCTCGGCGGCGAAGCCGTCGCGGAAGGCGAAGACCGTCTTCACGTCGGGCGGGCGGGTCGTGAGGTGGTCGTCGAGCCGGTCGGGGTCGACCAGGCGGCCGGGGTTCATCCGGTTCCGGGGGTCGAAGATCCGCTTGAGCCGCACGAACGCCGTCATGACCTCGTCGCCGAACATCTTCGGCCACAACTCGCCCCTGGCCAGGCCGTCGCCGTGCTCGCCGGAGAACGAGCCGCCGTAGGAGACGACCAGGTCGGCGGCCTCCTCGACGAAGGCGCGGTAGTCGGCGCGGCGGAACGGCATCCGGGTGTGCACGCAACCGTGGCCGAAATGCCCGTAGAGGGACGACTCGCCGTAGCCGTGGTCCTCCTGGAGGCGTCTCAGGTCGCGGAGGTACTCGCCGAGGCGGTCGGGCGGCACGGCGGAGTCCTCCCAGCCGGGCCAGGCGTCGCCCGCCGTCGCGCCGACGGCCGCCTCGCGGATGGCGGCGACGGAGGTGACGTCGTTCGTGATGACCGGCCGGACGCCCAGGTCGGCGGCCATGGCGCGGGCCAGCGCGGCGGCCTCCTCGGGGGTGTCGGCGCCGAACTGGACGACCAGCCAACCGCCGCCCTTGGGGAGCCGGTCGATGGCGGCCAGGTTGAGACGGCGGGCACGTTCGTAGCCGATGAGACGGTCGTCCATGCCCTCCAGGGCCAGCGGGTCGTAGGGCACGATCGACGGCGCGGCGTCGGCGGCCTCGAAGACGTCGGGGAACCCCAGGATCGCCGCCGCCCCCGCCCTCGGCCGGGGCACCATCTTCAGCCGGGCCCGCAAGACGGTGACCAGCGTCGACTCCGAGCCGACCAGGGCCTTGGCGAGGTCGCGGCCGTTCTCGGGGAGGAGCGCGTCGAGGCCGTAGCCGGAGACGCGTCTTGGGATCTGGGGGAAGCGGGCCCTGATGGCGCTGGCGTGGTCGGCGGCGATGGCGTCGACGGCCGTGCGCACGGTCTCCGGCGCGGCGGAGGTCCAGAAGCGGGCGCCCTCGTAGGTGAGGACCTCCAGGTCCAGGACGTTGTCGGAGGTCTTCCCGTAGGCCTGCGCGGTCGCGCCGCAGGCGTCGTTGCCGATCATGCCGCCGATGGTGCAGTGGTTGTGGGTGGCCGGTCTCGGGCCGAACATCACGCCGTCGCCGGTGAGGTCGTCGAGGACCGTGCCCGGTTCGGTGACCACGGTGCCGTCGCCCTCGTTCCGGAACCGGGTGCAGTACTTCGACCAGTCGACGACCACGGCGGTGTTGCAGCACTGCCCGGCCAGGCTGGTGCCGCCGCCGCGCGACAGGACCGGCACGTCGTGGTCGGCGCAGATCTCGACCGTAAGGGCGGCGTCCTCGACCGATCTCGGGACGACCACCCCGATCGGCGTCTCGCGATAGTTCGAGGCGTCGGTCGAATAGGCCGCCCTGGTCCCCCGGTCGAATCGGACCTCGCCGTCGACGTGGGCGCGCAGCGCGTCGCGGAGGCGGTCGAAGAGCGCCATACGCACGCCCCTTGCCGGGCCGGGGTAGGTCCATACGACTTTCCGGGCAAAAGTACGCCATGACAGTGATTCCGACCATTCGCTATCACGACGCCGACAAGGCCCTGGCGTGGCTGACCTCCGTCCTGGGCTTCACCTCGCCCGAGGTCTACCGCTCCGACGACGGCGTGGTCGTGCACGCCCAGCTCAGCCGGGGGAACGGCATGGTCATGCTGGGCTCAGTCGGGCACGGGCTCGACGTGGTGACCGGGCCCGCGAGCACCTATGTCGTCGTCGACGACCTGGAGATCGACGCCCTGTACGAGATCGCGAAGGCCGCCGGCGTCGAGGTGATCCGGGAACTCCGGTCGGAGGACTACGGCGGGCGGGGATACACGATCCGCGACCCCGAAGGGCACGTGTGGAGCGTGGGCAGTTACGACCCCGTCAATACGGCGTAGGGAATACGCGAGAACGACATATAGATCCCTATTTCTGGCTATTTGGGTGCTTAGTGTCGTTTTATGGATTTGGCTGATATCGCCCGTCGATTCGGGACCCCCGCGTACGTCGTGGACGAGGACGCCGTCCGGGCCCGCTGCCGCGAATACCTCGCCGCGCTGCCGTCGATGACGGTGGCCTACGCCGGGAAGGCGTTCCTCACGCAGGCCATGGCGACGTGGGTGGCCGAAGAAGGGCTCTCCCTGGACGTCTGCTCCGGCGGAGAGCTCACCCTCGCCCGGTCGGTCGGGTTCCCGGCGTCCCGGATCATCTTCCACGGCAACGCCAAGACCCCCGCCGAGCTGCGCGAGGCCGTCGGGGTCGGGCGCATCGTCATCGACAACATCGCCGAGATCCACCGGCTGGCGGCGCTGGTGCCCCTCGGCCTGCGGCAGGACGTCTACCTGCGGGTCACGCCCGGCGTCGAGGCCGGCGGGCACGCGGCGATCCGCACCGGCTCGGAGAGGCAGAAGTTCGGCATCCCGCCGGCCGAGCTCCCCGACGCGGTCGCGCGGGTGCTGAGCCAGCCCGAGTTGCGGCTGGCCGGGCTGCACTGCCACATCGGATCCCAGATCACCTCGGTCGCGCCGTTCGAGACGGCGGCCCGGATCATGGTCGACCAGCTCGCCATGGTCCAGGAGCGGTTCGCCACCACGCTGCCCGAACTCGACCTCGGGGGCGGGCACGGCGTCGCCTACCTCGACGACGAGCACGGCCTCGACCTGGGACACTTCGGGGCGTCGGTGCCGAAGGTGGTGGCCGAACGGTGCCGGGAGCTGCGGGTGCCCGAACCGAGACTGGTGGTCGAGCCCGGACGGGCCATCGTGGCCGCCGCCGGGGTGACCCTCTACCGGGTGATCTCGGTCAAGCGGCAGGGCGGCCGGACCTTCGTCGCGGTCGACGGCGGGATGAGCGACAACCCCCGGCCCGCCCTCTATGGGGCGCGTTATTCGGTCTCGGTGCCCGGACGTTCCGGTGAGCCGGTGACGATCGTGGGGCGGCACTGCGAGGCCGGCGACGTGCTCGCCGAGGACGTGCCCGCCGGGGACGCCCGGCCCGGGGACCTGGTGGTCGTGCGGGTGACCGGGGCCTACCACCATGCGATGGGGTCGTCGTACAACCTGACGTGCCGCCCTCCGGTGGTCGCCGTGCGGGGCGGGGCGGCGCGGTTGATCGTGCGGCGCGAGGAGCCCGCCGACCTGATGCGGCGCGACGTCGGCCGCTGACGCCGCCCCGCAGGAATCGCGGGACGGCGCTCCACTGCTCAGAGGGCGGTGACGCAGACGGTCCTGGGGACCAGCACCAACGGGACGAGCCCGCCATTGAGCACGGTCACGTCCCACGACGCACCCGACGGGCTCGGACCCGCGGTGACCACCGGCTGGCCGACCGGCTCCAGCGAGTAGCCGCCGCCGACGGCCCGCTTGCCGAGCGGGCAGACCGCCTGACCTGCACACTCGACGCCGGGCGCACAGGTGACGGACGAACCGTTGACGATCTCGTAGCCGGAGACCCCGGCGAGCCCCGGCGCCCCGGCCGGACCGGTCGCGCCCAGCGGCCCCATCGGACCCGGGACACCGGGGAACCCGGGCGGCCCGGGAGGCCCGGCCGGCCCCATCGGGCCACGCGGACCACGCGGCCCCCTGCAACACGGACGCGCACCGGCGGGCGCCCGCTGCGCCTCGGCCGTGACTTCGGCGGCCGACTCAGCGACGGCACCGGCGACCAGCGCCTCACCCTGAGCCGAAGCGGCCTGGACCGGGGCGGCCTGAACAGCAGCGGCCTTGACCGGGGCGGCCTGAACAGCAGCGGTCTCTACCGGAGCAGCCTGCGCGGCGGCCGGAGCCACGGCGGCGGCCTTGACCGTGGCCGAGGCGGCGGCCTTGACGTCCGGGGTGTCGACGGTCGCGAGCGGAGTGGCGCCCCTCGCGGCCAGCGCAGCCTTGATCGCGGCGGCGGCGCGCATTTCGGCCAGCTTCCGCATCATCTCGGCCCGCTTGGCGATGACCTGCTGCATCATCTCGTTCCGCTTCGCAGCGGCTTGCCGCATCATCTCCGCCCGCTTGACAGCGGCCTGCTGCAGCACGTCGGCCCGCTTGGCGGCGACCTTCTCGACCATCGCGATCTGAGCGGCGACGGCCTGAGCCGAAGCGGCAGCCGCGGCAGGCTTGTCCAGAGCGGCCGACGCGACCGGCTCCGAAGCCCCGGCAACAGCGAGAGGCTTGGCCGTCGCCGTGGCAACAGGCTTCGCCGTCACAGGAGCAAGAGGCTTGGCCGTCGCCGTAGGAACAGGCTTCGCCGTCACAGGAGCAACAGGCTTGGGCGTCGCCGTAGGAACAGGCTTCGCCATCGCGGGAGCGACATACCGGGCGGTACCCCCGGCGACGAATTTCACCGGAGTCAGAGCGGCGGGCTTGGCCGAAACCGGAGCCTGAGCAGCAGGCTTAGCCGGAGCCCGAGAGGCAGGCTTGGCCGGAACCGCAGCCTGGGCAGCAGGCTTAGCCGGAACCGGAGCCTGAGAGGCAGGCTTAGCGGGAACCGGAGCCTGAGAGGCAGGCTTAGCGGGAACCGGAGCCTGAGAGGCAGGCTTGGCCGGAATCGCAGCTTGAGCGGCGGGCTTGGCCAGGGCGGCCGAGGCGACGGGGGCCGAAGCAGCGGCCGGTGCAGCCGGGGCGGCGGGCTTGGCGGGAGCGGCCGGGGCGGGGTCGTCGCGCTTCGTGGCCGGAGGCGCCGGGGTCGCCAGGAGGGCGGTGGCCTTCTTGGCGGCGTCGGCGGCGGGCTGCTTGGCCGACTTCTCGGCGCCCGCCGTGCCCGGGACGGGCTGTCCGGCCGGGGCCGGCTGGATGGGTGGGTCGATGGGGTTGACCCGCGCCGAGGCGGTCGCCCCGGAGAAGGTCACCAGGGCGGCGGCGAGTACACCCGTCAGCCCCAGGCTCCATTTGCTGGCACGCGTATGCATATCACTTCCATACGAGTAGTCCTGAACGACCGAACACCATTGAGGTGCCCGGCCGGAAAATACCCGCATGGATTCTGACGTCAGCCCCGGCCAACGCTAATTCAGGACAAAGTCTTATGGTGCACGAATCGGCCTATACGCCGATATTCAGTGACGACCGGCACCCGAACCACACCGGAGGGAACCCGCGCGGAAGCCCGCAGCGGCATCGGCAGCCGCATCGCCGCGCCCACCAGCCCGGCCCCGGTCAGCAGCGCCAGCCGCGACCAGTCGGCCGACGTGAACGTCAGCTCGCCGAGCCCGTTCACCAGGAATCCCGTGGTCAGGAACCACCCGATCACCCCGGCCGCCCCCGCCGCCACCGGACGCCGCACGATCAGCCCGATCAACGCCGTCAGCCCGGCCATCGCCGCGACCCGCTCCGACACCTCCGGTACGGCCACGGCCACCACGACCACCGCCCCGACCGCCATCACAGCGGCGCCCGGAATGAGCAACTCCAATGACGTGGCGTGCCGAGAAACCATTTCCCGCCCCCTTCCGCTCATATCCAACAAGCGCAAGGGACCGCGACCGGCCGTATTGATGTCGTTCCTACGCCGCCTTGACGCGATGACTACGCGTCAAAAAGGCGTCAGCATCGGCGGCGCATCCGTCGGAACGCCGTAGGGAAACCCCCACGGCCTTTCTCCGCCCCCTAACGTCGATGCCGTGAACGTGGAAGGGAATACGACGATGGACGTGCCGCTATTCGTGCCGGTCCGGAAGACCGGCTGCGCCGACGCTCTCCGGGTGTTCCGCACCCCCGACGGGGCCCGCACGGCGGTGGCCTTCAGCTCTCCGGTCCGGCTCGCCCTGGTGCTCGGCGCCGACCAGCCCTGGATCCGGCTCTGTGAACCGGCCCTGCGCTCCCTCCTCAGGGACATCGGCATCTCGGGCATCGTCGTGGACCCCCAGGCCGCCTCCACCCGACCGGCCCCCCACGCCGCGTAACCCCACAAGACCCGCCCCTCAGAGCGGGGTTTCGCTCGGGGCGAGGGTGAAGGTCACCTCGTAGTCGGCGTCGCCGGTTCTCATGCGGACCGTCTGGCGGGAAAAACCCTCTCGCGGGGTCAGCAGGACCGAGCTGCCCAGGATCAGGTCGTCGGGGTCGATGTCGTCGATCTCCCACAGGTCGATGAAGGCGAGGCCGCCGTTGGCGGGGAAGGCCGGGCGGTTCGGGGTGCCGCCGCCGTTCGTCTGGACCGGCATCCCCGGCGGGCAGGCGACGTTGTCGGGGCTGTAGCAGACGCCGGTCCTGATGCCCACCGGCGGATACCACTCGTTGACCGGCCAGATCTGGACCGTGCGGCTGAAGAGGGGCATGATCCCCGGCCCCTTGACCTTGAGTTTGATCTCGTCCCCGCCGCCCTCCTGGGTCGAGTGGGCGATGATCGAGTCGAGGATGATCCGCACATACGGAGCGGGGGCCGCGTGCGCCGGGGTCGCGGGTAAGACCGCGGACACGGCGAGGGCCGCCGCGGCGAGGCCTCTGAACAGGCGTGAGTTCATGAGGAAAAGCGTCGGGCGGCCCTCTTGTGCCCGTCTTGCGGGCGACTGCAGGCCTTAGCGCTCCAGGAAGTCGAGCAGTTCCTTGTTGACCTCGTCGGCGTGGGTCCAGCCGATGTTGTGCGGGCCGCCCTCGATGGTGACGAAGGTCAGGTCCTTGATCAGGCCGGGCAGCCGGGCGGCGGTGCTGGCGTAGGGCAGGATGCGGTCCTGGTCGCCGTGGAGCAGCAGGACCGGCACGTCGATCTTCGGCAGGTCGTCGCGGAAGTCCTCCAGCCAGGCGTCGACGCACTTGTAGGCCGAGTAGGGGCTGCCCAGGCAGGCCGCGATGAAGCAGTTCTGGTAGGCCTCCCTGCTGATGCGGGTGCCCTCGTACATGTCGACGTTGAAGAAGTCGTCCAGGAACTTCCTGAAGTAGGCGGGGCGGTCGTGCGCGACGGCTTCCTTGATGGCGTCGAAGACCGACTTGTCGACGCCCTCGGGGTTGTCGGCGGTCTTGAGCAGGAACGGCGGGATGGCGCCCAGCAGGACCGCGCGGCGGACCCGGTTGTTGCCGTATTTCGCCAGGTAGCGGGTGACCTCGCCGGTGCCCATCGAGAAGCCGGCCAGGTCGACCTCGGGCAGGTCGAGGTGGTCGAGGAGGATCTTGAGGTCGTGGGCGTAGGTGTCGTAGTCGTGGCCCTGGGTCGGCTGGCTGGACTTGCCCCAGCCGCGCCGGTCGTAGGTGATGACCCGGAAGCCGGCGTCGAGCAGCACCCGCTGCTGCTTCTCCCAGGACGCGCCGTTGAGCGGATAGCCGTGGATCAGCACGACGGGCCGCCCGGAGCCGTGGTCTTCGAAGTGGATGTCGATCGTGTCGCTGTTCTCCCGGCCGACGGTGACCTTGCCCATATCGTTCCCCCTGACATCGACTGGACCCGGGCCACGCTAGCAATACGGCATTTGTTACGTTTTGCCGCTGAAAATCCCGTTCATGTACGGACTAAGGCGTGATCCCGGCGCCCCATCGCTTGACCTGGTTGGGGGAGACTTGTCCCATGGCCAACGAACCGGTGGTGCTCGACGGCGGCGATCGGCGCTGCGTGCTGCTCCTGATCGAGCTGCGCGGGCTCGTCGACTCGCTCGACCCCGGCACGGTCGTGCACCTCCGCGCCACCGACCCGGCCGCGCCCATCGACCTCCCGGCGTGGTGCCATCTGACCGGCCACGACTACCTCGGCGTGGTCGGCGACCACGTCTACGCGGTCCAGGTCGCGGGCGCCCCCACGCCGACCCAGCCCGACCGGCCCTGGCACGTGAAAGATTCATCGCGCTGAGCTGCGCCGACGCGTCGTTTCGTTGACCGGGAACGGTCCTCGCCGGACCATCCGCGCATGAGGATCCTGACCGCCCTCGCCGTCGCCGCAGCCCTCGTGCTCGGCATCTCCACTCCCGCCCGCGCGATGTCGTACTCCTGCGACGTCACCTACGACAGCACCGTCTGGACCGGCGGCTTCGTCGCGTCCATCACCGTCGAGAACACCGGCACGTCCACCTTCTCCCCCTGGCTGCTGCAGATCGTCTTCGCCGGAGACGAGACGATGAGCTCCGGCTGGGCGGCCACGTGGACCCAGACTCCCCCGAGCCTCCAGGCGGCCAACCCCGTCTGGGCGCCGTCGATCGCCCCGGGCACCACCTCGGCGTCCATCGGCTTCGTGGCGACGTACACGGGGACCTACACGAACCCGACCGGCATCACGCTCAACGGGGTGCCCTGCACCGTCACCTACATCTGACCGATAATCGGCGGAATGACGACCATCGAGGCCGCCGTCGCCGACGTGGCCGGGGTGAACACGTTCTTCGCGCTCGGCGTCGGCGGCGGGGTCCCGCTCGTGGAGCGGCTGGCCGACGACGCGGTCATCGACGCGACGGCGAAGCGGCTGCTCACCCTCGACCGCAGGGTGGCGGCGTCCATCCTGTTCCAGGGGGCGCTGGCGCGGTTGTGGTCTCCGTACGTCGGCCTCCGGGCCGCCCACGGCATCTCGATCGACCTGGCCGACGCACGCTGGGACGGCGACGGGGTGCGGGTGCCGGAACTGCGCGAAGGGCCGAGGTTCGCCCTCGAACCGCTGATGGCGGCGCTGCCGTGGGTGTCACCCAAGATCCTCTACGGCAACGCGGCCTCGGCGCTGACGGGAGCGGTGGGCGCGTTCTCCCGGGCCCGCCCGGGGCACGCCGCGCGGGCCGAGGCGCTGGGGCGCGAATACCTGAACGAGGGGCCGCTGACCGGCACGCTCGACCGGCGGGGAATCCGCCGGTCGTGCTGCCTGCACTACCGGGTGGGCGGCATCTGCGGCGACTGCGTGCTCACCGCGATCCGCTGATCGGGTCAGCCCTTGGTGCCCGACCAGCGGCCGTCGGCCTTGGCCTGGTCGACCTGGGCCTGCCCGGCGGGGCGCATCCGGCCCTCGTCGATGAGCCGCTGCGCCAGGTCGCTGTTGCGGGGCGACCACTTGGAGGTCTTCTTCCTCGGCTGGTAGCGGAGGATGTAGTAGTCGTCGTCGTAGCGGTACATCTTCGAGTCGACCCAGCCGTAGCAGGCCGAGGTCTCCAGGGCCTCCTCGAAGGTGATCGTCGGGATCCCGCGCCCCTTCTTCGCGAACTTCAGCCACAGGCCGGGCTCGTGGGCGTGGTTCTTCTCCAGCCAGTCTTCGAACGCCTCGGCGGAGGCGAACGGGATGATCGGAAATCCGTCGGACTCGTGGCGCTCCATGGCGGGGAGTCTGCCACCAGGGGTGGCGATCTAACGGGGGTGTCCTTTTTACCCGATATTGAAGGTTGGCGAAGGTTAGCCTAACCTAAGTCCACGTGACCGAAACTCTCGCGTTGCGCGGCTCCGGCCTGTCCCTCGCTTACCAAGGCGCCCCCGTCGTCCACGACGCCGGGATCGTGCTGCGCCCCGGCCGGGTGACCGCGCTCGTCGGCCCCAACGGCAGCGGCAAGTCGACCCTGCTGCGCGCGCTGGCCCGTCTCCACGAGCCCGTTTCCGGTTCCGTACGGCTCGGCGACGACACCTCCGCCTTCGACCTGGCCCCTCGCGAGTTCGCCAGAAAGGTGACGCTGCTTTCCCAGTCCCGGCCGACGCCCTCGGGCGTGCTGGTGCGCGACGTGGTGGCGTACGGCCGCCATCCCCACCGGGGACGCTGGCGGGCCGGCGACGCCGAGGGCGCGGCGGCGGTGGCGCGGGCGATGGACCTGACCGGGACGACCGCCATGGCCGACCGTCCCGCCGACGAGCTGTCCGGCGGCGAACTCCAGCGTGTCTGGCTGGCCACCTGCCTGGCCCAGCAGACCGGCGTGCTGCTGCTGGACGAGCCCACGACCTTCCTCGACCTGCGCTACCAGGTCGAACTGCTCGACCTGGTCCGCGATCTGGCCGACCACCACGACGTCGCCGTCGGCGTCGTGCTGCACGACCTCGACCAGGCCGCCGCCGTCGCCGACGAGGTCGTGCTGCTGCACGGCGGCCGGATCAGGGCCGTCGGCTCCCCCGCCGAGGTCCTCACCGAGTCGCTGCTGACCGAGGCCTACGGCATCCGGGTCGAGGTGACCCACGACGGCGCGACGATCCGGACCCGTCCGGTCGGCCGTCATTCGAAAAGCACCATTTAAGGAAGACGTTCAATGAAGCCCCTGCGCACCGCGCTCCTCATCGCCGCCGTCCTGGGATTGGGCGCGTGCGGCACGACCGAGCCCGCCGCAGCCCCCGCCACCGCGCCCGCCGCCTCCGGGAGCGCGGCCCAGGCGATCACCATCACCGACTCCCTCGGCCGCGAGGTCAAGCTCGCCAAGCCCGCCACCCGCGTGGTCGGCCTGGAGTGGGGCGAGATCGAGATGCTCGTCGGCCTCGGCGTGATGCCGGTCGGCGCGGCCGACGTCAAGGGATACGCCACCTGGGTCACCGCCGCGCCGCTCGACCCGTCGGTCAAGGACGTCGGCACCCGCGGCGAGCCGAGCGTCGACTCCATCGTGGCCCTGCAGCCCGACCTGATCGTGATGGAGGCCGCGGCCAACAGCCCGCTGGTGGCGCAGCTGGAGAAGTTCGTCCCGGTGCTGGTGCCCAAGGGCTCGTCGGCCACCGACAACCTGGGCCGCATGCGCGCCGACCTGAAGATGATCGCGACCGCCGTCGGCAAGGAGGCCGAGGCCGACCGGCTGCTCGCCGACATGGACACCAGGCTCGCCGGCGCGAAATCGGCCATCGAGGCCGCCGGGCACGCCGGCAGCTCGTTCGCCATGGCCGACGGATGGTCCGAAGGCGGCAGCGTGTCGATCCGGATGTTCGGCAAGGGCGCCCTGGTCGCCGAGACCGCCGAGGCCATCGGCCTGCGCAACGCCTGGACGGGCGACGTCGACCCCGACTGGGGCCTGGGCACCACCGACGTCGAGGGCCTGTCCCCGCTCAAGGACGAGAAAATCCGCTTCTTCTACAACGCCAGCGACGGCGCCGACGTCTTCGCCGACGACCTCAAGGACAACGCCATCTGGACCTCCCTGCCGTTCGTCAAAAGCGGTCAGGTCACCAAGTTGCCCGACGGCATCTGGACGTTCGGCGGCCCCCTCTCGGTGGCCCAGTACGCCGACGCGCTCGTGAAGGCCTACACGGCTTGAGCGCCGATCCACGGATGACGACGCCGGAAGTCGCGGACCCTGCAGGCGACGCGGGGCTTCCGGCGGCCTCCGCGCGCCCGCGCGGTCCCCTGCGCGTGGGCGTCGCGGGGGTCGTGCTGATCACCGTCGCCGCGATCGTGGTGGTCGCGGCGGTGCACGTCACCCAGGGCACCTCCTCAGTCGGCCTGTTCGACCTGCTGAACACCGGCGACGAGGCCATGCGCGTGCTGCTGGCCTCCCGGCTGCCGCGCCTGCTCGCCGCAATCGCGGTCGGGCTGGCGCTCGGCGCGTCGGGGGCGCTGCTCCAGTCGATCTCGCGCAACCCGCTCGCCTCCCCCGACACCCTGGCGGTCTCCTCCGGGGCCTATCTCGCCGTGGTCGCCGCCGCCGCGCTGGGCGTCAACCTGCCGGTCCTGCCGTCGGGCGGGCTGGCCTTCCTCGGCGGCCTGGCGGCGGCCGGGCTGGTCATGGCCGTGTCGGCGGGCGGGCGCAGCGGCACCACCCGGCTGATCCTGGCCGGGTCGGCGGCGGCGCTCGCGTTCACGGCGCTGACGAACCTGATGATGATCCTGTTCCAGCAGGAGACGACGGGCCTGTACGCCTGGGGTTCGGGCGCGCTGACGCAGAAGGACCTGTCGGTCGTGACGCAGATCGGACCGGTCATCGTGCTCGCGCTGGCCGCGGGGGTGCTGCTCGGGCCCCGGCTCGACGTGCTCGGGCTCGGCGACGAGGGCGCGACCGTGCTCGGCGTGAACGTGCGCCGGTTGCGGTTCTGGGTGACCCTGCTCGCCGTGCTGCTGGCCACGTCGGCCGTCGTGATCGCCGGCCCGGTCGGGTTCGTCGGGCTCTGCGCGCCGGTGGTCGTGCGGCTGGCCGGGCGGTGGTTGCCCGGCCTGCTGGCGCACCGGCTCCTGGTCCCGCTCTCCGGCCTGGCCGGGGTGCTGGTGGTGCTGGCCGCCGACGTGTCGCTGCGGGCACTGTTCGGCGGCCAGTCGGGGGTCGACGTGCCGCCCGGCGTGGTGACGGCGCTGCTCGGCGCCGCGGTCATGGTCTACCTGGCCCGGCGGCACCGAGACGGCGGACCGGCCCGCCGCCCGCCCGGCATCCGGGCCGCCGCCCACCGGTCGCGCGCCGTCTTCGCTCTCTTCCTGGCCGGCGGTACGGCCCTGCTCGCCGGGGCCGTCGTGCTCGGCATGCTCCTCGGCGACACCTTCCTGCGGACCGGCGACGTCGGCCTGTGGTTGCAGGGGCGCACGAACCTGGGCATCACGTTCGTGCTCGACCAGCGGTATCCCCGCGTCCTGGCGGCGGTGCTGGCCGGGGCCGCGCTCGCGGTGGCCGGCACGATCATCCAGGCGGTCTGCCGCAACCCGCTGGCGGAGCCGAGCGTGCTCGGCATCACCTCGGGCGCCGGGGTCGGCGCGATCGCGATCATCTCGTTCGCCCCGGCGGCCGGGCTCTGGGCCGTCACCGGCGCGGCCGGGCTGGGCGCGCTCGTGGCGTTCGCGCTGGTCTACGGCCTGGCGTGGAAGGGCGGCCTGAGTTCCGACCGGCTGGTGCTGATGGGCTTCGCGGTCGCCTCGGCCGGCACGGCGCTCACCGTGCTGATCATCGTGGAGACCGACCCGTGGAACACCGCCACGGCGCTGACGTGGTTGTCCGGCTCCACCTACGGCCGCACCCCGCTGCAACTGCTGCCGGTGGCGATCGCGCTGGCGGTCGTGGTGCCGCTGGTTGTCGCGCAGCGCAGGGAGCTCGACCTGCTCTCGCTCGACGAGCACACCCCGCGCATCCTGGGGGTGCCGGTGGAACCGGCCCGCCTCACCGCCCTGGCGGGCGCGGTGCTGCTGACCGCGACCGCCGTCTCGGCGATCGGCGTGGTCGGCTTCGTCGGGCTCGTCGCCCCGCACGCCGCCCGCGCCCTCGTGGGCGGCGCGCACACCCGGGTCCTGCCGGTCGCGGCCCTGCTGGGCGCGCTGCTGGTCAGCCTCGCCGACACCCTGGGCCGGACGGTCATCGCGCCCGCCCAGATCCCCGCCGGACTGGTCACCGCCATGCTCGGCACACCGTATTTCGTCTGGCTGCTGTGGCGGTCACGAGCGGGACAGGAGTCCTGACATGCACGACCCGTGGCACGTCTTCCAGGTGCGCGTCCGCCGTGTCGAACGGCTGAGCCCGGCCTTCCTGCGCGTCACCTTCACCGGCGACGACCTGGCACACTTCGCCGACCCCGGCTACGACCAGCGCATCAAGCTGGTCGTCCCGATCCCCGAGTACGGCACCCTGCTGTTCCCCGACGGCCCCGACTGGTACGCCCGCTACCGCGCCCTGCCCGACGAGCAGAAGAACCCGATCCGGACCTACACCGTCCGCGCCGTCCGCCCCTCGGTGGCGGAGGTCGACGTGGACATCGTCCTGCACCCCGACGACGGCCACCTGGGCCCGGCCGCCCGCTGGGCCGCGAACGTCCAGGAGGACGACCGCTGCGCCCTGTGGGGCCCCGACTCCCGGCACGGCGGCCCCTACGGCGGGCTGGAGTTCAAGCTGCCCGCCGACGGGGGCAACCTGCTGCTCGCGGGCGACGAGACGGCGGTCCCGGCCATCACCCGCATCCTGGAGCAACTCCCCGCGCACATCACCGGGGAGGCGCTGATGGAGGTGCCGGAGACGGCGGACGTACAGAAGGAGACCGCGCCCGCCGGAATGCGGGTCACCTGGCTCCCACGGAACGGCGCCGTGCACGGTTCCCTGCTGATCGACGAGGTGCGGGCCGCGGCGGCCCGCCTCATCCCGCCGGCCGCCCCCGCGCAGGTGGAGGACGTCGACGTCGACGAGGACATCCTGTGGGAGATCCCCGAGGCGCCCCCGGCGGCCTGCTACGTGTGGCTGGCCGGGGAGGCCGCCGTGGTCAAGACGCTGCGCCGGCACCTGGTCGGCGAACGCGGCCTCGACCGGAAGGCGGTGGCGTTCATGGGTTACTGGCGGAAGGGCCGGGCCGAGTCGATTTGAGGACATGATCTGACCTCATGGCTTCCTAGGGTCGCCGGCATGACACGCATCCTGGTGACGGGCGCCACCGGCAACGTCGGCCGCCCCCTGGTGAACCGGCTCCTCGCCGACGGCCACGAGGTCGTCGCCCTCACCCGCGACCCCGCACGGGCGGCGCTCCCGGAGGGGGTGGAGGTCCTTCAGGGCGACCTGTCGAACCCGTCGGGCCTCTTCGACGACGTGACGGCCGCCCACCTCATCACCTTCGCGGGCGACCCGGCGGCCATCGCCGAGGCGGCCCGCGGCCTGACCCGGGTGACCCTCCTGCTCGGCTCCCTGACGGTCGACCCGATGCAACAGGCCCTCCGCGCCGCAGGCCTGCGCCCGACCGGCCTGGCCCCGGTCGAGTTCATGTCGAACGTCCTGGAATGGGCTGACTCGATCAGAACGGAGGGCGTCGTCCGCGACGGCTTCGCCACCATGCCCAGCTCGATGATCCACGAGTCGGACATCGCCGCCGTCGCCGCCCGAGCCCTGACGGAGGACGGCCACCAGGACAAGGAGTACTGGCTCACCGGCCCGGAGGCGCTGACCGCCCCGGAGAAGGTGGCGGTGTTGTCGAAGGTCCTGGACCGCGAGATCCGCTTCGAGGAGCTCACCACCGACCAGATGGTCGAGACCTGGCGGTCGTGGGGCTTCGGCGAGGAGGACGTCGCCTTCATGCTCCAGGTCCGCACCGACCCCCCGATCCAGGGACGGACGGTGCTGCCGACGGTGGAGCAGGTCACGGGCCGCCCGGCCCGCACCTTCGCCGACTGGGTCCACGAGCACGCCGGGGCCTTCGCCCCCTGACGGTGAAGGTTTCATCGGCCGACGGCGACGTGGGCGAACCTCGCGAGCGGCGGCGCTCGCCCCGATGACCGGCGACCCCGACCTCGGCGGGGGCTTCTCCGCCGAGGTCCACGAGAGCGACCGTGGACGACGATCTGATGATCGAACGGCCGGGGTGGCTGTCGCGTATCTGCGGGTGTGAGCGTTTGAGGCCTTGCCTCTCTGATCGTTTCTGGGAGCATTGCGGTCGTGGACATCGGCGGGCCCGGATTACGCGTCGCACGCGCGGCGCTGTTCGCCGTCGTTTGCGTGCTCGCGTCGCTCGCCATGCACCTGCTCGCCGGGGGCTCCCCCGTCCGGCTGCCGCTCGTCGGCGCGGCCGCCTTCGCGACCGGCTGCGTCGCGTTCGCGCTGGCCCGCCGCCGCCTGTCCGGGCCGGTCCTGCTCGGGTTCTGCTTCCTGTTCCAGTACGGCATGCACCACCTGTTCGCCCTGGGGGCCGTGACCCCGCCGGCCGACCACCACACCGGCGGCGCGGCGGCCGCGCTCGGCATGGCCCTCGCCCACGGCGTGGTGGCGGTGCTGTCGGCGGCCTGGCTGGCGCGCGGCGAGAACGCCCTGGCGGAGTTGCTGCACCTTCTGGTGGCGCGGCTCCTCGTACTCGTGCGGCCCAGGATCCCGGCCGTCGGGGTCGTGCGGTTCCGGGGCGCGGCGGAGGCCGTCCCGGATGAGCGGTTCCTCGCCTCCGTGCTCCGGCGGAGAGGTCCACCGGTTCAGCCCGCCCGCTGAACCCCTCGACCTCTCATCCCCGGAGAAAAAACGATGACCTCGATCGACGTGCGTCCGACGACGCCCGAAACCGACCCCAAAGCGTCAACACACAACTACCGCCTGTTGTGGCGGTGGCACTTCTACGCCGGGGTGTTCGTCGCCCCGATCCTGTTCGTGATGGCCGTGACCGGGTCCATCTACCTGTTCAAGCAGCCGTTCGAGGCCTGGTCGCAGCGGGACGTGCGCGAGGTGGCCGCCGTCGCGAACCCGGTGCCGCTGGCCGACCAGGTCGCGGCGGCCCAGGCCGTCAAACCGGGCGTCGACATCAGGGCGGTGATCCCGCCGTCGGGGCCCGGCCGTTCCACGCGGATCATCTTCCAGGGCGCCGACTCCGGGCCGTTCGCCGACGGGATCTCCGTGTACGTCAACCCCGGCGACGGCAAGGTCCTGGGTGTGGTCGACGACGCCGGCACCTTCATGGCGACGGTCCGCAAGATCCATGGCGAGCTGATGGCCGGGGTCGCCGGCGACCGGATCGTCGAGACGGCCGCGTGCTGGTCGCTGATCCTGATCGCGACCGGCACCTACATGTGGTGGACGACCAGGAGACGCGCCGCCCCCAAGAAGAGGACCCGTGCCTCGCTGCGCCGCCTGCACATGTGGACCGGCGTCGGCGCCGGGGTGGCGATCGTGTTCCTGGTGTTGTCGGGGCTGCCCTGGTCGGGCTTCTGGGGCGACTACGTGAACAAGGCCCAGGCCTACTTCGACTCCGGCTACCCCGAGGTGACCTCGACCTCCACGGTCAGCGGCGACCTGTCGCACCACCCTGACGCGAAGGTGCCGTGGGCGGCGACCAACCTGCCCGTGCCGGAGTCGGAGGCGCACCACGGCGGGGGCGGCGGCGTGCTGCAGCCGGGCGCGATCGCGCTGGAGGCGGCGCTGGCGGCGGCCCGCCCCGCGATCCGGAACTGCCCGCCCGGCGAGTGTGACCTGAAGATGCTGCTGCCCGCCGAGCCGACCGGCGTCTACACCGTGGTCACCGACCACTACCGCGACCCGTCGGCGGGGCAGACCCTGCACGTCGACCAGTACAGCGGGAAGATCCTCACCGACTACGGCTGGAACGAGTACGGCGTGCTGGCCAAGACCGTCGAACTGGGCATCGCGATCCACGAGGGCCGCCGCTACGGGATCGTGAACCTGCTGGTGATGCTCGGGGCGTGCCTGGCGCTGATCGGGCTGATCGTGACCGGGGTCTGGATGTGGTGGAAGCGGCGTCCGAAGGGCTCGGTCGGCGCCCCCCGGCGTCCGGCGAACGGGCGCACCACCTGGGGTGTGGTGGCCCTGCTCGCCGTGCTCGGAATCCTGTTCCCGCTGGCCGGGCTGACGATGGTCGTGGTGCTGGTGATCGACCGCGTCGTCCAGAAGGTGACCGCGTAGGGGTTACGCCGCCGGGGTCAGTTCGGCCTCGGCGGCCTTGGTCTTCCGGTGCTCGCCGACCGAGTAGACGATCGAAGCCACCCAGACGAGGGCGAGGACGACGTACACGACCGTCTGGACCGGGGCCGAGGCGGCGATCCACTCACTGCGCAGGAGCGTGCGCACGTTGGTGATGATGATCAGGCCGCCGACGGCGGAGCCGAGGATGCGCGGCGGCACGTGCCGCACCAGCCAGGCGGCGATCGGCGCGGCGATGATGCCGCCGAGGAGCAGCACGCCGACCCAGGCGAAGTCGATGTTCTGGGAGCCGAGGCCGAACAGGAAACCGAGCGAGGCGGCGATGGCGACGAGGAACTCGCTGGCGTCGATGGAGCCGATGACCTTGCGCGGCTCCATCCGGCCGCTGGCCAGGATCGCCGGGGTGCCGACCGGCCCCCAGCCGCCGCCTCCGGTGGCGTCGACGAACCCGGCGAACAGCCCGAGCGGGGCCAGGAACCGCTTGCGCATCGGCTTGCCGAGTTGCCCCTTGGGCAGGCCGAAGGCGGTGAAGCGGATCAGGATGTAGAGGCCGAGCGTGAGCAGGATCAGCGACATGATCGGCGCGCCCGACTCGGTGGAGAGACTCGACAGGAAGGTCGCGCCCGCGAAGGCGCCGATTGCGCCCGGGATGCCGATCTTCGCGACGACCTTCCAGTCGATGTTGTTGAACCGCCAGTGCGCGACGCCCGAGGCGAGGGTCGTGCCGATCTCGGCCAGGTGCACGGTCGCGGACGCGGCGGCGGCGTTGGTGCCGACGGCCAGCAACAGGGTCGTCGAGGTGACGCCGTATGCCATGCCGAGGCTGCCGTCCACGAGCTGGGCCGCGAACCCGACGAGCCCGAGCAAGATCAGTGACCGCACGGCGTCTCCCTTCGATTCCTACTTTGCCCCTAGGTTAAATGATGAGCTTTCTGCGATGAAACTGCCGTTCTGTGCCATCTGCATAAGGCCAGGTAGAGGTAAGGGTCTCGCCACTCGGCCGGCTCGCGGCCCGGCGCCTTCCTAATGTCGGCCGTGTGAACGCATTGACGAGCGGAGATCTCGCCCTCGGCGCGGCGGTCGGGGTCGGCGGGCTGGGCCTGAGCATGGTGGGCCTGTGGGTGAACCGGCGCGGCCTCGACGAGCCGGGCCCGCCACCGGTGGCGTGGCGGATCGCCCGGGTGCGCGGCACCCAGTCGCTCTGCTGGCTGACCAACACCGGCACCGACCGCGCCCTGTCGGTGACGGCCGACTGGCGCAAGGCCGGCCCCGGCCTCGGCGACCTGCCCGCACAGGTGGCGATCGGGCCCGGGTCGAGCTGGCAGTTCCTGCTGCGCCCGGCGGCCCGGCACCCCTCGGTGCTCTGGCTGACCTGGGAGGGGCAGCCGGTGCCGGTGGCCGTGCCCCTTCCTTGACCGGACGTTGACGGCTCGCTCGCTAGTTTCGGAGTTATGACCGTTAAAACGCCTTTTGGGGCTGAATCCACGGCGAGTGAGGTCATCGAAGGCATCGACCTCGGCGGCAAGCGCGCCATCGTCACCGGCGCCAACTCCGGCATCGGCCTGGAGACCGCGCGGGTCCTGGCCGACGCGGGCGCCGAGGTCATGCTCGCGGTCCGCAACGTCGACGCCGGCATCCGCGCCGCCGACGAGATCGGCGGCAAGGTCGCCATCGCGCACCTGGACCTCTCCGACCAGACCTCGGTCCGCGACTTCGTCGCCGGGTGGGCCGGGCCCCTCGACATCCTGGTGAACAACGCGGGCATCTCCGCGCCCCCGCTGACCCGGACCCCCGAGGGCTGGGAGCTCCAGTTCGCCACCAACCACCTGGGCCATTTCACGCTGACCACGGGCCTGCACGAGGCGCTGGCCATGCGCCCGGGGGCGCGTGTGGTGGTGCTGAGCTCGGTGGCGAACCTGCGGTCGCCGGTCGTCTTCGACGACATCCACTACCTGCGCCGCGAGTACGACCCGATGGAGGCCTACGGCCAGTCGAAGACCGCCAACGCGCTGTTCGCGGTCGGCGCGGCCGGGCGCTGGGCCGGCGACGGGATCATGGTGAACGCGGTGATGCCCGGGGTGATCCGCACCGGCATCCAGCGCTACTTCACCGAAGAGGGCTTCCAGAACCTGCTGGACAACACCGGCCGCCCGGAGGGCAAGACCATCCCGCAGGGCGCCGCGACCAGTGTCCTGGTGGCGACCTCGCCGCTGCTCGACGGCGTCACCGGCCGCTACTTCGAGGACTGCAACGAGGCCGAGCCCTATCCGGGCACCGGCCCGAGGCGCGGCTACGCGCCCTACGCGGTCGACCCGGAGCTGGCCATGCGGCTCTGGTACGTCTCACAAGAGATGCTGCAAACCTGATCTACTGAGCCATATGTCCTCTCTCACCGACAAAGCACGTGTCTTCCGGTCGCTGCACGTCCCCGGCGACCCGCTGCTGCTGCCCAACGCCTGGGACGTGGCCAGCGCCCTGCTGACCGAGGCGGCGGGGGCCAAGGCGGTCGCCACCACCAGCGCTGGGGTGGCGTGGAGCCTGGGCGTGCCCGACGGCGACCACCTGGGCCGCGACCGCGCCGCCGAGGCGGTCAGGCGGGTCACCGAGGTGGTCGGGGTGCCGGTCACCGCCGACATCGAGGGCGGCTTCGGCGCCACCCCCGACGAGGTGGCCGTCACGGTCACCCGGATCCTCGAAGCGGGCGCCGTCGGCGTCAACATCGAGGACGGCCCCCGCAGCCTCGCCGACCAGTCGGCCCGGCTGGCCGCCGCCCGGCGGAGCGCCGACGACTTCGGCGTCCCGCTCTACATCAACGCCCGCATCGACACCTACCTCCGGGGCGGCGACGACCTGGCCGACGTCCTGCGGCGGGCCTCGGCCTTCCTGGAGGCGGGCGCGACGGGGATCTTCGTCCCGGGGATCCACGACCCCGCCCTGGCGGCGCAGCTCGTCAAGGAACTCGACGCGCCGGTGAACATGCTGCTCGGGCCGGGCGCGCCTCCGGTCAGGGCGTTCGCCGACGCCGGGGTGGCCCGGATCAGCCTGGGCTCCTCGGTCGCCTCGGCCGCCTACGCCGTGGCCCAGGCCGCGACCAGGGAGCTGCTCGGCGAGGGGACCTACACCTCGATCGCCGCAGGTCTCCCCTACGGCGAGCTCAACAACCTCCTGCAAAAGGGGTAGGACGCCAGTTATGGGGATCATTTCGCGCGCCTTCCAGGGCCGCCCGAGAGACCACGACGAGAAGCTTCCACCGGGGCAGTACCTGGTCCACGACTTCCCGGTGCTGTCGGCCGGGCCCACTCCGCGGGTGCCGCTCGACCGGTGGGAGTTCGCCATCGACACCCCCGAGGGCGAGGTGCACCGCTGGTCGTGGGAGGAGTTCCAGTCCCTGCCGCAGGAGACCCCGACCGTCGACCTGCACTGCGTGACCAAGTGGTCGAAGTTCGGCACCGAGTGGAAGGGCGTGAGCCTCGACGTCCTGATGGAGGACGTCGAGTCGGCCGCCGAGTACGCCCTGGCCTACAGCTACGGCGGCTACACGACCAACCTTCCGCTGGAGGACCTGCTCGACGGCAAGGCATGGATCGTGCACGAGTTCGACGGCGAGGAGCTGGCCCCCGCCCACGGCGGCCCGGCCCGGTTGCTGGTGCCCCACCTCTACCTGTGGAAGTCGGCCAAGTGGGTCAAGGGCATCCGGCTGCTGAACGACGACTGGCCGGGCTTCTGGGAGACGGCGGGCTACCACAACTACGGCGACCCGTGGCGCGAGCAGCGCTACCAGGGTGATTAAGCGGCTGACCTGGCGGGTGGCGACGGTCACCGAGATCCGCCAGGAGACCCCGACGGCCCGGACGCTGGTTTTCGACGTGCCCGGCTGGCCCGGCCACCTGCCCGGCCAGCACGTCGACGTGAAGCTCACCGCCGACGACGGCTACAGCGCCCAGCGCAGCTACTCGATCGCCAACGGCGACGACGGCGAGCGCGTCGAGCTCACCGTCCAGCAGGTGAGTGACGGCGAGGTGTCGCCCTACCTGACCGAGGTGCTGGAGGTGGGCGACCAGATCGAGCTGCGCGGCCCGGTCGGCGGCTGGTTCGTGTGGCGTCCGCACTCCTCCCCGCCGGTGCTGCTGGTCGGCGGCGGGTCGGGCATCGTGCCGCTGATGGCGATGATCCGCTCGCGCGGGAAGTCCGACACGCCGTTCCGGCTGCTCTACTCGCTGCGCGACCCCGGTCAGCTCTACTACGCGGGCGAGCTGGAGAAGGTGATGGCGGGGGTCGAGGTCGCCTACCTCTACACCCGGACCGCGCCGCCCGACGCGGGCCGTGCCCCCGGCAGGATCCGGGCGGCCGACCTGGTCGCCTACGGCTGGCCACCGGAGACCGCCCCCGACGTCTTCGTCTGCGGGCCGACGGGCTTCGTCGAGGCCGCCGCCGACCTGCTGACCGAGCTGGGCCACGACCCGGCGAAGATCAAGACTGAGCGTTTCGGACCGACCGGAGGCTGACCCATGGACCAGCTCGACTACCAGGACGGCAACGCCCTCGCCGGGCCGCTGAGCGAGATCTTCACCCTCGACGTCACCACGGCCCACGGCACCTGCGCGGGCTGCGGCCGGCGTGGGGCGCTGGCCGAACTGCGCGTCTACGGGCCCGAACCCGGTCTGGTCGCCCGCTGCCCGGGGTGCGAGGAGGTCGTGCTGACCCTCGTGCGCGGGCCGAAGGACGCCTGGCTCGACCTGCGCGGCTCGGTGTCGCTGAGGATTCCCATCGCTGAGTAGGCCCCTACTCACGCGCCGGTCCGGAAACAGGCGCATATTCGGGTCATGCTCATCATTCGCGCGCGACGCGTGTTCGACGGCAGGGACCTGACCGCCAAACGGGCCGTCGTCGTCTCCGGCGGCAAGATCGTCGACCTGCTCGACGACGCGCCGGAGCACGGCGACGTCCGCGACCTGGGCGACGTCACCCTGCTGCCCGGTCTCGTCGACACCCACGTCCACCTGGCCTTCGACGCCTCCCCCGACCCGGTGGCAGGGCTCGACCGCGAGGGCCTGTACGACCGGATGCGCGCCCACGCCCGCCGGCACCTGGCCGCCGGGGTCACCACGGTCCGCGACCTGGGCGACCGCGGCTACCTGGCCCTCCGGCTGGCCGGGGAGATGACCGACGGGCCGGAGATCCTCAGCGCCGGCGCCCCGATCACCTCGGTGAAGGGACACTGCTGGTTCCTCGGGGGCGAGGCCGAGGGGGTCGAGGGGGTGCGGGCGGCCGTACGGGAGAGGGCCGAGAAGGGCGCGCACGCGATCAAGATGATGATCACGGGCGGCGAGATGACCCCCGGCACCCACTCCCACCTCAACCAGTTCTCCCAGGCCGAGATCGACGCGGCGGCCGACGAGGCCCGCCGCCACGGGTTACCGATCGCCGGGCACGCCCACGGCGGGCCGGGCATCGCGGCGGCGGTCGCCGCCGGGTTCGACTCGGTCGAGCACGTCACCTTCCTCACCGCCGACGGCGTCGCGCCCGACCCCGAGATCATGGCGGCCATGGCCGCGAACGGCGTCGCCGCCTCGCTGACCGTCGGCCTCACGCCCGGAGTGGTCCCGCCGCCGAGGATCGCCGCGCTGCTGCCGAAGCTGAACGAGGGCCTGCGCCGCCTCCGCGCCTCGGGCGTCACCATCGTCGGCGGCAGCGACGCGGGCATCGGCCCGCCCAAGCCCCACGGCATCCTCACCCACGGCGGCGAGATGCTGACCACGGCCGGGATGACGCCGGTGGAGATCCTGCGTGCCCTCACCTCCGACGCGGCCACGTTGTGCCGGGTCGGGAACCGGAAGGGGCGGATCGCGCCGGGCTTCGACGCCGACCTGCTGGCGGTGCGCGGCGACCCCACGACGGACCACACCGCGTTACGCGAAACCGCCGCCGTGTTCCGGAACGGCTCATCACTCTGAGTGTCTGCCGATGTCCTGATGTAATCACGCCCTAGCATGCGGAACCGGACTGCTTGTCTTTCCCGGGGGGAAATCCAGTGACGCATGCGCTCGCCCATCAATATGTGTTCGACAACGACGGCGACCACTCGGCCGACCAGCATCGATGCCTGGCCGACCTGCTCGACCCGCTGACGTTCGGCCGGCTGGCCCAGACGGGCGTCGGCGACGGCTGGAACTGCCTGGAGATCGGGGCCGGCGGCGGCAGCGTCGCGCGGTGGCTGGCCGGCCGGGTCGCGCCCCGCGGCCACGTCTTCGCCACCGACATCAAGCCGGGCCTCATCCCGGCCTGCGACGGGCTGACCGTCACCAGGCACGACATCGTCCACGACCCGCTGCCGCCGGCGGCGTTCGACCTGGTGCACGCCCGGCTGGTGCTCAGCCACCTGCCCGAGCGGGCGGCGGTGCTGGCCCGGCTGCGCGACGCGCTGCGGCCCGGCGGATGGTTGCAGGTCGACGAGATCGACGTCACCCACTGGCCCGCCCTGCTGGCGCCCGACCACGGCTCCCGGGAGCTCTACGAGACCTTCCTGCGCGCGATGGCCTCGGTGCTCGTCGGCGTGGGCAGCGACCCGACGTGGGGACGCTCGGCCGCGCAGGAGATCGCCCAGGCCGGTTTCACCCAGATCGACCCCTGGTGCCACGTCGAGGTGTGGGGCCCGAAGTCGCCCGGCCTGGAGCTGCTCACCAGCAACAGCTTCCACCTGGAGGACCACTTCCTGGCCACCGGCCTGACGAGGGACCAGCTCGACGAGGTGCGGGCCGTGATGGCCGACCCGGGGTTCCGCGCGGTGTCCTTCACCGTCCACTCGGTGCTGGCGCGCCGGCCCGAGGAGACCTGATGGAGCTGGTGCGGACGGTTCCGATCCAGGATCCCGGCCCGCTGATCGACGCCGCGCCCTTCGCCGACAGCGTGCTCTGGCTGCACGGCGACGAGGGCATGGCCGGATGGGGCGTCGCGGCCCGGTTCGAGGTGAGCGGCCCCGGCCGGTTCGAGCACGCCCGCCGCTGGTTCCGGCAGTGGCTGGCACGGCGCAACGTCGACGACCGCGTGGGCCTGCCGGGCTCCGGGCCGGTCGCCTTCGGCAGCTTCACCTTCGACCACGGGCCCGGACGGTCGGTGTTCGTCATCCCGCAGGTGCTGATCGCCCGGCGCGACGGCGCCTCTTGGATGACAACCGTGGGCGACCCCTGCCATCCCGATGGAACGGTCCCCGATCCACTGCCGAACGTGCGGTGGCTGGCCGAGCCCGACGCCGAGGAACGTTTTCACAAGCAGGTCTCCCGGGCGGTCGACGACATCAGGGCCGGGCGGCTGCACAAGGTCGTGCTGGCCAGGGACGTGCGAGGGCTGCTCGGCGGGCCGTTCGACCCGCGCACGGCGGTCTCGCGGCTGCACGACCGGTTCCCCGGCTGCTGGACGTTCGCCGTCGACGGGCTCGTCGGCGCCTCGCCCGAGCTGCTGACCGGCCGGTTCGGGCGGATGGTGAAGTCGCTGGTGCTGGCCGGCACCGACTGGCCCGGCGGCGCGATCGGCCTGGGCACCGAGAAGACCGCGGTCGAGCACGAACTGGCCGCCGACTCGGCCGAGGACGTGCTGCGGGCCCACTGCTCCCAGCTCGACGTCCACGAACCGCACGAACTGCAACTGGCCAACGTCACCCACCTGGCGACCCGCATCAGCGGCACGCTCAGCCACAACGTCGACGCGCTCACCCTCGCCTCGCGGCTCCATCCGACCGCCGCCGTCTGCGGCACCCCGTTCCGGGAGGCCCTGTCGCTGCTGCGCGAGCTGGAGAACCTCGACCGCGGGCGCTACGCCGGCCCGGTCGGCTGGCAGGACGCGCGCGGCGACGGGGAATGGTGCATCGCGCTGCGGTGCGCCGAGGTGAAGGGCCCCAACCTGCGGCTGTTCGCCGGATGCGGCATCGTCGGCGACTCCAACCCGACCTCGGAGTGGCACGAGACCGAGGCGAAACTCGGCGCCATCCGGGATCTGTTCGCCGATCCCACCTGCGTAAAGTGAGACAGCATGGTTTCTGAACTGTTCGACGAGAAGGCGTGGCGCCCCGTCGAGGGCTTCGACTTCGCCGACATCACCTACCACCGCGCGGTTGACCAGGGCACGGTTCGGATCGCCTTCAACCGTCCCGAGGTGCGCAACGCGTTCCGCCCGCAGACGGTCGACGAGCTCTTCCAGGCGTTCGACCACGCCCGGCAGCAGGTCGACGTCGGGTGTGTGCTGCTGACCGGCAACGGGCCCTCGCCGCGCGACGGCGGCTGGGCCTTCTGCTCCGGCGGCGACCAGCGCATCCGGGGCAAGGACGGCTACCAGTACGCCGACGGCACCCCCGCCACCGGCCGCCTCCACATCCTGGAGGTGCAGCGGCAGATCCGCTTCATGGGAAAGGTCGTCATCTGCGTGGTGCCGGGCTGGGCGGCGGGCGGCGGCCACAGCCTCCACGTGGTGGCCGACCTGACCCTCGCCAGCCGTGAGCACGCGAGGTTCAAGCAGACCGACGCCGACGTCGCCAGCTTCGACGGCGGCTTCGGCAGCGCCTACCTGGCCCGCCAGGTGGGCCAGAAGTTCGCCCGCGAGATCTTCTTCCTGGGCGAGACCTACGACGCCGAGGCCGCCCACCGGATGGGCATGGTCAACGCGGTCGTGCCCCACGAGGAGCTCGAGGTCGTCGCGCTCGAATGGGCCCGCAAGATCAACGCCAAGAGCCCGACCGCGCAGCGCATGCTGAAATACGCGTTCAACCTCATCGACGACGGGCTCGTGGGCCAGCAGGTGTTCGCCGGGGAGGCGACGCGGCTGGCGTACATGACCGACGAGGCGGCCGAGGGCCGCGACTCGTTCCTCGAGAAACGCTCACCTGATTGGAGCCCGTTCCCATGGCACTTCTGAGCGGGAACGGCTCCACCGCGCTGGCCGGGGTGGTCGTCGACGAACTGGCCCGCTGCGGGCTGGCCGAGGTCGTCGTCTCCCCCGGCTCCCGGTCGACGGCCCTCGCGCTGGCCTTCCACAACAACGAGCACGTGCGGCTGCACGTCCGGGTCGACGAGCGCTCGGCGGCGTTCCTGGCGCTGGGCCTGGCCCGGCGGTCGGGCCGCCCGGTGGCTCTCGTCTGTACGTCCGGCACCGCCGCCGCCAACTACCTGCCCGCCGTGGTCGAGGCCGCCGAGTCGGGCATCCCGTTGCTGCTGCTGACGGCCGACCGGCCGCCGGAGCTGCGGGCGACCGGCGCCAACCAGACGATCGACCAGATCAAGCTCTACGGCGGCCACGTGCGCTGGTTCTGCGAGATGGGCGCGGCCGAACCGGGCCAGATGCCCTACTGGCGGACCACCGTCGACCGGGCCTGGTCGGCCATGCTCAGCCCCGACCCGGGCCCGGTCCACGTCAACCTGGCCTTCCGCGACCCGCTGATCCCGTCGGGCGACGCCGACAAGCTGCTGGAGGGCCGCGCCGACCGCCGCCCCTGGACGGCCATGACGCCGCCCGCGCCGATCCTCGACCCGGTCGAGCTCCCGGCCGAGGAGCGGGGCGTCATCGTGCTCGGCGACGGCGCGGAGGACGACGACTGGGAGGGCCTGGCCGAGGCCACCGGCTGGCCGATCCTGGCCGAGCCGACGAGCGGCCACCGCAGCGGCCCGGCGGCCGTCTCGACCTACCGCAGCCTGCTCGGCGACCCGGCGTTCGCCCGGGTGTTCCGGCCGGGCCTGGTCGTCACCTCCGGCCGGGTGGGGTTGTCACGCGCGGCGCTGGCCTACATCCGGTCGGCCGAACGCCACGTCGTGGTCTCCCGCGCCGCCCGCCACCCCGACCCGACCCGCACGGCGATGGCGGTCGTCCCGTCGGTGCGGCCCGGCGAGGCGACCGGCCCGACCGAGTGGACGGCCACCTGGCACGAGGCCGAGAAGCGCGCCCGCGACGCGATCGACCTGCTGCTCGACGCCATCCCGGTGAGCGAGCCGAGGCTGGCCCGCGACCTGGTCGCGGCGCTGCCGTCGAACGCGCTGCTGTTCGCCGGGTCGAGCATGCCGATCCGCGACCTCGACCTGGCGATGCGGCCGCGCGACGGCGTGCGGATCATGGCGAACCGGGGCGCGTCCGGCATCGACGGCCTGGTGTCGTCGGCGATCGGCGCGGCGCTGGCCCACGACGGCCCCTCCTACGCCCTGATCGGCGACCTGTCGCTCATCCACGACCAGAACGGCCTGGTCATGGGGCCGATGGAGCCCCGGCCCGACCTGACGATCGTGGTCGTCAACAACGACGGCGGCGGCATCTTCTCGACCCTCGAACCGGCCGGCCGGCCGGAGTTCGAGCGCCTCTTCGGCACGCCCCACGGCGTCAGCGCCCGCGACGTCGCCGCGATGGCGCAGGTCCCGTACGCACGGGTCAACGGCGTGAACGAGATGCAGCCCAGCACGGGCCTGTGGGTGGTCGAGGTCGTCACCGAACGCGACGAACAGGCGGCCGTCCGGCGCAGAATCCAGGAGGCGGTGTCTCAGACCTTGGCCACCGGCCGCCTGCTGTAGGCGTGCTGGACGAGGGTGATCAGCACCTCCTTGCCGGAGGCGCGGCGGCGGGCGTCGCACAGCAGCACCGGGATGTCCGGCGGCAGGCTGAGCGCCATCTTCACCTCGGCCAGGTCGTAGACCGGGGCGCCCTCGAAGCAGTTGACCGCGACGACGAACGGGGTGCCGCGCCGCTCGAAGTAGTCGACCGACGGGAAGCAGTCGGAGAGCCGGCGGGTGTCGGCGAGCACGACGGCGCCCAGGGCGCCCCTGGCCAGTTCGTCCCAGACGAACCAGAACCGCTCCTGGCCGGGGGTGCCGAACAGGTAGAGCACGTAGTCGTCGCCGACGCTGATCCGGCCGAAGTCCATCGCCACCGTGGTGGTGGTCTTCCGCTCGACGCCCGACAGGTCGTCGACGCCGATGCTGCGGTCGGTCAGCAGCTCCTCGGTGCGCAGCGGCCGGATCTCGGAGACCGCGCCGACCATCGTCGTCTTGCCCACCCCGAAGCCGCCCGCGATCAGCAGCTTCACGGGGGTGGGCATGCGAGGCTTGTCAGAGGGCACGGAGGCCATCGAGCACCGCCCTATACATTCGCTCGTCGAGTACGTCCACCTCGGGCTGCGGGTCCTGGACCGCCACGAAGCCCGAATCGAGCAGGTCGCCCAGCAGCACCCGGACCGTGCCCGCGGGCAGGTCGAGGGCGGCGGCGATCTCGGCCACCGACAGCGGGCGGCGGCACAACCGCACGATCGCCAGGTGCTCGGGGTCGAGCCCGACCTCCAGCCCGGTCGGCTGCCTGATGGCGACCGCCAGGGAGATCAGGTCGAGGTTCGCGCGGGCCTCGGTCCGGCCGCGCGAGATGACGTAGGGACGGACGACCTGCTCGTCGTACAGCTGCTCGTCTGGGTTCACGGGTCGCTCCTGCCCGTAGAAGACGCCGCGGACCGTGCGGGAGACGTCAGATACTGCCCGACGCGGACCACGAGCATGGCCATCTCGTAGGCCACGAGGCCGACGTCGGCGTCCTCCTCGCAGAGCACCGCGAGGCAGGCGCCGTGGCCGGCGACGGTGACCACCAGATAGGCCGACCGCATCTCGATGATGGTCTGCCGGACGGCTCCGCCCTCGAACCGTTCGCTCACGCCGCGGGCCAGCGACTGCACGCCGGCGGCCACCGCCGACAGATGCTCGGCGCTGGATATCTCCAGGTCCCGGGAGCTCGCGAGCAGCAGCCCGTCGGAGGACAACACGATGCCGTGCCGCACCTCCCGGACGTTGCTGACCAGGTCGTCGAGGAGCCAGGCGAGGTCGGCGGCGGTCACCGATCGTCCCCTTCTTCGTTCTGTTGGAGTTTGCGGGCCGCATCGGACCGGCCCCGCCGGGTGCCCGACTGGAACGAGCCCATGATGCGCATGATGTCTTCGGGTGACCGTTCGTCGTCCTCTTCCTCCGGTTCGGCGAGGTCGTCGACCGCGTCGCGCAGCGACGGGGCGATGCTCGCCTGGGGAACGCGGAAGGGCAGACCAGACGGGGTGAACTCGGTCACGGTGGCCTCCGGGACGCGCGGAGCGACAGGGGTGTCCTGCTCGGGCTCTGGGCGGCGCCGGGTGAGCTGCGCCACGGGCGCGGCGAGCATCGTGACCTCGGCCAGTCTCGGAAGGGCCTCGGGCAGTTGCTCGGCCGGGGGGATGTCGGCGGGCCGGTCGTCGATGACCAGCTCGCTCGGCAGCAGTACCACGGCGGTCGTGCCGCCGTACGGGGAGCTCTTGAGGGAGACCCGGATGCCGTGGCGTTCGGCCAGGCGGCTGACGACGTAGAGGCCGAGCCGCGCGGTGCTCGACAGGTTGAACTCCGGCGGGTTGAGGATGCGGGCGTTGGCCTCGTCGAGGTCCTCCTGGGTCATGCCCAGACCCCGGTCCTCGATCTCGATGGCGTAGCCGCTGGCGACCGGGTGGCCGCCGACCTGCACGACGGTGTAAGGCGGCGAGAACGACACGGCGTTCTCGATGACCTCGGCGAGCAGGTGGATGACGTCGCCGACCGCCCGGCCGGTCAGGTCGACCTGGCCCATCGGCATGATCGTCACGCGCGTGTAGTCCTCGACCTCGGCGAGCGCGCCGCGCACCACGTCGACCATCGGGACCGCGCGCCGCCAGGCGCGGGCCGGGGTGGCGCCCGACAGGACGATGAGGTTCTCGGCGTTGCGGCGCATGCGGGTGGCGAGGTGGTCGACCCGGAACAGGTCCTTGAGCTCCTCGGCGTCGGTCTCGCGGCGTTCCATGACGTCGAGCAGGGTGAGCTGGCGGTGCACGAGCGACTGGGTGCGCCGGGCCAGGCTGAGCAGGATGTCGCGGATCGACTGCCGGAGCTCGGCCTCCTCGACGGCGGTCCGGATCGCGGTCTCCTGCACGGCGTTGAACGCCTGGCCCACCTGGCCGATGATGTCGCCGCCGAACTCCAGGGGCGGCGCCTCCTTGGCGACGTCGACCTTCTCGCCGTGGGCGAGCCGTTCGACGACGCCGGGCAGCCGCTCGTCGGCGAGCTGGTGGGCGGCGTCGCGCAGCTTCTCCAGCTGCGCGATCAGGCGCCGGGCGGTGGTGATCGACAGGACGATCGACGCGATGACCGCCACCAGGCCGAGACCGCCGGCCAGGACCAGCCGCACGATGACGCCCAGCGCGACCGGCGTGGCCCGCTCGACCACCCGGTCACCACCCGCGAGGACCTCGTCCATCATCCGGCCGAGCGCGACCGAGGTGGTCTGCTTCCACTGGTCGGCGGTGACGGGCGGCGCCTCCAGGGTCCGGCCGCGCTCCATCACCGCGTTCTCGGCCTGGCGGAGCCGGGTGAAGGCGTCGCTCTCGAGCAGCGTGTCGAAGTGGGCGCGGTCGGAGGGGCGCAGTTCGCCGACCTGCTCGGCCGTCTGGAAACGCTGGGCGCCGACGATCTGAACGAATTTCGCGTGTTCCCCGGCGCCGAAACGACCGGCCGCGATGGCGCCGGCGAGCAGCGCGTCCTCTTGCGAAAGAACTTCACGTGCACGCTGAAGACTGATGTAAGTGCGAGCATCCTTCGCGATTTCGTCGTCGTCGAGCGTGGCGACGGAGAAATACGTGCGGAAGATGGCGTCGAGCGCCCGGGTGTAGCCGTCGGCGGCCTGCTCGCGGTTGATCCGGCCCTGGTCGACCGCCTTGCGGATGTCGGTCAGCCCGGCCAGGAGCCCGAACAGCTCGTCGAGGCGCTTCATCGTGTCGGGGCTGGAGGCGAACCGGACGTCGTCGCCTCTGGCCAGGTTCTCGAAGTGGGCCCTGGTCTGGTCGGTCTTGGCCCGCAGCCCGGCCATGTCGGGCAGGGGGCGGCGGGTCGCGAGCTGGACGACCGTCGCGCGCCGTTCGTCCTGGAGGGCGAGCACGAGGGGGTCGCTGGGTTGCGCGACACCCTGGTCGAAGGTGTTCACGAACAGGAGGTTGACGCCTTCCCGGAGCGTGACCCAGGCCGCGAACCCCCAGAGGGCCGCGAGGGACAGCAGCAGTGCCACCACCTTGGTGCGCACTCGGGAATTGCGTAAGCGCATATCAACCACCCTGGGACGTTTCCCGGCGATTACTAACTCGTCACCGCTTAGCGGGGATTTCCGGGGCGCAAGCCGCAGGCGCCCCGGGGAACCTTAGCAATGCCGGGAAACACACTCAACACGTGTCCCTTTATGTACTCATATCTGAAGATGTGCCGCTGCATTCCGTCGCGTGAGATGACGCGCCGCGATCATGGCCGCTCTGACGATGGAAACGGGCAGGTACAGATCCTTGTCGTGCCACAGCGGCGGCCATTCCGAGATGTCGTCTTCGTCGGTCAGAAAGGCGTGCCCCCGGGCCGCCGCCTCGCGGTGCCCCGGGTCTCCGGCGAGCAGGAGGATCTGCAGCGCGTAGGCGGTCTCCTCCTGGGTGCCGGCCCACCTGCCCCATGATCCGTCCTCGCGCTGGGTGGCGACCGTCCAGCTCAGCGCCCTGGCCACACTCTCCTCGGCCGCCGGGCCGCCGTACTCGCGCAGGGCCAGGGCGGCGCAGGCGGTGGCGTAGAGGGGGCTGGCGTGCCAGCGGTCGCGCCACGAACCGTCGGGGAGCTGTTTCCCGATCAGCCACGCGACGGCCTTGTCGATCTTCGGCTGATAGCGGCGGGCCTCCGGGACCAGCCTCAGGTGGTGGCCCAGGGCGTCGAGCACGTGGGCGTTCGTGCTGATGGAGGCGCCTTCCTCGGCCCGCCAGGTGCAGAAGTGGGTGTCGAGCTCGTAGGCCAGCAGGCACTCGGGGTCGTACGGGATGCCGAACAGCCCCAGGGCGTAGAGGGCCACCGACGTGGTGTCGCAGTCGGGCGGCAGGCCGGGCCCGGCCGGGGTGCCCGCGGGGCCGATGGCCGCCACCAGGTCGGCCAGCATCTCGGCCGGTGGATCGACCGGGACACCGGCTCTGACCAGCGTGCTCAGCACCCAGGCGCGCTCGAATACGGTGATCGGCAGGCCCACCGGGACCGGTCCGCGGAACCGCCGGGCCACCGCCTCCAGGTGCAGGCGGGCCGGGTTGCCGGGGTCCATGAGCCCGCGGTCGCCGAGGTAGGCCGCGGTCGCGGCGGGCGAAGCTCCGACCGTACCAATAGAAGTAAGTCCTGTTTGCGCAAAAGTCGCGGAATCTCCGGCTATTTCCAGCGCATGGAGCAATTTCTCTGGAACTTGCACACCGGATTTCAACCAGTCGCGAATTCGGCCGAGCGGGGCGGTGCTCATGCCGGGCGGGATCGGCAGGCCCGGGTCGCCGCACCGCGCGTTGATCAGGCCGATCAGGTGCGGCACGATGAGCTCGATCGCCGGCATGTCGGGCAGCGGCCGCCACGGCTCGTCGACCAGCCGGCGCGTCAGCACGGCCAGCCCGCGCCGCGCGGCGGCCCCCGGATCGGCCCGGCCCGACACCGGATCTCCCCGGTCGGCGGCGGACATCAGGCCTTCGGTCGCGGACAGGGTGGGCACCAGGTCGTAGCCGTCGGGCAGGCCCCAGCCGCCGTCGGGCCGCTGCACGGCGCACAGGTAGTCGACACGTTCGGCGTGACCCACCAGCCACGGCGTGAGCGTGACCAGCCGTCCGGTCTCGTAGACCGACGGCGACACGTCGCCCCACGGCCGTGACATCAGATCCTGGACGAGCCCCTCGGCGGTCACCGGCACCCCCAGTAGTCGGCGACGCCGTAGAAGCCGGAGCTGTAGCCGATCTGCCGGCGCAGGTAGTCGGCCTGGGGGCCGTCGCCGATGAGCTTCCTCGCGTTGCCGGTCAGGGTCTCGATGTGGGCGCGGACCTCGCCGGGGGTCGGGCCGAGCATCAGCGCGTTCAGGTCGCCCCAGCTCACGTCCCGGTGGTGGGTGGCCAGGTCGTTCAGCAGGCGCAGCACCTTCTGCACCTCGTCGCTGGCCGGGAGGAGGCCGGGCACACCCTGGACGCCGTTCCTGGTCCAGTGGGCGACGTTGACGAAGGTCGATCCGAAGTTGGCCGCGTTGTCCAGGTAGGCCTCCAGCGTCGGCAGCTCCCCGCGGGCCTTCCAGGCGAACTCGCGGCGCATGGCGTGCAGCATCCGGGCCAGTTCGGCCTCGAACAACCCGGTGGCGTCGGCCACCTCGTCGCGGATCTCGCCGAGGAAGGCGGTCAGCGGGCTGTCGGCGGTGCCGTCCAGACACTCCTCGACGATCGCGTCGACCTCGGCGAGCTCCTCCGCCCGGTGGTCGATCAGCCAGTCGACCGCGAAGATCCACAGGGACAGCCGGTTGGCCACCCGGAGCTCGGCCACGGTCGCGTCGGGCGAGCCGAACGCGTTGGCCAGCGCGACGGCGTTGAACAGGGTCGCGTCGAACGGCCGGGCGGGGAACAGGGCGGGGTGGGCGGCGGCGCGGGTGGTCAGGTCGCGTGCGGAAGCCGCGGCCAGCCCGCTCACGCGGCCGGCGGTATGGGCGTCGGTCACGTGGTCACCGGGCGCAGGATCATCTCGATCTTCTTGCGGCTGCGCAGCGTGCCCGCGGGCTGCACCGGGAACGGCCCCTCGGTGACCAGCTCCGGCCGGAACCGCTTCAGCAGCCCGGCGACCAGCAGCGGCGCCTCGATGTGGAACAGGTGCTGCCCGAGGCACAGGTGCGGACCGGCGCCGAAGGGCAGGTAGGCGTAGCGGTGCCGGCGGTCCTCCCGCTCGGGGGCGAACCTCTCCGGGTCGAAGGTCCGCGGGTCGGGCCAGAACCCGTCCAGGCGATGGGTGACGTACGGGCTGATGAGCACCTGCGACCCGGCCTTGATGGTGACCCCGCCGAGTTCGTGGGTCCGGGTCACCAGGCGGGGCATGGCCCAGCCCGCCGGGTAGAGGCGCAGCGTCTCGCGCAGCACCATGGTCAGGTAACGCAGCCTCGGCAGCGTGTCCGCGCCCACCGGGCCGTCGCCGGTGACCTCGTCGATCTCCTCATAGAGCCGCGCCGCCACGTCGGGGTGCTCGTGCAGGACCGCCCACAACCAGGTCAGCGCGACCGCGGTGGTCTCGGTGGCGGCGCCGTAGATGCTGGCCAGGTCGTCGCGGAGCTTGCGGTCGGTGAGCTCGCGACCCTCGCCGTCGCGAGCGCGGACCAGCGCCGAGATGATGTCGGGCCCGTCGCTCCTCTCCTTGCGCGCCTGCCGGATCAGCGGGTAGATCACGTCGTCGATGACCTGCCGGGCGCCCATGAACCTCTTGTCGCCGGGCAGCGGCACCCGCTCGGGCACGAACGGCAGCGCGATCCGGAAGCCCATGGAGGTGTTCGCGGTGGTGTACGCCGGCCCGAGGACCTCGGCCTCGCGGGGGGAGATCCGGTCGCCGAACAGCACCGAGATGACCGCGCGGGTGGCGATGCGGTTCATCGTGTCCATCGCGTCGAAGGGCACGCCGGGGGTGAGCTCGTCGAGGCCCTCGTCGATCGTGGCGGCCATGTCGGCGGTCAGCGAGGCCACGTAGCGCGCGGTGAAGAGCGGCTGGAGCACCTTGCGGCTGGCCGCCCAGCCCGGCCCGTCCGCGATCACGCTGTCGCCCAGCAGCCGCTCGACGGGCTTCCAGAACATGCCCTTGCGCAGGTAGCTGGTCCAGTCGCCCCGAAGCGCGTGCTGGAGGTGGTCGGGGTGGCTCAGCAGATAGGGCCGGAACGGCCCGACGTCCAGCCGGACGATCTCTCCTCCGGCGTCCCTGGCCACGTCGGCCAGACCTTCGAGCGGGGCCCGGACGACCATGGGCAGTAATCGACGGAGTGGCAGGTTGCGCGGGGATCGAACGGGTCTCGCGGGTGTCTCGACGGACATTTCTTGGGGCTCCCACACTGAAGGATTTGCGCAGCACAAACAGCGCTCACGGCGGATGAGCGCTTGAACGGTCCAAGAGAGCGTGCGTACGTGACAGAAACGGTGACCGGTTTCGCCGGTCTACAAAGCGCCGGTTACCTCCCGTTTTTACACTTCACTAGCTGTATGTCGCACCTGTGATGTTTTGCCGTAACTTCGGCATCACCGGCGCAGTATCACATGATCAAATGACGATGATCAAGATTGCAGGGAAGTGATACTTTTGTAGGCACCTGACCGAAATAACTGGATCGGTCCTAATTGCAGTGGTATATGACAGATTGCGATGCTCTGACCGGCGAGCACACCCCTAGTCGGAAGGCCTGTGGGGCTGGTTGGATCGCGGGGTGCCCCGTCATGTCACCGCGGACCCCACCGCCCTCCGCGCCGCCGGCGCCGGGGCCGCCGTGCTCGCCGGACTGCTCCTGACCTTGGACCTGGCCGACCCGACGGGGCTGCTCGCCCCCGGCCACGCCGAGGCCGTGCTCACCGTGACGGCCTTCTTCGGCGCCGCCTACCTGCTGCGGCGGGGTTTCCTGACGACCTGGGGCGCGCTCGTCCTGGCCGCCCTCACCGGGCGTTTCCTCGGGACCGTTCCGCTGGGCGAGGGGCCGTTCACCACCGCCTGGGCGTCCGGCTTCACCGGCGTCTACCTGGGCGTTCTCTGCTGGCCCGCCGCGATCCCCGCTTGGATCGTGACACGGCGCACCCGGCGGGCGTGGGGGCGGCCGGTGCCGGAGTTCACGCTGATGGCGGCTTTCGCGGGCGTCGGCGGGCTGCTCGTGCTCGGGAACGGGTGGTGGACGCACTCGCCCGTCGGTTACGTCTTCGGGGGCGGATGGTGGTTCTTCGCCCCGACCGCGAGCGCCGGCGTCGTGGGCGGGCTGGCCGGTCTCGGGGTGTTCCTCGCCGTCGTCCACGTCGCCTCGGCGCGGCTGGGCGCGGGGCCCGGCCGGTTCGTCGGGTGCTGGCTCGCGTGCGTCTGCGGAGGGCTCTTCCTGGGCTTCGCCCAGAGTGTCGCGGCCCTCCTCTCGTACGGTCCCGCCGACGCCCCGTCCGGCGACCTGTGGCCGGTGTTCTCCCTGTTCATCAGGCTGGCGGTGGGTGCCTCCTACGGCGCGGTGATCGGACTGTTCGCCGCCACGGCCACGATCCTGCTGCCCGGCCGGAAGAAGGCGGCCGTGCCCGTCCTGGCGCTGGCGATGACGTTGTCGCCGGAGGCCGCCGCGCTGCCCGACCGGGCCATCACCGACGGCCAGGGCCGCCAGGTGCTGTTACGCGGGGTCGGGGTGAACCAGCTCGTCGACTACTGGAGCGGCGACTCGACCAAGCAGACCGTGCGCCCGCTCACCGACGACGACTTCCGCCAGATGGCCGCGATGGGCTTCTCGGTCGTCCGGCTCGCGGTCTCGTGGTCGCTGCTCGAACCCACTCCCGGCACGCTCGACGCCGGCTACGTGGCCCGCATCCGCCGGGCCGTCGACCAGGCCGCCGCCAACGACATGGTCACCGTCATCGACCTGCACCAGGACGCCTGGGGCCGGGGCGTCGTGGCCCCGATGGGCGCCACCTGCCCGACCGGCACCACCCCGATGATCGGCTGGGACGGCGCGCCCGGCTGGGCCACCCCCTTCGACGGCAGCGGGCGCTGCCAGTTCCTGGCGAAGGAACTGGCCCCGGTGGTCAACCGGGCCTTCAGCAACTTCTACGCCGACCGCGACGGCGTCCAGACCCGGCTGGTCGCGACATGGGGACGGCTGGCCCGCGAGTTCGCCGGCTCGACCGCCGTCGCCGGGTTCGACCTGATGAACAGCCCCGGCCTCGGCGAGACCCCGCCGCTGACCTCCTCGGCCGCGCTCGGCCGCTTCTACGCCCGCGCGGTCGCCGCCATCAGGGAGGCCGAACGCGCGGCGGGCGGCCACCGGCACCTGATCTTCTTCGAGCCGGGCCCGCTGTGGGCGCCGTGGCCCGGCTTCGCCGACGACCCCGGCCTCGTGCTGGCCGTCAAGCCCGGCGACCTGCCGATCGACCCGGCCCGCGCGGTCGCCCTCTCGGCCCGGATGGCCGAACGCTACGGCACCCCCCTGTGGACCAGCGCGTGGGGCGGGGGGCGGCTGGCGGCGTACGCGAAGGCCGAGGACAGCGCCATGATCGGCGGCGCCTTCTGGGTGTGGAAGCAGGCCTGCGGCGACCCCCACCTGGCCGGGACCGACCCGGCCACCGCGGGGAATTTGGTGACCGTCGACTGCGCGACCGGCACGGAAAGGGGTCCGTCACGCTCCGTGAGCAACGTGGTGAGCAGGGCCTACCCGAGGGCGGTGCCGGGCCGTCTGTCGTCGGTCTGGTCGGATCCGGAGCGTCGCCACCTGCGGCTGACCGGAACCAAGGGCACCGGACGGTGCGATCTCGACGTCTGGGCGCCGGGCGCGACCCGCCCGGCGGTGACGACCTCGGGGATCTCCAGCGTGGCGTTCCGGCGGGTGCCCGGCGGATGGCGGCTCTCGGGCTGCCCGGCGGGCGACTTCGTGCTGGAGTTGCGTTAGGAACTCAGGCGGTCGCGGTGACGAGCCAGGCGAGGCCCAGCAGGATGACGACCGGGATCAGCCAGACGACGACCTCGATCGCGAACTCCTTGTACATGAGCCTTCCTTCCGTGAGGTCCGCGGTTTCGTTGGGCAGCATATTGGGTGACCCGAAATCCGCCGAAGTCGATATTCCACCGTCACGGTGACAGAACTCTCCGTGACTGTAAAGCCGGGCAGAATCGGGCACATGCGCTACATCATCATCGGGGCCGGCGGCATCGGGGGCACCATCGGCGCCCGCCTCTTCCAAAGTGGCCACGACGTCATATTGTCCGCCCGAGGGTCTCATCTGGCCGCGCTGCGCTCAACCGGGCTGCGTTTCGTCACCCCCAACGGAGCGGAAACACTTCGCATCCCCGCCGTGGGCGACCCCGCCGACCTGGAGCTGCGCGAGGGCGACGTGCTGATCGTCGCGACCAAGACCCAAGACACCGCGGCGGCCCTGGCCGCGTGGGCCCCCCATGCCGACGGCCTGCCGGTGGTCTGCGCGCAGAACGCCGTCGAGAACGAACGCCTCGCCCTGCGCCTGTTCGCCGACGTGTACGGAATGCTGGTCTGGATGCCCGCCCTGCACCTGGAGCCCGGCACGATCGTCGCCTACGGCACCCCCAAGTCCGGCATGCTCCCCCTCGGACGTTATCCACAGGGTGTGGACAAACTCTCCGAGACGGTCGCCGCCGACCTCGACCGCAGCGGCTTCGCCTCGTGGGCCGACCCGGCGATCATGCGCTGGAAGTACGGCAAGCTGCTCGGCAACCTCGGCAACGCCGTCGAGGCCCTGACCGGCCCCGACCCGGCCGGGCTCGACCTGGCCCGGCGGGCCCGTGAGGAGGGCGTCGCCGTGCTGGCCGCCGCCGGCGTCGACGTGACCACCCCCGACGAGGAGCAGGCCCGGCGCGGGCGGCTGGTGGAGCACGGCGAGATCGAGGGCGTGCCCCGGCCGGGCGGTTCGTCGTGGCAGAGCCTGGCCAAGGGCAGCGGCACGATCGAGGCCGACTACCTCAACGGCGAGATCGTGCTGCTCGGACGCGCCCACGGGGTGGCGACACCGGTGAACGCCGTGCTGCAGCGCGAGGCGAACCGGGCGGCCCGGGAGTCCCGTCCGCCCGGTTCCCTCTCCGTCGCGGAACTGACCGCCCTGATGTGAAACGTACATGCGTCATCCCAGGTCAGAGCCTTGGGCCGGAAGAAGTTCCTAGGAGCTGACCGCCCCGTATCCTTACCATCCGCCCCGTGAAGACGTCGAAGATGAGCGCCCTGGTGGCGGCTCTGGTGCTGCTCGCCGCGTTCTTCGTCACGCGGCCCGCCGAGGCGGCCACGGTGCGGATCATGCCCCTGGGCGACTCGATCACCGGCTCTCCCGGCTGCTGGCGCGCCCTGCTCTGGCAGCGGCTGCAGCAGACGGGCTACACGTCGGTCGACATGGTCGGCACACTCGGCCCGCAGGGTTGCGGGTTCAGCCACGACGGCGACAACGAGGGCCACGGCGGCTACCTGGTGACCAACGTGGCGGCGCAGAACCAGCTCGTCGGCTGGCTGAACGCCACCAGCCCCGACATCGTGCTCATGCACTTCGGCACCAACGACGTCTGGAGCAACCGCTCGACCCAGCAGATCTTGGACGCCTACTCGACCCTGGTCACCCAGATGCGGGCCAAGAACCCGGCGATGAAGATCCTGGTCGCCAAGATCATCCCGATGAACCCGCCGACCTGCGGCGAGTGCGCCCAGCGCACGGTCAACCTGAACAACGCGATCCCCGCCTGGGCCGCCGCCCGGACCACGGCCCAGTCCCCGATCGTGGTCGTCGACCAGTGGACGGGCTTCAGCACCGCCACCGACACCTACGACGGCGTGCACCCGAACGCGTCGGGCGACCAGAAGATGTCCAACGCCTGGTACCCGGCCCTCGCCGCCGCCATCAACGGCACCACCCCCTCCCCCACGCCGACCCCATCCCCGTCGCCCTCGCCTTCCCCGTCGCCCTCGCCTTCCCCGTCCCCGTCACCTTCGCCGTCGCCGTCGCCGTCACCTTCGCCGCAGCCCGGTGGATGCACGGCGACCTACACGCCGGGCACCCAGTGGGGCGGCGGCTTCCAGGGCGAGGTCACCGTCAAGGCGGGCAGCGCGGCGATCAGCGCGTGGACGGTCCGCTGGACCTTCGCCGACGGCCAGCAGATCACCCAGCTCTGGAACGGCTCCCACACCCAGTCGGGCAGCCAGGTGACGGTCCGCAACGCGGGCTACAACGGCAACCTGGGCGCGGGCGCCACCACCACCTTCGGCTTCCTGGCCTCGTGGAACGGCACGAACACCGCCCCCGTCCCGACCTGCACGGCCGGCTGACCTCCGGAACGCCGCGGGGCCGGCCCGAGAGCGGCCCCGCGAGATGAGACGAAGTCCGGTCGCGCCTACCCCCCTGGGCGCGGCCGGGCTTTGCCTGCCGGCTGTGGATGCGCATCGGCTTCCCCGCACCGGCGTCTGAGCCTTCCCTGGACCGGCGTCTGTGCACGGTCAGGCCCCGGTCTCCGCCGGACCGCTCCCTGCGAAAGGGCTAGGGCTGGAAGCGGTAGCCCATGCCCGGTTCGGTCACCAGGTGGACGGGGTGGGCCGGGTCGGACTCCAGCTTGCGGCGGAGCTGGGCGAAGTACTGCCGCAGGTAGTGGGTCTCCTTGAGGTAGGCCGGGCCCCAGACCTCGGTCAGGAGCTGGCGCTGGCTGATGAGTTTGCCGGGGTTGCGGACCAGGATCTCCAGGAGGTGCCATTCGGTGGGCGTGAGTCGTACACCACCGGAGATGGTCTTGTCGGACAGGTCGACCACATGGCCGCCGATCTTCACCGTCACGGGCTCGGCGCCGGCCGAGGCGCTGCGGCGGGTGACCGCGCGGATGCGGGCCAGGAGCTCGTCGATCCCGAAGGGCTTGGTCACGTAGTCGTCGGCCCCGGCGTCGAGGGCGCCGACCTTGTCGAGGCTGCCCGACCGGCCCGACAACACGATGATCGGCACCTTGGTCCAGCCGCGCAGGCCGTGGATGACCTCCACGCCGTCGAGGTCGGGCAGGCCCAGGTCCAGCACGACGAGGTCCGGGTGCCAGTCGGCGGCCAGGCGCAGCGCGGCCGCGCCGTCGGCCGCCACGGCCACGTCGTATTCGCGGGCCGCCAGGTTGATCCGCAGTGCGCGCAGAAGCTGGGGCTCATCGTCGACAACGAGGATCCGCGTCATGAATGCGAGGCTACGCCGCTCTTGGGCAGACATATCCCGCTAGGGTGCTGATCGCGTATCTGAGGAGGAAATCATGAGCGAGTACGCTCCCACCTTCGCCCTCGTCGACGCCGACGGCGACGGCCTCATCTCGGCCGAGGAGCTGACCCGCCTGGCGGATCTGCTCGGCCAGCCCCTCGGTGAGTCGGGCGCCGCCGCGGTGATCGCCAAGGTCGACGGCGACGGCGACGGCCTGATCAACCTGTCGGAGTTCGGCGCCTGGCTGGAGTCGTCCCGCTAGGCCTGTCCACCGACGCCCCGGCCGCCCGGATCAGGGCCGGCGGCCGGTGAAGCAGAGGAAGGCGGTCCGGGCGTTGGCGTCCTCGGGGGCCGCCACGTCTGGATCGAACGCGCCGGACGCGAGCCCTCCCGGATGCGGTCGAGCCGCCGATCAGTCGAGGGACGCGAGGACGTCGCCGAGCCGGTGGGTGACCATGCCGCGCCAGCCGCCGTCCATGATCGTGCGGGCTCGCGTCTGAAGCGGGTCGTCGGGGTCGAAGCCCTCGTGGGTGAGGAAGATCCGGGTGCCCCGGCCTTCGGGGACCAGCGTCCAGGTGATGGTCCAGCCGGTTCCGGCGGGGCGGGCGGGGTCGCCGTCGGCCCAGCCGATGCGCAGCATGCGCTCGGGTTCGAAGGCCAGCACCTCGGCCTGGACGATGCCGGAGAAGCCGGTGGCGGGGATGGCGCGGGTCTCCATGGTGTAGCGATGGCCCACCTCCAGCCGGAAGTCGCCGGGCATGAGCCATCGGGCGATCAGGTCGGGTTCGGTGAGCACCCGCCACACCTTGGCGGGCGGATGGGCGAGGAACTGGTCGACCTTGATCGTGGTCAGGTCGTCGCTCACGACTCGTCTCCGTCCAGGGAGTCGAGGACGTCGCGGAAGACGGTGAGCCGTTCGCGCCAGAAGCGCTCGAACGGGTTGAGCCATTCCTGCACCTCGTAGAGGGCCGCGCCCTCCAGGCGGTAGACCCGCTGCCGGCCGGCGCGGGACTCGCTGACCAGGCCGGCCTCGCGGAGCACCCGCAGGTGTTCGGAGAAGCTCGGACGGGCCATGTCGAAGTGGGCCGCGAGATCGGTGACCGGCCGCGGGCCGGAGTCGCGCAGGAGCCGGAGCACCTCGCGGCGGACCGGGCTGGCCAGCGCGGCGAACACCCGTTCCTCACTGGTGGCGTGACTGACGTGCATGTCAGCCACTATATGTAGGAAATCTCCTACCTGTCTATGACCTCTCCGGTGAAGGGGTCGAGCCTGACCGCACCCTCCGGGGCGACGGCGCAGCCCTCTCCCTCGCAGACCTGGTCCTCCTCGCGGTAGCCCTCCGGGAACGGCGACGTCCCGTCGCCCAGCTGGCCTCCGTCGCCCGTGGGACAACCGCCCTCGCAGACCAGGTCGACCTCGGGCGCCCGTACGGGCGTCGCCCCCTCAAGGCCCGGCGGCAGGCCCGGAGAGGGAGTCGCGGGCGCCGCCGAAGACATCAGGACCGCCGCCGCCAGCAGGGCCAGCACGACCCGGCCGAGCGCCGCCACCCGTCCGCCCGGCGGGGCCCCTTCGACCACGATCTCCTCGGCCGCCCCGAAATCACCCATGCCGGGCAGTAGATCACGTCTCGCCGCTGGTCCGCAGGCCGCGCGCGCTTTCCCTCGGGTGGAGGCCGAACCGGGGGTCGAGGGCCGCCTCGCCGTTCAGGACCGAGGTCAGGTACGCCGACAGGACCGGCGCGTGCTTGAAGCCGTGGCCGCTGTCGCCCCCCATCACCCAGACGCCGTCGTCGATCTCGGCGATGACCCACTCGGCGTCGGGGGTGATGGCGTACTGGCAGACCTGGGTGAGGCTCAGCGGGACCTCGGCCAGCGACGGGAAGCGGCGGGCCAGGTAGTCGCGGGCCCGGCGTTCGCTGGAGGGCAGGATCTCGCCGCGCGGCGTGTCGGGGTCGAAGCCGGGCTCCCCCTCGACGTCGCTGGTGATCTTCATGCCGTGGCCGCCGACGTCGCCGTGGCCGTAGGCGGAGGCGCTGTAGTCGCAGAAGGCGGGCACGCCGGTCCAGCCGGCGGCGAAGTGGGTGGTGTCCTGCCGGGTGACCGTGATCGGCAGCCCGTCGAACAACCCGGGGAGCCAGGCCCCGCAGGCCCAGACGACCTGGTCGGCGGTGATCACCTCGCCGCCGACGGCCACGCCGCGCCCGGCGGGGCGGGCCGCGCCCCGGACCAGGGTCACCCCGGCGTCCTGGGCCAGGCCCGTCATGACCTCGGTCGCGCGCCGGGCCCGGACCACGCCCGCCTCTGGTTCGTACAGGACCGTGGCCAGGTCGTCGTGGCGCATCTCGGGGTAGAACATCGCCGCTTCGGCGGGGTCGAGCAACGTACAGGGGATGTCCAGGCCTTTGAGCACCTCGGCGCTGCGGACCTCCCAGCCGCCGGCCTCGCGGCCGAACCACATCACGCCCTGGGGCAGGAAGATCGGCTCGCCGATTCGCTCGTTGAGGGCCAGCCACTCCCGGGTCGACTCCCAGGCCATGCGCGAGTAGAACTCCGACGTCCCGTGGGCCGACCGCACCAGCCGGGTCTCCCCCGCGCTGGCCCGGCGGGGGTCGTCGGCGCCGAGGCGCTCGATCAGGGTCACCCGGCGGCCCGACTCCGCCAGCCGGAGGGCCAGTGACGCGCCCCAGATGCCCGCTCCCACCACAATCACGTTCTGCACCGTCCCATAATCGTCCCCATGGCTGTTGAGTCGGCACAGACCCTTGAGCGCGGACTGCGGCTGCTCCGTCTCCTCGCGGAGACCCCCAACGGGCTGACGCCGACGGAGCTGGCCGCCGCCCTGAACGTCAGCCGGCCCGTCGTCTACCGGCTGGTCGCCTCGTTGCAGAACGAGGGGTTCGCGCGGCGCGACGCCGCTGGCCGGGTGCTGCTCGGGTTCGGGGTGGTCAAGCTGGCCCAGGCGGTCCAGCCGTTGCTGATGGCGGCGGCGGTTCCGGCGCTGCGGCGGCTGGCGGAGGCGTCGGGGGCGACCGCCCACCTGACCGTGGCCGAGGGCGGCGAGGGGCTGGCCATCGCGGTGGTCGAGCCGTCGTGGACCAATCTGCACGTCGCCTACCGGGCGGGTTCCCGGCATCCGCTGTCGAAGGGCGCGGCGGGGCTGGCGATCCTGTCGCTGCGGGAGGGCAAGCCGCGTATTCAGGCCACCGAGGGGCACCTTCAGGAGGGAGCCCGTGGGGTGGCCGCGCCGATCACGGGGCTGGAGTGGCTGGAGGCGTCGGTCGGGATCATCTCGTTCGGCGATCTCGACGTCTCGGTCGCGGGGCCGCTCGTGTCGGAGGCCGCCAAGGAGCTCGGGGAGGCGCTTGACGTATAGTGGACGTCAGCGTCCGGTATGCGTACAGGGAGGCGACGATGCCGCACTATCGCACCGTGGGAGAGGTTCCCCGGAAACGTCACGTCCAGTTCCGCCGCCCGGACGGTGGGCTCTACGCCGAAGAGCTGATGGGTGAGGAGGGGTTCTCCTCCGACGCCTCGCTGCTCTACCACCGCCACGCCCCCACGGCCATCACCAAGGCCGAGGCCGTGACCGGCGGCCACACCGCCCTCTCGCCCAACCTGCCGCTGTCGCCCCGCCACTTCCGCACCCAGGACCTCGCCCCTGAGGGCGACCTCGTCTCCGGGCGGCGGCTGCTGGCGGGCAACGGCGACGTCCGGCTCGGCTACGCCGCCACCGACCGCCCCAGCGAGCTCTACCGCAACTCCATGGGCGACGAGTGCGTCTACGTCAAGTCGGGCCGGGCCCGCTTCGAGTCGGCCTACGGGGCGCTCGACGTCGGCGAGGGCGACTACGTCGTCATCCCGACCGGCACCATCCACCGCTGGGTGCCCTCCGGACCCGTCGAGGCCCTCACGATCGAGGCCTCCGGGCACATCCGGCCGCCGAAGCGCTACCTCTCGCAGTTCGGCCAGTTCCTGGAGCACGCCCCCTACTCCGAACGCGACCTGCGCGCCCCGGCCGAGCCGCTGATCGTCGAAGGGGAGGACGTCCCGGTCCTGGTCCGCACCCGTGGCGGGCTGACCCGCCTCACCTACCGCAACCACCCGTTCGACGTGGTCGGCTGGGACGGGTGCCTCTACCCGTACGTGTTCAACATCGCCGACTTCGAGCCCGTGGTGAAGAGGACCCACGCGCCGCCGCCCGTGCACCAGACGTTCGAGGGGCCGGGCTTCGTGATCTGCTCGTTCTGCCCCCGGCCGCTCGACTTCCACCCGGAGGCGGTGCCGATCCCGTACAACCACCACAACGTCGACTCCGACGAGTTCATGTTCTACGTCGGCGGCGACTACTCGGCGCGGGCCGGCTCGGGCATCGACGTCGGGTCGGTGTCGCTCCACCCGGCCGGGTTCACCCACGGCCCGCAGCCGGGCGCGGTCGAGGCGATCATCGCCTCCGGGGCCACGCACACCTCCGAGCTGGCCGTGATGGTCGACACGTTCCGGCCGCTCGACCTCGGTCCCGGCGCGCTGGCCTGCGAAGACGGCGACTACGCCTGGACCTGGGCCCGGTGAACCCGCTGTTCGCGGCCCTCGTCGACGACGCGGGCCTGTTCCCGCCGACCTCGTTGCCGATGGCCGACGCCCTGGCCCGCCACGAGGCCGACCGCGCCGCCGGGAGCAAGGTGCTCACCCACCGGTTCCTCTGCCTGGCCAGCCGTCTCCACGAGATCACCTCGCCCCGGCCGGAGCGGATCGGGGTGATCGTGGACGATCCGCTGGTCGAGCTGCCCGACGTCGATCTCATCGAGGTGCGGCTCGGCAAGCCCGTGCCCCGTTCCGGCGCCCGGCTGTTCGTCGAGGTGACCGCCGACGAGCTCGACGGGCTCGACGCCGTCGCGCACCCGCATCCCTCGACCGGGGCCGGGTTCAAGATCAGGTGTGGCGGGCTCACCCGGGAGGCCTTCCCCTCTCCGGAGGAGGTCGCCCGGTTCATCACCTTCTGCGCCCGCAACGGCATCCCGTTCAAGGCGACCGCCGGGCTGCACCACGCCGTCAGGCACTACGACCCCGCGTTGGGCGTCTGGCGGCACGGGTTCCTCAACCTGCTGCTCGCCACCCACGCCGCCCTCCACGGCGCTGACCCGCTGCCGATCCTGGAGTCGGCCGACGCGGACGGCCTGGCGCGTGCGGCGGTAGCCGTGAAGAAGGAGGAGGCTTTGAGAACGCGGGAGACCCTGGTCTCCTACGGCTCCTGCAGCACCTCCCAACCCCTCAAGGACCTGCGGGAACTCGGCCTGATCGGAGAAGACGCGTGAGTTTCGGGCTCGACAACCTCCCCTACGGCGTGTTCTCCGTCGACGGCGGGCCGCCCCGTGTCGGGGTGCGGCTGGGCGACCAGGTCGTCGACCTGGCGCCCCTGCTCGGCGACGACGTGTTCCGGGAGCCGACCCTCAACCCGTTCATGGCGCGGGGGCGCGGCGCGTGGCGGGCCACCCGGGGCCGCGTCCAGGACCTGCTCGCCGACGACCGCGGCGCCGAGCACCTGATCCCCCTCGATCGGGTACGGCTCCACCTCCCCGTCGACGTCGCCGACTACGTCGACTTCTACGCCTCCCTCGAACACGCCTCCAACCTCGGCCGCATGTTCCGCCCCGACGAGGAGCCGCTCAAGCCCAACTGGCGGCACCTCCCGGTCGGCTACCACGGCCGGGCCGGCACGGTCGTCGTCTCGGGCACCGACATCCGCCGCCCCTGCGGCCAGCGGCCCTCGTTCGGCCCGTCGGCCAAGCTCGACATCGAGGCCGAGGTGGGCTTCGTCGTGGGCGCCGGAACCGGGTTGTGCCAGCCGGCGGGCGCGTTCGACGAGCACGTCTTCGGGGTCGTGCTGGTCAACGACTGGAGCGCCCGCGACATCCAGGCCTGGGAGTACGTCCCCCTCGGCCCCTTCCTCGGCAAGTCGTTCGCCACGTCGGTCTCCGCCTGGGTGACCCCGCTCGACGCCCTCGACCACGCCCGCGTCGAAGGTCGCGCGCAGGACCCGGCGCCGCTCGACTACCTGCGGCGCAACGCCGAATGGGGCCTCGACCTCGCCCTGGAGGTGCGGCTGAACGGCGAGGTCGTCTCCACCCCGGCCTACCGCGACATGTACTGGACCCCCGACCAGATGCTCGCCCACATGACCGTCAACGGCGCCTCCCTGCGCACCGGCGACCTCTACGCCAGCGGCACCGTCTCGGGCGAGGACTCCCCCGGCTCGCTCATCGAGCTCACCTGGAACGGCGCGCGCCCCCTGAAGAGCGGCCAGTCGTTCCTGGAAGACGGCGACACGGTCACCATCACCGCCACGACCCCGTCAGGGCTGTCCCTCGGGGAGGTAACCGGGCGTATCCTGCCCGCTACCGTTCGGTAGCGTTGGTGCGGTGCCGCGCCTCTTCTGCCTGCTCACGGCCCTGATCACCATTCTCGGCTGCTCGCCGGTGACCGCTCTGACGCCCGTCGGCGTCGCGATCTCCCCGGCCCTGGGCGAGACGCGGGCGGTCCCCGACCGGGGTCTGACGATCAGGGCCCTCAGCGGCACGCTGAGATCGGTCACCGTGACCGCCGCCGGCGTCCCCGTCCCGGGCCGGTTCGACCGCAAGCGCACCGAATGGCGCTCGTCGTGGTCGCTGCGCCCCGGCACCGACCACCTCGTCACCGCCGTCACCACCGACCGGCGCGTCAGCGGCCGTTTCCGCACCCTCGCGGCCACCCACGCCACGCCGCCCAAGGTCGACCCGCTCCCGGGCGAGACCGTGGGCGTCGGCATGCCGATCGTGGTCGAGTTCAAGGTCCCCGTCCCCGACCGCGCGGTGGTCGAGCGCGCCTTCGAGGTCGTGCCCGACCGCCCGGTCGAGGGCGGCTGGCACTGGTTCTCCGACACGCAGGCCGTCTGGCGCCCCCGCCACTACTGGCAACCCGGCACCCGGGTCCGGTTCACCGCCCACCTGACGGGTCTGCGCTTCGCTCCGGGCGTGTACGGCACCACCGACCCCTCGGCCACCTTCGTCGTCGGCCGCGACATGAGCAGTCACATCGACACGGCCACCCACCGCATGACCGTTCACCGCGACGGCCTGCTCGCCCAGGAGATGGCCATCAGCGCCGGCATGGCCACGACCAGGGAATACACCACGACCAGCGGCGTCCATCTGACGATGGAGAAGAAGGAGAGGGTCCGCATGGTCTCCCCGCGCCGCAAGCCGGGCGACCCCGAGTACTACGACCTGATGATCGACCACGCCGTCCGCATCTCCAACAGCGGCGAGTACGTCCACGCCAAGGACAACACGTGGGCGCAGGGCCGCCTGAACGTCAGCCACGGCTGCGTGAACGCCCGCCCCGACCAGGCGAAGTGGTTCTTCGACAACTCCCTGCGCGGCGACCCCGTGGTGATCGTCGGAACCGACAGACCACTCGAACCGGCCAACGGATGGGGATTCTGGCAACTCCCCTGGAACGCCTGGAAGGCGGGCAGCGCACTCGCTTCCTGACGGGTAGGTTGATATTAGGAACCCCCTATCGATAGGGCGGTGCAATGGACTCGTGGATCGTGTGGTTGATCCTGGCGGCGGCTCTGGGAGTCGCTGAGCTCTTCACGCTCACCGCCGCCATGGGGATCATCTCGGTCGCGGCCCTGCTGACGGCGGGCGTGGCCGCGATAGGGCTGCCGCCCGGCCTGCAACTGCTGGTTTTCGTCCTGGCGTCCGGCGGCGGCCTGCTCGGCCTGCGCCCCCTGGCGATGCGGCATTTGAAGCAGGCCCCCGCCCAGAGGTTCGGCGTCTCGGCCCTGGTCGGCAAGTCGGCGTACGTGACCCACGAGGTCACCGGCCGGGGCGGCCGGGTCAAGATCGGCGGCGAGGAGTGGTCGGCCCGCGCCTATGACGAGACCCTCGTCATCCCCGTGGGGACCACCGTCGACGTGTTCGAGATCGAGGGCGCCACAGCGCTCGTGTATCCACGGGAGTGACCATGGAAGTCGCGCTGCTCGTCATCCTGATCCTGGTCGCGATGTTCGCGGTCGTCACCGTCTTCCGGACGGTGCGCATCGTCCCCCAGGCGCGCGCCGCCAACGTCGAGCGCCTGGGCCGCTACAGCCGCACCCTCGACCCCGGCCTGAACTTCGTGATCCCCTACATCGACCGGGTCCGCCCGCTGATCGACCTGCGCGAGCAGGTGGTCAGCTTCAAGCCGCAGCCCGTGATCACAGAGGACAACCTGGTCGTCGACATCGACACGGTCCTGTACTTCCAGGTGACCGACCCTCGGGCGGCGGCGTACGAGATCGCCAACTTCATCCAGGGCGTCGAGCAGCTCACCGTGACGACGCTGCGCAACGTCGTCGGCGGCATGGACCTGGAGAAGACGCTGACCAGCAGAGACACCATCAACAGCCAGCTGCGCGGGGTGCTCGACGAGGCGACCGGCAAGTGGGGCATCCGGGTCAACCGGGTGGAGATCAAGGCCATCGACCCTCCCAAGACCATCAAGGAGGCGATGGAGAAGCAGATGCGCGCCGAACGCGACAAGCGCGCCGCCATCCTGACCGCCGAGGGCCTGCGGCAGTCGCAGATCCTCACCGCCGAGGGCGAGAAGCAGAGCGCCATTCTGCGCGCCGAGGGTGAACGCACCAGCCAGATCCTCAAGGCCGAGGGCCAGTCGCAGGCGATCGACGAGGTCTTCCAGGCCGTCCACCGCAACGACCCTGACCCGAAGCTGCTGGCCTACCAGTACCTCCAGATGTTGCCGCAGCTCGCGTCCGGCCCGGGGAACACGTTCTGGGTGATCCCGTCGGAGGTGACGTCGGCGCTCCAGGGCGTCTCGAAGGCCTTCACCGAAGCCCTCCCGCAGTCGGCGGCCACCCGCGAACAGCCGAACCGCGACCGTCCGGCCGGCTCGGAGGCGGTCCGCGAGGCGGAGGCCGCAGCGGCCGAGGCCAAGGCGGAGGCGGAGGCCGACTCGCTGCCGAGGTCGATCGAACGCGGCCAGGCGGTGCCCGACCCCCTGGGCGACTTCAATCGGTCACGCGACCGGGCGTAGGTCCATTCGAAGTTGGCCATGTGAAGCGATAACAGGTGTCGTTGTGGCCAGCTTGGCGGACTGGGTTGATGCAATTAGTAGTTCGGCAGGAGATTCTGCTGCTGCGGCTATCTAAAGCAAACAGTGGGCGGCTCGGACACCTCCATCCAGTTGAACAGCGGTGCAGGCACCTAAGGCCTGCACCGCTGCCGACTAGTCGGCAGGATTAGTCAGGAAATGCCGATAACTAATCGCTAGCCGCTTCTTCTGCTTCCTGATTGAGAATCTCCAGCGAGAGATCCCAAAGCGAAGTTTGGTCATTGACGAACCACCGAGCCGGACCCTGCACAGCCACAGGAGATTTCTCATATCCGGCGAATTCCCAGATTTTATTGACCAGGCCTGTGGCCGAATACGTCTGGCCGTCATACGCCCAGAGGAGGCACTTCCTCCTGTCGTTTATCCAAGTAGCCATGGATCGTTGCGGATCTTCTTTCAGCCAACTATCCACCGCCTTGATCTCAACTTCCCCCTTGGGCTGGAAGGTGACCGGATGCCCATCACGAAGGCGACCCGAGTTGACGATCGTGACGACGGCATTGGGGCGACGCAACTTTCGCGACCTCTTGGCAGGCGGGGTGTAGCTGTCGGGAAGGACAGGGATGGTGCCGTCTCTCCGAACGTCAGCCAGGACCAATTTAGCCAGGTTCTTACACCGAACCTCGTCGTTGAACGTACTGGTCAGGAAGGACCCTTCACCATACTCCTGATCGACGTGGAAGATCAGCCACATGAGTATGCGTTGCACGAGATCCGAGGCACGTTCCAGAGTGGAGTCCCAATCCACAGAGGGGTCATCGATCTCGTCCTCGTCGAGAAACTGGAAGACCAGGTGAGTGATAAGCAGCTCACCTCGACGTGATATGTCAGCACCGCGGCCGTGCAGATCTCGACGTAGGTCTATCAGCACAGCGCCGACCGCACGATGCATAAGTACCAGACGCCATATCCGCTGCGCACTGGGCACTTCACCGAACAGACGTGGATAGGCGCCTGCCGTTCCGCGGTCCCACAGAAGATCGGTGTCCTGACTTGCTCGAACGGCCAGTTCCGGACTGCGGTGCGCGCAGGCGAGCGCGATCGCAGCATGGACAACCGAGCAACCTGCCTCCGGAGCAGGATCCAGCTCACCGCGTTTGTACACGTACGATTTTCCGAGCGAAAGCAAGAAATCTTCCCTAATCTCGGCCTGCGCGGAATCCAAGGCGATGAAGTCGCGCCTGGAAACGTCATTCTGCGTATTGGTCGTCTCAGTGATGCGCTTGGCATACAGAGACCGCTCTGCGCCTAGCGAGAAGACACGGACAGTCACATCGGCGTCTTCGACACTCTTGGGATCTTCTTGCATTGCCTCATGAATGGCAGTGACAGTTTGAGCGCCATTCACCACGCTGACACCGGACAGCTGCAGATTGACTGCTTCATCCGGACGACGCCGGCCTTCAAACTGAGGCTCAACCTTGTCACAGAGAACCGTGATACCGTTGTTGAAGTACCAGAAGTTCTCCGGCTCGGTCAGTAGCGTCTGCTTGATACCCGAGTTGATTCGCGTAAGACCAAGCGAATTCCTCACATTCTGCTCAAAGAGAGCCGATCCGTGCTGCGCATACCATTCTGCGACTTCTTTGACCGCAACAGTTCCCTGCCAGGCGTCGAAAGGAGCCTCTTTACGGATCCACCTCGTCATGCGAGTGCCGATTTTGAGCTCTTCGGGTGACAGGTCATGTCGGATCTGTCGATGGAAATCGGGAAGTGAAAGAATCCTGTAGCTGAGCATCGGACCCCAGCCGCTGCTGAGATCGGCACGGGCTCGTTCGAGGACGTCTTCGACGGCATCAGAAAGGAGGCCGTCGCCCATCACGGCGATGACGAGGACAACCTGTAAGCGAGCGTCGCCCATGGCCGCATCCAACTGACCAGCTAAAGGTGCAAGCCTTTCATTGAACCGAGTGAAGTCTCGTTGATCAATCAGTCGGAAGCCGTCGATGAACTTGAGCGCTTCGCTCTTGTCCATCTTGGCTCGCCCAGAGTCGCTCCACTTCGCTTGTACAAGCCACACCGTCTGCGAAGTGTCGGACACCCACACGGCGTCGATGCCCTGGTCATCTTCACCGTCGATGACCGCCTTCCCCGCAGTCCGGTGATCGCAGCCGCTCACCACCCTGACAGCGGCCGCAGCGAGGCCGCGAGACAGTAGGCGCTGCTCACGCCCCGCCTGGTCATAGCCTTTGAGATCGTCGTCGTAAACGTGCGCCGAATAGCCTTGCAATAAGGCCCGACGCACGTGCTGAACCTGCGTCGGTGCCTTCGGACCACCAGGCCGTTGTGTGGTCATTTCACCTTCAATCGGGAGTGGACGCGCAGTGCGGCTTCAACTTGGCATCGTAATTTCCTGAAGCTCAGGATTCGACCAGAATCGGCGATCTTCTCAGCGCACACCAATGACAACTGATCGTCTGAACCGCCGAAAAATCCGGACAAAGCACCTCGGACGCGATCTCGGACTAACGCTTCAGCTACGCGCCTTTTTCGCCTGGGTAAGGAAGGTGACGTAGCGGGTCTGTTCGTGTTCGATCGGGGTGATGACCATCCGGTCGGCCACGTCGGAGATGTTCTGCCGCAGGACCTTGGCCGACTTCCTCGCCTTCCGGCGGCTGCCGATCCAGGCCAGGCCCCGCGTCAGCAGGGCCACCACCACCGCGACGACCGCCGCACCGACCAGCAGCGTCGTCGGCCAGGGCACGTCCCCGGCCGTCGGCGTGTAGAGACTCGGCAGTTGCAGAAAGCCCAGCACGTACAGGACCATCAGCCAGCCCAGCCCGGCCAGCAAGGTCGCGAACAGCAGCCATTGGAGGGCGTTGACCGCGCGCCACCACAGGGGGCGGCGTTCCATGCCGAGGTCGCTGCCGGCCACCGCTCTGTCGAGGGCGTCGGCCAGGTCGTCGTGGTGTTCGCGGGCCGAGCGGCGGATCGCGGCCGCCCACGGCTCCGGGACTCCCTCGGCCGCTTGCAGGCCGACCGCTCTGACCGCCGAGTCCATCTGCGAGGTCTGGACGGCCGACGCCTGCGGCAGCGAGGTCCGGCCGGTCGTGGGGCGTTGCAGGTGGAGGCGGCGCAGGGGGTCGGGGCGGAAGCGGCGGAGCCAGCGGGTGACCGGCCAGCCCATCGCGGCGACCGCGTGGTGCCGGTGGGCCTTCGCGACCGCCCGGACCACCAGCGGAACGCCGGCCGCTTCGGCCAGGGCGTCGTCGAGGGCGTCGTGGTCGGGAATGCGCGGGTCGGACTTGGGCAGGCCGCCGGAGGCGGCGATCAGGTGGTCGGCGGCTCCGGCCGTGTCGGCCTCCAGCCGCGACGACCACGCGTGGCGGCGGGTGACCAGCTCGGCGAGCAGGTCTTTCAGCTCCTGTACGCCCTCTCCCGTCACCGTCGACACGGGCAGGATGGGCACGTCGCGCAGGCCGTCTTCGGCCAGCAGGCGGCGCAGGTCGTCGATACAACGGCGGACGGCCTCGGGGGGCAGGCGGTCGATCTGGTTCAGCACGACCAGGGTCACGTCGGCGTGCCTGGCCAAGGGGCGCAGGTAACGCTCGTGGATGGCGGCGTCGGCGTACTTCTGGGGGTCCATGACCCAGACGAGCTGGTCGACGACGGCGACCAGGCGGTCGACCTCCAGCCGGTGGGAGAGCTCGATGCTGTCGTGGTCGGGCAGGTCGAGCAGGATCAGCCCGGGCAGGTCGTCGGAGTGGACGACGTGCCGGGTGGGCACGTCGAGCCAGTCGAGCAGGGGGCCCGAGCCCTCCGGAGACCACAGGGCGCCCTGGGCCTTCGAGGTGGTCGGGCGGGTCACCCCGACCCTGGCGACCTCGCCCCCGGCCAGCACGTTGAACAACGACGACTTGCCGCTGCCGGTCGCCCCGGCCAGGGCGACCGCCGTGTGGTCGACCGACAGGCCCGCGCGGGCGCCCGCTCTGGCGACGACGGCGCGGGCGTGGTCGACCGGTTCCCTCGCGATCCTGCCCTCGGCCAGGTCGGCGGCGGCGCCGAGGGCCTTGAGGCGGTCGTCCAGGGAGATGTGGGAGCGGCGCCGCAGGAGCTTCACGCGGCACCGCCCGGGATGTCGCTCTTGCGGCGCTCGACGGCCTCGGCGGCGGCCCGCAGGGCGTGGGTGTCGGTGGACTCCATGCCTTCGAGCAGGGCGTAGAAGCGCCCGGCCTCCTCGTCGAACAGGTCCCTGACCCGCTGGCGGAGGTTGGCGCGGGCGGCGTCGGTCAGGCGGCGCACGGCCTGGTCGCCGAAGACCGCCTCCAGGAGTTTCTGGCTGAGGACGGTGGTGCCGCCGGCGACGCCGATCTCGATGCCGGTCAGGCCGCCCGTGGACGCGAACACCGTCAGCATGATCAGCAGGCCCATGCCGTTCACCCCGAACGAGGCCGCGCGGGCCATGCTGCGTTTGTCGGCGCCCTCCTCGCGGACGAGGTCGAGCACGTACCCCTGCCAGTCGCGGACCGCCTTGGCGGCCTTCGGCGGCAGGTCGGCGGAGACCCGGCCGAGCTTTCCGGCGGTTTCGATTCCGGTACGTTCCAGCAGGTCGCGCCCCTGCGGTGTGGAGAGCCACGCGTCCACGGCCCGTTCGGCCGACCCGTCGGCGGTGGCCCGGATCAGCGACTCGACGCCGCTCTCCAGGGCCACCCTGAGCCGCTTGTCGGGGGCCGGGCGGCCGGTGAAGGCGGCGACGACCTTGTCGCGCAACCAGCCGACCCGGGTCTCCAGGGAGCGCATGATGTCGCCGGTGCCGACGAAGTCCTGCCAGCGGTTCAGCACCTCGCCGCGCAGCAGGGTGCCGTCGCGCATGGCCTCGTCGAAGTCGGCCATGCCGACGTCGTAGCCCTTCTCGACCAGGCCGCGCAGCTCGTTGGCGCCGAGCAGCTGGCGGTCGGCCGCCTCGGCCAGGGCCGGGACCCGGACGGCCAGGCTGTCGAGCGCCCCCGACAGGGTGCGGCGGACCACGTCGGCGCGGGCCTCGTGGTCGGCCGACAGGCCGTCGAGCCACTTCTTGATCGGCCGGACCGCGATCTCGGGCAGCCGGGCGCGTTCGCTCGGCAGCGGCAGCTCCGGCACCTCGAACAGCGGCGTGCCCGCCAGGCCGTTCTCCTTGAGCAGGCGGCGCAGGTCGGCGGCGACCGGCACGCGGGCCTCTTCGGGCACCCGCTGGAGGATCACGGCCATGGCGGTGCTGCGCTCGCTGGCGATGCGCAGGAAGCCCCAGGGGACCTCGTCGGCGTACCGGCTGGCGGTCGTGACGAACAACCACAGGTCGGCGGCGGCCAGCAGCTGGGCGGCGAGCTCGCGGTTGGCGGTGACCACCGAGTCGATGTCGGGGGCGTCGAGCAGGGCCAGGCCCGGCTTGACCTGCGGGGACGTGACGATCTTGAGGGTGCCGGGCTGGCCGTCGCCGGTCGAGCGGGGCAGGCCCGGCAGCACGTTCGCGGAGGTGAACCACGGCGCGTCGGCCGAGCTGGTCACCAGGGTCGGGGCCAGCGTGGTCGGGCGGAGCACGCCCGGCGCGGTGACGTCGTCCTGGACGAGGGAGTTGACGAGGGTCGACTTGCCGGCCCCGGTGGAGCCGCCGACCACGGCCAGCAGGGGCGCGTCGATGGCGGCCAGGCGCGGGATGAGGTAGTCGTCGAGCTGCCCGGCCAGCTCCTTCTGGGCGTGGCGGTCGGCCTCGACGTTCCCGATGGCGAGCGGGAACAGGTCACGGCCGAGCTGCGCACGCAGGCTCTTCAGCGCGGTCGCCAACCCATCGGACATATGGTCCGACTTCCCTCAAAGAAGCGTGCGCAACGTGGCAGAAGCGCCAATTCACCGCAAAGGCCTATGACGTGGACGGCATCAAGGGGCGGCACTTCTCCAGCGCCTTCCTGATCGCCGGGTCGTCCCGGTTCACGTCGCGGAAGCTCCCCACCTCCGCGCCGTTGTCCTTCATGCACGTACGGAAGGCGTTGAGGGCCGAATCGTCCATCTGACGCCGGCCGCCACCACAGGCTTCGAAGGCTTCCCGCATCTTCCCGTCCATGGACGGAAAGCCCGAAGGCCGCGACCTGGGCTCCCCGGAAGGCCGGTCTGAGGGCCGGTCTGAGGGCCTGTTCCGGAAGCCGCCCTCGGGCAGGGTCACCCCGTGTTCCTTGAGGCACTCGGCCAGGGCGGTGCGGTCGCCCGGCCCGCCTGACGGCGCGGGAGCCGCGGTGGTCTCCTCGGTGCCGCCGCATGCTGTCAGGGTCAGGAGCAGGGCCGCGGTCAGGGCGGCGAAGACGGTCTTCTGCACGGCTCCCATCGAAGAGGGCCGGAATATGAGGCCGTTGAGTCACCCCTGTGAGGATGCTGGCAACTCCACCCGGAAGACCGCGCCCTTCTTGCCGTTGTCCGCGCGGATCCTCCCCCCGTGGGCCTCGACCAGGGCCGCCGCGATCGACAGGCCGAGCCCCGCGCCGCCCTTCCGCGCCCCCCGGCTGCGGGAGGGGTCGTCGCGGTAGAAGCGCTCGAAGACCCGCTCGGGGCAGCGCAGCCCCGGCCCCTCGTCGGCGACCTCGATCACGACGTCCGTCCCGGCCGAGCCGATCGCCACGGTGAAGCCCGTCCCCTCGGGGGTGTGCTTGAGCACGTTCCCCACGAGGTTGCCGAGCACCTGCCGCAGCCGCGCCTCGTCGCCGACGATCACCAGGGGGTCGTCGGAGTCGTCGAGCCGGACCAGCTCGATCTCGCGCTCCGGAGCCAGGAGGCGGGCGTCGAGCACCTCGCCGGCGGCCAGGCTGAGCAGGTCGACCTGTTCGTGTTCGAGGGGGCGCTGCTGGTCGAGGCGGGCGAGCAGGAGCAGGTCGTCGACCAGGACGCCCATGCGGGAGGCCTCGCCCTCGATGCGGCCCATCAGCTTCTCGGTGTCGGGGTCGGCCTCCTGGCGGTAGAGCTCGGCGAAGCCCCTGATGGAGGTCAGCGGCGTGCGCAGCTCGTGGGAGGCGTCGGCGACGAAGCGGCGCATCTTCTCCTCGGAGCCGCGCGCCTCGGCGGCCGACAGCCGCGCGGCCGTCTCCGACTGCTCCCGGGCGCGGAAGGCCAGCTCGATCTGGTGCAGCATGCCGTTGATCGCACCGCCGAGACGGCCCATCTCGGTGCTGCGGGGTTGTTCGGGCACCCGCTGCGACAGGTCGCCACCGGCGATGGCGGCGGCGGTGTGCTCGATCTCTCCGAGGGGACGCAGGCTGCGGCGTACCAGCAGATAGCAGGCGACGCCGAGCGCGACCAGCACGGCCGCGCCGACCCCGGCCACGATGGTGGTCAGCCGGGCGACCGTGTGGTCGATGTCGCCCATGCTGACCGCCACCACGCGGCTGCGCCCGTCGGGCGTCGGCACGGCCACGGCCCGCCACTCGGGGCCCGCCCCGTCGACCGACTCGACGGTGAAGGGCCGCCCGGCGAGCGCCGCGACCCTGGTGTGGTCGAGGCCGGTCAGCGCGGGCTCCTCCGACGCGGTCGACGTGGCGATCTGGTCAGCCACCTTGCCGTCGGCGTCGAGGATGAGCACGTGGAAGAGGCCCGGCAGCCGCTGCGGCCGGGCCTTGGCGAGCTTCGTGAGGGACGGCTTCAGGGTCGCCTCGCGCAGCGGCAGGCCGGCGGCGATGAGCTGCTGGTCGATGCGGTCGACCAGGTAGCCGCGCAGCAGCCTGACCGCGAACACGCCGGTCAGCGTGATCGCCAGGGTGACCAGGACGAGCGTCCCGGCCACCAGCCGCGCCCAGAGCGGCACCCGCCTCATCGGCGGGGCGCGCGCAGCACGTAGCCGACGCCGCGCAGGGTGTGGATCAGTTTCGGGTCGCGGGTGTCGACCTTCTTGCGCAGGTACGACACGTACGACTCGACCACGTTCCGGTCGCCGCCGAAGTCGTAGCGCCAGACGTGGTCGAGGATCTGCGCCTTCGACAACACCCGGCCCTGGTTGACCATGAAGTAGTGGAGCAGCTTGAACTCGGTCGGCGACAGCCGCACCGGGCGGCCCGACCGCCAGACCTGGTGGGCGTCCTCGTCCATCTCCAGGTCGGCCACGCGCAGCCGCGCGGGCGCCGGGTCGGCGGCCCCGGCGCGGCGCAGCACGGCCCGGATCCGGGCCAGCACCTCGTCGAGGGAGAACGGCTTGGTGACGTAGTCGTCGCCGAGGGCCAGGCCGGCGAGCTTGTCGTCGTGTGACTGGCGGGCCGTCAGGAAAAGCACCGGCACCCGCCGTCCGGCGGCGCGGAGGCGGGTGGCGACGGCGATGCCGTCCATGTCGGGGAGCATGACGTCGAGGATCATCAGGTCGGGCCGGAAACGTTCGGCGGCCTCGACCGCCTCTCTTCCGTCGGACGCCGTGATGACCTCGAACCCGGCGTAGCGGAGGCTGGTCGACAGCAGCTCCCTGATGTTCGGTTCGTCGTCGACGATCAGGAGCCTGGCCTCACTCATTGGTTCGCTCGCATTCTCGGCACGCCACCGCCCTCGGTCACGCTGGTGGCCGCGACATTCCCGTCGGCGTCCCGCTCGCCCTGGACGACGACCGACGCGCCCGGCTTGAGGTCCGACAGCTTGCCCTCTTTGGAAATTCGCACTTCGGTGTCGTCGCCCGTGGTGACGACCGTGGTGGTGCCGTCGGCGCCCTCGACGTAGACCTTGGCGCCGTCGACCAACTTGACGGTACCGACCGTGCCCTGCCGAGCCGGCTGGGCCCCGGCCTGGCCGCCGCGACCGGCCATGAGCTGGCCGATCATGGCCGTCCGGTCGTCGACGGCGCCGAAGGTCTTCTGGGCCTGGATGCCGACCAGGATCCCCGCCACGAGGACCACCCCGGCGGCCAGGAACAGGGTCAGTCTGGGAAGTTTCGCCCGCGTGGGGCGGGCGGTCAGCTCCTCGGAGAGGTCGCCGCGGAACGGCGAGGTCTCCAGCAGCTCGTCGGCGGACATGCGCCTGGGCACCGTGACTCCTAACTCGAAGCTACTCGAAGCGCAGGGCTTCGATCGGCCGCAGCTTGGCGGCGCGGTTGGCGGGATAGCTGCCGAAGAACAACCCGATGGCGACCGAGACCCCGAGCGCCAGCACGACCGAGCTCGGCACCACGACGGGCGTGATGCCGGCGATGGTGAACTGGGCGCCGGTCACCGCGACGGCGACCCCGAGCAGGCCGCCGATGAGACTCAGCAGGGTCGCCTCGACGAGGAACTGGCCGAGGATCGCGCCGCGCGGGGCGCCGACGGCCTTGCGGATGCCGATCTCGCGGGTCCGCTCGGTGACCGTGACCAGCATGATGTTGGTGATCCCGATGCCGCCGACCAGCAGGCTGATCGCCGCGACGGCCGCGAGCAGGACCGTGAACGTCGAGGTCGCGGCGCTGACGGTCTCCTGGAGGGTGGCCTGGTTGAGGATCTGGTAGTCGGCCGCGACCGCGCCGCCGACGCCGTGCCGCTGGTCGAGCACCGCGGTGATCTCGGCCTGGGCGGCGGCCACGTCGTCGGCCGACCCGGCCTTGACGAGGATCTGGTTCAGCGGCCCGAACCCGGTCAGGCTCTGCTGCACCGAGGGCAGCGGCGCGATGACGACGTCGTCGGCGTCCTGGAAGCCGCCGGTCGCCCCGGCCTCCTTCAGCACCCCGACGACGGTGAACGGCACCCCGGTTACGGTGATCTGCTTTCCGACCGGGTCGAGCGTGCCGAACAGGTTCTCGGCCACGGTCTGCCCGATCACGACGACCTTGCGGGCGGCCAGCACGTCGTCGTTGAAGAAGTACGTGCCCTTGGCGACGGGCTTGTTGGAGGCCTCGAAGTAGCTCGGGTAGGTGCCGACCACCTGCTGGACGGTGTGGGAGGCCCCGTCGTACGTCGCCGCCCGCGAGGCCGCCGAGACGACCGGCGACACCGAGCTCACATGGGGCGCGGCCGTCCGGTCGGCGAGCGCCCTGGCGTCGTCCACGGTCAGCGGCCTGGCCTGGGTGCGCGGCCCGCTGTCCTGCTGCGGCCGGGCCATCCGGAAGCCTCCTCCGCCTCCGCCTCCGCCGCCGGTCGACGAGCTCACCGTGAGCGTGTTGGCGCCGAGTTGCTGGATGTTCTGCTGGATCGACTGCGAGGAGCCCTCGCCGACCGCGACCAGCAGGATCACCGCCGCGACCCCGATCAGGATGCCGAGCGTGGTGAGCGCGGAGCGCATCTTGTTGGCCGCCAGCCCTCGGACGGCGAACCGGACGATCTCGACGGCGCTCACGCGGTCACCTCCCTGAGGCGCGGCGGCAGTCCGTCGACGGGGGCGAGCCGGGTGTCCTCGACGATCCGCCCGTCCCGCAGCCGGACCACCCGCTTGGCGTGCTCGGCGACGTCGGCCTCGTGGGTGATGACGACGATCGTGCGGCCCGCGGCCGACAACCGGTCGAAGATGCCCAGCACGTCGAGGGTGGAGGTGCTGTCGAGCGCGCCGGTCGGCTCGTCGGCCAGCAGCAGGGCCGGCGAGTTGACCAGCGCGCGGGCGATGGCGACCCGCTGCTGCTGGCCGCCGCTCAGCTCGTTCGGCTGGTGGTTCACCCGGTCGGCCAGCCCGACCAGTTCCAGGGCGACCAGCGCCCGGCGGCGCCGCTCGGCCGGCCTGACCCCGCCGTAGGCGAGTGGCAGCTCGACGTTGGCCAGCGCCGTCATGCGCGGGATCAGGTTGAACGACTGGAAGACGAACCCGATCTTGCGGTTGCGCACCACGGCCTGCCGCCGGTCGTCGAGCGCACCGACGTCGACGCCGTCGAGGTGGAACCGCCCGGCGCTCGGGACGTCGAGACAGCCGATGATGTTCATCAGGGTCGACTTGCCGGAGCCGGAGGCCCCCATGATCGCCACGTAGTCGCCGGGCTCGACCTGGAGGGAGACCCCGCGCAGGGCGTGCACCGCCGTCTCGCCCGCGCCGTAGACCTTGGTGGCGTCCCGGACGTCCAGAACCAGGCTCATGGCCGCCCACCGAACCCGCCGCGGAAGAACCCGCCGGTCTGGCCGGTCGGCGTGACGACCGGCCGCACCACCTGGTCACCCTCCTGGAGACCCGAGACGATCTCGGTGCCGGTGGTCCCCCTGACCCCGGTCTCGACCACCCGCACGGTCTGCCGGCCGTTCTCCAGCACGGTCACCGTGCTGCGCCCGCCGGCCGTGGTGATCACCGCCGAGGGCAGCGTCAGCACGTCGTCGGCCCGCTCGACCACCACGTTGACCGAGGCCGTCTGCCCGAGCCTGACCTGGTCGGGGACGTCGGTCAGCTTGATCGTGGCCGCGTAGGACACCACGTTGTCCTCCGTCTGCGGCTGCGCCCCGATGAGCGCGACCTCGCCCGTGGCGGTGACGCCCGGGATGGCGTCGAAGGTGATCTGGGCCCGCTGCCCGACCTTCAATCTGCTCACGTCGGACTCGGTGAAGTCGCCGACGATCTGGAGCCTGCCGGGGTCGGCGACGTCGACGAAGCCGCCCTCCTGCACCTGCGAGGGCCCGCCGACCGTGCCGCCGACCGCCGTGACGGTCCCGGCGAACGGGGCCTTGATGACGGTGCCGGCGAGGGTGCGCTTCGCGGCCTGGTAGGCGTTCTTCGCGGCGACGTACTGCGAGTAGCCGGAGGCGCTGTCGGTGTCGCCGTCAGCGGCGGCGTCCAGGCTGGCCTTGGCCGCGTCCACCCCTTCCCGGGCGCTCTCGTCGTCGAGCCGGGCGAGCACCTGCCCCTTCTTCACCTTCTGGCCGGGTTCGACGGAGATCGACTCGACGGTGCCCTGGGTCGCGAAACTCAGCGAGCGGCTGCGGGCGCTTTCCACGGCCCCGGAGGCGGTCACGGCGGACTCGACGGTCCCGCGGGTGACCGTGGTGGTCAGCACGTTCCCCGGCTCCGCCGGCCCGCCCCCGCCTCCGAGGGAGGCCCAGGCGGCCCCGGCCCCGCCGAGCAGCAGCACCCCCAGCGAGGCGTTCAGGATCAGCGCTCTGCGCTTCGTCGACAACGTCACAGGGATGGACACTGCCGGTCCAGGTTTGGAGCGCCCTCTGCCGGTCCTGAACGTTTCCTGTCAAGGGTCCACAGGTAATCCGCAGTTTCGGCTCAGCGGAACATGACACGCGGTCACCAGGATGACGTGCCATGACTCCTACCCGGCTCCGCGCCGGCGGCCTCGCCCTGGCCGCCGTCGCCCTGGTGACCACCGGCGTGATCCTGCTCAGGGAGGACCCGCCGGCCCTGCCTGACGTGGAACTCGTCGCCGCCCGGCGCGGCGACGTGACCTCGGTCGCCTCCGCCGCCGGGAACACCGTGGACGACGGCATCCACGACCTGGCCTTCTCGACGGCCGGAACGGTCGAGAAGGTGTACGTCAAGACCGGCGACAAGGTCCGCAAGGGAGACCTCCTGGCCCGCGTCGACGACACGATCGCGCGGGAGAACTACAACGCGGCGAAGGCGTCCTTGGCCGCGGCGGAAGACCGACTGGACACGGTCGACGGCTCAGGCTCGACGGGCGGCTCCTTCGCCGCCCCTGCCCGACAGCCACGGGACCGACCCCAGGCGAACTGCCCGCGACCTTCGGCCAAGCCGAGCACCCCGCCGCCTTCCACGGGCATGCGAGCAGCGACGGCGTCCCTCACCAAGGTCACCACTCCGTCCCCGTCGCCATCGGGCGGGCCGTGGCGTCAAGGCGAGGTGGAAGTCCACCTCGATCCCACGAGTGAGCCGTCCCCATCGCCCTCCCCGACCGCTTCTCCGAGGGCCACCCCGCAACCTGAGAGCCAACCGTGTGATCAAAGCCGCCAGCCGCAGCAGCAGCCGCAGCGCCCCCAAGGCGGCGGCACCCGGCTCCCGCAGCAGCAGGGCGGCGGCCCCCAGATGACCGAGGCCGAGGCGGAGGCCGCGGTCACGCGGGCCAAGAACGCCCTGAACGCCGCCGAGGACGCCCTGAGGGGCGTCGTCATCAAGGCCCCCTCAGCCGGTACGGTCCTCCAGGTCAACGGCGCCGAAGGCGACCAGTACACCGAGGGCGCCTTCGTCAGCCTCGGCGACCTCGACGACCTCCAGGTCAAGGCCCTGTTCACCCAGTCGGACATCGGCACCCTGAAGACCGGCCAGCAGGCCGTCATCACCCTGGCCACTCCCGAGGGCGCCTACGAGGGCACGGTCTCCCACATCGACCCCATGGCCACGACGACCGACCTGCTGGTCCGATACGGCGTCACCATCTCCTTCGACGACCAGCCCGCCGGCCTCCGCCTGGGCCAGACGGCCACCGTCCAGGTCGTCACGGGCCGGGCCCCGGACGCGGTCCACGTCCCGGCGCGGGCCGTCCAGAACGACACGGTCACCCTGGCCGACGGCGCGAAGCGCAAGGTCACGACGGGGGTCCGCAGCGACACCCAAGTGGAGATCACCGGCGGCCTGACCGAGGGCGAGAAGGTGGAACTCCCAGGCGCCTCCGCCCTCAACGGCGAGTTCCCCGACAGCACCTTCCCCGGCCTCTAGTCGTGCTCCGGTTCCAGGCGTAACACCACCCGGAACGCCGCCCCCGTCCCCGGCGACGTCTCCACCGTCACCGTCCCCCCGTGGGCCTTCACCAGCGACGACACGATCGACAACCCGAGCCCCGTCCCCGACGACTCGTCGTGGGTCCGGGCCGGGTCGGCGCGGTAGAAGCGTTCGAAGACCCGGGCCGCCTCCTCGGACGTCATCCCCGGGCCCTTGTCGGCGACCTCGACGAACGCCTCGCTCCCGGCCGCGCCGACGGTCACCGTCACCGGCACCCCGTCGGGCGTGTGGGTCAGCGCGTTGGACATCAGGTTGCCGACGACCTGCCGTAACCGCACCTCGTCGCCCGGCACGATCGGCGCGGTCGTCCCCTCGACCGCCAGGGAGATCGACCGCCCGGGGGCGAGGATGCGCGCGTCCTGGACGGCGTCGCCCGCGATGGCCAGCAGGTCGACCGGCTTCGACTGGAGGGGGCGCTGCTGGTCGAGGCGGGCGAGCAGGAGGAGGTCGTCGACGAGCAGGCTCATGCGTTCGGCCTCGCTCTCGATGCGGCGCATCAGCCGGGTCACGTCGGTCTGCGGGGCCTGGCGGTGGAATTCGGCGTACCCGCGGATGGAGGTCAGCGGGGTGCGGAGTTCGTGGGAGGCGTCGGCGACGAAGCGGCGCATGCGCTCCTCCGACTCGCGGGCCGCCGCCTCCGACCGGGAGCGGTCGTCGAAGGCCTTCTCGATCTGGGCGAGCATGCCGTTCAGCGAGCGGGCCAGGCGGCCGACCTCGGTGCGCGGGTCGCGGTCGGGGACGCGGCTGCTCATGTTGCCGGCGGCGATCGATCCGGCCGTACGCTCGATCTCCGCAAGGGGGCGCAGGCTGCGCCGGACCAGCACGATGCCGATCAGGCCCGCCAGCGCCAGCACCACCGCCCCGCCCAGGACGACGATCAGGCCCAGCCGGGTGGTGATCTGGGTGACGCCGCCGAGCCCGATCGCCGTCACGAGGGTCCGGCCACTGGGCAGCGACACGGTCTTGACCCGCCACGACACGCCGCCGGACGCGCGGGTCGCGATGTCGCCGGGTGGCGGCAGGTCGGCCGGGCTCGGGCGGCCGGTCGCCGACTCACCGGCCGCCGACGGGCCGACCGTGCCGTCGGCCTCGACGACCTGCACCAGTCCCTCGGGCGGCAGCCGCTGCATCGAGTAGGTCAGGTCGCCGCTGTGGGCGAGCCGGGCGAGCGTCTGGACGCTGAGCTTGGCCACCTGCTCGTCGACGCGGTCGATCAGGTAGCTGCGCAGGAGGGACACGCTGGCCGCGCCGATCACCAGCAGGGTCCAGGCGACCAGGGCGAGCATCGCCGCGATCAGCTTGGTACGCAGCGACACCCGGCTCATGTCGTCAGGCCGAGGTTCGCATCACGTAGCCGACACCGCGCAGGGTGTGGATGAGCCTCGGCGCCGACCGGCTGTCGATCTTGCGGCGGAGCACCGACACGTAGGACTCCACGATCCCGGCGTCGCCCCGGAAGTCGTAGTCCCACACATGGTCGAGGATCTGCGCCTTCGACAACACCCGCCCGGCGTTGGCCATGAAGTAGCGCAGCAGCTTGAACTCGGTCGGCGACAGCGGCACCGGGTTGCCCGACCTCCAGACCTCGTGGGACTCCTCGTCGAGCTCGATGTCGGCGAAGGTCAGCCGGGGCGGCGGCGCGGTCGGGTCGCCCGCGGTGCGGCGCAGCACGGCCCGGATGCGGGCGATGACCTCTTCGAGCGAGAACGGCTTGGTGACGTAGTCGTCGCCGCCCAGCGTCAGGCCGCGGATCTTGTCTTCGGTGGCGTCGCGGGCGGTCAGGAAGACGACCGGGGTGAAGGTGCCGCCGCCGCGCAGCCTGCGGACGACGTCGAAGCCGTCCATGTCGGGCAGCATGACGTCGAGCACGATCAGGTCGGGCCGGTGACGGGTGGCCGCGGCGACTCCCTCGGTGCCGCTGGAGGCGGTGCTGACCTCGAAGCCGGCGTACCGCAGGCTCGCGGCCAGCAGTTCGAGGATGTTCGGCTCGTCTTCGACGATCAGCAGTCGGGCTTCGGGAGTCACCATGAGCATCTTCTCGGACGAAGGGGGGCTTTCCTGAGCACTTTATGAAGAATCGCTTAAGGTTGCCGTCAAATCAGCCACATGCCGGGCGATCGCGAAGCTCGACGTCGCGGCGGGGGAAGGCGCGTTGCGCACGATCAGGACCCGCCCGTGGCGGTCGATGGCGAAGTCGTCGACCAGCGTGCCGTCGCGGCCGACGGCCTGCGCCCGCACCCCGCTGCCCGCCCTGACCAGGTCACCCCGGGCGAGCGCGGGCACGTAGCGGCGGGCCGCCCTGAGGAACGCCGACGGCCGCAACGAGCCGTTCAGCTCGCGCAGGCCGGTCAGCCAGTGGCGGCGGGCCATCGTGCGGGTGCCCGGCCAGGCCAGGACGCGGGCCAGCTCGCCCAAGCGCACGTCGCGCCACGAGTAGCCCTCCAGCGCCAGGGCCATGATCGCGTTGGGGCCGACCAGCACCTCGCCGTCGACCCGTTTGGTCAGGTGGACGCCCAGGAAGGGGTAGCGCGGGTCGGGCACGGGATAGATCAGGCCCTTGACCAGCGCTTTCGCCGTGGCGGTCAGGCGGAAGTACTCTCCGCGGAACGGGACGATGCGCACCTCTCCCCGGCCCGCCAGGGCGTCGGTGCCCAGGCCGGCGCAGACCACCAGGCGGTCGAAGCGCAGGCCGCCCGCCGCCACACCCGTGGCCGACTCGTGGATGGCCTGCACGGGGTGCGAGAGCCGTACATCCAACGATGCGGCGAGATGTCGGGCGACGGCGGGAAAGTCGACGACGGCGGTGTGGGGAGAATGCACGGCGCCGACGCCGACCGCGTGGGGTTCGATCTCGCGCAGGCCGAGGGCGTCGAGCTCGGAGATGTCGGGTACGCCGTTCGCCCGCGCCCTGGCCGCGATCTCCCGCAGCCCCGCCCGCTCGGCCCCCGTCGAGGCGATCACGAGCTTGCCGACCTCGTCGTAGGGCAGCCCGTGTTCCCGGCAGTAGTCGCGCAGCAGCGCCACGCCCTCGCGGCACAACCGCGCCTTCAGCGATCCGGGCCGGTAGTAGATCCCGGCGTGGACGACCCCGCTGTTGTGCCCGGTCTGGTGGGCGGCCACGCGGTCTTCCTTCTCCAGGACCGTCACCTCGGCGCCCCGGGAGGTCAGCTCACGCGCCACCGCGAGCCCGAGGATGCCGGCGCCGACCACCCCGATCTCCATGCCTTCGATAATATCGAACACGTGTACGTTCCACCGGGATGGCCACCCGACGTACGCCCGCCGGGCAGCCCCGACTGGCAGACGTCGGCGGTCAACTGGCTGCTCGACGCGGTGCCGCCCGACTACCGCGCCTACGGGGTGCTGCGCCGCCATCCGCTCGCGCTGGCCCGCATGGCCGGCCACACCGTGCGCGCCCAGGTCGAGGGCGCGCGGGCCGGCTACCGCGACGCCGCCGTCGACCTGAAGGAGCACCTGCCACCCCACGTGGTCCAGGCGGTTCTGGAGGTCTACCGCCGCGAGGGCCCCCGGCTCGTGGCCCTGGCCGAGTCGATCGCCCTGGTCGAACGCGCGTTGCGGGGGGAGGAGTTCGTCGAAGGAAGGCGCTGACGGCCGCAGGCCGTCAGCGCCTTCCGCTGCGAATCTGCCTCGAAGACACGCTTCACCGCAGATCCCGGATCGCCGCGCCGACCCGCTTGACGTCGCGGATCCGGCTCTCGTAGGTCGCGCCCACCACCAGCAGCAACAACCCGCCGAGGGCCATCGGCACCCACCGGGGAACCATGAGCACCAGTTCGGCCACCCAGGGCGCGATCTCGTGCACGGTCACCGCCGCCAGTGTGAACCCGCCCAGCACGGCGGGCGCCTGCAGCCGCCGCAGCGCCCCCACGACCAGCACGACCAGCGCCACGATCCCGAGCGCGAGCGGCCTGAGCCACCCCTCGGGCTGGTCGTAGAGCACGACCAGGCTCGGCAGCAGCGTGAACGAGAGCCCCGCGCCGTAGGCCCGCCACGACGACCCGGTCCGCGCCTTCCACCACCCGAACACCAGCAGCACGACCGAGAACGGCGCCGTGTAGGCCTCGACGAGGGTGACGTCCTCGGCGTAGAGCCGCGACCACGAGGCCGTCAGCAGCAGCGCCGTGGCCAGGTAGCCGACGTTCCCGCGGTCCTTCCGCAGCGCCACCCCCGCCGCGATCACCCCGGCCGCCGCCGCGGCGAGACTGAACATCTTCAGATCCGGTACGACCGCCAGCGCCGCCACCCCGAGCACCCCGGCCCCGATCTCGGTCCGCCGCCAGGGCGCCGCCGCGGCGGCCACCGCGAGCAGCACGAACGTGAGGAAGCGCGGCTGGAGGTCGGCCGCCAGCCAGGCCGCCACCGCGAACCCGCCGGCGTGGATCACCGCCACGTTGGCCGCCCACGTCCGCAACGTGGCGGTCCGGAACGCGACCCCCGCCGCGATCAGCGCCAGCGCCGCCAGCACCACGAGCGTCGCCGTCTCACTGACCAGCCCCCACAGCACGGCGACCACGCCGACACCGAGGGCGAGCCGGGCGAACGCCGGCTGCGGCACCGCCGCGACCCCGGCGGCCAGCGCCAGCAGCACCACGATCATGACCGGGTAGGGCAGGTCGAACACCGGCGGCACGAACGCCACGGCCACCGCCCCCACCAGCACCGCGACGACCTTCTGCCGCACCACCAGCGCCAGCGCGACGGCGATCAGCACGAGCAGCAGCAGGTCGGGCACCCCCGGCACCCACGGCGACCGGCTGAGGTGGTCGCCCGCCCCCGCGCCCCAGCTCGCCGACCAGACGCCGTGCCCCCAGTCGAGCGGCCCGCGCAGCACGATCAGCACCGGCGCCAGCACCCCGATCGACGCCAGCGCCCCCACGACCAGCGCGGTGTTCCTGGCCCGCCCCCGGAGCACCAGCGCGAACACCCCCGCCGCCACCGGCGCGACCAGGATCACCCACGCGAACGGCACGACCACCGCGAACGGCGCCCGCACCGCGAACACCCCCGCGACCACACCCCCGACGACCGGCACCAACGGGAACTTCTTCGCCCCCCGCGCCATGAACGCCGCCTCGGCCGCGGCCACAGCCAGGATGACGGCGTAGGCGACCGCCTCGGCCAGGTCGTCGGGGTAGGCCGTGGACTGGAAGAACGCGATGTAGACGCCGATGCTCCAGGTGGCGAGCAGCCCCACCAGCGCGACCTTCCGGCGGGCCCACGTCCAGACGGCGACGTCGAAGGCGGCGGTCAGGATGAGGGCCCCGGCGGCGTGCGCGGCCGTCTGGTCGGCGACGAAGACGATCAGCGGGAACTGGGCGAGCCCGATGGCGATCGGGACCGGCAGCGACAGCCCGGCGTAGCCGCCGTAGAGGGCGAACAGCCCCGCGGCGAGCGCGAACAGCACCGCCGTGTACGGCAACGAGTCGACCCTCGGCTCGAACCAGACCTGGTAGGCGGCGTACCCGTCGAGCAGGAACAACGCGAGCCCGAGGATCGCGACCGTCTCGGCCGTCGCCTTGAGGTTGCGCCTGACCAGCAGGAACGGAGTCGCGAAGGTCAACACGGTGAACCCGACCAGAATGGCCGCCCGCCCACCGATCCCGACGGAACCCCAGCTGACGATCGTGAACACGAACGCCGCGACGACCAGCAGCAGGCCGCCGAGACCGAGCAGCAGGTTACGAACGGCGGAGGGCGACATCTCCCGCTTCGGGGGGACGTTGCCGGGAAAACCGACAGGCCCCGGGCCGCCGGGCCGGCCCGGCCCACCTGCCTGCCAGCCGTGCTGATTGGGCTCACCCGCCTTGGGGGCGACCTGGCCGTGCGCACCCGCGACGTGCCCGGGAGCCGCCGTTTCCTTGCCCGGGCCACCCTGGGCGCCCACTTGCTGCTCTGCGGTCGCCGGATGACCCTGCGCGCCAGTCTGCGGGCCGTTCACCGGCGCCTGGGCTCCCCCGACCCAGGCGCCGGCAGGCTGGTTCTCTCCGGCGGCGCGGAGCGCGGTCAGCAGCTCCGACCTCCTGCCGAGCAGCCAGGCCTCGCGCCCCCGTAGGTCGTTCAGGGCGAGGTCGAGCTGCCACAGTTCGGCCGCGATCGGGCCGTGGAGCGGAAGCTCGCAGGCCGGGCATCGGCGGGGTGACCCGTCCAGCGGGGCACCGCAGTCGGGGCAGGCGGGAGAGCCGGCGGAGTGCATACGGGAACGATCCCGCTCAACCCCATGTGGGCGCTATGGAGCACCTACTCAATTCGCGATGAGTATCCCGGTATGTGGCTGACAAAAGATCTCAAAACCAGCCGCTCAGACCCCTGCCCCATGAGTAGCCGCCACCAAGTGGCCCGGACCAGATGCGGGGGGCGCCAGGGGTTGTGGCAACCCCGCGCCATCACGAGACGGCACACGATCTCGGGCCTGAGGGCCTCATCGAGGCCGTCGCCGCCGGACTATCGCCCGGCCCAGCGGGCGATGCCCACGATGATCCCGACCGCGCCCACCGCCACACCGAGCCACAACGCGATCATGAGCCCCGTGTCCGGCCCCGCCGACTCCGAGGCCACCGGCTGCGCCGCCGGGCTCGCCGTGGGCACGTCGGCGGCTTTCGGCGTGGGCGACGGGCTCGGGACGGCGCTCTCCGGCAGCGGCACCCGCACGACCGGGCTGCGTTTGCCCTCCGACCCGGTCAGCAGCGCCTTCCCGTCGGCCGTGTAGGTGATCGACTCCGCCTGCCGCAACATGGGCATCGGCACGCCCGAGATCTCGTCGTCGATCTTCCGGTAGAGGGTCGCCGAGAAGTAGGTCCGGATGACGAAACTCGACCCGTCGGGCGCGAAGGCCGCGTCGGTCGCCATGGTCGGTGCCGACCCCACCCGCCTCAGCACGTTCACCCGGTCGGTCCGCAACTGCCTGGGCGCGGCGTAGACGAGCCCGTCGAACTCCTTGGTCACCACATAGAGACGCCCCGTCCGGGGGTCGACCATGAGACCTTCGGCGTTCCGCGCCTGGTCGGCGTACCGGAACCGGTATCTGACCGCCGAGACGGTCCCGCCGCGCAGCCGGGCCGGCTCGGTCACCTTGTAGACGGAGATGTCGGGCCACGCCCCGTCGAGGTTGTCGCCGATGTCGCCGAAGAACAACACCCCGCGCCCCGACTGGTCGCGGTAGGCCGCCATGCCCTCCCAGTCACGGGCCTCGGCGTTCGCGATCGTGTACGCCGCCCTGGTCCGCCCCGTCGAGGAGTCGACGGCGTAGAAGACGGCCCCGGCGTCGCTGTCGTTGTGGGTGTAGACGATCCCGGGGTGCGTCGGCGAGACGGCCAGGCCGCTCGACTCGGTGATCCGGGGATCGGTGAACTCGAAGAGCTCGTCGTCGGCGTGCGCCGGAACCGCCCACAGGACCACGACCAGCAAGGCGAGCCCGATCCCCCGGTATGTCCACCCCATGGGAGACATCCTGCCCTGTTTGATGGCCGCACCTTCGGTGCGGCTGCCCGGGGCGCTCAGGCCCGACGCCTTCCCTCGTCGCTCCGGTTCGCTTCGCTCTCCTGCGCTCCTCAGTCCAGGCGTCGGCGCGCCCCGGGCGCGAGAGGGCTGGCCTGGAGTCCACTCCAGGTTCCTAAGGTGGAAGCATGGACTACGCGCAGCTCGGTCGTACCGGACTCAAGGTCAGCAAGCTCTGCCTGGGCACGATGAACTTCGGCCCGCAGACGTCTGAGGAGGACTCCTTCACGATCATGGATCGCGCCCATGAGCTGGGCATCAACTTCTTCGACACCGCCAACGTCTACGGATGGGTGAAGGGCGAGGGGGTCACCGAGCAGATCATCGGCCGGTGGTTCGCCCAGGGTGGTGGCCGCCGCGAGAAGACCGTCATCGCCACCAAGCTCTACGGCTCGATGGGCGACTGGCCCAACGAGACGTTCCTGTCGGCGCTGAACATCCGCCGCGCCTGCGACGCCTCGCTGAAGCGCCTGCAGACCGACTACATCGACGTCTACCAGGCCCACCACGTCGACCGGAACACCCCGTTCGAGGAGTTCTGGGAGGCCATGGAGGTCCTGCGCCAGCAGGGCAAGATCCTGTACGTCGGCTCGTCGAACTTCGCCGGCTGGCACATCGCCAAGGCCCAGGAGACGGCCCGCCGCCGCAACTTCCTCGGCCTGGTGAGCGAGCAGTCGAAGTACCACCTGCTGGAGCGCTCGGTCGAACTCGAAGTGCTCCCGGCGTGTGAGGACTACGGCTTGGGCGTCATCCCGTGGAGCCCCCTGGCCGGCGGCCTGCTCGGCGGCGTCCTCAGGAAGATCGACAAGGGCCGCAGCGCCACCGAGGACATGCTCCAGAGCCTGGAGAAGGTCCGCCCCCAGATCGAGCAGTGGGAGGCCTTCTGCGACGAACTGGGCGAAGACCCGGCCAACGCGGGCCTCGCCTGGCTCCTCCACCAGAAGGCCGTCACGGCCCCGATCATCGGCCCCCGCACCGCCGACCAGCTCGACGGCTCCCTGCGCGCCCTGGAGATCAAGTTCGACGACAAGGCCCTGGCCCGCATCGACGAGATCTTCCCCGGCCCCGGCGGCACCGCCCCCGAGGCCTACGCCTGGTAGCAGCAAGTCCGGTGCGGCGACTCGCCGCACCGGACTTTTCCGTCACGGCCGAAGACCCCAAAGCCGAAATCGGCGGCGCCTATCCGGCGATCTTGCTGCGGCGCTCGATGAAGACGACGTCTCTCCAGCGATCGTGGTGACGTCCGACGCGTTCCCGGATGCCGACCTGGCGGAATCCGGCTTTCTCGTGCAGGCGCAGGCTGGCGGTGTTCTCGGGGAAGACGCCGGACTGGATGGTCCAGATGCCGGCGGCCTCCGTCGAGTCGATCAGCGCCTTCAGGAGCAGGGTGCCGACCCCGCGCCCATGATGGGCCGGGGAGACGTAGACGGAGTGCTCGACGACTCCGGCGTACACGCACCGGTCGGAGACGGCCGAAGCGGCGACCCACCCGACCACCTCGTCCGACGCGGTGTCGACGGCCACGTGCCGGTGGCCGGGGAGCTTGGCCGTGGTGAAGGTCTCCCACGTCGGGGCGGTGGTCTCGAAGCTGGCTTGCCCGCCGTCCAGGCCGGTTTGGTAGACGGCCAGGACCTGGGCGGCGTCGTCGTCGCGCATCGGGCGGACGGCGATCTCCGGTTTGGTCGCTTGGACGATCGTGCTGTGCAGCCCTTGCGCCAGAGGCGACGTCCGGGTCAGGCGGATGTCGGTGAACCCCACTGCGGTCAGGTGGGCGCGGTAGCCGGCTTCGGTGAGCGTCCCCACGGTGCAGCCGACCGACCGTTCGGCCTCCTCACGGCGGAACGGTTCGAGGTCGTCGTCGGCGACGATGTCGCTGACCCCGAACCGGCCGCCGGGCTTCAAGACGCGGAACGCCTCGGCCAGGGTGCGGGGCTTGTCGGCGGACAGGTTGATCACGCAGTTGGAGATCACGACGTCCACGGCGCGGTCGGGGAGCGGCACGTCTTCGATGTGCCCGTGGAGGAACTCGACGTTGCTCACCTCGGCCTGGGCGGCGTGGGCGCGGGCGAGGGCGATCATGTCGGGGGTGCCGTCGAGGCCGTACGCCTTGCCGGTCGGGCCGACGCGGCGGGCGGAGAGCAGCACGTCGAGCCCCGCGCCGGAGCCGAGATCGAGAACGGTGTCCCCGGGCCGCAGGTCGGCGACCGCCACCGGGTTGCCGCATCCCAGGCTCGCCCCCCACGCCCCCTCCGGGATCTCGGTGTCGCAGGTGTAGGCGTTTGAGCCGAGACAGTCGGCCGACGCGTCGGTGACGGGCTGTCCGGCCTGGGCGGTCTGCGCGAGTCCGGCATAACGCCGCAGGACCTCTGATCGCCGGTCGTCGATGTCGTCGGCCATGCCGGTCTCCTCAGGTGATGGGGCGTCCCATGACCACGTCGGCGGCGGTCGGGAAGTAGTCCACACACGCGTCGTTGATCCGGTAGAAGCGCGAGATCCCGCGCTGCTCGACCAGCACGAACCGCACCTCGGCAAGGATCTTCAGGTGAGCCGAGACGGTCGACTGGACGACGTCCACGGCTTCGACGATCTCCTTGACCGACATCGGCTCTCCGGCGCGGGCGAGCAGGGTGACGATCTGCACGCGGGTGGCGTCGGACAGGGCGCGGAAACAGGTGGCGTACTTCTCGGCGGTGTCGCGATCGAGTGGTCCATTCATCGTCAATCGACGATAGGCGATGAAAGCTCCTGGAGCAACGTCAGAACCCGGCGCTCGATCTCGTCGCGGATCGGGCGGACGTCGTCGACGCCCTTGCCCGCCGGGTCGGGCAGCTCCCAGTCCAGGTAGCGCTTGCCCGGGTAGTACGGGCAGGCGTCCCCGCATCCCATCGTGATCACGACGTCGGACGCCTGAACGGCCTCGTCGGTCAACGGCTTGGGGAACGCCTTGGACAGGTCGAGCCCGATCTCGTCCATGACCGCGATCACGGCGGGATTGATCGTGTCGGCGGGGGCCGACCCGGCGGAGCGGACGACCACGTCGCCCCTGCCGTGGTGGTCGAGCAGGGCGGCGGCCATCTGGGAGCGTCCGGCGTTGTGGACGCAGACGAAGAGAACCTCGGGGACGGCGGCGGTCATGCGAACTCCTTGGAGGCGGGAGCGGCGGAGGGTGCGGCCACGGGGTGGAGGACCACGGCCAGAGCTGCGCCGGCGAACGCGCCGACGAGTTGGGCGGCGATGAACGGCGCGACCGACACCGGGGCGATCCCGGCGAAGGTGTCGCTGAAGATGCGGCCGATGGTCACGGCGGGGTTGGCGAAGGAGGTGGAGGAGGTGAACCAGTAGGCCGACCCGATGTAGGCCCCGACCGCCGGGGCTGCCAGGTGGGCGCGGCCGGTGCGGGTCAGGCTGAGGATCAGGGCGACCAGACCGGCGGTCGCGACGGTCTCGGCCAGCCACAGGGACGGCGCGGTCCGGACGGTGGCGGAAATCGTGACGGCGGGGAGGTCGAACATGAGGTTGGCCAGCACGGCCCCACTGATGGCGCCCATGGTCTGGGCCAGCGCGTACACGCCAAGAGAGGTTCCCGTGAGGCCGGTCCGCCCCCGGCGGCCGAGTGCCCAGTCGACGAGGGAGACCACCGGGTTGAGGTGAGCGCCGGAGACCGGCCCCACCATGAGGATGATCACGGCGAGCCCGGCGGCGGTCGCGGCGGCGTTCTCGGCCAGCTGCAGGCCGACGTCGCTCGGGGACAGGCGGGCGGCGGCGATGCCGGAGCCGATCACGATCGTGACGAGCAGGCCGGTTCCGGCGAACTCCGCCGTGGCGCGTCGTGCCAGGGACGTCACCGGACGCCGGCCTCTTCCCTCGCCGTGGCGAACAGCGCCGACAGCCGGTCGAGCGCCTGCGGGATCACCCACGAGTAGACCCAGGTCCCGCGCCGCTCGGAGCCGATCAGCCCGGCTTCCCTGAGGGTCTTCAGGTGGTGGGAGATCGTCGGCTGCGACAGGTCGAACTCGGGAAGCAGATCGCAGACGCAGGTCTCCTCGTCGCGGGCGGCGATGAGGGAGAGCAGGCGCAGCCGGACGGGATCGGCTACCGCCTTGAGGACCTTCGCCAGCTCGGCCGCGTCGTCCTTGCCGATGGGTTCACGGGCCAGGGGCGCGCAGCATTCTTCCGCGATGATCGGCAACGAGTTCTGCTTCGACATAGGTCGATATTGACATCGGTCAATACAGGAACGCAAACTATGCCTCGAAAGGCTACTTAGATGTTCATCGATACAAGGAGACGATCACATGTCCCGCGTTCAGCTCGCCCTGCGGGTCTCCGACCTGGAGGCGTCCGTGGCCTTCTACAGCAAGCTGTTCGACGCCGAACCGGCCAAGCGGCGGCCCGGCTACGCCAACTTCGCCATCGCCGAACCGCCGCTGAAGCTCGTGCTCCTGGAGGGCGAGCCCGGCCGGCCGACCGTGATGGACCACCTCGGCGTCGAAGTCGACACGACCGACGCGGTCACGGCCGCCTCCTCCCGCCTGGCGGCGGAAGGCCTGGCGACCGCCGACGAACAGGACACCGCCTGCTGCTACGCCGTCCAGGACAAGGTCTGGGTGCACGGCCCCGGCGACGAACCGTGGGAGGTCTACACGGTCAAGGCCGACTCGGCGACGCTGATCAAGGAGTCCGATTCGGCCTGCTGCGCTCCGGCCGGCGTCGAGGTCCTCGACGTGGAGCCCAAGCAGGCCTGCTGCTGATCCACCCGGCCGCGGCGGTCACCACGCGGTGGCCGCCGCGCCGGAGGGGCGGTCGTTCACCAGGTCACTGGACCAGCGCGCCCACGACGACGAGCAGCATCAGCAGGCCGAGCACGGTCGGCAGCAGCCAGCGGCGGGGACGGTCCACGGCGTCGAGCCTAGCCAAGCCCATGGGGTGCCGCTGACCATCCTCAGACCGCGATCGACGCCGTGGCCGGGTTGAGGGCCATGGCCTTACGCGCCGCGACCAGCCGGGTGATCAGCACGGCCAGCACCACCCCGGTCAGGCTGAGCAGGCCGGAAACCATGATCCCGACCCTCGGCCCGGCGAGCTCGGCGATCCACCCGATCAGCGGGGCGCCGATCGGAGCCCCGGCCGTGAAGACCAGGACGTAGATTCCCATCACCCGGCCGCGCATCTCGCTGGAGGCACCGAGCTGCAGGGTCGAGTTGGCCATGGTCTGCACGGTGATCATCGCCAGCCCGGCCGGGACGAGCGCGATCAGGAAGGCCCAGTACGCCGGCGTCACCGCCGCCACGATCTGGGCGGCCCCGAAGGCGATGCCCGCGGCGACCATCGTCCGCCGCGACGGGGTGACCCGGCGGGCCGCCAGCAGCGCCCCCACGACCGCCCCGATGGCGAACGCGCTGCTGCCGATCCCGAACGCCGACGCCCCCGCGTCGAACACCTCGGTCGCCATCAGCGCGATGGACGTGGTGAAGCTCTGCGCGAAGACCGCCACGAACCCGACCATGAGCACCGGCAGCAGCAGGTCCGGCTTCCCGATCACGTAACGCACGCCTTCCCTGGCCTGCCCCTTGCCGCGCTTGACCGGCTCGGGGGTGCGCAGTTCGGCCGTTCGCATCAGCAGCATGCCGCCGATGGTGAAGGCGAAAGTGAGCGCGTTGACCAGGAACAGCGGCCCGGTGCCGCCCAGCCAGTTGATCAGGAGCCCGGCGACGGCCGGGCCGACCACGCGGGCCAGGTTGAAGGAGGAGCTGTTCAGGGCGATGGCGTTGGACAGGTCGTCGCGGCCGACCATCTCGACCACGAACGACTGCCGGGTGGGCACCTCGACACAGGCCAGCAGACCGAGCGTGAAGGCCATGACGTAGACGTGCCAGACCTGGGCGTGCCCGGTGACGGTCAGCACACCCATGGCCAGCGCGAGCGCCGCCATCAGCGACTGCGCCGTCATCAGGAGCGGCCGCTTCGGGAACCGGTCGGCCAGCACGCCGCCCCACATCCCGAACAGCATGACCGGCAGGAACTGGAGCGCCACCGTGATGCCGAGCGCCGTGCCCGACCCGCCGGTCAGGCTCAGCACGAGCCAGTCCTGGGCGGTGCGCTGCATCCAGGTCCCGACGTTGGAGACGACGCCTCCGGAGAGGAACAGCCGGTAGTTGTGGTTGCGCAACGACCGGAACATGCCCGACTTCTCCGAAAGGTCCCCAGCGGGCTCGGGAGACGGCATTTCCGCCGCCAAGAGCACATCCGAACCGGGCTCTCCGGCCTCCCGGCTCAGGGGCGAGCCGGGGCGACCGTCGGCGCCGGAGCGATCATCAGAACCGGTGCCGCCGTCCGGGGATCCGTTGGTCGGGCGTGGGCCGGACTCCCGAACCGGCCCCGCGCCCGTCCACTTCGCCAGGTCGGCGGCGGTTCGTAGTCGTCTCACATTTGGGAGAGCTTTTCCAGGATGGGGGCGGCCCGGCGCAGGATCGCCTTCTCCTCCGGTGTCAGCTCGCCGAGGCGCTGGGCCAGCCAGGCCTCCTTGCGGCGGCGTTCTTCTTTCAGCAGGGCGGCGCCCGCCGGGGTGACCGACAGGGTCACCTGACGACGGTCGGTGGGGTGGGGGGAGCGGGCCAGCAGGCCGCGTTCCTCCAGATGGGTGACCACCCTGGTCATCGAGGGCGGCTGCACCTTCTCGTGCTCGGCCAGCTCGCCGGGGGTCATCGTGGTGTGCCGCTCGACGGCGGCCAGGGCCGCGAGCTGTGTGGGCGTCAGGATGTGACCCACGGCCTGTTTGCGCAGGCGACGGGTCAGCCGGGCCAGCGACACGCGCAGCGCGGACGCCAGACCGGCGTCGCTGCGCAGGTTCGCAGCCGGATCCGTGTTCTGAGGATTCGTTAGCATGAGTCATTACCTTTGCTAACTATATGGCACACCATGGCATTCCTGCTCAGGGATACCTTCCCCAAAAGGGCCGGGCACGGCCCCCGAAGGAGGCCGTGCCCGGGTCAAGAATCAGGCGCAGGTGTAAGCCGACACCGTCGAGGTGTCGCTGCTGGGACGCGCCACCTGGAAGCCGAACGTCGTGGTCGCGCCGGAGCCCAGGTTGCCGTTGTAGGCGGCGTTGCGGGCCGTCACCGTGTTCCCGGACACCGTGAGGGTGGCGTTCCAGGAGCCGACGATGGTGTGGCCGGAGGGCAGGGTGAAGGTCACCGTCCACGAGGTGCGCGGGGACGTGCCGTTGGTCACGGTCACCGGCTGGACGACGTACCCGCCGCCCCACTGGGTCTGGATCGTGCCGGTGGCCGAGCAGCCGCCGGAGTTGCCGCCCGTGGTGGTGAAGGTCACCGAGGTGGAGTTGGCCGACAGGTTGCCCGCCCCGTCACGCGCCCGGACGTAGACCGTGTACGCCGTGCTGGCCGACAGCCCCGTCAGGGCCACCGAGTTGGTGGTGGACGTGGCGATCTGCGTGCCGCCCGAGTTGTAGACGTTGTAACCCGCCAGACCCGAGCCGCCCGTGTCGGTCGACGCGGTCCACGACAGGGTCGCCCCCGACGAGGTGATGTTGGAGGCGGTGGGGGCGCCGGGGGTGGTGGGGGCGGTGGTGTCGCTGCTGCCGCCCGTGGTGGTGAAGGTGACCGAGGTGGAGTTGGCCGACAGGTTGCCCGCCCCGTCACGCGCCCGGACGTAGACCGTGTAGGCCGTGTTGGCCGACAGCCCCGTCAGGGTCACCGAGTTGGTGGTGGAGGTCGCGATCTGCGTGCCGCCCGAGTTGTAGACGTTGTACCCGGCCAGACCCGAGCCGCCCGTGTCGGTCGACGCGGTCCACGACAGGGTGGCGCCCGAGGAGGTGACGCCGGACGCGGTCGGGGCGCCCGGTGTCGAAGGTGCCGTCGTGTCGCTCGGGGTGCCGTTGTCGAGGGCGTTGTGGACCGCCGTGTACGACGGCTTCTGCGAGTAGTTGTTGTCGTAGATCAGCGCGAAGCCCTCACCCGGGAAGGTGTCCGGGACCCACGAGTACTTGTCGGTGAAGCCCCAGATGGTCACGCCGGCGCAGGCCGTGACCGCGAGACAGGCGTTCACCACGTTGGTGTAGTAGGTCGCCTGCTGGGTGTCCTTGGCCGAGGTGCGCGAACCCTGGATGCGGACGTCGAGCTCGGTGATCCTGACCTGGACGCCGAGGTTGGCGAACCGCTGGAGGTTCTGCTGGAGGTCGTTCGGGAAGCCGTACTGGGTGGAGAGGTGGGTCTGGAAGCCGACGCAGTCGACCGGCACGTTCTGCGACCGGAGCTGCGAGACCAGGTTGTACATCGCGGTGCTCTTGGCGTTGATGCCCTCGACGTTGTAGTCGTTGATGCACAACCGGGCGTCGGGGTCGGCGGCGCGGGCGGCGCGGAAGGCATCGGCGATGAAGCCGGAGCCCAGCGTGTTGTACCAGAACGACGAGCGGAAGCTGCCGTTCTCCTCGAAGACCTCGTTCACCACGTCCCACGAGACGACCGTGGGGTTGTTGGCGTAGCGGCCCACGACCGTCGCGATGTGCTCGTTCATCGCGGCTCGCATGTTGGTGGCCGACAGGCCTTGGACCCAGCCCGGCGTCTGGTTGTGCCAGACGAGGGTGTGGCCGTGCACCTGCTGGTTGTTCGCGGTCGCGAAGTTGACGATCTGGTCCGCGCCGGAGAACGTGTACTGGTTGTCGTTCGGCTCGGTGTCGCTCCACTTCATCGCGTTCTCGGCCGTGATCTGGTTGAACTCGGTGGCCGCGATGTTCCGGTACGCCGTCTCGTTGGCCAGCGGCGAGGTCGCCAGCGCGGTGCCGATGAACTTGCCGCGCGCCTGGGCGTGCACGCGCAACGCCGCGCTGGCCGAGGCCGGCGTGGCGACGAGGACCGTCGCGGCGGCCGTGGTGAGGGCGCAGGCCGCCGCCACCAGAGATCGCCATTTGAAGGTACGCACTGGATCTCCTGTTCCGAAACTTTTCGGTAACTCCCGTGTCGCACGGAAGGCTAGAATTGGCCGCAAAACGCGGTCAATGCGCCAACCGTGCGACGCGGGGAGTCCTGCGGAGATCCGGCAATCTATCGGTAGATAGTTGAAAGTTTCAGAAGCCCAAGAGGATCTTGATCGGGCCGAGCGCGAAGTAGATCGTGAACAGCACGGCCACCAGCCACATGAGCGGGTGCACCTCGGACGCCTTGCCCTTCGCCGCCTTGATCAGCACGTACGTGATGAACCCGGCCCCGATGCCGTTGGCGATCGAGTAGGTGAACGGCATCAGCACGATCGTGAAGAACGCCGGGATCGCGATCTCCAGGTCGGTGAAGTCGATCTCGCGGATCGAGGTCATCATCAGGAAGCCGACCACCACCAGCGCGGGCGCCGCGGCCTCGTACGGGATGATGTTGACCAGCGGCGCGAGGAACATCGACGCGAGGAACAGCAGACCGGTCACCACCGAGGCGAGCCCGGTGCGCGCGCCCTCGCCGACCCCCGAGGCCGACTCGATGTAGGTCGTGTTCGACGACACCGACGCCGCGCCGCCCGCCGCGGCGGCGACCGAGTCGATCAGCAGGATCTCCTTGGTCTTCGGCAGCGTGCCGTCGGCCGCCACGAGGTCGGCCTGCTTGCCGACGCCCACGATGGTGCCCATCGTGTCGAAGAAGTCGGTGATCAGCAGCGTGAACACGAGCAGCACGGCGAGCACGACCGACAACTTGGTGAACGCGCCGAACAGGCTGAACTGACCGATCAGCGAGAAGTCGGGCAGCGCGAAGATCTGGTCGAGCCCCGGCAGCGCGGGCACGTTGAGGCCCCAGCCCTGCGGGTTGGTCTTGTCGCCGTCGACGGCCGGGCCGATGTTCCCGATCGTCTGGACGATGATCGCGAAGATCGTCGCGCCGACGATGCCGATCAGGATCGCGCCCTTCACCTTGCGGGCCACCAGCAGGGCGGTGCCGAGCAGGCCGACCACGAACACCAGGATCGGCCACGACGTCAGCCCGCCGCCGATGCCCAGCTCCAGGGGCGGCGCCGGGGCGGCCGTCTTGCGCACGAATCCGGCGTCCACGAAGCCGATGAGCGCGATGAACAGGCCGATGCCCACCGAGATCGCGGTCTTCAGGCTCGCCGGGATGGCGTGGAAGACGGCCGTCCGGAACCCGGTCAGCACCAGCACCAGGATGACCAGGCCTTCGAGGACCACCAGGCCCATGGCGTCCTCCCAGGAGACCTGGGAGGCGATGCCGTAGGCGACGAACGCGTTGAGGCCCAAACCCGCCGCCAGGGCGAAGGGCACGTTCGCCACCACGCCCATCAGAATGGTCAGCAGGCCGGCCACCAACGCCGTCGCGACGGCGATCAGCGACAGGTTGGGAGCCGCCCCGTCGCCGAGGAACTGGCCGTCGGCGTCCTGGACGAAGCCCAGGATGATCGGGTTGAGCACGACGATGTAGGCCATCGTGAAGAACGTGGCCAGACCACCACGGACCTCCGCGCCGACCGACGAGCCCCGAGCCGAAATCTTGAAATACGTGTCGAGGAAACTAGTGCTTTGGGGGGTTTTGACGTCACTCACGTGCGCAGAGTGACACCCCTTACCACCAGGGAAAAGACCCAGGTCGCCGACGTGACTTTTTCGTTGCGGTTTCGTACGCGCGCCGCGTCGAACCTCACGCGGGCCGGTAGTGACCTGCCGGATTTAGGCTGACGTTTAGGCTGACAGGGTGACCCAGCAGCGGCGGCCCGATCCAGAGCCCCTCAAGACCAACGACTCCGCCACGATCACGGTGGGCATCGTCCTGTGGGCGATCGCCCTCATCGTCTTGCTGATCCTCCGGCCCGACGAGAGCTGGTACTCGTGGACCTGCGTGGCCGGGATCGGCATGGGCTTCTTCGGGCTCTGGTTCGTCCGCCGGCGCGACCGGAAGATCAGTTCGTCCGCTTCAGCAGGAGCGTCACGAAACCCAGCACCCCCCGGTAGCCCTTGAGCCACATGTCGCGGTGGGCCAGCGCCGCCGTCCGCGCCGTGTCGCCGTCGGGGCCGGGGTGGTCGACCGCCCAGCGCAGCAGGCTGCCGGTCCACGACCACTCGTAGTCGTCCCATTCCGACAGTTCGCTGGTGTAGGCGTAGACCGTCGCGTAGCCCGCGCTCTCGGCGCGCTCGACGGTGCCGGCCAGGTCGGCGTACTCCCCCGGTTCGGCGCCCAGCGTGATGAGCGTCTCGGCGTTCGGCGGGACCTCCCAGAAGCCCTCGCCGATCAGCGCCAGACCGCCCGGCTTGAGGTGCTCCTTGACCGCGTTGGCGGTCTCCACCAGACCGCCGTAGGCGTGCGTCGCGCCGACGCACATGACCAGGTCGTAGAGGCCGTTCTTGTAGTCGGCGGCCGGCATGTGGTGCAGGGTGAGCTGGTGGTCGAGCCCCTGCCGCTCGGCCATGATCCGGCACGACTCCAAGCCCTCGCGGTGCACGTCGACCGCGTCGGCGGTGGCGTCCTCGTGCATGGCCAGGGCGCGGAGCGTCCAGACGCCGTGGCCGCAGCCGATGTCGAGGACCCGCGGCTGGGCGCCGAGCTTGGCCCGGCGCAGAATCCGCGTGACGGTCTGACCGCTCACCGGAGCGGCGATGGGGTGGTCGGTGTGCGCGAGGTGACTGATCAGATGACGTTCCACCCTGGCAGTGTTTCAGCCGTCGAGGTCGGCCTCCGCCAGCAGGAGCGGCACACGGTCAGGGTCGCGCAGCAGCGCCTCGACCGCGAGCCGGTCGCCCCACTGCCCGGCCGCCCACGCGAGCCCGCGCGCCAGCCCCTCGACGCCGGAGGCGTGCACCCGGCCCTCGAAGAACCGCCACGGCACCGGCCTGCCGTCGACGAGCAGTTCCTCATGCCGCACGTACGAACCGGGCGCCCCCGGCAGCAGCCTGCGCACCTGCGGGGGAACCGGGGTGTCCGTACCCGTGGAGGTGACGTCGCCGGTGACGACCTCACCGACGAGCGGCAGGTCGAGCACCTCCGACAGCGCCTCGGCCTGGTCGAACCCGACCAGCACGAGCGGCCGGTCGGCCACCAGGGCGAGCAGGTCGGGCGCCTCGACGACGACCGGCTCCAGCTCTCCGTCGACGTCGGCGACCACGATCTCGCCGTTCTGCACCGCCCGGACCGCCGCCGGAGGGCTCACCCGTTCGGGGCTGACCTCGGCCAGCGCCTTCCACAGGGCACGCAGCTGGGCCCGGTCGACGGGCCGCGTGGCGTCGGCCATCAGGTCGAGGAGCTCCTCGGGGCCGCCGTGGGAGGCGAGCAGGTCGGCCAGGGTGGAGCGCACCCCGATCATCGTGAGGGCGGCCTCGTCGGCGACGGGGGGCGCGTCGGCGTACAGGCCGAAGAGAAGGGGGTCGGCCGACGGCAGCCGCAGGGAGGTCGGCGGCTTGCCGTCGATCACCGGGTGGTGCGCCAGCCACCAGCCGGTGTAGGAGGGCACCTCGTGGACCTCGCCGCCCGCGACCACCCGCATCGGCTGCAGGGCGGCGCGCAGCGGCGGCCGGGCCAGCAGCGGCAGCGCGGCGGCCCAGTCGGCGACGTATTCGAGGTCGCGGACAGCGGTGAACTCGCGCGCCACGGGCGGCACGTCGAGCTCGGGCAGCAGGTCGAGGATCGCGTCGAGCCACTCGTCTTCGCGGTCGAGGTCGTGGTCGCAGTCGTCGGGGTCCAGGACCACGTCGGCGTCGTTGACCACGGCGAACCCGTCGAGCACGCCGGCGGCGGCCAGCACCCGCGAACCGAACTTCTCCACCAGGTCGGGCGCCGCGAACGGGGCCTCCTGGTCGATCAGCCTGGCCAGGTCGCCGCCTTCGAGCAGCAGGTCGCCAGCGGCGTAGACCTCACCGTCGGCGCCGCGCAGCGCCAGCGCGGCCAGCCAGGGCGCCTCCCCGGCGGTCAGCCCGGCGGCGTCGACCAGGGCCAGCACCGCCTGCGCGACCGGCTCGGGGTCGGCCGACCCGGCCGACTCGGTGACGGCGGCGTGGGTGAGCGGGTCGTCGAGGACGGTCCGCGGCGTCGCCTCGGCCGCCCCGAGCCGCAGCAGCAGCGGGTGGGCGGCGTCGTGGTGGACGATCCGCAGCCCGAGCGGGGCCAGCAGCGCCGCGTCGAGCGCCTTCTCGCCGTCGGTCAGCAATAGTGTGCCCCGGGCGCCCCGGACCAGCCGGCCGTCGGCCAGCGGCACCCCGACCGCCCCGATCGCCTCGAGGTCGTCGGCCGGGAGCACCTGGTAGAGCGCGCGCCACCAGGCGGGATCGCGGTCCTTCACGGCGTCGCCGGAGAGCATGTCGATCACGTCGGCCAGTTCGACCCTGCGGATGCCCAGACCGGCCAGCGCGTGGTGGCGCACCGGCCATCCGGCGGGCAGCAGGCCGGGCACCATGTCGGCGACCATCGTCAGGAACTCGCCGGGCCCGGCCACCACGCGGGCGTCGCGCCCGGCGATGACCAGCTCGTCGTCTTCGGCGAAGGAGACCGCCGCCAGCCCGTCGGCCGCACGCCGGCCGTTGACGATCTCGGCGTAGCGCCCGGACGGCTCCTCGGGCGCCGAGATCGCCGGCAGCAGCGGCAGGTCGGGCAGCAGGGAGAGGATCTCGCTCCGGATCGCCGCGTCGAGCTCCCCCTTCGCCAGCACCTGCGGCACGAGGTCGAGCAGCCGGGGCGTACGCGGCAGCGACCGCAGCAGGTCGCAGTAGACCTCGGCCGAGCGGCGCACCAGGAAGTCGGTCAGCGGCCCGGTCGCGACGTGACGCCGGTCGGTGGCCAGCGGGAACGTCGCGATCAGCAGGGCGGGCAGGTCGAGCGGCTCGTCGGAGGGCGTCGGCGCGTGCACCGACGACGGCACGTCTTTCGGCAGCGGCAGCGCCTCGCCGTCGCGCCGGGCCTGGTCGCCCCAGGCGCGGGCCTGCCCGTGGTCGACCGCCCCGGCGATCGGCACGGCCCAGCGCACCTGCCAGAACGGACGGGCCCGCTCCTCGGTCGGCCGGTCGGCGAACAGGTCGCCCACCTGCTCGGGCGTGAACTCGCCCGACGCCTCGACGACGTGCCACCCGGCGGCGGTGACGCTGCGCCAGACCCCGTCGACCTCGATGTCGATCGCCGACAACGCGGGCATGACCAGCGGCAGCGCCGGGCTGGTCTCCTCCAGCATCCGCCGGACGGCGTCTTCGGCCGCGGCGTTGCGCAGCGGCAGCCGCACGATCGTGTCGAAGCCCTCGGGCACCGTCAGCTCAGCGGGGAAGGGCAACCGCAGCAGCGGCACGTGGCCCGCCCGCCCGGCCAGCTCGTCTTCCAGCGCGGGGATCGCGGCGACCAGCTCGTTGGTCAGCGCCCGCGACCAGCGCACCCCGGCGGTCGCCCGGGAGGCGATGGCGGGCTCGTCGGTGACGGACACGACGGCCGCGAAGCCGACGCCGAACCGCCCGGCCGCACCGGCCTCGTCGCGCTTGCCGGAGACCCGGAGCGTCGACAGGCCCTCGACCCCGGCGGCGTCGAGCGGCCCGCCGGTGTTGGCGGCTTCGAGCACGCCCTCGCGCAGGGTCAGCCGCAACCGGCCGGGCACCCCGGCGCGCAGCGCGGCGTCGGCGGCGTTCTGGGCCAGCTCGACGATCAGGCGGTCGCGGTAGCCGCCGAGGGCGAAGTCCTCCTCGGCGTTGGCGTCCTCGCGGAACCGCGCGGGCGAGGCCGTCCAGGCGGCGAGGACGTTTTCACGCATGCGGGTGGTGCCGAAGAAGTCGTTCATCACACGCTTCCGGGAGTAAAGGGAGGTCAGCCTTCCGGCATGGGGTCGTAGCCCAGGTCGTCGAGGATCGGCTGCGGAGCCTCGCCCGCCGCCGACGGCGCCGGGGCCGCCTCGGAGTGGGCGCCGCAACCGTGGTCGGCGGCGACGACCTTACCGTCGTCGGGGGCGAACTCGTTGGCGCACACACCGAAGCCCAGGCGCAGCGCGCCGGCGAGGGGCCAGTAGAAACCACAGGTGGAGCACTGGGCGGGGGCCGCCGCCGCGAGCGGGGAGTCGGGGCCGGATTCGCCGCTGTGCCAGCGGTTGACCGCCAGGTCGCGGCCGATGGCCGACAACACCCGAGCCCGGCCCAGACCGTATTCGAACAACATCTGGTGGTCGGTCTCGGCGTCGGGGTCGGTCTCGGCGGTGAAGCCGGGCGCGAGCCTGTCGTCGTCGGCCTCGGCCGGCAGCAGGTCGCCGGGCCCCAGGTCGCCGGGGCGCAGGCGGCGGCTCCACGGCACCCAGGTCGGCGCCAGCAGGGCGCCCTTGCCGGGCAGCAGCACGGTTTCACTGACGGTGACGGACTTCGCACGCGAAGCACGGGCCACTGTGATCGCCCAGCGCCAGCCCTCGTATGCTCGATCGAGGCAGGCGAAGTAGTGGGTGACCACCCGGTCACCCTCCGCGTCGAACCCCAGATGTTCGCCGACCTCGCCCGGCCTGGCGATCTCCTCGGCCGCGGAACGAGCCAGGTCGACGGCGGCGGCGCAGGCCTGGTCAGCGACGGGGGTTCTCACGCGGGTACGGCTCACACTCCATTTTCACCTACCTGAGGAGCGATTTTCACCCTCCTCCAGAGCGGACAGCACCCAAGTGCGTCGGTAAGACTGGAAATTCGACACGAGAGGAGCGGATGGGGTGGCGGGTGCCTGGGGCAAGGTCCGTGACGCGGGCCGCGCGATCATGTCCGCGACCGCACGAACGGGCCGGTCGATCGGCCGCGGCGCCGCCGGTGTCGGGCGGGCCAGCCGTCGGCTGACCCACGCGAAGGGCGCCGACCGCACCGGCCTCGGCCGCCTCATCGAGGTCACCGCGGTGCACAGCGCGGGCGACGCGTTCATCACGGTCTCGCTGGCCGGGGCGCTGTTCTTCGGCATGCCCGTCGGCCAGGCGCGCGGCCAGGTGGCCCTCTATCTGCTGGTGACGATGGTGCCCTTCACCGTCGTCGCCCCCTTCGTCGGCCCGGTGCTCGACCGTTTCCGGTCGGGCCGCCGCTACGTCATCGCCGGAACCCTGTTCGCACGCGGCCTGCTCTGCTGGGGCATGGCCTCCAGCGTCGTCTACGGCGACACGCTCTCGCTCTTCCCGGCGGCCCTGGCGGTGCTGGTGTTGTCGAAGGCCTACAACGTGTCCCGGGCGGCGATCATGCCGAGCGTGTTGCCGGCCGACATAGGGCTGGTCACCGCCAACGCCCGGGTCGCCCTGTTCGCGCTGGTCGCCGCAGGCGGCGCGGCCGGTCTGGGGGCCGGCCTGGTGGCCTGGCTGGGCGCCGAGTGGGTGCTGCGGATCGCGATGGTGCTCTTCCTGGTGGCGGGGGTGGTGGCGATAAGGCTGCCGCGCCACGTCGACTCCCCCGACGAGGAGGAGACGGCGAAGCCGCCGGGCGTGCGCGCTCTGCTGAACGTCGGGCCGATCGTGGCCGAATCGATGCGGGCCAACGCGGCGATCCGCATCCAGGCCGGGTTCCTGGTCTTCTTCCTGCTCTTCCTCGTCCAGGACGAGCACCTGCCGGGCCTGGCCCCGGAGATCACACTCGGCCTGCTCGCCGCGGCCGCCGGGGGCGGCGGGCTGTTCGGCGCGGCCGTGGCGTCGTGGGTGAAGTCCTACTCGCCGCAGCTCATCGTGTTGTCGACGCTGGCGTTGACCACGATCACCACGGTCGTGACGGCCTTCTTCTTCAGTCTGTGGACGGCCGTCGCGGTCGCCCTCATCGGCGCGTTCGCCCAGGGTCTGGGCAAGCTGGCGCTCGACGCGATCGTCCAGCGGGAGATCGGCGAGGAGGTCAGGTCGTCGACCTTCGGGGTGGTCGAGGCGCTGCTCCAGATCGCCTGGGTGTTCGGCGGCCTGATCGGCCTGACGTTGTCGCTCTTCGCCCAGGGCACGGCCGGGCTGGCGGTGATGGCGACCCTGCTGGCGGTCTCGCTGGTCTGGCTGCTGGTCATGCGCCGTCAGCGGAAGGTCATGAGCGCGTCGACCGCGGTCACGGTGCCATTGCGGCCGGTGGCTCAGCCACCGGCCGCGACGGGGGACACGAAACCGCTGACAAATCCCTTTTAGGCGTCAATGTCGTCGGCAATTGCGCGAATCACGGTCGCGACCTTCTTCGCGTGGGCGGGTTCGGGGAGTTTGCCCTTCTGGTAGGACGAGGTCGACAGTTCGTCGAGCAACTTGATCAGGTCTTCGACGATGACGACCATTTCGTCGGGCTTTTTGCGCTTCCCCTTCGGCCGCGGCGCCTTCGCCAGGGTCGGAGGCTGCTCCAGCACCCTGACCGACAGCGCCTGCTGGCCGCGCCGCCCCTCGGCGACCCCGAACTCGACTTTCTGGCCGGGCTTGAGGGCTTCCACGCCTTTGGGCAGCGCGGATGAATGCACGAAGACCTCACCGCCGTCGTCACGGGTGAGGAAACCGAAACCCTTGGTTTCGTCGTACCACTTGACCTTGCCGCTGGGCACAGGAGTGACCTCGTTCAAACTGTCGTGGAAGGGAATGGATGTAGGTTATGCCCACTAGGGCTCCGGGGTGACCGCCGAAAGCCCGTCAAATTACGCGGGAATCGACGCCCGGGCGGTGTACCAGGAGACGAACTCGGCGAGGTCGGCGACGACCACGTCGGCGCCCCGCTCGGCCAGTTGCGCGGGGGTGCAGCCGCCCGTCGCGACGGCCACGCTGACCGCCCCGCCGGCGCGGGCCGCCTCGACGTCGGCCACGTGGTCGCCCACGTAGACCGCCGCCCCGAAGGCGGCGATGGCGGCGCCCTTGTCGACGCCGAAGACCGACCCGGCGATCTCGTCGACGTCGAGCCCGAGGGCGTCGACCGTGCGCCGGGCGTCGAGCGCGTTCTTCCCGGTGACCACGATGATCCGGCCCCCGGCGGCGCGCACGGCCGCGAGCGCCTCGTGGGCGCCGGGCATGGCGACGGTGGCGGGCAGCGCGATGCCCGGGTAGAGGGAGCGGTAGAGCGCCACCGCGGCCGGGATCTCGTCGGCCGGCAGCCACTGGGCCAGCTCGTCTTCCAGCGGCCAGCCGATGCGCGACACCGCGACGTCGATGTCGATGGGGGTGCTGAGCGACGGCACCAGCGCCTCGTAGACGGCCGCGATCGCCGCGCGTGTGTCGGCGAGCGTCAGGTCGAGGTCGAAACCGACGTTGATCCCCATGCTGTGCACGGATCAAGGATGCCAAAGCGCGCGATCCGCCGCGAAGTGGATCTTCCTTTTATAGCTGGGCGGTCTACGCTGTCCCTCGCGGGAGGTACAGATGAGCACACGGGGTCGCATCATCGAGGAGGCGCTACGGCTGTTCGCCGAGCGCGGCTACAACGCGACCTCGGTGGCCGAGATCGAGGCCGCCGCCGGCCTGTCCCCCGGCGCGGGCGGCCTCTACCGGCACTTCAAGTCCAAGTACGAGGTCCTCGCCGCCGCCGTCGCCGACCGGGCGTCCCGGAACGAGATAACCCTCGACGTCGCCCAGACCGAGCCCATCGAGATCCGGCTGGCCGCGATGTGCCGCGCGGGCCTCGGCAAGATGGACGAGGAGCGCATGCTCGCCCAGGTCTTCTTCCGCGACCTGTCGCAGTTCCCCGACCTGGTCGCCGTGGTCACCGCGGGCCTGCTGCAGCCCATGTTCGACGCGCTCACCGAGTGGTTCGCCTGCCAGCCCGAATACCTCGACGCCCAGGTCGACTGGGCCGGGGTCGGCTCGGTGCTGGGCGGCTCGATCATCAACTACCGGCTGATCGAGTACACCACCGGAGAGGCCCCCGGCCGGGTGGCCACCGACCGGTTCGTGTCGGCCTGGATCAGGCTGGCGCTCGGCCTGCTACCGCCGGGCGTGTGTGGAGACGGGTGGGTCGAAGAGCCGGTAGAGCAACCACGTGAGCCCGGCGGCGGTGCCGATGATGAACGCGATGCCGGCGACCTCGTTGAAGCGCGCTAGCAGCCCCGCGACGGACGTCCGGTCGGGCCCGGTCAGTGCGAGGATCCCCCCGCCGAAGATCCAGGCCAGCGCGGGCGCGCCCAGCCCGGCCAGCCGGTCGGGCATGTTCCACCCCTGACACGACAACGTGACGACCGCCCCCACGGCCCACACGATCCCCGGCACCGGGAAGATCACCACCGCCGGGAACCGGATCGGCACCAGCAACGCGGCCAGCGCGAGCAGCGCCAGCGCCGCGACCTCCCGGGGATGCCCGTGGAAGATCGACCACGCGTCGGGCGTCGGCCGCCGTTTCCACCGCGGCACCAACCGGCCACCTTGATCTCCCGCTCTCCAGACCCGGCGCGTGGAACTGATCACGATCGGCTGCGGCAACGCCGACCGAGGCGCCCCAGACGGCGAAGGACCCGGGGAGCCTGATCGCGGTTGCCCTGCGCCCGGCCCCCCTGAACGCGACAGGCCCGATCCCCCTGAACCCGGTCGGCCCGAGCGGAGGCCGGGGCCCGGGGGGAACGTTCGGCGCAGGGCGCTCATCGGGCGGGTCTGCTGGGCTGGGGGTTCCACGGGGGGTTCGCCGCGTAAGCGGCGGACCTCGCGTTCGACCATGTCCTCCGGGCTGCCGAAACGGGCCAGGAGGCGGGCGACCGATTTGGGGTTCTCGTCGCCTTTGCGCTCCTGGTCGACCCGTTCGCGTACCCGCCGGACGTAATCGAGGCGTTCCTCGGGGCGCATCCGGCCGTGGGCGGCGTCGGCCACCCGGCTCACGAATTCCAGCACGAGCTGGTCGGCTCGCTCGATCACTCCGTCATAGTGCCCCAGCGGGGCAGTCCATGCATGCTCCTACGATGGAAAGGATGAGCGAGGGGTTCACGGAGTGGCTGCGCAGCCGGAGCGACGAGCAACTGCGCCTCCTCGCCATGTCCCGGCCTGAGCTGATCACCCCGGTTCCGGCGAACGTGCCGGGTCTGGCGGCGAGAGCCGCGACCCCGTCGGCGATCGGCCGGGCCCTCGACCGGCTCGACGGCTTCACCCTCGCGGTGGCCGAGACCCTGGTCGTCTACCCGCCCGGCGAGTTGTCGGCGGCGATCCACCGCGCCACCGGGAACGCGCCCGGCACCGACGAGGCGATCGGCCGGGCGCTGACCACGCTGACCGAGATGGCCCTGGTCGACGGCGAGCACCGGCTCGCCCCAGGCGTACAGGAGGCGCTCGACCCGCCCGCCGGGCTCGGCCAGCCGGCGGCCCGGGTGTTCCGCCACGACGAGCGTGCGATCACGCTGGCCGATCCCCGTGCCGTCCGCGAGCTGATCGCGCAGGTCGGGCCGCAGGCCAGGGCGGCGCTCGACGAGCTGGCCTGGGGGCCGCCGTCGGGGCGGGTGCCCAACGCCCGGCGCGAGGTGTCGGTCGAGACGGCCCAGTCGCCCATCGAGCAACTGCTGGCCCGGGGCCTGCTGGGCGCGATCGGCGACGAGACCGTGACGCTGCCGCGCGAGGTCGGGCTGGTGCTCCGCGACGGCCGGCTCCACCGCGACCTGTCGCCGGTCCCGCCGCCGCTGGAGGGCGCCACCCGCCGCGCCGACCTCGCCTCGCGCACCGCCGCCGGTCAGGCCTTCACCTTCGTACGGTCGGTCGAGGAGCTCTGCGAGATCTGGGGCGTCGACCCGCCGGGGGTGCTGCGCACGGGCGGCCTGGCGATCCGTGACCTGCGGCGCGCGGCCCAGCAGCTCGACGTGCCCGAATGGACGGCCGCCCTGGTCATCGAGGTCGCCCACGCCGCCGGGCTGATCGCGGCCGGCGGCCCGGCCGACGCCGAGTGGTTGCCGACGCTCGCCTACGACCTCTGGCGGGCCCGCCAGACCGAAGACCGCTGGGAGACCGTCGCGCGGGCCTGGCTGACCCTCGAACGGGTGCCGGGCCTGGCGGGCGCCCGCGACGACCGCGACCGGCTGCTCAACGTGCTCCACCCCGACCTACGCAGGGGGGCCGCGGCCGAGATCCGCCGCCGGGTCCTGACGGTCGTGGCCGCGACCGAGCTCGCGCCGTCGCAGGAGTCGGTGCTGGCCCGGCTGACCTGGGAACGCCCCCGCCGCAGAGGCGCCCACCTGGCCCGGCTGACCGAGTTCGCCCTGCGCGAGGCCGAGGTCATGGGCCTGACCGGGCTCGGGGTCATGTCGCCCCACGGCAGGGCGGTCCTCACCGGCGTCAAGGCGGCCGACCTGCTCGCGCCGCTGCTGCCCGAACCGGTCGACCACGTGGTGCTCCAGGCCGACCTGACCGCCGTCGCCCCCGGCCCGCTGACCGGCGAGCTCGACCGGTGGCTGGGGCTGGCGGCCGACGTCGAGTCGAAGGGCGGCGCGACCGTCTACCGGTTCGCCGAGGGCTCGATCCGGCGGGTGCTCGACGCCGGGCAGAGCGCCGAGGAGATCCTGGCGATGCTGGCCCGCCACTCGACCACGCCGGTGCCGCAGCCGCTGGCCTACCTGGTGACCGACGTGGCCCGGCGGCACGGCCGGCTGCGGGTCGGGTCGGCGTCGTCCTATCTGCGCTGCGACGACCCGGCGGTGGTCGACGAACTGCTGGCCGACCGGCGGGCCGGGGTGTTGCGGATGCGGCGGCTGGCGCCGACCGTGCTGGTGTCCAAGGCGTCGCGGGCGACCCTCCTCGACTCGCTGCGCTCGATGGGCTACGCCCCGGTGGCCGAGTCGCTCGAAGGCGACGTGCTGATCACCCGCGCCGACGCGCGACGTACCGAGGCGCAGCCGGTCCGGCAGGTCAACGGGCTGCTCGCGCCCGAGGCCGAGGTGGTGACGGCGGCGATCCGGGCCCTGCGGGCCGGTGACCACGCGCTGTTGTCGCGGCCGGTCCCGGTGGGCGAGCCGGACGGCGCGGTCCCCCGCACCCCGGCGACGGCGACGATCTCGGCGCTCCAGGAGGCCATCAAGCAGGGCTCCCGGGTTTGGATCGGTTACCTAGACTCACAAGGTCAGGCCACGAGCCGGATCCTCGAACCCGCGAGGATAGAGGGTGGCTACCTGACGGCGTACGACGAGACGAGGGCGGCCATCCACCGCTTCGTACTCCACCGGATCACCGGCGTCGCCGACGTCAACTGATTAGGGGGCTCCACCCGTGAACGACGGGCCGCTCATCGTCCAGTCCGACAAGACCCTGCTGCTGGAAGTCGACCACGAGCGCGCCGACGAGTGCCGACGGGCCATCGCGCCGTTCGCCGAGCTCGAGCGCGCGCCCGAGCACGTCCACACCTACCGCGTCACCCCGCTCGCCCTCTGGAACGCGCGGGCCGCCGGGCACGACGCCGAGCAGGTGATCGACGCCCTCATCGGGTTCAGCCGCTACCCCGTCCCCCACGCGCTGCTGGTCGACGTCGCCGAGACGATGGCCCGCTACGGGCGGCTGCGCCTGGAGAAGCACCCCGTCCACGGGCTCGTGCTGACCAGCAACGACCGGGCGGTGCTCGAAGAGGTGCTGCGCGCCAAGAAGGTGCAGCCGATGGTCGGCGAGCGGCTCGACGGCGACTCGGTGGCCGTCCACCCGAGCGAGCGCGGCAACATCAAGCAGCTCCTGCTGAAGCTCGGCTGGCCCGCCGAAGACCTGGCCGGCTACGTCGACGGCGAGGCCCACCCGATCGCCCTGACCGAAGAGGGCTGGTCGCTGCGGCCCTACCAGAAGGAGGCCGCCGACGCGTTCTGGCACGGCGGCTCCGGCGTGGTCGTGCTGCCCTGCGGCGCGGGCAAGACGATCGTCGGCGCGGCGGCCATGGCCCACGCGCAGGCGACCACGCTGATCCTTGTCACGAACACGGTGAGCGTCCACCAGTGGAAGACCGAACTGATCAAACGCACCAGCCTCACCGAAGACGAGATCGGCGAGTACACCGGGACCAAGAAGGAGATCCGCCCGGTCACCATCGCGACCTACCAGGTGATGACGTCCAAGCGCGGCGGCGTCTACCGCCATCTGGAGCTGTTCGACGCGCGCGACTGGGGTCTGGTCGTGTACGACGAGGTCCACCTCCTGCCCGCCCCCATCTTCCGGATGACCGCCGACCTCCAGGCACGCCGCCGGGTGGGCCTGACGGCCACGCTGGTGCGCGAAGACGGCCGCGAGGGCGACGTGTTCTCCCTCATCGGCCCGAAGCGCTACGACGCGCCCTGGAAGGAGATGGAGAACCAGGGCTACATCGCCCCGGCCGACTGCGTCGAGGTGCGGGTGACGCTGCGCGACGACGAGCGGCTCGCCTACGCGATGGCCGACACCGACGAGCGCTACCGGTTCGCCGCCACGACGCCGTCGAAGCTGCGGGTCACCGAGGCGCTGGTGAAGAAGCACGCCGGGGAGCAGATCCTGGTCATCGGCCAGTACATCGACCAGCTCGACGAACTCGGCGAGCACCTGAACGCGCCGGTCATCAAGGGCGAGACCAAGGTGAAGGAGCGCGAGCGGCTGTTCCAGGCCTTCCGCGACAAGGAGTTGCAGGTCCTCGTCGTGTCGAAGGTGGCGAACTTCTCCATCGACCTGCCGGAGGCGGCGGTCGCCATCCAGGTGTCGGGCACGTTCGGGTCGCGCCAGGAGGAGGCGCAGCGCCTCGGCCGGGTGTTGCGGCCGAAGGCCGACGGCGGGGGCGCCCGGTTCTACTCCATCGTCAGCCGCGACACCGTCGACCAGGACTTCGCCGCCCACCGGCAGCGTTTCCTGGCCGAACAGGGCTACGCCTACCAGATCATCGACGCCGACGACGTCTTGGCGTAAATAAAAGACCCGGCGGGCAACTCCCGCCGGGTCCACTTAGAAAACATACTTAAGTCCACGAAATTCCGTCGGCCCGAGACAACCGCATCACCCCCTCGTGCCTTGGCCCCCACAGCCAAAGATGGCATCAACGCCCAGGTTCGGGCATACCCCCATTGTCCTGGGCAATCACCTGATTTGCCGCGCTTTTCTAGGGCTTTTCCCATACCGATTGATTAAGACTTCGGAGGGTATTCGCGAGATTACTGCGCGACCAGACCTCCGACGAATAGTACGCCTTCCGCGCCCATCCATGCGGCGATTGCGTACACGAGAAGACGGGCGCGCCATGTCAGCCACGCGCCGATCGTGAGCGCCGTCGCGACGACCGCGAACAACGAGGAGACGGCCGTCACGAGGGCCATGCGGCCGCCGCAGTCGTCGGCCGGTTCGCCGCTGGCGCAGAACGCCTCCAGTCCCCAGCCCGCGTACACGGAAAGACCCCAGAGCGCGGCGAGCAGCACCATGACGGCGGCGGGCAGCGCGGGCGGGAGCGGGATCGGGCCACGGAACACCTCTGCTGCCCTACCCAGCCACGACGCGAGTCAGTCGGCCCATAAACCTTTTGGCCTGGCCCGGAGGGCCGACTAAGCTGGCCGGTTCGCCCACCCGAACCACTCCGGCAGGAGGCACTCCGTCATGCCCCAGCACACCCTCGCCCCCGACATACCCCCGGCCGACGACCTCGCGGACGAACGGCGGCACCTCGACGAGTCGCGGGCGGCCCTGCGCGCCATGCGGGAGCACGCGCAGTCGTTGTCGTCGGACATGGCCGGAGACTGGGTCTCCCAGCAGGTGCTCCAGGGTCTGCTCGACCAGCGCGTCGCGGCCCTCGCCGACCATCCCGACACCCCGCTGTTCTTCGGCCGCCTCGATCGCACCGGCGCCGACGACCTCCCGCCGGTGCTGTACGTCGGCCGCCGGCACGTCCACGACGGCGGCGGCCGGGCGCTCGTCATCGACTGGCGCGCGCCCGTCTCGCGGGCGTTCTACCAGGCCAGCCCGGCCGAGCCGATGGGCGTCGACCGGCGCCGCCGGTTCGGCTACCAGGGCGGCGAGCTCACCGCGTTCGAAGACGAGGACCTGGCCCACGGCGGCGACCTCGGCCCCTCGCGCATCCTGACCGACGAGATCGAGCGCCCGCGCACCGGCCCGATGCGCGACATCGTCGCGACGATCCAGCCCGACCAGGACGAGATCGTGCGCGCCGACCTCGGCGTGACCGTGTGCGTGCAGGGGGCGCCGGGCACGGGGAAGACGGCGGTGGGTCTGCACCGCGCGGCTTATCTGCTGTTCACCCATCGCGAGAAATTGTCTCGCGCCGGTGTCATGATCGTGGGCCCTAACCGCGCGTTCCTCTCCTACATCTCCTCGGTGCTGCCCGCGCTCGGCGAGGTGAAGGTCGACCAGACGACCGTGGCGGGCATCCTCGGGGGCCACGCCCACCCCGAGGACCCGGCGGTGTCGGCGGTCAAGGGCGACGCGCGGATGGCCCGGGTGCTGAAGCGCGCGTTGTGGCTCCACGTGGTGAAGCCGGTCGAGGGGGTGCTGGTCACCAAGGGGGCCAACCGCTACCGCGTGGCCGACTACGAGGTGCGCGAGATCGTGGCGTCGTTGCGGGGCACCGTCCGCTACAACCCCGGGCGGGCGACGCTGGCGCAACGGCTGGCCCACCAGGTGCTCGTCCAGATGGAACGGCGCGGGGAGTCCCCCGACGACCGGGTGCAGGACGCGGTGGCGCGCTCGAAGCCGGTCAAGGCCGTCGTCGACCAGGTCTGGCCGAAGCTCGTGCCGGAGCAGGTGCTCTTCCGGCTGCTGTCCGACCCGGAGTTCCTGGCCAAAGCGGCCAAGGACGACCTGACGCCCGAGGAGCAGCAGGCGCTTCTTTGGACGAGGCCCTACAAGTCCCACAGGAGCACGAAGTGGAGCGGCGCCGACGGAGCGCTGCTCGACGAGCTGGCCGACCTGATGGACCGCACCCCCTCCCACGGCCACCTGGTGGTCGATGAGGCGCAGGACCTGTCGGAGATGCAGCTGCGCGCGCTCGGCCGCCGCTGCCGGACCGGTTCCGCGACCATCCTCGGCGACCTCGCGCAGGGCACCACGCCGTGGTCGGCGCGCTCGTGGCACGCCGTGCTGAAGCATCTCGGCTTCGCCGAGGGTCTGGTGACGGAGCTGACCCTCGGTTTCCGCGTGCCGCGCGAGGTGCTCGACTACGCCGCCCGCCTGCTCCCCGGCATCGCCCCCGAACTGGCCGCGCCGCGCTCGCTGCGCCCCGGTGCGGGATCCCTGAGGCTGGTGGAGACCTCCGATGTCATCGCAGCGGTGAGAGACGCCGTGAGCGGCGCGGGCGAGGGTTCGGTGGGCGTCATCGTCCGCGACGCCGACGCGGAGAGCTTCGCGACCGCCCTCGGCGCCCCGGTCCTGGGCCCCGACGGCGACGGGTCGAGGGTGCTCGTCGTCCCGGCGGGCCTGGCCAAGGGTCTGGAGTACGACCACGTCGTGGTGGCCGAACCGGCCGACATCGTCGACGCCGAGCCGAGGGGCATGGCCCGCCTCTACGTCGTCCTGACCCGAGCGGTCACCACCCTGACCGTGGTGCACGCCAAGCCGCTCCCGGAGGCCCTGTGACCCCCGCTGTGATCCGCACGGCCACGCTCGCCGACGTCGAGGCGATCCTGACGTTCTGGGTGACCAGCGCCGAGGGCACCGACCGGCGCGACGACCCCGCGAAGGTGGCCGCGCTCATCGAGCGCGACCCCGAGGCCCTGCTCGTGTACGAACTCGACGGCGCCGTCGCCGGCACGGTCATCGCCGGCTGGGACGGCTGGCGCGCCCACCTCTACCGGCTCGCGGTCGCGCCCGAGCACCGCCGCAAGGGCGTCGCCCGGCAGCTCATCGCCGCCGCCGAGGAGCGCTTCAAGGCGTTCGGCGCCTTCCGCGTCGACGCGATGGTCCTGCACGACAACACCGACGCCCACCCCGCCTGGGCGGCGACCGGATACGTCTTGCAGGAACAGTGGGGCCGCTGGGTGAGGCACTTCTGAAACAGAAGAAGGCGGCCCCTCAACGGGGACCGCCTCATCTGTTTAGCGGGATGGACTTAGAAGTCCATGTCCCCGCCGCCGGGCATGCCGCCGCCCGCGGGAGCCGGGTTCTTCTCCGGCTTCTCGGCGATGACGGCTTCGGTGGTGAGGAACAGGGCCGCGATCGAAGCGGCGTTCTGCAGCGCGGAGCGCGTCACCTTCGCCGGGTCGATGATGCCCGAGTCGAACATGTTGACGTACTCGCCGGTCGCGGCGTTGAGGCCCTCACCCGGGGTCAGGTTGCGGACCTTCTCCACCACGACGCCGCCCTCGAGGCCGGCGTTGACGGCGATCTGCTTCAGGGGCTCCTCGAGCGCCTTCTTCACGATCGCGGCGCCGGTCGCCTCGTCGCCCGACAGCTCCAGCTTGTCGAACGCCTTGGCCGAGGCCTGCAGCAGGGCCACGCCACCGCCGGGGACGATGCCCTCTTCGACGGCCGCCTTCGCGTTGCGGACGGCGTCTTCGATGCGGTGCTTGCGCTCCTTGAGCTCGACCTCGGTGGCCGCGCCCGCCTTGATGACGGCGACGCCGCCGGCGAGCTTGGCGAGGCGCTCCTGGAGCTTCTCGCGGTCGTAGTCGGAGTCGGTGTTGTCGATCTCGGCGCGGATCTGGTTGACCCGGCCCGCGATCGCCTCGGCGTCACCGGCGCCGTCGACGATGGTGGTCTCGTCCTTGGTGACGACGACCTTGCGGGCGCGGCCGAGCTGGTCGAGCGTGGTCGACTCGAGCTTGAGGCCGATCTCCTCGGAGATGACCTGGCCGCCGGCCAGCGTGGCGATGTCGCCCAGCATGGCCTTGCGGCGGTCGCCGAAGCCGGGGGCCTTGACGGCCACCGAGCGGAACAGACCGCGGATCTTGTTCACGACCAGGGTCGCCAGGGCCTCGCCCTCGACGTCCTCGGCGATGATCAGGAGCGGCTTGCCGGCCTGCACGACCTTGTCGAGCAGCGGCAGCAGGTCCTTGTTGGCGGAGATCTTCGAGTTGACGACGAGGATGTAGGGGTCCTCCAGGACCGCCTCCATGCGCTCGGGGTCGGTCACGAAGTAACCCGAGTTGTAGCCCTTGTCGAAGCGCATACCTTCGGTGAGCTCGAGCTCGAGCCCGAAGGCGTTGCTCTCCTCGACGGTGATGACGCCTTCCTTGCCGACCTTGTCCATCGCCTCGGCGATGAGCTCGCCGATCTCGACGTCGCCGGCGGAGATCGAGGCGGTGGAGGCGATCTGCTCCTTGGTCTCGACGTCCTTCGCGAGCTTCGAAAGCTCCTCGCTGACGCGCTCGACGGCGGCCTCGATGCCCTTCTTCAGGGACATCGGGTTGGCGCCGGCGGCGACGTTGCGCAGGCCCTCGCGCACCAGCGCCTGGGCGAGCACGGTGGCGGTGGTGGTGCCGTCACCCGCGACGTCGTCGGTCTTCTTCGCGACTTCCTTGACGAGCTCGGCCCCGATCTTCTCCCACGGGTCTTCGAGCTCGATCTCCTTGGCGATCGAGACACCGTCGTTGGTGATGGTGGGGGCGCCCCACTTCTTCTCCAGCACGACGTTGCGGCCCTTGGGGCCGAGGGTCACCTTGACGGCGTCGGCGAGCTGGTTCATGCCGCGCTCGAGACCGCGCCGGGCGTCCTCGTCAAACGCGATCATCTTGGCTGCCATAAGGCTGGACCTCCCAGTAGAGGGTGGCTTCGAAAAAGAGGGACCGAGCCGACGCCCGCGACGGCAAGGCCCGCACACCCTTGGCAGGCCCCATCGCCTCGATCCGTATTGGTTGGCACTCCCGGCCGGGGAGTGCCAACCAACTGTTTAGCACTCTACCCACGCGAGTGCAAGCCGGAGCACGAGAGGGGCAGGTCAGGCGACCTCGGGCAGCAGAAACCCGGCCCGCAGGCTGCGGGCCGGGTTCCAGGTCGCTGGGGTGGGTGGGGTTGGGGATACAGCCGAACCCTTCTCAACCGCTCACGCGGGAGTGGCCGAAAAGGTTCGCGGTCGAGGGGATCAGACGGTCCGGACAGCCTCCGCCTGCGGGCCCTTCTGTCCCTGCGTGATGTCGAACTCCACACGCTGGCCCTGCTCGAGGGCCTTGTAGCCGTCCATCATGATTGCCGAGTAATGGACGAAAACGTCCTTACCACCGTCTACCGCGATGAAGCCGTAGCCCTTGTCCGCGTTAAACCATTTGACGGTGCCCTGCGCCACTTTCCGACTCCTCTTGCTGGGCCTGGCAACGGACCCGCCCATTCCACCGCTGGTCCGTGACCTTTCGCGCCGTTCTCCCCGGCTACGTCGATCGTTCTCGACCATACACATGGCAAGGCGTGGGACAACAGAGTCAATCGGCCCCTGACTCGTTGTCGTTCGCCCAAAGCATGACGGCTTCTTTTTCGGTTAGAGATTGGTTGGTTGAGAATTGCACCATATGCCATAGCACTCATTAAGCTTCGATAACGATAGAAGTGCAGGTAAACATAGAAACACCCACGCACTGTAGGAGTACGTGGGTGCGGGAAAGGCTGCGGAAGGTCACCCTCCGGCTACGGCCGGGATCACCGAAATCTGCACGCCGTCCGGGGTTGGAGTGTCCAAACCTTCGGAGAATCGGACGTCCTCTTCCCCGACGTACACGTTGACAAAACGCCGCACCTTGCCCGATTCGTCGAGGATCCTGGCACCGATGCCGGGGTAGTCGGCGTCCAGTTTCTCGAACACCTCGCGCAGCGTCGCCCCTTCGCCGGCGACCTCGGAGGCACCTCCGGTGTAGGTCCGGAGAATCGTCGGAATCCGCACAGAAACACTCATTGTTGACTCTCCTTAACGAACCGTTAGTTCAGTTGGCGAAAGCGGTGCGGAAGGCGTCCAGAGACGGACGGATGACCGCCGTCGGGCGGGCCTCCGACTGGACGGCGTCGAGGGTCTTGAGCCCCTCGCCCGTGTTGAGGACCACCGTGGTGGCGTCGGGGTCGATCACCCCGGCCTCCGTGAGCTTGCGCAGCACGCCGACCGTCACGCCGCCCGCGGTCTCGGCGAACACGCCCTCGGTGCGGGCCAGCAGGCGGATCGCGGCGACGATCTCGGGGTCGGTGACGTCCTCCACGGCGCCGCCGGTCCGCCGGGCGATGTCGAGCACGTAGGGCCCGTCGGCGGGGTTGCCGATGGCCAGCGACTTGGCGATCGTGTCGGGCTTCACGGGGCGGACGACGTCGTGCCCGGCCTTGTAGGCGGCCGACACCGGCGAGCACCCGGCGGCCTGCGCGCCGAAGATCTTGTAGGGGGTGTCCTCGACGAGGCCGAGCGCGATGAGCTCCTTGAAGCCCTTGTCGATCTTGGTGAGCTGGGAGCCCGAGGCGATCGGGATGATGATCTGGTCGGGGATGCGCCAGCCGAGCTGCTCGGCGATCTCGTACGCCAGGGTCTTGGAGCCCTCGGCGTAGTAGGGCCGCAGGTTCACGTTGACAAAGCCCCACTTCTCGCCCAGCGGGTCGCCGATGAGCTCGGAGCAGAAGCGGTTGACCTCGTCGTAGGTGCCCTCGATGCCGACGAGCCTGCCGCCGTACACACTGGCGACGACGATCTTGGCCTCTTCGAGGTTCGACGGGATGAACACGCACGAGTCGAGCCCGGCCCGCGCGGCGGCGGCGCCGACGGCGCCGGCCAGGTTCCCGGTCGAGGAGCAGGAAAGCGTTGTGAACCCGAAGTTACGGGCCGCCTCAACGGCGATCGACACCACGCGGTCCTTGAACGAGTGGGTCGGGTTGCCCGAGTCGTCCTTCACGTAGAGGTCGCGCAGCCCGAGCTCGGCGCCGAGGTTCCCGGCGCGGTGGAGCTTGGTCCAGCCGGGCTGGAGGTTGGGCTTGTCGGCGACGTTCGCCGGCACGGGCAGCAGCGCCCGGTAACGCCAGATGTTGGCCGGACCGGCGGCGATGTCCTCGCGGCTGACGGTCCCGAAGTCGTACGCCACCTCAAGTGGCCCGAAACAGTCCTGACAGGCGAAGATCGGGCCGAGGTCGTAACGGGCGCCACACTCGCGGCAGGAGAGGGCGACGGCGGGTCCGAAGTCGTGGTTGAGCGCCATGAAGCGAGGCCTTTCCCTCATCTTCGCCTGCGACCGCCTTGATCACAGGCCGGAATTGGCACCTGTTCCGACCGGCCTCGCCACGTAGCGAGTTGAGTCGGAAGGGTTGCCGGGGCTTCGCAGGGCCGGTCCCTCCACCCCTCTGGATGAGCAAATATTCAGTTGTCCTGAAAACTGTACCCTGGGCTCCTCAGAGTCCGAATCGGTGTCTCATCTTCCGAGATATCCGTCGCCGAGCGAGGCCTGGATGTGCTTCCTGGCCTGGTGGATGCGGCTCTTGGCGGTGCCGAGCGGGATGCCGAGCTGCGCGGCGATGTCGGAGTAGTCGAGCTGCACGATGTCGCAGAGCACCAGCGCGCGGGCCAGGTCGGGCTTCTCGGCCTCCAGCGCCTCGATGGCGTCGAGCAGGTCGAGCCGGGCGCCGGCGATCACGCTGACCCGGTGGGGGTCGGGCCGCTGCTCGGCCAGTTCGTCGCTCGACTGCTCGGCCGCGCGCCGCTTGAGCGTGCGGTAGGTGGTGCGGGCGCAGTTGGCGGTCACGATGTGGAGCCAGGTGGAGAACCGGGAGCGCCCCTCGAAGCGGCCGATGTTGCGGGCCACGGCGAGCAGGGTGTCCTGACAGGCCTCTTCGGCGTCCTGGCGGTAGGGAAGCAGGCGTTCGCAGTGGCGCAGCACGTCGGGTTCGACGCGGCGCAGCAGCTCACCGAGGGCGACGTGGTCGCCGGTGGCGGCGGTGCGGGCCAGTTCCTCGGTGGTCTCGTCAAGCGGCATTGACTGCCCCGATTCTTCGGCGGCCGGGGGTTTCCTGACATCCTATTGCCGACGACATCTTTTCTTAGTCCTCCGGCCATCTGGGGTGTGCCCACCGTGAGTTCAACGCTGATCGCCTCCAACCGCGGGCCCGTCTCGTTCATCCTCTCGGATGACGGCGCGCTGACGATGCGGAGAGGCGGCGGCGGGCTGGTGTCCGGATTGTCAGAGGTCGCCCGGGGCGACGACCATCTGTGGGTCTGCGCCGCGCTCACCGACGGCGACCGCAGCGCGGTCCGGCTCGCCCCCGAGGGCCGCATCGACCGCGCGGGTTACGACACCGGTCCGGTACGCATGCTCGACATCCCCCCGGCCGTCTTCCACCGGGCCTACAACGCGGTCGCCAACTCCACCCTGTGGTTCGTCGGCCACCTGCTCTACAACACCCCGTTCGCGCCCACCTTCGACACCCGGTTCCACCGCGAGTGGGAGTCCTACCGCGAGTACAACGGCGCGTTCGCGCTGGCCCTGGCCGAAGAGGCGGCCCACGGCGCGAAGGTGATGATCCAGGACTACCACCTGACGCTGGCCCCGGCGATGCTCCGGGTCGACCGGCCCGACCTGCGGGTGGCCCACTTCTCCCACACGCCGTGGGCGCCGCCCGAGTACTTCTCGCTGCTGCCCGACGGCATCGCGGCCGAGATCCTCCAGGGCGTCCTGGGCGCCGACCACGCCGGGTTCCTCACCGAGCGGTGGGCGGCGGCGTTCATGGACTGCTGCGAGGCGGTGCTCGACGCCCGGGTCGACCGGGCCGCCAAGACGGTGGAGTTCGAGGGCCGCCTCACCCGGATCGGGGTGCACGCCCTGGGCGTCGACGGCGACGCGCTGGTGGCCCGCGCCTTCGAGCCCGACGTCGAGTCCCACATGCTGGCCATAAAGGAGCAGGTCGGCGACCGGCGGCTGATCGTGCGCATCGACCGCACCGAGTTGTCCAAGAACATCGTCCGCGGCATGCTCGCCTACCGCGAGTTCCTGGCCGAGCATCCCGAGTGGCACGGCAAGGTCGTGCACCTGGCCTTCGCCTATCCCTCGCGCCACGACCTGCCCGAATACCGCGAGTACACCGCGGCCGTGCAGCGCTGCGCCAAGGAGATCGAAGACGAGTACGCCACCGACGACTGGGATCCCCTGATCCTCAACATGCAGGACGACTATCCGCGCTCGCTGGCCGCCTACCGCATGGCCGACGTGCTGCTGGTGAACCCGATCCGCGACGGCATGAACCTGGTCGCCAAAGAGGGCCCGATCCTGTCGCCGCGCTGCGTGCTGGTGCTCTCGCGCGAGGCGGGCGCGGCGGCCGAACTCGGCGCCGACTCGCTGCTGGTCAATCCCTACGACGTCTCGGGCACCGCCGCCGCCCTGCACGAGGGCCTGGTCATGCCGGACAAGGAACGGGTCGAACGCTGCACGCGCCTGCGCCGGGCGGCCACCGCGTTGCCTCCGGAGCGCTGGTTCGCCGACCAGTTGGCCGCCCTGACGTGACGTTGTACGGTTTCCCCATATAACGATCCATATCGGGGGAAATGCCGGTGTCCACGCCTGCGATCACGTTCACGAGGGACCGGCCGACCTGGTTCGTCTACCTGATGCTGGCGACCTTCTCCACCTACCTCTACGGCCTCTCCTCCGCGCTTCCCACGCTCCGCGCCGAACTCGGCGTCACGCAGGCGGTCGCCGGGCTCCACGGCACCGGCATGGCCGTCGGCAGCATCCTCACCGGCCTGGCGCTGCCCTGGCTGACCCGCCGCCACGGCCGGCGCGCCGCCGTCTGGATCGGGATCGGCGGCATGAACGCCGGCATGCTCCTGGTGGGCGTCGGCCAGACTCTGCCGTTCACCCTGGCCGGCTACACCATCGCCAGCGGCTTCGCCGCCATCGCCCTGTACGTCTCCATGGCCGCCCTCAGCGACCACCACGGCCCGGCCGGAGCCGCGTCGATCAGCGAGGCCAACGCGGTCGGCGTGCTCGCGGGCATCCCGGCGACCTACGCGTTCAGCCTGCTGGCCGAGTCGGTGCTCGGCTGGCGGGCGGCCATGTTCATCCCGGTCGTGCTCACCGCCGTGCTCGCGTTCACGATGGGCCGCAGCTGGTTCCCCGAGGCCCCGGCCGAGCACGCGGCGGCCCGGACGAACAAGCCCTTCAGCTGGCGTTTCCACTTCGCCGGCGCGGTCCTGCTCTGCTGCGTGGCCGTCGAGTTCACCTTCAACCTCTTCGCCGCCGAATTGTTCTCCCAGCGGACCGGCCTGACCCTGGCCGAGGCGGCCACCGGCCTGACCGCCATGCTCTGCGGCATCGCCGCCGGACGCTTCGGCGGCGCCGCCCTCACCCTGCGCTACCCGGTCTGGCAGGTCTTCCTCGGCACCATGGCCGTCTCGCTGGCCGGCTGGGCCATCTTCTGGTCGACGACCGTCGTGGCCGTCGGCTACGTGGGCCTGGCGATCAGCGGCGCCGGGATCGGCATGCTGTTCCCGCTGGGCCTGACCCGGATGATCGAGACCTCGGGCGGCCGGCCCGACCAGGCCAGCGGGATCGCGTCGGTGTGGGCGGGGGTGGGCTCGGGCACCGGTCCGTTCGTGCTCGGCGCGCTCGGCGACGCCTTCGGCACCCACGCGGCGTTCCTGCTGGCCCCCGCGCTGCTCGGCCTCGCGGCCGGCGGCCTGCTCAGTTCCAGGTCGACGTTCTGAGGATGGTCGCCAGGCCCGGCGTCTTCCACTGGTCGACGATCAGGATCTTGGACGTCGGCAGGTACCACTCCCGCTGGGTGAAGCCGCCCGCGTAGTCGTACTTGGGCGGGCCGTACATGCAGCTGCCCTTCCACTCGCGGTAGTGGGCGTTGTGACCGGCGCCGACGAGCCGGTAGCCCTTGACGGCGGGCTTGGTCTTGAACGAGCCCATCCACAACCTCTTGTCGTAGACGCAGGGGCCGACGTCGGTGGCCGGGCTGTAGGGGCGGCTCGGCTCGTAGGCGTTGAAGGTCTCGTGGCCGACCCTGATCGCGGCCGGGCCGAACACCCAGAAGCTGCGGCATCCGGAGTCGCGGTAGCCGAAGTTCCTGGTGCCCACGGTCGGGCACGAGCCGGTGACCACGCGCGTGTAGTCCTTGGCGACCTTGTAGACCTTCCAGGTCGCCGGGATCTTGACGGTGAGGCCGTTGCGCAGGTGGACCGACTTGGTGCCGGGAGCGGCGGCGGCCGGGGAGGGGACGAGAGCCGCCAGGATCAGGCCGGCGGCGGCCGCCGCCAGGGTTCTGGAGATCATGGCGCCGACGCTACTGCTCGCGGCTTGCGATCGACTTGAGAAGCTGTTCGAGGAACGCCACGACGCCGTCGGGCCCGTCGACCACGACGTCGGCCTGTTCGGCCAGCGCGGTCACCTCGGCGGAGCCGGAGCAGACCCGCACCCCCGGGATGTTCACCGAGGCGACCGCCTCGAAGGCGGCCAGGTCACCCAGGTCGTCGCCGACGAACATGACCGAGCGGGCCCGCTCGGCGATGAGCAGCTCCTTGAGCGCCTTGCCCTTGTCGACGCCGGGGCCGCGCAGCTCCAGCACCTTGCGGCCGGGCTCGACGACCAGCCCGTTGGCGGCGGCCAGCTCGGCGAGCGGCCCGCGAAGGGCCTCCAGCGCCGCGTCGGGATCGGGGCAGCTCCGGGTGTGGACGGCCAGCGCCCGCCCCTTGTCCTCGATCGTCACGCCCTCGTGGCCCGACAGCAGACCGGGCAGCTCGGCGCGGATCGTGGTCAGCCCGGCGGGCGGCGGCGGCGAGGTGATCTCCCCGCCCTCCCAGCGCTCGATGCCGTACTGCCCCAGGATGACCAGGCCGGGGACCTCGACCAGATCGGGGCCGTCGGGGGTGTCGCCCAGGGCGAGCGCGGTGCCGGGCGGGCGGCCGGTGACCACCGCGATGCGGCGCACCACCTCGGCCAGCCGGATCAGCGCGGCGGGCGCGCCGGGGTGGATCCAGGCGGCGGAGGGGTCGGCGACGATCGGGGACAGGGTGCCGTCGAAGTCGAGGCCGATGACGGCGCCGCCCGGGTCGTTCACCATCGCCTCAAGACCGGCCCGGCCGCTCTCGGTCCGGACGTCCGGCATGTCCCCCACGTTTCGCCCCTTTCGTCGCGCGACGGTCACTCTGTCAATCGCAGGTTAACGCGATCTGAACTCAGACCGACCGGCCACGTCCGCGGCGGCGGGCGTCGCGGCGTTCGCGCAGGCGGTTGACGAGCGCCGGATCGGCGGCCACTGCCTCGGGGCGGTCGATCAGGCCGGCGAGCACCTGGTAGTAGCGGGTGGTGGACATGCCGAAGGTGTCTTTGATCGCCTGTTCCTTCGCGCCCGGGTGACGCCACCAGCCGGCCTCGAACGCGAGGATGTCCCTGTCTTGAGGGGAGAGACCGTCCACACGGGCAATGTTAACTGTCGCCATTTTCCGGGGAGGCGACGTAATGTCACCAGGTGTGACGCCTGTTATCACTCTCCTGACCGACTACGGTCTCGAAGACGGGTTCGTGGCCGCGTGTCACGGCGTTATCGCCGGCATCGCCCCCGAGGCCCGGATCATCGACGTCGGCCATCTCGTCCCGGCGGGCGACGTGCGGCGCGGGGCCGCGATCCTCGCCCAGACGATCCCCTACCTGCCCCGGGGGGTGCACATCGCGGTGGTCGACCCGTCGGTGGGGTCGAGCACCCGCCGGGCGGTCGCGATCGAGGCGGGCGGGCGGGTGTTCGTGGGGCCCGACAACGGGGTGCTCTCGTGGGCCGTGCACGCCGTCGGCGGCGCGACCGCGGCCTACGAGCTGACCAACGAGGACGTCTGGCTCAAGCCGGTGTCCCGGACCTTCCACGGGCGTGACATCTTCTGCCCGGTCGCCGCCCACGTGGTGGCGGGCCGCGAGGTGGCCGGGCTGGGCACCGCCATCCCCCCGCGCGAGCTGGTGACGCTGCCCGAGCCGACCTCGCGGCTGCGCGACGGCGCGTGCGAGGGCGAGGTGCTCTCGGTCGACCGCCACGGCAACGTCCAGCTCTCCATCACCGCCGCCGACCTGGGCTTCCTCGGCGTGCGCGACGGCGACACCCTGGCCGTCTGGCTCGGCCGCCGTCAGCTCGCCGTCCCCTACCGCGACACGTTCGCCGCGGTTCCGCCGGGTGACCTGGTGGCCTTCACCGACTCGGCCGGCCTGGTGGCCGTGGCCGTCAACGCGGGCGACGCCGCCCAGCGGCTCGGGTTGCCGCCGGGTGCGCACGTACGCCTCTCCCCCGCCCGGACATAACGCACTGTATTTGAATGTTCACGGAAAGGTCAGATACGGCGGCGTGAGCGTGCCAGAATAGGCCGCCGTGACCTTCCTGGCCAAGCCGTTCGTGCTGCTTGCCGTGGTCTGCCTGCTCTCCGGATTCGTCGTCGTGCCGCCCACGCTCGCCGACGACGCGGGGGCGGCGGCCCGGGAGCGGCAGTGGCCGTTGGAGGTCATGGGCGTACCGGCCGCATGGGAGCTCAGCCGGGGCGAGGGCGTCACGGTGGCCGTCCTCGACACCGGCGTCGACGCCCGCCACCCCGACCTGGCCGGCGCGGTCGTCGAGGGTCCCGACCTGACGGGGGCCGGGACCACCCACACCGGCCATCACGGCACGTCGATGGCGAGTTTGATCGCCGGGCGCGGCCACGGCCCCGGCGGCGATCTCGGGGTGGTCGGGGTGGCGCCCCGCGCGACGGTCCTGTCGATCCGGGTGACCCTGGAGACCCACGACCCGGCCCGCGCCGACCCACGCGTCGCGCGGCAGGTCAGGGGCGCGGTCGCGCAGGGCATCCGGTGGGCCGTCGACCACGGGGCCGACGTGGTCAGCATGTCTCTCGGCGGCGCCGACGGCAGCTACGAGGGCGACCCCGACGAGGCGGCGGCGGTCGGCTACGCCCTGTCGAAGGGCGTGGTCCTGGTGGCCTCGGCCGGCAACGACGGCGCGGGCGCCGACCGGCCCACCTATCCGGCCGCCTACCCCGGTGTGATCGCGGTCGGCGCGGTCGACCAGAGGCTCGCCCCGGCGGCCTTCTCCAGCCGGCGCAGCTACGTCTCGGTGACCGCCCCCGGCACCCGCGTCGTCAGCGCCGACGGCCACGGCTCCTACGTGGTCGCCGACGGCACGAGCTCGGCCGCCGCCTTCGTGGCGGGCATCGCCGCCCTCGTGAAGGCCCGGCATCCGGGCATGGGCGTGACCGACGTCCGCCGGGCGATCCTCCAGGGCGCGGTCTGGCACAACGCGGGGCGGCGCGACGACGCCTACGGGCACCGGGTGGCCAACGCGCGGCGGGCCCTGCTGGTGGCGGGGGCGCCCCGGCGGGCGGCGATGGCGGCGCGGCCCCGGCAGGCGAGTGTCACGGACCCTGCGGAATCTACCAATTTGGGGCCTTTGATCTGGTCTGCCCTGCTGCTCCTTGTCGCCGCGTTGGTGGCGAGGACGGCGCTTCGCGCCTGACCATTGCGGCTTCCTTGCCGCTCCCTGACCGGATGGGGGGTCCTCCCCTTACGAAAGACCGGGTAGACATATCTCTGACTACACAGAGTAGTCATCCGCGTGCTCAGCCGCCCGGACATACCTCAGGGAGAAACACATATGATCCGCCGCATCGTCGTCACCTCGGCCGCCGCTGGTCTCGTCGTCGTCGCCCCCGCCAGCATGGCGCACGCCGACACGCCCGTCACCAACCTGGTGAACACGCAGTGCGTGTCGTCGCCCGAGTACCTCACCGGCCTCCCCGTGCTGGCCACCCTGCTCGCCCCGGTCTGCGGCCTGGTCAAGAGCCTGCCCGGCGTGGTCGGCCAGGTCGTCGGCGGCGCCACCCAGGGCCTGCCGGTGCCCTCGGTCCCGAGCGTCCCGGGCGTCGGCACCGTCACCGGCCTGCTGCCCGTCAGCGCCGTGTCGGTTCGCTAGTTCTCACGCACCACTCGCGAAAAGGCCCCCGCCTGGATCCAGCGGGGGCCTTTCTCGTTACTGTGAGTCACCAATTACGACGCGTGCACCACGTCGTGGACCTCGGCGAAGTGGCAGGCGCTCTCGTGGTCCGTACCGGGACGGATCTGGAGCAGCGGCTCCTCGACGGCGCAGATCTCCTGCGCCTTCCAGCACCGGGTCCGGAACCGGCACCCCGACGGCGGGTTGGCCGGCGACGGCGGGTCACCCTGCAGGATGATCCGCTCCCGCGACTCCCGGCCCTCCGGGTCGGGCACCGGCACGGCCGACAGCAGCGCCTGCGTGTAGGGGTGGCTCGGCTTGTCGTAGATCTCGGTGTCCTTGCCGATCTCGACGATCTTCCCGAGGTACATCACCGCCACGCGGTCGGAGATGTGCCGCACCACCGACAGGTCGTGCGCGATGAAGATGTACGCCAGCCCGAACTCCGTCTGCAGCCGCTCCAGCAGGTTGATGACCTGCGCCTGGATCGACACGTCGAGCGCGGAGACCGGCTCGTCGCAGATGATGATCTCGGGCTGCAGCGCCAGCCCCCGGGCGATGCCGATGCGCTGCCGCTGACCACCGGAGAACTGGTGGGGGTAGCGGTTGATGTGGTCGGGGTTGAGGCCGACCACCTCCAGCAGGTCCTGCACCTTCTTGCGACGGTCGCCCTTCGGCGCCACGTCGGTGTGGATCTCGTAGGGCTCGCCGATGATGTCGCCGACCGTCATGCGCGGGTTCAGCGACGTGTACGGGTCCTGCATCACCATCTGGATGTTGCGCCGGAACCGCTTCAGGTTGCTGCCCTTGTGGACGTCGACGAGCTCGCCGTTGACCTTGACCGACCCCGAGGTCGGCTTCTCCAGCGCCATCAGCAGCTTGGCCAGCGTCGACTTGCCGCAGCCCGACTCGCCGACCACGCCGAGGGTCTCGCCCCGGCGCAGGTCGAAGCTGACGCCGTCGACCGCCTTGATCGCGCCGATCTGGCGCTTCATCACGATCCCCTGCGTCAGCGGGAAGTGCTTGACCAGGTCGCGGACCTCGAGGATGGGGTCACCCTGCGGTGCCATCGAGGACCTCCCTCCAGTAGTGGCAGGCGCTGCTGCGCGTGCCGCTGATCTCGTGCAGCGCCGGGACGTCGGTCACACAGTTGTCCTGGCGGAACGGGCAGCGGGGGTGGAAGGCACAACCCGTCGGCATGTCGAGCAGGTTGGGCGGCAGGCCCTTGATGGCGTACAGCTCCTGGCCCTTCATGTCGACCCGGGGGATCGACTCGAGCAGGCCCTTCGTGTACGGGTGCGCGGCGTTGCGGTAGATGTCGTGCACCGGGGCGTTCTCGACGATGCGGCCGCCGTACATGACCGCGATCTTGTCCGCGACGTCGGCGACGACGCCGAGGTCGTGGGTGATCAGGATCATGCCCATGTTGCTCTCGCGCTGGAGTTCGGCCAGCAGCTCCATGATCTGAGCCTGCACCGTGACGTCCAGGGCGGTCGTGGGCTCGTCGGCGATGAGCACCTCGGGGTCCAGCGCGATCGACATCGCGATCATGATGCGCTGGCGCATGCCGCCGGAGAACTGGTGGGGGTAGTCGTTGACGCGCTGCTTGGCGGCCGGGATGCGGACCCGGTCCATCAGCTCGACGGCCTTGGCGTAGGCCGCCTTCTTCGACATGCCCTTGTGGACCCGGAACATCTCGGCGATCTGCCAGCCCACGGTGAACACCGGGTTGAGCGCCGAGAGGGCGTCCTGGAAGATCATCGCGATCTGCTGGCCGCGGATCTGGCTGCGCTGGGCCTCCGACAGCTGGAGGAGGTCGGTCCCCCGGAAGCGGATCTCACCCTTGGGGATGCGCGCCGGCGGCATGTCGAGGATGCCCATGATCGCCTGGGCCGTCACCGACTTGCCGGAGCCCGACTCGCCCAGCACCGCGAGGGTCTCCCCGGCGTTGAGCGCGTAGGACACGCCGTTGACCGCGCGGGCCACGCCCTGCCGCGTGGTGAACTCCACGTGCAGGTTGTCGACCGCGAGCAGCGGCTCGGTGCCGATCGAGCCGCTGTCGGCCGGAAGCAGGTGCGTGTCGACGGACGGGTTCTTCACTGGTCACCCCTCCTATCGAAGCTTCGGGTCGAGAGCGTCGCGGACGGCGTCGCCGAGCATGACGAACGCCAGCACCGTGAGGCTCAGGAACAGGGCCGGGAACAGCAGCGCCTCCGGCGCCTGGAGGAACCGGTTGCGCGCGTCGGCGATCATCAGACCCCACGAGATGTCGGGCGACTGGATGCCGACGCCGAGGAACGACAACGCGGCCTCGGCGGCGATGAAGACGCCCATGTTCATGGTGGCCACGACGATCACCGGGGCCAGGGCGTTCGGCAGGATGTGCCGGCCCATGAGCCGGCCGGGACCGGCGCCCAGCGCCCTCGCCGCGAGGACGTAGTCCTGGCTCTTGGCCGACATGACCGCCGCCCGCATGATGCGCAGCACCATCGGCCAGGCGAGCACCGACAGGGCCACCACCACGGTCCAGATGCCCGCGTTCTCACGGCCGACGAGAGCCAGGATCAGCAGCGCGCCCAGGGTCGAGGGGATCGCGAAGAAGACCTCCGCGACGCGGGACAGGATCGTGTCGGCCCAGCGGCCGTAGAACCCGGCCAGCAGGCCCAGGAGGCCGCCGATGAGCGTGGTCACCAGCGTTGAGAAGACGCCGACCATGATCGAGATTCGGGCGCCGTAGATGACCCGCGAGTAGGTGTCGCAGCCCAGGTTGTCGGTGCCGAACCAGTGGGCGCCGCTCACGCCCTGACGGGCCTTGGTGAGGTCGCACGTGCTCGGATCAAATGCGTTGACCGAAGAGAACAGACCCGGAATGATCGACATGACCACGAGGACAGCGATCATGACGGCGGCGATGATGAAGACCTTGCTCCGCCGCAGGTCGTACCACGCGTCGGACCACAGGCTCGCCGGCTTCTTCTGCTTGGGCGGCTTGACCGATTTGGGCTTCTGCTCGGTGAGCGTGTCACTCATAGCGGATCCTGGGGTCGAGGACGGCGTACAGGAGGTCGACGACGAGGTTGGCGGCGATGAAGATCAGCACCAGTACCGTCACGATGCCGACGACCACCGAGTTCTCCGACAGGTAGACCGAGTCGACGAGCTGGCGGCCGATGCCGTTCAGGTTGAAGATGGTCTCGGTGATCACCGCGCCGCTCATCAGGGTGCCGAGGTCGGCGCCCAGATAGGTGACGAGCGGGATCAGCGAGTTGCGCAGGGCGTGTCTGCCGAGCACCCTTCGCCGCGGCATGCCCTTGGCGACGGCGGTCCGCACGTAGTCGGCCCGCAACGTCTCCATCAGGCTCGTCCGGGTCAGCCGGGTCAGGTACGCGATCGACGTCCCGGCCAGCACGATGCCCGGCAGCAGGTAGCTGCGCCAGCCCTCGGAGGTGCCGGCCACGGGGAAGAAGTCGATTCCCGTGGAGGTCTTGAGTTGCAGCCCCAGCACGAGCTGGAGCACGAAGCCGCTGACCAGCGTCGGGATCGACACCAGCAGCAGCGTGAAGGCGAGGATGGCCGTGTCGGCGGCCTTGCCGCGCCGCAGCGCGGCGATCAGGCCGAGGCCGATGCCGACGATCGCCTCGATCACCAGGGCCATCATGGCCAGGTTCAGGGTGATCTGGAACTTGCCCTCGAAAATGGTCGAGACCGGCAGCCCTCGGAAGGTGGTTCCGAAGTCGCCGGACAGGATGCCCTGGATGTAGTAGCCGTACTGGACTACCAGGGGTTCGTCCAGGTGGAACATCTCACGCATCGTGGCCCGGAACACCGGGTCGACCGCCCGGTCTCCCGCGAGAGCCTGAATGGGGTCACCGGGGAGCCAGTAGACGAGCGTGAAGATGAGAAACGTGGTGCCAAGCAACACAGGGATCGCCTGGAGCAGGCGCCTGACAACGTAGCGGCCCATTCGGTCTCCCGATCATGACGAAGGGCAGCCCCACTGCAACCAATCGGGCTGCCCCCAAGAGTGATGGTCCATCCCGGGCGGCTCAAGGGGTTCCGCCGCCCGGGATGAATGCCGTCTTAGGCCTTCTCGACGTTGACGAGCTCGATGCGCTCGAACGGGTCGATCTTGACGTTCTTGACGTTGCCGGAGATCGCGGCGTTGGTCTGGTAGAAGTACACCGGGATGTAGGGCAGTTCCTTCAGCAGGATGTCGTCGGCGGCCTGGTAGGCGGCGATGCCCTCCTCGACCGTGGCGGCCGAGTCACCCTTCTTGATCAGCTCCTCGAACTCCTTGTTGTTGAAGCCCGAGTAGTTGGAGCTGGCGTTGGCCGCGAAGATCGGCTTGAGGTAGTTCTCCGGCGACGGGTAGTCCATGATCCAGGCCATCCGGAAGAGGCCCTTCCACTTGTCCGCGCCCAGGTCGTCGAGGATGGTGGCGAACTTCTCGACCGGCTTCGGCTCAACGTTGACGCCGAGGTTGGTGCGGAGGTTGTTGGCGACGGCCTCGATCCACTCCTTGTGGCCGCCGTCGGCGTTGTAGCCCAGCTCGATGGTGCCGGCCTGGGCGCCGCCGTTGGAGTCCCACAGTTCCTTGGCCTTCACCGGGTCGTAGGTGCAGGCCTCGCCGCAGGCGCCCTGACGGTAACCGGCGACGACGGGGGAGATGAAGTCGTCGGCCGGCACACGGGTGCCGGAGAAGACCTGCTCGGTGATGGTCTTGCGGTCGATGGCCATCGAGATGGCCTTGCGCAGCTCGGGGCTCTTGGCGTAGTCGGCGCCGACCTTGGTCGGGAAGCCCAGGTAGCCGATGCCCGAGGAGGGCTGCTCGATGTAGCGGTCGCCCAGCTCGGCCTTGGCGGAGGCGATGACCTCGGCCGGGAGCTGGTCCATGATGTCGAGGTTGCCGGCCTGCAGGTCGCGGTAGGCGGTGTTCAGGTCGGTGTAGATCTTGAAGTCGACGGCCTCGACCTTGGCCTTGGCCTCGGTGTAGTCGTCGTTGCGGACCATCGAGATCGTGGTGTCGACGCCGCGCTTCCAGGGCTTGGCCATCTTGAAGGGGCCGTTGCCGATGGGGGACTCGCCGTAGGCGGCGGTCACCTTGCCGTCAGGGCCGAAGGCGGCCTTGGGCATCGGGTAGAAGGCGGTGTAGCCCAGCATGGTCGGGAAGCCCGAGAAGGGGTTCTTCAGCTCGACCGTGAAGGTCAGCGGGTCGACGACCTTCAGACCGGTGAGGCTGGTCGCGGTGGCCGCGGGGGCCTCCTGCGGGCCGTCGCCGTCGGGGTCGACCGGGTTCATCTCGTCGTAGCCGGCGATGGAGCCCATGAAGTAGTTGGCCTCGTACGCGTTGGCGCCGTTGGCGGTGTAGTTCCAGGAGTCGACGAAGCTCTGGGCGTCGACCGGGGTGCCGTCGTGGAACTTGTAGCCGTCCTTCAGCTTGATCGTCCAGGTGGTCTGGTCGTCAGAGGTGATGGACTCGGCGATCTGGTTGATCGGCTTCTTGTCAGCGTCGTAGTTGACCAGACCGATGAACAGGGCGTTGAGCACCTCGGCGCCGCTGGTCTCCGCGGTGTTGCCGGGGACGAGCTCGTGCTGGGGTTCGGCGATCTCGACCGTGATCGGGGTCGCGGCGGCTCCCTCGCCACCCGCGGCAGGGCCGGGGGCCTCTTCGCCACCACCACAGGCGGCCAGGCCGAGCGCCAGCACGGCCGTGCCGGCGATGATCTGTGCGCCCTTGAATACGCGCATAGTGAGTAGATCCTCCCTCAAAGGATGGGCGTTGGCGCTGAGCTGCGAGATGTCCGGGCCGGCACCCCCTCGGCCCCTTGTGGGGACCTCGGATTTGCAGACACGGTCAAACGAGCTGACGCCCTGCCAGTCGTCCGCGAGCATCCCTCACCACACACCGCAGTGTTGTCTCTGCTGCGTTGCAGTTCGGTCACACGTGCGTCAGTCGGGCGTCACACGCATACCAAGAAGGTCGCCTCAAACCTCGTAAACGGCTCCAAAACTCCCACAAAGGTACACATGTCCCGGTACTGGTAAAGCCACGGTAGGACCTTTGCGGTACCGATCGTGGCGTTGTCCCCATATCAGGACCTGGTGGGCTACCTTTGACCAAGCCGTGGCGCCCCCGCCACCGGCGGCTTCACCCGACCCACGAGGAGCCAACGGATGACCATCGCAGGCTTCTCGTTCACCAGCATCCAATAGAGTCCTTGCCATGAGCCAGCCGGATTCCGCCGTCGCGGACGCGCAGGGCGGCGCAGCGACGGAATCGCTGGCCGCGCTCGCGAAGCGTCACGGCCTCCGTCGCGCGATCGCGCGCCCGAGCCTTCCCTTCTATGTGAAGCAGCTCTGGGCCCGCCGGCACTTCGTGCTCAAGTACGCGACGTCGCGCAACGTCTCCAAATACAGCCAGTCGATGCTGGGCCAGCTCTGGCAGCTCCTCACGCCGCTCCTGAACGCCGGCGTCTACTACCTGATGTTCGGCGTCATCCTCGATCAGAAGAAGGACATCTCCAACTACACGGCCTTCCTGATCACCGGCGTCTTCATCTTCACCTTCACCCAGCGCACCGTCAGCGGCGGCGCCAAGTCGATCTCGAACAACCTGTCGCTGATCCGGGCGCTCCACTTCCCCCGCGCCGCGCTGCCCCTGGCCTACGCGGTGCAGGAACTCCAGCAGCTCCTGTGGTCGATGCTGGTGCTCATCGGGATCGTGCTCCTCACCGGCGAGCCGCTCACCCTCTACTGGCTGCTCATCCCGGTCGCGCTGCTGCTCCAGCTCACCTTCAACATCGGGGCCAGCCTCTTCATGGCCCGTGTGGGCGCCTTCGCCCGCGACATGAACCAGCTGCTCCCGTTCATCATGCGGACCTGGCTCTACGCCTCGGGCGTCTTCTTCAGCATCCCCGACCGGGTCGCCGACCTGCCCGAGTCGCTGGCGTTCGTGCAGTACATCATGGAGCTCAACCCGGCCGCGGCCTACATCGAGCTCATGCGTGACCTGCTCATCGAAAGCCACACCCCGCCCCAGTGGGCCTGGACGACTGCCATATTCTGGGCCGTGTTCGCCCTTGTCATCGGATTCTGGTACTTCTGGCGCGCCGAAGAGAGGTACGGACGTGGCTGAGGCGAAGCCGATGGCAATGGAAAGGGTGTGGCCGTTGACCGCCGAAGAGCAGGAGGCGACCAGGAAGTCGTCGGCCACCGGCACTCCGACCGTCATCGTCGACGACCTCCACATCGTCTACAAGGTCTACGGCGCGACCTCGGCCGAGGAGAAGGGCAACGCCGCCACCGCCCTGCTGCGACTGGTCAAGCGCCAGGGCCGCCCGCAGATGCGCGAGGTCCACGCCGTGAAGGGCGTCTCCTTCGTGGCCCGCCACGGCGACGCGATCGGCATCATCGGCCGCAACGGCTCGGGCAAGTCGACCCTGCTGCGCGCCATCGCCGGGCTGCTGCCGCCCCACTCCGGCGCGGTCTACACCGACGGCCAGCCTTCGCTCCTGGGCGTGAACGCCGCCCTGATGAAGGAGCTCACGGGCGAGCGCAACATCACCCTGGGCTGCTACGCGATGGGCATGACCCCCTCGGAGGTCCGTGCCAAGTACGACGAGATCGTCGACTTCTCCGGCATCGGGGAGTTCGTCCAGTTCCCCATGTCCACCTACTCGTCGGGCATGGGCGCCCGTCTGCGGTTCGCCATCGCGTCGGCGAAGGTCCACGACGTGCTGCTGATCGACGAGGCGCTGGCCACCGGCGACCGCGAGTTCCGCAAGCGCTCCCAGAAGCGCATCATGCAGATGCGCGAGTCGGCCGGCACCGTCTTCCTGGTCGCCCACAACCTCGACGTCATCGAGGAGACCTGCAACCGCGTCATCTGGCTGCACAAAGGCAAGATCAAGATGGACGGCGACCCGACCGAGGTGATCGGCGCCTACAACAAGGCGTGAGTGGTAGAGGATAGGCCCGCAGGAAGATCGCGACCTATCCCGAGCGGAGTGCGCCATGCCGACGCCAGCACCCATTCCCTACGACCACCTGCCGGAGGTCCCGGCGCTCACCGTCGAGTCCCCCGGGCTCTCCGACGGTGCGACGCTGCCCGGCCGCCACGTCTTCAACGACTGGGGCTTCACCGGTGAGAACGTCTCCCCGCACCTGACGTGGTCGGGCGCGCCCGAGGGCACCCAGAGCTACGCGGTCACGTGCTTCGACCCCGACGCGCCCACCGGCAGCGGCTTCTGGCACTGGCTCGTGTTCGACATCCCGGCGTCGGTCACCGAGCTCCCCGAGGGCGCCGGCAACGGCCCCGACTTCGCGGGGCTGCCGGAGGGGGCCGTCCACACCAGGAACGACTACGGCATCAAGGAGTACGGCGGCGCCGCCCCTCCCCCCGGGCTGCCGCACCGCTACCTGTTCGCCGTGCACGCCCTCGACACCGACAAGCTCGGCGTCGACCCCGACGCCAACCCGGCCGTGGTGGGCTTCAACATCACCGCCCACACCCTCGCGCGCGGATTCATCGCACCCGTGTACGAAAGCTGATGCCGCTGCGGCCAGTGTTCCACTATGATTCGAACGGGGATTCGATCTAAGGAACGCCGATGCCATGGGAGGGCGGGATGAGTGAGCTGGTGACGGCCATCGATCATCTGGCCGACGAAGACCCGTCTGAACTTTCACCTGCCCTGCTGACCGAGCAGCTCATCGAACTGCACTGGCAGATGGCCAGACTGCAGGCACAGATCGCCAGGCGCACGTCGGTGCGCCCCTGGGCAAACTGAGAACGGCCGGCGCCTCCCGAAGGCGCCGGCCGTTCTCATGTGTCAGAGGCACGGAAACGTTGACTTGGCCACGCCAACGTGTCCGAAAGGCACTTAGCGGGTGCCGGAGACGATGTTCCTGACCGCGCCCGACAGGTTCTGGGCGGCCTTGCTCACCTGGGTGGCCGAACCGGTCAGGTCCTTGCTGGCGCCGCTGATGTGGTTGGCGCCACTGGTGACCTGGCCCGCGGCGTCGGTGACGGCGTCCAGCGTGGGAGCGAGCTGGGTCGAGACGTCGTTGCTGCTCGCGCTCATCGGGGTGGCCCGCACCGCCTGGGTCCAGCCCGCGACAGGGGCGGCGGCCGGCGGCACGGCGCCGGTGACGGCGGCGAGGTCGGCGCCCGGGAGGGCCGGGAGCTGCCCGACGAACGGAATGCCGCCCAGCAGGTCCGAGACCGGGCCGTCCGCGGCCTGAGCGGGCGCGGCGAACATAGCCGCGACGCCGAAGGTCGCGACGACGAGTGCTGCCTTGATCATGCGCTTCATGTAAATGCCTCCTGAGCCCCGTCCCAGGTCAGGGAACGGGAACCGAGAACCCCCGCGTAACCGGCGCGGGTTCGCGCCGGCCGATTGGCTAGGCCGAATTTCTATCACCACACGAAACGGCCCGGTGACCGGGAGTCACAACGCCGGAGGGCTGGAGGGCGCCCGACTTGGCGGCACATGATGGGAATTCACATCCGGCCCGGGAGAAAGGCACGGTAAACGCGGCTCCCGGGCCGGGGGCAATTGTTTTCCGTCTCCTTGGGGTCAGGCCGCGACCGGAGCCGCCGACTCGAACGGGAACCGGTCGGCGAACGCCGGGCGCAGATCGGTCAGCCAGACGGCCGTGGGGTCGTAGCGCGCGAAGAAGGGACGGCCGACCAGGCCGGGGTCACGGGCCTGGATGAAGTGCAGCACGAACACCCGCTGCCCGTTGATCTCGGTCACGCCGTCGACGCAGACCTTGCCGGGGGTGGCCGACATCGAGGGGCCCCTGACCGTCCGGCAGAGACCGGAGACCTGGGCATAGGCGTCTCGGAAGGTCTCGTACGCGTCGGCGAGCGGCACCGCGAAGTAGTCCTGCGGCCCGGTGTCCCGTTCGACGAACATGTAGTAGGGGACCATGCCCATCGCGTTCTGCCGCCGCCACATGTGGGCCCACGTGGCCGCGTCGTCGTTGATCGTCCGGATGAGGGGGGCCTGGGTCCGGACCGTGGCGCCGGTGTCCAGGATGCGCCGCACCGCCGAACCCACCGCCTGGGGTTCGAGCTCCCGAGGGTGCGAGAAGTGCGCCATGAACGCGAGGTTCTTGCCCGACCTGACCACCTGCTCGAACAGCTTGAGCGTGTCGTCGGCGTCCGGGTCGGTGACGAACCGGCCGGGCCAGTAGGCCAGCGACTTGGTGCCGATGCGGATCGAGTCGATCTGCGGCAGGTCGAGGAGCGGCTCGACGTAGCGGCGCAGCACCGGCTCCCCCATGATCATGGGGTCGCCGCCGGTGAACAGCACCGAAGTCACCTCGGGGTGGCGGCGGACGTAGCCGACGAGGGCGTCGACGTCGCCGGAGGCGAACTTCAGGTCGGGCTCGCCGATGAACTGGGCCCACCGGAAGCAGTAGGTGCAGTAGGCGTGGCAGGTCTGCCCCTGCTTGGGGAAGAACAGCACGGTTTCGGGATATTTGTGCTGCATACCGGGCACCGGCTCGTCGCCGATCTTGGGCACGTTCAGGTCGAGCTGCCCGGCCGGGTGGGGGTTGAGGCCCATGCGCACCTCGTTGGCCGCCGCGGTCAGCTGCTTGACCGGGGCGTTCATCCTGATGAGGTTCGCCAGACGGGAGACATCCGCTTCGGGCAGCATGTCCTCTTGAGGAAAGACGAGCCGATAGATCGGGTCGTCGGGGACCGCGGACCAGTCGATGAGCTCGTCGACGACGTAGGCGTTGGTGCGGAACGGCAGCACGGTCGCCACCGCGCGCACCCGTAGCCGCGCCTCCTCGCCGAACCCGGCCTTCTCGCGAAGCAGGTCGTCGAGATGTTTCGTCGTGTATGCCCGGAAGCCGCGGGTTCCCTCGTTAAAGATCACTCGGCCTTCCCTTCTCGGTAGTTTTTCCGATCTCGTGTAAACCAAGGAGGCCTGTCAGGCGTCTGGGGACCTCTATACCGGTATCGGACCGTCCCGACAGCCGAATTCAGGATTTGGTAAAGGCCGTAGTCATGATTTTTGCCTCTCGCGACATATCTCGAATGCGGGTAATCTGGGGCATGTGACGACAGAAGACCCAGGTCAGCGCGCCTCCGACGCCGACCGCGACCGGGTCGCGGCGATCATCGCCGAAGGCCTGGCCACCGGCCGCCTCACCACGGCCGAACACGCCGACCGCCTGGAAGCCACTTACGGCGCGGTCACCATGGGCGAACTGGCGCCCATCACCAAAGACCTGCCCTCCACCGTCGCGAACGCCGCCCCGGCCGACGTCGGCCGCAAGAGCATCACCGCCGCGTTCAGCAAGGTCATCAAGAACGGCCGCTGGGTGCCCGGCCGCCACCTCCGCCTCCGGGCCCGGTTCGGCGCCCTGATCATCGACCTGGGCGACGCGGTGCTGCCCGGCCGTGAGATCACCGTCGACATCAGCGCCGCGTTCAGCAAGGTGATCATCCGGGTGCCCGACAACGCCAACGTCATCGACGACGGCAGCGCGGTCTTCGCGAAACGGATCGTCTCGGGCGGCGAGAAGGACGACGGCCCGGTCATCCGGGTGACGGGCAACGCCGCGTTCTCCAAGGTCATCGTGTCCCGGAAGGTGTCGGACTGGAATCTGCGCCGATAGCGCGAGCCGACGGACGGCGCACCAACCCTCCCCGCCTACCATTCACTGAGATTCCCGGATCGATTGGATGGCGTTGTGGCCGTATCGTCGCCGGTCGCGCTCGACGCCATGGGCGGCGACCACGCGCCAGAACAGATCGTGGCGGGGGCCGTCGTGGCCGTCAGAGAGCTCGGGGTCCCGGTCGTGCTGGTCGGCGAGCCCCGCCCGCTCCACGACCTCCTGTCCCGGTACGGCGCCGCCTCCGAGATCCCCATCGTCCGCGCCGAAGAGGCGATCTCCATGGACGAGGGCGCCCTGGCCAGCCTCCGCCGCCCCCGCTCCAGCATCGCCGTGGCCTGCCACCTCGTCAGGCGGGGCGACGCGTCCGCGGTCGTGTCGGCGGGCTCGACGGGCGGCGTCGTCGCCACCGCCAAACTGCGCCTCAAGACCCAGCCGGGTGTGCTCCGCCCCGCCATCGCCGTGGCCCTGCCCACCGTCCCCGACCCGACGATCCTGCTCGACGCGGGCGCCAACGCCGACGCCAAGCCCGAGATGCTGGTCCAGTTCGCCCACCTGGGCGTCGCCTACGTCGCCACCGCCCTCGGCCGCGACAACCCCCGCGTCGGCCTGCTCACCATCGGCGCCGAGGCCGAGAAGGGCAACAAGGTCGTCAAACGCGCCCACGAACTGCTGGAGACGGCCCCCGGCATCCACTTCGCCGGCAACGTCGAAGGGCACGACCTGCTGTCGGGACGCGTCGAGGTCATCGTCGCCGACGGCTTCACCGGCAACGTGGCGCTCAAGACCATGGAGGGCAGCGTCCGCTACGCCTTCGGCCAGCTCCGCCAGGCCGTCGACGGCAGCGCCGTGGCCCGGATCGGCGGCCTCCTCCAGCGTCCCCGCCTGCGCGGCCTCTACGAGCGCCTCGACCCCGAGGCGCACGGCGGCGCGGTCCTGCTCGGCCTCAACGGCTGCGTGGTGATCGCCCACGGTTCCTCGCGCGCCAAGGGCGTCGCGGCCGCGTGCGAGCTGGCCGCCCGGCTGGCCGCCGAAGGCGTCGTCGGCAGGGTCGGCGAACGCATCGCGGCCATTCCCCGGTCCCACCGGTTGTGGTTCTCCGACCGGCGGTAACCCTGGCGACGACGGCGGTTGCGCGTCGCTAGGCTTTGTGTATGACCGACCCACAACTCGTGCTCGCCGAGCGTGTCCAGCAGGCGCTGGCCACCGCGTTCGGCCAGGAATACGCCGCCGAGGATCCGCTGATCAGGCCCTCCCAGTTCGCCGACTACCAGGCGAACGTCGCGATGAGCCTGGCCAAGCGACTCCGACGCGCGCCGCGAGATGTGGCCCAGGAGATCGCCGCCAACCTCGACCTGCCCGGCACCGTCGAGGTGAGCGGCCCGGGGTTCCTCAACCTGCGCTTCCACGACGCCTGGATCGCCGCCGAGGCCGGCGCCATGCTCACCGACGACCGGCTCGGCGTGGCCCGCGAGCTCCCGTCGAAGACGGTCGTGGTCGACTACTCCGCGCCCAACGCCGCCAAGGAGATGCACGTCGGCCACCTGCGCACCACCGTCGTGGGCGACGCGCTGGTCCGCGTACAGGAGCATCTCGGCAACCGCGTCGTCAGGCAGAACCACCTCGGCGACTGGGGCACCCCGTTCGGCATGCTCATCGAGCACCTCCTCGACATCGGCGAGGAGGCCGCGGTCGCGCAGCTCGAGGCCGGCAACGGCAACGACTACTACCAGGCCGCCCGCGCCAAGTTCGACGCCGACCCCAAGTTCAACCGCAGGGCCCGGGCCCGCGTGGTCACCCTCCAGGCCGAAGACCCCGAGACGATGCGGCTCTGGCGCATCTTCATGGACGCCACGGTCCGCTACTTCAACAAGGTCTACACCCAGCTCGGCGTCACCCTGACCGACGACGACATCGCCGGCGAGAGCATGTACAACCACGCCCTCGCCCAGGTCTGCGACGAACTGCAGGAACGCGGCATCGCCGAGATCAGCGACGGCGCGTTGTGCGTCTTCCCGCCCGGCTTCACCGGACGCGAGGGCGCGCCCCTGCCGTTCATGATCAGGAAGTCCGACGGCGGCTACGGCTACGCGACCACCGACATGGCCACCATGCGCTACCGGGTGCAGGACCTGAAGGCCGACCGCATCCTCTACGTCATCGGCGTCACCCAGTCGCTGCACCTGCAGATGCTGTTCGCCTCGGCGAAGATGGCCGGCTGGTTGCCCGACCACGTCTCGGCCGAACACGTCCAGATCGGCAGCGTGCTCGGCAGCGACGGCAAGATGTTCAAGACCAGGGCCGGCAAGTCCATCAAGCTGCTCGAACTCCTCGACGAGGCCGAGACCAGGGCCGCCGCCGTGCTGGCCGACCGCGACTACGACGACGCCACCCGCGCCGAGATCGCCCACGCCGTCGGCATGGGCGCGGTCAAGTACGCCGACCTGTCGGTGAGCCACGACAGCGAATACGTCTTCGACTTCGACCGCATGCTCGCCCTGACCGGCAACACCGGCCCCTACCTCCAGTACGCCACCGCGCGCATCCGCTCCATCTTCCGGCGCGGCGGATACGACCCGGCCGCCTCCTACGGCCCGATCGTCATCACCCACCCGGCCGAACGCGCCCTGGCCCTCGCACTGCTCGGCTTCGGCCCCGTCGTCGCCGAAGTGGGCGCGCGCAACGAGCCCCACCGCCTGTGCGCCTACCTGTTCGACCTGGCCAGCGCGTTCACGACCTTCTTCGAGAACTGCCCGGTGCTCAAGGCCGACTCCGAGGAGGAGCGCCAGTCCCGGCTCGCGCTGTCGCAGCTGACCCTCCGGGTGCTGCTGCAGGGGCTCGACCTGCTGGGGATCACGGCGCCCGAGCGGATGTGAAATCCACGGATCGGCGCGCCTCAGAACACGAACAGGTCACGGCGGTCTAGTGTGGGCGCGGTCAAGGGAGCGTCTGCGGAGCGTAAAGCGGACGTCCACCTGCCGTGGGGGAGTCAGCGCGTGAGCATGGATGTAACAGCCCGGCCGGAGTCGTCCGGCAGCGCCGACGCCACAGAGCTGCACCGCTACGCCGAGGCGCTGCTCGTCCACCTCACCGCCGACGGAGGCGCACCACTGCCACCGCCCGGGGCGATCGACGTCCCGGGCTACTGGCTCTCCCCGGCCGTGCGCGCGTTGGTGCTGATCCTCAGTGGCGACGACGCGATGGAGCCGCTGTCCGAGGCGGCTCAGCTCGACGGCGCCAAGACGGCGCTGTTCCTGTGCCTGGCCTTAGCCGTCTGCGGCCACGGCGACCGCATCCACGCCTCGTGGCTCGGCACCGCCTTCGGCGACCTGTCCTCCGAGCGCCCGGTGACGGCCGGCCAGCGTGCCCTGTGGCTGGCCGCCGCCCGGGGGGCCTACGGCCCGGCCGGGAAGATCTTCGTGCTGCGCAAGCTCGACGCGGTCGAGGTGCTCCACGACGACGACGTGTGGCTGAGGGCGCTCGTCCCGGCCGAACCGGGCCTGGTGGTCCCGCCGTCGCTGGCCGACTTTCCCGAGCTGGCCCAGATCCCGGCGCTGGGCGGCCCCGTGCAGGCCGCGGCCCGGCTGGCCAGGCTCCGGCACCGGTGTGAGGAGATCACCTCCGTACCGCCGCCCACGGGCGCGCTGCCCCAGACCCGCGCGGTGTGGCCCGACACCGAGCCGATGGCGGTGTTGTCGGCCCTCGTCGGCGCCGCCGAGCCCGACGGTCCGCTGAGTTCGCTCAACGGCCACCTGCTCGACGACCTGAAGCCCGGCGCCGACCCCTACCTCGCCGCGCTCGCCCTCCACGTCGCAGCGCCCGCGATCAGCACCGCGGCGGCCCACCTCGCCGACCGCACCGACGCAGAGCAGCCCGAGACGCTGGTGCTGCCGATCCTGGGCCACTCGATCACTCTGCGCCCCGACGGCCCCGACGGCGAGGCGATGGCCGACGCGGAGCGCCGCATCATGGCGGGCTACATCCCCAAGCGCCCTTCGCCGATGCCCGGCTACCTGGCCGCACTCGGCGGCCTGGTCGTCTTCACGCTCGGTTTCGTGTTCTCGATGATCCTGGCGGTCGCAGGCGTCGGAATAGGCGCTTTGGGGGCGTGGTTGTTGTGGCGCTTCCGAGGCCGCGAGAAGGCCGATCTGGCGCTGGTGAACGCACAGGTGGCCGAACTCCACGAACTCGCCACATCGGCGGTCTGGGCCCTGCACGAATACGCCCGCGAGGCCAAAACGCGGCGCGACCAGGCACTCGCCGACGTCGCCGAGGTGGGACGACTGCTGAAACGCGGGCCACGCGCCGGATAAGCGGCGATATCCCCGGAATACCGAATCTTCCGGAGAAAGTCCGGGAAATGCGAGACCCGGCCTGCGGAATCCCTTCGCAAGCCGGGTCGAAATGGTCGGTCGGGGCTGGTCGGAACACCCTGAGTGTCGGACGGTCTTACGTGTGCGGCCGGCGGAGGGGCCGGCGAGGGGTGGGTGGTGAGAGGCCTCGGCGTCGCCTCTCCACCCGCTCGCGAGGTGACCGTTAAGCGGTGGTCACTTCGACGTTCGACGGCGTGAGCAGGAACACCTTGTCGGCGATCCGCTCGATGCGACCCTCACAGCCATAGGCGAGGCCGGCCGCGAAGTCGACCATTCTGGTCGCCTCCAGGGTCGACATCGTCGCGACGTCCATCACGATCGTGTGGCCGTCGCGGAAGTGACGGCCCACGGTGAGCGCGTCGTCGTACTTCCTCGGGCGTACCATCACGATTCGCGACGGTTCGCCCGCCGGCTGCCAGCGTTTCGCGGCCCTTTCGGAGGCCGGCATCCAATCGTCGTCGTATTCCTCTTCCCCATAGGGCTCTTCCGAATATTGCTCGGCTCCGCCCAGGCCAAGGTATGTCGCTACCTTGCGCACTGCCCCCATCGGCTTCGTCCTTTCCGGGTTTGTCCCGACACAAGGGACGCTAACCGACCATTCTCTTATGGCGACCCGACACGCCTATACATGGGATTCTCTTTGTCGCGGGTCGTCAGTAGTCCCGTGACATGCGCGCCTGCACCGTAGATTCGTTTACCGACCAGCCATTCAAGGGTAACCCGACGAGCTTCCGCCTGCTGGAAGGTCAGATAACCAGATCGACGATGAGCACCATTGTGGCGGAAATGCGGCATTCGCTAAACAGATTATTCGAGCGCCGAATCAATTCACTGGACAACGAACTCCGACCACAGAACGTGACCAACCGGATCCCCCGGACGAATTGCACGGATCATGGGAACTACCCGTGCCCACCAGGGCGCCACATATGCGGGAATGCCCGACCGGGCACCGAAGGCGAAGGCTGCGGGGGCACCTCATACTCCCCGCCACTTTCAACCTATAGCGGACGCCCGGGCTTGCCGCAAGACCCCCGTGACCCCTCACAATCAGTGGCTCCGAACCACTTCCAGGGGGAAAACACCCATGCGCGTACTGCTGTCCACCATCGGCTCACGAGGCGACGTGCAGCCGTTGGTGGCGCTCGCCACCGAACTCCGGGCCCTCGGCCACGAGGCCCACCTGTGCGTCCCACCGGACTTCCGCGGCTGGATCGAGGGCCTCGGCCTGCCGGTCACCCCGATCGGCCCCGAGCTCCGCACCCTGACCGCCGCCACCCCGCCCCCGAACGCCACGCCGCCGTCACCCGAGCAGCTCCGCCGCCTGGCCGAAGCCTCCGTGACGGCCCAGTTCGAGACCGTCATGACGGCCGCGAAGGACTGCGACCTCATCGTGGCCGCCACCGCCATCCAGGTGGCCGCCCGCTCGGTCGCCGAGGTCCTGAAGATCCCGTACGTCTTCACGGCCTTCTGCCCGATCGTGCTGCCCTCCGTCCACCACTCCCCGGCCCCCGCCCCCGGCCGCCCGCCCGTCGACGGCGACAACCAGGCGTTGTGGGCCGAAGACGCCGCCCGCTTCACGGCCAGCTTCGGAGCCGCCCTCAACAACCACCGCACCACACTGGGCCTGCCGCCCGTCTCCGACGTACGCGGCCACATCTTCGCCGACCATCCCCTGCTGGCCAGCGACCCCACCCTGGCTCCGTGGCCCGAGCCGGGGAGCGGAGTCGTGGAGACGGGGGCGTGGATCCTCCCCGACCACCGTCCCCTGTCTGCTGAGCTGTCGGCCTTCCTGGACGTCGGCGACCCGCCGGTGTACTTCGGCTTCGGCAGCATCCGCGCACCCCGGGGCCTGGCCGAGGCGATGGTCGAGGCGGCCAGGGCGACCGGACGGCGGGCGATCCTCTCCCGGGGCTGGGCCGACCTGCTGCCCACCGACCCGGGGCCGGACGTCCTGTCGATCGACGAGGTGAACCAGCAGGCCCTGTTCCCTCGCGTGGCGGCGGTCGTCCACCACGGGGGCGCCGGGACGACCACGGCGGCCGCGCTGGCCGGCACGCCCCAGGTGGTGGTGCCTCAGGTGTACGACCAGTACTACTGGGCGCAGCAGGTGCAGCGCCTCAACGTCGGCATCGCGCATCCGTCTGGGGTGCCGACGGGCGAGTCTCTGACTGTGGCGCTGAGTGAGGCGCTGTGGCCGGACATTGCCAGCAATGCGGCGGAGCTGGCTGGACAGATCCGGAGAGACGGCGCCGGCACCGCAGCACACCACCTGCTCAAGCTCGCCCGCGCCTGACGAGGGGGACAGACCTCGGCCGGGGCGAGTATGTCCCGGCGGGAGGAGGAACGAGGGTCAGGCCTGGGCAGGCCCTCGTTCCTTTTGCCCCTAACGGGACATGGTGAGCGGACCGGGATTTCCACAGGTAGCTCAAGGACAAGCGGCTCTTCACACACGACGAAGGACCCGACGACATTTCCGCACGCTCTCTGGCTGGGCGGCGGCCGAGCCTTGAGCGTCTATGCCATGACTCGCCCCGCATACGACGAACATCCCGGCCGCCCCTGGGACCAGGCCTGGTTCGACAACCCCGCCCCCACCAGCTCCAAAGGCTCCGGCAGCCGGGCTGATAACCAGGCCATCAGCGGCGATCACATCGCTCTGTCCGTGCCAACCTCGACCGCACGACCACGCCGACCATGACCAGCCGGATGACGGTCAGGCCATCCAGTCACTTTGCCCGTAAACAACAAAAGCCATCTCCAAACACCAAGCCGCCCGATTGGGTGCCTGGCCATCGCGGCCAAGTTTCAACGGCTGGTCCCCGAAAACGACAAAGCCCGACCGCATGGCCGGGCTGCCTTGGAAACACAACGCCGGCCGACCTGGGCCGGTCCCCGAAAACGACGAAAGCCCGACCGCGTGGCCGGGCTGCCTTCGAAACACCACGCCAGCCGACGTGGACGACCCCTTCCGCCAACAACGACAACCTGATCACCGCCGCCACGCGAGAACGGTTGCCGTGAGGCCTGGGCCACCCCCCGACGTGGCCGAACCCACGCCAACAACAGCCGCAGTCACGCCTCATCAATCGGCCTGGGAAACGCAGAAAGCCCGGCCGAATGGCCGGGCATCATCCCCTGAAACGTCGAAGGCCCCGATCACATCGATCGGGGCCTCCGGTATAAAGATTGTCCGGCGGTGTCCTACTCTCCCACACCGTCCCCGGTGCAGTACCATCGGCGCTGGAGGGCTTAACTTCCGGGTT